>NZ_JAKJIC010000014.1 GCF_021864535.1 Oryzibacter oryziterrae
AAACGCAAGAACACAAACCACACGATAAAAGCTCATCACAAATACAATCACACACAAAAACACAAACGCCCCGTGCCAGAAATGACACGGGGCGTTTGTACGTTCTGGGGCATAGCGAGGCGGGAGAGGGGCGAGGACGCGCCACAAGCCGCCGCCCCAGGTCCAGGCCATACCTGAATGATGCCCGCGCGGCTTGGCAGGACGCGTCAGCTCTGTCCGACCTCCCCGAAGAGGGATCATGCCGAATGTCATTGAAAATGACTCTCGGCATCCCGCCTTCGAATTTCTCATGTCCTTGATGCAGATGAGAAATTCGAAATATCTTCAATGATCCGATGCGTCTGCATCTTGGGCAGAATTGGTATCACTCGGGCAGCGAGACGTTCACGAAGTCATCGTAGATCTCGACATAGATGATCGGCGTGCCGTTGACGATGGCAGAACGGGCGGCCGGCGTGACGGTGCCGGAGCGCAGCATGGCCTCGAGGTTGGCGCGGTTGGCCTTGGAGGCAAAGAACTTGTCGCTCTGGTCGTCGGCGTCGCGGATGCCGTAAGCGTGGAAATTGGCACGGTCCTGGCGAATGATCGCGGCGACGTCAGTGAGACGCTTGCCGTTGGAGTTGAAGTGATCGGCCGAGGACAGGCGGGCGAAATAGGTTTCAAGCAATTCGGACGCCGAAGCGGGGTAGGCGGCAAGCGCGATCCCGGCAGCGAGCAGATAGCGGAACATTTCAAACTCCCAGTTCTTGAAAATGCAAATGAGCTTCAACGTGAAGACCCCGGAGCTTAGATGCTGGCGGGCGATTTGTCCAAGCCTCGCGGCAGAGGGGGCGGCTCGCCCGCATTGGACTCGGTCGCGCGCAACGAGATCCCCGAGAACCGGACGGGGCGATCGCCTCCCCGCGAGGGGCACGGTGGAGGCTTCCCAGCGATGCAAGAATGCACCTTCTCCTCAGGGCATTCTCGCTTTATGGACATTTTGCGCATAGCGGAAAGCTCGGTCGAAAAGACAGGCGATGTCTTGCGCAGGCCAACGGGTTTCCTGAATTGGCAGAGATGGGACGCAGGGGCAGATATCGACGCGCTCTCTGGTGGTTGACGCCCTTGATTGGGCATCTATGTCAGTAACAACATAATCAATATTGTTGCCTATGCCTCGATGTCGTAATCAGCGACAGTTCAAACCTTTGAAATACTCAGTGTTGCAAATTGCGTCAGTGCAAATCAATTTAAGATGTTGATGATAATACGCATTTTCGGCTCTTGAGTTCTCGGGTATTACTAAGCCTACGGTGAATTGCTGGCGGGCTCGGGACATGACATCGGGAAACCACATATCAGAGCTGATGGACAGGGTGTTGGCGCGTACGGCGCATGCGCGGGCCTTCCAGCGGTTCCTCCCGGCTGGCCAACTCGTCTATGGCATGGACGAGGAGGAGAGCGAGGGCGTGATCGTGGTCCGCTCCGGGCGACTGCGTTGCTTCTCGTCCTTCGAAGGCAAGGAACTCACCCTCTTCATGCTGGACGCCGGCGAGGCCGTGCTGTTTCACGACGCCTCGATGTTCGAGGTGAAGTGGGATTGCGAACTGGTGGTGATCGGCATGAGCGCGCTGCGGCGCATTTGCCAGACCGATCCCGAGCTGAGTCTTGCCCTGCTGCCGGCGGTGGACCGCCTGTTGCAGCGGTCCATCCGCATGATCGAGGACATGGCCTTCCATGGCGTGAAGCACAGGCTGATCCGGGCGCTGTGCGACACGGCCGAACGGGAGGGACGCTTCGAGGGACGCAGCATCGTGCTCGACCGCCCGCCCAATGCCGAGGACTTCGCCATGCAGATCGGCGCGACGCGGCAGACGGTGTCGACGGTGATGGCCGAGCTGGTGCGCTCGGGCATCCTGCATCGCTTCGGCGGGTCGTCCATGGTGATTTCGGATATGCCGCGCCTCAGACAGGAACTGTCCGGCGTGCGTTGAGATGAGGAGTTGACGGCAATGTGCACGGCCTGTGGCTGCGGCGATCACGGACATTCGAAGACGGTGCCCGTGGTGCAGAACCTGCTCGACGAGAACGACCGGCTCGCCGCCCATGTGCGCGAACACCTCGATGCTCACGGTGTCCTCTGCATCAACCTCATGAGTTCGCCCGGCTCGGGCAAGACCCGGCTCCTGGAAGCGACCATTGCAGCGCTGCCGCCGTCGATCCGGCTGGCCGTGATCGAGGGCGATCTTGAAACCGAAAATGACGCCGAGCGCATCCGTCGCCACGGTATCCCCGCCGTTCAGATCACCACCGGCGTCACCTGCCACCTCGACGCCGTGATGGTGCATGACGCGCTGTCGCTGATCGACCTCGACGCGGTGGACATCCTGATCATCGAGAATGTGGGCAATCTGGTGTGCCCCGCCGACTTCGACGTCGGCCAGCACCGGGATGTGGTGCTGCTGTCGGTGACCGAAGGTGACGACAAGCCGGACAAATATCCGGTGATCTTCCGCGGCGCCGATCTCGTGATGCTGACCAAGGCCGACCTGCTGCCGGCCATCGAGGAGTTCAGCACGGAGCGCGCCCGCGCGTCCGTCGCCCGCGTCCGTGGCCCGGGACCGATCGAAGAGGTCTCCGCCAAGACCGGCCAGGGCGTCGACGCCTGGGTCGGATGGCTGATGGCCTGCCTGAGGTCGCACCGGGCGCTGCATGGAGAGCCGGAAGGCTCGGTGGCCGGAGCCAGCTGACTTGGGTTGGCAGGGTCATTCCTCGTAGTAGACAGCTCTCAGCTCCGACAAGTTTTGTCCGTGTTTCCTGGGTAGATCGCATTGAACGGTATAGGTGCTGAAAGGGCGCGGCGGTGGAACTTCAAGAGACATAGCGGTGATATGGCCTGAGACGCCGTTGATGGAACTACGGGCACCCAGTGTCGAGGTCCCATCCAGATGCGCCTCAAAGATGCGGCATTTCAAAGTGCCTCCGATGCCTGCGGTTGGATTTGTATCCTGAACCAAAACTTTGACATTGAAGGGCGCCGTTTCCGGCGAGTGCCTTGGCAATGGGCATGCAACTGTAATCAGGAAATCCGAATTATTCCAAATCGTTGCACGGGTGCTGGAAATAAGAGATCCAGAAGGAAGAACGCAACTGACAGCGGCCGGCAACAAGGTCGGGAGCCCCCCTTGGTTCGGGATGTCGATGGCATGGGCGGCGCTTGAGGCGGCGAGGGTGAACAAGAAGCTGGTTGCGAGTTTGAAGAACATTTTGTCTCTCCGTTGACTGGGGCTGAAGGGAGATTGCCTTGCTACGACGGCGGCCGCTGTTCCTTACGGAACCAGGGCGGTGCGGATTGCGCAAATCTGCCTTGCAGTGAAGAAGCCAAGACTTTGCATCCCTTGTCGGAGAGAGTTCACTCCTCGAAGTAGATGCCGACCAAGGCGGAGACGCTGGCGCCGTATTTGCGCGGCAAGTAGCAACTTACGCCGTAGGTGGCGTAGGCCTTGGCCGGCGGGACTTCCAGAACCAGCTCCTTTGCGTCAGCGGACGCGCCACTCACAGAGTTGGTGTGACCCGTGACAAAGCTGCCGTCGGGCAGGGATTGGACGGCATTGCATTTCAGCGTGCCGTAGATGCCGGCGGTGGGATTTTGGTCGCGGACGATGACTTTCAAATTGAGGGGGGCCGCATCGACCGAATGCATGGGCAAATGGCAGTTGGTGATCATGAGGCCGGTCGAGTTGTTCCTGATCTCGCCGACAAGGCCGGTTTGCACCTGGCAAGCGACGGCGGCCGGGAGATAGGTCGGCAGATTGCCTTCGGTCTGGGTATCTGCGGCGTGGCCGATGCCGGTGGTGGCGAGGATGACGAGCAGGGTGAGGGCGATCTTGCGGAACATTTTGGTCTCTCCGTGAGTGTCTGTTGAAGAGACATTGCCCGAAGCCCCGGTTGGCCGCTGTTCCGCGGGAAACACCGCGCGATCCTTTCCAGTTGCAGGTCAAAACAAAAGCGCCGAATCCCTTTAAGGATCCGGCGCTTTTTTTTCCAAAACTGACGCTGTTCACGCGCTCGGCTGGGGTTCCACGCCACTGCCGGGCTCTTCCTTGGAGCGCGGCTTGGTGGAGGGGACAGCGGAGCCGCGCGGCGGCGTCGTGTCGTCGAAGGTGTCGCGCGTCGGCATCTTGCCTTCCATGATGTTGCGCAGCTCCTCGCCGGTCAGCGTCTCGAACTCGAGCAGCGACTCGGCGATGGCGATGAACTTGTCACGGTTGTCGGTGATGATGCGGCGGGCGGACTGTTCGCCTTCCTCGATCAGTCGGCGGACTTCCTCGTCGATCAGCTTGGCGGTCTCGTCGGCCATGTTGGTCGACTGGCTGACGGAATGGCCGAGGAAGACTTCCTGCTCGTTGGAGCGGTAGCGGACGCGGCCGAGCTTTTCGCTCATGCCCCATTCCATCACCATCGAACGGGCGAGGCTGGTGGCCATCTGGATGTCGCCGGACGCACCGGTGGTGACCTTTTCCGGACCGAAGGTCTGGATCTCCGCCTCGCGGCCGCCGAACAGCATGGTCAGGCGCGAGATGGCCTTCTCATAGGTCCAGTTGTAGCGATCGCTCTCGGGCAGGGTCATGACCATGCCCAGCGCCCGGCCTCGGGGGATGATGGTGGCCTTGTGGATCGGGTCGATGGTCTTGTTGAGCACCAGCGCGATGATGGCGTGACCGGCCTCGTGATAGGCGGTGTTCTTCTTCTCATCGGCGGTCATGGCCAGCGACTTGCGCTCGGCGCCCATCATGACCTTGTCCTTGGCGTCCTCGAACTCGGCCATGGTGACGATTCGCTTGTTGCGACGGGCGGCCAGCAGGGCAGCTTCGTTGACAAGGTTCATCAGGTCGGCGCCCGAGAAGCCGGGGGTGCCGCGGGCAAGGGTCTTGAGATCGACGTCGGGAGCCATGGGCACCTTGCGCACATGGACCTTGAGGATCTTCTCGCGGCCGTTGACGTCCGGATTGGGGACGGTGATCTGGCGGTCGAAACGGCCCGGGCGCAGCAGCGCGGGGTCGAGCACGTCGGGACGGTTGGTGGCGGCGATGATGATGACGCCTTCGTTCTGCTCGAAGCCGTCCATCTCGACCAGCAGCTGGTTCAGCGTCTGCTCGCGTTCGTCGTTACCGCCGCCGAGACCAGCGCCACGATGGCGACCGACAGCGTCGATTTCGTCGATGAAGATGATGCAGGGGGCGTTCTTCTTGGCCTGTTCGAACATGTCACGGACGCGGCTGGCGCCCACGCCGACGAACATTTCCACGAAGTCGGAACCGGAAATGGTGAAGAAGGGCACGTTGGCCTCGCCGGCGACGGCGCGGGCCGTCAGCGTCTTGCCGGTACCCGGAGGGCCGACCAGCAGCACGCCGCGGGGAATACGGCCACCGAGGCGCTGGAACTTCTGCGGATCGCGGAGGAACTCGACGACTTCCTGCAGGTCTTCCTTGGCCTCATCGATGCCGGCGACGTCCTCGAAGGTGACGCGGCCGTGGGCTTCGGTGAGCAGCTTGGCCTTGGACTTGCCGAAGCCCATGGCCTTGCCGCCAGCACCACCCTGCATCTGGCGCATAAAGAAGATCCACAGGCCGAGCAGGATCAGCATCGGCAGCCAGTTGAGCAGCGTGCCGATCAGCGAGATGCCCTCGGTGGGCGGACGGGCGACGACGGTCACGTTGTTCTTGGTGAGCTCGCCGATATAGTCCGCGTTATAGGGCGCGAAGGTCTGGAAAGCCGCGTTGTTGGCGTTGAGGTGACCGCTGATCGACTGGTTGACGATGGTCACGTCCTTCACATTGCCCTGCTCCACATTCTTGATGAACTCGGAGAAGGCCATGTCGTTGCTGGGCTGGCGAGACCCGGTGTCCTGGAAGAGCTGGAACAGCGCCACCAACAGCAACAGGATGATGACCCAGAGAGCAAAATTGCGAAAATTAGCGTTCATCGTCGACCTTTGCAGCGCATCCGCGATGCGTGAGAATAGTCAGTTGAGCAGAGCCCAGATCCTGCAACACCCTAGCTCATGGATGATAAAGATAGGTTGTCACCCCCGGCTTGCCAAGGAGCAAGCCGTTCGCCGTGCGTATCAATATGGAACGGGGTAACGCGGCGGCGCGGCTTTCTCAAGGCGAAAGAGGAAATTTCGTTGCCGGGGCGATAACCACGCTTGCAGATAAGCCGGGAAAATCTCAGTTGGTTCCGACGATTGCGGGGGCGAGCGGGCGGACGAGCAGGCCCAAGGACGGCGGAGCGTCGCCAAGGATGCAGGGCAGTGAGGCGGCGGCGGCCTTGGGCAGGTCACTGCGCCGGTGCTCGCCGGTGGCCGGGCCGATTGCGACAGGGGCGTCAGGGCGGGCGGAGAGGGTGACCTCCAGGCGACCATCCCAGACATGCGGGCCGGGCGTCGCCACCAGCAAGACCTCGAAGCCGATGCGACCGGCCTCGGCATAGAACCAGATGCGATCCGTCGCGGCAGTGACGGTGACGCCGGCCATGGTGGCGCGCTTGGGCAGCTCGCCCGTGCGGAGGGCTGCGTGCCAGCGCTCAAGCGCCTCGGCGCGCGGCGGATAGGGCGCGGGACGGACCGCGCGCAGGCAGCGGACCATCAGGCGCAGGGCGATCTCGTCGGGGGCGGCGGACAGGGCGGCGCGGTCGACGGAGATGACGCCGCCGTGGTCGGTGGCGGCGAGATGGGCGAGCTGATCGGTTGCGCTCTCGAGGGCGGCGTCGGCGCGGGCCATGCGGGCGGCTGTCGCAGCAAGGGTCTCGGCATCAAGGCCGGCGGCGGCGAGATCGGGCAGCAGCTGGCGCAGGCGCACGCGCAGGAAGCGGTCGCGCCGGTTGGACGGGTCGTCGATGGCGGTGAGGCCGCGGCTGGCGAGGAAGGCAAGAAGACGGGATTTCGGCACGCCGAGGAGCGGGCGCAGGAAGCGGATGCCGTCGACGCGGCGCTCGGCGGGCATGGCCGACAGGCCGGCGACGCCGGAGCCGCGCTGCAGGCGCATCAGGAAGGTTTCGGCCTGGTCATCGAGCGTGTGGGCGAGGGCGACGGCGGGGATGGCGAGGCGATGCGCCTCGGCGGCAATCAGGGCGTAGCGGGCGGCGCGGGCGCGGGCCTGGATGTCCGAGGCCGGCGGCGGCCCGTCGTGCTGCCAGGTGAGCGCGGAGGCGGTCAGGCCGAGCGCCTCAGCCTGGGCGACAACCGTTTGCGCTTCGGAAGCGGATTCGGGGCGCAGGCCATGATCGACGGTGAAGACGTGCAGCCGGGGGCCACCCACCTGGCGGCGGGCCCAATCGGCCAGGAGGGTCATGAGGGCGGTTGAATCCGGACCGCCTGAAACGGCGATCCCGAGGGCGGAAAGCCCTGAGAAGGCAGAGAATAACTGATCGGTCTCGGCGACCGTGAATGCGGTGTCAGATGTCGGGCGGCGAGCCATGTCCGTCACTGGCAGGCGAGCTTGCTGCGCTCCCGGTCGACGCGGCTGAGCAAGGTCGGCTGGGCCTTTGGGAACTTCTTGGTGAGTTCGCCGAAGGTGGCGCAAGCGGCAGAGGTTTCGCCGAGCCCTTCAAGGGACAGGCCGAGCTTGTAGAGGCTGTCTGGCGCCTTCAGGCTCTTGGGATAGTCCTTGTAGGTGGTCAGGAAGCTGGAGGCGGCGTCGCGATACTGGCTGCGGGCATAATAGCTCTCGCCGAGCCAGTAGTTGGCATTGCCGGCCTGGGCGTCCTTGGGGAAGTCGGCGAGGAACTTCTTGAAGCTCTTCTCGGCCGTGGCGTAGTCGCCGGCGACAATGAAGGAATAGGCGCGCTCATAGGCGGCGCGCGGATCGGTGCTGCCGGCGTCGAGCGAGGCCACTTGCGTGTTGGCGACAGGGGCCGGCGTGCCAACTGTCGGCGGCGGGGCCAGTTCGGTGCCGGTGGAGACCGGCTCGGGCAGGGCGGAGGCCACCGGCGCGGCGAGGCCGCCGCCAGAGCTGACGCCCGGCAGTCCGCCGCCGATATCGGCCGGCGGAACGGTCGGCTGGTCGCCGCGCGCAATGGCGGACAGATCGAGCGGGCCGCTGACGGAGTTGTCGACGCTGGGGCCGGCGTCCGCCGACATGGCCCCCGGCAGGGTACCGAGGTTCTGCGGCGGTGCGCCCATGGAGGCGCTGCTGAGATCGCCGCCGCCGTCCATGGGGGCATCAACGGTGAAGCCGCTGCCGGAAAGGGTGGCGTCGGCAGTTGCGTCCATCTGCGGGGCGCTATTCGTTCCCACGGGATCGATCGGCGCGGCTTCAGAGCGCTTCTGCGGCTTGCCGCCTTCGAGCTGCTGGAAACGGAACTCGTTGTCTTCCTGGGCGCGCTTGAGCAGGTTTTCGAGAACCTGGATCTGATGGGTCATCTCGTCGAGACGGCCGTTCAGCTGGCGCATCTGTTCTTCCAGATTGCCGATGCGGACCGCCTGGCTGGCCGGGTCCATGGCTTGCGCCGTCTGCATGCCGGCATTGGGAATGTCCTGCGGCGGACTGGGGTCCTGGCTGAAGAAGCCGGCGGCAGCCGGCTGGGCAAAGCCGAGGCCGGCGGCAAGAAGCAGCGAGGCGGCAGCCATGCGGAGGGAAATGCGGTCCTGAAGACTATGACGATGGGCCATCGGTCAAGAAAATCCGTCTTTCATGCGAGGGAAGGCGGACACCGCCATGGCGTCCGGCTGCCGCAATTCACTAGCATAAACGCGCGGACTTCGGCGTATTTTTGGCTGCAAAGACAAAAATCCCGGAATCTTGCCGATTCCGGGATTTTTGCGCCTGGGGTGGTCGGCCTGGAGTGATCGAATGGACCAGGTCGAGGCTATGTTGTGAGGTCAGCTGCCGGTGTTGAGCACGGTGACAGCGCGGCGGTTCTGCGCCCAGCAGCTGTCGGCGTCGCAGAGGGCGACCGGACGTTCCTTGCCGTAGGAGATCGACTTGATGCGGGTCGAGGTGACGCCACGGGCCACGAGGAAGTCGACGGCGGCCTTGGCGCGGCGGGCGCCGAGGGCGAGGTTATACTCGCGGGTGCCGCGCTCGTCGGCATGGCCTTCGATGGTGACGGTGTAGCGCGGATAGAGCGACAGCCACTGGGCCTGACGGCCGAGGATGTTCTGCGCTTCGGTGTTGAGCGAGGAGGAGTCGGTGTCGAAGAACACGCGGTCGCCGACGTTCACCACGAAGTCCTGAGCGGAACCGGGCGTGGCAGCGCCGGCACCACCGGCACCGCCGGCCAACTGGCTGTCAAGCTCGCTCGGGCTCTTGGCGCAAGCGGCAGAAAGGAGGGCGAGAGCGAGGACAAGTGCCCCGCGGCGGCTGAACATGTTTGTCATGGTGGTCATGATTCCGGTTACCCTTGGTGACTATCAGACCGGAGGTCTCGGGGATTCTTGGTAAACGCATTTGGTTAAGCGTCAGTTCAAGGACATGGTTAATCGAAGGTAAACTTGCGATTTATTTCGATTCCCGCATGGCTGGTGCGATGGCATTGGCCAGATATGCAGCCATTACAGGCCAGTTCTTTCCGCTTCCGAGACTCCGTCGTGCGTGCCCGGAATGGGCGCAGCAACGTTGGTCGGGAGGAAATGCCGGAAATCCGGCAATTTTGAGGGGAAAAGCCGACGGTGAAAAAGATAAGGGCCCTGTGGCACACATGCCGCAGGGCCCTTGTCGGATCATGTCACGCTTTTTGGGTCGTCCGGTGGCCCGGACGGCACCAGAGATTACTTCAGCAGCGGCGACCAGGCGGGGTCGGAGGCGAAGTTCGGCGTGGGGACGCGCTGTTCGTTGCGACCGGTCAGGTCGACTGACCACAGCTGCGGACCGCCGCTCTCACCGCCCGAATCGCGGAAGAACATGATGACGCGGCCGTTGGGCGCCCAGGTCGGGCCTTCGTTGTGGAAGCCTTCGGTGAGGATGCGTTCCCCCGAGCCATCGGGCTTCATCACGCCGATGGCGAAGCGGCCGCCGATCTGCTTGGTGAAGGCGATGAGGTCGCCGCGCGGGCTCCAGACCGGGGTGGAATAGCGACCCTGGCCGAAGGAGATGCGCTGGGCTCCGCCGCCGCCGGCGCTCATGACATAGAGCTGCTGGTTGCCGCCGCGGTCGCTTTCGAAGACGATCTGCGAGCCATCGGGCGAATAGGAGGGGGAGGTGTCGATCGCCTGGGTATCGGTCAGGCGCGTGACGCCGCCGCCGCCGAGGCCCATGGAGTAGATGTTGGCGTTGCCGTTGTCCTCAAGACTCATGACGACGCGGCCGCCATCGGGCGAGAAGCGCGGCGAGAAGGTCATGTTCGGAAAGTTGCCGACCAGCTGACGCGATCCGCTGCCGATATCGAGCAGATAGACGCGCGGATCGGCGACGCCGAAGGACATGTAGGTGACCTGCTGGCTGGTGGGCGAGAAGCGCGGGGTCAGCACCAGGTCCTTGCCGTTGGTCAGATAGCGGACGTTGGCGCCATCCTGGTCCATGATGGCGAGGCGCTTGACGCGATTGCCCTTGGGGCCGCTCTCGTCGACGAAGACGATGCGGGTGTCGAAGTAGCCCGATTCACCGGTCAGCCGCTGGTAGATGGCGTCGGCGATGATATGGGCGATGCGGCGCCAGTTGTCGGGCGTCGTGGAGAACTGCTGGCCCGTCAGCTGGGTGGAGCCGAAGACGTCCCAGAGGCGGAAGTCGGCCTGCAGGCCGCCGTTGGCGCCAGCGGAGATGCCGCCGGAGACGAGCGCCTGTGCATTGATGGTGCGCCAGCTCTGGAAGTTGGGCATGGCGTTGGGATCGGTGATGCGATCGATGTAGGACGCCTTGTCGAGCACGTTGAACAGGCCGGAGCGCTGCAGGTCGGCGGCGATGACGCCGGCGATCTGCTGGCCCATGGCCGCGGCCGGGCCCTGACCGACGAAGTCGGGGATGGCGATCGGCAGCGGCTGCACGTTGCCGCCGTTGATGTTGATGGTGATTTCGGCGCTGGCCGGCGCTGCGGCCGCAAGGCTCGCCACTGCCGTCAGGGCAAAGACGATATTCCTGATCTTTTCGAGCATGCCTTCTGGCTCCCAATGAATGTTCGATGACGGCAGAAAGCCAGGCCATCGCTTGTCAGATTGCGGTCATCCTGCCGTGCTGTCGTGTCAATAAGACGGCGGCGGGCTGAAGTTCATGTTCACGACCTGCCAGCTGTCGTATTTCTCGGGCGGCAGGAAGCTGTAGGGTGCGCAGCGCTGAACCGCGCGCACGGCGGCGTCCGCCACGGCCTGTCCGGCCGGGCCGGGCGGAATGGACTTGACCTGCGGCGGACCGGCGAGATCGCCGTCCGGGGTGAATTCGACGCGCAGCGGCACCACCATGTTTTCGACGCCTTCCGCACCGACCGGCGGGTTGAAGCAGGCGGTGATCGCCGCCGTCAGGGCGTCAAGCTCGCTCTGCGTCATGTTGGCGACCGGGCCGGTCTTGTTCTCCGAGCCGAGCGAGGCTTCCTGGTCGGAGGCCTTGCCGCCACCACCGGACGGGTCGACCTTGTTGAGCAGGGCGGCCAGCTGGTTGGGGTCGAACTTCTCGGACTTGTCGTCGGTCGGCTTGGTGGGCGTCTCCGGCGTCGGCTTGGTATTCTTCTTGGGCGGCTTCTGCGGTTCGGTATCCGGCGTGGTGTCGGCGGTTTCCGTGGGCTTCGGCGGCTTGGGCTTGGAGGGCGGCAGCGTCGAGGGCGCCGGCGGGGCCGGCTTGGGCTGATCGTCCGCCGGCTTGTCGACGGGCTTGTCGGGCTTGGGGGCGATCTCGCCGGTGTCGGCCTTGGGCGGCGGGGCGTCGGGGACCTTCGGCGGCGGCGCCTTCTCGGCCGGCTTTTCGGGCGCGGGCGGCGGCGTCTCGGCCTTGGGCGGGGCGGGCGTCGGGGCCTTCTCGGGCGGCTTTTCCTGTGCCTTCGGCGGAGGCGGCGGTGTCGCTTCCTTGGCGGCGGCGGTGTCCGAGGCCTTCTCGGTGATCGGCGTGTTCTGATCGGTCGGCGCGGCGCCGACCTTCTGGGAGTCCGGTCGCGGCTTGGGCGGGGTCACCTTGGCCTGCGAGGCGGTGTTCTTCTTGGGCGCGGTCTTGGAGCCCTCGGAGATATTGCTGACGTCGGCGATCGGCACGAGGTCGACCGGCAGCGCATCGATCGCTTCCACGTCAAAGGGCTTCGCGCTCGGCAGGGCGATCAGCCCCCAGAGCAGCAAAGCCGCATGTGCCAGGACGGAAGTGGTGAAGCCTGCTTTCATCGATCAACCGGACGGCGTGGGGGCCGCTTGCCTGTCCTCTTGGGTGATGAGGCCGATTTTCTTGAAACCTGCCGCGGAGATGCGCGCCATGATGCGCATGACCGTGCCGTAGTCGGCTGCCTTGTCGCCACGGACGTAGATGCGTTCTTCGACGCCATTCTTGGCGATGGCCGTCAGCTTGGGCACGAGATCGTCATAGGAAATCTCGGCCTCCTGGATGAAGATCTTGCCGTCGGCGCTGACGGAGATGTTGATGGGATCGGTCTGGCCTTCCATGGGCTTGGCCGCCGTTTCCGGCAGATCGATCGGCACACCGACGGTGAGCAGCGGGGCGGCCACCATGAAGATGATCAAGAGCACGAGCATGACGTCGACCATGGGGGTGACGTTGATCTCGCTCATCACGGCGTGACCGCGCTTGCGGCCGCGCCTGCGCCCGCTTGATGCTCCGCCGCCTGGAACTCCCATGCCCATGGGTCAGCTCCTGTCGTCGATCTGGCGGGACAGGATCGCGGCGAACTCGTCGGCGAACCCATCCATGCGCGAGCCGAGCTTGGCGGCGTCGGTGGAAAGCTTGTTGTAGGCGAGCACCGCGGGAATGGCGGCGGCAAGGCCCATGGCGGTCGCCAGCAGCGCTTCGGAGATCGAAGGGGCGACGACGGCAAGGTTGGTGTTCTTGGAGGCGGCGATGGCCTGGAAGGAGGACATGATGCCCCAGACCGTGCCGAAGAGGCCGATGAAGGGACCGGCGGAACCGACGGTGGCGAGGAAGACGAGGCGCCCCTCGAGCCGTTCCATCTCGCGGGAGATGGTGACGTCGATCACCTTCTCGATGCGGTCGGTGATGCCGTGGAAGGAGATGCGGCCAGCCTCGTGACTGCGCTTCCATTCGCGCATGGCGGCGACGAAGACGGCAGCGAGACCTTCATTGGAGCGCGTGGTCAGCGAGCGGTAGAGCTCTTCCAGCGACTGGCCCGACCAGAACACTTTTTCGAAGCGATCCATGGAGGTCTTGGCGCGGCGGAAGGCGATGACCTTGTCGACGATGATGGCCCAGCACCAGATCGAGGCGCCGAGCAGGCCGAGCATGACCAGCTTGACGACGAAGCTCGCTTGCCAGAATAGGGCCCAGACGGATACTTCCACTGCAGGGGAGGCGAGGGCAGTCTGGGTCAGTTCGGCCGGGTTCATGGTCGGGTCCGTTATTCCTCTTGATGGAGCGCCGAGGGACGGCGGCGGGCGGGTGTCGCCCGAGCGAGGCGTTCGTTGCGAAGGTTCTACGCACCGAATGTCGCCCAAATTTGGCGAAAGCTGGACTTTTCAGCCTGATGATCCAGGGAATCGCAGGCCCAACGCCCTTTGGACGCGTGCAACGCACCCTAAGGGCAATAATCCTGACCCAGTCATCGTATGGTATGGTTAAGGAAGGGTTATTCCGCACCTGTCAAGCGGGCGCTGATCGCATCCGGTATGCGTTTTGGGCGCCCGTGACCGCCGACGGCCACCACAACGACGATGGCGGAGGCGATCAGCTCCTCGCCGCGCAGGAGTTTCTGCTCGAGATCGAGACGGGACCGACCGACCTTGAGAACGTGAGTCTCGACGGTGAGCAGGTCGTCGAGATGGGCGGGCTTGAGATAGTCGACCTCAAGACGCCGCACGGTGAACAGCAGGGCGTCCGGCGCCGACCGGTCAGCGGTGGCCGACTGGTGGATGCCGACGTGGCGCAGGAACTCGGTGCGGCCGCGCTCGAAGAAGCGGATGTGGCTGGCGTGATAGACGATGCCGCCCGCGTCGGTGTCTTCCCAGTAGACGCGGACTGGATGGATGTGGACGGCCGAGCTCAAAAGACGATGTCTCCGGAGTTGCGCAGCGTGACGTTGGCGTCGAAGGTGGACCAGACATGGCCGTGGTGGCGGACGATGGAGGCGGCATCGAGATGCGGCCGGTCGGACGCCGTATGGCCGTCGGCGATCACGGTGGTTTGGATGTCGCGGCTGGCGGCGGCGCGGACGGTGGTGTCGACGCAATAGTCGGAGGCGTAGCCGCCGACGATCAGCTCATCGGCGCCGAGGCGGGCGAGGACCGCGGTCAGATCGGTGTCGCGGAAACTGTCGCAATAGCGCTTGGCCACCACGCTGTCGCCGGCGCGCGGGGCAAGGCTGGGATGAAACTCCCAGCCGGGCGTGCCGCGCTCCCACTCGCAGCCGTCTTCCTCATGCTGGACGAAGATCACCGGCACGCCGGCGGCGCGGGCCTTGTCGGCCATGCCGGAGAGAAGGGTGGCGACTTCGTCGATGCGGTGGGCCTTCGGCGCGTCGAAGAGATTGGCTTGCACATCGATGATCACAAGGGCTTTGCTCATGTCTCGTCTCCGTTGGCGAAGAGGGTGAACTGGGCTTCCTGCGCGGTCTGCGGAACGGCGAGACCCATGTGGCGGAAGGCGTGGGGCGTCAGCACGCGGCCGCGCGGGGTGCGCTGCACGAAGCCGCGCTGGATCAGATAAGGCTCGACGATGTCCTCGATGGCGTCGCGTGGCTCGGCGATGGCGGCGGCGATGGTTTCGATGCCGACGGGGCCGCCGCTGAAGGAATGGGCGATGGTGGTGAGATAGCGCAGGTCGAGCGCGTCGAGGCCGATGGGGTCGACGTCAAGGCGGGTGAGGGCGGCGTCGGCGATCTGGGCGGTGATCTTCTCGGCGCCGGCGACAATGGCGAAATCGCGCACGCGGCGCAGCAGGCGACCGGCGATGCGCGGGGTGCCGCGCGAGCGCTTGGCGATCTCGTTGGCGCCGTCATCGGTCATGCCGATGCCGAAAATGCGGGCACCGCGCCGGACGATCAGCTCAAGCTCCTCGGTGGTGTAGAACTCGAGGCGGATGGGGATGCCGAAGCGGTCGCGCAACGGTGTCGTCAGCAGGCCGAGGCGGGTGGTAGCACCGACAAGGGTGAACTTGGCCAGATCGATGCGCACCGAGCGGGCGGCCGGGCCCTCGCCGATGATCAGGTCGAGCTGGTAGTCCTCCATGGCCGGGTAGAGGATTTCCTCGACCGCCGGGCTCATGCGGTGGATCTCGTCGATGAAGAGCACGTCGCGCTCTTCGAGATTGGTGAGCAGCGCGGCGAGATCGCCGGCCTTGGCGATGACCGGACCGGAGGTGGCGCGGAAGTTGACCCCGAGTTCGCGGGAGACGATCTGCGCCAGCGTGGTCTTGCCGAGGCCGGGCGGGCCGACGAAGAGTACGTGATCGAGCGCTTCCTTGCGCTGCTTGGCCGCTTCGATGAACACCTGCAGATTGGCGCGCGCCGCCGCCTGCCCGACGAACTCGGCCAGCGCACTCGGACGGATCGACTGATCGAGGTCTTCGGTGCGCTTCTCGCCGGAGACGATACGGGTGGACTCACTCATGGATCAGGGGCCCTAGGAGCGCATCTTGCGCAAGCAATGGATCTTGGAAACTCACCAGATCGGTCGGGATTGCCGTCCGATCGGGAAAGGCTCCGGCGCCGGCGAATCGAGGCGCGGCGGATTTTGTTCGCTTTTCGTTTTGCACGATTTCGGGGCGGAATCAAAGCGGCATCGCTTGCCGGACGGCTTTCGCGGGCGACATCCGCGGCGCAAGGGGGGACGGCAGGTTGCCTCGCCAAGGGAGATTGCCACTTGGATAAGCACGTTTGCTCGCGAACTGATCACAGTGCCGTGATGATGTGATTTGACTGTGATCACGGTCTGGTTATCTTTCTTAACAGGCAGAAAGATAATACCGCTGTCAGACGGGGACCGACATGATGTGTGAGTCTGTGACCGCTACTCTGGTTCGCTTGGTGCAAGCTGCTTTCCTTGTTCTTCTCGTCTCCCTGACCTCACTCATCCCGGCCAGAGCCGGGGATCTCTCCGCTTTCACCGACGCGCAGCTGATTGCCGGCTTTCGCAAGACCGTATTCGGTGCCGAGTTCGGCTCCGCGCAGTATGAGCGGATCGTGAAGAAGTTCGCCGGTCCTGTGCGCATGCGGGTTGTCGATTATTCGGGAACAAATCGTCATCGGCAGATCTCGGCCTTCGTGGCGTCGCTCCACTCCAAGGTGGACGGGCTCGACATCCGCATCGTCAACAGCAAAGCGCGAGCGAATTTCACGCTCTATGTGGTGGACCGTGCGTCCTATCTGGCAACGGTGCAGTCCAATGTGCTGGGGCTGCATTCCGGTGCGGCGCCGGGCCAATGCCTCGTCCGGCTGGTGCCGTCAGCGAGCAGCATCGGGTCCTCCACGGCGGTCATCGTGGCCGACGAAGGGGAGAGCGAGTTCCGCCGCTGCATGGTCGAGGAGATCCTGCAAGGGTTGGGGCCGATGAACGACAACTCCTCCCTGACCTACAGCGTGTTCAACGACAGCTCGAAGCACGCCGATTTCATGCCCTTCGATCGGGCGATCGTGTCCATGCTCTATGACCGCCGCATCCGTCCGGGCATGAATGTCCGCGAGGCTGAAGCGGTGCTGCCCGACGTCATCGCCGATGTGCGCAAGCGCATCCGCTGAGCGGGGCTTGCCGGCTTGCGACAGGTGAGCGGGATTGTGGCCTGATCGAGAGGTTTGTCAGTTTGTCAGCGGCTGCGGGGCAGGCTGACGGGCTGCGGCAGCCGCCTTGATGTCATAGAAGAGCCGGTTCTGGACATCGGCGGGCAGGGTCTCGGCGATGGACGTGATGCGATCGCGCAGCTCCGGCTTGCCGACGTAATAGTCGGCGAGGAACTTCGAGCCCTTTGCGCTCTGGACGAGAACGGCCAGATCGGCGTCGAACATCTGTTCGATGTCTGCGGCATGCTGGCCGGACTGGCGTTCGACGATCTTGAAGCGTTCGGCCGCCAGGGACTGCTGGGCCGGACCCGTCTCATGGCTGCGCAACAGGGCGGTCCACATCAGCTGCGTATCGCCGGCAGCTTCCGAGGTGACGGCCAGGCCGAGCCAGGCTTCCGACTTGGCCGGGGCGGCCGAGACGATCGACTTCATGCGCGTGTGGCAGTCGGCAATCAGCTTCTGAAAGCCCTCATCGCCGAGTTCGAGACCGGCGAAGCCGCCGGCAAGCTCCTTGCAGTCGTCGATATAGAGATCCAGCGCCGTGGAGCTCGAAAACCGGGGAACGGCGGGGGACTCGGCGATCCGCTCGGCTCGCGCGGCAATATCGCCGTTGGTTTCGAAAAAGGGGCGCGCTTCGGTCCAAAGGCCCTGAACGGCGAGTACAACAAGCAAACCCGACACACTGGCAATGAACGGCGTGGAAATCTTCAGTGGCTTCATCTTCTGGATCCGTACGGTCACAGCGAGCGGACCGAAAGTTGCCCCATGGCACTTTGCATAATGGAAAATACTCTTTGGTGAAACAATCGGGACTGTCAATGGTCGCAAGGTCGCGACCCCTAGGGCTGTCCCGATGGCCCTCCCGGGGCAAGCTGGCCAGGATCCAAGATAGCGCATGTGGCAGGCGCGCGGCAGGTTCCCTAAAATGATAAGCAAATTAACGTAAAATTTACATTTTGCCGCCGGTTGCACCTTTTGTTCCGAATTCCCATGTCATCATGGTAGTGGAAATTGTTGAATGCCTCGAAATGCAAAATGGCATGAGGGCGCAATGCCGTTGCGGGCATATTGGTTCGTTTGACAATCGTCCCGTAAGTTGCAGCGTGCAGCAAGGTAGTGAGTGGGAGACGAGATTTGGTCATCGGTGCCATCCGCAACCTCTTTGGCCGGAAAAGTCGTCCGGTCCAGGCGGACAACCGCCGGGAGCGTCTGGCCCTCCATAGCAAGACGACGCCGACGATCTATGCGATCGGCGACGTCCACGGTTGCTATGATCAGCTCATCGATGCCCAGCGGCGCATTCTGGCGGACGCCGCCAAGCACAAGCCCGGTCGGAGACTGATCGTCATGCTCGGCGATTACGTCGATCGCGGGCCGCGCTCCGCCGATGTGATCGAGCACCTGGCCCTGCCGCCGCCGGAAGGGTTCCTGCGGATCAGCCTGTGCGGCAACCACGACGACAGCTTCCTCAAGTTCATCGCCAACCCCATGGAAAACATGGAGTGGCTGGAATTCGGCGGCGATACGACGCTCGAGTCCTATGGCATCGACGTGGTGCGTCTGTTGCGTCACAACATGGGGCTGCGCAGTCTGGCGGGGTTGGTATCGGAGGCGGTTCCTGCCCATCATGTGGCGCTGCTGAAGCGTCTGCCCGTGGCGGTGTCGCTCGGCGACTATATCTTTGCCCATGCCGGAATCCGGCCCGGCCTGCCGGTCGACAACCAAAGCGAAGAGGACCTGATGTGGATCCGGGAGCCCTTCCTGTCACAGGGGTCGGGCCTGCCGCAGACCGTCGTGCACGGGCACACGGCGGCGAAGGAACCCGTGTTCGGCAAGAACCGCATCTGCATCGATACCGGCGCCTATGCCACCGGTCGGCTGACCGTGCTCAAGGTGCACGGCGAAGAGCGGCAAATCCTGGACTGACGTGCTTGATGCCCCCCGGCCGCGTGACACCGCCGGCCGGACATGGCTTGCCGGGGTTGATTACTTGCGCCCGGCGCGGCTCGGTTCCAGGTTCGAGAACCAGGCAAGGATCACGGCGAAGGCGATGGCCATCGGCCAGAGGGCCGACCATGAGACGGCGCGGGCCACGGGCATGACGCCGGCGCGACCTGTTTCGGACAGTTCAAACAACGACAGAAGGCAGAAGCCAACGGCTATGCCGACATAGGCGATGATGGCCAAAATCATCACGATCAACATGGAACTATTCCGCCTAACAGTGCCTGCCCACCACCCGATGCTGAACAAAGCATAGCAAATTTTGTGTCTGTCGTCCGCGTGAAAAACGTTTCTTGCATGTTATGCGTGTAAGCCTCTTCAGAAAACGTTCAGCAGGTTGACCATTCGACAGAGGATTTCTTGCGGGTAACGGCAGAAAAACGATGCGAATCTCTGCCACTATAATCCCAATTGCGGGAGAGTGTGCGGGTGTTTACCAAATCCGTCAAGAATCTGGACCGGACGATCGGAGCTTCCGCTCCGAAAAAGACGAGTGCATATGTGACCGGCTCTGGCGATCGCCGTTGCGCCGGATAGGCGCGGCAAGCGGCTGCGTCGATCCCAAGGTGTCCATGCGCGATCAACACCAGACGAAGCTCAGACGTCACTGATCACACGGGCCGCACGATCCTGCGCGCCCGGGCAATGCATGTTGTGGTCTTGGGGAAAGCGTCAGTTCGCCTCGCGTCAGCGGGAGGCGAACTGGTTGTCGGGCAGGAACTCGACGATGTCGTTGGGCGGCGTCACCTTGCCGGCGAAATGGGTCGCGGTCATGTCGCCATAGGGACGGGCGCCAAAGGAGGCGCTGGCGACCATGACAGGAGCGGCAAACAAGGGTGCCAGGTTCCGCTGGTTGGGGTGAGCCAACCGCGCGAAGGCGCCCCAATAGACCGACTGGCTGCCATCGAGCAGCGACGGGCTGCCGTCGCTGGTGGCGAGCGGGGCTTCGATATTGCCACCGAACATATCGGCCTTGCTGTCTGCCAGGGCCGACAGGGAGGCGGGACCGCCGGCGTCGAGACCGCGAACCAGCGGCTGCGGAGCCGCGGCCGGGCCGGTGAGGGAGGCCATCTGGACCGGAAGCCTGGGCTTGACCGGTGCAGGCTTCGGAGCGGCCACCGGGTCGGCGAAGGACAGCGCCGTTGCAGGCGACTGTGCCTCGGGGGCGGGCGCGGTGTCATGCGCCACTTCGGCCAGCGCCATCTGTGCGGCGATGGCGTCATTGCGCGGGTTGACCAGCGGACGCGGAGCCGGAGCCTCGGCAGAGGCGAGCGTCACCTCGGGCATGTCAGGCTTTTGCGGCGGCAGCACCGGCGGGACGGCGAGGGCAACTGTTGTTGCCACGTCGGCGTCGCCGAGCGAATCCGGACGGGCGAGCGGCAGCGGCGGAATATCGGCGCTGGCCATCTGGAAGGGCACCGACTGCGCGGCGGAGGCCGGCAAGGTGGCGTCGGCCAGCGATGTGACATTCTGCTGCGGCCGTTCCGGCGCAGGCAGCGGCCGAGGCGCGAAGGCGGCGACAAGGACGGGCTGTGCAGCCGGAGCTGCTGCGGGGGCGGCGGCGATCGCCGGAGCCGGCGTGTTGACCTGCGGCGCTGCGGCCACCGCGACCGGAGCCGCGGGCTTGGCCGGCTTGGCGCTCACCGGAACGCTATCGTCATCGGCCGCGCCGATTTCGGCGGAATCGTCTTCATTGCCGCCGAAGAGCATGGCGAGCAGGCCGCCGCTGCGCTTGCCAGAACCGCTGTCGGCCATCATCGTTGTCGACTGGCCGCCGCGCTTCTTCTGAATTTCTGCGAGCGCCTGCTGATAGCCGGGGAGCGGCTTGCCGTCGGCGGGGATGTGAGCGGTCTTGCCGTCCGGGAACAGGCTGACGAGCTGGGTCCGGGTCATGCGCGGCCAGGCACGCACATTGCCGACGTCGATATGGACGAAGGGGCTGTTGGCGTTGGGATACCAGCCGACACCGCCATTCTGCAGCTTGATGCCGATGGCGCGGATGGTGTTGACCGACACGCCGGGAATGTTGAGGTCCATGGCACGGCCGAGCGTGTGCTGGCTGTGCTCGGCCACGGCCGATGAACGCGACCGCAGCATGTTGTTGGTGGCCAGCGAACGGTAGCCGCAGACGACGTGCAGCGGCTGGCGCGCACCGGTCTTCTGGTAGACTTCCCATACCGCATCGAACAGGCGCGGATCCATCTTGATCACTTCATTGCGACGCCAGTCGCGCAGGAAGCGATTGAGCTCGGCCAAGGCCGAGGGAATGTAGCGACCATCCTTCTTGAAGGTGATGGTCAGCCGTTCCTTGGTGTGAATGTTGTAAAGGTCGAGCGTACGGGTCTCTGCTGCGGCGACCGAGGTCATGGCGGCGAAGATGCAGGCAGCACCAAAGGCGGCACCGATAATCCTGTTGCCCAGAGTACGCGGGCCGAACGCAACGTTATCCGTGCGCATCACCGGAACCGAAGACGGCTCACCGGTGCCTGTGGCGCGGATTCGAAGGGAATTCTTGGAAGAACGAAACTGTGTCAAGCGAGTCTGCCTGGAAATGGGGTTAAGCCCAGCCTTTCGGCATTATTGCGACCAACCATTAAGCAACGGTTTACCGTAACCGTCGCAACCGCGTCCAAATTCCTCTGCTCATGCTGCCCTGAAGCACGTCCCCCGAGCGTGGCGCCACAATACAGGCGTTGCCCGAAAACGCCAAGTGCGTAGTTTGGGAGATGCAAAACGCGAAAAATCCGGCCTCGTCACGCAGGGCGACCCGCGGGCAAAGCCAGATTCATCGAGCATTATGAGGGATTTACCTGATCAGGTGTCGGAGATCCCAAGCGCGGCCTTGATCTTGCGGACGTGGCCGTAGATGTCGTCCCAGGTTTTCACATTGCCCTGGTCATCCACAGCGACGGTGAAATAGGCAATGTGAACCTGAAGGTGGGTGGCGATGTCCACGCGCTGCTCAGGCCCGCCAAACAGGGACTCGAGCCTGGGCACATTCCAGTTGGGATCGCCCTCGAGGACTGCGCTGGCAAAGGACATGGGGTCGTCAACGCGGACGCAGCCGTGGCTGAAGGCGCGAACGTCGCGGCCGAACAATTTGCGCGACGGCGTGTCGTGCAGGTAGACGGCGTGCTGATTGGGGAACATGAACTTGATGTGGCCGAGCGCGTTGGCTTCGCCGGGCACCTGGCGGATGCCGACCGCCTTCACCGCATTCTCGTCCCAGATCACGGTGGCCGGATCGATCACCTGACCGTTCCAGGTGGCCTCATAGCCGTGGCGGGCGAAATAGCCGGCCGGATCGGCCTGGATGTCCGGCAGCATTTCCTTGATCTTGATGGACTGCGGCACGTTCCAGTAGGGATTGACCACGAGATACTGCATCTCGCCCGAGAAGATCGGCGTCTGGTTGGTGACCTTGCCGACGACGACGCGGGCTTCATGCACCTGCGTGCCATGACGGAACACGCGGACCATGAACTCGGGCACGTTGACGAAGACATAGTCGCGGCTCAGATCGCGCGGCATCCAGCGCCACATCTCCATGTTGGCGATGATGTCGCTTTCGATGTTCTGGCTGGCGGCGTTGATGATGCCGAGTGTGCGCGGTCCGACAACGCCGTCCGGCGTGAGATTGTTCTCGGTCTGGAAGGCCTCGACCGCCTGCACAAGCGCGTCGTCGTAGACGAGCACCTGGGTCGGGTCGGTCTGGTCGGGCAGCCTGAAGCGGGTGCGCAGGGCGGGCACGCCGACGTCGGACATGCCGGGCTTGATGGTCTTGGCAAGCGCAACCGGCGGCGGGGGCGTCGCGTGGTCAGCGGCACGCCATTCGGCGAGCTTGGCCTTGAGGCGCTTGAACTGCGGATTGGGTGGGTTGAAGCCGTCGAGTGCGGTGTCGACATCGGCGGCGTTCAGCGCGGCATAGAGCGCGTCCTGCGCCTTGATGCGCTGCGGCTTGCGGGTGATGTCCTTGTAGATCTGCGAGGGGACGATCTGGCCACCGGACGCCTGCTCGGCGAAAGTGACGAGGGCGAGCGACAGCTTGGCTTCCTCGGTGGCGAGCGCGGTGGCGTCGCTGCCGGCAGCCGCCTTGAAGGCCGGGTCGGGCAGCGTGAAGCTTGCCGGGTTCAGGCCGTCTTCCGCGGCGCGGCCGATGCGGGCGATGATCGCCTGGGCCTTGGTGGAGAAATGATCCCCTTCGACCCAGAGCGGCAGGTTGCCGCGGTCCTGGTAGAACCTGGCAATGGCCTCATAGCGGCGCTTGGTGTCTCCGGTCGCCTTGGCCTGATCGGTGCTGAGCAGGGCTGCAATGGCTTCGGGCACGGTGGCCGGCTGGGCCTGCTCGACGGGGGCAGCCTGATCGATGATCGTCTCGACGGCCGGGGCAGGCGCGGTCGGCGCCTGGGCCAGAGCGGCAATCGGCAGGCTGGCGCAGAGGGCGGCCAGAGCCAGGGAAGACAGCAGGGACTTTTTCAGCGAAGGCTTCATATTGCTCACCGGAGGCATTCCGAGAGCAGCTCGACGCCGCTCCCCGTCCGGAATGCGTTAATCAAACCTGTTGTCGGTTGGCGACTCGCCCTTTGGCAAGTGTCAACCGCGTGAGAGGGGCTTTTCCACTGCCGTTGTTACTCGGCAGCAACACCCGAGTCGTCGAGCTCCGCCAGCCCATATTCCTTGAGCTTGCGATAGAGCGTCGAGCGACCGATGCCGAGGCGGCGGGCGACCTCCGCCATGCGGCCACCGTAGTGGTCGATGGCCAGGCGAATCATTTCTTCCTCGACCTCGGTCAGGCTGCGCACATGACCGTCATCGGCGAGCGAGCGCATGAAGCCGAAGGGCGCCGGCTCGTGGCGACTGGGCTGGGTGACGGCGACGCCGATCATGTCGCCGGCGTGCGACGCGGCCGTATCGAAGGATTCGGTTGCGGCGAGGTCCTGCGGCGGCTGGGCCGTGCGGCTGTCCGGCTGGGCCACGTCGCCATCCTCGACGCGCCGAAGCGCCGAGACATGACCGACCTGAGCGGCGATCTGCGGGAACTCTCCGACGGTCAGCTCGTGGCCGTCGCACAGGATCATGGCGCGGAAGATGGTGTTTTCCAGCTGGCGGATGTTGCCGGGCCAGTTATAGGCCGACAGCATGGCGAGCGCGTCGGAGCGAATGCCGGTGACGCGGCGCTTGCCTTCTTCGGCACCGATGCGGGCGATGAAGTGATCGACCAGGGCCGGGATGTCCTCGCGACGGTCGCGCAGCGGCGGCACGAAGATCGGGTAGACGTTGAGGCGATAGTAGAGGTCTTCGCGGAAGCGGCCTTCCTTGACCATGTCGAGCAGGCGCCGGTTGGTGGCCGAGATCAGGCGGAAGTCCACCTTCTGGCTGCGGCGGGCGCCGACGGGCTCGATCTCGCCCTCCTGGATGGCGCGCAGGAGCTGGACCTGCATGTCGAGCGGCAGCTCGCCGACCTCATCGAGGAAAAGCGTGCCGGTGTGGGCTTCCTGGAACTTGCCGACGTGGCGGTCGACGGCGCCGGTGAAGGCGCCCTTCTCGTGGCCGAACAGGGTGCTCTGGACGAGGTTTTCCGGGATGGCGCCGCAGTTGACGGTGACGAAGGGCTTGGACTTGCGGTCGGAGGTGCCCTGGATGGCGCGGGCCACCAGTTCCTTGCCGACGCCGGACTCGCCCTCGATCAGGATGGGAATGCCGGAGTTGGCGGCGCGTTCGCCGAGGCGCAGCACGCGGGCCATCTCGGGACTGCGGGTGACGATATCCTTGAAGGTGAGCGTGCCGCCGGTGGGCTTGCGCGTGCGGCGGATCTCGCCCTCGAGGGCGGTGACCTTCAGGGCGTTCTGGATCGAGACGGCGAGGCGCTCATGGCTGACCGGCTTGACGATGAAATCGAAGGCGCCGGCGCGCATGGCGCCGACCACGGTGTCGATGCCGCCGCGCGAGGTTTGCACGATCACGGGAAGGGCGATGCCTGAACGGGAGAGGCGTTCGAGCACGCCCATGCCGTCGATGTCGGGCATGACCAGATCGAGGATCACGAGATCGAAATCGTCCCGCGCGCTCAGCATCTTGAGCGCCTGTTCACCGCCGTCGACCGTCTGGGCTTCGTAGCCAAGCCGCTTCACGGCTTCTTCCAGAAGCCGTCGCTGGATCGGGTCGTCGTCAACGATGAGGATGCGGCCTGCCATTGCGACTGCCTTGATTTGTTTAAGGTTGTGTATCAATTCGGGGCAGTGTGCGGCGCGATCGGTTAAGGCAAGGTTAGTAACGCGCCTTTTTCCGGATTTGGGTTGATTGCTCCACAGGGAACCCAATATTGACAGGTCACGGCCCGGGCCTGCAGGCTTGGGCGGACCAGTTGAGCGGACGGCCTGTCCGCGCATCCCGGAGTTTCTGCATGTATCGCGCCACCGATCTGCCCGCCTTCCTCGCCTCGCCTGCCGAACCTGCTGCTGCTGTTGCGGGCGAAAATCTGCCGGAATGGGACCTCAGCGCGCTCTATGCGTCGCAGGATGCGCCGGAGATCGCGGCCGATATCGAGCAGGCGGCCAAGCTGGCAGAAGCCTTCTCGGCCGACTGCAAGGGGCGGCTGGCGGCGATCGTCGGCAGTGCGAATGGCGGTGCGGCGCTGGCCGATATCGTTCGCCGCTATGAGGCGCTGCAGGACCTGATGGGCCGGCTGATGTCCTATGCGGGGCTGCGCTATTCGGGCGACACCACCGATCCGGCGCGCGCCAAGTTCTATGGCGACGTGCAGGAGAAGATCACGGCGATCTCCTCGGGCCTGCTGTTCTTCGAGCTGGAGCTCAACCGCATCGACGACGCCCTGCTCGATGCCGGCTTTGCCGATCCGGCGCTGGCCCATTACAAGCCCTGGCTCACCGACATCCGTCTCGAGAAGCCCTATCAGCTGGAAGACCGGGTGGAGGAGCTGTTCCACGAGAAGTCGATCACGTCCTACTCGGCTTGGAACCGGCTGTTCGACGAGACGATCGCCTCGCTGCGCTTCATCGTGGATGGCGAAGAGCTGACCATCGAGCCGACCTTGCATCTTCTGCAGGAGAGCGATCCGGCCAAGCGGCAGGCGGCGGCGGAAGCGCTGGGCAAGACCTTCGGCGCCAATATCCGCGTCTTCGCGCGCATCACCAACACGCTGGCCAAGGACAAGGAGATTTCCGACCGCTGGCGCGGCTTCAAGGATCTCGCCGACGCGCGGCATCTGTCCAACCGGGTCGAGCGCGAGGTGGTGGATGCCCTGGTCTCGGCCGTCCAGGCGGCCTATCCGCGGCTCAGCCATCGCTATTACAAGCTGAAGGCCAAGTGGATGGGCAAGGAAGTGATGCCCTATTGGGATCGCAACGCGCCGCTGCCCGGTGCCGTCAACCGCACGGTTCCCTGGGATGAGGCCAAGTCGACGGTGCTCGACGCCTATGGCCGCTTCAGCCCGCGCATGGCCGACATCGCCCGGCGCTTCTTTGACGAGAACTGGATCGATGCGCCGGTGCGCCCCGGCAAGGCGCCGGGTGCCTTTGCCCATCCGACGGTGCCGTCGGCGCATCCCTTCGTGCTGGTCAACTATCTCGGCCGGACGCGGGACGTGATGACGCTGGCCCATGAGCTCGGCCACGGCGTGCATCAGGTGCTGGCCGGCCAGCAGGGGGCGCTGATGTCGCAGACGCCGCTGACGCTGGCGGAAACGGCCTCGGTGTTCGGCGAGATGCTGACCTTCCAGTCGCTGCTGGCCAAGGCGGAAACCAAGGACGAGCGTCGCACCATGCTGGCCTCCAAGGTGGAGGACATGATCAATACCGTGGTGCGCCAGATCGCCTTCTATTCCTTCGAGCGCAAGGTGCATGCGGCCCGCCGCGAGGGCGAGCTGACGGCCGAGGACATCAACGCCATGTGGTTGAGCGTGCAGGGCGAGAGCCTCGGGCCGGCCATTTCCTTCGGCCCGGGATACGAGACCTTCTGGACTTATATCCCGCACTTCATCCATTCGCCCTTCTATGTCTACGCCTATGCCTTCGGCGACTGCCTGGTGAACTCGCTCTATGCGGTGTTCGAAAAGGCCGAGCCGGGCTTCCAGGACAAGTATTTCGCGCTGCTGGAAGCCGGCGGCACCAAGCATCACAAGGAGCTGCTGGCACCCTTCGGCCTCGATGCCACCGATCCGTCCTTCTGGCAGATGGGCCTCGGCGTCATCGAACGGATGATCGGCGAGCTTGAGGCGATGGAAGACTGAGCGCCTGAGCGGAGGGCATCGTGGCGTGGACAGGGGATTTCCGATCCGCTGTCCAGCTGTTGGACGAAACGTTCAACAGGATGTTGAATGCCGGGGTCTGGCTTGTTATACTGAATGTATAACGAAGCCAGACCCCGCAGGTGCGCCATGAAGCTCGAAGTCAAGAAGATCGGCAACTCCACCGGCTTGATCCTGCCGAAGGAGCTGATGAACCGGCTCAATCTGCAGCAGGGGGACTGGCTGCATGTCTCGGAACTGCCTGATCGTACGCTGCAGATAACGCCCTATGACCCTGATCATGAGGCCGCACTCAAGATCGCGCGCGATCTCTTCAAGGAGTACCAGGACACCTTCAAGGCGCTCGCCAAATGAGTGAGCCCAAATGGATATCTCGGGAACTTGCCCTGATGATCCACGGCGAGCAGCTTGCGATATTCGGCGGCGCCCCCGGACTGCGCGACGCTGGATTGCTTGAGTCGGCATTGGACCGTCCAAGGAACAAGTGGGCCTATGGCGTCGAGGAGCTGCCTGAGCTTGCAGGCGCCTATGCCTTCGGGCTTGCGCGCAATCATCCGTTCATTGATGGCAACAAGCGTGCGGCCTTTGCCTGCATGATGGTGTTCCTGCGCTGGAACGGCATTCAGTTTCGTCCATCGCCGCTGGAGGCAACCGCGGCAATCATGGCCCTTGCAGCCGGTGAGGTGGATGAGGACGGACTGGTTCGCTGGCTTCAGGATCGCCTTGCGGCGCAAGGCTAGCTGCGGCGGCTTGTACGCATTGTCCCTCATATGATTTTGCGCTACACAGGAGGCATCGGTGCGACCGTTTCCTGGAGGAGGGGATCATGGCTGCCAAAGAATCGAACGCGATGGACTATGCCGAGCATGAGCGGACCTATGCCGGCTTCGTCAATCTTTTCAAATATGGCACGATCAGCGTGGTCGTCCTTCTGGTGCTGATGGCGCTGTTCCTGCTTTGAGGGCTGGACACTTCGGGCTTTGGCTTCGCAGATCTTTCAAAGGCGTCGGACCTGCCGGTCCGGCGCCTTTGGTTCATTTGACTCCCGATAGCGCGGACATTTGGCACGCGATATCCGTGTGGGCGCTTGCCAGGCCGGTGAGTGACGCGGCGGATTGTGCGCGGGCGACCTCAGAATGCTGGTGGCGGAGGGGATCGCTCTTGAGACAACTGCCTTGCGTCTGGCGCAAGAGCTGCCCTTTTTCGAGGCACTTTTTCGAGCTTTTCCTGAGTGCTAACTATCAGAAACTAAAGCGATTTAGGGCGATATACATGCCTGATGCATGCGTAGTGCATCCATCGGTATAAGGTCGTGCACCCATTCGTAGTCTCCCCATTTCGTAAATCGATCTTTTGTGCTCATTGTCGCATGTGGAGCTTTGCGGTAAACGATTTCAGGGTCGGAATCGGCGGGGTGCACAGCCGAAACAGGAGTGATTGCGCGGGGTTGCGCAGCGGGCGGGCCAGCGAGGGGCGTTGTCAGGCGGATGGCCGCTTCGTGCAAGTTGCGTAAGGGGCGAGACGTATGCCGGCTGTCAGTAACCGTCTGATGTATAAGTATTTCCTGAAGTCCGTGAACTGAGAATCTGAGGCGCCGGTCGCGTCACGCGAACTTGGCACCGGCATGAGATGTGTTGGTTTCCATGGTGGCAATCTTCAACTTGGCGAGAGCGTCATGACATTGAACATCGGAATACCCAAAGAGACTTATCCGGGCGAACGACGCGTCGCCACGGTTCCGGAAGTCGTTGAAAAGCTGATCAAACTTGGCTTCACGGTTTCCGTGGAAAGCCACGCGGGCGAGGGCGCTTCCGTCTCCGACGAGGCCTTTGCCGCCGCCGGAGCGACGATCGCCGCCACTGCGGCCGAGCTTTATGCTGCGGCCGACATCATCTTCAAGGTGCGCGCCCCGAGCTTCGAGGAAGTGGCGCAGCTGAAGGCCGGCACGACGCTGATCTCCTTCATCTGGCCGGCGCAGAACCCGGAGCTGATGCAGAAGCTGGCCGACGCCAAGGTGACGGTGCTCGCCATGGACTGCCTGCCGCGCCAGCTGAGCCGCGCGCAGAAGATGGATGCGCTGACCTCCATGGCCGGCATCACCGGCTATCGCGCCGTCATCGAGGCGGCCAATGCCTTCGGGCGCTTCTTCAATGGCCAGATCACCGCCGCGGGCAAGATCCCGCCGGCCAAGGTGTTCATCGCCGGTGCCGGTGTCGCCGGTCTTGCCGCCATCGGTACGGCGGCCAATCTCGGCGCCGTGGTGCGCGCCAACGATACGCGCGCCGAAGTGGCCGATCAGGTCAAGTCGCTGGGCGGCGAGTTCGTCAAGGTCGACTATGAGGAAGAGGGCTCGGGCGGTGGCGGTTACGCCAAGGTGATGTCCGAGGGCTTCCAGGCGGCGCAGCGGCAGATGTATGCCACTGAGGTCAAGAATGCCGACATCGTCATCACCACCGCGCTGATCCCCGGCAAGCCGGCCCCCAAGCTGATCACGGCGGAAATGGTGCAGTCGATGAAGGCCGGTTCGGTGATCATCGATCTGGCCGGCGAGCAGGGCGGCAACTGCGAGCTGACGGTTCCCGGTGAATCGGTGGTGCGCCATGGCGTGACCATCGTCGGCTACACCGACATGCCGAGCCGCCTCGCCAAGCAGTCGTCGACGCTCTATGGCACCAACCTGCTGCGTCTCGCCGAAGAGCTGTGCAAGACCAAGGACGGCATTATCGACGTCAACATGGACGACGACGCCATCCGCGGGCTGACGGTGATCAAGGAAGGTGCGGTCACCTGGCCGGCGCCGCCGATCAAGCTGCCGCCCCCGCCGCCGCCCAAGCCCGCGGCTGCCATCAAGCCGGCCGACAAGAAGGGCGGGCATGGCCACGGCTCGAGCGAGCCGATGGATCTGAAGACGCTGAGCATCGTGTTCGGCGTTGCGGCCGTGCTGTTCGCGCTGGTGGGTGCCTATGCGCCGGCGGCCTTCCTCGGCCATTTCACCGTGTTCGCGCTGGCCTGCTTCGTCGGCTACATGGTGGTGTGGAACGTGACGCCGTCGCTGCATACGCCGCTGATGAGCGTGACCAACGCCATCTCCTCGATCATCTGCATCGGTGCGCTGATCCAGATCGCGCCGCCGCTCGCAGCCGGCATCGTCAGGCCGAACATCGTGATCGGCATCATCGCCTTCATCGGTATCACGCTGACGGCCGTCAACATGTTCGGTGGCTTTGCGGTGACCCGCCGCATGCTGGCGATGTTCCGCAAGTAAGGAGACCAGTACAATGTCCGAAGGTCTTGCGACTGTCTCCTATATCGGAGCGACCATTCTCTTCATCCTGTCGCTCGGCGGCCTGTCCAATCCGGAAACGGCGCGGCGCGGCAACTGGTTCGGCATCATCGGCATGGGCATCGCGGTGCTGGCCACCGTGCTCGGGCCGCGCGTGTCGGGCGGCGGCATTGCGCTTATCATCGTCGCCATGGCGATCGGCGGCACCGTCGGCCTCTACGCGGCCAAGAAGGTGCAGATGACGCAGATGCCGGAACTGGTGGCGCTGATGCACAGCCTCGTCGGTCTGGCGGCCTGCACCATCGGCTTTGCCAGCTATATCGACACGTCCACGGTGTTCGCGACGCCGGCGGAACAGTCGATCCACGAGGTGGAGATCTACATCGGCATCCTCATCGGTGCCGTCACCTTCTCCGGTTCGATCATCGCCTTCGGCAAGCTGTCCGGCAAGGTCGGCGGCAAGCCGGTCCTGCTCAAGGGGCGCCATTGGCTGAATCTCATGGCCCTGCTGGTGGTGATCTTCTTCGCCTTCGTGTTCCTGGGCTCGGACTCGGGCGCCATGCGCGGCATTTCGCTCGCCGTGATGACGCTGGTTGCGCTGGGCTTCGGCGTGCATATGGTGATGGCCATCGGCGGCGCCGACATGCCGGTCGTGGTGTCCATGCTGAACAGCTATTCAGGCTGGGCGGCGGCGGCCACCGGCTTCATGCTGTCCAACGACCTGTTGATCGTCACCGGTGCGCTGGTGGGCTCGTCGGGTGCCATCCTCAGCTACATCATGTGCCGGGCGATGAACCGCAACTTCATCTCGGTGATCGCCGGCGGCTTCGGCACCGGTGACGGCGCAAGCTCCGGAGCGTCGGCTGCGGCCGCGCCGCAGGGCGAGGTCAAGGCTGTCTCGGCTGAGGAAACCGCCGAGATGCTGCGCGAAGCCAAGAGCATCATCATCGTGCCGGGCTATGGCATGGCGGTGGCTCAGGCCCAGCATACGGTCAACGAGATCACGCAGAAGCTGCGTGCCAAGGGCGTCAACGTGCGCTTCGCCATCCATCCGGTGGCCGGCCGCATGCCGGGGCACATGAACGTGCTCTTGGCCGAAGCCAAGGTTCCCTATGACATCGTCATGGAGATGGACGAGATCAACGACGACTTCCCGAATACGGATGTGGCCATCGTCATCGGCGCCAATGACATCGTCAATCCGGCGGCCGAAGAGGATCCGAACAGCCCGATCGCCGGCATGCCGGTGCTGCAGGTGTGGAAGGCGCACACGACCATCGTGATGAAGCGTTCCATGGCCTCGGGTTACGCCGGCATCGACAACCCGCTGTTCTACAAGGACAACAACCGCATGCTCTTCGGCGACGCCAAGAAGATGCTGGAAGAGGTTGCCAAGGGGGTCTGAGATCCTGACCAGAAATTCTACTGGCGTGGACATCCGGCTCACGCCAGCGAATTTCAGATCAGACTCGGCGCTGTTGCCACATGGACGAATGCGAAAGGCCCCGGTCGCGGAGATCGGGGCCTTTTTCGTTTCGCATTATCCTCAAGACGGCTGGCGCCCGAAAGTCTGCGATGCCAGATTGATATCGCTGCCTGATTCCGCAAGGCCCAGCAGAAAGTCGCGCCGCATGTCCGAACTCCCGTCCGATCCCCGTCTTCTCGAAATGACCGTGCTGATGACGCCCGACATGGCGAACTTCTCCGGCAAGGTACACGGCGGGGCGCTGCTCAATCTGCTCGATCGCGTCGCCTTCTCCTGTGCCTCGCGCTACAGCCAGCAATATGCGGTGACGCTGTCGGTGGATCAGGTGATCTTCAAGGAGCCGATCCAGGTGGGCGAACTGGTGACCTTCCGGGCGTCGGTGAACTATGCCGGCCGCACGTCGATGGAGATCGGCATCCGCGTCGAGGCGGAGAATATCCGCTCGGGCGTGCGGCGTCACACCAACTCCTGCTATTTCACCATGGTCGCAGTGGACGACGCCGGCAAGCCGGCGCCGGTGCCGGCCTGGGTGCCGCAATCGGCCGTCGACCTCAGGCGGCACAAGGCGGCGGAGTTGCGCCGGACCTTGCGTCGCGAGTTTGCCGAACGGCTCGAGGCGGTGGCGACCCATGGCGAGGACGTGCCACAGGCTCGCTGACGCGGCGGCTCAGGCGGCGGCGTCCCATCTGGGGAAGGGATCGTTGAGGCCGCGCCAGCAGTCCGGGCGGAAGTTCTGCTGCGGGACCAGACAGGCGTCGAGCTCGGCGGTCAGGCGCACCTCGTCCATGGGGTCGATGCCGATGAAGACGATTTCCTGGCGGCGGTCACCCCATTCGGGATCCATGTAGGGCGCCATGACGGCGCGCCAGTCGGCGCTGTCGGGCCAGCGCTCGCGCGGCACGGAGGCCCACCACAGGCCGCGCCGGCCCGCCCGCACGAGCGCGCCCGACTGGGCGAGTTCGCCCACGTGATCGGGGCGGGACGCCAGCCAGAAGAAGCCCTTGGCGCGGATGACGCCGGGCCAGGGGCGATTGGTGAAGGCGTGGAAACGGGCGGGATCGAAGGGGCGGCGGGCGCGATAGACGAAGGAGCGCACGCCATATTCCTCGGTTTCCGGCACATGCTCGGCAAAGCCGTTGAGTTCCTTGAACCAGAGCGGGTGGGTCTGTGCCTTGTCGAAATCGAACAGGCCGGTGTCCAGCACCTCGGCGAGCGGCACGCGGCCGTGCGCGGCTTCGAGGATGCGGGCGTCGGGGTTGAGCGCGACGACGATCTTGCGGGCGGTGTCGAGGGCCGCAGTGGAGGCGATGTCGGCCTTGTTGAGGATCACCACGTCGGCAAACTCGATCTGCTCGACCAGGAGGTCGACGAGGGCGCGCTCGTCACTTTCGCCGGCGGTCTCGCCGCGGTCCTTCAGGAAGTCCTGGCTGGAATAGTTGGCAGTGAGCTGGGCGGCATCGACCACGGTGACCATGCAGTCGAGACGGGCGACGTCGGACAGGCTGCGGCCATCCTCGTCGCGGAAATCAAACGTGGCGGCCACCGGCAGCGGCTCGGCAATGCCGGTGCCTTCGATGACGAGATAATCGAACCGCCCCTCTGCGGCGAGGCGGTTGACCTCGGTGAGCAGATCGTCGCGCAGGGTGCAGCAGATGCAGCCGTTGGTCATCTCCACCAGTTTTTCCTCGGTGCGCGACAGGCCCCCGTCCTGCCGCACCAGTTCGGCGTCGATGTTCACTTCGCTCATGTCGTTGACGATGACGGCGACGCGGCGCCCCTCGCGATTGGCGAGAATATGATTGAGCAGCGTGGTCTTGCCGGCGCCGAGGAAGCCGGAGAGGACGGTGACGGGAAGCCGCTTGTCGGCCATTGCGGAAGCTCCTTGCTATGTGTAATGTTATAACGTTACATATGGCTATGACGGATAGCAGGTGTCCGTCAAGGGGCTTTGGGGCGCAGGCGTGCGGGCTGTGGGCAAGACAGGCAGCCCGGGCACAGGAATGGCAGGAGACTATGGATTGGCTTTCGTGAACCCCTTTGCGCCGAGGCGAGCCTCCATCAGCGACGAACGGCGCGAGGCCCTCAGGGCCGCGGTGCGGGCGCATGGCGATTGTGATGGCGCGACGATCACGCTCTCCGAGCTTGCCTGTCGCGACCAGGGCTGCGCCGAGGTGGAAACCGTGATCCTGATCACCGAAGCCAAGCGACAAAGCCGGGCTTTGCGGCTGCACAAGCGCCTGTCAGAGGTGACGGAAACCTGCATCCGCGAGGCGATTGACGCCGGCGGGCTGCGCACTCTGGAGTGATCGATCGTTCCTGAAAGGCGCCGACGGTTATTCCGCCGCCGCCGCGCTGATGCCGCGTTCGGTCAGTTCGATGAACCCGCCGCCGAGCACACGGGCTTCGTCGCCGGGAGCGTCGTAGAGGACGCAGGCCTGACCGGGGGCAATGCCATGTTCGCCGTCGATCAGGTCGACGACGATGCGGTCGTTGTCCTTCTGCAGCAGGGCGGCCTGGGGCGCGCGGGAGGAGCGGACCTTGGCGTAGATCACGCGCTGGCCGAGGGCGGCTTCTTCGAGCGAACCGCCGCCGATCCAGTTGAGATCGCGCAGGCGCAGGCGGCGTGTCATCAGCGCTTCGCGCGGGCCGACGATGACGCGGCTGGTGGCCGCGTCCAGGCGGATGACGAAGAGCGGTTCGCCGGTGGCGACGCCGAGGCCCTTCCGCTGGCCGACGGTGTAATGGATGATGCCGGTGTGGCGGCCGAGCACGCGGCCGTCCACATGGACGATGTCGCCGGCTTCCACCGCGTTGGGCTTCAGGCGCTCGATCACGTCGGCATACTTGCCCTCGGGCACGAAGCAGATGTCCTGGCTGTCGTGCTTGTCGGCGATTTCGAGGCCGAACTCGCGGGCGAGTTCGCGCGTCTCGGGCTTGGTGAGGCCGCCGAGCGGGAAGCGCAGGAAATCGAGCTGATCCTGCGTGGTGGCGAAGAGGAAATAGCTCTGGTCGCGGTCGAGATCGACCGGCCGATACATGCTGCGGTGGGCGCCTTCGAGGCGCGAGCGCACGTAATGGCCGGTGGCCAGCGCCTTGGCGCCGAGCGATCGGGCGGTGTCCAGAAGGTCGGAGAACTTGACCGTCTGGTTGCAGGCGACGCAGGGGATCGGCGTTTCGCCGGCAATGTAGCTCTGGGCAAAGCGCTCGATCACCTGCTCGCGGAAGCGGCTTTCATAATCGAGCACATAATGGGGAATGCCGAGGCGGGCGGCGACTTCGCGGGCGTCGTGAATGTCCTGTCCGGCGCAGCAGGCACCCTTGCGATGGATGGCCTCGCCATGGTCGTAGAGCTGCAAGGTCATGCCGACGACGTCATAGCCCTCGCGTTTGAGGAGGCCGGCCACCACGGAACTGTCGACGCCGCCGGACATGGCGACGACGACGCGGGTGTCTTCCGGACGTCCTTCAAGATCGAGGCTGTTCAACATCATCGCTATCCATCGCCGTCCGCCTGAGGCGGCACGGTGCAGCAAGGCGGCAGTGGCGCCGCAAAAACCACTCTTTTCATAGCCTGTTTGCCGCAAGGGCTCCAGCGGGAAAGCTGGATTGCAGACCGGCAGTTTCTGCCGGGCTCTCAGGAAACTCCTGCCGGGGCAGTCAGGCTGTCTGAAGCCGGCATATGGGATCAGGGGGCGGAAAATCAAGCTTTTCTGCCTCTCGAGCTGCCTGAGGGCAGTTGGCCCCGCTGTTGCAGAGAAAAGAGCGAGTCTTTGTATTCGCGCGAAACCCGGATTCCCATGTCGAGTGTAGCCCCTCTTCCTTCCCTGTTTCAGATGCCGGCCGCCCAGGGCGGTCTGATCGGCGATCTGACGGCTGTTCCGGCCGGCGCTGCGCCGTCGACGGGTGAGGGGGCTATCTCCTTCTTTGGCCTGGTTTCGGCCGAGGCTGCGTCCACGGCCGTGTCGGCCCCGGTGGGGGGCGTGGTCGAGGGACAAGTTGTGAAGACGGCGGACGCGACGCCGGTCGCGCCGGAACTGGCGCCCGAGCGGGCCGCAGGTACCGTCGATCTCGCGTCCTTGCTGGCGACCACTGAGGCGCTGGATCAAGGTGCCGACAGCGCGCCGAACTCTGCGGTGGCTGGCGATCCCGCGCAGCTTGCCTATGCGCAGCCGGTTGCGAGCGTTGACGCCAGCGTAGCGGCGGACACGCCGGTTGATGCACCGGTGGCGCAGCCATCGCAAACGACGGCATCCCTTCAAGTTCTCCTCGACCTGTTGCAGACGGCGCCGACTGAGGCTGTGGCGCCGGTTGTCGATGCGCCGGCGACGGTGCAGAGCCCCGTGGTAGCCGCGACCACCGCGGTGGTCGCAGCCCCGGAAGACGAGCCTGCCGTTGCCGCCCCGAAGGCCGATGCCGATGCATCCGTGACGCCCGTGGTTGCCGATCCGGCGGCACTGGTCGCGGCGCTTCAGTTGCAGATTCCCGTGGCTCCGAAGGCAGATTCGGTGCCGGTTGCTCCGGCCGTGGCGGCTCCTGATCGCCTTGGTGTTGAAGACGCGGTTCCAGCAGATCGCACCCCGGTTCCGTCTTTCGTGCCGGAGATGGCCGCCGCGCCGGTGCCGCAGTCGCCGATCGAAGAGGCGCCTGTCGATGCGGCTGCCAAGACCGATCGCGCAGCTGAGCGGGGCGAGTTTGTCACTGCCGCTTCGTCTGCCGTCGACCCGTCAAAGGTGCGGCCGGCGCCGGCAGCTCTGGCGCCCGCCGCCGAACAGCCGGTCGCGGCGCCTGCCGATGTGACCGCTCCCATCAATTTGCAGACAGTGGCGCCCGTTGTGGCGGCGCCGGCGGATGACGTGGTGCCGCAGAGCCAGCCGCTCAGCGCGGAAGCGGCGCCGGAAGCCGTCTCTGCCGATGCCGCGACGCCTGTCCAGGTTTCTGAGCAAGTTGCGCCGCAGGCGGCGCAGGACGTCTTGACCGAGGCGGTGGCCGAGGTCGCGGCTCCAAATGTTGCCAAGCCGGTTGCGATGCCCGCTGCTGCGTCCAGCGTCGAGGCTCCGGTGGTTGCGCCCAAGGCGGACCAAGTGGCCATGCCGGTGGTCGAGGCAGTTGCCGCCAACGTGTCGCCTGTTACCGCTGACGTGCCCCCCGTTGCCACTGATGTGCCCCCCGTTGTCGCTGACGCGTCCCCTGCTGTCGTTTCCGAAAAGCCGGTCGCGTCCCCGACGAGCGCTCCAAAGGCGGAAGTCTCTGTCGACGCGGCCATTGTTTCGGCTTCGGTGGCTGTCGATGCGCTGAAGGCGATGCCGGCCGTCGAACAGGCTTCCGTCACGGTGCCGGAGGCGGCGACAGTTCCGGCGGCGGTGCAGGAAGCAGTGGCTTCTCCTGCCCGTCCTGCCGAAAGCGATGACGATCAGACACAGGCTGCTGTTGCGCCGGCGGCGGTGCCGGCTACTCCGTCTGTGGTGGCGGTTGGCGACGTCGCGGCGCAGGTGGCGCCCGTGGCTCCGGTCGTGCCGACGGTGGCTGCACCCACGCCCCAGCCGGTGACACTCGATCTCGCAGAAGCCCCTGCCGTGCGGCAGGCCGCGCCTGTGGCCGCACAAGCGCCAATGCCGTCCGCCAAGGTGGCGGTTGCCCGGCTGGCCGCTGACGGTGAGTTCCAGGCCGCACTGAACACGCTTGCCGATGTCGCGGTGTCCGATGTCGCGGTGACCGTGACGCAGACGCCGGTGGCAGCGCCAGCGGTGGAAAAGCCTGCGGCGGCTCCCGTTGTCGCCGGTCCCGCCCCGACTGTTCCTGCGATGGTCCCGGCTCACGTTGCTGTTCCTGTTCAGGCCGACGTGCCCGCTCCGGCTCAGGCCAGCCCGCTTCCGACGGCGCCAGCCGAAACGCCGGTGGTGTCCGCTGAGCCGGTGGCGGCGGGTTCGGTGTCCGTGCAGGCGAATGCAAAACTCGATGAGTCGGCGGCGGCCCCGACAGTGGTGCCGCAGCCCGTGCAGCAGGCTGTCGCAGCGCCGGTTTCGGCCCCGGTCGATATGGCTGAGGCAGTCGGCCCGGCTGTGACGCTCGTGGTTCCAGAGCCGGTTTCGCCAGCAACCTCCGAGGCCCCCAAGGCCAATGCGGCTCCGCAGCCCGTTGCTCCAGTGGAGCCCCGGCCGGCCCAGACCGCAACCCCACAGCCTTCGGTTGACCGCCCCGTGACGGATGCGGTCGGTGTGCCGGCACAGACGGCTCCTGTTGTGGCCGTGGCCAATGCCGCGCTGCAAGGGCAGGCGGGCGATGCGGACGTCGCCAGCACCGATGTTGCGACGGCCACAGCCGCCAGCCTCGCCACTGCCGCCGTGCAGGTGCGCCTGACCAGCGATCGCCGCGCCAGCACCGAAACGACCTCGTCGACCGTGTCGGACGGCGTCAGCGCGTCGACGGGCGGTGCCGTGGGGACGTCGGCCTTCGGTCTCGCCGAGCGCAAGACGGTGACCGGAATTTCCAATGCCGCCAAGGCCTTCGTCGAGCGCCTGCGGCAGGGGACGCAGGATACCCCGATATCGGACAAGGGCAGCGACACAGGCGTAACAAACCTGGCCGGCCTGACAGGAAGTCAGCAATCCGCGAATGCCCCGACAGCCCCGGCAACCGCAGAAGCGGGCGGGGCTGGCTTCTCTCGCGCGGTTCCCGTGGCCCATGTGGGAGCCGAGATCGTCCGGCAAGCGACCAGTGGCGAGACCAGCTTCTCGGTGCGGCTGCATCCGGAAGAGCTCGGCCGGATCGACGTGAAGCTCGACTTCGGTTCGGATGGCTCGGCCAGGGCACATCTGACGGTTGAACGCGCCGACACGCTGGACACGCTGAGCCGCGACCAGCGCCAGATCGAACAGACGCTGCGCGACGCTGGCTTCAGCACGCGTGACGGATCGGTGTCTCTCTCGCTGCGCCAGGATGGCGGCGGCGATCGCCCCAATCAGGGGCAATGGAACCAGCAGCAGGGCGAGAATCGCCCGCGCTACTACGCTGATGCAGCGGGCACCGAGGGCGATGCGTCGACCTCGGTGGTCGCGGACGTCTACCGCGGGCGGCGTGACGCCCTGGTCGACATGAAGGTTTGAGGACGGTGACGCCATGAGCACAGTCGGCTCCACCAATACCGCCACCAGCGGCAGCCTGACCGGCAACAAGACCACCGGTTCGTCCGCCACAAACGCGATGATGGCCAACTACAACACGTTCCTGTCGTTGTTGACCACCCAGCTCAGGACGCAGAACCCGCTGGAGCCGATGGACGCTGACAAGTTCACCCAGCAGCTGGTGCAGTATTCTGCGGTCGAACAGCAGATCCAGACGAACGACAAGCTGACCAACATGCTGTCGACGCTGACGTCCAACGCCGCCTTGCAGCTGGTCAACTATCTTGGCAAGGACGTTACCGCCTATTCCGACACCACCAAGTTCCAGTCGGGCAAGGCGAGTTGGTCGTTGAACTCGGGCGAGGCGGTGACGGGCGCCGAGGTGACCATTACCAACTCGGCCGGCGCTGTCGTTTACAAGGGGACGACGGCCCTGACAAAAGGGGCGAACAGCTACAGCTGGGACGGCAAGGGAACCGACGGGACCGATTGGTCGAAGTCAGACGATACCTATACCATTTCCGTTTCGGCAACCAATTCCAAGGGCACGGCGGTGGACGTGACGACGGAGATCTCCGGCACGGTCAAGCGGGTCGATACCTCGTCGAGCCAGCCTTTCCTGGAGATCAACGGATCGCTTGTCCCGCTCTCGAGCCTCATCTCCATCGGAACGACGTCGTAACAGGAGCGTTCGAGCCCTTTCCCGAGGATGGAAGCCTGTTCGTGAAGCCCGCCCTGGCGCTTCACGACGGGTTTTTGTCGTTGGTTGCAGGAGATCACCGGTTGCCAACTTTTCTGCAAGACCGGCGAAATTTTTGTTTTTTCCTCTTATTCTTGAGGGACTTAAAGAAGCCTGCAATTGGGACAGGCCGTTAACCTTTACAGGGCTGAAAAGCGGACAAATGGCTGAAATCCAATTGCCAATTCCTAATGGAGAAGACGATATTTTATCTGGCAAGTTATTATAATTATTACCGATTTCTTGCAGTCGGGTTAGGCGAATTTTAAAAGCCTTGGGGTAGTCTCTCTCACTGAAGGTCAGATTTGTGTGAGAGTAAGATGACCGAACAAATGCGTCCCCGAGTAAAATACGTCATCGGACCCGATGGGAGTCCTTTGACGATTGCAGATCTGCCTCCTGAGGGTACCCAGCGTTGGGTCATCCGCCGGAAGGCAGAAGTTGTCGCCGCCGTCCGCGGCGGGCTTCTCTCCCTGGAGGAAGCCTGCAAGCGCTATACCCTGACGGTGGAAGAGTTCCTGTCCTGGCAGCAATCCATCGACAAGCACGGTCTTGCCGGTCTGCGCGCCACTCGGGTGCAGCAGTATCGCCCCTGAGGGCGCTACCGACGATTTGCCATTCATCGACAGCCACCATGCGGCCCGTCCGCGTGGTGGCTTGTTGCGTTTCGGGCCGAGGCGTCGACGGTGACCGCGGCGATCCATGTGGCCCACACCGCGAGTAGCCGGCGCTGATGCCCGGCAGGCGGGGTCAACGCACCGAGCCGTGCCGCATCCCGATCGGCCCGATCGACGTTCTCCACAGTCACTAGGCAAAATTTGCCGCGTTGCGTTGAAATATCCTCAACCAAAAATCCCGGAATTCCGCCACTCCGCTAAAAAGGTAAACGCGCGTTAATAACTTGTTTACCATGTTCATGCGGAAATTCTTGCCGAGTACGCTAGCTTGAGGCCGGCGATTCTATTCAAGTGCGAGCGGGGCGTTCGGAGTGTCCGGAATCACAGATTTCTTGAAAGCCTTGGGACCTAGCCGCATTGCGGCCATGGGCGCCGTGGCCCTGGGTCTCGTCGGCTTCTTCGCCTTTGTCGTGATGCGGTTCAACGAGGTGCAGCAGGTTCCGCTCTACACCGGGCTGAGCATGGAAGATTCCTCGGCGATCGCGCAGGAGCTGGAATCGTCGGGTGTCGCCTATACGCTGCAGAACAACGGCTCGACGATCCTGGTGCCGGAAGCGAACGTGCTTGCGACACGCATGAAGCTGGCCGAAGCCGGCCTGCCGTCGGGCGGCGGTGTCGGCTATGAGATCTTCGACAAGACCGATGCGCTCGGCACGACGTCCTTCGTGCAGTCGGTCAACGCGTTGCGGGCGCTCGAAGGGGAACTGGCCCGCACCATCCGTACCATCCGCCAGGTGGACCAGGCGCGCGTGCATCTGGTGTTGCCGGAAAAGCAGCTGTTCAAGAAGGACGAGCAGAAGCCGACGGCGTCGATCGTGCTGAAGACGCGTGGCACGCTCGGCCCTGAACAGATCCGCGCCATCCAGCATCTGGTGGCCTCGGCTGTGCCGGGGCTTGATCCCTCACGCATTTCCGTTGTCGACGAGACCGGTCGCCTGCTGGCGCAAGGCGGCGGTGACGACAGCGAGGCCTATCTTGCCTCCACCGCCGATCAGCGGACACAGTCCTATCAGCAGGAAGTGGAGAGCCGGGTCCGCGACATCGTCGAGAGCGTGGTCGGTGCCGGCCGGGCGCGTGTGCGCGTGGCGGCGGAGATGGACTTCAACCGCATCTCGCAGACCAAGGACGTGTTTGACCCGAACGGTCAGGTGGTCCGCTCGACCCAGACGCGCGAAGAGCAGGCGCTCAGCCAGGATACGGCGGGCAGCGGTCAGGTGACCGCCGGCAATCAGGTCCCGAATGCCAACACCAACGGCAGTCAGGGCGGCGCGCAGTCGAATGTGAAGGACAACTCGCAGACCACCGAGGAAACGGTCAACTACGAGATCTCCAAGACGACCACCACGCAGGTGACAGAGGTGGGCGGTGTCAAGCGTCTGTCGGTGGCGGTGCTGGTGGATGGCCGCTATGCGCCGGACGCCACGGGCAAGATGGTCTACGCACCGCGGCCGCAAGCCGAACTCGATCAGATCTCGACGCTGGTGCGGACGGCCATGGGCTTCGACCAGAACCGTGGCGACCAGTTGCAGGTGGTGAACCTGCAGTTTGCCGACGCGCCGCCAGCCCCCACCGATCCGGCCGCTCTCGCGGCGCCCGGCATGTTCGACTTCTCCAAGGATGACATCGTCCGCTTTGCGGAGATGGGCGTGCTGTTCCTGGTGTCGCTGCTGGTCCTACTGTTCGCGGTGCGGCCGCTCATTCGCCGGATCGTGACGCCGGACATGGATGAAGAGCCCGAGCACATCACCGTGCCGCAGATCACCGATGCGCTGAACGAGGCCGCCTCGACGGGCAAGAATGCCATCACCGTGGTGCTCAACTCCGACGGCAAGCCGGTGATCGCCGAGGTTGGACCCGATGGCAAGCCGCTGACGCCGCCGGAGGCCACCTCGCCGGCAAATACCCGCATCGAGGAAGCCAAGGCGCAAGGCGCCATGCAGATGGACCAGGTTCGCAAGGTGGGAACACTGGTGGAAGAGAACCCGAACGAAGCCGCGATCCTCATTCGCAACTGGCTGACGGAGGCGGTGGCAGCCTGACATGGAACACCATAATCTTTCTCCCACCGCCCTTGTTGCGCATGGCAACTCACTGACGATCTCCTCGGCGTCCGAACAGCGTGAGCTGACCGGGCCCGAAAAGGCGGCGGTGATGATGCTGGCGCTCGGCGATCGCTACGGCGGGCCGATCTGGAAGCTGCTGGACGAGATCGAGATCAAGCAGCTGTCCATTTCCATGTCCAAGCTGGGGCCGATCACGCCGACCATGCTGGACGATCTCTTGGTGGAGTTCGTGACCAAGGTGTCGTCGTCGGGTGCGCTGCTCGGCAACTACGACACGACCGAGCGACTGCTGCTGTCGGTGCTGCCGGCGGACAAGGTCAACGCGATCATGGACGAAATCCGTGGTCCGGCTGGCCGCAACATGTGGGAAAAGCTCTCCAACGTGCAGGAGACGGTGCTCGCCAACTACCTCAAGAACGAGTATCCGCAGACCGTCGCCGTGGTGCTGTCCAAGATCAACTCCGACCATGCCGCGCGCGTGTTGTCCAAGCTGCCGGACGAGTTCGCGCTGGAAGTCGTCAACCGCATGCTGAAGATGGAAAGCGTGCAGAAGGACATTCTGGACAAGGTGGAGCAGACGCTGCGCGTCGAGTTCATGTCCAATCTGACCAATACGCAGCGGCGTGACGCCCACGAACTGATGGCGGAGATCTTCAACAGCTTCGATCGCAACACCGAGGCCAAGTTCATCACCGCGCTCGAAGAGAACAATCGCGACGCGGCCGACCGCATCAAGGCGCTGATGTTCACCTTCGACGATCTCGGCAAGCTCGACGCCAGCGCCATCCAGACCATTCTGCGCGCGGTGGAAAAGGACAAGCTGGGTCTGGCGCTGAAGGGCGCCAAGGAAGGTGTGCGCGAGCTGTTCTTCGCCAACATGTCCGCGCGCGCCTCGGCCATGCTCAAGGAAGACATGGAGGCCATGGGGGCGGTGCGTCTGCGCGATGTGGATGACGCGCAGGCCAGCATGATCAATCTCGCCAAGGACCTCGCCGCCAAGGGCGAGATCATGATTTCGAAGAACAAGGGTGAGGACGAGCTCGTCATGTGACGAGCCCCTCGAAAGGACCAGATCTCATGGCCGCACCGGCCCGCTTCCTGTTTGATACCGATTTCTCGGCGCCGCTGCCGCGGCCCGAGCCCGTTGCGCCGCCCGAACCGACCGTGATGCTCCGGGATCATGAAGCGGCGCTGGCGGCGGCGGAGGCGGCCGGATATCAGCGCGGGCTCGCCGAAGGGCGGGAGTCGGCCGAAGCGCGTTCGGCCGGGCGCCTCGTCGAAGAGGCGACGCGGCTCGCCAATGCGGCGCAGTCGATCCTGGCGGTGCTGGATACCGAGCGTTTCAGGATCGAGGCGGAAGCCATGCGTCTTGCCGAGGTGATCGGCCTCAAGCTCGCGGGCAGCCTGATCGAGCGGCAGCCGCGTGAGCTTGTGCTTGCGGTGATCGAGGACGCCTTCGTGCCTTTGCGCAAGGCGCCCCACCTCGTCGTGCGCCTCGCCAAGGAAGACTCGGCTGCCATTCACGACGAACTGACGCGGCTCGCCCGCGAACGGGGTTTCGAGGGCCGTCTGGTAGTGCTCGGCGAAGCCGACATGGCGCGCGGCGACTGCCGGATCGAATGGGCCGACGGCGGCATGATCCTGGATCGGGTCGCCACGGAAGCGGCGGTGGCGCGGGCGATCGAGAATCATCTGTTGCCGAGCCTGGCCGGCAATGACGCTGACAAGAGCGAAACGGGAGAGCCGTCATGAGCGCGGGCGCTGACGAGCCTTCGGGCTTCGACCTGGAAAACCATCTGACCGAGCGCCGCCGCGGCGGCGACGGCGAGGATCCCAATGCCGCCCATACCGCGGCGGAACTTGAGGCGGTGTTCGACGTTCCCGTGCGCGTGTCGGCCATTCTGGGGCGCGCGCGCATGCCGGTGCATGACCTTCTGCGGCTTGCGCCGGGGTCCGTGCTGGAACTCGACCGCAAGGTGGGTGAGGCGATCGACATCTATGTGAACAACCGTCTCGTTGCCCGCGGCGAGGTGGTTCTGGTGGAAGAAAAGCTTGGCGTGACGATGACCGAAATCGTCAAGAACGAACGCGGATAAGGATTGAAGCCATGCGCCTTCTGATCGTTGGCTCGCTGAACGGGCAACTGACCGCGGCTTCCCGCATCGCCATGGACAAGGGGGCGTCGGTGTTGCAGGCCGATACCGTGGACATGGCGCTCAAGACGCTGCGCTCGGGCAAGGGCGCTGATCTCGTCATGATCGACGTTTTGCAACCGATCAGCGCCTTCATCGCCGCGCTGGAAGAAGAGCGCATCCACGTGCCGGTGGTCGCCTGCGGCATCGCCACGGACGCCAAGGCGGCGGTGGCGGCCATTCGTGCGGGCGCCAAGGAATATATTCCGCTGCCGCCGGACGCGGAGATGATCGCTGCCGTGCTCGCCGCCGTCAGCGCCGACAGCCGCGAACTGGTGGTGCGCGACGAGGCCATGCTGGCGGTGCTGAAGCTGGCCGACCAAGTGGCGCCGTCGGAGGCCTCGATCCTGATCACCGGCGAGAGCGGTACGGGTAAGGAAGTGCTGGCGCGCTATGTGCACCGCAAGTCGTCGCGGGCGGACAAGCCCTTCGTGTCGGTGAACTGCGCCGCCATTCCGGAAAACCTGCTGGAATCGGAGCTGTTCGGCCATGAGAAGGGCGCCTTCACCGGTGCCGTGGCCCGGCGCGTGGGCAAGTTCGAGGAAGCGACCGGCGGGACGCTGCTGCTCGACGAAATCTCCGAAATGGACGTGCGGCTGCAGGCCAAGCTGCTGCGTGCCATCCAGGAACGGGTGATCGACCGCGTCGGCGGCAACAAGCCGGTGCCGGTGGACATCCGCATCATCGCCACCTCCAATCGCAACATGATGGACGCGGTGCGCGAGGGCCACTTCCGTGAGGATCTGCTCTACCGGCTCAACGTGGTCAATCTGAAGATCCCGCCGCTGAGGGCGCGCCCGGCCGACATTCTGGCGCTGGCCGAGCATTTCTGCCGCAAGTATGCCGAGGTGAACGGCATGCCGCAGCGGCCGCTCGCGGCGGATGCCAAGCGCGAGCTGATCGCGGCGGGCTGGCCGGGCAATGTGCGCGAACTCGAGAACACCATCCATCGCGCCGTGCTGCTGGCCTCGGGCATCGAGATCGGCGTCGACGCCATCCGCTCGCCGGATGGTGCACGCTTCGACAGTCCGGCGAGCGGGCGCACCGGGGATGCTGCCGCACGCGCCGCCGAGACGGCGCAGGCGATGACGCGGGCGCTGGTGGGGCGCACGGTGGCCGATGTGGAGCGCGAGCTGATCCTCGATACGCTCGACCATTGCCTTGGCAACCGCACCCATGCGGCCAAGATCCTCGGCATCTCGATCCGTACGTTGCGCAACAAGCTCAACGAGTATGAGGCCGAGGGCGTCGACGTGCCGGAGCCCGGGACGGCGCGGGTGGCGATGGCGTGATGCTAGCGTGATGCTGGCGCGGTCATGCCGCCGGCCTTTTGCATTTTGCGAAAAGAAACCCGAGAGCCTCACCGATGTTTCGCCTTGAGGGCATCGCCACGGTCGAGCAGGTGGTGAAGAAGAGCCGATTTCGGGCGATTGCCGTGCCGGTGGCCAGCGAGGCAGAGGCCAAGGCCGCCTTGGCCCTCCATGGGGATGCCGACGCCAACCACAATTGCTGGGCCTTTCGCATCGGCGCGACCTATCGCTTCTCCGACGATGGCGAGCCCTCGGGCACGGCGGGCAAGCCGATCCTTGCCGCCATCGATGGGGCCGAGGTCGACCATGTTCTGGTGATCGTGACACGCTGGTTCGGCGGCATCCTGCTCGGGGCCGGCGGGCTGGTGCGCGCCTATGGCGGTACGGCCGCGCAGTGCCTGAGGGAGGCCGAGCTGACGGCCTTCGTGCCAAGCGTCCTGGCGCGGGTTCACCTCACGTTTTCCGAAATGGCGCTGTTCAAGGCCCGGCTTGCCGCGCTTTCCGGCACGGAAGTGGTGGACAGTGCCTTTGACGAGGCCGGTTGCCTGCTGACGCTGCGGCTGCCTGAGCCCGCGGTTGAGGGCGTCGGGGATCTTGTTCGGGACCTGACGCGCGGCCGCAGCAGTCTCGAATGTGACGACTGACGCTGCCTGCGTTTTCCCTGCCCCAAGTGATCTCTTTGGGGACGGTGAAGGTGGATCAGCAAAAGTTAACCGGCCGTTAACCATATGCCCGGCAAATTCTGCCTAGCTGGATCCCGCGTCGGGGCCGGCCGTGATTTGCGGGTGTATTTGCGTTGGCCGACACGTCCACCAGTTCCGAGCCCACCGCGTCAGGCTATCCGCTCGGCATGAGCGTGCCTTCGATCGACACGCTGCGCTCGACGGTGTTCAGGGGCGATGTAGGCCTTGCCGTCGGCATCATGGCGATCATGGTCATCCTGATCCTGCCGATGCCTTCGATGCTGCTGGACTTCATGCTGGCGTTGTCGATCATCTTCTCCGTGCTGATCATGATGACGGCGCTGTTCATCCAGACGCCGCTGGAATTCACCTCCTTTCCGACCATTCTCTTGATCTCGACCATGCTGCGCCTGTCGCTCAATCTGGCGTCGACGCGCCTGATCCTGAGCCATGGGCATGAGGGCACCGATGCGGCCGGCCACGTGATTGCCGCCTTCGGCAACTTCGTGATGGGCGGCAACTTCGTCATCGGCATCATCGTCTTCGCCATCCTGGTGATCGTCAACTTCGTCGTGATCACCAAGGGTTCGGGCCGCATCGCGGAAGTGGCGGCGCGCTTCACCCTCGACGCCATGCCCGGCAAGCAGATGGCCATCGACGCCGACCTGTCGTCGGGGCTCATCAAGGAAGACGAGGCGCGCAAGCGGCGGCGGGACCTGGAAGCGGAAAGCGCCTTCTTCGGCGCCATGGACGGTGCCTCCAAGTTCGTGCGTGGCGACGCCATCGCCGGATTGATGATCACCTTCATCAACGTGATCGGCGGCATCATCATCGGCACCATGCAGATGGGGATCACGCTGTCGGAAGCGGGACATTCCTATACCGTCCTGACCGTCGGTGACGGTCTTGTCAGCCAGATCCCGGCGCTGATCGTGTCGACGGCGGCGGGCCTTCTGGTGTCGAAGGCGGGCGTGAGCGGCGCGGCCGACAAGGCGCTGAGCGGGCAGCTCGCCGGCTATCCGACGGCGCTCGGCATGTCCTCGGTGGTGATGGGCCTCCTGTCGGTGCTGCCGGGACTGCCGTTCCTGCCCTTTGCCTCGCTGGGGGCGGGGGCCGGGGTGCTTGCCTTCCTCGCCAACAAGGACAAGAAGGCCAAGGCGGAGATCAAGGCGGCGGAGAAGGCTGCTGCCGAAGCCCCGCCGGCGGCGCCGGCCGAGGAGCCGGTGCAGACGGCGCTGAAGATGGACGATCTGAGGGTCGAGCTCGGCTACGGCCTCTTGCCGCTGATCAACGACAACTCCAAGGGCGAGCGGCTCAGCGATCAGATCAAGGCACTGAGGCGGCAGATCGCCACCGATCTCGGCTACATCATGCCGCCGGTGCGCCTGCTCGACAACGTGCAGCTGGGCGCCAACGACTATGTCATCAAGATCAAGGAAGTGGAGGCCGGGCGCGGCACCATCTTCCCCGGCCAGTTCATGGTGATGGATCCCATGGGCGGCAAGGTGGGCATTCCTGGCACGCAGACCGTGGAGCCGACCTTTGGTCTGCCGGCCACCTGGGTGGAAGCCCGCCTGCGCGAGGAAGCGGCCATTCGCGGCTATACGGTGGTGGACCCGGCGACGGTGCTGTCGACGCATCTGTCGGAGACGCTGAAGAGCAACGTGGCGGAAATCCTGTCCTATTCCGACGTCAAGAAGCTTCTGACCGAAGTGCCGGCCGACCAGGCCAAGCTGATCGACGAGATCGTGCCGGGGCAGATCACCGTTTCCGGCATCCAGCGCGTGCTGCAGCTGTTGCTGACCGAACGTGTGTCGATCCGCGACCTCGGGACCATTCTCGAGGGGATCGCCGAGGGGGTGACGGTGTCGCGCTCGACGCAGATGATCGCCGAGCATGTGCGCGCCCGCCTCGCGCGGCAGATCTGCGCCGCCCACATCTCGCCCAACGGCTATCTGCCGCTGATCAACCTGTCGCCGGCCTGGGAGCAAGCCTTCATCGAGAGCATTGTCGGCGAAGGCGACGACAAGCGCCTTGCCATGGCGCCGAGCAAGCTGCAGGACTTCGTGATGCTGGTGCGCGACCAGTTCGAAGACGCCGCCAAGAAGGGCGAATTGCCGGTGCTGATGACCTCGCCCATGAGCCGGCCCTTCGTACGCTCCATCGTCGAACGCTTCCGGGCGCATACCACGGTGATGAGCCAGGCCGAGGTGCACCCGAAGGTGCGGCTGAAGACAGTGAGCTCGATTTGAGGCAACCCTACCAGCCGATCGTCAGATCGCCGTATTGGAGTATGGCGGCGTCATGGGTTACGAGGTGCATCGGTTCGTGGTGTGCCTGGGCGAGCAGCAGCCGGTCGAAGGGATCGGCATGCAGCGGAGGCAGTTTTTCCACGGCGGCGGCGTGCAAGGCCGTGATGGGCAGAAACGCATAGCCGGCTTCACGGAAGTAGCCGACCGCGTCTTCCCCTGAAAACGGCGGTGCGCTGGCCTTGCCGAGCTGGTGCTTGATCGATATTTCCCAGACGCTCGCAGCGGATACATGAATCTGGTTGTCGCCGTCGGCGATCAGGTTCCGGATATGCGCAGGCAGCAGCCTGGGGGACACCAACGCCCAGATGGCCACGTGCGTATCGAGCAACAGGCGCATCAGGATTGGTCCCGGCCTAGGAACAGCGAAGCAATCTCCTGATCATCACCATTGAAGAGAGCAAGATCGAGGTCGGGAAACCTGCCTTCCAGCAGGCCTAGCCGCTTGCCACTCTGCCGTGGCTCCTGAAGCGGGACCAGACGAGCCACGGGGCGACCGCCCCGCGCGATGATCACTTCGGTTTCAGCTCCGGATTCCACCTGCTGGACGAGCTTGGACAGGTTCGTCTTGGCTTCGAGCATGTTGACGGGCAACGTCATATGCGCCTCCTGGCTAAGTCTGACCAAGATAGGCAATGTGGCCCGGCAGTGCAAGCTTGTCTCCCGTCGTTAGCATTAACGCCCCGTTAGCGGGGATGGTGGCATTTTAGGCCATCATGAAGCCATCTCGTTTCGCGTCCGGTCTTCTCGTGCTCGTTTATCCCGCGCTGCTCGTCGGCTGCGGCATGTTCGACTTTGAGGAACGGGAACCGTGGCGGGCGCAGGCGGAGGCGGCCTGCTACGCGCGCGGACTCGTCAAGCTGACGACGCTGATCAAGGAGATCGGGCCGATCGAAGGCAAGGGCATCTGCGGCATCGATCGGCCGCTGAAGGTTGCGGCGCTTGAGGACGGCACGGTCAGTCTTGGCAATCGCGCGCTGGTGATGTCCTGTCCGATGACAGCCGCACTGGAGCAATGGGTGCAGACCTCGGTGATGCCGGCAGCCTATGCCCACTATGGCTCACCGGTGGTCGAGATCAAGAATTTCGGCACCTATAACTGCCGCACGCGCAACTCCGTTCCCGGTGCCCGGCTCAGCGAGCATGCCTTTGCCAATGCCTTCGATTTTGCCGGCGTGACACTGGCCAACGGTTACACCGTGACGGTGAAGAAGGGCTGGCGCGGCAACGAGACCGATCGCGCCTTCCTGCGCGAGATCGATGCCGGGGCCTGCGGGCCGTTCACAACGGTGCTCGGGCCCGGCTCGGATGGCATGCACGAGGATCATTTCCACCTCGATCTCGCCCATCACAATGCGCAAGGCACCTATCGCTACTGCAAGCCCAAGCCGAATGTAACGCCGTCGGCCATGGTGGCATCCAATGTGCCGATGGCACCCATGGAGATCCCGAAGGACGAGCAGGTGTGGCCGAAGGTGCTGCCGCAATCGATCGAAGCAGCCGACCGGCAGCCGCCGCTTGGCGGGCAGGGTGCCAGCGGCTTCGATCAACCCTTGCCGCCGGCGCCGGTGGACCAGGGCGGCTATCCGAACCAGCCGCTCGTCTATCCGGCAGCCCAGCAGGGCTATCCGGCTCAATCGGCGCCTGTGTCCTATCCGGCGCAGCCGGTTCAGCAGCCGGCGGCTGCTTGTCCGCCGGGCTATATCTGCACGCCGGTCGGGGCCAACTCCGTGCCGCCGCAAGTGGGGACGGCACCGGGATGGAACGTGGGCGCCCAGCCCGTGCAGGGCTATTCGTCGGGTGACATCACCGGCTCGATCGGCGGATATTCGGACCAGTGATCGGCGTGCGAGGGCGCCGAGGCTTCGCGCAGTAGTGCGTGATCACGATTTGATGAATCGATCAAATCAGGCTTGGACAACGGCTGCGGCGATGGTTATGAACGGTAGCGCAGGCCGCGTCTCTTCATGGGATTTGCGAGTCCCGGCATTTTCCGGGCCCTGCGCAATCCTGGACTGAAGTCATGCAGACGACTACGAGCCCCGCGCCCCGCTGGCCCGGCTTTGGCGAAACCGTTGCTCTTATTGCTGCCCTGATGGGCATGACGGCGCTGGCCATCGACACGATGCTCCCGGCCCTGCCGAACATCGGCGGCAGCTTCGGCATTGCCGAACAGAATAACCTGCAGTTTGTCGTTTATGTCTACATGGGCGGATTTGCGCTGGCGCAGGTGATCTATGGCCCGCTGGCCGACATCTTCGGGCGGCGGCCGGTGCTGCTGACCGGGCTTGTCATTCTGGCGCTTGGGGCGGTTCTGGCGTCGCTGGCGCCGAGTTTCGAGCTGCTGCTGGCCGCGCGCTTGCTGCAGGGCGTGGGCGCTGCGGCGCCGCGCGTGCTGGCGGTTTCCATCGTGCGCGACCGCTTCGCGGGGCGCGAGATGGCGCGGGTGATGTCCTTCATCATGATGATCTTCATCATCATTCCGGTTCTGGCGCCCAGCCTCGGCGGCTTCATCCTGCTCGTCGCCAACTGGCGGCTGATCTTCACGATGATGGCGGTTCTGTCGATCGTCACCACGCTCTGGTATGCCGCGCGCATGCCGGAGACGCTGCATCCGGAATACCGGCGCCGCTTCTCGCTCCACGACATTCTCGGGGCCGGAAAGCTCTGCGTTACCAACAGGATGGCCTTCGGCTACGCCACGGCGCTGTGCCTGATGTTCGGCACGCTGATGGCCTATATCGGCTCGGCCGAGCAGATCCTGGGGTCCGACGGCTACCGGCTTGGTACCTATTTCCCGCTGGCCTTTGCGTCGGTGGCGCTGTTTGCGGGCTTCAGCAACTATCTCAACTCGCGTCTGGTGCAGCGTTTCGGCATGCGGCGATTGTCGCATTCGAGCCTGATTGCCTATGTGATCGTGACCGGATTGCTGCTGGCGGTGACGCTGCTGAGTGGCGGAATTCCGCCACTTCTGCTGTTCATGGTCCTGCTGGGATTGAGCCATTTCTGCTTTGCCAACATCACCTCGAACTTCAATGCGCTGGCATTGGAGCCGCTCGGGGCGGTGGCGGGAACGGCCTCGTCGCTGATCGGCAGCTATACGACGCTGGTGGGTGCCTTCCTGGGCGCGCTGGTGGGACAGGCCTTCGACGGCACGGTGATCCCCTATGCCCTGGGCTGTTTCGGCCTGTCGGCGATTGCGCTCGGCGTGGTGCTCTGGACGGAAAAAGGCAAGCTGTTTCAACAGCATCACCACGCGCCGGCCGCGACCGTCAAGCCCTGAGGGCCGGCTCTTCGGGCCTATTTCAGCGCGGCGATGGTGGCCTTGTCGGGGTAGCAGGTGACGGGAAGACCGTGGGCTTGCTGCCAGCGACCGATGGCGACGCGGGTGCGGAAGCCGACGAGACCGTCGGCGGTGCCCACGTCATGGCCCATGGCCTCGAGGCGTTTCTGCAGGCTGCGCACGTCGCCGCGGCTGAAGCCCTGGGGCGGCGACCATGTCGCGGTTATGACGCTTTTGCCGACGAGTTTGTCGCCCACAAGTCGCACCCAGAGTGCATAGACATCGGACTCGTTATAGGTCTTCAGCACATAGAAATTGTCCGACACCAGGAAGGCCGGTCCGTAGCGGCCGGCCGGCAGCAGCAGGTGTCCGACAGGTCCGACGTCGGCTGAAGTGACGGGGCTGCCGTCGGCGCGGGTCACGTCGGCCCCGGTCCAGCTGGCGATCGGCTGGCCCTGGTCGGGACCTTCGAGCGTGCAGGAGACGGAGGGCGGCAGGCGCACCTCGGTCCCGACGGGTACGCCGGCCTTCCAGCCGTTGAGGGCGAGGAAGTGGGCGATGGAGCCGAGCACGTCAGGGGTGGAGGTCCAGATGTCGCGGCGACCGTCTCCATCCTGATCGACGGCATAGTCCCTGAACTTCGACGGCATGAACTGCGGCTGGCCAAGCGCGCCGGCCCAGGAGCTCTTCATGGCCTTGAGGCTGACCTCGCCGCTGTCGAGGATCTGCAGTGCTGCGATCAGTTCGGGCAGGAACTCGGCCTTGCGCGAGCCCATGTAGGCCTGCGTCGCCAGGGTGCGGATGGCGCTCTTGGGGAGCGCGGCGGCGCCATAGGCGGACTCCTTGGCCCAGACCGCGACGACGATGCCGGGCGGCACGCCGGTGGCCTTCTGGATGGAGGCGAGGACATCCTTGTTGGCCGCCACTTTCCTGGCGGCGATCGACCGCTGGGCGGCGAGCTTGCCAGCGTCGAGATAGCCGGCCGGACTGCGGAACTCGGCCTGAAAATCCGTGGCCTTGGGCCCGAGATCGGGCAGCCCCGTGTCGGGCGTCAGGCCGGCGATGGCAGCGTCGAAGGTGGCGCGGCTCACCCCAGCCGACTGCGCCTTCGGCCAGACGGTGGCGGCCAACCATGCCTGGAAGGGATCGGCGGCCCGGGCGGGGCAGGCGGCGAGGGCGAGGAGCAGGCTGAGGGCGAGGCGCTTGATCATGGGCGGAGTTGAGCATGTTTTGCCCATCCCCGCCAAGCGGCGTTGGTGGGGATGGCCTTGCCTTTGGCTACCTACTTTTGTGTGTCCGTATTGGAGGTCATGAAGGGTAATGGCAGGCCAAAATCGACGCCTACGCGCTGGGAAGCCGCCACAAGTAATTCCATCGCTTGGGTCACGGAGATTGGCCTTGCCGTACCATCAAAGGCATCGTCAAGGATTACGTCGCGATCGACAGCGCACCAGCCGGATTTTGGAAGCCCTGTTGACGCGTTGAGGACATAGGCGTCCGGTCCCGAAATCACCGCAAGGCGGTATTCCCATGTGTACCAAACAGCTGTGGAGCCGGGCGTCCTATCAGGAAAGGCAGACATTTCGGTCTCCGCAGTAAACTCGTGTCTAGCCCTTATTGCTCAGAGCCAACAGGTCTTCTCGCAAACGCACGGGTATGTTCATGCGTTCGTGCAGAATGCTCATGACACCAATTGCGCCATCGTCGAGGAGTCTGAAGAACACGAAATGGTGCTCATAGCGACTGAAATAGGCGTCTCGCGCCAGTTCGGGCGGCACCGTCAACTTGCGTGGCAACCGCCGCCACAACATGCGGTTCGAGGCTAATTTCTGCAAATACATATGGAGGCCCCGGATATAAGCCTCGGCCTGATCCTCGCCCCATTTTTCAGCGGTGTCCCGGTAAATCTGGTCCTGTGCCGCGTCGGCGCGGCCAAAAAACCGATAGCCGGCCATGCTCAGCGGCTCTTGTTGCGCTTGATGACATCCTCTGCCGACACTTCGACAAACTGGCTGTCGTCAGCCCACAGGGCCGGCGCCAACTCGCGTTTCAGCTCGTCCCATGCGGCATCGCGGCTCTGCAGGTCGTTGCGGATCAACGCACGCACATATTCGCTGGCGTTCTCGTACAGGCCGTCTTTGCCAATCTGGTGCTGAATGTGCTCTTGCAGCACACCCGAGACCTTCACGTGGATGCTTCCCGATGCCATGGCGATGACCTTTCCCAACCCTGGTATTGTGGGTAGCGTGACACATATTGTCAATCTTCTTCACGCCGCGGCGCCGGTCGGCTGTGGCGTGCCGGTCGCTGCGGCCAGGCTTTCGGCTGGTGGGTTGGTTCGGTGATGGGGTGCGGATCATTGGTACCGTCCTGTTGCGGCAGGTCGGTGCGTCTGCTCTTCTGGGGGCGGCAGGCCCTTGCGGTTTGTCGTTGCGGCGGTCGAAGTCCTTGAGATGTCCGCTGAGGGAGACAAGCCCCCTCCCGCCGCAACCTTTTCCATTGGATGCCGATGCTGCCTGTCCGGCTTCCCGTTACCGGCTCGGGCCCTTGCGTTCGGCCGAGGCGGCCCAGAGGTTGACGTTGAGATCAGGCGCGCGGCGGGCGAGTTCGGCCATCTCCGCGTCGGAGAAGGCGAGGTTCTGAAGCGCGCCGACGCAGTCGATCACCTGTTCGGGGCGGCTGGCGCCGATCAGGGCGGAGGTGACGCGGCCACCGCGCAGCACCCAGGCGAGCGCCATCTGCGCCAGTGTCTGGCCGCGGGCGGCGGCCATGTCGTTGAGGGCGCGGATGTGGCCGAGGTTCTCGTCGGTCATGAAGAAGGGCTTGAGCGAACCCTTGCGGGCGGCACGGCTGTCGTTGGGCACGTCGCCGCGCAGATATTTGTCGGTGAGCATGCCCTGGGCGAGCGGGGAGAAGGCGATGCAGCCGACGCCGAGATCGTCGAGCGTGTCGAGCAGGCCGTCGTCCTCGACCCAGCGGTTGATCATGGAATAGCTGGGCTGGTGGATCAGGCAGGGCGTGCCGAGGTCTTTCAGGATGGCGACGGCCTCGCGGGTGCGCTGGGAATTGTAGGAGGAGATGCCGGCATAGAGCGCCTTGCCCGAGCGCACGGCGCTGTCGAGCGCGCCCATGGTCTCCTCGAGTGGCGTCTCGGGATCGAAGCGGTGCGAATAGAAGATGTCGACATAGTCGAGGCCCATGCGCTTGAGGCTCTGGTCGAGGCTCGAGAGCATGTATTTGCGGCTGCCCCATTCGCCATAGGGGCCGGGCCACATGAGGTATCCGGCCTTGGTGGAGATCACCATCTCGTCGCGATAGGCCGCAAAATCGGTGGCGAGGATCTTGCCGAAGGTCTCCTCGGCGGTGCCCGGAGGCGGGCCGTAGTTGTTGGCGAGATCGAAGTGGGTGATGCCGAGATCGAAGGCGGTGTGGCAGATGGCGCGGGCGCGATCGAGCGGCGCCGTCTCGCCGAAATTCTGCCAGAGGCCGAGCGAAATGGCCGGCAGTTTCAGGCCGCTGCGGCCGACCCGGCGGTATTGCATGGCATCATAGCGAGCGGGAGCGGCGGTATAGGGCATGGGAGAATCCTGAATCGATTTTCGTTCGGAGCCTAGTGAGTAGCGCGGTTGGTGGGGGCTGGCAATCGCGATTTGCCATGGGGGATGGGGGGAGACGCGCAAGCGTTCGAAGGCGATTGCTGTGGTTTACCCCCCCTCTCCAGCTCTTCCCCTCAAGGGGGGAGAGAGAGCAAGGCGCTAACCGGTTCAAACCTTTGTCAGCTGTTGCGCGAGAACCGAGTTGGGGTCTTGGCCTGCCGGACACAAGGCAGGTGATCGGGCTCGCAGAGAGGGAGACGGCGTCTTGTTTCGGCCAGGAAGTGCCAGTGATTTCCTTGGGGTCCCGAGGGGAGGGTGACAGGAACGACCTGCGGTCGATCCAGTCACCGGCCTTCGGGGTGTCCGGTCATTCGCTTGGGCGTCTGGCTGTTACTGCTGTGCCGATGGTGCGCCGATGAGGCCCGAGGCGGCGGCGAGCGGGTCGACGCTGAGGCCGCCGCTGCGGACGGTCCAGTCGGTGGCTGGGCCGAGGGCGAGGCGCAGGCCGGTCATGTTGGCGGTGAGGGCTTCGGGCGTGGCGCGGGCGCACAGGCGCAGGCGGATGTCGATGGGCTTGGACGTGGCTTCGGTGATGTGTTGCCAGGCAAAGAGGCAGGTGACGCCGGCGCTGTGGCCGAGCGCGGTGCCGAAGGCGCCGTAGGCGTTCTGGCCGAGGGCATTGGTGCGGGCCATGCGGACGCCGGGGATGGCGGCGGCCATTTCCGCGTCGATGCCGGCGGGCGTCGGCGGGGCGAGCAAGGCGGGGTCGGAGCCGTCGGGACTGGCGGTGGCGACGGTGATCACATTCTCGCCGGCCAGCGGGGTCGCGCTTTCCAGGACGATGCGCTGGCTGAGGCGGCGCGGCTCCTGCCGCTCACTGACCGCGAGGACGCGGCCGGCCGTCGGCGGCAGCACGGCCCAGGCCTGGCCGGGTTCGCGGGTGAGCGAGGTGGTGGTCTGCAAGGTTGCCACCGAATAGCCGGTGGAGGCGATGCAGCCGGAGAGCATCAGGCCGGCAAGAGCGGCGGCGAAGGGGGCGCGGATCATGACCGGGCTCCCGAGGTGGCGACGGCGCGGCGGGTGTCGGCCGTGGACAGGGTGTTGTCGAGGCGGAGGAACAGGGCCTTGGCTTCGGCGCGCGCGCCAATGTGCCAGAGGCACCAGCCGCGCAGGAGGGCAAGGTCGGCGGTTTCAGGGGTGAAGGCCGCGCGCTGCTCGAGCGCGGTCAGAGCGCCGCGCCAGTCCTTGGCGTTGAAGCGGGCCTGGGCGGTGTCGGCGAGCGCGGCGGCGCCGATCTCGGCGCGGCGCTCGGGCGCGCTGACGCCGTTCATGGCGGTGGCGACGGCGCCTTGCACGTCACCAGCGGCCATGGCGGCGAGCGACTTGCCATAGGCGGCGTCCTGCCGGACCTTGCCGCTGCCGGCCATGCCGGCCTCGAAGGCGGCGGCGGCCTCGACCGGGCGCTGCAGCTTCATCAGGCACCAGCCCTTGATGACGCTGAGATCGGGCTTGAGCCTGGCGCGGCCGTTGGCAAGATCGACGCAGCGGCTGAAGTTGCCGGCCTCGAAGGCGACGAGGATGGCGTCGCGGCCGGCGGGCTTGCCTGCGCCAGAGGTGGGGGCAGCAAGCCGGATGTCGGCCACTTCGGGGAACTGGGTGCGCCAGGTGGTGATCAGGGCATTGGCCTTGCTGTCATCCTTGACGGCGAGGGCGGCGTAGATGGCACCGCTCGCGAGGCTGGCGGAGGGCTTCCAGGCGAGCCCGTGGTCGAACCAGGGGGCGGCGTCGGCGGGGCGCTTGAGGTCATAGAGATACCAGCCGAGCACTTCGGCGCCGGCTGCCGACTGGGTGGCGCTGACGGCGGAGCCGTAGTCGGCGATGTCGGGGGCGGCCAGCGATGGGCGGGGGTTGCCCTCGAACTGGGCGGTGCCGAGATCGACATAGAGGTGCGTCAGCGTGTCGGAACGCTGGCGGTTGTCATGGGCGATGCGGATCGCCTCGGCGCGCTGGTGCAGGTCGTCGAGCGAGAGCACCAAGCCCTCGGCGATCTTGGCGTCCATGTCCGGGCCGGCGAGCGTGGCAGCGGTGCGGAAGGCGGCGAGCGCCTTGTCGCTCTGCTTGCCGGCGCGATACCACCAGCCGAGCAAGGCGGCGTCATCGGGCTTCGGACCCGCGTTGGCGAGCGATTCCAGCACGGCCAGATCGCGCGGATCGGGATCGGCCGTCGCGGTGCCGGAGAGGCGGGCGGCGATGGCGGCGCGGGCGAAATCGGGGCGGAGCCGATCGAACTCGCCGGGCGTCTTCTCGTGGGTCAGCAACAGGTGGCCGCCGTCGGCGCCGAGGCTGGCGATGGCCTTCTGCACGGTGGCGAGGCGGGTCGAGGCGTCCGGGCAGCTGTCGAGCAGCCGGGTATAGAGGGCGAGCGACGCCTCCCGATCGGGCTTGGCGGCCTCGGCGGCGGCAACGCGCCAGCTGACGTCGAGATCGGCGCAGCCGATCATGTCGGCGTGGGCGGCGGCGATGGCGAGCACCTTGGCGGCGTCATTGGCGTCGGAGGCGGCGATCAGGCCATCGCGCGCCTGCCGGCGTTCGATCTGCGCCTTGAGATCGGCGGAGGGCTGGAAGGCGGGATCCTGCGCTTTCAACTGGTCGATGGCGGCGGAGAGCGCGGCCATGTCGCCCTTGCGGAACAGGTCCCAGAGGGGGCTCTCGCGGTCGCCGGAGAGGGCGGTGAGATCGGTGGGCGGCGTCCAGTCGGGATAGAGCGCCTGCAGGCGGCGGATCTCGGCCTGGGCGCGGTCCATCTCGTTGTGGCTGGCGTAATAGCGCAGGGCGCTTTCGTCGACCTTGCTGTCGGCGGCGAGCGCGGGCGCGGCGAGCAGCAGGGCGGCGCCGGAAAGGGCGGAGATCATCCGGATCAAAGGCATTGCGGATACCTCTCGGACGCGGCGGCCAGCACGAGCAGGCGCAACGTCGACGGATAGTAGACGTCCATTGGGGCGGAACGGAGGGCGGGATCGAGCTTCTGGCCGGTGAGGGCGCAGCCGACCAGGGCGGGTATGGCGGCATATTCGGGGCCGCCGAAAGGCGCAGGCGCGGCCTTGCCGGTCACGTCGACGACGGACGGCGGGGCCTTGGCCCAGGCGCGGGCATAGGGGGCGAGGTCGTCGGGCGTGGCAAAGCCGCTCCAGGCCAGATAGAGCGGCACGCGCAGGGCGTTCCAGCCGAAGGCGGGCGGAAAACCGTCGGCGGGGCGGGGCGCGGTGGCCAGCGAGATCCAGTCGGTGGGCAGGCCGGCGGTGCCGAAGTGGGCAGCCCGACCGACGGCGAGACCGGAGGCGGCGATGGCCTGCCAGTCATATTCGGGAGCGACAGTGGCGAGCGCCGGCAGGGCCGGATAGACCCAATAGGAGAGATTGACCACCGGCCCGTCCTTGCGCTCGGCGGCGGAAAAGCCGGTCACGCCGGGCAGCAGCAGGCGGCCGTAGGGACTGGAGGCGGTGGCCTTGTCGGCGACGGCGCGGGCGATGAGGGCGGCGGTCTTGCGGTAGTCCGGTTCGCTCCAGCGGTCGCCGGCGAGCACGAGCGCCCAGGCGATGAGGATGTCGCCGTCGGTGGCGTCGTTGAGGTCGGCCACCGGCTTGGCGGCGGCGGGATCGTAGGACCAGGCGAAGAGCGCGTCGTCGCGGACGCCGAGATTGGCGAGCGTCCAGTGCAACAGGCGCTCGAAGGTGGGGCGATCGTCGGCCATCACCGCGAGGAGCAGGCCGTAGCCCTGGCCCTCGCTGTGGGAAATGCCGTGGTTGCCATTGTCGATCACGCGACCGCTCGCATCGACGAAGGCCTTGGCCCAGGCGTCGAACAGGGAGCGATCGATCTGCGGTTGCGGCAGGTTCCCGGCTTCGGCCTCCTTGGGCAGTTGCAGCGCGCCGGAGATCCAGACGCAGCCGAAGACGATCGCCACAAGGGCAAGGCCGGCAAGACGCCTGATCATTTGGCGGTCCTCACGCCGGCGCGGCGCACGGTGGCATAGGTGGTGAGGCCGAAGGCGAGGGCGGCGAGCACCATCAAGCCGGCATAGATGGTCGCGTTCGAGGCAAACCAGGCGGCGAGGGTGAGGCGCAGGTTGCCAAGGCTCATGTCGCCGGTGGAGACGATGCGCGGCGCGGTGGCCTGCTGCACCTGCCAGGTCTGGCTTTCGGCGTTGAAATAGGTTCCCTCACCGGTGAGGCGCTGCCAGTTGGCGCGGTCCACGAGTGTGGTGACGCCATCGGCGAGCAGCGCCGCGGTGGGGGCGGTGACCAGCGTTATGGGCGCGTCGGACCCTGCGGGCAGGGATTGCACCACGGCGAGGCTGCTGCCGATCGGAGCGGCGGGGCGCTGCTTTTCCGAGAAGCCGAGGGTCTGGCTCGCGGACTGGAAGAGGCCGCCGAGCAGGCCGTTCAGATCGGTCCAGCGGCTGTGGTCGCTGCCGACGCGCTTCTTCCATTCGGCGATCAGCGGATCGTTGTTGCCGGCGCTGTTGGCGATTGAACCGGTGAACAGGGTGTCGGCGTTGCCGGATGCGCCGACCGAAGCCAGCGCCGGGCCGCCGGTGGTGAGGGCTGCGAGATCGACGCCGGAGGTATCGCGCAGATCGCGCGGCAGGCTGTCGGCGGCGCCGACGATGACCAGAGCGTCCTTGCGATCGCGCGGCACCGACAGGGTGGCAGCGAGCGCGGGAAGCGCGTCGGCGGCGACGGCCATCTTGGCGTAAAGCGTCGCGGCGGCCCCGATGGTGGCCGGATCGCTGCCGGCGAGCGCGAGGCGAACCGGGGCGGTGGCGTCAGGTCCCGTCGAGCCGGCGGCGAGCGTGGCGCCGAGATCGGGCAGGCTGGCGGCGCGCGCGAGCGTCGGGATGGTGAGCGAGGTGGAGTTCAGGATCAGGAAGCGCGCGTTGTCGGCGAGCTGGGCATGCGGGTCGCAGGCGAGATCGTCGGCCGAGGTGACCTTGGCGATCAGCTGCACCTCGTTGTCGCCGGCGTGGAAGGCGCTGAGCGGCACTTCGATGCGGCGACCGTCGATGACGTCGCCATCGGGCTTGCCGAAGGGCAGGGCGGCGGCGAGGTGGCCGTCGACGAAGAGCGACAGGCTGTTGTCGCGGTCGAGGTTACCGGCATAGCCGGTGGAGAGCTTGATGGTGACGGAGTCGTAGTCGGCGGTCAGTGCGTCGGACGGCAGGGTGACGTGCAGGGTGTTCTGCCAGAGACGGCCGGAGAAGCTCTCGCTGGGCAGGCCGAAATCGGCGAGCTGCAGCGTCCGGCGCTCATGGCCGATGCGAAGCGTATCGACGCTCGGACGGCCGACGTCGTCGGCGACATCCATGAGGTGACCGATGCGCGGGGCAGCCTTGGGGCTCTCGAGGGCGACGACCAGGGTGGGACGCCCGCCGGCGGTGGGGCCAAGCAGCTGCGGCTCGGTGAGCGCGGCCGTGGCGGTGGCGGCGGGAATGCCAACCGCGGCGAGTTCGGCCTGCGTGCCCAGGGCGATGTCGAGACCGGCGCCGGTGCCGGGCGTGGCGGCGACGTCCACCTTCGGGATCGAGGCGCCCGCCATACGGGCCGCGACGGCGGCGGTCTGCAAGGCGGCCGTCAGCTCGGCGTCGCTGGTGGGCAGCACGCGCAGCCGCAGCGGCAGGCCGCCGGAGGCGTCTGCCGACAGGGTGGCGATGGACTTGAGCGACGCCGTCGAGACTTGCGCGAGGCTGAGGCCGGAGCGGGCGGGATCGATGCGGCTCCACAGTTCGTAGGTGCCGTTCAGCGAACAGTCGACGCGGTGGCGCTGGCTGGCGGTGAGGGTGATCTCGTTCCAGCCGGCCTTCATCAGCGAGGGAGGGATGGCGATGGAGGTGGTGCCGCTCGCCTCCGCGTTGCCAAGGCCGACACGACCGATGGTCTTGCCGTTGATGGCCGCGACCAGGGTGGAGGTTTCGGGCATGACGGAGACGGCCGACTGCAGCGCGAGGATCAGTTCGCCGGAGCGGGCGGTAGCTTCAGCGTCGAGATAGAGGGGGAACCGCAGGCTGGATTCCTCGCCGTTGAAGGTCCAGCCGCCGCGAGGCGCGGGCAGGTGGCGGAGCGGCTGGGCCGGCGGCTCGGCCAGTGCCGGAAAGGCAAGGACGGTGGCCAGCAGCAGGGCCGCGCATCGGGTGGAGAGGTGGCGGATCATTTGCGGACCTCGACAGTGGCGTGGACAACAGTGCCACTGGGTTCGGGGGCTGGCGCGTCCGGCTGGCCGATGCGGGCGAGGTAGCTGATGCCGCGCACCACGTGGTGCAGGCTGAGGCCGAGCATGCGCAGCGTACCGGTCAGCACGCCGACCGGATTGCGCCGGCGCTGGCGGAAGCCGTCGAGGGGATCGCCGTTGGCATACATGATGGAGGCGACGACGGCGGTGTTCTCGATCTCGGTGCCGGTGAAGGCGATGCCGGCACTGACGCCCTTGTCGTCATGGCCGAGGCGGCGCAGCGTGACGGGGACATGCAGGATGGGCTGACCGGGCTTGGCCGGGGAGATGGCGAGATGGCCGGACTTCTCGGCGGCGCGATCGAAGCTGAAGCGGCCCGACAGCGGCCGCAGCTTGGCGCCGCCGGCGGAGACGTCCTCGATCAGCACCTGTTCGATCTTGCCGTCGATCCGGACGGCGCCGCGGCGGGAGACGGCGAGGCGTTGGGCATGGCGCCGCTCGACGCGTTCGGAAACGACGCCCAGGGCGAGGCCGGCAACAGCGAGATTGAGGAGGTTCCACAGGCCGACGACCAGCAGCAGATCGCTGGCGGCGGGGTCGTGATACCAGCGCCAGGCGGTGACGACGGTGGCGATGACAAGCACGGCGAAGATGACGAAATAGGGCAGGGCCAGCTCGCTCAGGCGCTTGCTCTCCAGCGTCTGGCCCTTGGCCGTGACGTTGAAGGTGGGCTTGCGCGGGTTCAGGAGCACACCGAAGATCGAGCGGACCAGATAGACCGACTGGACGTATTCATAGAGCTCGCTCATCCACGGCCAGCGCACTTTGCCGTAGAGATAGTTCTGCATCATCATGTTCGCGGCCATGTAGACCGTGGTGTAGGCGATGAACTCGGAGATGTTCGCCTCGTAGATCTCCATGGAGAAGAAGGTGTAGAGCAGCGGGGCGATGATGAAGGTGAGGCGCGTCAGCGGGAACAGCCAGAACAGGCTGGACGACAGATAGGCGATGCGCTGCGGACCGGACAGGCCACGCTTGAACAGCGGGTTCTTGAGCAGCAGGATCTGCATCATGCCCGAGCACCAGCGCGAGCGCTGGCCAATGAAGCTGGCGAAGGTTTCCGGCTGCAGTCCGGCGATCAGGGGCTTGTCGACATAGCGGCTGTTCCAGCCGCGAGCGTGCAGCGACAGGGCCGTCTCGCAGTCCTCGGTGATGGACACGCCGTCGAAGCCGCCGGCTTCCTCGAGCGCCGCGCGGCTGATCACGGCGGCGGAACCGCAGAAGAAGGCGCCGTTCCACTTATCGAGGCCCTTCTGGATGATGCCGTAGAACATCTCGTTCTCGGAGGGCATGCGGTTGAAGGTGGAGAGGTTCTTCTCGATCGGGTCCGGGTTGAGGAAGAAATGCGGGGTCTGCACCAGGAACAGGCGCGGGTCCTCGTGGAAGTGGCCGACGGTTTCGGTGAGGAACTCGCGCACGGGGCCATGATCGGCGTCGAAGATGGCGATGAGTTCGCCCGAGGTCTTGGGCAGGGCGGCGTTCATGTTGCCGGCCTTGGCGGACAGGTTGCGCTCACGCGTCAGATAGTGCGCACCGAGCTCCTCGCACAGCGCCATCAGTTCGGCCCGGCGGCTGCGTGCCGAGTGCGCGGCGACGGGGTCGGCGGCGTTGCACTTCTGGTCGGTGCCGCCGTCGTCCAGCAGGTAGACCTTCAGCTTGCCGGCCGGATAGTCCATGGCCAGCGCCGCCGAAACGGTGGTGGCCAGCATGGCCTTGTCTTCGTTGTAGGTGGGGATGAACACGTCGACGGTGGGCGTGTCGTCGTCGGAAAGGCGCGGGGCCGGGGCACGTTCGATGGGATCGGCGACGATGAACAGGCTGATGCAGAGCATCAGCACGGTGAACATCTCCATCACGTAGAGGATGAAGCCGGGAATGAAGTTCAGCGGGTCTTCGATGCTCGGGAGCGTGGATGTGGTGCGCCAGTAGACATAGCGGCCGGCGATCGTCAGCGCGAGGCCGATGAAGGCGAGACGCCAGGGACCGGTGCGGCCACCCATCCAGACAAGGATCATGGCCCACAGGAGCGCAAGACCGGTGGTGAGCTGAACGCCCGTGCCGACGGGCTGCATCGTGAGGGCTGCCAGCACCAGGCTAGACAGGATCCAAACTGCAAAAATCAACTTGTCCGACTTCATGTCTATGCATCTCGATCATGGATCTGGGCGGACACTAACGGCAAAATCGAGAGAAAAGCGAGGTCTCATATGGTTTTGTATGGTGATATACGGGATTCTCGGTTTAATTTATGTGAATGCGAAAAGAATGTGTAACCATTTATTATGGTTAATGTTTCTTTAATTCTGCTTTTTTGATGTTGATTTACGTATGAGATCATGGAGAATTCCAGGTTTTACTTCGGCTTGGCTCGGCAGGGTGGCAGGGTAGCTCCTGCCGGGCTGTGGCAATGTGCGGCTGTCGGCAGGGAACGCGAGGCAAGATGGCCACTTTGCTAAAACCGGTCTCATGGCTATTGTCGTGAACATGCCGCCGGTTCCTGCAGACAGGGACTTTGCAGGCAAAGGTGAACCGAGCGTGGTCGGCCGCAAGATTTCCGTGGCCCAGTTGGTGTGCCCTGGTTGGGGGCTATTTCCGTGCCGGCGACGGAGAGTTATCGTCGGCGAAAATGTTGCCATTGTTGGGGAGTGATTGCGATGCAAGCGATTTCGGCGGCAGCAAGAGCCGGCCTCGTCCTGTCCTTTCTTGTGAGTTCCTGTGGCATTGTGGCGGCGGCGAGCCCGGTCGCATCGGTCGTGCGGGTCTCGACCAAGGCGAATGGCGGGCAGGTGTTCGCCGAGAGCCAGAGCCCGAAGATCTCGCCTGACGGCAAACAGGTCGTGTTTTCCAGTCTGGCGTCCAACCTGGTGGCCGGCGACACGAACGGGCGCTCGGACATCTTTCTGAAGACATTGTCGAACAATGCCATCAAGCTGATCTCGACCAGTTCGGCCGGCGTAAAGGGCAACAACTCGAGCTACGGCCCCGTGTTCTCGCCAGACGGCAAGAAGGTGGCCTTCTACAGCTTTGCCCGCAACTTCGATGGCGGCAAGAACCCGCTCTTCATCGAGGATGTCTATGTGAAGGATCTGGTGTCGGGCAAGCTGACGCTTGTGTCCAAATCCAAGTCGGGCGTGCCGGGCAATGACGACAGCATCTACCCGGTGTTTACGCCGGATGGGAAGAGCATCCTGTTCCAGAGCAAGGCGTCCAATCTGGTGCCGAATGACACCAACGGCGTGTCGGACATCTTCATAAAGTCGCTGACGACGGGAAGCATCAGCCGGCTTTCGACGACGCTGGCGGATGGGCAGTTGAACGGGCCGAGCTTTCAGGTGCGCATGGCGCCGAGCGGGGTGCGGTTCATGTATAGCTCGCAGGCCAGCAACTTGTTCAACGGCGATACGAGCGGCACCGACATCTTTCTTTATGATGGGCCGAGTGACAACCTCTACCTCGTGTCGTCCAATTCGGCCGGTCAGCAAGCCAACAGCGACTGCAACCTTCCGGAGTTCTCGCCGGACAGCAATTGGGTGGTGTTCGAGAGCAACTCGACCAATCTCGTGTCGACGCCGACGGGCGGCATGCACCAGATCTTCCTCAAGAGTTTGACGACCGGCAAGGTGACGCTGATCTCGGCGAGCAAGACGGGTGCCGCCGGCAATGCCAACAGCGATCACGCGCGCTTTTCGCCGGACGGCAAGAGCGTGATCTTCGAGTCCGTATCAAGCAATCTCGTCGCCGGCGACAGCAATCAGAAGACCGACATCTTCATCAAGACGATCTCCACCGGGGCGATCACGCGGGTCTCCGTGGCGGCCTCGGGCTTGCAGAGCAACGATCACAGCTCCAACCCCATGTTCGGGCCGAATGCCAAGATGATCGCCTATGCCAGTAAGGCGACCAAGCTGGTGAGTGGCGACAGCAACTCGGTGCAGGACGTCTTCGTTGCCAAGCTGAAGTAAGGCGGCGGGCAGCAAAAAGGCCGCCTTGCGGGGCGGCCTTCGTGTCTTGATGCAAGATCAGAAGTCAGAAGTCAGACTTCCTGACGGCGCTGACCGTTGCCGCCATTGCGCTGCGGGCGACGGCTGTCGCCCTGCGGACGGGCGGCCGCCTGCGGGCGGGTCGGCTTTTCACGGCCGCCGGCGAGGAAGCCGACGCGGCCGAGGGTTTCTTCCTGGGCGCCGTTGTCACGGTGCTGCGGCCGCGCGGTCTGGGGCTTGGCGGCGGGCTTGCCGCCGGCAGCCGCGGGGCGGCTTTCGGGGCGCTTGCCGGGATGATGATGACCGTCCTTGGCGCCCTGGGCGCCGCTGGGGCGATGGTGACGCTGCTGGTTGCCGCGCGGATTGCGGCGGTCACCGCGCTCTGCGCGATCCTCGTCGTCACCGCCCGCGTCGCGGTCGGAGCGCGGGGACAGGGCGATGGTGCCACGGCGATCCTCGGCGGGGATCTTCTGACGCGTGACCTTCTCGATGTCCTTGAGGTAATCGCGCTCGTCGTCCCCGCAGAAGGAGATGGCGATGCCCGACTTGCCGGCGCGCGCGGTGCGGCCGATGCGGTGCACGTAGCTCTCGGGGATGTTGGGCAGGTCGTAGTTGATCACGTGGCTGACGCCGGAGACGTCGATGCCGCGGGCGGCGATGTCGGTTGCGACCAGAATGGGCGTCGAGCCGGCCTTGAAGGAGGCGAGAGCCTTCTCGCGCTGGGCCTGGCTCTTGTTGCCATGAATGGCCGAGGCCTCGACACCGTCCTGGCCGAGCTGGCGGACGACACGATCGGCGCCATGCTTGGTACGGGTGAAGATCAGGGCGCGTTCGGGCTTCTCGGCGACGATGACGTCGAGCAGCAGGCGGCGCTTGGCGGCGGTCTCCACGTGGATGACGCGCTGTTCGACGCGCTCGGCCGTGGTGGCCTCCGGGGTGACCTTGACGGTGATCGGGTTGAACAGAAGCTCACCGGCGAGACCGGCGATTTCCTTGGGCATGGTGGCTGAGAAGAAGAGCGTCTGGCGCAGCTTGGGCAGCTCCTTGACGATCTTGCGCACCGGCTGGACGAAGCCCATGTCGAGCATCTGATCGGCTTCGTCGAGCACGAAGATCTCGGTCTCGTGCAGCGTGACCATGCCGGCGAGCATGTGGTCGATCAGGCGGCCCGGGGTGGCGACGAGGATGTCGACGCCGCGCTTCAGGCGATCTTCCTGCGGGCGATGACCGACGCCACCGAACACCACGGCGATCGTCATGTGGTTCATGTAGCGCGAATAGGTCTTGAAGCTCTCGGCAATCTGGGTGGCCAGTTCGCGGGTCGGCGACAGGATGAGGGCGCGCACGCGGCGGGGCGCAGCCGGCTTGCCGGGGGCGAGGCGCTGCAGGATCGGCAGCGCGAAGGCGGCGGTCTTGCCAGTGCCGGTCTGGGCGATACCCAGGAGGTCGCGGCCCTTCATGAGCTCGGGAATGGCCTGGGACTGGATCGGGGTGGGGGTGGTGTAGTTGGCGTCGACGAGGGCGCGGGTCAGCGTTTCGCTGAGGCCGAAATCGGAAAAGGACGTCAAGTGAGGGTCTTTCAATAAACAAGCTTGGCCGCCGGCGGTTGAGCCGGTGCGCTTCGCGGAGCAACCAGCCCCGCGTGATCATGGGCCAATTATCTTGGGAAACCGGTCTGTCGGGGCTTCAAGCCCGTGCTTCACGCGACCGGAGAACAGGGGCAGCAAAGGCCCTTGTGCGAGGGGGTATGGATTGTTGCGGTGCAAAAGTCAAGTCTTTCCTGGCGCCAGGGGTGTGGTTGCCCCGCCTGAGCCCGTCACCTTTGCCTGGTGTCGGGCTGAAATGGACCACGAGGGCGGGCTTTATGGCGCGCTGGAAACAGGCCTGTCGGAAGGCTGCCAGCGGGCGCGGACCAGTGGCTTCAGGTATTCGAGGATCAGCAGCAACGCGATACCGGCCCCACCGGCCACGGCGAGGTCGACGGCATGAAGCGGTCCGAAACGGAAAAGGCTCCGGACAAACGGCCAGTAGAGCGTCGCGGCCAGCATCAGCGCCACGGACGCGAGCACGACGGCGAGGGTGCGGTTGGGCTGGCGCAGTGCGGTGAGCACTGATGCGCTGAAGGAGCGGCCAACAAAGATCAGGCTGATGATGACGAAGACGAGCGAGACGAAAGTGACGGCGCGGACTTCGTCGTCCGGCATGCCGCGACGCAGGGACAGGAGATAGATGGCCGCGACGACGGCAAATCCCATCAGGCCTTGAAGCAGCCCCCAGACCACCAATGCCGGTGAAAACAGCGGCTCGCTGGGGTTTCGCGGTGGGCGGGCCATGACGTCTTCTTCTTCCGCTTCGGCTTCGAACACGAGAGAGCAGACCGGATCGATGATCATTTCCAGGAAGGCGATGTGCATGGGACCGAACAGGATCGGCAAGCCGAAGACCAGCGGCAACAGGGCAAGGCCCGCGATCGGCACATGTACCGCCAGAATGAAGCCCATCGCCTTGACGAGATTGTCGTAGATGCGGCGGCCAAGGCGCACGGCATGGACGATCGAACCAAAGTCGTCGTCAAGGAGCACGATCGAAGCGGCCTCGCGGGCGACGTCCGAGCCGCGTCCTCCCATTGCGATGCCAATGTGTGCCGCCTTGAGCGAGGGCGCGTCGTTGACCCCATCGCCGGTCATGGCAACGACTTCGCCGCCGGTCTTGAAGGCTTCGACGATCCGAAGTTTCTGTTCGGGCATGATGCGAGCAAAAACAGTCGCCGACCGCACGCGTCTGGCGAGGGATGCATCGTCCATAAGGCCAAGCTCGATGCCTGTCACCACGTCTGCGCAGTCTATGCCGGCCTCGGTCGCGATGGCCCGCGCGGTGGTCGGATAGTCGCCGGTGATCATCACCACGGATATACCGGCCGAGCGGCATTGGGCGACTGCAGCCGGCACGCTGGCACGCAAGGCGTCGGCGAGGCCCACCAGGCCCAGGAATTCGAAGGCGAAGCCAAGTTGGTCCGCCGGCCATGGTTCGCTGGCGATCGCGCGCGCAAGCCCGAGAACCCGCAAGCCCTTTGCCGCCATGCCATCGGCCTCCACCTTCAGGGCAGCAAGCGCAGCCTCATCGAGGTGGCATAGCCTTCCGATCGCCTCGGGAGCGCCCTTGGCGGCGGCCAGCATGCTGGATCCTGTGTCGTCCGCCGCCCAGACGTTGGTCATGGCCAGGAGATCTGGACACAGTCCGTATTCGTGCACGAGGTGGCGTGGCGTCGACACAGTGGCAGGTGGTTGAGTTCCATTGAGGTCATGGAAGGCCTTTTCCATCGGGTCGGTGGGCATCTGGGCGCTGGCGAGGACGCCCACATCGACAAGCGTTCGAAAGGCTTGCGCAAGGTTGGGGTTGGCAGACGTACTGCGTCCGTCCGGCAGGCGAAGTTCGGCGATCGCCATGCGGTTTTCGGTCAGAGTGCCAGTCTTGTCGGTGCAAAGGACGGTTGCCGAGCCCAGCGTTTCGATTGCGGCTGCACGTCGTGTGAGGACGCGCGCCTGCGAAATCCGCCATGCGCCCATCGCCATGAAGACGGCCAGCACCAGCGGAAATTCCTCGGGCAACATCGACATACCCAAGGCAATGGCGGCGAGCAGGCCGTCGAGCCACCCGCCGCGCAGGGTCCCGTAAAGCACGAAGGCCAAAATGGTGATGCCGCCGCCGATCAGGGCGAAGGTCCGCACCAGTCGCCCGGTCTGGGCCTGGAGGCGTGGGGACTCGGTCGCCAAGGATTGCAAGGACATCCCGATCTTGCCGATTTCACTTTGTGCTCCGATCGCCGTGACCTCCCCCAGTCCGGTTCCGCGCACCACCAAAGTGCCGGAAAAGACACGGACCACGGCGTCGTCCTCGGCTGCATGCCCGGAGGGGCTGTCCCCTGTGCCACGGGCGAGTTTGGTGACGGGAACGGACTCGCCCGTGAGAAGGGACTCGTCAGTCTGAAGATCGTGGCACTCAAGAAGAAGGGCGTCAGCGGGGACGCGGTCGCCTTCAATCAGCACCACAAGATCCCCACGGACCACGTCGCGTCCGGCAATGCGTCGCCGCTGCCCGGCCCGGATCACCATGGCGCGGGGACTGGTCAGGTCTCGCAGGGCCTCAAGCACGCGTTCAGTCCGACTTTCCTGGACAACCGTGATCGCCACCGAGAGGGTGGCGAAGGCCAGCAGGACGAGGGCTTCCGTCAGGTCGCCAAGCAAGAGATAGACACAGCCGCCGCCAAGGAGCAGAGCCAGCATCGGCTCGCGCAGGACTTCGAATACAATGCGCAGGGGCGTGCGCCGCTTTGCCCTCGGCAACTCGTTGAAGCCTTCCGAGGCCGAGCGCCGCGCCGCTTCCTCATCCGACAACCCCTCGGCAGCGGCCGGTGGTAACGTCATGTAGGTCATTGTCATGTTCCGCAGACCGGAGACAGGGGGACGCTTTGGCTATGCCCGACGCATGAAGGGGATTTCTACAGATCGGCCATCGGATCGACAAACGCTCCGAGCCTTGAAGTTCATGCATTTCCGGACGCAGAACCGCTTCAGACTTTTGCTGGAAATGCTCCAGGCTGCGAACGCCGCTACAGCCGGGAGCGTGCGATCACCGCAGATAACTTGCTCACGCAATGGTTGGCTGTAAAGCTTCGGAAATTACATAAGACATTCGCTATGGGTCGAAGAAAGAGGGGGCTGAAAGCGTCGCTTGGTTGGGCGGCTTGCGGCGACCCTCGTCGCCTATGCACGCGGTGCCTGGTCCCATGTGTCGAGCATGTTGCAAGAGCCGTGTTCAGGTCACCTGCCCAAGTCGCGCTCTCAGCTCGTTCAGGCGTTCGCGCAGCTCGCCGATTTCTTCCAGCGAGCAGCCCATGGCCTTGCCCATTTCCTGAGGGATGCAGACGGCCTTGGCCTTGAGGGCCTGACCGGCGGCGGTCAGCGCGACCCTGACCTGGCGTTCGTCCTTGTCGGAGCGGCGGCGGGTGACGTAGCCGGCAGCTTCCAGGCGCTTGAGGAGCGGGGTGAGGGTGCCGGAATCGATGAGCAGGCGGGCGCCGATGTCGGAGACGGTGAGGTCATCCTGCTCCCAGAGCACCAGAAGTGTCAGATATTGCGGATAGGTGAGGCCGAGCGGATCGAGCAGCGGACGATAGGCGCGCGCGATGGCATGCGCCGTCGAATGGACGGCGAAGCAGAGCTGATTGTCGAGTTTCAGATCGTCGGACATGATAGGGTCACCTTTGCAGGTGCAAGATAAGGGTGTGGTCGGTCCAAAGCGACGGCGCTGAGGGGTGATCACGGAAAAGTGAATTTCAAAAAATCAAATTGTGAGCAATACAATTGCGTACGAACAAACGAAGGGAGTTCAGCCATGAAAGTGCTTTATACCGCTCACGCCACCACCACCGGCGGCCGCACCGGGTCCTCGAAGTCTGATGACGGTCGTCTCGACCTGACGCTGTCGACGCCGAAGGAATTGGGTGGCGACGGCGGCGCCGGTACCAATCCCGAGCAGCTGTTCGCCGTGGGCTATTCGGCCTGCTTCATGGGCGCGCTGAAGTTCGTGGCCTCCAAGGAAAAGGTGACCATTCCGGCCGACGCCACCATCACCGGCAATGTGGGCATCGGAGCGCGTGACGATGGCACCGGCTTCGGCATCACCGTTGCGCTCGACATCAACGTGCCCGGCGTCGACAAGGCCGTGGTCGAGGATCTGGTGCAGAAGGCGCATATCGTTTGCCCCTACAGCCACGCGACGCGCGGCAACATCGACGTGACGCTGACCGTCAAGTAAGTGCGGCCTACCCGGTTTCGTTGCGACGGCCCGGTGTTCCCAAGTGGAACGCCGGGCCGTCTCGTTTTTTCTACTTCAATTCGAGTAATTTTTCTGAATTTCAGCTTGACGCGCGGTCTTCATTTTGTATATATTTTGAGTTGAATCAATTGTTATGGCTAGTTTCGCCCTATTTGTGTTGTCTGTGTCTCTATTTTTTGATGTATAAACTATGTAATTCGCTGGGGGTGGCTATGCTGCGATTTACGTCTGCGATCGAGAGATCTTTGCTAACGGAAAATTGGTATTCCGCCTTGGCAATGTCTTTGTTGCTTCCAGATATCTGCGGTAAAATTGATAATCCGAGCCTCTCCTCCACCAAACGTTACGTGAGGTGGTATGAGCACTGGCTTCAACCATTGTACACTGTCGGTGGGGGCGACGTGATGCTCTCTGGGGCTGATTGTTATGCCTTAAGGTGCTCGTTGATGCACGAAGGTAGCGGAAACGTTGAAAAGCAGCCTGTAGCTGAAAGGGTCGGTAAGTTTGTTTTTTGCAAACCAGCCCGCGGTTTGATAATTCACTGCAACTCTATAGACGATATTCTGCAGCTTCAGGTGGATATATTTGCTAATGATATGTGTGCTGCGGTTAAGGCTTGGCACGTGTCTGCAGCGCAGGATCCCATCCGTAAGGCGGCGATGACCGAACTTCTCCCCATTCATGACCCTCGGGAAGGGATTCCAGGGCTAGTTTCATTTGGCGATTAGCTAGTGGATATCCACTAGACGTTCGGTCTGCTGCCCAACGTAAGGGCCAAGAGACGCTTTGCTGCCTAAATCATGTGCGTCTTTGCGGAGTGGTCGGTGGATTTGCAGGTGGGTTTGCCGATGGGGCGGCGAAAATCACGGCTTCGTGAAGTTGGCACGAGGTCTGCATTGATATGTCCCGAGTGGGCCGACGAAGGCGCACCTTCCAAGGGAACGATAGCTCGATCACGAGCATCATGTGTGACGCCGCCAAGCAGCACCGCCGGATTGTCCGGGCAGCGTGCGCTTCGGCGGCGTTTCCATTTCTCGGCCTTCGAGCATTCCCGGTGAATTTTGAGGCGCGTTGGTGCGGCGGGCAAAATCCGTTCGCTTGGAGGTCCGATGCCGCAAGGCAAATTCCTGTTGCGGGGCGTCGGGAGGATCAAAATTCTTCGGCCGGTGCGGCGCACGTGGCATAATCAGACCAAATGGGCCTTGAAGGTCAGGGCTATCCGTGCAACCTGCCGCCCGCCAACCCGGAGACCCAGGCCATGTCGAGCGAGCCTCGCACCCCGAGAGATGCCGCGCCGCAGCGCATGACGCCGCTCGCCAAGCTGCCGCTGTTCATGGACCTCAGAGGCAAGCGGGTGGCGGTGGCCGGCGACACGGCCGGGATTGCCTGGAAGGCGGAGCTGCTGGGAGCGGCCGGAGCGGAGGTGTCGATCTTCTGCCGCGCGCCGGATGTCGAGATCCTCGAACTCATCAAGCGGGGCGTCGCGCCGGGGCGATTGGAGCTGAGGCTTGAGCCCTGGACGGCGGCCGATCTCGAGGGCGCGGTGCTCGCCCTGATCGACAGCGACGACGAGGTGGAGATCGAGGCTTTTCGGACTGCCGCCAAGGCTGCCGGAGCGCTCGCCAATGTCGTCGACAAGCCCGAGAAATGCGACGTGCAGTTCGGCTCCATCGTCAACCGGTCGCCGGTGGTGGTTGCCATCTCCACCGATGGTACCGCGCCGGTGCTGGGGCAGGCGATCCGCCGCAAGATCGAGACATTGCTGCCGCCGGCGATCGCCGACTGGGGGCGGCTGGCGCGGCGCATTCGCCATGAGGTGACCGAGCGACTGGCGCCGGGCGCGGCGCGGCGCGGATTCTGGGACGCCTTTGCCGAGCGTGCCTTCGGGCTACCGCCGGGGCCGGGCGAGGAACAGGATCTGATCGGCCTGATCGGCCAGAGCAGTCGCCCCACCGGCAAGGTGATCCTGGTGGGCGCCGGCCCCGGGGACGCCGATCTGCTGACGCTGAAGGCGGTGCGGGCGCTGCAGTCGGCCGACGTGATCCTGTTCGATGATCTGGTGTCGCCGGAGGTGCTGGAACTTGGCCGGCGTGAAGCCCGACGCATCATGGTGGGCAAGCGCGGCGGGCGGCAATCGTGCAAGCAAGAAGACATCAACGACCTGATGGTGTCGCTGGCGCGCGAAGGGCAGCGCGTGGTGCGCCTCAAGGCCGGCGATCCCATGGTGTTCGGTCGGGCCGGCGAGGAGATCGCGCGGCTCAAGGCAGAGGACATCGTGGTGGAAGTGGTGCCGGGCATTTCGGCTGGCATCGCTCTCGCCTCGGCACTCGGGGTGTCGCTCACCCATCGCGACGCTTCGCATTCCCTGCGCTTCGTGACCGGGCACGCCAAGAGCGGCGAACTCGACGAGAGCCTCGACTGGAAGGGCCTCGCCGACCCGGATACGACGCTGATCGTCTACATGGGCGGGCGCACCTCGGGCGAGATAGCGGCGCGGCTGATTGCCGAGGGGCTGCCGGCCGAGACGCCGGTGGTGCTGGGCTATGCCATCGGGCAGGCGGAGCAGCATGTGGTGCCGCTCAGCCTGTCGGCGCTGCTCGACGGCACGGCGGTGACGCCGGGATTGCCGGTGGTGATCGGCATCGGCAAGGTGTTCGAGGCGGCGCAGGCAACATCGGGGCAAGAGGCGCCGGCTCGGATGGAAAGCGTCTGAACCCGGTTTCGCTGGTGGAAATGCAGTGATAGGTCTTGTCGTCGAACCCGTTCGCAGAGACGGGCCGCGCCAAGCTTATCGGATTGCTTCATGGACAAGATCATCGAGACCATTCCGGGTGATACGCCCGGCCAAGACTATCGCTTCACCGTTCTGAAGTTCAAAGGCAGTGATCCCGCGGCGCAGACCGCCTATCTGCAGGCGGCGCTGCATGGCAACGAGCTGCCGGGCGTGGCCGCATTGCATGTGCTGATCCCGCTGCTGGAGGCGGCGGAGCGCGAAGGTCGGCTCAAGGGCACCGTGACCGTGGTGCCCTATGCCAACCCCATCGGCCTCGGCCAGCATGTGTGGGAGGACCACCAGGGGCGCTTTTCCTTCACCAGCCGGGTGAACTTCAATCGTGACTTCCAGATGCTGGAGCGGCCGGATGCGTCGCTGGTGACCGACGATCATCCGGGCGAGATCGCCGAGAAGCGGCTCAAGGCCAAGCTGCTCAAGCTGTCCGTCGGCCATGATCTCGTGCTGGACCTGCATTGCGACGACCAGTCGCTGTCCTATCTCTATGTGCCGGCGGCGGTGTGGCCGCACATGTCGGATCTGGCCACCTGCCTCGGCTCGGAGGCGGTGCTGGTGTTCGAGGGCAACACCGACGGCTCCTTCGACAGTGCGTCGATCCAGCCCTATCTCAATGCACCGCCTGAGGTGGCGAAGTTCGAGAAACGCGCCGTGACGACGGTGGAGTTCCGCGGCATTTCCGATGTCAGTCCGGCGATGGCGCGGGTGGACGGTGAAGGGCTGTATCGGTTCCTGGTCGGGCGCGGCGTGGTGGCGGATGCGAGCGTCAGCCCGGTTGCGCCTTATGCGGGCGTCGCGGTGCCGCAGGACAATGTGGTGATGGTGCGGGCGCCGGTGGCCGGCGTGATCCTCTACCATGCGGAGCTTGGGGCCACGGTGAAGGCCGGCGACCTGCTCGCGACCATCGTGACCGTGCCGGGCGAAGCGGGTGGTTCGACGGACGTGTTCGCCGAGCAGGGCGGCTTCGTCTTCACGCGCCGCTCGCATCGTTTCACGCGGCTCGGCGATGACCTGATGAAGATCGCCAGCCCCGAACGCTGGGCCGGGGCCAAGGAAGGCGCGCTCGAATCGTGACGCATAACCGACTGTCGTCTTCGGTGACAGTCGGCCTGTTCAGACAAGTGGCTGGCCGGTTCGAAGATGCTGCTCGAGCTTGGCCGCCATTTCGATCACCAAGGTGATCAGCGTGGGCATGGGGCTGCGGTCGAGCGCGACGAGGCCGACCGAATGCTCGATCAACGGCTCGCGCATGGGGATGGCGACAAGATCCGAGCCGGGGCCGAGGATCGACTGGATATACTCCGGCATGACCGCGGCAAGGCCGGTGTCGCGCACGCTGGCGCAAAGATTCATGATGGAGTTGGTCTCGACCTTGATGGCCGGGATCGCGTTGACGCTGTGGAAGGTGCGATCGATGATGCGCCGGTTCTGCATGTTCTGCGTGAGCAGCGCCAGCGGATGGTTGGCCGCGTCGGACCAGGAGATGGACTTGAGCGCGGCGAGCGGATCGTCGGCGGCGACGAACAGGCAATAGCGCTCGCGATAGACTGGACGGGCGATGACACCGTGGATCGGCTCGTTGTCGAGATAGGTGATGCCGACGTCGGACGAATAGTCTTCGAGCGCCTTCTGCACCTCGTCGGACGTGCCCGAGAGCACCACCAGGTCCACATTGGGATGGGTGGCCCGCATGATCTTGGACAACAGGCCGGCGATGGGCAGGGCCGAGGGAATGACCGAAATGGTGAGGCGGCCGGAGACGCCGCCTTCGCTCTCCTTGAGGCGGCCGATGTCCTGGCGCATGGCGGACCAGTTGTCGAGGATCACCTGCGCCCATTTCAGGACGCGCATGCCGTCCTCGGTGAAGCCGTGGAAGCGCTGGCCTCGCTCGACGATGGCAACGCCGAGTTCTTCCTCCAGCTGGCGGATGCGCTCCGACAGGGTGGGCTGGGTGACGTGGCAGGCCTGGGCGGCGCGGGTGAAGTGCTTCTCGCGGGCGAGAGCTGCCAGGTATTGCAGCTGCCGGATGTCCATGATGGGCGAATCCAACTCCTCAATCGGTATTGTCTATCAAGCGATGTCGTGGTGCGCTTGGCAAGGCAAATGTCGCGTTGATCCTCGCACCTGGCTTATCCCTTCGCATAAGATGCGTTCATGCCGCTGGCTGGCGTCAGAAGATCAGAAAATGCGTGGTGCTTGAAAGGAATAAATGGGGCGAACGTTTCAGGAAATCTGAGTGTGACTTCGGAAAATCTGAATACTATTGTCCGCTTGTGCGGCGCGTTGCCTCGGGGGACGGATTTTCTGGTGACAGGCCTTTCGCAGTTTGCCAAAGATCGACGAAAGCGGCCACGGCTGCAAAGAATTTGACTTGCTAAAACGATCTCGACTTGCAAGCTGCGAGCGATCCAGCTAGCGCAGGATCATTCCAACCAGGGATTTGCCCATGACCGCACAGATCATCGACGGCTTTGCCGTTGCCGCCAGCCTTCGCAAGGATATCGCTACCCGTGCCGCCGAGATGAAGGCCGCGCATGGCGTGGTGCCCGGCCTTGCCGTGATCCTGGTGGGCGAGGACCCGGCCAGTCAGGTCTATGTGCGCAACAAGCTGCTGGCGACCGCCGAATGCGGCGTGAAGAGCCTGGAGTACAAGCTGCCGGTGACCACCTCGGAGGCGGAGGTTCTGGAACTGGTCGCGAGCCTCAACGCCAATCCCGAGGTTCACGGCATCCTGGTGCAGCTGCCGCTGCCCAAGCAGATCAATGCCGACAAGGTGCTGGGTCTCATCGATCCCGACAAGGACGTGGACGGCTTCCACCCGATGAACGCCGGCCGCCTGTCGGTGGGGCTGCCGGGCTTCGTGCCCTGCACCCCGCGCGGCTCGCAGATCCTGATCGACGCGGTGCTGCCGGATCTCGCCGGCAAGCATGCGGTGGTGATCGGCCGGTCCAACATCGTCGGCAAGCCGATGGCGCAACTGCTGTTGCAGAAGAATGCCACGGTGACCATCGCCCATTCGAAGACGGCGGACCTGCCGGCGCTCTGCCGCACCGCCGACGTGCTGGTGGCTGCCGTCGGGCGGCCGCAGATGGTCAAGGGCAGTTGGGTCAAGCCGGGCGCCGTGGTGATCGACGTGGGCATCAACCGCATCGAGGTGGACGGCAAGGGCAAGCTGGTGGGCGACGTGGACTTTGCTTCCGCCGCCGAAGTGGCCGGCCACATCACGCCGGTGCCACGCGGCGTCGGTCCGATGACCATCGCCTGCCTGATGCTCAACACGCTGGATTCGGCGACGCGCGCCATCAAGGCTGGGTAATACCGACGCAGCCAGCAGAAATTCTTGATCATCGAGCCACGGCCCTGCACAAGCGCCGTGGCTTTGAGTATTTTGTTGCGGAAACAGAGGGGTGATTCCAATGAGCGATATCTGGTTCAAGACGGGTGAGGCGACCGTGTTTGCCGCCGAGGGGCAGGTGACCGATGCCATGCCGGAAGTGCTGATCGGTTCGGTGAAGGGGCCGGCCGGCCATGCCTTCGCCTCCATGATGGGGCAGGTGCAGGGCCATACCCGCATGTTCGTGGTGCGCGACTGCAACCAGATGGTCCGCCCGGCGACCATGATGACCACCAAGGCCACCATTCATTCGGCCGAATATGTGGAGCTGCTCGGCGGCGTGGTGCAGGCGGCGATCGGCGATGCCATCGTCGACTGCGTGGCCGAGCATGTCATTCCGGCGGCGATCGTCGAAGACATTTGCATGATCATCATGGTCTGGCTCGATCCGCGCTGCCCTGATGATCCGAACCTCGACAAGAAGGATCTGTACCGCACCAATTACGAAGCGACCAAGCTGGCGATCGCCCGGGCCATGCAGGACAAGCCGACGGTGGAAGAGCTGATCGCCAACCGCAAGACGATCAAGCATTACGCGCTCGACGGCATCATCGATTATTGATCGAGCGTTCCGCTTCCGATACTTGTCCTCGCCCGTTAGCGGGCGTGGGCACACGTCATACCAATTCTGCCCAAGATGCTGACGCATCGGCTCATTGAAGAGATTTCGAATTTCTCACCTGCATCAACGGCATGAGAAAGTCGAAAGCGGGATACCGAGAGTCATTTTCAATGACACTCGGTATCAGGTCTTGTCCGCGAGGCGGGCCAATATGCCTTTGGCGGCCGCCCGTCCCGTTGCAAGGCAGGCGGTGATCAGATAGCCGCCGGTGGGGGCTTCCCAATCAATCATCTCGCCGGCGACGAACAGGCCGGGGAGCTTCGTCAGGCTGTAGTCGGCGTCGACCTCGCCCCAGGCGATACCGCCGGCGACGGAGATGGCTTCCTCGACCGGGCGCGGGGAGACGAGCGGCAGCGGCAGCGCCTTGAGGGCGGCTGCGAGCGCTGGCGGGTCGGCGCGGGTGATCGGGGCGATCAGCAGCGAGGCGAGCGCGCCCTTGACGCCCTGCAGGCCGGTAGCCTTGCGCAAGCGATTGGAAAAGCTGGATTTCGGCGACTGCCGGGCGAGATCATCAGCGACGCGTTCGAGTGAACGGCCGGGCAGGAGATCGACCAGCAGGGTGGCGCTGCCGTCTCTTTCTATGGCGTCGCGCGAGGCTGCCGAATGGGCGTAGACGAGGCTGCCCTCGACGCCATTGCGGGAGACGACGAACTCGCCGGGCAGCGTGCCGGCGGCGGACGTGGCGGTGACCGACTTCACCCAGGCGCCGGCATGGCGCTCGGCGAAAGCCTCGGGCCAATGGGCGTTGAAGCCGCAATTGGCCGGCCGGAAGGCGTGGACGGCGACGCCGCGCTCGCGCAGCCAGGGCACCCAGGCGGCATCGGAGCCGAGACGGGGATAGCTGGCGCCGCCGAGCGCAATCAGGGTCGCGTCCGGACGAATCTCCTTGGGGCCGTCGGGGGCTGCGAACAGCAAGGCGTCGCCGGAGAAGCCGCACCAGCGATGGCGCGTCTCAAGCTGGACGCCCTGGGCGGCAAGCCGCTTGAGCCAGGCCCGCAGCAGCGGCGAAGCCTTCATCGAGGTGGGGAACACGCGTCCGGACGAGCCGACGAAGGTGTCGATGCCGAGCGAACCGGCCCAGCGGCGCAGATCGTCGGGCGTGAAGGCATCGAGCGCCGGTTTCAGGCGGGGGACCGCGGCGCCGTAACGCCCGATGAAGGTCTCGTAGTCCTCGGAATGGGTGAGGTTCAGCCCGCTCTTGCCGGCCAGAAGCAGCTTGCGCCCGATCGTCGGCATCGCTTCATAGAGCGTGACGGACACCCCGGCGGAAGAGAGCACTTCCGCCGCCATAAGGCCCGCCGGCCCGCCGCCAATGATGGCTACTTGTTTTTGCATGGATGCCGTGCCGATTCTGAATCTGCTGTGGAATGACACCTGACGGGTGTCGCCCCTATGTATTTTGGTACTGTTTGATAGCCACTGTATCCGGTTGGGTTGGCGTGGAGCAACCAGCGAACGCTCTTGACCCCCAGCTCTGCTCTGCTAGAGCATCCGTTAACTAGGTTGAATCAACCCGATCGAAAGCTGCGTCTCAAGGCAATGAATCTGATCCATCGATTATTGGTCAGATCGCGCAGTTTGATCAGCGAAGGCTCTGGTAATGACGAGGATTGGCGAGCAATACGACGCCAGAGGTATTGCATGTCGGTTGGTCGCGAGGTGTCATTGCAGCTGCTGTGCGCAGACAGCTCTTGATAGCTTGGTTTTGGACCGTGAGTGCAAGGATCCTGCTTCGATCGGGATTTTAGACGAGGGACTGGTGCGTTGACCGACATTCTACCTGATGCCAAGGATCCGTTTGTCAACGCCACCGTCTTCACTTTGCGTGTGAATCAGTGGAAGAGGCCTATTTTCGAGGCTTACTTTCCAACCGCACGGTTTGTTCATTTGCCGAGCGGTATAACCGGTCAGATGTTCACACGTGACTGGGCGTCGCGCATCGAGGCTGTGCAAGATGCAGTGCTGCTGCATTGGGGTGCGCGCGTTGACGGCGACATTGAGGCGTTCGCGACATTGCATGGGATTCCTCTCTGGCGCATCGAGGATGGCTTTATCCGCTCACTTGTCGGTAGGGCCAGCCGGACTCCCCCGCTGTCGTTAACGATCGACTCTGGAACGGCCTACTACGATGCCAGACGTCCCTCCGATCTCGAAGTACTTCTCAACAACTTCGAATGTTCGCCCGGCCTATTGAAGCGCGCCCGGGCGGGCATCGACCGATTGCTTGCCGCTGGCATCACCAAGTATAACGGTTCTGCTTCGTCGACTGGGCTGCCTCCGCGCGACGGGCGTCGCCGAATTCTCGTCCTTGGTCAAGTTGAGGAGGATCAGTCTATCGAGTTTGGCTGCGCAAGGCCCTGGGTCAACAATGACCTTGTACGTTTGGCAGCTTCTGACCACCCTGAAGCCGAAATCATCTATCGTCCGCACCCGGATGTGCTCGGCGGTATGCGCCGCCCCGGTTCCAATCCGGATGAGGTTGCAGATATCGCATACGTTTATACAGCTGCTGTTCCCCTGCCGACGCTACTTGATGAGGTTGATGCGGTTTACACCATTACGTCGCTTGGAGGCTTCGAGGCCTTGTTGCGCGGTTTGCCAGTCACCGTCACCGGCTCTCCCTTCTACTCTGGGTGGGGGCTTACAGACGATCGACAGTCTAATCCACGTCGCAAGCGTCGGCGGACAGTCGAAGAGCTGTTCGCTATTGCTTACATCGTCTATCCACATTACTTTGATGCGTCAACTGGAGATCGGATAGACTTCGAGCGTTGCCTAAATCTTGTTGAAACTTGGCGCTGTGGTTCCGTGCCCGCTAAGGCGACGGACATTGATCTTTGGAGAAAGCCTGTTCAATGGCGTTGGTTTGGTCCCTATGGGGTGCTTGGGTGGCGACATCTGCTGACGCCAATAGTTGCGCCTATTGTAAGGCATATCGGCGGCGTCGAGGCCGCGTCCGCCTTTCGCAACAATCCGATCGATTTTTTTCGTGATGTCAGCGGGCCAAATTTCAGGCTCTATCGTTGGATCGGTCGTATTCTATATCCGTTCGGCTGAAGGGCTCAAGCTGCCTAACTTTTTGTAGGAAGGCTATGTCTTGGGGCTTGAAAAATGCCGACACCTCAATCTGAGGTGAGCGAGTCATTTGGCCGCAAAGGAAGGACTTTTGACGTCGCGCTCGCACCTGGAAGTTTTGTGCTAGTCTGGCTGGAATCGATCGTCGCTTTTGTCTATTAGAATAGGCTGAAAGCAAGGTGCGCTTGATTGTATGATCAATGAGTGTGACATTTGGGCAGGCACTCCAATGTGCCTCGTATTCATGTGAAAGCAATCATTTCTAGGAGAGTAAGATCCCGTGAGACAGTTCGAAAACGTCATTGTGACATCTGATATACTGGCAACCTCGCAAAAAGAGCAAGACAGTAATCTGAGATGGCTCAGAGATTTGTTTACTGGGCCTATCCAGCGGGGGGCGGGCTTGCCGGTTGAGATCGGAAGTCGGCAGTGGAATGATACTTGGTCGTTTGACCGGAAGGCTTTTTTCGAGCTTTCTGGACTTGGAGTCGATCTCGAAGAAACCCAGATCTATTTTTCGCCAAAATCTATTTCAGTCGCGTCCATCGAATATCTCAAGTCATGTCTGCATGATGGCACAATCGTTGTGGGATACGAGATCAGCGCTTCAACACGGGAGATTCTGACGCGCGCCGGCGTGACCTACGTTGATATGTGGTTACATCCAATCCGGTTCATGGATGATCTATTGTTTGCGTTTCAGTCGAATGATCCGTCTCTCGATGAACGCATTCAGTCATTCGAGTTGCCAGAAGAGTTGAGCTTTGCCTATGCGTCCAGGTTGCGCGTACAGATGTACCGAGGTAAGCCCCGCCTGAACAATGATCTGAAGACGCGTAGCGCGCTTTTTGTGGGGCAAACTCTAAAGGATAAAGCTATCGCGTCTGATTCGGGTATGCTCACGCTTTTGGACTATCGCGCGCAGTTTGAACGCACGGCAAAATCCTACAATCACGTCTATTATTCTAGGCATCCATTTGTGAAGAGTGGAGACGAAAAATCTCTTTCATTTACAAGGGGTTTTAGGAATGTCTCTTTGACCAGTCATCCGGTATATATGATGTTGGCTACGGATGAATTGGAGTATGTTTTCAGTATTTCGTCGTCTGTTGTCACTGAGGCGAAATATTTTGGTAAGAAGGTGGACTACCTCTACCAGCCGCCTGTCAAAGTTTACACGGAAGGTGGTTATAGCAGTGTGTTACACAATTTTCTTTTTTCTGATTTCTGGAGGTTTGTTTTCCTTGGTGGTGCAAAGCCAGACAGTCGTGCAATAAACTTCGTCGACGGTCGGAACAAGATGCGGGATATGTTGTCGTGGTATTGGGGGTTCCGGACAATCGATCGGCTCGAGGGGCTTTACAACACCGTGTCCAATCTGGTGCCTACGAAGGGTTAAACCGTGCTCGACATTGCCAAGTCCAAGTCCTTGATCGACAAAGCAGACGTCGTATCATTTGACATATTTGATACACTTATCCGACGCAGTTTCGCCTCCCCGCGCGATGTATTTCATCATATGAAAGGGCAGGCCCATCGTCTGTCTGGAGGTTTGATAACAGATTTTTCCTCTATCCGAGTCCACGCCGAGAAGCATGCCTTGGAAAGCGCCAAGCTGCTCGGTGTCAATGAAGTGTCGATTGATGAGATTTACGACGAAATCGGCGAACTGACCGGGCTTAAGGGAGATGTACTCACCGCCCTTAAAAATCTGGAGATAAGTACGGAAGTTGAATGCACCGCCTCTCGGCCTATCGGGCGAGATCTTTTTAGTTATGCTCAGCTGCGCAGGAAGCGGATTATCCTGGTGTCAGACATGTATCTCGATCGCAATGCGATTGAGCGTCTCTTGGCTGTCGCCGGCATTGAACACTACGAGCGAATTTATCTCTCAAGTGAACTGAGGAAGACGAAACGGGACGGCGACCTTTTTCGATACATCCTTGATGAGTTGCATCTTGATGCGTCGAAGTTGATTCATGTGGGCGACAACTCGAAGGGTGATGTTTCTGTGCCCGAGAGTTTGGGTATTCTGACGATCCATTTGCCTCGCTCTATGGAAAATTTTCGGGAGTCTAGTGTATTTGGCGTCAACCTCGCGGAGGCGGGCAAGAAGCACTGGTCCCTTACAAAGAGCGTGGTCGAAAAGTTGGTTGCCGATCGCTTTTTCGATGTACGTGAGGATCGCCACAAGACGGAGTTTTTCGGCGGTGACCCTTTTTGTTTCGGGTACTCTGCTTTAGGTCCTCTGATGTTGGGGTTCGCGTTTTGGTTGTTTAGGGAGGCAAAAGCGGATCGGACTGAGAAGCTATACTTCCTGTCCAGAGACGGCTTGATAATGAAACGCGTGTTTGACGAACTCTTTCCTGCTAGCGAATATGGGATTGAGACCGAGTACCTTTACTGCTCACGCAGAATGGTTCGTGTGCCGGCCATGAGGAACAGGTTCGATCTACTCCAGCCATTGTCGCGTCCGATTCATAAGCGATCGATCGGTAACTGGCTGGAGGCCAATTATGGTGTGAATGTATCTGACATCTCCATAGATATATTCAAGCGCCACGGTTTTGAGAATGCATCTACTCTGATCTATGATGACGTGGATAGGGGAGCATTGAAGGCGCTTATTCAAGAGTGCGAAGAGCTTTTTCTCGCGGTTGCAGCAGACGAGAGATCGAGTTTGGAGGGCTACCTCGCTGCGAGCGGAATCGGAAACGGAAGGCACGCTGTCGTCGACATCGGGTATGCAGGCACGATGCAGGACGCGTTGTCTTCTTTCTTGGGCCGAGAATTGAAAGGCTACTATCTCGCCGTATTCGGTTCTTCTTCCGGGGGCAAAAACCAACTCGACCTCAGAGGGTTCCTCTCCCAATACGGATCTGACAATAATCCGTCTCTGGGGATATGCACGCATCGCTTTGTGTATGAGAGCCTGGTTTGCAGTGTTGAAGACTCAACGGTGCGCATTAAGTGGGATGGAAGCGCCTACTCTCCTGTTGGTCAAATTATTCCAGGAGACGACGGGCGCAAGGTATTCGTGGACCTTGCTCACGCGGGTGCAGTTGCAATGGCCAAGGATTACCGGGAAATTTCGCCGGTTGCCCCAGAGCTATCCTTGTTGTCTTCCGAAGCAAGTACCATGATTCTAGACAGTTATCTGCGAAGGCCGATGTTGGGTGACGTCGCGTTGTTGAATGGGATCACGTTCCACGACTTGTATGGAGTTGACGAGCCGAGATTCTTGGCGTTGGCGCCGGAGCTGAGAAGCGGTGTTGTTCCTGCACGAATCATCTGGAAGGAGAGTCTTTCTGTTGATGCGGGGGGCGTGATCCAGACTGCCCAGGAAGCTGAAATGGCAGCTAGGACAGCGTTGGCTGCGAAGCAGTATAGCATCGCTGCCGATGCATTCCTTGCTGCTTTCAAGCTTCAGCCCGCTCGATCGAACTATCTTCGTGCGGCAGCAGAGGCTCGTTACAAAGCAAAAGAACGGAAGGTTGCTCGCGCTCACCTTAGAGAGTACTTGAAAATTAACCCTAATAATGCAAGGGCAAAGGCTCGGCTCTGGACAATGCGTGTGCCGTTCTTGTCCATGGTTATAGGTGACTACGAGTTCAAGTTGAGTTGAGGCTGGTGGGTGTGTTTTGGTTTGGTGAGTGCTTTGTTCGTGTCTGGAATTTGGGTACGTATGCATACGTAATATGGCTCTCGGGGAGAATTCCCCGAGCCCACAAATTCTGCTAAACACCCGCCCATGATGGACGCTGCGAAACCGATCTTTTCCTACAAGAAATACTGGGCCGCCCGATTTGGGACGGCCCGGTTCCTGCCCACGAGCCGCGAAGAGATGCAGGCGCTGGGGTGGGATAGTTGTGATGTGATCATCGTCACGGGTGACGCCTATGTGGATCACCCGAGCTTCGGCATGGCGGTGATCGGGCGGCTTCTGGAGCGGCAGGGGTTTCGGGTCGGAATCCTGTCGCAGCCCGACTGGCAGAGTGCCGAGCCGTTCAAGGCGCTGGGAAAGCCCAACCTGTTCTGGGGCGTGACCGGCGGCAACATGGACAGCATGGTCAACCGCTATACGTCCGACCGGCGAATCCGCCATAACGACAGCTATACGCCGAACAATGAAGGCGGCAAGCGGCCCGACCGGGCGGTGAATGTCTATGCGCAGCGCTGCCGCGAGGCCTACAAGGATGTGCCGATCGTGCTCGGCGGCATCGAAGCGTCGCTGCGGCGCATTGCACACTACGACTACTGGTCGGACAAGGTGCGCCGGTCCGTGCTGGTGGATTCCAAGGCCGACATCCTGCTCTATGGCAACGCCGAGCGGGCGATCGTCGAGGTAGCCCACCGCATCGCCAAGGGCGAGGATATCGCCACCTTTGATGACGTCCGCGGCGTGGCGCTGATGAAGTCGTCGGTGCCCGAGGGCTGGACGGAAGCGCATGCCGACGACATCGACAGTGCCGACGAGGGCGCGCGCCAGCGCGGCGAGAAGACCGTGATCCGTCTTCCGGCTTACGAGCAGGTCTCGGCCGATCCGGAGACCTATGCCCGTGCCTCGCGCGTTCTGCATCGCGAGAGCAATCCCGGCAATGCACGTGCGCTGGTGCAGCGCCATGGCGACCGCGAACTGTGGGTGACGCCGCCGCCCATCCCGTTGACGACGGAGGAGATGGACGGGGTCTATGAGCTGCCCTATGCGCGCGGGCCGCACCCGAGCTATGGCGACGCCAAGATCCCGGCCTGGGAGATGATCCGCTTCTCGGTGACGATCATGCGCGGCTGTTTCGGCGGCTGTTCCTTCTGCTCGATCACCGAGCATGAGGGACGCGTGATCCAGAGCCGGTCCGAGGGGTCGATCCTCAAGGAGATCGAGCATATCCGCGACAAGACGGATGGCTTCACCGGCATCATCTCCGATATCGGCGGCCCCACGGCCAACATGTATCGCATCGGCTGCAAGGATCCGGCGATCGAGAGTGCGTGCCGCAAGCCGTCCTGCGTCTATCCGGACATTTGCCCCAACCTCAACACCAGCCACGAGGCGCTGATCCAGCTCTACCGCAAGGTCAGGGCGGTGCCCGGGGTGAAGAAGGTGATGGTGGCCTCCGGCGTGCGCTACGACCTCGCCGTGAAGAGCCCGACCTACATCAAGGAACTGGTGAAGCACCATGTGGGCGGCTATCTGAAGATTGCGCCCGAGCATACCGAGGACGGTCCGCTTTCCAAGATGATGAAGCCGGGCATCGGGGCCTATGACCGGTTCAAGCAGTTGTTCGACGCGGCGGCCAAGGAAGCGGGGAAGAAATACTTCCTCATTCCCTATTTCATTGCCGCCCATCCTGGCACCAGCGACGAGGACATGATGAACCTCGCGCTGTGGCTCAAGAAGAACGGCTATCGCGCCGACCAGGTGCAGACCTTCCTGCCGTCGCCGATGGCGCTGTCGACCGCCATGTATCATTCGGGCGTCAATCCGCTGAAGGCGGTGCGGCGTGGCGGATCTGAACGGGTGGAGACGGTGAAGGGGCTGAAGCAGCGCCGCCTGCACAAGGCCTTCCTGCGCTATCACGACGCCGAGAACTGGCCGCTTCTGCGCGACGCGCTGAAGTCCATGGGGCGTGCCGATCTGATCGGCAACGGCAAACACCACCTGATTCCGTCGTTCCAGCCGGCTGGTACCGGTGGTTCGGGTGGCGAGGGCAAGCGCGTGGGCGCCAAGCATGGCACCCAGAAGTTCCTGACCAAGGGCGTTCTGCCCAAGCGCAAATGACGCAAGAGCCGGGGCGGTGAGCCCCGGCTGATCCGCCCGGGTCCCCTGTCTCCAATCCTGTTGAAGCCTCGCCGTACGGGTATCCCCGGACAGCGAGGGGCTTTGCCATGCGATGACAGCATGGCTTGAGCGTCAATTTCAATTTACTTGTCGATTTTCGATTAGCTAGTGATGAAATCGATCACAGCCATCGTCATTTTCGCCGCCAAGGGCGCGATTATGTGGGGCGGAAGTTCCGCTTAAAGTTTTCGCGAGGGTGCTGGCGTTGATATACGTCAACGCAGATCATGTTGCATTGCGACTAAACCGATAAAGTAAGTCGAGGCGGGCAACTTAACGCATTAAGTCCCCGTGCGACCAATGAAGCTCGTGTTTTTACTGAAGATTTTGGTTGCAGATGAGCGCAGTAGAAGGGGCGATGAATAAGACTTTCGGCTAAGCCCCGAGGCGAGAACAACCCGCTTCGCATGGTTTCGGTTCGATCTGGACAGGATAGAGGGCCATCATGAACGACTTTACCAATCTAGGCAGCCAAATCGACGCGTCCGTGGTGGCGTCGGTGACGTTGGATCAGGCCATTCTCGAGAATCCGTTGCTCAATCGCGGCACGGCCTTCACCGTCGAGGAGCGCGATGCCTTCCATCTGCACGGCCTGCTGCCGGACCAGGTCGAGACCCTGGAAGATCAGGTGGCCCGCCAGCTTGAGTGCGTGCGCGGCCTGGCGTCCAATCTTGATCGCTATGTCTTCCTGCGCGACCTGCAGGACACCAACGAGACGCTGTATTACGCGCTGATTACCGAGCATCTCGACGAACTGCTGCCGATCATCTACACGCCGACCGTCGGCGCCGGCTGCCAGCAGTTCGCGCATATCTACCGCCGTCCGCGTGGCCTGTTCCTGTCGCTGCCCAACAAGGATCGTCTCGACCAGATCCTCGCCAACCCGCGCTTCGACAAGGTCGAGTGCATCGTGGTGACCGACGGCGAGCGCATCCTCGGCCTTGGTGACCAGGGCATTGGTGGCATGGGCATCCCCATCGGCAAGCTGGCGATCTACTCGGGTTGCGGCGGCATCGATCCGGCCGCTACTCTGCCGATCACGCTCGACGTTGGTACCAACAACCTCGAGCGCCTCGCCGATCCGATGTACTTCGGCTGGCGGCATGAGCGCGTGCGCGGCCAGGAATATGACGACTTCATCGAAGCCTTCGTCACTGCCGTTCGCAAGCGCTGGCCCAACGTGCTGCTGCAGTGGGAAGACTTCCACAAGAACAACGCCAATCGCCTGCTGGACAAGTATCGCGATCAGCTCTGCACCTTCAACGACGACATCCAGGGCACGGCCTCGGTTGCCACCGGCACGCTGCTGTCGGCCATCCAGATCACCGGCACGCCGCTCACCGAGCAGCGCATCGCCATCCTCGGCGGCGGTTCGGCCGGCATCGGCATCGCCGACCTGATCAAGCGCGCCATGGTGGAAGCCGGCCTCGAGCCCGACGAAGCCGCCAAGCGCTTCTTCGTGGTGGGCCGCTACGGTCTCGTCACCGAGCAGACGCCGAACCTCGACACCTTCCAGCTCGGCTTCGTGCAGGACAGCAAGCTCCTCAACGAGTGGGAGCTCGATCAGGAAGGCAAGGCCTCGCTGCTCGACGTGGTGCGCAATGCCAAGCCGACCGTGCTGATCGGCGTCGCCGGCCAGGCGGGCATGTTCACCGAAGAAATCATCCGTGAGATGGCCAGCCATGTGGACCGGCCGATCGTCTTCCCGCTGTCCAACCCGACGTCCTGCGTCGAGGCCCAGCCGGCCGACATCATCACCTGGACCGACGGCCGCGCCATCATCGGCACGGGCAGCCCGTTCCAGCCGGTTGAGTACAAGGGCAAGACCTATCACATCGCCCAGACCAACAACTCCTACATCTTCCCCGGTGTCGGTCTTGCGGCTCTGGCGGTGCAGTCGACCCGCGTGACCGACGGCATGTTCCTCGCCGCCGCCCGCGCGCTGGCCGAGCTGTCGCCGGCCAAGAGCACCCCGGGCGCCCGTCTGCTGCCCAAGCTCGACAAGATGCGCGACGTGTCCTTCCACATCGCCGTCGCCGTGTCCAAGCAGGCTCTGGCCGAAGGCCTGACGCCGAAGATGAATGACGCGGAGATCCTGCGCCGCGTGCATGACAAGATGTGGGCGCCGAAGTATCGCCCGATCCGCTGAATGAGTGGACGCTGAATGAACGAACGCCCCGGACGGCATCCCGTCCGGGGCGTTCTGCTTTTCAGGTGTGGCGGTCAGGCTTCGAATTGCAGGCGTGCGAGGCGGGCGTAGAGGCCGCCTGCCTCGACGAGTTCGGCATGGGTACCTTCCTCGACGATGCGGCCGCCGTCCATCACCAGGATCCGGTCGGCCCCGACGACGGTGGCGAGGCGGTGGGCGATGATCAGCGTCGTGCGGCCCTTGGCCAGCGTGTCGAGGGCGGCCTGGACCAGGCGCTCGCTCTCGGCGTCGAGGGCGGAGGTGGCCTCGTCGAGCAGCAGGACCGGTGCGTCGCGCAGGATGGCGCGGGCGATGGCGATGCGTTGCCGCTGGCCGCCGGACAGGGTGACGCCGCGCTCGCCGAGCTGGGTGGAATAGCCTTCAGGCAGGGCGTTGACGAAGCTGTCGGCGTGAGCGGCGGCGGCGGCTTGCTCGACCGCCATGTTGGTCGCTCCCGGCGCGCCGAAGCGGATGTTGTCGCGCACGTCGGCGGCGAAGATGACCGGGTCCTGGGCGACCAGCGCCATGCGGCGGCGGACGTCACGGGGATCGGCGCGGGCCACGTCGACGCCGTCGACGAGGATGCGGCCGGCGGCGGGGTCGTAGAAGCGCAGCAGCAGCTGGAAGACGGTGGACTTGCCGGCACCGGAGGGGCCAACGATGGCCACGGTCTCGCCGGGACGAATGGCGAAGCTGAGATCGGTCAGCGTCGCCATGTCGGGGCGGGAGGGATAGGCAAAGGAGACGCCCTCGAAGCGGATTTCGCCAAGGGCCTTGGGCGGCAGGACCTGCGGATTGGCGGGGGCAGTGACGGCTGGCCTGATCTCGAGGATTTCGGCCAAGCGCTCGGCGGCGCCGGCGGCGGCAGTCAACTCGCCCCAGACCTGGCTGAGCTCGCTGAGGCCGCCAGCGGCAAAGACGGCGTAGAGCACGAACTGGCCGAGCGTGCCGGCCGAGAGGTCGCCGGCGACAACGGCGCGGGCGCCGATCCACAAGACCGAGATGATGCTGACGAAGACCAGGAAGATCGCGACGAAGGTGAGGAGGCCGCGGGTGCGGATCTGCGTGCGTGCGGCGTCGAAAGCCCGGTTGACCTCGGCGGTGAAGCGGGAGGTGACGAGCACTTCGCTGGTATAGGCCTGGACGGTGCGGATGGCGCCGATGGCCTCCTGCGCATAGGCGCTGGCGTCGGCCAGGGTGTCCTGGGCTTCGCGCGACCGCTTGCGCACGGTGCGGCCGAAGGCGACCAGCGGCAGCACGATCAGGGGGATGGCGGCCAGCACGATGGACGAGAGCCAGGGGCTGCTGACGACCATCATCACAGCGGCACCGAAGAAGAGAAACAGGTTCCGCAGGGCGATGGAGGCGCTGGAGCCGGCGGCGGCCTTGATCTGGGTGGTGTCGGCAGTGAGGCGCGAGACGATCTCGCCAGACCGGGCGGTATCGAAGAAGGCGGGAGAAAGTTCGGTCAGATGACTGAAGACAGCGGCGCGCACGTCGGCGACGACGCGCTCGCCGAGCGTCATCACCAGATAGTAGCGCAGGGCCGAGGCGAGGGCGAGGCAGCTGACCACCACCATCAGCACCGAGAAGGTCTGGTTGATGCTGTGGCCGCTGGCGGCGACGAAGCCGTTGTCGATCATGCCGCGAACGGCGATGGGGACGGCGAGGGTGGCGGCGGAGGCGGCGACCAGTGCACCGAGGGCCGCAAAGGCACGCCCCTTGTAGCGCGCGGCGAAGGGCAGCATGGATCTCAGCGGCTTCAGGCTGGAGCGGCGTGGAGCTTTGGCGGCGGTCTCGTCGGTCATGATCGTGCGGCTATCCGGACAGCTGGTTTACTTGCAAGGGTTGATCATGCCGAATGCGCGACGGCAAGTCACAGAATCCTGAAAGTTGGGGGCTCGGGCCGCTTGTTCCCGGCGCCCCTTTGTTATATAGAGGCCGCGATCTCGTCGTGAGTTGGCTATGGGCCGCCATCGGGTGCCGTTGGCGGCTTTCGTTCGTAAGGGACGCAGAGCCTGTTGCGACCGTGCAGGAATTGAACATCGGGCACCCCGCGCGCGGGCGTCGCCGCTGCGGCCTTCAAGGCTGACAGGACAACAAAAGGACCGAAGCGATGAAGCAGGGCATTCATCCCGAATATCACTCCATCAAGGTCGTCATGACTGATGGCACCGAGTTCGTCACCCGTTCGTGCTTCGGCGCGGAAGGTTCTGTGCTGAACCTCGACATCGACCCGAAGTCGCATCCGGCCTGGACCGGCGGCACCCAGCAGCTGATGGACCGCGGTGGCCGTCTGTCGCGCTTCAACAACAAGTTCGGCGGCCTGTTCGCCACGAAGTGATCGGGCGCCTGGCGTTCGACGACAAAAAACCCCGGCGAGCGATCGCCGGGGTTTTTGTTTGGGGGCATGGCAGCGTCAGTGAAGGACAGGCCAGAAGCGGGACAGCGGCGCCAGGCCTGCGTCCCGCCTCGTCAGGAGTGTCACGAATCGAGACGGCGGGCGCCGAAGGCGCTGGCGAGCCGGTCAAGATCGCGGGCGATCAGGTTGGCCGGATTGGCGGCGACGGTGCGGGCGGCGTAGATGGCGCGGTCCATGTGGCGGACGCGTTCGTGCAGACGGGTGGTCCGCTCGATCAGGTCGCGCAGGGCGGCCGGCAGGTCGTCCCATTGCGGGCCGGACATCAACGGATTGGGGCTGTCGAGGCGCACCTTGTTCTTTTCCGAGCTGGCCTGGTCGAGCGACAGCTCGCCCTCGTTGACGGCGCGCTGCAGCAGGAGCCAGGAGGCGATCTGCATCAGGCGCGTGGTCAGGCGCATGGACTCGGTGGAATAGGTGAGAGTGGCGGCACGGCTGAGAGCGCGGCTCTCGCTGCGGCCGGGGCCGTCGAGATAGGCGGCGGTTTCCTCGACCAGCGTCATGCCGTCGCGAAAGAGTTCGCGGAACAGCTCGGAGTTGACCGCCCGCGAACCGAAATCGATGGCGCCGGACTCGCTCACGGAATTGATCGGGAACTCGCTCATGCCAAAACCCCTTTACTAAAACTCATCGGCAAGCCGGCTACCGGGCACCAAGGCTGGCTTCCTAAGCCGAAATCCTCAAGGCGCACAGCGGTCAACCTGCCTTGGCGTTACACTGTCCCCGATATCCAACGGCCCTGTCGGCACGTCGGTCGTCTCGGGATGGTACGCCTTGCGTGTCATCAGGCTCCTGACTGGCAACCCATGTGCCAAGGACGGCATTTGACCTCGGCGGTCAAGATAAGTTCTTAATAAAAGGTTAACAGAGGGAGGGGCCCGCGTCATCCGGATTTGAGTCGCACTTTTTGTGCAGACCAGCCGAGGCCGTGCAGACAGCGTCGGTGTCCGGGCATAAAAAAAGAGCCGCTAGAGGCGGCTCAAAAAGTTTAACAGGGAGGCGTCAAAAAGAGTGACAGGAGCCACTCAGGGATCCAAAACCTTGGATCACCAGAGTAATAACTCAGATAGGTTAATCAATAGCTAACAATGCGGCGCATTTTGATTTGGTGGCCTGCGCTTTGTCTCGCTTCGGGTCAATTTTCATTTTCGAAACAAGCCTTCAGAATTTGAACAGGGCCTCGGCGGCAGATTTCGTGTTCATCTTCGAGCCCTTGAGCTCAGTCAATCTGTTAATTTCTTCTTGCAGAAGCAGGATGGTTTCATCGATCTCCTGAACGGAAAAGGCCGAGACATCGCGGCCAACTTCGTAGCTCGGCTTTTTCTTTGGGGTGTCGTCGTCAATCATCATGCTTGCTGCCTTCCGGTCGTGAGCCTGCTTGCTTGATGGGGATGGAATGGCAGTAAGTCGCAAGTGTCAAGCGAAGCGGAAAGGTGTAGGGCTTGATCCCGATATGGCACCCGGCCCGGGATCTTCCCCCTGTCCGCCGCGGGTCCAAGGCTTTCCCGGTTGGCGGAGCCAAGCCCGATCCTGCGCCTTGCCGGTTAGTCTGGGTTTTGCCTGGGGATCTGTGAGAGAGAGCTCATGACCGACTTGCCGCAAACCATGACCGCGATCGAGATCAGCGCGCCGGGTGGTCCGGAGGTGTTGAAGCCCGTCCAGCGTCCGGTGCCCACGCTCGGCGCCGGCGAGGTTCTGATTGCTGTCGACGTTGCCGGCGTCAACCGCCCGGACGCGCTGCAGCGGGAGGGCGGCTATCCGCCGCCGCCGGGCGCGCCAGACATTCCCGGGCTTGAGGTGGCGGGGCGTGTGGTGGCCGTCGGGGCAGGTGTGGTGTCGCCACGCGTGGGCGACCGCGTGACGGCGCTGGTGGCCGGCGGCGGGTATGCCGAATATTGCGCGGCGCCGGCGGGCAGCTGCCTGCCCTGGCCGGAGGGCTATGACGCGACAATGGCGGCGGCGCTGCCGGAAACCTTCTTCACCGTCTGGTCCAATGTCTTCGATCGGGCCGGCCTCAAGGCCGGCGAGAGCTTTCTCGTCCATGGCGGCACCAGCGGCATCGGCACGACGGCGATCCAGATGGCCAAGGCCTTCGGTGCGCGGGTGTTCGCGACGGCGGGGTCGGCCGAGAAGTGCGAGGCTTGCCGCGCGCTCGGGGCGGATATCGCCATCAACTACCGCGACGAGGATTTCGTGGCGGCGGTGAAGGCGGCGACGGGCAGGAAGGGCGTCGACGTGATCCTCGACATGGTCGGTGGCGACTACGTGGAACGCAATTATGACGCGGCGGCGGCGGACGGGCGGATCGTCCAGATCGCTTTCCTCAACGGTCCCAAGGCGACGGTGAACTTCACCAAGCTGATGCTGAAGCGGCTGACCCATACGGGCTCGACGCTGAGGGCACGTGATCCGGCCTTCAAGGCGGAGATTGCCCGTGCGCTGGAAGCGAAGGTGTGGCCGTTGCTCGCCAGGGGGCAGATCAAGCCGGTGATCGAAGCGGTGCTGCCGCTCCGTGAGGCGGCCGAGGCGCATCGGCGGCTCGAGGCCGATCATATCGGCAAGATCCTGCTGAAGGTGCACTGAAAGGGGCGCAAACCATGCGTTCTTGAATTGCGAAGCGGCCGAAGGATCTGTATAAGGGCCTCACTCCCAAGTCATCGTGATACGAGACGGCGGGCCGCCGGCGAGAGCCGGTGGACCAATGAGAAGGATTTTATCATGTCGAACGTCCCCCTGATGCCCAAGGCCACGGCCGTCTGGCTGGTCGAGAATACGGCCCTGTCGTTCGATCAGATCGCCGCTTTCTGCAAGCTGCATCCCCTGGAAGTGAAGGCCATTGCCGACGGCGAGGCCGCGCAGGGGATCAAGGGGCTCGATCCGATCCTCACCGGCCAGCTGAGCCGCGAGGACATCACCCGCGCCGAGAAGGATGGCGGTCTTCGCCTGAAGCTGCAGGACCCGAAGGTGCGTGTGCCCGAGGCCAAGCGTCGCGGCCCGCGCTACACCCCGGTGTCGCGCCGCCAGGACCGCCCGAATGCGATCCTCTGGCTGGTGCGCAATCATCCCGAACTCAAGGACGCGCAGATCATGCGTCTGGTGGGCACCACCAAGACGACCATCGCGCAGATCCGCGACCGGACGCACTGGAACTCGGCCAATCTGTCGCCGGCCGATCCGGTGACGCTGGGTCTGTGCTCGCAGATCGAGCTGGACATGGAAGTCGAGAAGGCCGGCAAGGCCTCGCCGGAGAAGGTGCTGGAGCAGACCCTGCTGCCGGTGGAAGAGACCACTTCGGCGGATGCTCTGGCCGGCTTCAAGTCCGGTTCGCGCCGCGAGGAAGAGGACGAGATCGACGCGGACGCCGTGTTCGCCAAGCTCAACGCCATGACCGCGCGCAAGAGCGACGACGAAGACGACTATTGAGCAAGGCGGCGATCGGCCGGATTTCGCCTTGAGGGCGTCATGCCCAGCTGGGATGCTGGGGAGAGGCGCCAGGATGGGGCTGAGGTCTGGCTGTTGCAGTCCTGAATGAATCCGAACCCATGGTTCGTATATACCCATTCCGGGTTTTCGCCCGGAATGGGTTTTCTCTTTTCCAGACAACGGTTCTGAGGCTGCGGTCCTCGGGCCTTGGGCTGGCGGGGCAAGCCTCGGGATATTGATAGTGCCGCGGTCCGCTCGTCGGACGGAGATGCCGCGGTCACGGGGTGGTGCCATCTTCACGGCGGTATTCATGTCGGAACTGTTTTTGACCTATGTCGTTCGCATCACGTGTGGATGTCGTTACAATTATGTAGATAGCTGGCTAATTGCCTAGGGGGCAATCTATCCGGCTCCCGTTGATTGATTTTGCGAGTGGAGCGGCATGGATGGCCAAGCGGGGGAAAAGACGGCAGGTGGCGGCGCTCGCCTACAGGATCACGCCGGAAGGTGTGCCTCTGTTCCTGCTGATTTCTTCCCGTGACACGCGCCGCGCGGTGATTCCGAAGGGATGGCCCATGAAGGGGCTGAAGGATCACGAGGCGGCTGCCACCGAGGCCTTGGAAGAGGCGGGCGTGACGGGCAAGGTGGGGCGCATCTCGATCGGCAGCTATCTCTATTGGAAGCGGCTCAGCGATTGCTTTGCCTTCGTGACCGTCGACGTCTTTCCGCTGAAGGTCTCGGGGAGCGTCGAGGGGTTTCGGGAGGAAGGGCAGCGGGAGATCGGCTGGTTCAAGGCCGAGGACGCCGCCCTTCTGGTGGACGAGCCTCTCCTGGCGACGATGATCTCGCATTTTTCCAACCGGGTTGGGCGGCGGCGCAAGGCAGCTTGACAGGGCTTGCCAGTTCATAAGCGCAGACTTGCTTCAATCTATTGAAAGATAACGTATATCTACGTATGGAACGGGTACGGACAGGGCGTGTAATCATGGAAAACCGGTGTCGGCGAGCGTAGTATTCGCTGCCGGGGATTTTCACGTTCAGGATGCCTCCCATGTCCGAAGAGATGACTGCAGTCCGCAAGATCGTGCGCGACCAGACCCTGTCCTTCAAGCAGAAGGAACATGCGCTGGCGGTGCAGGCGGAGAACATGCTGCCCTATCCGTTGCTCGACGCGGAGACGCGGGCCGCGCTGGATGCGCGCATCATCTGCGACATGTACGAGGGGCATGCCCCCTACAAGCCGCGCTATGTGCTGCCCGACTATGCGGTGGTGCTGAGCAAGGGCTCGGCCTATCTCGAACTGCCTGTGCCGACCACGCTCGATGAAGCCATCAACACGCTGATGATCGCCTATCATCACGTGCCCTCCGTGACCGGCATGCCGGTGTTCATCGGCCACCTCGACGCGCTGCTGCTGCCCTTCTGCGACGGCGTGTCGGACGACGAGCTCTATCGCAAGATCAAGCTGTTCTGGCGCTATCTCGACCGGGTGCTGCCAGACGCCTTCATGCATGCCAACATCGGCCCGACCGACAACCGGGTTGCCCGGACGATCCTGAAGGTGGATGCCGAACTCAAGCAGATCGCGCCGAACCTCACCTTCCTCTACGATCCCGAGGTGAGCGGGGAGGACATCCTCCGGCTCTGCACCGACAACATCATTGCCTGTTCCAAGCCGCATATCGCCAATCATCCGGTGCATGCGGCGACCTTCGACGCGCGTGGCTATGCGATCGTCAGCTGCTACAACGCGCTGCCGCTGTGTGGCGGCGCTTCGACGCTCACCCGCATCAACCTCAAGAAGGTGGCCGAGGCAAGTGCCGATGAGGCCGATTTCCTCAATGTGCAGCTGCCGCGCTATGTCGCGCTGAACGCGCGGCTGACGCGGGCGCGGGTTGACTATCTGCACAAGCAGTCGGGCTTCTTCCAGTCGTCCTTCCTGGTGGAGGAAGGCTGGATCGAGCGTGAGCGCTTCACTGCCATGTTCGGCATCTTCGCCATGGCCGAGGCCGTGAACCACCTGCAGGCGATGGCCGGCAAGGCTGGGCGCTATGGCCATGACAGCGAAGCGAATGCGCTCGGCGCGCGCATCTCGGCGCTGCTCGCCGATCTGGTGGCGCGCGAACCGATGGACAATGTCTGGCGCGGCGCGGCCATGCTGCATTCGCAGGCTGGCATCAGCTCGGACGCTGGCGTGACGCCCGGCGTGCGCATTCCCTATGGCGAAGAGCCTGACCCGGTGAGCCATGTGCGGGCGCTGCTGCCGCATCACCAGCACTATGCCTCCGGCGTGTCGGAAATCCTGACGCTTGATGAGACGGTGCGCGGCAACCCCGAGGCCGTGTTCCAGCTGGCCAAGGGCGCGCTTGCCATGGGCTTCCGCGAGTTCACCGCCAATGTGGCCGGCAATGATCTGGTGCGCGTCACCGGCTTCATGATCCGCCTGTCGGACGTGAAGCTCTACAACGAGGCCAAGGGCTCGCGCACCAACACCACCTCGCTGGGCGCAGAGGCGGCCGAAGTGGTCGGCATCCTCGGTCGCAAGCCGCGCGTGGTCGGGCTCGAACTGGCGGTCGGCGCCGTTGGCTGACGGCGACGCCCGCGGGGCGGCCGAGGCCCGCGGCGCGCTGACGGCGCAAGTCTCGAAGATCCTCACCTGGTCCGTGGTCGACGGGCCTGGAAATCGCTTCGTGCTGTTCCTGCAAGGCTGCACCTATCGCTGCCTTGCCTGCCACAACCCGCACACCATCGGCCAATGCGATCATTGCGGCGCCTGCGTGGCCACCTGTCCCTCCGGGGCGCTCAGCCTTCGCGATGGGCGGGTGGTCCATGACCCGGCGCCCTGCACGTCCTGCGACACCTGCCTCAGGACCTGTCCGATCAACGCCAATCCGATGGTGCAGACGATGACCGTCGCGGATGTGCTGGCGCGCATCCGCACGGCGCAGGCCTTCCTGACCGGCATCACCGTCTCGGGGGGAGAGGCGACGATGCAGTTGCGCTTCGTGTCGGCGCTGTTTGCCGCCCTCAAGACGTCTGGGGATCTCAGGCATCTCTCCTGCATGATTGACAGCAACGGCCATCTCGGACCGCGCGGCTGGGCTTCGGTGCTGCCGTTCACCGATGGCGTGCTGCTGGACATCAAGGCCTTCGATCCCGACCGGCATCGCCGGCTGACCGGGCGCAGCAACGAGCGCTCCATCGCTTCGGCCCGGCTGCTGGCAGCGGCGGGCAAGCTCAGCGAGCTGCGCCTCCTGATGATCCCCGGCGAGACCGACCTCGACGCGGAAATCGACGCCCTGACGCGCCTCGTACTGGACCTCTCGCCCGAAACCCGCATCCGCCTCAACGCTTTCCAGCATCACGGCGTGCGCGGCGAGGCGCGGGAATGGGCAAAGATGGAGCGCGATGGCGTCGAACGCGCAGCGGAGCGGCTGCGGGCGGCAGGGGTGAAGCACGTGGCCGTGCCGACGGTGTGGCTACCGTGAGGGGGTAACCTCAGGCAAACAGTGTCAGTGCATAGATTTCCAAGGGAAATTTGGCACTCCCAACCGGAATCGAACCGGTGTTTTCGCCGTGAGAGGGCGACGTCCTGGGCCGCTAGACGATGGGAGCGCAGCGGTGAGCGGGGATATATCGTTCCGGTTCGGGAAGTGCAAGCGCATTTTCGCAAACCGGCTACGCTTTTCTTGAAGCTTGCCTCGGCGGCGCTTCCGGCCCATAGTCGTTGCCGTTCCGAGGGGTGTCTTCTGCAGGAAGACTGAGATGATCCGGGTGGCCGGATCGAACTCTTCGAACCTGACCCGGGTCATGCCGGCGTAGGGACGGAACGAGTTGGATGGCCCGGGGAGACCGGGCCGATCCTGCCTGATCCTTCACAAGCGCCGCTGTTCGACCCTTACGACGCCCTGCCGGTGACGATGTCATTGCGCCGGGAGATCCGAGGATTGGCGATGCGCGAGTTGGACGGCGACAGCTTGGGTGGAGCGGCGGATGCCGGGGCTGGCGTCGCGTTGGCGGCGGCCTCGCAGCGGCGATCCGGGCGCGCGTGGCTTGCCAATCTGCCGGTACAGTTTTCCCTGGCCTTTCTGATCGTGCTTGCCCTGTGGCAGGCGGGCGTGATGGTGCTGGATGTGCCGGTCTTCATGCTGCCGCCACCGTCCGACGTGCTGATCGCCTTCCGCGACTATGGCGACCGGTTGCTGGCGGAGGCCGCCATCACTCTGTTCGAGACGCTGCTGGGGCTGATCGCCGGCGTGGCGCTCGGCATTGCCACGGGACTTGCCGTTTCGCTGTCGCCGCTGATGGCGCGGCTCCTGTCGCCGCTGCTGGTGGTGAGCCAGTCGCTGCCGGTGTTCGCGCTGGCGCCGCTCCTGGTGCTGTGGCTCGGCTTCGGGCTGAGCTCCAAGATCGTGATGACCTCGCTGGTGATCTATTTCCCGGTGGCGTCCAGCTTTGCCGACGGGCTCAATCGCACCGAGCCCGGTCTCATGGACCTCGGGCGCCTGATGAAGGCGCGGCGGTTCGATTTGCTGCGGCTGATCCGGGTGCCGGCGGCGCTGCCGGCACTGGTGACGGGCATCCGCGTTGCCGCCGTCTATGCGCCGATCGGTGCGGTGATCGGCGAATGGGTGGGGGCCTCGCATGGCCTCGGCCTCCTCATGGTGCAGGCCAATGCGCGCATGCAGACGGCGCTGTTGTTTGCGGCGCTGACCGTGCTGGCGGTGGCCACCATCGCCCTCAAGATCCTGGTCGATCGCCTGACCGCGCGCCTCATCCCCTGGGTCGAGACGACCTGAGACAGAACACAAAGACACCCGATATGAACTTAGGAAGGAAGCCCATGAAATTCCTGCGCAGTCTCGTCTGTGCCGCCGGTCTGATGATCGCGGCGACCGATGCCTTCGCCGCTGACAAGTTGACCGTGCTGCTCGACTGGTTCGTCAATCCCGACCATGCGCCGCTGGTGATCGCCAGGGAGGGGGGCTATTTCGCCGCCCATGGGCTCGACGTCGATCTGGTGGCTCCTGCCGACCCGTCGGCGCCGCCACGGCTGGTGGCGGCCGGGCAGGCCGAGATCGCCCTGCATTACCAGCCGAGCCTGACGCTGGATGTGGAGGCAGGGCTGCCGCTGGTGCGCTTCGGCGCGCTGATCGAGACGCCGCTCAACACGCTGATCGTGCTGAAGGACGGGCCGGTGAAGCAGCTTTCCGACCTCAAGGGCAAGAAGATCGGCTATTCGGTGTCTGGCTTTGAGGACGCTATGCTTGGGCAGTTCCTCAAGAAGGCCAATCTGAGCCTATCGGACGTGGAGCTGGTGAACGTCAATTTCGCGCTGTCGTCGTCGCTGCTGGCGGGGCAGGTGGATGCGGTGATCGGCGGCTATCGCAACTTCGAGCTCAATCAGATGAAGATCGAAGGGCACGAGGGGCGGGCTTTCTTCCCCGAAGAGAATGGCGTGCCGGCCTATGACGAGCTCACCTACGTGACCAACAAGGCGCTGATCGGCGACAAGCGGCTGCCGGCCTTCCTGCAGGCGGTGGAAGAGGCGACGCTGTTTCTCACCAACCACCCCGATGACGCCTGGGCCATGTTCGTGAAGGCCTACCCTGACCTCAATGACGACCTCAACCGCAGGGCCTGGGTGGATACCCTGCCGCGCTTTGCCAAGACGCCGGGGGCGCTGCAGGCGGACCGCTATACGCGCTTTGCGCAGTTCATGAAGGACGCAGGGCTGATCAAATCCGTGCCGGTCACCGACACTTACGCGGTGGAGCTGCGCAGCTCGGAGTGAGCTTCCGCCTGACACAGGCAGTCTTCCTCGACGGCGCGGGGTGCAGCGGGTGCTCCCGTGCCGTCATAGGTGCCACGCGGCTCCATGCCGGTGGTGATGACATATTCGAGGCCGCGCAACAGGTCCTCAAGGCGCGGTCTGCCCACGGGCATGGTCTGGACGATGCCGGAGAAGAGCGTCCCATCGGGGCGGACCAGGAACATGGCCGGCTCGACGAAAAAATCTGGCTCGATGATGCCGCGGGCGTTCATGCCAAGGCCCTTGCTGACGTAGAGGCCCCATTGGCGCGCCTGATCAAGCGTCAGGCCGTAGCAGACGGTGAGTTTGTCGATACCCCATTCCTCGACCATCAACTCCGCGCGTTCCTTGGTATCGGTGGATACAGCGAGGACGCGGACGCCGAGCTTATGAAAATCGTCGTAACGGGACTCCATTTCCTGCAGCTGTTCCTTGCAGAAGCGGCAGTGATAGCCGCGGTAGAACAGCACGAGAGTGAAGTGCTTTGGCTTCTGGTCACAGAGGCGCCAGCAGGGACCACCAACGGTTCCCATCCGCAGGGGCGGTACCATCTTGGACGGCTGAAGGCGGGCAAAGGGTTCCATTTACGTGACGCTCTTTTACTGCCAGACTAGAAGGATCCGCCGGCTTTGACTCCACCGGCTGGCTACGACCTCTATGTGACCCTTATCTGATCACAGATAAAGAAACACTGTCATCACGATTTGCTGAAAACCAATGCTTGTTCATCTGTCGTTCCGTCAAAAAACTGCCGGACTGCACAACTCTGGGTGCATGAGCGGCAAGAGAAAACATTATCATAAATATCATAAAACCGGCACAGGAAAACACCTGAGCCGGTTTTGCGCTTGATCACGGGTGGTTGCCGAACAATCCGGTCATTCGACGTCGATGGTCCGCGGCAGGTTTTGCCCCTTGGCCATGGCCTGGACGGCGTCCTGCACCTTCTCGAAAGCGCGGACCTCGATCTGGCGCACGCGCTCGCGGCTGACACCGAACTCGGCCGAAAGATCTTCGAGCGTCACGGGATCCTCGGCGAGGCGGCGGGCTTCGAAGATGCGGCGCTCACGCTCGTTGAGCACATTCATGGCCTTGCGGAGCATGGACCGGCGCTGGTCGAGCTCCTCGGTCTCGGCCATGACCGTTTCCTGATTGTCGCGGTCATCGACCAGCCAATCCTGCCACTCACCGCCTTCGCTGTCGGCGCGCAGGGGCGAATTGAGCGACGCGTCGCCGGAGAGGCGACGGTTCATGGAGACCACGTCGTCCTGAGTGACGCCGAGCTTGGTGGCGATGGCCTCGATCTGGTCGGGCTTCAGGTCGCCGTCGCCCAGCGCCTGCAACTGGCTCTTGGCCTTGCGCAGGTTGAAGAACAGGCGCTTCTGATTGGCGGTGGTGCCCATCTTGACGAGCGACCAGGAGCGCAGGATGTATTCCTGGATGGCGGCCTTGATCCACCACATGGCATAGGTGGCGAGCCGGAAGCCCTTCTCGGGCTCGAAGCGCTTGACGGCCTGCATCAGGCCGACGTTGCCTTCCGAGATCACCTCGCCGATGGGCAGGCCATAGCCACGGTAGCCCATGGCGATCTTGGCAACCAGGCGAAGATGGGATGTGACGAGCTTGTGCGCCGCGTCCCTGTCGCCATAGTCGGTGTAACGCTTGGCCAGCATGTATTCTTCCTGCGGCTCAAGCATCGGGAAGCGACGGATTTCGTCGAGATAGCGGCTGAGACCGCCCTCTCCGGCGGCGATCATCGGTAAAGTCGCACGGGCCATATAGCACCCCCCCTTGAATGCTGCCGGTTCCATCTTGGACCCCGGCTCGACGGTTCAGCGCCTACCTGTGAGCACGTCGAACCGCCTATATAGGTAGCCTCAGGAGGATTTCAGCGGCGTGATGTCAACTTTGCAGCTCGCCAAAAGCCTCGATCAGCTTTTCCATATCTTGCGGCAGCTCACTCTCGAAGCGCAAGAGCTCCCCGGTCACAGGATGCTCGAAGGCTATCAAGAAGGCGTGAAGCGCCTGGCGCGGAAAAGCACGGACGTCGCTGGCCAGGGGTTCGGGCAGCTTGTTTGCCTTGGTGAGGAAGTGGCGGCCGTAGTCTTGATCACCGACCAGCGGATGACCGGCGGCGGCCATGTGGACGCGGATCTGATGGGTGCGGCCGGTCTCGAGGCGGCATTCCACCAGCGAGGCGACGGCGGCGCGACCCGACTGCGGGGGGAAGCGCTCGGCGACTTCGTAGTGGGTGATGGCTTCCTTGCCGGAGTGCTTGAGGATGGCGATCTTGGTGCGATCGGTCTGCGATCGGCCGAGCGGGGCGTCGATGGTGCCGCGGAAGGGCTCGGGGCTGCCCCAGACGAGCGCGAGATAGGCCCGTTCGAGTGCGCCGGTGCGCCCGTGGTCGGCAAACTGCGCGGCCAGGCCCGCGTGCGCCTTGTCGGTCTTGGCGGCAACCATCAGGCCGGTGGTGTCCTTGTCGAGCCGGTGGACGATGCCGGGGCGCTTGACGCCGCCGATGCCGGACAGACTGTCGCCGCAGTGATGGATCAGAGCGTTGACGAGCGTGCCGGTCCAGTTGCCGGCAGCGGGATGCACCACGAGCCCGGCGGGCTTGTTGATGACGATGAGGTGGTCGTCTTCGTAGACGACGTCGAGCGGGATGTCCTCGCCTTGCGGCTCGGCCGGCTCGGCGGGCGGCACGCGCACTTCGAGGCGGGCCGGGCCAGCGATCTTGCGCGAGGCGTCGGTGACGGGCTGGCCATCGAGGCAGACATTGCCGCTTTCCACCAGGACCTTGAGGCGCGAGCGGCTGATGTCGGGAAAGGCGTCTGCCAGCGCCTTGTCGAGCCGGGTCTTCGGCGCGTCGGCGGGGAAGTCGGCGGTCAGGGTTTCGAGGGCGTCGTCCTCGACCTCGATGTCGTCCATTTCCGTCTGGTCGGCGCCTGTCATGGTCTCATCTCCACACCGGCGTCGACAAACCGCGCCAATTTCGATACATCGCCACGGGTTAGCCCACATAAGGCAAGGAACGCAAGATCATGGCAGATCCGATGGACACCGATCGCGACGAAGCGCCGCTCGATCCGACGCTGGAACGCGTTCAGGCCCGGCTGAAGCGGATGATGATGATTGCCATGGGAACGCTGGGCATCGGCGTGCTGGCGGTGTTCGTCGCCATCCTGTTCCGGGTATCCAAGATGGGCGGTCCGTCGGTGCCCACCGGCGAAGCGTGGAAGTCGGTGATCGAGATTGCCACCAAGGGCGACATCGTCGCCACCAATGTCAGCGGCGACCAGGTGGCCGTGACCGTGGTGGGGCCGGAGGGCCGGGTCATCGAGGTCTACAACCTGCCTACGGGCAAGCTGATCGGCAAGTCGGTTCTGATCGGCAAGTGAGACGGTCGATCCGGGGAAAGCCCGGACCGACCGGGAATGTCACTGTCCCCAGGCCTTGAAGGCGTCGGCGAAGACCTTGTCGCCCGGCGTGCCCTTCTCGAAGGTGAGGATGGCACGGCGGCGGTTGCCGTAGCGGATCGGAATGTCGATCCATTCGCGATCCTTCATCAGCGCGACGTTGCGGCTGATGTCCTGATCGAGGCCCGAGAGAGCGAGCCAGTAGATGTTGTCGGAGACCTTGGCGACGGCGCCGATGACCGGATCGCCGCGCGCGTCTTCGGTCTGCTTGGCGATCATGCCGGGGGTCATGTCGATGCTGCGTCCGGGGAAGGACGTGGGAATGTCGAAGTTCAGCTCGACGATATGGCTGGCCGGCAGGGCCTGATCGTCGTTCTTGTGGATCGACAGCTTCAGCTTCAACTTGAGATCGGGCACCTCGATCTGGGCGCGGATCTGCGTGACGGGCTTTTCGCCTGGCAGCGGCGGCTCGTTGACGAGGCTCCACACCACCTGACCGTCCAGCTTGGAGCCGGGCGAGCCGGGGATGGGCTCTTCATAGAGTATGGCCTTCTGAGCCACCTGAATGCCCTGGCTGGCGTCGGCGGTGGCCGGTGCGGGCACGGCAGGGGCCGGTTCGGCGGCGGTCGCCGGTGGCGGTTCGGTGCTGGCGACCGGCGCGGGTGTCTCCGTGGCCGGCTGTGGCGCAAGCGCCGTGGCATCGGGCGCCGTCTGCGTCAGGCTGGGCGCCGTGGTGACTGCTGTCGGAGCCGGCGTGACTGCTGCGGGTGCCGGTGCAACGGGTGCTGCGGCCTGTCCGCCTGCGGGCGGCGGCGGCAGGTCCGGGTCAACTGTTGTCGGCGGCGCCACTGCGACCGTCTGAACCTCATGCGCATCCGGCGCGACCGGATTGGCGTCGCCGCCTTCGATCGGCAGGCGGTCGAGGATCTTTGGCTCGCCGCTGTCGGGCTGTGTCGTATCCGTCGTGGCCTGTTCGGTCGGGGTGTCGGTGCTGGCCACGAGCTGCGACAGGCTGTCCTTGAAGATATAGGCGCCGGCGCCGATGGCGGCGAGACCGACTACGACAGCGGCGGCCAGAATCAGGCGGAAGCGGCGCGCGGGGGCCTGGTCCTCGATCGGCCAAGGCATTGCCGGGCCGGCCGAGTCGCGGGACGATATGCTGGGGGCCGGCTGATCGATGCTGACATCGTGAGCGGCGGCGGGCTGGCGCGGACGCGGCTCTTGCCTCTTGGGGATGACGGGTTCACGGGCCGGCGCGCGGGGGGCGGGCCGTGGTGCCTCGGCAAACTCAGGTTCGACCTTGACCGGTGACGGCAAAGGCTCGACGTCTTCCTCGATGGCCTGGCGGGCGCTGCGTACCGCCTGGGCGGATGCCTCGCCGAGCGTATCGGCCTGACGCAAGGTCTTGGTGAGCGCGCTGAGGCCGGCACCGACCTTGGCGTCGGTCATGTCCTCGGCAACCCGGGCAGACGCCGGGCGTGGCGCTTCCGTGGGCGCGGCGCGCGTCGGCAATGGCGGCGTTGCGACCTTCACCTCGACGGGAGGACGCGGCGCTGACGACTGCGACGTCGGCAAGGGCTGATGTGCCGGCATGGGAGCCGGTTCGGGCGGCGGCAGAGGGGCTTGCGCGACTGGAGCCGGGACAGGTTCTGGCGCAAGGCCAAACGCAGCCTCGGCGTTCTCTGCCTCCACCCTGCGGATGCACTCTTCCAGCGCCATGCGCTGGTCGCTGATTTCGGCAGGCGATAGGGGCGGATTGTAGGAATTGAGCTGCCGGACCAGCGCAGCCCGGGCCTTTTCATAGACCGCACGGCGCGCGTCGCCTGCGCCGGACGGCAGCGAAGAGATCGCACGCTTCAATACGGGATAGTAATCGGCCATGAACCGCTTCTCTCGCCTTCAACCTCTGCACACCGGCTGTCGCTTGAAAGCATCCGGTGCGTCCTGCCTGATTGTTCCGGGTGTGCCAGCGCGCTTGCCGCAGGGGCAAACAGGCACACTCACACCCGAGAGTAGGACCACAAACGGGCAAAGACACGGCAAAGCCCGTCAATGGTCCTACGAATCAGGTCTTAATCCTCAAAAGGATCCTGGACAAGGATGGTATCGAGCCGATCCGGGCTCGTCGAGAGCATGGCGACGGGTGCGCCGATCAGTTCCTCGACGTAACGCACATATTTCACGGCCTGGGCAGGCAGATCGGCCCAGGAGCGGGCCCCGGCGGTGGAGTCCTTCCAGCCTTCGAGGCTTTCATAGATCGGCTTGACCTTGGCCTGGGCGTCCTGGCTGGCGGGCAGATAGTCGATGACCTTGCCGTCGAGCTCGTAGCCGACGCAGACCTTGATCTCGTCGAGGCCGTCGAGCACGTCGAGCTTGGTGAGCGCGATGCCGTTAATGCCGGTGGTCTTCACCGTCTGGCGTACCAGTACGGCGTCGAACCAGCCACAGCGGCGCTTGCGGCCGGTGACGGTGCCGAACTCATGGCCACGGGTGCCGAGGAAGTCGCCGACCTCATCGAAGAGCTCGGTGGGGAAGGGGCCTTCACCGACGCGGGTGGTATAGGCCTTGGTGATGCCGAGCACGTAGTTGAGAGCGCCCGGGCCCATGCCGGAGCCGGCAGCGGCCTGTCCGGCGTGGGTGTGCGAGGAGGTGACGTAAGGATAGGTGCCGTGGTCGTTGTCGAGCAGCACGCCCTGCGCGCCCTCGAACAGGATGCGGGCGCCGGCGCGGCGCTTCTCGTCCAGCAGACGCCAGCTGACGTCCATGTAGGGCAGGATGAAATCGGCGACGCCCATGACTTCGTCATAGATGGTCTGCGGCGCGATTTCCGGCTGGCCGAGGCCACGGCGCAGCGGATTGTGATGGGCGAGCAGGCGCTCGATGCGGTTCATCAGCGTGGCGGGATTGGCCAGGTCCATCAGGCGGATCGCCCGACGGCCGACCTTGTCCTCGTAGGCAGGGCCAATGCCGCGCTTGGTGGTGCCGATCTTGGTGCCGGCAGCGGCGTTGTTCTCGCGCAGCTCGTCGAGTTCCTGATGCAGCGACAGGATGAGGCTGGCATTCTCGGCGATGCGCAGATTGACGGGGCTGATCTCGATGCCCTGTTCGCGGATCTTGGTGACTTCCTTGACGAAGGCACGCGGGTCAACAACGACGCCGTTGCCGATCACCGACAGCTTGCCGGGGCGCACGACGCCGGAGGGAAGCAGCGACAGCTTGTAGGAGACGCCATCGATCACCAGCGTATGGCCGGCATTGTGGCCGCCCTGGAAGCGCACAATCACGTCGGCACGCTCCGAAAGCCAATCGACGATCTTGCCCTTGCCCTCATCGCCCCACTGGGAGCCGACCACTACCACGTTTGCCATCGACGTCAGGTCCTGTTGCTTGCTTTCCGACCCATTCCCGGCGACGGCCTCTTGCGAGGATGCCGACACACGGAAAGCCCCGATGCGGGTTGCACCGGGGCTTGCCGGACTATATCGCCCCGCGCCGGGCAATCCAAGCTTTGCAGGCAAATTTCCCCGCAAGAACCTTGATTGATTTTCAACGCAAATTTGCGACAGGGCCATGCAGGGGCTGCAAGGCAGCTGGCCGGTGCCGGGCGCGGGGCAGAGAACGGGCGGTGCCTGGTGAATTTTGATCGCGGCAAAGGGAGCCTTCGTGTTAGGGCAGGGGCTCTTCGTGGAGTTGTTTCGTGCCGAAATCGAGCCTCTGGGCGCGCTTCTACGCCCAACCTTATGTTCTCCTCAGCCTGTCGACGCTGTTCTGGGCGGGCAATGTGATCGCCAGCCGGCTGGCGCTCGGGCAGGTATCGCCCATGGCGCTGACCACCTTCCGCTGGGGGGGCGTGCTGGTGCTGCTCGGGCTGTTTGCCCGGCAAAGCCTTCGCCGCGACGCGGCGGTGCTGAAGGCGCATGCCGGCTATATCCTGCTGATGGGCGCACTCGGCTTCACCTTCTTCAATGCCTTCTACTATGTGGCGGCCCATTTCACGTCGGCGGTGAACATCGGCATCATCCAGGGAGCGCTGCCCGGGCTGGTGTTCGTCTTCGCCTATCTAATGGCTGGCAGTCGGGCCCGTGTCGGGCAGGTGCTGGGAATGACGGCGACCTTGCTCGGCGTCGCGGTCATCGCCATCAAGGGAGATCTTGCGACCATCGCCACGCTGAGCTTCAACCTCGGCGATCTGCTGATGCTCGGGGCCTGCGTCGTCTATGCAATCTACACCGTGCTGCTGCCGCGCCGGCCGAAGGTGGGCGGGCTCAGCTTTTTCAGCGGTTTGGCGGTGGCTGCCTTCCTGACGTCGCTGCCCTTTCTCGCCGGTGAAATCGCCTATGGTCAGTTCGAGTGGCCGACACTGACGGGCTGGGGGCTGGTCGCCTATTGCGCCGTGTTTCCCTCGGTGGTCAGCCAGATCTTCTTCATGCGTGGCGTGGAGCTGGTGGGGCCGGGGCGTGCGGGCGTGTTCATCAACCTGATCCCGGTGTTCGCCTCCATCATGGCTGTGGTGATCTTGCGCGAGGATTTTCACGCCTTCCACGCGGTGGCCTTGGCGCTGGTGATGGGCGGAATCGTCTGGGCAGAGCGCTCGAAGCGATAGCTGTTTTGCCCATAAAGAAACGGCGCGTCCGAGAACGCGCCGTCAAGGTCATCCTTTGGGGTCAAGGATTTCAGAACTGCAGGGCCTTGGCCTGGCGCACCGCAGGGATCTTGGTGATGGCATCAAGCACCGTGGCCGGCACGGGGCCGTCGACCTCGACGAGGCAGATGGCATCCGAACCCTGCTCGAGACGGCCGAGGGCGAAGGTGGCGATATTGACGCCGGCGTCGCCCAGGAGGCTGGCGAACTTGCCGATGAAGCCCGGCTTGTCCTCGTTGGTCACGTAGATCATGTTCGGGGCGAACTCGGCATCCATCTTGATGCCCTTGATCTCGACGATGCGCGGGTGACCATCGGCGAAGACGGTGCCGGCGATCGAGCGCTCCTGCTTGTCGGTGATGACGACGAGACGGACGAGGCTCTCGTAGTTCTCGGCTTCCTCATTGCGCACTTCGGAAACGTGCAGACCGCGTTCCTTGGCCATGATCGGGGCCGACACCATGTTGACCGACTGCAGCAGCGGGCGGAGCACGCCGGTGAGCGCGGCGGCGGTGAGCGCGCGGGTGTTCATGGAGGCGACTTCGCCTTCATATTCGATGCGCACACCCTTGAGGTCGGTGTCGGTCAGCTGGCCGGCGAAGGAGCCGAGCAGCTCGGCGAGCTTGACGAAGGGGGTGAGGCGCGGGGCTTCCTCGGCGCTGATGGAAGGCATGTTGAGCGCGTTGGAGACGGCGCCCTTCATCAGATAGTCCGACATCTGCTCGGCCACCTGCAGGGCGACGTTTTCCTGGGCTTCCGTGGTGGAGGCGCCGAGATGCGGGGTGCAGACCACCTTGGGATGGCCGAACAGCGGGTGCTCGGTGGCGGGCTCGGTCTCGAACACGTCGAGGGCGGCGCCGGCCACGTGGCCCGAATCGAGGGCTGCCTTGAGGTCGGCCTCGACGATCAGACCGCCGCGGGCGCAGTTGATGATGCGCACACCCTTCTTCATCTTCAGGATGGCGGAGATGTCGATGATATTGCGCGTCTTTTCAGTGAGCGGCACGTGCAGCGTGATGAAATCGGCGCGACGGAAGAGATCGTCCAGCTCGACCTTTTCGACGCCGATCTCGACGGCGCGCTCGGGCGACAGGAAGGGGTCATAAGCGATGACGCGCATCTTCAGGCCGACGGCGCGGTCCGCGACGATGGAGCCGATGTTGCCGCAGCCGATGACACCGAGCACCTTGGAGGTGAGCTCGACGCCCATGAAGCGGTTCTTCTCCCACTTGCCGGCATGCGTGGAGGCATTGGCTTCCGGCAGCTCGCGGGCCAGCGCGAACATCATGGCGATGGCATGCTCGGCGGTGGTGATGGAGTTGCCGAAGGGCGTGTTCATCACGATGATGCCGCGAGCGGTGGCGGCGGGCACGTCCACATTGTCGACGCCGATGCCGGCGCGGCCGATCACCTTGAGATTGGTGGCGGCGGCGAGCAGCTTCTCGGTGGCCTTGGTGGCCGAGCGGATGGCGAGGCCGTCATAATTTCCAATGATTTCAAGGAGCTTGTCCTTGTCCTTGCCCAGACTCGGCTGATAGTCGACTTCGACGCCGCGATCCTTGAAGATCTGCACGGCGGTGGGGGAAAGCTGGTCGGAAATGAGAACACGCGGGGCCATGGTGGGTCTCCTGGGGCGTAGGATAGGCTGTGTGACGTCGCTTGCCGCGCTGATTGCCGCCCCGTCATGAGGCGGGCGAGATCAGGAGGCTGGCGTCGGTAAGTGGGTGATGTCGTCTTGGAACAGGCACGCCCTGCCCCGCAGGCGGGGAGGGAGGGGAGAGGCACGGCGGCGTCTCTCCCGAGGACGTGAAAATTCAGAAGATCAGGCCGACAGGTCGTCGAGAACCTTGGCGAAAGCCCAATCGATCCAGGGCGTCAGCGCCTTGAGATCGGCCGCTTCGACCGTGGCGCCGCACCAGATGCGCAGGCCCGGAGGGGCATCGCGATAGGAGGCGATGTCGAAGGCGACGCCTTCCTTTTCCAGAAGCGCGGTCAAGGCCTTGACGAAAGCCTGCTGTCCGGCGTCATCAAGGGCGGCCACCTTCGGATGGGTGAAGGTGAGGCAGACCGAGGTGTTGGAACGGGTAGCCGGGTCCTTGGCGAGGAAGTCGACATAGTCGGTCTTCTCGACCCAGTCGGCGAGCACCTTGGTGTTGGCATCGGCGCGGGCGATCAGGCCCTTGAGGCCACCGACGGTGCCAGCCCAGTTGAGGGCGTCGAGATAGTCTTCGACGGCGATCATCGACGGGGTGTTGATGGTCTCGCCCTTGAAGATGCCTTCGATCAGCTTGCCGCCGGAGGTGAGGCGGAATATCTTGGGCAGCGGCCAGGCCGGCTTGTAATGCTCGAGACGGTCGACGGCGCGCGGGCTGAGGATCAGCATGCCATGAGCGGCTTCACCGCCGAGGACCTTCTGCCAGGAGAAGGTGACAACGTCGAGCTTGTCCCAGGCCAGTTCCTGAGCGAAGGCGGCCGAAGTCGCGTCGCAGATGGTAAGGCCTTCGCGGTCGGCGGGGATGAAGTTGCCGTTGGGGACGCGGACGCCAGAGGTGGTGCCGTTCCAGGTGAAGACGACGTCATGGTCGAAGTTGACCTGAGACAGGTCGGCGATCTTGCCGTAGCCGGCTTCGATGACGCGGGCGTCCTTCAGCTTCAGCTGCTTGACGACGTCGGTAACCCAGCCGGAGCCGAAGGACTCCCAGGCCAGCATGTCGACCGGGCGCTGACCGAGCAGCGACCAAAGGGCCATCTCGACGGCGCCGGTGTCGGAAGCCGGAACGATGCCGATGCGGTAATTGGCGGGAATTTCGAGGATCTTGCGCGTCAGCTCAATCGCATCCGAGAGCTTGGTCTTGCCGATCTTCGCGCGATGGGAACGACCGACTGCCGCTCCCTTGAGGGCCTCGACGGTCCAACCTGGGCGCTTGGCGCAGGGGCCGGAGGAGAAATGTGCAGTAACCGGCTTCACGGCCGGAGCGGCAACAGTCGCAGTCATGTAACTATCCTTTCAGATAGGTGCCCCCCGGTGGGGAGGGGTGTCCCGCCGTCGTGACTATAGATTTCGCCGATCACCGTCAAGCTGGAAAAAGCAAAAAGGCGAGGCCCGGAGGTCTCGCCTTTGGTCTAAAACAGGGCGTGAATGCAACGGTCAGGACACGGTTTCGTCGCCCATGTCGCAGTGGTCGTCACTTGATGGTGTAGCGCACGCCGAGACGGACTTCGTGGGCGTCGATGTTGTCGTACTTCAGACGGGCGGAATGGGGATTGTCAGTGACGCCGTCTTCGATCACGCCCGACTGCGCGTCGCCGAGGTTGAGATAACGATAGCCGAGATCCAGCGAGAGCTGGTCGGTCAGGGCGTAGGACACGCCGGCCATGAGCGCCCAGGCGAAGTTCGTCTTGCCGGCGCCGGGATACTTGACTCCCGGATTGGAGTCGGACTGGATGCCGGAGGTTTCCAGGTAAGAGATACCCGCACCGGCACCGATGTAGGGCGTAAAGCCGTTCATGTGGGCGAGGTCGGCATAGACGTTGGCGAGGGCTGACCACGAGGTGATCTTGGCCGATTCGATCGAGTAGCCCAAGTTATTGGAACCGTTGGGGGCACCGTCTGGGCAGCCGCCTGGGCAGTAGAGATTGCCGTCGAACTTGGCTGGTGTCTCATAGTCGAGCGTCACGTCGGCGCGGAGATAGTCGTTGAACTGGTAACCGGCACCAATGCCGACGTCGAAGGCGCCGCGAAGGCCTTCATCCCACATGGCCGTGTGGCCGACGAAGGTGTCATTGCCGAATTGCGGGTTCGAAATCGAAGCCTTGGGGGCATTGTAATACTTGTAGCCGATGTCGCCGCGCAGGTACCAGCCGCCGGTGGACGTCAGCGGCATGGGTTCGGGGGCTTCGATGACCGGCGGATCGTAGGGCATGTCGGCCGCATGCACAGCGAATGTGCCGGCCGAAATTCCGAGGAAGGAAAGCCCGGCGAGGCAGGCAATCCGGAAATTCGTGCGCATGGTGTCATCCCTTCTGGATGCGTGCGGCCGCGGACAAAGCAGGCACGCACGCTCAACAACGCTTCGGGATTCACAATAGGGCAGGAGAGTTAATCGCCGCTTAACCACGTATATTAACCGTGACATGCAGCATCGGAATCTTCATCCGTGAAATGAGCTGAAAAAACAAAGCCCTGCGCATTGTGCCATGCGCAGGGCTTCCGAAGTAAGGCTAATGGCCAGAAGACGATGTCGTCAGGCCGCAACGCGGGAGATTGCGGAGACGATATCGCCAACAACCTCCTTGACCAGGTCGGCGTTGTCGCCTTCGCCCATGACGCGGATCAGCGGCTCGGTGCCGGAGGGGCGGACAAGAATGCGGCCAGCGGTGCCGAGGCGGGCGGTGGCGCTGTCGATGGCAGCGCGCACCTCGTCCATTTCCAGGGGCTTGCCGCCGGCAAAGCGCACGTTGCGGAGGATCTGCGGCACCGGATCGAAGCGGTGGCAGATCTCGCTGACCGGGCGGCCGAGCCGCTTGACGACCGAGAGCACCTGCAGGGCGGCGACCAGGCCGTCGCCGGTGGTGGCGTAGTCGCTGAGCACGATGTGGCCGGACTGCTCGCCGCCGACATTGTAGCCACCGGAACGCATGGCCTCGACCACGTAGCGGTCACCGACCTTTGTGCGAATCAGCTCAAGGCCGAGGCTACCGAGGTAGCGCTCGAGGCCCAGATTGGACATGACGGTCGCGACGATGCCGGGCTTCGACAGGCGACCATCCTCGGCAAAGGAGGCGGCGACGACGGCCATCAGCTGATCGCCATCGACGACATTGCCCTTCTCGTCGATCAGGATGACACGGTCGGCGTCGCCATCGAGGGCAATGCCGATGTCGGCGCGGGTCTCGCGCACCTTGTCGATGACGGCAGCAAGGCTGGTGGAGCCGCAGTCGTGGTTGATGTTGAGGCCGTTGGGCTCGACGCCGAGCGTGATCACTTCGGCGCCCAGCTCCCACAGCACTTCGGGAGCCACCTTGTAGGCGGCACCGTTGGCGCAATCGACGACGACCCTCAGGCCCTCGAAGCCGAAGTTGCGCGTGACCGTACGCTTGGCGAATTCCACATAGCGGGCGCGTTCGCCGTCGACGCGCTTGGCGCGGCCGAGGTCGGCGGGGGCGGCGAGTCGACCGGAGAGGTCGCTCTCCAGCATGGTTTCGATTTCGAGCTCGACCTCGTCGCTGAGCTTGTAGCCGTCGGGACCGAACAGCTTGATGCCGTTGTCGGCAAAGGGATTGTGCGAAGCCGAGATCATCACGCCAAGATCGGCGCGCAGGGAGCGGGTCAGCATGGCAACAGCGGGCGTCGGCACCGGCCCGGTCAGGAACACGTCGACACCCACGGCGGTGAAGCCGGCGGTGAGGGCCGGTTCGATCATGTAGCCGGACAGGCGCGTGTCCTTGCCAATGACTACCCGATGGCGATGGTTGCCGCGGCGGAAGGCGAGGCCGGCGGCCATGCCCACCTTGAGGGCCACGTCCGGGGTGATCGGCCAAGCATTGGCGGTGCCGCGGATGCCGTCGGTGCCGAAGAACTTGCGAGCCATAGGTCTGTCCGTTGTGTGAAAGTGTCGTTGGTGGGCTTTTAAGCCCGAGATTGTGGCAGGTTTAGCCAGCAATATGGTTAATGAGGCATCAAAAAATATTTTGAAATGTTACGGATGCCCGGAACACAAAGGGCGGCTGCCGGTGTCCCGGCCGCCGCCCCAAACTGGCATTTCCTTGGAAGATCAGGCAGCCGACAGCTTGGCCATGACTTCGTCGGAGACTTCCATGTTGGTGTAGACGTTCTGCACGTCGTCGTCGTCTTCGAGGAAATCGATCATCTTCATCAGGCTCTGGGCCTTCTCGAGATCGAGCGGCGACGTGGTCTTGGGCTTCCAGATCGACTTGATCGAAGCGGCCGCACCGAGCGAGGCTTCGAGAGCCTTGGACACTTCGCCCAGGGACTCGAAGGCGCAGGTGATGACGTGGCTTTCCTCGTCGCTTTCGCAATCGTCAGCGCCGGCCTCGATGGCGGCTTCGAGGATGGCGTCGGCGGAGCCGGCCGAGGCAGGGTAGGTGATCTCGCCCAGGCGATCGAACATGAAGCCGACCGAACCGGTTTCGCCGAGTGCGCCACCGGCCTTTGTGAAGACCGAGCGAACGACCGAGGCAGTGCGGTTGCGGTTGTCGGTCAGAGCCTCGACGATGACGGCGGTGCCACCGGGGCCATAGCCCTCGTAACGGACCTCGTCATAGTTCTCCGTATCCGCACCGGCGGCCTTCTTGATCGCACGCTCGACGTTGTCCTTGGGCAGGTTCTCGGCGCGGGCGTTGAGGATGGCAAGGCGAAGGCGGGCGTTCATGGCCGGATCGGCGCCGCCGATCTTGGCCGCCACGGTGATTTCACGGGCGAGCTTGGCGAAAACCTTCGAACGCTTGGCGTCCTGCGCACCCTTGCGGTGCATGATATTCTTGAACTGCGAATGACCGGCCATGTGCCTCTCCAACAGGCCGAGCGGGACGGGCGCAGGCATGCGCGCCATCCGCTGAACTCGGCGCAAAATCTCGAATGGCGCGCCTTATAGGCGTTTGCCGGGGAAAAATCCAGCATTGCCGCGGAGGAAAGTGGGACGCGTCCCACAAAGTGCTCGTCTTACCAGAAGGTCGGCAGCGCTTCGCTCAGTCGGCCACCGAGGCGGACCGGGCCGACGGCCTCGGCAAGCCCCGTCCGGTCGGACACTTCGACGGCGACGCCGCAGAGCGTCGGCTCGCCGAGGGCCGGCTGGAAGCGGGCCGTCGGGATCTTGCGCAGGAAGCGGTTGACGGGCTCTTCCTTGTCCATGCCGAGCACGCTGTCATAGTCGCCGGTCATGCCGGCGTCGGAAAGATAGGCGGTGCCGCCGCTGAGGATCTGGTGATCGGCGGTGGGGACGTGCGTGTGGGTGCCGACCACGAGCGAAGCGCGGCCGTCGACATAATGACCCATGGCCTGCTTTTCGGAGGTGGCCTCGGCGTGGAAGTCGATGACGACGGCGTCGGCGACTTCGCCGAGCGGGCATGCAGCAAGTTCACGCTCGACGGCGGCAAAGGGATCGTCGAGGGCGTCCATATAGACGCGGCCCATGGCGTTCATCACCAGGACGCGCGCGCCATTGCGCGCGATGGCGACGGTGGCGCCGCGGCCGGGCGTGCCGGCGGGGAAGTTGGCGGGGCGCAGCAGGCGCGGCTGGCGTTCGATGAAGACGAGGGCTTCACGCTGGTCCCAGGCGTGGTTGCCCGTGGTGACGACGTCGGCGCCAGCGTCGAGAAAGTCCTGGCAGATCTCCTCGGTGATGCCGAAGCCGCCGGCGGCGTTCTCGCCGTTGACCACCACGAAATCCAGCCGGTAGTCCTTGATGAGACCCGGCAGAATGTCGGAAATGGCATTGCGCCCGGAACGGCCGACCACATCTCCCACGAACAACAGGCGCATTGCCGACCTTTCCTCTTGTGCCGCCGCGCAGATGAGGGGCTCATCGCACGGCTGATCTTGTCGAGCTTCTCATTTGCCTGGTGCAACGAGAAACTCGCAAACAGAATACCACGCGCCTTTGCAAGGCACGCCGGTATCACGCGGGGCTGACGACGTCCCGCTCGGTGATGACCATGTGAAGCCGCACATCGTGGGGCTCGATGGGAACCTCTTCCACTGACTGAACCGAGAATGCAACCCCGATCAGGCGCGGAAAGCGGCCATTTTGGTGGTATCCGGCGATGGTGAGGTCGTAGAAGGCCTTGCCGTAACCAATCCGGCCGCAGGAGCGATCGAAGGCCGAGAGAGGGACGAGCATCACATCGGGCAAAACTTCCGCAGCCTCGGGGCCGGGGCCATAGGTGCCGAAGCCGAGCGGCACAAGATCGGCACCGGGCGTCCAGACCCGGAAGACGAGGTCGGGCTTGCGCATGATCGGCAGGCCGATCGCGTGGCCGCGGGCGGATAGGGCGGTGATGGTCGGCCGGAGGTCGACTTCGCTGCGGATCGGCAGGAAGGCGGAGACGACGGCGCCTGGGGCGAGATCGAGGGCGAGGATGCGTTCGGCGATCGCCGCGCTTGCGGCTATGCGCTCGGCCTCGGGCAGGGCATCGCGGCGCGACAGGGCCTCGGCGCGCAGGTGCGCCTTGAGCGCAGCCATTTCATGTGAGGGGGGAAGGGCAGACGACAGGCCGGCCTCCCGGCAAGGCAAGAAGAATGTGTGGCGTCCACGAACGACCGTCGGAATGCTGATCCCGGGAAACCTACAATGTAGGTGGGCGCCGTGTGCCCGAGCCCACGAGCTCAGGCGGGGACAGCTCCCTTAAGGATCAGTAAGGCCCCGGGGATATGTGTTTCCTAACGAGAAGCGCAGAAACGCCACGAGGCCAATATAGGGATTCCCCTGGGGCAAGGGAAGGGAAAAGGGAGAATCCTTGTCTGGAAAAGCAAAACGGGCGCCCCGCGATCCGGAAGCGCCCGTCTAGAACTTGCAGAAAGCGGAGACTTACCAGCCGGCCGTCAGGATGACGATGGTGGTCAGCGCCGTGAAGGTGGCGCCCAGCGCGTAGATGATGACCGCAGCATAGCCGAACACGAAGCCGGCGGCGACGACGGCAGCGAACAGGGCCAGCATCAGGAAGATCATCAGACCGGCGCTGATTTCCTTGGTGGCAGGCTCGGAAGCAACGATCTCGGGGGAAAACGAAGCGGCAACGTCGGACATGGAAGGTCTCCGGAAACTTGACAAGAGCCTCATATGAAATTGTACCGAATGTAGCAATACGCATCTCGCTGCGGCAGTTCTGCGCTTTTTGCATGCTGAAGGGCGTGCATCAGCGCCTTTCGCGGAGGGCGAGATGATCGGCCGGAGCGGCGCGCTCCGCGCAAGCGACTGAATCGCAAAGGCAATGTGGAGTTCAGCTTCCACCATCCTGACGGAGCGCGGGGATGGCGGTTGACCGCTGCGGCATTTTGCACTGCAACGAATTGCTAACCGCGAAAGCAGGCAAGCCGGCTCAATTGCCCGGCTCGACCATGCGTTCGGCAATGACCTCGATGCGAGCGGCGGCCTGCTCGACGCGTGCGGCGAGGCGGCCTTCGATCTCCGCCTGACGGTCCAGGAGGCTGTCGCGGGTTTCGCGCAGGCTGCGGACTTCCGCCTCAAGGCCCTTCATGCGGCGCTCGTTTTCGGCGAGGCTGTCGAGCACGGTGATGGCGCTCATGACGGTCAGGCGCTGGTCGCCGATCTCGCCGAAGACGCCGCGAATGTCGTTGATGATCGAATCGAGCCGATGGGCGAGGCCGAACAGATGCTCTTCCTGGCCGTCGTCGCAGGCCATGCGATAGGTCTTGCCGGCAATGGTGACGGTGACTTGTGCCATGGCCCCTCAGCCCCCGTGCGTGTCGAGAACGGTGCGGATGGACTCCATGGCCGCCACCAGGCGGCGCGACACCTCGCGGTTGGCGTCTTCCAGGCGACCGGCGCGCGCCATGGCGTCGTCCAGGTCGCCGGCGAGGCGAGAGCGGTCCTCGCCGAGGCGGAACAGTTCGTCTTCCAGGCCAGAAATGGTGCGTTCACCGGCCAGTCGACGCTCGACGGCCAGCTCAAGGCGCCCGATCGCCTGATCCAGCTTGGCAAGCGCTGCGTCCAATGACGCCGTTCCGGCCATGAACAACCTCCACCGCCCGAAACGCAGGGCGCGCCACATGCCTCTCCGGTCCGCCACGAACCGCATCTTCGCTCTGGTTGCCATATTCAAATCGGCGTGACAACTGGGACGAGGACAATTTGCCGAAATCAGGGCGTTATCCAATTAAATCGTACTGTTGGGCGGTCGGAATACCCCGCATGTCATTGACAGGATTCCAAGCACTGCTATTGATCTGCCGCTCTTGGAGGAGACTCCCAACGGCTCGCGATGGTTGCCGGAAAGTCGCGATAACAGTGCCCGATCAAAAGCAACGGATTCCGGCCCGAACCTGTCAGGAATCGAAGATGACAGCACCTCAACGCTACAAGAACATGGCCAATGCCATCCGCGCGCTCGCGATGGACGGCGTCGAAAAGGCCAAATCCGGTCACCCCGGCATGCCCATGGGCTGCGCCGACATCGCCACCGTTCTGTACGGCGACGTGCTGAAGTTTGACGCCACCACTCCGGCCTGGCCCGACCGCGACCGCTTCATCCTGTCGGCTGGTCACGGTTCGATGCTGCTCTATTCGCTGCTGTATCTCACCGGCGTCGAGGAAATGACCATCGACGACCTGAAGAGCTTCCGCCAGTGGGGTTCCAAGTGCGCCGGCCATCCGGAATACGGCTATGCGCCGGGCATCGAGACGACCACCGGTCCGCTCGGCCAGGGCCTTGCGATGTCGGTCGGCTTTGCCATCGCCGAGCGCATGATGAATGCCCGCTTCGGCAATGATCTGGTCGATCACCGCACCTATGCGATCGCCGGCGACGGCTGCATCATGGAAGGCATCAGCCACGAGGCGATCTCGCTGGCCGGCCACCTGAAGCTCAACAAGCTCTGCGTGATCTGGGACGACAACGGCATTTCCATCGACGGTCCGATCTCCGTGTCGGAATCGGGTGACATCCCCGCGCGCTTCCGCGCTGCCGGCTGGAACACCGACGCCGTCGACGGTCATGACCCGGTCGCCATTCTCGCCGCCCTTGAGCGCGCCAAGTCGTCGGACAAGCCGACGCTGATCGCCGCCAAGACCACCATCGGCTTCGGCGCGCCCACCAAGGCCGGCAGCCATGCCGTGCACGGCGCTCCGCTGGGTGCCGAGGAAATCGCCGGCGCCCGCGCCAAGCTCGGCTGGACGGCCGCGCCCTTCGAAGTGCCCGCCGACATCCTCGCCGACTGGCGTGCCGCCGGCAAGCGTGCCGTCAAGGACCGCGAAGCCTGGCTCGCCCGCTACAATGCGACGGACGCCGCCACCCGCGCCGAGTTCGATCGCCGCATCAAGGGCGACCTGCCGCAGACCTTCTTCGACGCGCTGGCCGCCTACAAGGCCAAGCTGGTTGCCGACCTGCCGAAGGTTGCCTCGCGCAAGTCGTCGGAAATGATGCTGGAAGTGGTCAACGCCTCGATCCCGGAAATGGCTGGCGGCTCGGCCGACCTGACGGGCTCGAACCTGACCAAGACCAAGGGCCAGAAATCGATTACAGCCGCCGACTTCTCGGGCAGCTATATCCACTATGGCATCCGCGAGTTCGGCATGGCCGCGGCCATGAACGGCATCGCCCTGCACGGCGGTCTGATCCCCTACGGCGGCACTTTCCTGGTGTTCACCGACTATTGCCGCCCGGCCATGCGCCTGTCGGCTCTGATGCATCAGCGCGTTGTCTACGTCATGACCCATGACTCCATCGGTCTTGGCGAAGATGGCCCGACGCATCAGCCGGTCGAGCATATCCCGACCCTGCGCGCCATCCCGAACATGCTGGTGATCCGCCCGGCCGACGCCTATGAAACGGCCGAAGCCTGGGAACTGGCACTGACCCACAAGTCGGGTCCGACGACGCTGGCGCTGTCGCGTCAGAATCTGCCGGCGGTTCGCAAGGAAGTGACGACGGAGAACTTCGTCGCTAAGGGTGCCTACGAACTTGCTCCGGCGGCCGGAAAGGCAGAAGTATCCATCTTCGCAACCGGTTCGGAAGTCGCCATCGCGCTCGATGCGAAGAAGTTGCTGGACGCCGCCGGTCATCCGACTCGCGTCGTGTCGGTGCCGTGCTTCGAAGCCTTCCGCAAGCAGCCAGACGCCTATCGTGCCGCCGTGCTCGGCGACGCCAAGGTCAAGGTGGGCGTTGAGGCCGCGTTGCGCCTGGGTTGGGACGAGATCATCGGCTCCGACGGCATTTTTGTCGGCATGACCGGGTTCGGCGCCTCCGCCCCCATCGAAGTGCTCTACGAGAAGTTCGGCATCACCGCGGCCAATATCGCCGAGAAGGCAACCGCCAAGCTGAGCTGAAAACGAATTCACAGATCGGGCCGCCGATGAGACGGAAGGCGGCCCCAAATTGGAGAAGAAACATGGCAGTGAAAGTCGCCATCAACGGTTTCGGACGTATCGGCCGCAATGTTCTGCGCGCCATCATCGAGTCCGGCCGTACCGACATTGAAGTCGTCGGCATCAACGATCTCGGCCCGGTCGAGACCAATGCGCACCTGATCCGCTTCGACAGCGTGCACGGCCGCTTCC
>NZ_JAKJIC010000015.1 GCF_021864535.1 Oryzibacter oryziterrae
GAGGGGTGAACGCCGGTTCCGTCTGCGCAAGGTGCGAGGATAGGACAGCCAAGGCAGAGGGCCAGTCCAGCCGACGAACGTTTGTTGCGAGACAAAGCGTCGAGCCGGAACCCCTCTCTCCAACTCTCCCCCACAAGGGGGGAGAGGGTGCCGGTTGGTTCCCTCGAAAACCTACCAGCCTTGAAGATTCCAGTCCGACACTCCGACAGGCTCTCTCCCCTCTTGTGGGCGATTGGTTCCTGCCCAGCCCAATCAGCGTAGAGACTTCAGGACAGGGCCTCCAACAAGGTCTGTCCATATGCCCTGCCCAGCCAAGATCAGCCCGCGAGGTCGCGGGCTTGTTCGATCCAGTGTTCGCGTTCGATGCGGCCGGGGAAGGCGAGGTAGGTGCCGATCCACTTGGCTTCGGCCTCGGTCCAGGCGGCGATCTGGCTGAAGTGGAAGATGCCGAGCGCGTTGAGGCGGGCTTCGTTCTGCGGGCCGATGCCCTTGATCTTCTTGAGGTCGTCGGCCCTGCCCTCGCGAGGGCCGGAGAGGGCCATGGGGCGGAGGCCGACCTGATCGGCAGCGGCGGCCTTGACCGGATCGGTGACGCTGTCGCGTGCCTGGGACTCGGCGGCCTGGATGGCCTGCTCGACGGACTCGGGGGCGGCGTCGGCTGCAGGCACCGGTTCGACGGAGGTGGACGGTGGCGTGATGTCGGCTGGAGCTGAGGGCGCGGCCGATGGCGGCTCGTTCAGGAACTCCGCAAGGCTCTGCCCGGCAACGGCCGGCTGGGTCGCAGACGGACGCGCCAGCACCAGCTTGGCGGCGACGCCAAGGCCGATGCCGAGCGCCACGGCGATGGCCGTGAGTATCAAGGTTTCGATGACGAGCCAGACCATGGACCTATCCCCCTAGAGCACCCGCCGAACAGGTTGAAGCAACCTGATCGGCAAGCGGCTGCTCAAACTTTTGAATCAGGAGCGCTTTCTAGTCGACCTCACGATCGCGTCAGGTCGACAAGCGCTCTTGAAGGCCCTCAGGCCGCGCGATCGCTCGCAAACCAGCCGATGACGCCGCCGGCAGCAAGCGCCACCAGAAGATAAGGCCACAGCATTGAAATCAGGTAGAGCATGATCTGTTACCTCGATGCCGCCCGGTGGAGGGAACCTGACGTTTCAGTCCAGATGTCAGGGCCATTTCATTCACCAGATCAAAAGCTTGCGGGCCGACTTGTTGCGGGCATCCGCACCCCGGATGTCGCGACAGAGCCCTCAGGGGTCCGGGGCGAGAACGTGAATTTCGATGCGCCGGTTGCGCGCCCGCCCCTCTTCGGTGGCATTGTCGGCGACCGGCTTGTCAGCCCCGAAACCCTTGAAGCGCAGTCGGCCGGTGTCAACACCCACATCGGCAAGGAAGCCGGCGACGGCACGGGCGCGATCGTCGCTGAGTTTGAGGTTGGCCTGGGGATCGCCGGCATTGTCGGTGTAGCCGTCGATGGCGATGATCGCCGACGGACAGCGCTGGGCGAGCCAGCCGAGACGATCGAGCAGGCCGTGACTGTCGGCGGAGATGGCGGCGGAGGCGTTGTCGAACAGGATGGTGTTCTTGCCCATCACCTCGGCGAACAGGTCGTCGCAGGCCTTGGCGTCCACCTCGCCGTCGGTCTTCATGACGCCGACGGAGGTGTCGAGCCGGTAGCCGGTGGGAACGGCGCCGGCGATATCGGACGAGAAGCGCACCGCACCGACGCCGGTGAAAGCCTTGCCGCTGGCGGTGATGGTGGTGCCCTCGACAGTGACCGATCCCTTGCCGAGAAGCGCGGCGGCCTTGACCGCCAAGAGGGCCACCTTGTCGGAATCGGCCGGCATGCCGTCAGCAGGTTCAAGCTGCACGGTGAGATCGGCCTTGCCGAAGACGCGGGCGGCTTCGTCGAGAATGGCCTTGCGCATGGCGTCGCCCGAATAGGTGCCCTCGATGGTCACGGTATCGAGGCCGCGCTCGACGGCGAAGCGGAAGCTCGGCGGAAAGTCCACCTGCACGATGCCCTTCTTGACCGCCTTGGGCAGGCCAGCCTCCATGGCGGCAATGGCCTCCATGCCGGTCTTGGCGCTGGGCGCCTTGCCGAGAACGGAGAGAGACTCGCCCGTGAGGCTGATGGTGCCGCTCTGCAGACGCGCGATCTCGACAGCGGCAAAGCCGGCCACCTTCTCGAGATCGATGCCGGCGGCAAGACCGGAGGCGAGCGTGGAGCGATCGACCACCACGAGGTCGCCGGCGGCGGCTTCCATGTTCTCGCGGATGGTGGTGCGGATATCCTCTGACGGCACCGAGCCGGAGATGATCAGCTGATCCTCGCGCCGCTCGACCGACCAGACATAGGGCGAGACCACCGGCGGGGCCGCATCGAGCGTGACGGTGAAGCCCTTGGGCCCCTCGGTGGCGGCGGCGTCCAGCTCGATGAGGTCGGCACCGGTCTTGGCCTCGCCGGAGAGGCGGATGGTGGCGTCCGACAGCAGCATGGAGCCATTCGAGAAGCGCGACAGGAGGTCGAGCCCCCAGGCGACCGCCTCGGCATAGCCGTCGGGGGCGCCGGAGGCGAGCGTGGTCTCGATCACGGGCGGGGCAAGGCCGGTGATGGCGGCGGCCGCGTCGGCAATCTTGCGGCGGGCGGCGTCGGACGGGACGAAGCCGGTGATCGACAGCTTGTCGCCGGTGCGCGTGGCGGCCAGCGAATAGGGCCGGACGATGGGCAGATCGATGGCGGTGTTGACGGTGAAACCCTGGTGATCCCAGGTTTCCAGATAGGCGTTGAGGGTGCGGTAGCTCTCCGGCGTGGTGGCGCGGCCGGAGATGGTGAGCGTGGCGTCGGACATGTCGATGCGGCCGACGGACAGGAGATCGAGGAAATCGGCCGCATCGGCGGCGACATCGGCAAAGCGGTCCGGTGCGCCGGAAGCAAGATCCACCTGATCATGGGCTGGAAGCTGTCCGGCGCCGGCGACCACCGCCCCGAAGAGGCTGGTGCGAGTGTCCGGATCGGGAGCGAAGCCCGAGACGAAGACGCCCTTGTCGGTCTTCTCGACGCTCCAGGTGAAGGGCGCGGCAAGGGGACGGGTGACTTCGACCTCGGAAACGGCGTAGTTGGCTGGCAGCGCCAGGGACAGGTGGGCCAGGCGGTCATAGGCGGCGTTGCTGACGGCTTCACCGCTGATGGTGATGGCGCGATCTTGCAGGGTGATGTCGCCGCTCTCAAGGTCGCCCGTCAGCGGGTAGAGCGTGTTCAGGGCCTTGAGAAAATCGGCATCCGGCAGGCCGCGGGCGAGCGACAGGCGGTCATTATAGGCAAGACCAGGAACGGCGCGCGTGAGGGCGTCGACCATGCGCTGGCGATCGGGCTGCGAGGGGGCGTTGCCGTCGATGGTGAGCGAACCGGCATCGCGGTGCAGACCGACGCGATAGGGTTTCACCTCGGGCAACAGGCCGGCGGCGGAGGCATCGACGCTCCGGACGCCGAAGACGCCGGAGATCTTGTCGACGGCAAGCTGGCGGAGCTCTGCCGTCGGGGCGGCGCCTTCGAGGATGACGTCGCGTCCATGCAGGGAGACATGGGCCCAGCTGGTGGCTTCGCCGGCAAGGGCCGCCTCTACACGATGACCGATATCGGCGGAGATCCGGGCACCACCGGCCATCAGCGCCGCAACCGCCACGGCCACCGCCGCAGTGCCGCCGAGGACGGCGGAAATCTGCCAACGCACCATTTCACTCTCTCCCGCATGCCCGTGGCAGCCCTGCCGCGCAGCACCTCAAGTCTATGGGCGGATGTGAGGAAAATGCAACTCCTTCAAGGTGTCGCAGGTATGCAAGAAAGACGAGGCAGCGTGACCGCAAGCGAAAGACGGGAACGAGCAACAAGACAAAAAGAAAAGGCCCGGATTGCTCCGGGCCTTTCCGAATTCCAACAATCCCCAGAGGGGAAAGTTATCAGAATTCCTTGGTGAGCTTGGTCAGAGCGTAGAACGCGTCGTTGGTCTCGTTGTAACCAACTTCACCCAGGAGGGTGGTCTTCTCAGCCAGCGAGTAGGTGGCGCCGAGGCGGGCAGCCCACTCGTTATCAGCCTTGTCGTTGATCGAGTAGCCAACACCGCCGTAGAGCGAAGTGGCATCGTTCAGAGCATACGAAGCAGCGAGGCCGAGACGAGTGGTCTTGTCGTTACCCTCAACGATGTAACCTGCCTTGGCAGAAACCTCAAGAGCGTCAGTAGCCTTGAAGGTCACGCTAGCCTTCACGCCGTAGACGTCCTTGCCATTCGTCCAAGTATCGGGCTCCGTGCCGGAAGCGTCTTCCCAGTAAGCGTCCAACTCAGCCGAACCCCAAGACTGACCGGCAATACCGACCTTGCCTTCAACACCGAGGGCGTTATCAGTGAGAGCATCGGCTTCGAGCACGTCCGGACGGACATACAAACCAACACCAGCGAAGAAGCCGCCACCGAGGTCCGAAGCAACGATCTGAGCGCGCAGGCGGGTCTTGTCCTGACCGATCGAGTAGCCGTCGTCGGCATAGTCGATGTAGCCGTCGCCGTAGAACGAACCGGCATAGCCGATCGTCAGCATGCCAACCTGCAGGTAGGCCTGATCGAGGACGACGTCATGGGTAGAACCAGTGTGAGTGACCGAATAGTCGGCGGCATTAACCGTACCCGAACCATCCAAGTCACCTTCATAGACGCGAACGTCCTTGGCCGTGCTGCCCGACTTGAAACGGAAGTACGAGCGAACGGTACCGAAGTCCGAAGCGGTACGGGTATCAACAAAGATACGACCGTCAGCGCCGAACTTCAGCGTGTCGTCACCGGTCTTCTGGGTGTTGTACTGAACCCACGAACGGACGCGGCCACCGATTTCCATGCAGGTCTGGGTGCCGGGGATGTAGAAGAAGCCAGCGCCGTAGGCGTCGCAAACCTTCACGTAGTCAACAGCAGCCGGAGCGGGCTCGCCCGGCAGGTCGGCAGCGTAAGCACCCGAGGCGACCATCAGGCCGGCGGCGGTACCGAGCAGAATGCTCTTCATGTTCATTTCCTGACCTCCAAAGTCAATTCAGAGAAGGAACCCTTCCTAGCTCGCTCCCAACGGCCTGACCGCGGTAGCTTCGTAGCCTGGAACCGGTTCCGGTTCTTTGCCGCTTCAATCCACTGCCAACCACCCCAGGCCAATCAGCTTCACAAAGCGGTGAGTTCCGTCTCCCGAAATCTCACGGTGATAGTGATGGCCGATCCGGCGTTCCGGTTCAACGGGAAAGAGGCCCGTCAAATGCCTCAAAAGGCACTTACAAATGCCATGTTGCAGAATTGCCACTAATATCAGTAACCACTTATAAACCTAGGTTAAGAACCAGTTAACATTCTGGTTCAAAAGAGAAATATGAATTCTCAAGCCGTTAGGAACCACTCGATTTCCGGGGATTAGGTGGCTTTACGTAGAGGCTTTCAGGGAGCCCCTTGCCACAGGTTTGACAGGCCTTCATCACGGCGATCCACAGGGTGACCGGGCGAATCCGGGGTGAAGAATCACGGATCCGTGATCGAAACAGGCCTGAAGGAGGCATGGTTAGCGGAATCATGGGGAGCGATTCCATGATGCGAGTCGCATGGGCGACCGGTCCTTGGCGTTTCGGAAGCCGGCTCGTTGCTTGGGGAAAGGGATCTATCAACCCACCGGTTGACTCAGCCCGATCGCGACAGCCACCCGCGAGGCGTCCCGCGTTGCTGCATATGATCGGGGCTCGCCCTGGCTGATGGGACACCATAATATGGCGGGCAGAGGCTGACGGCGCCTTATAGAGTGCGCCAGACCGTAAGACTGTCCATCAGATCCATCATCAGGGAATCGGCCATGCGCTGCGTATCGGGAGCCCTTCTGTTGTTGCTGTCGCTGACTGCCGCCGAGGCACGCGAGTGCAAGGCGGTGGACGGCGATGTGCGGGCGGCGCTGGATGCCAAAGCCTACGATCGGCTGGCCCCTCTCTACAGGCAAGCGCAGGCGGCCTGTGATGCCGCCTGGACCGAGGCGCTGGGCGATGACATCGCCAAGGCGCAGGTGGACCGATTCTTCGACGCCGTGGGCGAGGCCCAGGGCGATTCGGACCTGGTGGCGCAGAACCTGTCGCTGCTGACGGACGCCAAGAGCTTCGGCTCGCCGTGGCAGTTGTTGCTGACGCTGGCCGAGGTGGATTTCGACCGCAAGGATTATGACGCGGCCGCGCCGCTCTATCAGGAAGCCATGAACCGGATGAGCGCGGTGGCGGCGCGATCGGACGCTGAAGCCGACGCCCTGCCCGACATTGCCGACTTTAAGGCCATACACGCGCGCATGAGCGAGGCGGTGCTGCTGGCGCAGACTTACGAAGCGCCGCCCGTCCGCCGGGGCGAGCCGGAGGACGGGCTCTATACCGGCAGCTGGCGCGGCTATGTGGTGAAGGCAGTGCCGGTGCCGGTGCAGTTCGCGTTCGGCACGACCGATTTCACCGACAAGGGCCTCAAGGCGGCGACGCATCTGGCGCGCTATCTCGCGACATCCGGGCTCAATCATGTGACGCTGGTGGGGCACACCGATCCGGTGGGCTCGGACAAGGACAACAAGGTATTGTCCCAGAAGCGCGCCGAGGCGCTCAGGGATTTCGTGGCCAAATCGGGCTACAAGGGCAGCATCGATGTGATCGGCAAGGGCGAGAGCGAGCCTTTCGTGCCCGACGATGCCACGCGCTTTGCCAGTGACCGTGATGCACAATATGCCCTCGACCGCCGCGTGGAGCTTCTGAGATGAGATCGACCGTCCTCCTTTCCGCCCTCCTGAGCTGCGCCAGCCTGATGCCGGCGCAGGCGACGACGCGCGCGCTGCTGGTTGGCATCAACGACTACAGCGGCACACCGCCCAAGCTCGAGGGCGCCATCAACGACGTGGAGGACGTGGACAAGAGCCTGCATCATCTGGGCATCGCCACGACCAAACTGGAAAATGGCACCGCGACGCGCCAGGCGGTGGTGGCGGCCTATGAGCAGTTGCTCAATGAGAGCCAGAAGGGCGACAGCATCTATTTCCATTTCTCCGGCCATGGCATTTCCATTCCTGACGACAATGGCGACGAGGCGGACGGGCAGGACGAGTCCTATCTGCTGGCACCCTTCGACGAGACACGGCATCCGGACGAACAACTGGTGGACGACGATCTCGACCGGCTGTTCGCCGCCGCCGAGGACAAGGGCGTCGATGTGGTGTTCGTGGCCGACGCCTGCCATTCGGGCAGTCCGGCGCGGGCGGTCGGTGCCGATCCGCTGCCGACGCGCATGTATCGCCCCAAGACCGACCCGACGCGGCCCGCGCCCATCGACATCGCGGCCAGGGCCACGGACCGCAGCAACGTGATCGCCGTCGGGGCCACGCTCGACGATCGCACCATTCCCGAACTGATGATCGACGATCAGCCGCGCGGCGCGCTGTCCTATGCGGTGGCGCGGGCCTTTGACGGGGCCGCCGATCTCGATGGCGACGGCAAGATCACGGCGGCGGAATTCGAGATCTATACGCGGCAGGTGGTGCGCAATCTCGCCGCCTCCAAGCAGACGCCGCAGTTCGACGTGCCCGATGCGACACGGCTGATCGCGGTGGCCGACAGCGGCGAGCGGCGCACCCGCTACTCCTCCGACCTGCCGGCGCTGCCGGTGGAAGTGCGCAAGACCGGCCCCTGGCAGGCGATCGCCGAAACGCTCGCCGGACTGCAGGGCGTGAAACTGGTGGATGACAGCCAGGCTGCGGCGCTGATTCTCGACCCCGACGACGGCACCGCACTCAATGAAGTGCGCGATACGGTGGCGAGCGTGAAGGATCCGACCAAGGACTTTCAGAGGGTGGTGAAGAATGGCCAGCTGATGCAGGGCATCAACAAGCTGGCCATGCGCAACCCGCTGTCGATCGCGTTCGCGCCGTCCGACGACGTGCTGCCCCAGGGCACGCAGATGTCCTTCAAGGTGGAAGGCATGGACGACGGCTATATCACCGTGTTCGACGTGACCGGGTCCGGCCAGGTGCAGACGCTGTGGCCGCTCGGTCCGTCGGACGCCGATCCGTGGGAGGATGAGGGCCACCCCTTCCTGCTGTCGGCCACGGTGTCGCCGCCCTATGGCGCGGACAATTTCGTGGTGGTGGCGACTCCCGACGAGCCGACGGCGCTGCGGGCGCTGCTGGCGCAGCCGGACAGCCCTTCGCCGGAAGCGCTCTATGGGGCGCTGGTGAAGACCGCCAAGGAGATGCATGTGCAGGTGGGCGTGCAGGCCTTCTTCACGAAAGGAAGCTGAAATGAGCCACGTGATGCGCGCCGCGCTGATGGCCGGCGGGATCTGCCTCGCCGGACAGGCCGCTGCGACCGACCGGGCGCTGATCGTCGGCATCGACAGCTATCCCGACATTCGCATGCACGGGGCGCCGCATGCGCGCGACCTCAAGGGCGCGACCAACGACGCGCTGCGCATGAAGGATCTGGTCACGACCGTGTTCGGCGTACCGGAGAAGAATGTCACGCTGCTGCTGGACGAGGAAGCCTCGGGCCGCGCCATCATCGACGCGTTCCAGAATGATCTCGTCAACAAGACCAAGCCCGGCGACCATGTCTATTTCTATTATGCCGGCCATGGCGCGCAGGTGGTGGACGACAATGGCGACGAGACCGACGACCATCTGGACGAGGTGCTGGTGCCCTCCGACGCAGTGGCCGAGCTTGGCGAGGCCGACGCGACGCTGAACGGCGTCATCTATGACGATGACATCGGTACGCTGGTGTCGGAGCTGGACGGACGGATCGTGACGGTGATCGTCGACGCCTGCCATTCGGGCACGATCACGCGTGGCTATGCGACGGGTGGGGCGACCACGGCCGCCTACAGCCCGATCCGGACGATCACGCCCAACGGCCCGCGCGGGCACAAGAAGCTCAACTCGGCCAAGCGCGACATCCTCACCGAACTCAAGGGTGAGCAACTCATCGATCCGGTCAAGACGCGTGGGGTCGGGGCACCGGAACTGGCCGTGTGGAGCGCGGTGAGCGCCGGGCAATATGCGCTCGAGGACATGAGCCAGGGCGGATCGGCGGGTCTGTTCACCAGCCGCTTCATCCGCGGCCTCGCCGGCATGGAGGCCGATCTCAATCACAATGGCGCGGTAACGCCGGCCGAGTTGCTCGCCTACCTGCGCAAGCAGACCAAGGCTTACTGCGGTTCCTATGATTGCCTCGGGCAGGATCCCCTGCCCCGGCTCGAAGCCTTCGACGACTATCAGCGTTACGCGCTGGCCGTAGGCGACGGCAGCGGCACGCCGGTGGCCTTCAATGACGCGGTGCCGCAATCGGATGCCATCATCCGCGAGACCGGCGTCGCCGTGCCGACCGACATGCTGCCGGCGAGCGACAAGCCGGTGAGCGTGACGCTGAAGGGCGGGGCGCAACAGAAGCTGGGCTCGGCGCTCAATCTGACCGTGACGGCGCCGGAGGCGGGGCGGCTGATCGTGCTCGACCGGCGCGAGAGCGGTGAGACGGTCCAGCTCTTTCCCAACAGCTACTCGCGCATGCTGGGGCAATCGGACCTGGTCAAGGCCGGCGAGACGGTGGCGATCCCCGGGGACGGCGCGCCCTTCGAGCTGACGGCGGATACGGCCGGCAAGGGGACGATCACGGCACTCGTCGTGGACCCGTCGGTGGACGTGAAGGCGCTGATCGACGCCAACCAGGATCTCGCCGACATTGCCGATGCAACGGGCTATGCCAACACTCTGGCCGGTGCCGTGAGCCGCGCCGTGACCTTTACCGTGGCCGCAAACGACCCTAGAGAGATCAGCGTGAAGGCCCCGCTCCTCCTGCGTGGCGATGCTCCCTACGACATCGAGAAATGACAATCATCTATCTGGTTCGGCATGGCCGGACGCATTGGAACGCCGAGGGGCGCTTCCAGGGACAGGGCAACTCGCCCCTGACGGCCGAAGGACGCGCCCAGGCGGCGCATGTGGGCGGGCTGCTGGCAAGCGCGCTTGCCGACCATGCGGGACCGGTGCCGGCGCAGGTGAGCCCGCTCGGGCGCACGGTTGAGACGGCCGCGATCATCGCCGACAAGCTGGCGCTGAGCATGACTGAGGAACCCCGCCTGAAAGAGATCGCCTTCGGGGAATGGGAGGGGCGCACGCGCGGCGACATTCTCGCGAGCATTGGCTACACCGAGGGCAGCAAGCCGGTGGACTGGCAGTTCCATGCGCCGGGCGGCGAGCGGTTCGACGAGATCTATGCCAGGGCGGAAGACTGGCTCCGCAGCCTCGACATGCCCGTGGTGGTGGCGATCAGCCACGGCATGATCGGGCGACTGATCCGCGGGGTCTATGCCGGGCTCGCCAAGGACGACATGCTGACACTTCCCGTGCCGCAGGACGGCTATTATCGACTGCAGGATGGGCAGATCGATTTCGTGGGGTGAACCATGGCCAGTGTGGAGACAAAGAGACGCGCATTTCGCCAACTGCATACGGAGCCGGGGCTCTTTGTCATTCCGAATCCCTGGGATCTAGGTTCAGCGAGGATACTTGAAGCGGAAGGCTTCCTGGCATTGGCCACCACCAGCGCCGGCATGGCGTTTTCCATGGGGCAAGCGGAAGGCAGCGTCTCGTTTGACGCAGCATTGGCCCACTGTCGGCTATTGGCGGAGGCCGTGGACATACCGGTGTCCGCCGATCTCGAAAAGGGAATCGGGGATAGCCCTGCAGACGCTGGAACATCCATACGCATGGCAATCGAAGCCGCACTGGCCGGTGCCTCGCTTGAGGATCACACAGGCGACCCAAAGGACCCGATCTATCCCTTCGACCACGCCGTCGAGCGTATCAGGGCAGCGGCCGAGGTCCGAGACCGCTCCGCGCCGGATTTTGTGCTGACGGCACGGTGTGAAAACTTCCTCTGGGGGCAGGTTGACCTCGACGAGGTGATTGCGCGGTTGCAGGCCTTTGAGCAGGCGGGCGCTGACGTTCTGTTCGCTCCAGGCCTCAAGACGCTCGAGCAGGTCCAGCAAGTGGCAAAATCGCTCCAGCGTCCCATCAACGTGATTGCCGGGCTTTCCGGATCCAGTTTCAGTCTCCCTGACCTAGCAGCAGCGGGGGTAAAGCGGGTCAGCTTAGGCTCTTCATTGGCGAGGCTGGCCTATGGAAGCCTGATTGAGGCTGCCAAGGAAATAACGGGCGAAGGTCGATTTGCGTTCGTCGACAGAGCCGCGAGTTTTAGCGAAATCGAGGCGCGGATGCATAGGGCGCTATAAGTGCCGGTGACTGGTGTTCGTCGACGTTAGAGCAGCCTTCGTGGCGACGGCCTTTGCCGGCGCTTGCTCCTCACATGCTCAGCGCGGGCTTCAGGGTGAAGAGGCAGGTTTCTTGCAGGTCGGCGGAGGCGGTGAGGTCGGGGGCGGGCTCTTCCGGCTTGGGACGCGTCGGCGGCGGCGTGGTGTTTTCGGCGACGACCATGTTGGGATCGACGAGCTGGATCAGGGCGCCGATGCCGCGGGTGCCGCCGGCGAAGCGGCTGACGAGGGCATAGTCGGCGCCGAGATCGGCGCGGTCGCCGGGGTTGGCGGCGAGCTGGTTCTTGATGGTGTCGAGATAGGGGATCGGCTTGCGGGCGCGGACCAGCACCAGCGTCTCGCCCTGATCGGCGGCGGGAATGGCATATTCGGGCACGGCGGCAAGATCGCGGATGGAGCCCGAGCCGGTTTCCCCGAAGGCGTAGAGCGTGGACTGCAGCGGGCCGGAGGTGCTGATCTCGAAGGAGGCCTTCTGGGAGACCGTCATGGTCTCGCCCTTCTGGAGCGGAATGGGCGTCGGCTTGGCATTGGGGCTCGGCAGGGCCGGGTCGGAGACGGCGACATTCCACGAGCAGGTGGTGCGCAAGGCCGGCGCGACCTCCACATAGGCCACGGGGCTGCCGCCGGTTGTCCCGGAGGCGGTGCCGCCGATGGCGCGGGTGGAAGCGGCGGGACCTTCGCCGCGCACACGTTCGATGAGATCGCCATGATCGACACCCAGCTTGACCGCAAGCGTCTTGAGCAGGCGGGTCTGCACCTTGGTATCGTCTGCGGCGACCACCCAGTGCAGGCGCTCGACACCGGCATTGGCGACGATCAGCTGCGACAGCTTCTCGATGGCGGCGTCATCGCCGAGCGGCAGGGGATCGGCGACAGCGGGGCTGGCGGCGATGAGCAGGCCGGCAACGAGAAGGTCACGAGCAGCTTTTCGCATCGAGGGTCACCTTGAACTGGTAATCGATCTGGCCGTCGAAGCGGTCTTTCAGGAACTGGCTGGAGGTGGTCAGCACGGCGGCGCCGGTGAGCCCCTTCAGACGGTCCCTGAGTTCGCCCGTCAGGTCAGACAAGCTTACGGTCTGATTGCGCGTGGCGACCACGAACAGGCGGATCTCGTCCTCGGTCGCCTCGATGGGCAGGGCGGCGATGGCCTCGGTGAGGACGCCCGGGGCGACGGTGTCGCCCGAGGTCTTGAACTGCGAGGCGTCGAGCACGACGGGATCGGCGGCGCGCGAGACCGAGGCGATGAAGAAGCGCGGCGGCGCGAGCAGGCTGGCGAAGGGGCGACCGTCGCGGGCTTCAACGCGCAAGACCAGCGTTTCGCCACCGACAACGACGGGCTGGCGCTGGCTGTCGTAGCAGGTGGGCAGCAGCTCGAACTTGTCGGCACCGGCACTGTAGTGGGCGCGGCGCGGGGCGGCGTTCTCGTGGCTCGCGGCCGCAGTCTTGTCGACCGGCACCCAGGTCAGCTCCACCGGGGCAGTGATCTCAAGATACCAGGCGGTCGCGGTGGCGAGGACGGCGAAAGCGGCGGCGGCGAGCCAGCCGGCCTTGCGGCGGGACAGGAAGGGTTCGGCCGAGAAGGGGCCGAGCAGCGGCTCGATCTCGTCAAGCGTGCCGAGGTGGTGGATGGCGAGGTCGAGACCTGCAGCCGCCTCCTTGAGGCGCAGCAGCGTGCGGGCCTCGGCTTCGGCGAGCGGGCGCCCGTCGACCGCGAGGAGCGGCAGCAGCACCAGGATCTTCATGCCGGCAAGCTGGGCGCGGTGCTGCAGGAGATAATCGCCGATCAGACCGAGCTTGCCACGGATGCCGTCGACGGCGGCGACCGAGACGGTGCCGACGCCGTCCGGCGACTGGGTGAGCGCGATTTCGCCGGTGGCGAAGACGGGGCCATGCGGCCGACCGAAGGTTTCCAGCAGGGCGGAGACGGCGAGGCCGAGACCGGCGGACTTGGCGTTTTCGTCGGAGAGGCGGCCGACCTGCAGCTCGGAAATGCGCAGGTACCAGGGCTTGAGGCGAGCGTTGCGCCGACCGAGCCAGACGCGATCGAGACGAGTGCCGGCGAAGCGGAAAACGGCCTCGCGCACGGTCTGGCCGATGCGATAGAGGCCGAAGTCATAGAGTTCGGAAATCTGCGCGACCAGCTTCGCCGGATGCTCCTCGGGGGGCGTGTCTCCGGCGATCGCTTCGAAAAGCTGCTGGCCTGATCCGTCCGCGCCGACCAGCGGCACGAACACGCGAGATGTCATTGCGCACCGTCCCTGTGGTCCGACCGCGAAACTTGGTACCCAAATGTTCGCGACTTGTCGGACCACAAACCTTTGAAATTGGCGGATAAAATGATCATGACATTTGAGTCTCAAATGTCATGTTTTATCCGTGAGCGGCCACATGTCGAAGGCAGCGAGGTCTTCCTCGACGATCTCCAGACCGGCGAGCGGCACGTCAGCGGCGCCATTGCCATCGAAGGCGACGTCCACATCCGGACCGAAGGGGCCGAAGGAGACGCGGGCGGCCCGGCCGGCCCAGCGATCAAGACCGGCGACGCCGCGCGCCTGCAGCTTGAGGACGGACAGGCGCCCATCGGCATCGCGAACGAGCGCGGCATGGATCAGGCCATCGACGGCCAGGAGACCGGCGGCGGGGAAGGACCAGCCGTCGGCGCCCTTGGCGGCGAGCGCCCGGAAGGCGATCGGGGCCGAGGCCATGGCGCGACCGGCGGTCAACTCAAATTCGGCAAAGGCCGTCGCCGTGGCGACGCGGACGGTGCGGGCAAAACGCCGGAGCAGGAGTTGGTCGGATGTCAGGGTCATTTGCCAAGTCCTCTACAAAATGGATTGGTATTCGTTGTCAATTTCTCTTGGCATGGGCTTACGGTCTGGTTTCGAGGCATCTTGGCATCTCCCCGGAATGCTGACGCATCGGCTCGTTGGTGCACTTCGAATTTCTCATCTGCATCAAGGGCATGAGATAATCGAAGTCGGAATGCCCCACGGCACTTGCGGTGGCGTAGGGCATCAGCCGGCTTCCTTCTGCACGAAGGCGGCGACACGGGCCGACAGGTCGGACACATAGGCGCCGAGATCCCCGTCATAGTCGTTCTTGAGGCGGCGGCGCAGGGAGAGATCGCTCTTCATGGCGTCCGCCAGCGGGCGGCCTTCGAGGATGGCGGCGAGCAGGCCCTTCTCGTCGGCAGCGACGGCGCCGGCCATCACGGCGCGTTCGAGCAGCGGCAGCGCCTCGTCATGGGCGAGCAGCGGCCCGTCATCCTCGTCCTCAAGCTCGGCAAGTACCGGTTCGAGGTCGGTGTAGGAGACCATGCGCGTGACGTCCTGGCCGGCCACGCGGGTGACGATGGCCTTGCCGAGCGGCGTCTTGGCGAAGGCGACGCCGTCGGCACTGCCGGGCACCGGGGCGGAGGCGAAAGCGGTGTTGAGCTCGAGATCGGTGGGACGGCGGCCGACCTCGTCATTCATGGCGGTGCGCAGCGCCTTCAGGAAGCCGTTGGCGGCCTTGAGGCTGTTGACGCCCACCTCTTCCTCGCCCACCAGCCAGTCCTTGGGGCAGAGGCCGAGACGCAGCACCTCGGCATAAGGACGGTTGGCGGCATCGAGGCACTTGAGGATTCGGTTGGACAGTTCGAACAACGCCCCCTGATCGAGGAAGCGGCGGATCCTGGCCGGGCCGCCGACCAGCGCCTTCCAGGTGGACAGCTGATCTTCGCCCGAGACGGCGGTGGGGCCGGCCGCGGCGGACTGAACGAGGGTGCGCAGATTGTCCGCCGACGAGGGCTGGCCGGGACGGCGACCGATAGGCCGATCGAGCACGTTGTCGAAATAGAATTCGGCGGCGCTGTCGGCGTCATTCGGCGGCGGATAGGCCCACAGACCGACGAGGCCTTCCACATAGCGGCGGTTGATGGAGAGGGCCCGGGCGACGCGATCGTAAAGCTGGAAGGCCTTGATCTCGACCAGCGGCACCGACGGCGGCAGATGATCATTGCCGTTGAAGAGATTTGCGAGATGCCCGGCGTATTGCGCCACGATGTCCCGACCACCCTTGCTGCTTGCGCCTGCCATCTTGCCCGCCCCGACTGTTACTCACTGCATCCTAGCAGGGCGTGGGTAGAAAAGTCAGGGACTTTTGGCAATGGGGCATGTGGGGCGGGCCCATGATGCGAGAGGTCGATCAGGAGACACCTGCCCGCGCCAGAAGAACGCCGAAGATCACCAGCAATCCGCCGAACACGCGATCGATCCAGTGGCGCACGGCCAGGATGACCCCGCGAATGCGGCCGGAGGAAAAGAACAGGGCGACCAGGGCGAACCAGATGACATGGGCCGCGGAGATGAAGGCGCCATAGCCAAGCTGAACCGCAAGCGGGGTCGACGGCTGCACCACCTGCATGAACAGGCTGACGATGAAGATGGTCGTCTTGGGATTGAGGGCGTTGGTCAGAAAGCCCGTCCGCCAGGCACTGGCGTCCGATGGAGCCACGTCGGCCTTGGGGGCGGCACCAGACTGCGGCCGCGACAGCAGCATCTTCGCGCCGAGATAGATGAGATAGGCGGCAGCGACGAGCTTCAGCGTGCTGAACAGCCAGAGCGAATGCTGGATCAGCAGGCCGAGCCCGAGAACAGTGTAGGCGACGTGGACGAGCACGCCGCAGCCAATGCCCAGCGCCGTCAGCAATCCCGCGCGGCGCGACAGCAGCAGGCTGTTGCGCGACACCATGGCAAAATCCGGCCCCGGACTGATCACCGCCAGAATGGTTATGGTGACTACAGCTAGCAATTCGGTCATCATGCGCCTCTACAAGATCGGTTGATTTTCTGATGAATATCGCATCGAGCGGCGAGGCACTAACGATGACTTCTGACGATAATGGTGATTTCAAATCACGCATCAGCGGCAGTCGCCTGCCCTCATTGTCGGGATTGCGGTGCTTTGAAATGGCGGCACGCACCGAGAATTTCGGCAAGGCGGCGGACGCGCTGCATCTCACCCATGGCGCCATCAGCCGGGCCGTGCGCCTGCTTGAGGAAGAGCTTGGCGTCGCGCTCTTTGACCGCCGCAGCCGGCGGGTGTTCCTGACCGCCGAGGGACGCCGACTGGCGGAGGCGGTCCAGGCCGGCTTCGGCACCATCGCCGAGGCGGCAGCGGCCTTGCGGTCCGCGCGGCACGGCAACCAGATCACGTTATCCTGCGAGCCGACATTGCTGATGCGGTGGTTGATTCCGCGCCTCGCCAGCTTCGAAAGCGATCATCCCAAAGTGACGTTGCAGCTTGTCGCCGGTGGCGGCCCTGTCCGGCTGGGCGCGGGGGTGGATCTCGCCATTCGCCGCGCCGACTTCCCCTTGCCGCGCGATGCCCGTAGCGAGCCGCTGTTTGACGAGCGCGTCGGGCCGGTGTGCCGGGCGGATCTCGTGGAGCGCTTCTTTGAGGTGACCAGCGGCGGCGTTGCCCTGCGGCGCGATGCGGTGCCTCTGCACACGCGGACGCGACTGCAGGCATGGGCGGACTGGGCGCGGGCGGCCGGACGAACCGCGCCGACAGGCCCGGGACGGCAGTTCGATCACTTTCACCTGAGCTTGCAGGCGGCGCAGGCGGGAATCGGCGTTGCCATCGGCCCCTGGCAGATGGTGCGGGACGAGATTGCCAGCGGCATCCTGGCGGCCCCCTGCGGCTTTGTCGCAGATGGCTCGAGCTATGTGCTTCTGTCGCCGGACAAGCCGCATGCCGCACGGGCGGCGACACACGAGGCCCTGCTGTCGTGGCTCAAGAGTGCGGCGACCTGAAGATCGCGCCCGCTGAAAAGCAGAATGGCCGCAAACGCTCCGCCCGAGGGCGTCGTTGCGGCCATCAGCGCCCTGCGGGCGATGTGAAAGGCCGGTGACTGTTTCCCGCCTGGGGCAAGCGGTCACCGGCTCTCGTTGATATTCCCAAGCCGTCGTCAGGACGACTTGGCGGCGTCGTCCTTTTCCTTGGGGGCGGCGGACGGCAGGGACGGGATGGCCTTCAGATAGGCGGCGATGGCGGCGCGGTCTTCGGGCGGCAGCAGGGCCATGTTTTCCTGCACCTCGACCATGGAGCCGCCGAAGCTGTCGGCATCCGGAGTGAAGCCGGTTTCGAGTGCGCTGGCGATATCCTCGGCGGTCCAGTCGGCGATGCCGTTTTCACCGGAGGTGATGTTGGGGATGGAGCCCTTGCCCTCGGGGTTCGGAGCGCCGGCCAGCCAATGGGCATAGTCGGGCGCGCCGGCGAAGTTGCGGCCGGTGTGGCACTCGCCGCAATGGCCGGGGCCTTCGACCAGATACTGGCCGCGCTTGACGAGATCGGAGGCGTCGGCCGGCAGAGTGACCACGGGCGTGGTCTTCATGAAGGCGAGCTTCCACAGGCCGAGGCCACGACGGATGTTGAAGGGGAACTTGAGGTCATGGTCGGCGACGGCGTTGTTCACGGCCGGCAGGGTGTCCATGTAGGCCTTGAGGTCGATGACATCCTCGACCTTCATGCGGGCATAGGAGGTATAGGGGAAGGCCGGGTAGAGATGCTCGCCCTCGTCGTCGACACCGCGGGTGACGGCATTGACGAAATCGACCGTCGACCAGGAGCCGATGCCGGTGTCCTTGTCGGGCGAGATGTTGGGCACGCGGAAGGTGCCGAAGGGCGTCTTGAACTCGAGGCCGCCGGCGAGCTTCAGCCGCTCGTCGCCCTTGGCGCCGGGGGCGGCGTGACAGGAGACGCAACCGCCGGCGTGGAAGATGCGCGCGCCGTTGGCGACATCGGCCTGATGGGCGGGCAGATCCGCCTCGGTGAGGACCTTGGGGGCGGTGAGCACCCAGAAGGCGCCGAAACCGGCCGCGCCCAACACCACCAAACCACCGAGAATCTTGCCGATTGCCATTCTGCCCCGCTCCTTTGCCCCTTCAACCGACTCAATGCCGGCCGGTTGAACCTGACGCGCAGCAAATCAGCCGGCGCGTGTCATCCACATTAACAAATTTCACCCAGACCCGCGATTCGAGCCTGATGAGGGGCATATCTAATGGGCAAAAGTGTCCGATCCCTGTCAGAAGCGCGAATGAACCCGCCTGTTCACGCCAGACTCACGATTCAGTGCGGCTTCATCATGCGTGACGATTGGGCTCGCAAGCAGAGCGGGCATGGCTTATGATCCCAGCCATGACATTCTGGCAGCAGTTCTCTTATATCGTCAGCCGCATACCGGACGCCGTCACCTGCGTGGTCGAGAGCGTCATCGACGCAGTGCGCGGCAACGCTTCGCCCGAGGCGCGGCGCGAACTCGCCTTCACGGCCGCGATGATCGCGCTGTCGGCCAAGATGGCCAAGGCGGACGGCGTGGTGACCATGGACGAAGTGAACATGGTCAAGCGCCTGTTCGTGGTGCCGGACACCGAGCAGCGCAACGTGGCGCGCCTGTTCAATCTCGCCAAGCAGGACGTGGCCGGGTTCGAGACCTATGCCGCGCGCATCAAGGCGCTTTATGACGGCGACGACGCGACGCTGGAAGACATTCTGGACGGGCTGTTCCGCATCGCCGCCGCCGACGGCACGGTGCATGAAGACGAACTCGCCTTCCTGGAACGGGTGGCGGAAATCTTTGTCCTTAGCCGGGAAACCTTTGCTCGCCTGCTCTATCGCCATGCGCAGATGGGGCCGGATTGTCCCTATGCCGTGCTCGGCCTGACGCCCGATGCACCGCCCGACGAAGTGAAGCGCGCCTGGCGTCGGCTCGTCTCCGAGCATCATCCCGACAAGCTGCATTCGCGCGGGCTGCCGGCCGATTTCATCCGGCTGGCAACCGAGCGCGTGGCGCAGTTCAATGCGGCTTATGCCGCCATCGCCCGGCAAGCCGCCTGAAGCCTGGGGTAAATTCTACTGGGGTGGGCATCTGGCTTAGATGTCTGCGCTTCCGGTGCTCATGGACCATCAAGGTCCACTGCGCTCCGGTTCTCGCCATCGTCGCCACCTGCCGCACCCCAGCGAATTTCCCCGCAGGCTTACACATCCCGATATGGCGGGCATCTGGCCTAGATGTCTGCGCGCGCCAAGGCTCATGGACCATCAAGGTCCACTGCGCTCCGGTTCTCGCCATCGTCGCCACCAGCCGCACCCCAGCGAATTTCCCCTCAGGCTTGCACATCCCGATATGGCGGGCATCTGGCCTAGATGTCTGCGCGCGCCAAGGCTCATGGACGATCATCGACGGTTATCAGCAGTAGCAGCAACGCTGAAATCGTCATGGTCCGCGGAGGCGGACCATCCATGCAGTCATGGGAAAAAAGTCCGAAGGTCCGCTGCCTCTGGAAGAGCGGACGCGAACGTCTTTTCGCGACGTGATGGATGAGGCCTTCTACACTCTTTGTCTTGACTGCGTGGATGGTCCGCCTCCGCGGACCATGACGTGCGGGAAGGAGCGGGAGGCGATCCTTCTCAGGTAACCACCTTCCCTTGCGCCTCAGCCACTCACCCCTGCAGCTTCGCGCGGACCATGACGCGCGGGAAGGAGCGGGATGCGATCCTTCTCAGGTAACCACCTTCCCTTGCGCCCCAGCCACTCCCCCCTGCAGCTTCGCGCGGACCATGACGTGCGGGAAGGAGCGGGACGCGATCCTTCACAGGTAACCACCTTCCCTTGCGCCTCAGCCACTCACTCCTGCAGCTTCGCGCGGAACATGGCGCTGAGAGTCTCGGTGTCGGCCGCGAAGCCGCGCATGCCCTGGCCGAGGAGGTCGTAGGCCATGGGATCGTTGAGGAGAGCCCAGCGGACGGCGGGTTCGCTGAGGTCGACGCGGGGAAGCGGGGTGACCGGCGCGGACGGGCCGAGCTGGCGGGGGACGGTTCCCTCGGTGGCGGCGAGACCGGCGAGAAGCGCCGGGCCGATGGTGAGGTGGTCACAGCCGGCGAGCGCCAGCACCTGGTCGACGCCGCGGAAGGACGCGCCCATCACACGGGTGGGATAGCCGAACTTGCGCAGGTAATTGTAGATGACCGCGACATTGGCGACGCCGGGATCGAAGCCGTCGGCGGTCTTGTCGACGCCGCGGGCCTTGTACCAATCGGTGACGCGCCCGACGTAAGGGGCGATCATGAAGGCGCCGGCTTCGGCGGCGAGTGCAGCCTGAACCACCGAGAAGACCAGGGTCACGTTGCACTCGATGCCACGCGCCTTGAGGATGCGCGCCGCCTCGACGCCTTCCCAGGTGGCGGCGACCTTGATCAGCACCTTGGACACGTCGGCGCCGGCCTCGCGATAAAGATCGATCAGCCGCTCGGAGCGGGCGACGGTGGCGGCGGAGTCGAAGGACAGGCGGATGTCCACCTCGGTGCAGACGAAGCCCGAGGCGATGGTGCACATGGCTGCGCCAAAGTTCACCGCCACCTTGTCGATGGCCCATTCCACCTGGCTCTCAAGGCTGCCGCCCTTGGCGCGGGCGTAGGCAACGGCCTCGTCGAGCAGTGGAGCATGAACAGGATCCTGCGCGGCCTTGAGAATGAGCGTGGGATTTGTGGTGCAATCCTTGGCGCCGAGCGTACGGATGGCGGCGAGGTCGCCGGTGTCGGCACCGATCTGGGTATGCGCGGCAAGGCCAGTGAACAGGGTGGACATGATGCAACTCCTTTTACGTGAGCAATAGCCCATCTCTTGAGCACATGCCATATGGGAATCTGAGGATGCGGACAGGATCGAGCCCGGAAAGGTCGGTCACGGCATCGCGTCCTTTGGCCCGCTATCGCCTCAGGAAGGCCTGTGATACCGGTTTATGCGGATGGCTGGCCTGACAAGGAGTTTGCCGAAATGACCAAAGTCTGGACCAGCGGACGGGTCCGCGAAGACGGATTGCCGGCGCGCCGCGTCTGGCCGGCGATGAAGCGCGGGCTCGCCTGCCGCTGTCCGGCCTGCGGCGAGGGACGGCTGTTCAACGCCTATCTCAAGGTGACGCCGGTCTGCAGCGCCTGCGGCGAGGACCTGTCGCACCAGCGGGCCGACGACGCGCCGCCCTATTTCACCATCCTGATCGTCGGCCACATCATTGTGCCGCTGGTGCTGTTCGTGGAGATGAACTGGCACCCGGACGTGACGCTGCAGATGCTGGTGTGGCTGCCACTGACGGCAATCCTCGCCTTGTTGATCCTGCCGCCGGTGAAGGGCGCGGTGGTGGGCTATCAATGGGCAAATTACATGCACGGTTTCAATCCGCTGGCCCATGAAAGCGAAGAGCGGGATCCAGCCTATGCGGGAGGCGAAAGCCGATGAGCGAAAAGGGTGTGCCGACTGCCGCCAAGCCCAAGACGCTGGTGCCGCGCGATGCGGCAACGCTGCTGGTGCTCGACCGCACCCTTTCGGGCCTGCATGTGCTGATGGGCAAGCGGCGCGACGATCTGGCGTTCAATCCGGGCGCCTATGTGTTTCCGGGGGGTGCCGTCGATCCGGAGGACGGGCTGGTCTCGGTGGTGAGGGGACCGACCGAGCGCACCGAGCAACGGCTCTGCGACCGCATGCGCGGCAAGCCATCCAGGCGTCGCGCCAAGGCGCTGCTGGTCGCGGCCCTGCGCGAGACCGTGGAAGAGACCGGCTATGTGATCGGCCCCGTTGGCAGCAGCTTTGCCAAGGCGCCACCGGAGGTGTTCAGCCCCTTCGTGGAGCGCCAGGTCGGGCTTGATCTCAGCCTGATGACGCTGGTGGGACGGGCGATCACGCCGGTGAAGCGGCCGCGCCGCTTCGACGCACGCTTCTTCGCGCTCTGGGCCGACGCAGCGGTGACGCATGCGCCGTCGAGCCCGGTGCCGCCGGACAACGAACTTTCCGACGTGCGCTTCATATCGCTTGAAGCGACGCTCGACATGAACCTGCATCACATGACAAAAGCAATGCTGAAGGCGCTGAACGAGCGCCTCGACCGGGACCCCAAGCTGACGGGCGAGCTGCCCGCGCCCTTCTATGTTCCGGTCGGTGACACGCACCGCCTGGAAAGCATATGACCGACAAGAGATTTCTGCCCGAAGGCTATCACGCCATCGCCCCCGGCAAGCTTGCCAATGTGGTGACCTTCCTGGAAATGACCGCCCGTCCGGATCGTCCGGCACGACCGACGCCGGCGGGTTACACGCTCACGGAAATTGACCACTGGGACAATGAGGCGTTCCTGCGCCTCTACAAGGCGATCGGCTGGGAATGGCTTTGGACCTCGCGCCTGCTGATGAGCGAGACGGAGCTGACCGCACGGCTGGCCCGACCGGGCAACCGCTCCTTCTGCCCGACGAAGGATGGCCAGCGCATGGGCGTGCTGGAGATGGATTTCGCCGATCCGACCAATGTGGAGATTTCCTTCTTCGGCCTTGTGCCGGAAGCGATCGGCGGCGGCATCGGCGGCTGGCTGATGGACCAGGCCATCGCGCTTGCCTTCGATCGGCCGGAGACGAAGCGGCTCTGGCTGCACACCTGCCACTTCGACAGCCCGCAGGCCCTGCCCTTCTACCAGCGCATGGGGTTCCGCCCCTACGCCCGTGCGGTGGAAGTGCATGACGATCCGCGCCTTCTCGGTCGGCTCGACCCGGCGGCCGGACCGCACGTGCCGCTGATTGCCGACGCGCGCTGGCCGGACGGGCTATAGAGCGCCGCCCTTCCGCGCGATCAGGATTAACGCTAAGGTGGGCACGGCGTCGAGGAGCGCCGCCGCCTCAAATTTCCTGGAGTGCTTTCATGAAGTTGTTTGCGATGACGGCCGCAGCCGCGCTGGTGGCGCTTGCCCTGCCCGCCGAGGCCAAGCCGCCGGTGAAGATCGAGCGTCTCAACGCCTACCAGATCTGGGAAGACAGCGGCGAGCTGTCGGAGAAGGTGCCCAAGGAGAGCGAACAGATCACCGCCAATGGCGACAAGGGCAGCTCGACGCAAATGATCGTGGACACGGTGGTGTCCGGCCCCAAGGGCGAGCTGGTGGAGCCGACGGCCGAGCTGCATGTCTGGGCGGCGGCGGTGTTCCCCCCCGAAGGCCAGCCGGCCAACCTCGTCGACCAGACATGGCCACTGAACTTCGTCGGCATGTCCGGACTGGTCTATCGTTCGGTGGTGGTCAGCCACGAGTGCCAGCCGTTCGACTTTTCGGCGCAGCTGATCCAGGGCAACAAGAAGGGCCCGGTGGTGACGCGGCGGCTGAACATCTTCTGCGGCGATTGAGCCAAAAGGATGCTCCCGCCAGCTGAAAAGCCGGCGGGAGCCGTGGCTGTCATGCGTGGATCAATGGCGCCGGGCCAGCGACAGAAGCAGCGCCCTTTCCGCCTTGGCAAACTTCGGCGAGGGCTTGAGCTGGGCAACCTTGACGCGGGACCTTTCCCCCTGAGCTGACTCCGGCAGGCCATAGGCGATGACGTTCCTTACCGACGAAACCAACAGCTTGCCGTCGACGATCGCGGGGCCGGCATAGTTCGCGTTGGAATAGGTGGCATTGGCGCTGGTGTGCCATACGGACTTGCAATCGGCGTAACAATTGGCCGGGAAGGCAGCCAACTGCCTGGGCGAGGCAACATAGACCAGACTGGAAGCAATCACGGGCGAGTAGGAACTGCCCGGCACCGTCGTGCTCCACAGGGGCGCACAGGGCGAAGCTTCGCAGCCAGCCTTGAAAGCGACCAGTTTGGATCCGGTGACGACGAAAACCTGGTCGCCGCTTGCCGCAACCACTCTACTGCTCGCCTCGGGCAGCGTTCCGGTCCAAAGCGCGCCGCAATTGATGCATTCCGGCGGCAGAGCGAAAAGGGTGGTGCCATAGGTAACGTAAACATACCCGTTGGCCACCGTCGGAGCCGTGTTGTCGACCGTGTCCCAATGTTCCGTAGAGGTACAAATACCGCCGCCGGTCGCGCAGCCGACGTCATAGGCATACAGCTTGTTTGACAGGATCGCAAAGACGCGATCGTAACCAACCGCCAAGCTTCTTTCCGGGAAATAGTAACTCGCGCTGTTACCGTCCTCAGAGTGCCAGATCGGGGTACAGGTCGCCCCACCCGTGCGGCAGGTGACCGAGAAGGCATAAACACCTGCACCGGCTCCGCCTTGAGCCACGACATAAACCACGCTGCCGGAAACCACCGGAGCACCGACGCCGGGAGGCAGGACAGCCTTCCACACGAGACTTCCATCAGAGACCTTGCGAGCAAAGAGCTTGCCCGTGCCAGCATAGATGACATAGCCGTTTGCGAGGACCGGAGCGACGACGCGGTCAGCCAAAGCCGTGGTGCCCGGAATGGAATAGACCTTCGCATGGGTTTTCATGGAATAGGCCGACAGGCTGCTGTCGTTATTGACGGATACGACAATATCGCCCGACACCAATGGCGTGCTGTAAGTGTTCATCGGCGCCCGCCAGAGCGTGTCGAGACTGCGGATGGAATAGCTGTCCAGCACGTTCTCGGTCTTGTTCCAGCCGCGATTGCCGGTGCCGTTGCGCCAGCTGGTCCAGCTGGTTTGCACCTTGAAGGACGTTTGGGCAAACTTGCCACCGGCAACATGCGGCAAGACCGTGAAATCATGGGCGCCCGGCTGCGCGCTGCCGGAGATGCTGGTGGAATAGGTGAATCCACCCGTGCTGGACGTCAGGCGAAAGGCAATCTGCTGCGTGTCGAAATAGATGTCGACGATGGAGTTGGGCGTGAAGGACTTGCCGGTGAGGACCACGGCCGTGGTTGGCGGGCCGCTTGTCCTGCTGAGGGTGAGGCTGGCGGCGGAAGCTGCGGCCGGCAACAAGAAGACCAGGACAATCAAACGCAGCAGCGATGCAATCAAGGGGTGGAGCTGCACATCGGCCTCCTAAAAAAGTAAATGAAAGATTACGCAAAACACCTGAGCGGACTTTCGCATAGCCGCGTGCACTTGTCACTTCGACAAAGACTCCGGGAAATGACCATTTTCAGTCGGCGGATGGGGACTGGCCTGGCGGCTCGGCGTCGCCTGCAGGCAGCCACGGCAAGGCAACCGGATCCGGGCGACACTTGATCGCTGCCCGGGGCGGCCGGCTGAGCCGGGTCAGCACGCAAGCGCTTGATATCCGGGGCGAAACGACCACATCAGCAGCTGCGACAATTTTCATGTCCGCAGGCGAATCGCGAAACTTTGCGCCCGAATCGTCATCTTGTGATATGGGCTTTGTCGTACAAGCTGGTCTGCTATGTACTGACAAAGAGAAAAACGAATGAACGACCTTCCGCGCCCGGCGAGTGCCGGCATTCAGACCCCGCCCTTCATCGCCCCCCGTTCCTTCCGCGATCCCGAAGCAGCCGTGGCGCTGCTGGTGGAGATCTACGAACGCAACACGGATTTCCTGCGCCAGTCCTTTGCGGCTGCCGTCAAGGGCGACGCACCGGAGGGCCGGATCAGAGCCTTCTATCCGATGCTGCGTGTCGCGACCGAGACGCATGACCGCACGGATTCGCGCCTCTCCTACGGCCATGTGACGGGACCGGGCGTCTACGAGACCACCATCACGCGGCCGGACCTCTTCCGCGCCTATCTCGTCGAGCAGCTCTCCATCATCATGCGCAACCACGACGTGGCTGTGGAAGTGGGCGAGAGCCAGATGCCGATCCCGCTGCATTTCGCCTTCTTCGAGGGGGCCTATGTGGAGGGCGCGCTGATGGACAGCCTGACGCGCCCCCTGCGCGACATGTTCGACGTGCCGGATCTCGCCGTCACCGACGACGCCATCGTCAACGGCACGCTGACCACGCGGCCGGGCCAGCCGATGCCGCTCGCCCCGTTCACCGCGCCGCGCGTCGACTACTCGCTGCACCGGCTGCAGCATTACACGGCGACTTCGCCCAAGCATTTCCAGAACTTCGTACTCTTCACCAACTACCAGTTCTATGTGGACGAATTCGCGGCCAAGGCGCGCGAGCTGATGGCCTCGGGCAAGGGCGACTACACCGCCTTTGTCGAGCCGGGCAATCTGGTGACGCCGCTCGGATCGACGAGCCCGCAATCGGGCGAGGCGCCGGCCCGGCTGCCACAAATGCCGGCTTACCATCTGGTGCGCGACGACCACTCGGGCATCACGCTGATCAACATCGGCGTCGGCCCCTCGAACGCCAAGACGGCCACCGACCATGTGGCGGTGCTGCGGCCGCATGCCTGGGTGATGCTGGGCCATTGCGCCGGCCTCAGGAACAGCCAGGAGCTCGGCGACTATGTGCTGGCGCATGGCTATGTGCGCGAGGACCACGTGCTCGACGCCGACCTGCCGACCTGGATCCCGATCCCGCCCCTGGCCGAAGTCCAGGTGGCCATCGAGGACGCGGTGGCGGAGGTGACGGGGCTGACGGGGTGGGAACTCAAGCGCATCATGCGCACGGGCACCGTCGCCACCATCGACAACCGCAACTGGGAACTGCGCGATCACCGCGAGCCGGTGCAGCGCTTCTCGCAATCGCGCGCCATCGCTCTCGACATGGAAAGCGCGACGATTGCCGCCAACGGCTTCCGTTTCCGCGTGCCCTATGGCACGCTGCTCTGCGTGTCCGACAAGCCGCTGCATGGCGAACTCAAGCTGCCGGGCATGGCCAGCGCCTTCTATCGCCGGCAGGTGAGCCAGCATCTTGAAATCGGCATCAAGGCGATGGAAAAGCTGCGGGAGATGGCGCCGGAACGGCTGCATTCGCGCAAGCTGCGCAGCTTCATGGAAACCGCCTTCCAGTGAGGCAAACCCGGCCGGTACGGTCACTTAGCCTCGACGGCTGCGCTTGCGGTGCGCACCGTCTCAGCTATGTGACTGGCGGCGGCGGGCGGCTTGCGATAGGCAGAGTGTCCATTTATACCAACTTGCCAGAATGCTGACGCATTGGCTCGTTGAAGACATTTCGAATTTCTCATCTGCATCAAAGGCATGAGAAATTCGAAAACGGAGTACCACGAGTCATATTCAATGCCTCGTGGTATTACCCCCTCAAGACCGACGACTGCAGGACTGCATGCTCACCATTTTCGACTGCGACGGAGTGCTGATCGACTCCGAAATCATCGACTCCGAAGTCACCGCCGAGCTTCTGACGGCGGAGGGCTACGAGATCACCGCCGAGGAGATGGCGGAGCGCTTCACCGGCATGATGGGCAACAAGATCGCCGAGATCGTCGAGGAAGAGCTGGGGCGGCACCTGCCGGCCGATTTCAAGGATCGCTGCGAGGACGAGATCAACAAGCGGCTGCGCCAGGTGCCGGCGATCGCCGGCGTGGCGGATCTGCTCGACCTGCTGGACGGCCCGCGCTGCGTCTGCTCGAGTTCGGCGTCGGCGCGCCTCAAGGTCACGCTGACGGCGGCCGGCCTCTATGACCGGTTCAAGCCCTATGTGTTCTCGGCGCGCGACGTGGGCGACGGGCGGGGCAAGCCCTCGCCGGACGTGTTCCTGCATGCCGCCAAGGTGTTCGAAGTGGCGCCGCGGCAGGTGCTTGTGATCGAGGATTCGGTGGCCGGCGTGCAGGGCGCGGTGGCAGCGGGCATGCGGGTGATCGGATTTACCGGCGGTTCGCACAGCTGGCAGGGCCATGCCGACCATCTGACGGAAGCCGGCGCCGAAACCGTCGTCCGCCGCATGAAGGACATGCATGCGGTGATCGAGGCCATGCGCAGCTGGGGCGGCCTCGACGCTTGAGTATGCCCTTAAACGCTACACTACACGACAATGAGCCACATGCCTCTGCAAGGCACAAACTGATCAGGATTGTCATGGTCCGCGAAGGCGGACCATCCATGCAGTCAAAACAAAGATGTAGATGGCAACTTTTGGCGTTGCGGTGATGGACTGCGCTGCGTCGACGGGGTTTGCGTCTTTCCAATTGCTGGCAAGGACCTTCGGACTTTTTTGCAATGACTGCGTGGATGGTCCGCCTTCGCGGACCATGACAAGCGATATATTGCGCAGGAATACAAAGGGTTAGATTGCGTTCGTTCCATCGCCTTCGCGAGATTGCCGACAACTCCCCACCGTTCGTTCGCCCTGACCTGCAGTGTGTCGTGTAGTCTGCTTAACTCACCTGCCTAGATAATTAGCCGCCTAACTTTTCCAACTCGCCCTCAGAATGGCGCCGATCACGGCGGCGACGGCCTTGTAGAGGTCCTCGGGGATGGTGGCGTCGAGTTCGAGCTTGGAGAGCGCCTCGGCGAGCAGCGGGTTCTCCTCGATGGGAACGCCGGCTTCGCGCGCCTTGGCGACGATGGCGTCGGCGATCTCGCCCTTGCCGGTGGCGACCACCTTGGGCGGCGCAGGCGCGGTATAGGTGAGAGCCACCGCCTTGCGGATATCTTCGCCGTTCATAGCTGAACATCCAGTCGGTGCCGGTGCGGCGGGGCGGCGGGGTCGGTGCGTTCGGTAGGGCGCCCCCGGTGCAGATCGATGCCGGAAACGGTGAAGCCCTCGGCTTCGAGCGTGGCGATCAGGCCGTCGCGCTCGGCCTCGAGGCGATGCAATTCCTCGACATTTTCACACCAGAGGCCAATGGCGATGCGCTTGCCGGGCAACAGACCGACGCGGACGGTCATGGGGCCCAGGGGGGCGATGTCGAAGGCGATCTCCGCGCGATAGGCCGGGCCGGCCTGGTCGTCGTCCGCATCGGACCGACGGCCGTCGCGCTCGAAGCGGAACTGGGCGATGGAGGTGCCGGTGGGGCCGGCGATGGGCAGTTCGAACAGGAAGGACTGTTGCGGCGGCGCGGACGCTGGCTTGTCGGAGGTCTGGCTGTCGGCGAGCAGTGCCTGATGCAGGAACAGGCGCGACAGGGACCGATCGGATTCCTCGACGAGGCGGGAGACCAGTTGACGCAGATCCGGCGGACTCGCGTCCGGCGGCAGAGCGCCCTGCCCGCGCAACGGCGCGCCCTTGCGCGGTGGCAGCGGGCGCAGGGCGGTGGGGGTTGCCGCTCCGGCGATGAGACGATCGGCGTTGCCCGAGGCCCAGGCGACGACCTCGCGACGCAACTCGGTCAACGAGGCAAGGAGGGCGTCGGCCGGCAGGGGAGCGGCGCCCGCCAGCGGGGCCCCTGCGGCGCGCATCAGGTTGGTGATCGCCTGCTTGAGGCCATCCGGCAGGCCCGCGATGGTGGCGACGCGATCCAGCAGCGGCAGCAGCGGGCTCGTCCCGGGCGACGTCGGCGCGGTGCCGAGAGTTTCCGGACGGACGAGAACGCGGTCGATCTCGTCGACAAGGCGCTGGCCGAGCAAGGTCGGCGGGGCGGTGGCGGCGGGGTCGGGCGCGGTCGGCGCGGCGGTCAGCAGCGTGCGCAAGGCACCGAGCGCGCTCGGCAAATCCGGGCTCGCCGGCGTGGCGGGCGCGAGCAGCTGCGTGAGCGCGGCGCGGATCGGCTCCGGTGTCGTGGCCGTCTGGGCGGCGCGGGCAAAGAGGGTGCGGGCGTCGAGCTCGATGCCGGTTTCGGTGAGCGCGTCGGGCGGCAGCGGCTTGGCGAGCAGACGATCGATCTCGGTGAGAAGACGCTGGCTGACCGGGCGAAAATCCGCTGAGGGCGCCGCGCCGGAGGCAAGCGGCGCACTGGCGGTGCCGGCGAAGGCCGTGGCTTGCTGCCGGAGCCCGGCGAGCGCGGCCTTGAGGTCCGGTGCGGCGGGCTGGTTCTCATGGAAGAGGCCGGACAGGCTGACGGATCGGCGCAGGCTGTCGCCGGTGGGCGGGCCGTCCTGCCCGAGGCGAAAGGCGAGCACGGCGTCGACGGCCGATTTGAGCGGCGGCGGCAGGGACGGAGTATCGGCGACTTTCGTCAGCGTGGCAAAGAGCTGCGCCATGCCGTCCTGCCGGCCAAGCGCCTCGCTGATGGCCTTGTCGAGGGCAGTGGCGGTGGGAAGGATGGAGACGGCGACGGGCGCTTGCGGCTCGGACTGGAGGGCGAGGAGCCCGTCCGGCACTGGCGGCTTGGGAATCGTTCGCCCCGGCTGTCCAGTATATTGCTGGATCTCGCCGACCACGGGGGGAAGGGGAGCGATCGCCATGGACGTGTTTCCTGGACATCTGGAGCCATCGCCGATCGATCAAGTTGTTGATCGGTGCCGCGAAGGCTCTGGGAAACAATACCAGAGCGAGAGTGCTGCGAATCGCGTGAGGCCGCAAGCGGTCGCACGACAGAATCTTGATGCGAACGGGCGATTTCCCGCCCGTTCGCGCTACATCTAGTCCTGCAAAGCTCAGCCAGCGTAGGTGAGCTTGGGCTGGCGGGCGGCCAGCGTCTCGTCGACGCGCTTGCGCGGGGCGAAGACCGGGGCTGCCTTGAACATCTCGACGTCGCCGGCCTTGGCCTTGAGCGCGAGGCTTTCCAGCGTGCCGATGAACTGGTCGAGGCTGGCCTTGGACTCGGACTCGGTCGGCTCGATCAGCAGCGCACCGTGGACAACCAGCGGGAAATACATGGTCATCGGGTGATAGCCCTCGTCGATCATCGCCTTGGCGAAATCGAGCGTGGTGACGCCGGTGCCCTCAAGGAAGCTGTCGTTGAACAGCACCTCGTGCATGGCGGGACGCTCGGGGAAGGCGACCGACATGACCGAGCCAAGGCGGGCCTTGACGTAGTTGGCCGCCAGCACCGCGTCTTCCGACGCCTGACGCAGGCCGTCGCCGCCATGGCTCAGCATATAGGTGAGCGCGCGGACGAACATGCCCATCTGGCCATGGAAGGCGGTGATGCGACCGAAGGGCTTGGCACCCAGGGTTTCGGCGATCTTGCGCGTTTCGACGAATTCCGCCGAGCCATCGGCCTTGAACTGCACGAAGGGCACGGGCGCGAAGGGCGCGAGGCGATCGGACAGCACCACGGGACCGGCACCGGGACCGCCACCGCCGTGGGGGGTGGAAAAGGTCTTGTGCAGGTTGATGTGCATGGCGTCGACGCCGAGATCACCCGGACGGGCCTTGCCGACGATGGCGTTGAAGTTGGCGCCGTCGGCATAGAAATAGGCGCCGGCAGCGTGCACGGCTTCGGCGATCTCGACGATGTCGCGCTCGAACAGGCCGCAGGTGTTGGGATTGGTCAGCATGATCGCCGCCACGTCCGGGCCGAGACGGGTCTTCACCTCGGCGGGGTCGACGGTGCCGTCGGCGCGGGCGGGGACGGAGACGACCTTGAAGCCGAGCAGCGCGGCGGTGGCCGGGTTGGTGCCGTGGGCGCTGTCGGGCACCAGCACCACGTCGCGGTTCTCACCCCGGGCGGCAATGGCGGCCTTGATGGCGGCCATGCCGCACATCTCGCCATGGGCGCCGGCCTTGGGGCTCATGGCCACCGAGGCCATGCCGGTGAGCTCCAGCAGCCAGCGTCCGCATTCGGCGACGAGGTCGATGGCGCCCTCCACCGTGGACAGCGGCTGCAGCGGGTGCACGTCGGCAAAGCCCGGCAGGCGCGCCATCGCCTCGTTGAGGCGCGGGTTGTGCTTCATGGTGCAGGAGCCGAGCGGATAGAGCCCGAGGTCGATGGCGTAGTTCTGGCGGCTGAGGCGCACATAGTGGCGCATGGCCTCCGGCTCGGTGAGACCGGGCAGGTTGATGGCCGAGGTGCGACCAAGACCGCCGAGCGCGTCCTCGAAGGCCTCAGGGGCATCGATGTCGACGCCGGTGACGTCGAGGCGGCCGACTTCGAACAGCAAAGGCTCCTCGATGGCGAGCGCCTGATTGCCGGTGAAGGTGGTCTTGGCCGCACCGGGTGCGGTGGCATTGGGAGTGGTCTGGCGACCGACGTTGTTCATGGACATGTTCACCTCCGGGGTGAAGACACTTTGAAACTGTGGCGGACCTTCGCCGCGAAAGGGGCGAAGGAAGAGAAGCTGTGGGCGGGGTTTACCCCTCTCCCTGTCCCTCTCCCGCAAGGGGAGAGGGGACGATGACAGAGAGCGGCTCACCTGCAGGACAAGATGGCGACCGGTCCGAACCGCGTCCCCTCCCCCCCTTGCGGGGGAGGGACAGGGAGAGGGGTGAGGGCTCGCCTCTTGCCGGTGACTGTTTCCGCGTCTGCGGTAACCGTCACCTTTTGCTCGGAAGCCGACGGCTCGGGTTTTCCGGTTTTCGAGAGGGTGACAGTTACCCCCGAGGGGGAAACAGTCACCGGCCTTCGTCGCGGATGCCTTTGCCGCTTGTCTGCCGTCAGCCCAGCACCTCCGTGAGGCCGGCGACCAGGGCGGCACGATCCTCGTCGGTGGTCACCTCGGTGGAAGCGAGCACGATCAGGTCGTCGAGGCCGGTCTGGCGCGGTTCGATGCGGCGGACGGGGACGCCGGCGAGGATGCCCCTGGCAGCGAGTTTTTCCACCACGTCGACGGCGTTGGCCTTCACGCGGATGGTGAACTCGTTGAAGAAGGTCGGGCTCAGCACCTCGACGCCGGGGACGGCTTTGAGCTGATTGCGCAGCTTGACCGCGTGGGCGTGGTTGACGCGGGCGAGCTCGGTCAATCCGGTCTGGCCGAGCAGGCTCAGGTGGATCGAGAAAGCCAGCGAGCAGAGGCCTGCGTTGGTGCAGATGTTGGAGGTGGCCTTCTCGCGGCGGATGTGCTGCTCGCGGGTCGACAGCGTCAGCACGTAGGAGCGCTTGCCGTCGGCGTCGACGCTCTCGCCGCAGAGGCGGCCGGGCATCTGGCGGATAAACTTGGCGCGCGTGGCGAACAGGCCGACATAGGGGCCGCCGAAGCTCAGCGGGTTGCCGAGCGACTGGCCCTCGCCGACGACGATGTCGGCGCCTTGCGTGCCGGGCGGCTCGATGAGGCCGAGCGAGACGACCTCGGTGAAGGAGGCGATCAGCAGCGCGCCGACGGCATGGGCCTTCTCGGCGATCGGCTTCAAGTCGATGAGGTGGCCGTAGAAGGACGGCGACTGCACCACGACGCAGGAGGTGGTTTCGTCGATGCGCGCGAGGATGTCCTCGGTGCCACACGGATCGGCCGGCAGGGCTTCCACCTCGTGGCCGGGGAACCTGGTGACCGTCTCGACCACGCCGCGATAGTGCGGGTGGACGCCGCCCGACAGCACCGCCTTGTTGCGGCGGGTGATGCGGTGGGCCATCAGCACGGCTTCGGCAAGACCAGTGGAGCCGTCATACATGGAGGCGTTGGCCACTTCCATGCCGGTGAGGCGGGCGACCTGGGTCTGGAACTCGAAGAGAACCTGCAGCGTGCCCTGGGCGATTTCCGGCTGATAGGGCGTGTAGCTGGTCAGAAACTCCGACCGCTGGATCAGGTGGTCGACAGTGGCGGGCACATGGTGCTTGTAGGCACCGGCGCCGACGAAGAAGGGCACCGAGGAGGCCGCGGTGTTCCTGGCCGCCATGGCGGTGAGGCGGCGGGAAACGGCGATCTCGCTCTGACGGTTCGGCAGCTTGGGCTGGGACTTCAGCAGCTTGTCGGCGGGGATATCGGCGAACAGGGCATCGACCGTGTCGACCCCGATCGCCCCGAGCATGGCAGCCCGGTCGGCATCGGAAAGGGGAAGGTAGCGCATGGGGGGATGGCTCCGTGGGGCTTGGTCATGGCCGGTTTCACCCCCCTCTCCAACTCTCCCCCTCAAGGGGGGAGAGAGCGCCGCGCGGTTCCAAACAAAACCGAGCGACGTGAAAGCTCAGCCGAGGACACCGCACCCTCTCTCCCCCCTTGAGGGGGAGAGTTGGAGAGGGGGGTGCCCCGCGCTTTCAGAAGGTGACCGCAAAGACCAAATCTTCAAATCACATCAATGGCTGGCGACGAAGGCCTGGTAGGCGGCTTCGTCCATCAGGCCTTCGAGTTCGGCGGGGTTCGACAGCTCGATCTCGCAGAACCAGCCGGCGCCTTCCGGGTCCTCGTTGATGATGGCCGGGTTGTCGGCGAGCTTGTCGTTGCTCTTCACGACCGTGCCGGTGACGGGCGAATAGACCTCGCTCGCGGCCTTGACGCTCTCGACGACGCCGGCTTCGGCGCCCTTGGCGAGCTTGCGGCCGACTTCCGGGGCTTCGGCGTAGACGACGTCGCCAAGGGCGGACTGGGCGTGGTCGGTGATGCCGAGCGTGGCAATGTTGCCGTTGACGACGATCCACTCATGATCTTCGGTGAAATACTTGGTCATGGTACTGTTCCGTCCTCTCTGGAGTTATTTGGAAGCGCGGTAGAAGCGCGCGGGAACGAAGGGAAGCGAGACGATTTCGGCGGGCATGGACTTGCCGCGCACCACAAGCTGCACCGCCGTGCCGGCAGCGGCATGGGCGGTGGTGACATAGCCCATGGCGACGGGGCCGCCGACCGTGGGGCCGAAGCCACCGGAGGTGATCACGCCGATGGCGTTGCCGGCGGCGTCGAGGATTTCAGTGCCGTCACGCGCCGGGGCCTTGCCCTCGGGACGGATGCCGACGCGCTTGCGGGCGACGCCGTCGCGGATCTGCGCCTGCAGGATGGCCGCACCGGGGAATCCGCCCGCTTCGCGGCGGCGCTTCTGGATCGACCAGATCAGTCCGGCCTCGATGGGCGTGGTGGTGGTGTCGATGTCGTGGCCGTAGAGGCAGAGACCGCCTTCGAGGCGCAGGGAATCGCGGGCGCCGAGGCCGATGGGCTTCACATCCGCGTCGGCCAGCAGCGCGGCCCAGAGGGCGGCGACGTCGGCGTTGGCAACGGAAATCTCGTAGCCGTCCTCACCGGTATAGCCGGAGCGGGAGACGTGAACGTCGAGGCCGGCGAGACGGGCCGGGCCAGCGTTCATGAAGTCCCAGGCGGCGACATCGGCGCCGAGGCGGACCATGACGTCGGCAGCCTTGGGGCCCTGCAGCGCCAGAAGCGCGCGATCGGTGAGGATGTCGAGCGTGACGCCTGCCGGCAGGCGGGCGGCGATATGGGCGTAGTCGGCGTCCTTGCAAGCGGCGTTGACCACCAGGAACAGCCGGCCATCGAGCGCCGGATCGGCGGGCCGGCTGACCATCAGATCGTCGAGGATGCCGCCGGCGTCGTTGAGGAGCTGCGAGTAGCGCTGCTTGCCTGGCGCGAGATTGAGGATATCGGCGGGGATCAGCGCTTCGAGGGCGCCGGCGGTGGTGGCGTGATCGGGACCGATCAGCCAAGCCTGGCCCATGTGCGAGACGTCGAACAGGCCGGCGGCGGCGCGGGTGTGATTGTGCTCGGCGATGATGCCGTCATATTGCACGGGCATCAGATAGCCGGCAAAGGGAACCATGCGAGCGCCGAGCGCCACGTGCGCGTCATAGAGAGGGGTCTTCAAGGGAGGCGCATCAGCGCCATCAGCAGTGACGGGGGATGTCATGCAGGTGCTCCGGTTCGACAGTGGGCGGAGAACCGGTGTCCCGGTTTGTCCGCGCCCCCTCTGTCACGAAACCTGAGAGATTTCCCCGGAGAGCCCGGGTTACTCCTTCGGTGAGATCCAAGGCCTCAGCCTCGATCTGCTTTCCAGAGCGTCGTCCGTTGCAAGCGGTCCTTGAGCCTGAGAGTTTCCGGGGCGGTTGCTCCTTCGGCGTCGACGGATACCCTCCGCCGATCTCTCCCGCACAACGTCCGTTTCCCTCGTTCAACAGGCTGAACCGATTGGCAAATCGGAAAGGCCGATCATCAACGACGGAATCGGGCCCGGTCACGACAGTCCCGAGCCGCGGGCACCATGTCCGAAACGGCCGGAGATTTCAATATGGCCGGCGAGGAAAGCGACAAATTTCCCTAATGAAACGGACAAGCGGGGCGAAAAGCGGCAGACAAGCAAAAAGGCCCCGGTCGGAGAACCTGGGCCTTTTGTGCAACTGGGACAGCGGGACGCTTACTTCTTGCCGCTCTCGTCGAAGCCGACATACAAGACGAAGTTGCCCTGCGACTTGTCAGCGGGGACGACGACGCCATCGGTGATGCTGTTCCACTCGGTGGACGCCTGACCGGCGGGAATGGTGGCGGCGATCTTGAAGAGCTGGGAATAGAGCACTTCATCCCCATTGCGCACCACGACGAGGCGCAGCGGCAAGGTGGCCGAGCCGGTGCCGCCCTTGGGGCCGGCCAGCATACGACCGAAGACGCCGACCTTGATGGTGGTAGCGCCGCTGATGGGGTCGGTGTGGCATTCGCGGGCGAACTTGTTGATGGACGCCTGGAAGCGGATGATGGCGCCGTCGACCGGCTTGCCCTTGTCGAAGATCTGCATCAGCTGCGTGCCGTCACGCACCTGGATCTGCGGGCAGACTGCAACCGCGGCAAACTTCTGGACATTCTGTTGAGCAACGCCAGCCGTCTGCCCAGCCGTGAGGATCGTGCCCGGATTGACATCGCCCAACCCGACCGACGAACAGCCCGCAGCAGCCAAGGCCAGCGCCAGCACCGCTCCGCGCATAAAACGCAACTCGTTCCACATCATGCGAGACGCACCTCCGTTGGCAGCTTCCTTAGCACGCGCTGACGGGCTTGGCGACTCCGGCGAGGGCGGGATTCACCACGGGAAGATGGAGATCAGTTGGCCAGCGTCCAGTTGAGGATCCTGGCGGTAGTGTTGCTGGGTCGATAGGTGATGATGCCGTTACCGGACTCATCCACTGACATGGTGGCCAGCTGGGCTCGGGAGGACGTGCGCTCGATGGTTGCAGTAAAGGCGCTACCCCAGGAAGATGTAGCCGTGAAGGTCAGGTCGTTGGGCTTGTCCACGAGATTCCAGCCGGAGTCGGTAGCGGTGAGAGTTGAATGCGACACAGGCGTCGACGCGCCCTTGAGCACGACGGAAGGAACCGATCGCCCCAAGCCCACATTCAAGGCCCTTTCTGACTGAGAGGATCGAAAATCCCCCGACAAAAGCCCATGCGAAGAAGGAGATTCCAACTTGAACGACAGAACCGTTCCAAGATTTTTCCCGATAGTGTCGAGATCCTGAGCTGCGCCCAAGGCACACACGATTGGTTTGCGGTCGTTTTCAATAAAAGCGCCGCTCCAGTCGCAACTCAGAGCCAGAGTCTCATTTGTGGTAGAGGTAATGAACTTGGCGGTGGCAGTCTGAGTGAACTTGGCCTTTGGCTCATTTGTATTGAAAGCACCAGACAAGCTGAGTGTGCCGCCGAAAGCTCCTTTGCTGCCATAAAACTTGGCGGACAGAACGACGTTAGCGGAAACCATGTCTCCGCTTCCAGCACGCGAAACAACCGAGTTTGCAACGATGTCCTTCACCTTGCAGGACTGATCACGGTAGATCGTGAAGGACTTGTGGAGCCCGCGGGGCAAAGATCCCTTTACTGACTGCACCCTGTAGCTTCGGGCCAACTCCCCGCCGAAGAGAGTGCACTTCGTATCTTTGGAGGGAAGCGCCATTGACAACAGGTACATCAGGTTCACATGCAGCATCGGTTGCAGCCCCTGCTGGGCGAGGGCGCGCACCTGCTGGGCGGTGGATGCGGCTGCGACGGTGTCGGCCTTGGCGAAGCCGCCGGCCAGCGAGACGGAGGTGGCGAGGGCAATGCCGATCAGGCGGCTCGAAAGACGCATCGCAGGCTCCACAAAAAACATCAATATAACCGGTGATTGCTGAGATAACCGTCAATTTTGCAAGCGTCAATCGGGGCGTCTCGTTACCGGACAGGAAAGTGGCCAGTTCCGATTACGCTGGGGGATGCACAGCTTGACGTGACCACCGTCGCCGGGTGGGCAATGACGGTGGTGTCTTGCTGTCCCGCTGAAAGTCGCGCCCGATTGATGACATCGGGGCAAGGACTTGTCTTGCAGCCAATCCGGCGAAGGGCCGAAGCTGTAACCAGACCGAACGTCAAGATCCTGTTGAGCGTGCCGGTCGGTGCGAGCCGACGGGCTTGGCGACTCCGGCGACAGCGGGATTCACCACGGGGAAGTGGAGATCAGTTGGTCAGCGTCCAGAACACGATCTTGGTGGAGGTGCCGCGCGGAAGGTAGGTGATGGTGCCGTTGCCCGCCGGATCAATAGACATTGTGGCCAGCTTGGCTCCGGACGAGGTCCTGCTGATAGTGGCTGTGATGGCACCGGTCGACGACGCCACTGCCCTGAATGAGGTGTTGTTGGACTTGTCGGTGAGTTTCCAACCGTTGCCGGTGAGGGCAAATGTGGAATGCGACAGGGGTGTTGACGCGCCCTTCAGCACCACAGACGGAACCTTCGCTCCGAGCCCGACGGTCAGTGAGCTGCCGGACAGCACAGACTTGAAGTCACCGGACAGGAAGCCGATCGACGTTGGCGCGGTCATTTTCAGCGACACAACCGATCCGACGTTCTTTCCAATACCGTCGAGGTCCTGAGCGCTTCCCCAGGAGCATACGAGCGGCTCGTCACCTTGAGTCACATAATAGTCACTCCAGTCGCAGCTGACTGCCAGCGTCTCGGTCGTGGTCGCGGCAGTGAACTTTCCAGCCGCTGTCTGGGTGTAAGTGCCGGACGAGTCGTTGCTGCCAAAGGCACCGGAGACACTTAGAGTGCCGCCAAAAGCGCCCTTGTTGTCGTAAACCTTGGCGGATAGCGATACCTTTGCCGTTGACGTGCTTCCGCTCATTGTTTCCGTCGCAACCGAGCTGACAACGAGTGCCTTGGATTTGCAGGATCGGTCCTGAAAGGTCGTGAAGGTCTGATGCAGACCACTCGAAATGGAACCACTGACTGACTGCACCTTGTAGCTAAAGGGCAACCCTTTGAACGCATGGCAGGTCCGATCCTTGTTTGGACCGGCTATTGTCTCAATCAGCATCAGTCGGAGCTGCAGCAGTGGCTGCAGCCCCTGCTGGGCGAGGGCGCGGACCTGCTCGGCGGTGGTCGTGGCTGCGACGGTGTCGGCCTTGGCGAAGCCGCCGGCCAGCGAGACGGACGCGGCGAGAGCAAGGCCGATCAGGCGGTTCGAGAAACGCATCGCAAACTCCATGAACTCAATTGAAGATAACCATTGATTGCGGAGATAGCTGTCAATTTTGCAAGCGTCAATCGGGAGTGTCCCGTTACCGGCGGGAAAAGCCGGATTTGGTATACTGGTGTGCAGCTGGCGCAACGCTACGTCTGACCACGGGTATTCAAGGCACAACGGCAGCCGAGCCTTGCCCTGGTTGCTGGACCGGGTGCGCTTGACAAGATCGGGGCAAACACTTCTATTCCGGCCAACCAGCGGAAGGCCGAAGCCGTGACCAAGCCGAACCTCAAGATCCTCTTGTGCGCGCCGCGCGGCTTCTGTGCCGGCGTGGATCGCGCGATCCAGATCGTCGACCTGGCGCTCGAGCGCTTCGGCGCGCCCGTCTATGTGCGCCACGAGATCGTGCACAACAAATACGTGGTCGAGGAACTGCGCCGGAAGGGTGCGGTGTTCGTCGAAGAGCTCGATGAGATTCCCGATACCAGGCAGCCCGTCATCTTCTCGGCCCATGGCGTGGCCAAGGCGGTGCCGGCGGCGGCGACGGCGCGCAACTTCTTCCAGCTGGATGCCACCTGCCCGCTGGTGACCAAGGTGCATCGCGAGGCGGAAGTGCACCACCGCAAGGGGCGGCACGTGATCCTGATCGGGCACGCCGGCCATCCCGAGGTGATCGGCACCATGGGGCAGTTGCCCGAGGGCGCCGTGACGCTGATCGAGACCATCGACGACGTGGCCCGGCTCGATTTCGCGCCGGGTACGCCGCTGGCCTATACGACGCAGACGACGCTGTCGGTGGATGACACGCGCGCCATCGTCGAGGCGCTGTCGCAGCGCTTCCCGGACGTGGCGCCGCCGCACAAGGAAGACATCTGCTACGCCACCACCAACCGTCAGGCGGCAGTGCGGGAAGTGGCGCCCAAGGTGGATGCCATGCTGGTGGTGGGCGCGCCCAACTCGTCCAACTCGCAGCGGCTGCGTGAGGTGGCCGCCCGCGAGGGCTGCGCCCGTGCCGTGCTGATCCAGCGCGCCTCGGACATTGACTGGAGCGAGCTTCAGGGCCTCTCGACGCTCGGCATCACCGCCGGCGCCTCGGCGCCGGAAGTGCTGGTGGAAGAGGTGATCGACGCCTTTGCCGAGCGCTATACGGTGACGGTGGAATCGGTGCGCACCGCCGACGAGACCGTTGCCTTCAACCTGCCGCGCGAGTTGCGCGATGACCCGGCGGCCTGACCGCCCTCCCTTCAGATTCCGGATCGATCTTGCCATGGCCGTCTATACCGACGTTTCCGACGAAGAGCTTGCCGACTTTCTCAAAGACTATGACATCGGCACGCTCGTCTCCTGCAAGGGGATCGCGGAAGGGGTCGAGAATTCCAATTTCCTGCTGCGCACGGCCAAGGGCACCTTCATCCTGACGCTCTACGAGAAGCGGGTGAACGAGGCGGACCTGCCCTTCTTCCTCGGCCTGATGCAGCATCTGGCGGGCGGCGGCATCAATTGTCCGCAGCCGGTCAAGGCCCGCAACGGCGAGGCGCTCGGCCGCATCGCCGGGCGGCCGGCGACCATCGTCACCTTCCTCGACGGCATGTGGGTGAAGCGGCCGGCGGTGAGCCACTGCGCGCAGGTGGGCACGGCGCTTGCCGCCCTGCACAAGGCGGGCGAGGGCTTTGCCATCACCCGCGCCAATGCGCTGAGCCTTGCCGGCTGGCCGCCGCTGTTTGCCGGCAGCCGCGACCGGGCCGACGAGGTGCTGCCGGGCCTCAGCGAGGATATCGAGGCGGAGCTGGCCTTCCTGGCCGCCAACTGGCCGATGGATCTGCCGTCGGGCGTCATCCACGCCGATCTCTTCCCCGACAATGTGTTCTTCCTCAACAACAAGCTGTCGGGCCTCATCGACTTCTACTTCGCCTGCAACGACTTCCTGGCCTATGATCTGGCCATCTGCCTCAACGCCTGGTGCTTCGAGATCGACGGCGCCTACAACATGACCAAGGGCCGGGCGATGCTGACGAGCTACATGCGCGAGCGGCAGCTGACGGACGCCGAACTTGCGGCCCTGCCGATCCTCGCCCGCGGCTCGGCGCTGCGCTTCCTGCTGACGCGGCTCTACGACTGGCTGATGACGCCGCCGGGCGCGCTGGTGCGCAAGAAGGATCCGCTCGAGTATCACCGCAAGATGCGATTCCACCGGGCGATATCGTCGGTGGCCGCCTATGGCCTCGATGCCGAGGATTTCGGCCGATGAGCGAGGTGGGAGAAAAGCGCGTGACCGTCTACACGGACGGCGCCTGTTCGGGCAATCCCGGCCCCGGCGGCTGGGGGGCGATCCTGATTTACGGCGGGCGCGAGAAGGAACTGTGCGGCGGCGAAGCTGATACCACCAACAACCGCATGGAACTGACGGCGGCCTGTGTGGCGCTTGAGTCCTTGACGCGCCCTTGCGGCGTCGATCTGTGGACCGACAGCCAGTATGTGAAGGGCGGCATCACCGGCTGGATCTTCGGCTGGAAGCGCAACGGCTGGCGCACCGCCGACAAGAAGGCCGTGAAGAATGCCGACCTGTGGCAGCGCCTTGACGTGGCCGCCGCCAAGCACCAGATCGAGTGGCATTGGGTCAAGGGGCATGCCGGCCACGACATGAACGAGCGGGCCGACGCGCTCGCCCGCCAGGGCATGGCTCCGTTCAAACCGGGATACAGGCCGCCAGATGAACTATAACCCAGCCCCCATCCTCGTCGTCGCCAATCCGGTGGCCGGCAGCTTTCGCCACCGCCACCTCATGCGCCTCGCCGAGCGACTGGACCGGCTGGGGCGACGCTCCGACATCTGGCTGACGCGCTATCCGGGCGAACTCACCGAGATCGCCGAGAGCCTGCCCGACAGCGTGCGCACGCTGGTGGTAGGCGGCGGCGACGGCTCGATCAACGAGGCGATCACCGGGCTGCTGCGGCGCAAGGGTCACGTGCCCGACCTCTCCATCCTGCCTTTCGGCACGGCCAATGTGCTGGCCCATGAACTCGGCCTGCCGTTTTCGCCGGAGCGTCTGGCCGACCGCATCGCCAAGGGCCGCACCAAGCCGCTCAATCTCGGCATGGCCGGCGAACGGCCGTTTGCGCTGATGGTCTCCGCCGGCTTCGACGCCGACGTGGTGCATGCGGTGGACGGGCCGACCAAGAAGCGCTGGGGCAAGCTCGCCTATGCCTGGGCAGCGCTGAAGCTGGCGGTCGCCGGCGAAGGGCGTGACGTGACGGTGGAAGCCGACGGACAGGAAATCGTCTCGCGTCTGGCGGTGGTGACCACCGCGCGCTTCTACGGCGGGCCGATGAAGATCACCCATGGCACCGACGTGACGCAGCCGGGGCTGCGGCTGGTGTCGCTCGCCGATGATCGGCCGCTGACGCTGGCCAAAGCTGCGGTGGCGCTGGGATTGGGCCGGCTCGACCGGCTGAAGGCGGTGACCGATCGCGATGTGAGCGAGATTCGCTTTTCCGGCGACGGCGTGCTGATGCAGATCGACGGCGACCGGATGAAGGCGTCGGAAGCGGTGATCCGGGCCGGGCGGGTGCTGTCGGTGATCGCGTGAGGGGCAGAGGCTGCAAAGGCAGTCGCGGCGAAGACCGGTGACCGTTTCCCCGAGAGGGGTAACCGTCACCCTGTCCACAACGGAAAACCCGAACGATTTCCGCCGCTTCCCACACTAAGGCTGACAGTTACGCCGGCTTTGCCGTCGAAACAGTCGCCGGCATTCGCGGTGCATGGCTAGACGGCCCCTACCCGATGGAGCAGAGGCCGCCTCGCAAATCAGAGCTTTTCGAGGATGCTCGGGGCGGCCGAACAGGTGGCCTGGCCGGGGTTTTCCTCGACGTCGATGGTCTTGACCACGCCGTCCTCGATGATGGCGGCATAGCGGGTCGAGCGGATGCCGAGGCCGCCGGCGGTCAGGTCGAGATCGGCGCCGATCGCCTTGGCGAAGACGGCCGAGCCATCGGCCAGGAACAGCACCTTGCCGGAGGCATTGGCGGACTTTTCCCAGGCGTTCATGACGAAGACGTCGTTGACCGAGGTGAAGGCGATGAAGTCCACACCCTTGGCCTTGAGGGCATCGGCGCTGTTGACGAAGCCCGGCAGGTGGTTCTTGTCGCAGGTGGGGGTGAAGGCGCCGGGCACGGCCACGAGAATCGCCTTCTTGCCGGCAAAGAGTTCGCCCGTGGAGACTTCCTTGACGCCGTCGGCGGTCATGGTCTTGAACTTGACGTCGGGCAGCTTATCGCCTGCAGCAATCATGGTCCTATCCTTCCATTGGTGTCGGATGCACACTTCATACGTGCTTGGGAACGCTCAGTCGAGCGTTATCGGTGCGTCCCAGGACCGGGTCTTGCCCACGACGACAAAGCGCAGGACGACGCCGGCGGGATCCTTGGCGGCGCTCGATCCCGAGAGCGCCACCTTGTAGAGGCGACGGCCATCGGCGCTGCCGACCGGTTCGGGCGGGGAGGCATACCAGTCGTCGGTGCCGGTGACGAATAGATCCAGGAAGTCGCCATCGTCGGCGACGGAGACGGTGAGGCTGGCCAAGGTGCTGGCGGCGTCGAGGCTCCTGGAAGCCAGGGTCACGCGCTTGTCCTCGGCGCGGGCGGGCACGGGCACACGGGCCGCGGCGGCGGCGATGTCGGCCGTCGCAGTGGCGTCAGCGGCCATATCAGGGGCGAGATCGACGGCGGCGTCCGCCTCGGCGGGCACGCAGACCTCGGCACAGAGGCCATATTGCAGGTGGACCGACAGGGTCACCGTGTCGCCGGGGCTGGTCGGGGTAACCGTGAGCGGCAGCACAAGACGGCCGGTGTAGACCATGGAGGTGTTCACGCCATCGAAGTAGCGCTCGGGCGCGGGATAGGCGACGACGGCGTTCTGGACATTGGAGCTCGCCGCAAAATCAAACTGCGGCGGAATGCCGGCGTCGCCGGGATTTTCCCAATAGGTGTGCCAGCCCTGGGGGATGTCGATGACGAGGCCAGCGCGATAGCTGCCATCGGCAGCCGGCGGACCGGCGGCGATCAGCGAGACGTTGGCTTCGGGGATGGCAGGCTGGGCGGCGGCGGCAGGCAAGGAAAATGCAATCAAGGCAATGAATGGGGCAGACAAGCTGTTCATATGGATCTACTCATGAACGAAGCGGAATTTCATCCGGCGATATTGCCTTGAAACGCGCGCCTGTCGCATCATATTGGCGTGAGGGGCGCAAGAAAAAGTACTCTGAAGATGGGAAGCAGCCAACGATCCTTTCTTGATGGCAAGCTGCTGATTGCCATGCCGAGCCTGGAGGAAGGCAATTTCTCCCGGAGCGTGGTTTATGTCTGCGCCCACTCGGCCGAAGGTGCGATGGGGCTGATCATCAACAAGCCCCTGAGCCATCTGTCCTTCACCGACCTGCTGATGCAGCTGGACATCATCGACACCGACCAGCCGATCCGCCTGCCGACCACGGCACGCGGCATGCGCGTACATCGCGGCGGGCCGGTGGACACCGGACGCGGCTTCGTGCTGCACAGCTCCGACTATCACCTTGAGAGCGCGACGCTGCCGATTTCCGAGCAGCTGTCGCTGACCGCAACGCTGGAAGTGCTGCGCGCGATCGCCGAGGGACGCGGACCGGAGCGGGCGCTGCTGACGCTCGGCTATGCCGGCTGGGCGCCGGGGCAGCTGGAAAGCGAGATCCAGGCCAATGGCTGGCTGGTGACCGAGGCCGACCCACGCCTGATCTTCGAGACCGATGACGACAGCCGCTACAAGAAAGCGCTGGCGACATTGGGGATCGACATGGCGAGCCTGTCGCCGGTGGCCGGGCGGGCGTGATACTCGGGCTGGGAGGTTGCCGAGACCGATCAGCTCCCCGCCTTTTCGCGCTCCACGGCGCGCCAGCCGATGTCGCGGCGGCAGAAACCATCCGGCCAGATCACCTGATCGACGGCGGCATAGGCACGCGCCTGTGCTTGGGCGACCGAGGTACCACGGGCGGTGATGGCCAGCACGCGGCCACCATTGGCAACGAGGGCGCCGTCCTTGAGGGCGGTGCCGGCGTGGAAGACGTCAACGTTGGGCAGCGCGGCGACGGCCTCGAGGCCATCGATGCGGCCGCCCTTGGCGTAGGCGCCGGGATAGCCCTTCGACGCAAGAACGACGGTGAGCGCGGTGGCCGAATCGAATTCGGCGGAGAGGCCTTCAAGCTTGCCGTCGACGGCGGCGAGCATCAGGGCGAGCAGGTCGGATTTGAGGCGCGGCAGCACCACCTCGGTTTCCGGATCGCCGAAGCGGACGTTGTATTCGATGAGCTTGGGACCGTCGGCCTCGATCATCAGGCCGGCGAAGAGGATACCGACGAAGGGCGTGCCGCGCTTGGCGAGACAGGCGACGGTGGGACGGACGATCTCGGCCATGATGCGTTCGGCCATGGCGGCATCGACCACCGGGGCGGGCGAATAGGCGCCCATGCCGCCGGTGTTGGGACCGGTGTCGCCGTCGCCGACGCGCTTGTGATCCTGCGCGGCGGCGAGCGGCAGCACATGCGTGCCGTCGGAGATGGCAAAGAAGCTGGCTTCCTCGCCCACCAGCAGGTCCTCGATCACCACTTCGGCGCCGGCGTCGCCAAAGGCGCCGTCGAAGCAGGCGTCGACGGCTTCGAGCGCTTCGTCCAGCGTGGCGGCTACGACCACGCCCTTGCCGGCGGCGAGACCGTCAGCCTTGACGACGATGGGCGCGCCGCGACTTTGCAGATAGGCGCGGGCCGAGGCAGCATCAGCAAAGCGACCGTAGGCGGCGGTGGGGATGCCGGCCTCGGTGCACAGTTCCTTGGTGAAGGCCTTGGAGCCTTCAAGGCGAGCCGGCTCCTTGCGGGGACCGAAGGCCTTGATGCCGGCGGCGGCGAGATCGTCGACCAGACCGGCAACCAGCGGCGCCTCGGGGCCGACGACGACGAAATCGACGGCATTGGCACGGGCGAAGGCGATGACCGCCGGATGATCGGCCGGATCGAGGCTCACGCGCTCGGCAATGGCACCGATGCCGGCGTTGCCGGGTGCGACGCTGAGACGGGTCAGAAGCGGCGAACGGCGCAGCGCTGCGGCGATGGCATGCTCGCGGCCGCCGGACCCGATCAGAAGAACATGCATGGAGGTGCCTCGACGCTGGAGCTATTTGAGCTGCGCCATTAGCACAGTGGCAGCCGTCGGTGAAGTCCTGCGCCGTTGTTTCCGAAGGCGTTGACGCGCAACAATTTCAGGTGGAAAAATGAAGGCGGCACCCGTTTCCAGGTCCGCCTTCCGATCTTGTCCACGGGAGGGGCCGAAGCAACCTGTCCGCAGCTCACGGATTCAACTTATGCAGACGCCGCCCAAAAATCAATTAATTCCGAGACCGACACCGGACCAAGTTGTGCGCCTGGAAACGGTGATGCAACCCCAGCGAATATCTCGCTATCTCCCCGCAGCAGAATTTGATCGATCGGCCGCCTTCGAAATGTATCTGTGGAACTGTGAGCTATCAGAGGCGTTCTACATTCCTCTGCATTTTGCCGAAATCATCATTCGCAATGCCATTCACAACGCTCTCCTCAATCGGCTCGGCGAGAGTTGGTTTGAGCACCAGACCTTTCTCAAGGTAATTGATCCCCGATTTCGATCAGAGCTGGAAATCGCGATTGATGATGAGAGGGAGCAACATGGAAGCGCAACGAACAGCCATCATATTGCGTCGGCACTGACATTCGGCTTTTGGGAGCACCTGACCACCAAGCGCTTTGACCGCATGATCTGGTCGAAGGGAATACGCTACAACTTCCCCAATGCCCATCATCTTCGACGCAGAGAAGACCTTCAACGACACATCGAAAGCATAAGAAGATGGCGAAACAGAATCGCTCACCATCGCGCGATCTTCGACAAGGAGCCGGTCAAGAAACATCAGGAGATCGTAGAGGTAATCAATTGGGTGTGCACGGAGAGTGCGAGCTGGGTCAACTCAGCCAGCCGCGTTATGCAAACCATCGCATCTCGCCCCACTCCCCCCTCGCGCCGTAAAGCCGAAGGCGCTACAACGGCACCATGAGCACGTCCGATCCCCATGCCTCCTCCATTCCCGATGCCCAGTCCGGCAATTGGGTGGATCGCTTTCTGCCCGCTTGGGTGAAGCCCTATGCCCAGCTTGCCCGCTGGGATCGACCGATCGGCTGGCGGCTGCTATTGCCGCCGTGCTGGTGGTCACTGGCGCTGGCGAGCGGCGTACATGGTGACCGCTTTCCCTCGCCGCTCTATCTCCTGCTGTTCCTCATGGGGGCGGTGGTGATGCGCGGGGCGGGCTGCACCTATAACGACATTCTCGATCGCGACATCGACGCGCAGGTGGCCCGCACGCGGGCGCGCCCCATTCCCTCGGGGCGGGTGAGCGCCAAGGCGGCGGCGGCGTTCATGGTGGCACAGGCGCTGGTCGGGCTCGGCATCCTCTTGTGCTTCAACCCGTTTTCGGTGCTGCTGGGCATCGCCTCGCTCATTCCGGTGGCGATCTATCCGTTCATGAAGCGCATCACCAACTATCCGCAGGTGATGCTGGGCCTGGCCTTTTCCTGGGGCGGGCTGATGGGCTGGGCGGTGGTGTTCGGCGACCTGTCGCTGCCGGCCGTGCTCATCTATGTGGCGTCGGTGCTGTGGACGATCGGCTATGACACGATCTATGCCCATCAGGACCGCGAAGACGACGCGCTGATCGGCATGGGCTCGACGGCGCAGGCCTTTGCCGAGACCACGCCGAAGCTGCTCACGGTCTGCTACGGGCTGGCGGTGGTGCTGATCGGCGGCGCGATGGTGGACGCCCAATGCGGCTTTGCCGCCTTTGTCGGTCTTGCCGCCTTCGCCCGCCACCTGTTCTGGCAGGTGGAGCGCTTCGACAAGGACAACCCGGATCTCTGCCTGATGCTGTTCAAGTCGAACCGCTGGGCCGGCTGGCTGCTGTTCGCAGGGCTGGTGGCGGACGGCTATCTGCGCAACATGTGAGGGGTGCCGGATGCGGCGCACCCGGCTTTTGCTGGTGGTCAGCTCACGTCATTTTCGATGACGCTCGGTATCACTCGTAGGAAATGATCTCGCGGCAGCCGCGCAGGACCGGCATCTCACCGGTCTGACCGACCTTGCGGCGCATCAGGAAGCGCGGACGGCGGCTGGCCGTGGCGCCGTGGCTGCGGCGCGGCACCGGAGCACCGATCTCGACGCTGGCACGGGGACCGACCTGTTCGGCGGCGCCGTCGCGTTCGATCAGCAGCATGGGCAGATGCAGACGATCCGACCAGCCCTGCCAGTCGGCGGCGGCGATCTCCATGTTGCGGGTGACCGTGAGCGGCACGGACAGCGCCGGGTCGTGGTGGTGAAGCTCGACGTGAGCGGTGAGGTCGCCGTCGGCGTCCGTCGCAAGACGTACCGCAACGCCCTGGAAGGCTTCGAAAGGCAAGCTCAGGGTCAAGGGCAGTCCGGACAGACGGCGCTTCATGACGATGCCGCCATCGTCCATGTAGAGGCTGGCCTCCTGGGCCTGCCGCCCCTTCTCGTCAACTTCGACTGACCAGCGGGCTGGAAGGCTGGACGGATCCAGTCGCATCTGCCCGCCTGAACTTGCCAGAGTGGCTCCTGTCATCTCCGACGCCTCTTCAAACTCAATTTGCACATCCCTGTCGGGCCAGGCGTCGTTTTGGTTTGATCGCACCCGGTCCCGAACAGTCCTGAGGCTAAGGGATGACCAGTCGTTGGCCGATTAAGGGATTGGGTAAATTTTCTGTGGACTTTCAAGAGGGTTAGCGGAGTCTGAAGTCCGGCTTCACTTAAAAGGGCCAAGCTTCCACCAGGTCGCAAACGATCAATTGATCAGCATGCGTCCTTTTTGTGCCGCAAATGTCGAGGAAGTCCCGGCATTGGACCTTGTCGTTGCCGCGCCCACCACCTAAACACAAACTCAGCGTTACAGTGGATTCTCCTTGTCATGAGCGAACTTGTCGATCTTCAAGCCCTGACCGAAATGGCCGACCGTCTGGTCAAGGCGGCGCTGGCGGCGGGCGCTGATGCCGCCGATGCCGTCTCGGCGCGATCGGTCAATCAGGTCGTGTCGGTGCTGAAGGGCAACGTGGAAAAGGTCACGCATTCGGAGAATGACGAGTTCGGCCTCCGCGTCTTCGTCGGCGACCGCAACGCGACGATCTCCGCTACCCTGGGCGCCGACGTCAAGGAACTGGCGGCGCGGGCGGTGACCATGGCCAAGATCGCCACGCCCGATCCCTTTGCGGGCCTTGCCGACAAGCTGAGACTGACCCACGACTTCCCCGACCTCGATCTTCTGGACGAGACGCCGGTGAGTTCGGCCGATCTGGTGATCCGTGGCCGCGCCCTCGAGGCGGCGGCGATGGACGTGCCGGGCGTCACCAACATTACCGGCGCTTCGGCCTATTGGGCGCGCGGCGGTGCGGCGCTGGTCACCTCGCACGGCTTTGCCGGAGCCTATGAGACGTCGAGCCATGGCCATTCGGTGGCCGCCATCGCCGGATCCGGCACGTCGATGGAGCGTGACTGGGACTCCTCGGGCAAGTCGCATCTCAGCGATCTCGAAGACGCGACGCTGGTTGGCCGCCGGGCCGGCGAGCGGGCCGTGCGGCGGCTCAATCCGCGGCAGGTGAGCACGCAGCAGGCGACGATCGTCTATGATCCGCGCGTGGCGACCAGCATTCTCGGGGCGCTCTCCGGCGCGATCTCGGGCAGCTCGATCGCACGCGGCTCGTCCTTCCTGAAGTCCAAGCTCGGCCAGCGGGTGCTGAGCCCGAGCATCCGCATCACCGACGATCCCTTACGTCCGCGCGGGCCGGGGTCGCGCCCCTTCGACGGCGAGGGGCTCGCTTCGGTGGCGCTCGACATCATCAGCGACGGCGTGCTGAACTGCTGGCTGCTCGACAGCGCCACAGCGCGCGAACTGGGGCTCGCATCCAACGGCCGCGCGGCGCGCGGCAGTGGCGCACCGGGACCGGGCGCCACCAACATGCTGCTGCATCCGGGTGAGCAGAGCCCCGACGAACTGATCAAGGCGATCGGCACCGGCCTCTACGTGACCGACTTCATCGGCCATGGCGCCAATCTCGTCACCGGCGACTATTCGCGCGGCGCTTCGGGCTTCTGGATCGAAGACGGCGAGCTGGCCTATCCGGTTGCCGAAATCACCGTGGCGGGCAATCTCGCGGACATGTTCCAGCGGATCACGCCGGCCAACGACATCGAGTTCCGCAGCGCCTTCACGGCGCCGACGCTTGCCATCGAGGGGCTGACCATTGCCGGACGCTGACGGGCGCCAGCCCGATGCCGATCTTCAGTTGCTGGTGAGCGCCGCGGAAACGGCGGCCTATCTGGCACTGTCCTATTTCCGGCAGGATCCCAAGGTCTGGCACAAGGACAATGCGTCGCCGGTGAGCGAGGCCGACTATGCGGTCGACCACTTGCTCAAGGAAACGCTGCTGGCGGCGCGGCCCGACTATGGCTGGCTGTCGGAGGAGACTGAGGACGATCCGGCGCGGCTCGCCTGCCGGCGGGTGTTCGTGGTCGACCCCATCGACGGCACGCGCGGCTTTCTGGCCGGCTCGGACGAATGGACGATCTCGCTCGCCGTGGTGGAAGACGGTGCCCCCAAGGCGGCGGTGCTGATCCAGCCGACAGCGGCGCGTATTTTCACGGCGACGGCCGATGGCGGCGCCTATGTGGGCGGGCAGCCGCTGGCCATCATCCGCGTGCCCGAAATTGCTGACGCGCGGGTGGCCGGACCGACGGCGCTGATGACACGCCTGCGCAAGGCGGTGCCGACGGTGCGCGACGGCGGCTATGTCGCCTCGCTGGCGCTGAGGATTGCGCTCGTGGCTGACGGGCGGCTCGACCTCGCCTTCGCCCGGCCCAACGCCCATGACTGGGACATTGCGGCGGCACATCTGATCCTGACCGAGGCCGGCGGCACGCTGATGGCTGCAAACGGCGCCGACATCAGGTACAATCTGGCGGTGACGACCCATCCGGGGCTGATCGCCGGCAGCGACATGCTGGCAAGGCAGGCCCTTGACCAGCTGGGTCCTTTTTGACGCGTGAACGGGAGCTTTCATGACGACTGAAGTCACTTCGAAACAACTGATCCACATGGTCATCGGCGGCGAGATGAAGTCGCTCGACTCGGTCGAGTTTTCCAATCTCAACGCGGTCGATATCGTCGGCCTCTTCCCGAGCTATGCCGAAGCCTATTCGGCCTGGAAGCAGAAGGCACAGGCGACCGTCGATCAGGCGCAGACGCGGTATTTCATCGTCCACCTGCATCGTCTGCTCGATCCGGCGCAGAACTGAGCTCCTTCAGCGCACCTGACTTGTCCTCTTCAGACCGGGATCTCTGGACGAACAGACTTCGGCGCACTAGACATTGCGCCGAATACATTTGCTTTGGGCGGCTTGGATGACTGAGGACAGGACTGCAGTCGCGGATCGAAACCAACCCGGATGGGCGGAGACCGGCGACGGCGACGAGTCTGTCTATGTGGTGAAGCGGATCTTCCGCGAATTCATCTGGCCGCGCCGCAAGCTGGTGCTCAGGTCGATGCTGACGATGATCTTCGTCGCGGCAACCACAGGCGCCCTGCCCTTCCTGATGCAGACCGCCGCCGACCGCGTGTTCATCCAGAAAGACCAGACGACGCTGTATATCCTGCCGCTGGTGGTGGCGGTGGTGATGGCGGTTCGCTCGCTGGCCGAATATTCGAGCCGCATGACGGAAGCGCGGATCTCCGGCGAGATCGTCGCCGAACTGCGCGAAAAGCTGTTCCGGCGGCTTGCCAACTCCGATCTCGGCTTTCTCCAGGGCACACATTCGGCGCGCTTTGTCAGCGTGTTCTCGGCCGATACGCTGGTGGTGAACCAGGCGGCCTCGCAGACGCTGACGGCGCTGGTGCGCAACGCCCTGCAATCGGTGGCGCTGGTTGGCGCCATGCTGTGGCTGGACTGGGTGCTGGGCATCCTGGTGCTGGGCTCGCTGCCGATCTCCATCATGCTGATGAGCAAGCAGCGGCGCAAGCTGACCAAGTCCGTCAAGCAATCGCTGTCGGGATCGGGCGACATTGCCCGCATCGTGGCGCAGACGCTCGCGGGCATTCGCGTGGTGAAGGCCTACGGCCAGGAGGCTTCCGAAACGGCACGTGCCCTGCGCCATATCGAATCCACACGCGACGCCGGGTTGAGGACGCAGAAGACCCGCGCGCGGACGGGACCGTTCACCGAGGGCCTGTCGGGCCTCGGCTTTGCGGCGGCGATCTTCTATGGCGGCTGGCGCGGCATTCACGGCGGCCTGACGCTGGGCGAGTTCATGGGCTTCATGTCGGCGGCCATGCTGATCTACCAGCCGCTGAAGACTCTGGCGAACCTGCAGAATGTCCTGATGGAAGGCATCATCGCCGCGCGGCGGGTGTTCAGCATTCTCGACGAAGAGCCCAAGGTGGTGGAGCGGGCCGAGGCGAAGGTGTTGCTCAATCCAGCCGGGGCCATCACCTTTGATCATGTGACCTTCGGCTATAACGAAGAGACGCCGGTGCTGCACGACGTCAGCCTGACGATCCAGCCGGGGCAGAAGGTGGCTTTCGTCGGCCCGTCCGGAGCGGGAAAGTCGACGCTGCTCAATCTCGTGCTGCGCTTTTACGATCCGGCATCCGGCGTGGTGCGGATCGACGGGCAGAACATTGCCGACTTCACGCTTGCTTCGGTGCGCAAGGCGTCTGCCCTGCTGACGCAGGACCCGGTGCTGTTCGACGACACGATCCGCGCCAACATCGCCTATGGCAGCCCCGAGGCCGACCAGGCCGCCATCGAGGCGGCGGCGCGGGCGGCGGATGCGCACAGCTTCATCTCGACGCTGGAGAAGGGCTACGACACGCCGGTGGGCGAGGCGGGCAGCCTGCTGTCGGGCGGGCAGAAGCAGCGCATCGCCATCGCGCGCGCCATGCTGCGCGGCGCGCCCATCCTGCTGCTGGACGAGCCGACCAGCGCCCTCGACGCCAACTCGGAGGCGCATGTGCAGGCCGCGCTCGATGGCCTGTTTGCGGGCCGCACGGTGCTGATGATCGCCCATCGCCTGTCGACGGTGAAGCGCGCCGACATGATCGTGGTGCTGGACAAGGGGCGCATCGTCGAAACAGGTACACATGACGAGCTCGCCGCGGCAGGCGGGCTCTACGCGCATCTGCACAAGACGCAGCTGTCTGGCGCCGGCGCGGCGGCGGAGGGCGGCAATGCGGCTTGATCGTCGGTTGCTCAGCTTCGGTGCGCTGCACAGACTTGTCGGCAGGCTGGTTGGCGCCTATGCCCGCCTCGTCTACACCACGGCCAAGATGACGGTCGAGCCGGCAGATGCCTTCGCGGCAGCGCATCGCAGAGGGGCAACCATCTTCGCCTTCTGGCATGGACTGGCGCTGATGTCGCCGGCGGCGCGCCCCGAGGATCTGCCGACGGCGATCATGATCGCCCGCAATGCGGCGGCGGGGATCGGCGCGGTGGCGGCGGAGACGCAGGGCATCGGCACGATCCGCGCGTCGGGCTCGCACAATGCGCGGGCGGCTCGGCGCAAGGGCGGCAGCGTCGGCTATCGGCAGGCGCTGCGCGAACTCTCCGAGGGCCGTTGCGTGATGATGACGGCGGACGTGCCCAAGATCTCGCAAGTGGCCGGACGCGGCATCGTGCATCTGGCACGGTCGAGCGGCTGTCCGATCCTGCCGGTTGCCTATGTGTCGCGTCGGGCCATCCGCCTTTCAAACTGGGATCGCATGTCGATCGACCTGCCCTTCAGCCGCGCCGCCGTCGTGCACGGCGCGCCGATCGATGTGCCGAAGGAGGCAACCGACGCGGACATGGAACGCATCGCCCGTCAGTTGAGTGCCGAGCTTGATCGGACGACCCAACGCGCTTACGAGATCCTGGGCATCGCCCACAAGTTCCACCCTGGTCCCCGTCACGATGGCTGATTTCAGCGACGCCCTGCTCGGCGCATATGTCGCCCTGACCCGCGTGGGCGGCCCGATCGGCCGCGCCGTGGTCGGCTGGCGCCTCAAGCAGGGCAAGGAAGACGCCTTGCGCTGGCGCGAGCGGCTGGGCGAGGCCTCGGTCGCGCGTCCGGCGGGGCGGGTCGTCTGGGTGCATGCCGTCTCGGTGGGCGAGAGCGTCAGCGCGGTGCCGTTGATCGAGCAACTGGCGGCGGAAGGTTTCACGGTGTTGGTGACAACGGTGACGACCACGTCGGCGGCCGTGCTGGCGGCGCGGACGGGGGCGGCGGTGATCCACCAGTTTGCCCCGCTCGATCTTGCCGGATTCGTCGACCGCTTCCTCGATCACTGGCGGCCGGAGCTGGCCATATTGGTGGAAAGCGAAATCTGGCCGGTGACGATCGCGCGGCTGAAGGCACGGCGCGTTCCACTCGTCATCTCCAACGCCCGCATGTCGCCCCGTTCGCTGGACGGCTGGGGGCGGTTTGCCTTTGCCACGCGTGCCATCTTCCGCAGCATCGGCCTGGTGCTGGCACAGACGCCGGGGGACGCGGAACGCTACGAGCAGCTGGGGTGCGGCGAGACGCGGGCGGTCGGCAACATGAAGTTCGAGGCCGGCGTACCGGATGGTTCGGCCGAAGCCGAGGCCCAGTTGCGCGGCGCCTTCGGGAGCCGGCCGGTGCTGCTGGCGGCTTCCACGCATCCAGGCGAAGAGGAAATCGCGCTGGCGGCCTTTGCCAGGGTACGCGCAGAGCGGCCCGATTGCCTGCTGGTGCTGGCGCCGCGCCATCCGCACCGCGGTGAGGCCGTGGCCGATCTGGCCGGGGGGGACTTTACCGTGAAGCGGCGGGCCGTGGGCGAGCTGCCGGACGAGCAGACGGCCGTCTATGTGGCCGACACCATGGGCGAGCTCGGCACGCTTTACCGGCTGGCGAGCGTGGCGGTGATCGGCGGCACGCTGGTGCCGGATATCGGCGGGCACAATCCGATCGAGCCGGCGCGGCTCAAGACGGCAATGCTGGCAGGACCGCACTATGCCAACTGGCCGGACGTCTACCGCAGCTTCATCGAGTGCGGTGGTCTGACCATCGCAGAGAACGCAGAGACGATCGCCGAAGCGGCGCTGGTGCTCCTCAAGGACAGTTCGCAGCGGAAAACACAGATTTCGGCAGCGCTTTCCGTCGTGGAAAGCTATGCTGGAGCCCTCGGGCGTACGATGGCGGCGCTGACGCCGCTGCTGGCCCGGCGCGAGGCGTGAAGGATGCGTGCTCCGGCGTTCTGGTGGGAGAGACTGGGCCTCAGAGCCCTGCTGCTATGGCCGATCGGTGCTGTCTACGGCTGGCTGACCGCCCGGCGCATGGCGCGACCCGGGGCGCGACCGCCGCTGCCGATGATCTGTGTCGGCAACTTCGTGGTGGGCGGAGCAGGCAAGACGCCAACAGCGATCGCGCTGGCCGAGATTGCCGCGAAGAATGGCCTTGCTCCCTGCTTCCTGACGCGCGGTTATGGCGGGCGGCTCAAGGGGCCGGTGCGGGTGGATCCTGCAATACACGGCGCAGCCGACGTGGGGGACGAGGCGCTGCTGCTGGCCGCCGTGGCGCCAACCATCGTCAGCCGCCGGCGCGAGCGCGCCTTTGATCTCCTGAAAGAATCCGGTGCCAGCCTGTGCTTCATGGACGACGGGCTGCAGAATCCGTCCATCGCCAAGACCATGAGCCTTGCCGTGGTGGATGGCGCGGTGGGGATCGGCAATGGCCTGTCGCTGCCGGCCGGACCGATGCGGGCGCCGCTGCGCCGGCAGATCGGCCATGCGGACGTGGTTCTGGTTTACGGGTCGAGCCCGAGAGCCGGCAAGGTGATCCGCGCGGCGGCGCGACGGGGGCGGCCGGTGCTGCGGGCGAGCGTGGTGCAGACCGGCAAGGCGATCGCGACGGGCACGCGCGTCTATGCCTTCAGCGGCATCGGACGGCCGGCCAAGTTCTTCGACCAGCTGCGGGAGGCGGGTATCGAGGTGGCGGGCACGCGCAGCTTTGCCGACCATCACCTCTTCAGCAATCTCGAGGCCAAGGAGATCCTGGCCGAAGCTGAACGGCTGGACGCGCGCCCGGTGACCACCGAGAAGGACGCGGTGCGCCTGCGCGGCCGGTCAGGGCCCGCCGCCGAACTCTATGAGAGCGTGGTGACGCTGGGCGTGGAGACGCAGTTCGAGAACCCGATCGCGGTGGCCGAACTTCTGAAAGCGGCGCGGGCGCGCTGGCTGCGCGACACCTTCGAGCAGCTGCCGACGGCCTGATGTGCCGGCTGGGATCAGCGGGCGTTGTTGGCGCGGCGATAGGCTTCGAGCGCGGCTTCCGCGTCGAGATAGGCTTCCTGGTGCTCGACGCTCCAGTATTTGAGATCCTGAATCAGGATGGGGCGCCCGGTGATCGCGCAGCGCACATAGGTGCCGTTGCGCAGGATCTTGTAGTCGCCGTCGAGATAGCGGATCTGGGCTTCGCCGCCGCCAAAGGAAAAGTCCATTCTGTTCATGCAAGATCCATCATACCAACTCGCCCGGGATGCAGATGCCTGGGCTCGTTGACTTCATTTCGAATTTCTCATCTCGATCAAGAGCATGAGAAAGCCAAAACCGGAATGTCGAGTGTCACTTCGAAGACAATCGATATAACCCCGCGACCGAGCGGCTGCAAGCCGCCTTGGGTTGATCAGGCGGCGGCTGGGCGCATGTGGCGGCCAAGCTTGCCGATTTCCCGATAGGCAATCAGCACCGCGCCGACGCCGAAGACGGCGGCACCGACGCTCCAGGCCATCATCACCGCCTCGGCGCTGCCCATCTGGTAGCCGACCCAGCAGAAAGGCACGGTGCCGAGCGTGGCACGGCCCCAGTTGAACAGCGTCGAGTAGGTGGCATAGCCGAGGTTGTTGAAGGCGGAGTTGGCCACGAAGAGCGCCCCGGTGAAGGCGAATGTGGGCGCAATCCAGCGGCAGAAGTAGACGATGATCTCGCTGGTGCCCGGCGAAGCGTTGAAGGCCATGGCGATATAGGGCGCCAGCGGCACGCAGATCAGCCAGACCACCGCCACGTAGACCAGCGTGAAGGTGAGGCTGTCGGCGAGCGTGCGGCGGACGCGATCGAACTGACGGGCACCGAAGTTCTGCCCGAAGATGGCACCGACAGAGCCTGACAGCGCAAAGATGGCGCCGAACAGCATGGGGTAGAGGCGGCCGATGATGGCCCAGGCGGCGACCGCATCGGTGCCGAAGCGCGAGATGATGGCGGTGACGAAGATGTTGCCGGCCGGCGTTGCCAGATTGGCAAGGATGGCGGGCATGGCGATGCCCATCAGCGGCCGGAAGTCCTCGCGCACATTGGCAACGGTGGGGCGCTGCAGCATGCGGTGGACCTGATGGACACCGTGCCAGCCGATGCCGATCATGACGAAGCGGGAGATGAGCGTGACGATGGCGGCGCCTTCGACCCCGAGATGCAGACCGAAGATGAAGATGGGATCGCAAAGGGCGGCGGTGACGGCACCGCCGAGCGTCACATACATGGATCGGCGGGCGTCGCCGGTGGCGCGGAGAACGCCGGTCATGGCCATGCCGATGCCGAGCAACGGGCTGCCGGGCATCGCGATCCAGAGATAGATCAGCGTGGCGTCGAGCGTCGCCCCTTCGGCGCCCATGGACGACAGGAAGGCCGGCAAGAGGGGCATCATCAGGGCGGTGACGAGCGTCATCGCCACCAGGGAGATGACGAGGCCCGAGCTGGCAAGACGGCGGGCGCGCTCGCGGTTGCCACCGCCGATGGAGCGGGCGCAAAGGGCGGTGACGGCGATGGTGAAGCCGATGCCCAGCGAGGTCATCAGGAACAGCACCAGACCGGCGTAGCCCATGGCGGCCGTGTATTCGGTGCGACCGAGGAAGGAGATGTAGAGGAGGTTGATGACGTCGACCACGAAGATGGCCATCAGACCGATGGAACCGGTGGCGGTCATCACCACCACATGGCGCATGATCGAACCACTCAGGAAGGCCGCACGCGGCGACGAAACTGTGCTCATGGTGTCCTTCCGGATGATTTCGAACAGGAAAAGTCGCCGCGTTGGGGCGGCTCAGGGCAAGACGCGCCCCAGACTAATGCTGGCCACTGCCGGAACACGACAGCAGCCGGCCGGGAGATCCCGATGATGGCCGCAAGCCTCTCGCCTGCCCGGCCGCAATAAGGCTTGGACAGGCAAGGACCCGCGAGCTTTGTCCCTCACCCAGGCCATGACACGGCCTGGCGGGTGGGGTCAATGCAGAACGGTGGCGCGAACGCCCTCAAGGCTGAGAATCTGGCAGCTTTCCGAGCCGACCACGCCCTCGCAAACCTCGGCCATGCCGCGATGGATCATGGAGAGCGCAACGTAGAAGATGATCAGCAGGCCGCCCCAGGCGATCCAGCGATGGCGGGCGAGGAGACGCGCAATCAGGGTTGCGGCGGCGCCCATCAGCGCGACGGACAGGAGCAGGCCGATCACCAGAACGACCAGATGGTTCTTGGCAGCGCCGGCGACGGCCAGGACATTGTCGAGCGACATGGAGAGGTCGGCAATGATGATCTGCGTCAGCGCCTGGCGGAAGCTCTTGTTGCCGACGGCCGGCGGGTCGTTGGACGCGTCGCCATCCATGGCGTTGGAGGCGGCGTCGAGTGCCTGCTGCTCCTCCTGGTGGGAGGCGCGGATCTCGCGGAACATCTTCCAGCAGACCCAGAGCAGCAACACGCCACCGGCGAGCGTCAGGCCGATGATTACCAGAAGCTGGGCGGCAATCAGCGCGAAGAAGATGCGCAGGAGCACGGCACCGCCGATGCCCCAGAAGATCACCTTGCGGCGAATGGCCGGATCGACGCCGGCGGCGGCCATGCCGACAACGATGGCATTGTCGCCGGCCAGTACCACGTCGATGAAGATGACCTGAAACAGCGCCGAGATCTCGCCGGCATATTGGTGAAAGAGGTTCAAGGCGCGTGGCTCCAATCAAGGACGCGACCGCGCCCGGTGTTCCTGCAGGGACTTTGGCCTGAGAGACCCTCTTTTCGATCCGGTCAGGCCAAGCTGCCCGACGGGCACTCACGTGTTCAAGTAATGGTCTGGGAGCCCTGCTTCAATACGAATTACGTGTTCGCACCGAAGGAAAAGGCAAATCTGCAACGATTTGATCAAGAGCTTGAATTCGTAAAGGAATCTATACCGGCAACCCCAGACGGCGCAGATCGGCGGCAAGACGGGCGGGATCGGTGTAGGTCAGCCCGGTGAGACCGGCCGCTGAGGCGCCCTCGGCATTCTCGGGCATGTCGTCGATGAAGACGGTTTGACCGGGGGCAAAGCCGAGATGCTCAAGGCAGCGGGTGAAGACCGCGGGATCCGGTTTCTTGGTGTCAAACTGGGCGCTGACGGTGAAGCGGTGACCGGCGCGGGCGGCAAGTTCCGGCACCAGATCGTGACGGCGCGCATGCACAAGCGGGCCGTTGTTGGTGAGGACGCCGACGGCAAGGCCCGCCGCCAGCAGCTGGTCGATGATGGCGAGCGTGCCGGGCACCAGCGTCATGGCGGCCTTGCGGGCGGCGAGCCACTGGTCTTCCGCAAGCGGGTAGCCGAGGCGATCCTGCCAGGACTTCAGGTAGAGCGGGCCGGTGGGATAGGCGCCGCCGTCGGCGGCGGCTTCGAGCCCCTCGGACCAGATGGCCGTTTCGATGAAGACAGGATCAAGGCCGGTCATCCCGGCGAGGCGGGCGACGCGGACCGAGCGATCATAGGCATAGACGACGTCGTCCATGTCGAACAGGACGAGCTTCACAGGCGAGGACGTCATGGATCAGGTCGCCGTGCCGCCGACGGTCACCGCGTCGATGCGCAGCGACGGCTGGCCGACGCCGACGGGCACGCCCTGCCCGGCCTTGCCACACATGCCGACGCCCTTGTCGATCTCCATGTCGTTGCCGACCATGGAGACGCGCTTCATGGCATCCGGGCCGTTGCCGATGAGCATGGCGCCCTTGATGGGTTCCTCGACCTTGCCGTTGCGCACGCGGTAAGCCTCGGTGCAATCGAAGACGAACTTGCCGGAGGTGATGTCGACCTGGCCGCCGGAGAAGGCGACGGCATAGATGCCGTCCTTGACGGAGGCGAGGATTTCCTCGCGCGTCTTGTCGCCGGAGAGCATGTAGGTGTTGGTCATGCGCGGCATGGGCACATGGGCATAGGACTGGCGGCGGCCGTTGCCGGTGGAGGCCGCGCCCATCAGGCGGGCGTTCTGGCGGTCCTGCATGTAGCCGACCAGCCGGCCGTTCTCGATCAGCGTGGTGCGCTGGCTGGGCGTGCCCTCGTCGTCGATGGTCAGCGAGCCGCGCGCGTCGGGGATCGTGCCGTCATCGACGATGGTCACGCCTGGGGCGGCAACCATTTCGCCCATGAGACCGGCAAAGGCGGAGGTCTTCTTGCGGTTGAAGTCGCCCTCGAGGCCGTGGCCGACCGCTTCGTGCAGGAGCACGCCGGGCCAGCCGGGTCCGAGCACCACGTCGAAGGTGCCGGCGGGAGCGGGCTTGGCTTCGAGATTGACCAAGGCCTGGCGCAGCGCCTCGTCGACGGCGGCGTGCCAGCGGTCGGGCGTGATGAAGGGGGCGAGATTGAGCCGGCCGCCCTCGCCGAAACCGCCGCTTTCCTGCCGATCGCCCTCACCGACGATGACGGAGACGTTGATGCGGACGAGCGGGCGGACGTCGCGGACGCGGGTGCCGTCGGCGCGCAGGATCTCCACCACCTTGTGCGAGGCGGCAACGGAGGCGGACACCTGACGGACGCGCGGATCGCGGGCGCGGGCATAGGCGTCGATCTCGGAGAGCAGTGCCACCTTGTCGGCGAAGATGGGCGATAGCAGCGGATTCTCGTCGCCGTAGAGCTTGACGTTGGTGGCGCGCGGCGGCGCGGACATGGTGCCGGAATAGCCCGAGGCGACAGCGCGGACGGCGTCGGCGGCGCGTTTCAGCGCCTTTTCGGAGATGTCGTCGGCATGGGCATAGCCGACGGACTCGCCGGCAACCGAGCGCAGGCCGAAGCCCTGGTTGACGTCATAGGTGGCAGCCTTGAGGCGGCCGTTGTCGAAGGCCAGCACCTCGCCCTGGGCGCGCTCCAGATAGAGCTCGCCGTCATCGGCGCCAGCAAGGGCGTCGGCAACGATGCGGTGCGCGGCGTCGGGATCGAGGCCGGTCAGGGCGAAAAGATCATGGGAATCAACGGTCATCGACACACTGCAGTCCGGTCTTCGAGGGGGCTCTTCAATAGAGCGTTGCCCGGTAGCGCTCAAGCATTTCCGCCTGGGTCTCGGCCTGGTCGAGGCCGAGCTGATCGCGCATCATCTCGCCCATGGAGGGCAGGATCGCGCGGTCGACACGGTTCTCAGCGGACCAGAGATGCGAGCGCATGAGGGCCTTGGCACAATGCAGGTAAACCTCGGCGACCGCAATGACCAGCACCGTCTTCGGTAACTTTCCCGCGACCTCGAAGCGGGCGAGGAGGTCCGGATCGGTCTCGATGGTGGCGTGGCCGTTGATGCGCAGCGTCTCGTCGACACCGGGAACCATGAAGAGCAGGCCGACGCCGGGATTATCCAAGATGTTGAGAAGACTGTCCAATCGGTTGTTGCCGGCGCGATCGGGCAGAAGCAGCGTGCGATCGTCGGCGACCGCGACGAAGCCCGGCGCGTCGCCACGCGGGGTGACGTCGCCCAGGCCGTCGGCCCCATGGGTGGACAGAAGGCAGAAGGGCGAGAGCTCGATGAAGCGGCGGGCATGGCGGTCGAGCGCGGGCAGGACCTTGCGGCGGGAGCGCTCGCGCGCATCGCCATAGAGGGCGCGCAGGGATGCTGTGTCACGGATGGCAGACATGTCACCTCCAGGTCACCGAAGGACCGGCGTTTTGTCGCGCGAATGTCGCGCTTCGTGCGCATAGGCCACCAGACACGCCAGAAGCCGTCGCCCGGCGTGGGGCGCCTCACGGCAAGGCGGCGTAGCCTTCCTTGAAGCCCTTGAGCGAGACGGGAATGCCGATGCCGTTCTCGGGCGAGTCGTAGATGACGAAGAGCGCCTTCTGGCCGGTGGAGAGCTGGTTGATCAGATCGTCCTGCAGGATCACCTCGGCATAGCAGCCGCGGGCGCGGCAACGGACGAAGCCGGCGCGGCCGATATCCTTGTCGTCGATCCGCAGGCCGAGGCCGGCCATGAGATAGACGCCGAGCGGGGCGAGCACGCGCATGATGCGCGCCTTCTTGTCCACGGTCTTCACGATGAGGACGGAGAGGCCGATGTTGTCGCGATCCTCGGCGGTGACGTTCTGCACCATGGCGCATTGCTTGTCGCGGGCGCCGACCGGCTGATCGCAGCGGATCTGCCAGTCGCCGAAAACCTGCTCGACCTTGCCGTCGGAAAACTCCTGGGCGGCGGCAGGTGTGGAAATCCCTGCAAAGGACGAAAGGACCAGCGAAAGGGACAGGAGGGTGGAAAGGGCGCGCTTCGACTGCATCGAACGATCTCGTGGTTCCGTCTGGTCCAAATACCGGCAGAGCGACTGAGCGCTGCCCGGCGCAAGCAAAACCCGCCAAATGCGGCGAATCAACGAATTACGATCTTTATACACGCAATTTTCCGCGCCCGCGTCGATCCCGTGCCGCCTGAAGGCGACGCACCGCAAGCGCGTCCCAACGTCACGCTTGCAAGGTGAGAATGCCATTGCGAATGACTTGCATATGTGGTTTTTTACGTAGGATGTTTGATCCAGATCAAGGCGCGAAACGATTTTCCTCATGGGAGAACGCGTTTTGAATCAAGGGCTCCACCGGAGACGGCAAGGCGCTCGGGCAGAGGAGAGCCCTGGGAATCACGGCATCGGGGCGACCGGCCGAAAGGCGGGAGAACGGGCCCCCGATCCGTCTGGATCAAAGTTGGGAAAGCACCGCGAAGCCGCAGCCGGCGCGACGGCTCGGAGCGGCGGGGAATGGAGGGGGAACCGTGTTCAGATCCGCAAATCGCCTGTATGGGGCGATCATTGCTGCAGGCACCTGCCTTGTATCGACCCAAGCTTGGGCAGAGGCCCAGCCGTGGGGCACCTATCTTCAGCCTGCCGACACGCAGGTGGCGGAGGATATCCACACCTTCGGCGCCCTGACCTTCTGGATCGTCGGCATCATCACGCTGTTCGTGCTGGGGCTGCTGGTCTACGTGGTGGTGCGCTTCAACGCCAAGGCCAACCCGGTTCCGTCCAAGACCTCGCACAACACCATGATCGAGGTGGTCTGGACCATCGCGCCGATCATGATCCTGCTGATCATCGCCGTGCCGTCGTTCCGCCTGCTCTATGAAGAGCTGGTGATCCCCGACGCCAAGATGACCATCAAGGTGACGGCCAACAAGTGGTACTGGAACTACGAGTATCCCGAACAGGGCGACATCTCCTTCGACAGCTACATGCTGAAGGACGAAGAGCGGACCGATCCGGTGAAGCAGCCGCGCCTCTTGGCCGTGGACTCGCCGCTGGTGCTGCCGGTGGGTGAGGTGATCCGCATCCAGGTGACGGCCACCGACGTGATCCACTCCTTCGCCATGCAGCCCTTCGGCGTGAAGATCGACGCCATTCCCGGTCGCCTCAACGAAAGCTGGTTCAAGATCGAGAACGCCGGCACCTTCTACGGACAGTGCTCGGAACTGTGCGGCCAGAACCACGCCTTCATGCCGATCGAGATCCGGGCGGTGACCGCCGACCAGTTCGCCAAGTGGACGGAAGCGGCCAAGACCGATCTCAACGCCGCCAAGGCCCTGCTGGCCCAGTTCGACGACGAGAACGCCAAGGCCCCGACCACGGTGGCCGCGAACTGACGTCTGGTCTGCCTTTCAGCGCCTTTCGGTCGGCTGAGGCCGGCCCTTGATACAGACATCCACGAGGAGCCTTTCATGGCTACAGACACGCATTCGGCCCATCACGACCACCCGCATGGATGGCGCCGCTACGTCTATTCGACCAATCACAAAGACATCGGCACCATGTACCTGATCTTCGCAGTGTGCATGGGCCTTCTGGGCGGCGGCCTGTCGGTTGCCATGCGCATGGAGCTGCAGCAACCCGGCCTGCAGATCTTCGGCGATCCCAACGTCTACAACATGATCACCACCGCGCATGCGCTGATCATGATCTTCTTCATGGTGATGCCGGCGCTGATCGGCGGCTTTGCCAACTGGTTCGTGCCCATCATGATCGGCGCGCCCGACATGGCCTTTCCGCGCATGAACAACATCAGCTTCTGGCTGCTGCCGCCGGCGATCATCCTGCTCACGCTGTCGATGTTCGTGGAAGGCGCCGACGGCTCCAACGGCGTGACCGGCGGCTGGACCATCTATCCGCCCTATTCGACCACCGGCACCCCGGGACCGGCGATGGATTTCGCGATCCTGTCGCTGCATATCGCCGGCGCGTCGTCGATCCTCGGCGCCATCAACTTCATCACCACAATCTTCAACATGCGCGCGCCGGGCATGACGCTGCACAAGATGCCGCTGTTCGTGTGGTCGGTGCTGGTGACGGCGTTCCTGCTGCTGCTGTCGCTGCCGGTTCTGGCGGGCGCCATCACCATGCTGCTGACGGACCGCAATTTCGGCACCACCTTCTTCGACCCGGCCGGCGGCGGTGACCCGATCCTGTTCCAGCACCTGTTCTGGTTCTTCGGCCATCCGGAAGTGTACATCCTGATCCTGCCGGGCTTCGGCATCATCAGCCACATCGTCTCCACCTTCTCGCGCAAGCCGGTGTTCGGCTATCTGGGCATGGCCTATGCCATGGTGGCGATCGGTGGCGTCGGCTTCGTGGTCTGGGCGCACCACATGTATACGGTGGGTCTCAGCGTCGACACCCAGGCCTATTTCCTGGCTGCGACCATGGTGATCGCGGTGCCGACGGGCGTGAAGATCTTCTCGTGGATCGCCACCATGTGGGGCGGTTCGATCAGCTTCCGCACCCCGATGCTCTGGGCGATCGGCTTCATCTTCCTGTTCACCGTGGGCGGCGTGACGGGCGTGCAGCTGGCCAATGCCGGCTTCGACCGCGTGCTGCACGACACCTATTACGTGGTGGCGCATTTCCACTATGTGCTGTCGCTGGGTGCCGTGTTCGCCATCTTCGCCGGCTTCTACTACTGGTTCCCGAAGATGACCGGCTACATGTACTCCGAAACGCTGGGCAACCTGCATTTCTGGATCATGTTCATCGGCGTGAACCTGGTGTTCTTCCCGCAGCATTTCCTTGGGCTGCAGGGCATGCCGCGCCGCTATGTGGACTATCCCGACGCCTTCGCCGGCTGGAACCTGGTCTCGTCGATCGGCTCCTACATCTCGGCCTTCGGCGTTCTGGTGTTCCTCTACACGGTGTTCGACGCCTTCGCCAAGAAGCGCGTGGCCGGTGCCAATCCCTGGGGTGACGGCGCCAACACGCTGGAATGGACCCTGCCCTCGCCGGTGCCGTTCCATCAGTTCGAGCAGCTGCCGGTGATCAAGGGCGACCTGCACTGACGAACCCGCGTTCCTCTGGCGCCCCTCAGTCTCCCAAGGGCGCCAGACCGCCCGGGTGCCGACCCGCTGGATGGCCGGCACCCGGGAATAACCTTCAAGGCAACGGCCTTGCAGCAAGAGCATAGGCGGAACCCATGGCCCTGATCGACGATACCGATGTTGTCCTCAGCCCCGCCGTAACAGGCGGTACGGGCTCGATCGGCGACTATTTCGAGCTTCTGAAGCCGCGCGTGATGTCGCTGGTGATCTTCACGGCGCTGGTGGGCCTGATGCTGGCCCCGGGCGGGCTGCATCCGCTGCTGGCCGCGGTTGCCCTGCTGGCCATTGCCGTGGGCGCGGGAGCCTCGGGCGCGCTCAACATGTGGTATGACGCCGACATCGACCGGATCATGTCGCGCACGGCGCGCCGTCCCATTCCCGACGGGCGGGTATCGCCGTCCGAAGCGCTGCATTTCGGCAGCGTGCTGTCGGTGCTGTCGGTGCTGGTGCTGGGCGTTGCGGTGAACTGGGTGGCGGCCTTCCTGCTGGCCTTCACCATCTTCTTCTACGTGGTGGTCTACACCATGGGGCTGAAGCGCCGGACCTCGCAGAATATCGTGATCGGCGGTGCCGCCGGGGCCTTCCCGCCGATGATCGGCTGGGCGGCGGTGACGGGCACGGTGTCGATCGAGAGCATCGTGCTGTTCCTCATCATCTTCTTCTGGACCCCGCCGCATTTCTGGGCGCTGGCGCTGGTGAAGTCCGAGGACTATGCGCGGGCCGGCATCCCGATGATGCCGGTGGTGGCCGGCGAGCGGTCGACGCGGCTGCAGATCTTCACCTATGCGCTGGTGCTGGCACCGATCGGCGTGGCGCCGGCGGTTCTCGGCTTTGCCTCGCTTGCCTATGGCGTCTTTGCCGCCGGGATGGGTGCGGCCTTCGTCGCGCTGTCGGCGCGCGTGGCCTTCCACGCCAAGAGCGGTGCCGAAGCCAAGCGCATCAACATGCAGCTGTTCTTCTTCTCGATCGCCTATCTGTTCGCGCTGTTTGCCGCCTTGCTGGTGGACGGCGTGGTCAGCCGCATCATCTCGTGAGGTCCGCCATGCATATCGTTCCCATCGTCGAACTCACCCCCGCCCAGAAGGCAGCCCAGCGCCGCCGCTCGATTGCCATCGGCCTCGGCCTTGGCGCGCTGGTGGTGCTGTTCTTCCTGGTCACCATCGTCAAGATCAGCGGCAATATCGCCCAGCACGCGGCCATGTGATCCGGACCGGGAGGACTGCAGGTGAACGCGCCTTCAGACGTCAAGGCTAGAGAACCGAAGGCCAACCGCAACGGTGCGGTGGCGCTGGCCTGCGCCGGCGTGTTTCTCGGCATGGTCGGCCTCGCCTTTGCTTCGGTGCCGCTCTACCGCATCTTCTGCCAGGCGACCGGCTATGGCGGGACGACGCAGGTGGCGAAGGCGGAAGCGGCGGGCCAGAAGCTCGACCGGCCGATCACCGTGCGCTTCGATGCCAATGTGGCCGACGGGCTCGACTGGGAGTTCCGCCCGGTGAGCGCACCGGAGACGCTGAAGATCGGCGAGATCGCCACGGCGCATTTCCATGTGCGCAACCGCTCGGACAAGCCGCTGTCGGCCACCGCCGCCTTCAACGTTGCGCCCGACTCCATGGGCGCCTACTTCTCGAAGATCCAGTGCTTCTGCTTCAATCAGCAATCGCTGAAACCGGGCGAGGAAGCCGATCTGGCCGTCACCTATTTCGTCGACCCCGCCATGGTGGACGACAAGAACAGCGCCGGCGTGCACACGGTCACGCTGTCCTACACCTTCTTCCCGACCGAGGAAGTGGGGCGGACGGTGGTGAGCACGGAGGCCGGCAAGGGCCAGGACACCAGGTCCTGAGACATGAATCTGATCAAACGTCCGCGCGGCCGCCGATCACGGCGTGCGGATGAGAGGGGGAAGAGGACAAATGGCTGGATCAAGCAAGATCAATCACGACTATCACCTTGTTGACCCGAGCCCGTGGCCGTTCCTGGCCTCCGTGGGCGCGTTGGTGATGGCCATCGGCGCCATCGCCTACATGCGCGCCAACGCGGGAGGCGAGCTTCTGATCGCCGGCTTCGATCTCACCACCAAGTGGATCTTCCCGGTGGGCCTGCTGATCGTGCTCTACACCATGTTCGGCTGGTGGCGCGACACGGTGCGCGAGGCGCATGCGGGCTATCACACCCGCGTGGTGAGCCTGCACCTGCGCTATGGCATGATCATGTTCATCGCCTCGGAGGTGATGTTCTTCGTGGCCTGGTTCTGGGCCTTCTTCGACGCCAGCCTGTTCCCGGGCGAACTGAAGCAGGTGGCGCGCACCGCGTTTACCGGCGGACACTGGCCGCCGCAGGGCGTGGAAGTGTTCAGCCCCTGGCATCTGCCGCTGCTTAACACCATGATCCTGCTCACCTCCGGCACCACGGTGACCTGGGCGCATCACGCGCTGATCGAGGGCGACCGGCAGGGCCTCAAGTGGGGCCTGATCCTGACGGTGGTGCTGGGCGCCTGCTTCACGGGCATCCAGGCCTTCGAATACAGCCACGCCACCTTCGGATTTGGCGGCAACATCTACGGCGCCACCTTCTTCATGGCCACCGGCTTCCACGGTTTCCATGTGCTGGTGGGCACGATCTTCCTGCTGGTCTGCCTGATCCGCGCCTTCAAGGGGCATTTCACGCCGCAGCAGCATTTCGGCTTCGAAGCCGCCGCCTGGTACTGGCATTTCGTCGACGTGGTCTGGCTGTTCCTGTTCGCCTGCGTATATGTTTGGGGCGGCTGGGGCGGCATGGTCGCCGAATGATGGAGACCGGCTGTCCGCCTGATGGACGGCCGGTGCAATATCATTTCGCCAAGATGCTGACGCATCGGCTCAATGAAGGTATTTCGAATTTCTCATTTGCATCAGGCATGAGAAGTTCGAAAGCGGAATACCAAGAGTCATTTTCAATGACACTTGGTATGAACAAGGATCGACATGATGGACAACCGCCCCTCCTCCGCGCCGGTCTCGCCTTTTGCAGCCGGCCTCAAGGGGCGGTGTCCGCGTTGCGGCGAGGGCAGCCTGTTCAAGGGCTTTCTCGACACGGCGCCGGCCTGCACCAGCTGCGGGCTCGACTACAAGTTCATCGATGCCGGCGACGGGCCGGCGGTGTTCGTGATCATGATCGTCGGCTTCATCGTGGTGGGGCTGGCGCTTTATGTGGAAGTGACCTGGCAGCCGCCCTTGTGGCTGCATGCGGTGCTGTGGCTGCCGCTGACGCTGGTCCTGGGACTGGGATTGCTGCGTCCTTTCAAGGGCGTGCTGATCGCCCTGCAATATTCCAACAAGGCTGAACAGGGCCAGCTCGACAGACCGTCCGGGCCGGACGCGCCGTGACCGACGCCGTCCTCCCCCGCCGCTCCTTCGTGCGCCTGACGGTTGCCGCGGCGATCGCCTTCCTGATCCTCGTGGGGCTGGGCACCTGGCAGGTGCAGCGGCTGCATTGGAAGGAAGCGCTGATCGACAGCGTCAATGCCCGCGTCCATCTCGCGCCCGTACCGATGCCGGCACCTCGGAGCTGGGCCGGTCTCGACACGCAGGGACTGGCCTACACGCCGGTGACCGTGAGCGGCAGCTTCGACCATTCCCATGAGATTCACGTGTTCATCGCGCTGGCCGAGCCACGCGGCCGCTTCGGCGGGCCGGGCTATTTCGTGCTGACGCCGCTGAAGCTGGACGGTGGCCAGTGGGTGTTCGTCAACCGCGGCTTCGTGCCGGAAGCCAACCGGGATCCGGCAACGCGCCTGGAAGGTCAGGTGTCGGGACCGCAGACCGTCTCCGGCCTGTTGCGACCAAGCGAACAGCCAAGCTGGCTGTCGCCGGCGGACGATATCGCCAAGAACGTCTGGTTCGTGCGCAACACGGCCGCAATGGCCAAGGCGGCGGGGATCGATCCGGCGACGGTGGCGCCCTTCACGATCGATGCCTTCGCGGGGACGCCGGGCAGCCTGCCGCAGGGCGGGGAGACAATCGTATCCTTCCCCAACAATCACCTGGGCTATATCCTGACCTGGTATGGCCTTGCGGGAACGCTGCTCGCGATCTGGGGCGTCATGCTGCGACGGCGGCTGGCGGGCACGTGAGCGCTGCGCGGCCGCTCACAGACGGCGCAGCCGTGATCCTTCAGCCCTGAACCTGTTGCGGCGAGGTGGCCTCGGCGGCCTGCTGCTGCGGCGCCTCAGGATCCGCAGATGCCGACGTGGCGACATCCGCGGGTGCTGTGGTCGCCGATACGACAGTCTGTGCGGGCGCGGAGCCGCCCTTGGTGACCGCCTTGCGGGCCTTTTCCATCAGTTTCCGCACGTCGTCGGCGGCCATGGCCTGGCCGAAGAGGAAGCCCTGGACGTAGTCCGCCCCGGCTTCGGCCAGCGCGGCGAGATCAGCCTCGGTCTCGGCGCCCTCGGCGACCACCTGAAGGCCGAGCTGATGGGCCATCTGGGTGATGGACCGCAGCATGACCTGACGGCTGGCACCGGAGGTGCGCAGGAAGCTCTGGTCGATCTTCAGCGTGTCGGCAGGCAGACGCTGCAGATAGGACAGCGAGGAATAGCCGGTGCCGAAATCATCGAGCGACAGGCCGGTGCCCAGTTCCTTGAGGCGCGCCAGAACCTGGGTGGAGAATTCGGGATTCTCCATGACGAGGCTCTCGGTGAGTTCCAGTTTGAGCACGCCATGCGGCAGGCCGGTGCGCGTCATCACCGCCTTGACGTCGTTGATGAGGTCATGGCGCAAGAGCTGACGGCTGGAGACGTTGACGCTCATGGTCAGCGTTTCGCCGAAGGGCAGATTGGCGCGCCAATCGGCGAGCTGCCGGGCGGCGCGATCGAGCACGAACAGGCCGATCTGGGTGATCAGGCCGGTGCGCTCGGCAATGGGGATGAACTGGCTCGGCGGGATGGCGCCCCGGCGGGCATGGTTCCAGCGCAGAAGCGCCTCGAAGCCGGCCACGGTACGGTCGCCGGCGCGGACGATCGGCTGGTAGAAGACCTGAAGTTCCTCCTTCTCGACGGCGCGGCGCAGGTCCTGCTCCAGCGACAGGAGGTCGGCAGACATGGCGCGCAGAGCCGGGCGGAAGGTTTCAAGGCGGTCGCCGCCGAGGCGCTTGGCATAAGTGAGCGCCACTTCGGCGTCGAGCAGCAGGTCGGCGGCTTCCTTGCGGTCGCTATCGGGGACGGCAATGCCGACCGAGGCGGTGAGGAATATCTCCTGTTCGCCAAAGGCGATGGAGGCGCGGATGGCGCGCTTGATGGCGTCGGCGAAGGCGGCGAGACGGTCGGAGGTCTGTTCGGACACCAGGACGATGCCGAACTTGTCGCCTTCGAGGCGCGACAGCGTATCGAGAGGCTTGATCAGACGGCCAAGACGGCGGGCGACGGTGAGCAGGATGGAATCGCCCACCGACAGGCCGAGGCTTTCGTTGATCTGGCGGAAGCGGTCGATGTCGATCAGGAAGACCGCCGGACGGGAGGCGCTGTCGGTCTGGGCGCGGGTGAGCGCGGTGCCGAGACGATCGAGGAACAGTTCCTTGTTGGGCAGGCCGGTGAGATTGTCGTGCACGGCGTCGTGCAGCAGGCGCTCCTGGGCGATCTTGCTGTCGGTGACGTCGAGCAGCGTGCCGACACAGCGGATCACTTCGCCGTCGGCGCCGAGGATCGGGCGGGCGCGCAGGCGGAACCAGAGATAATGGCCGTCGGCGGCGTGCAGGCGGAAGGTCTGCGACAGGCGACCGCGTCGGGCCTCGACGACGGCGTCGAGCGTTGCCTTGAAGCGGTCTCGATCCTGCGGATGCAGGATGTCGAGCCAGTCGCGTGCCGGCCCCTCCAGCTTGCCGCGCTTGAGGCCGAGGCTGTCTTCGGCTTCGGCGGAGGTGGTGATGAGGTCGCGCGTGACGTCCCAGTCCCAGATCATGTCGCCCGAACCGGTGAGCGCCAGCGCCTTGCGCTCGCTGTCGTCGACCGCGCCTTGCGTGATGGCGCCACCGGCGAAGGCGTGCTGCATGACGGTGAAGCCGAGCAGCAGGACGATCAGCACCATGCCGCCGGACAGCGCCGGCTGGACGAGATCGTTGACCAGACGGCCGGAGACGGCAAGGCCGGTGCCGGCGAGCCAGGCGATCAGCAGGATCCAGGTGGGGATCAGCATGATGGCGCGGTCGTAGCCGCGGATGGAGAGGCCGACGATGAGGATGAAGCCGAGGCCGCCGAGGGCGGCCAGCACCATGCGGGCGATGCCGGCGGCGACGGAAGGGTCGTAGAGGGCAAGGCCGAGCAGGCCGCCGAGCGCCAGCAGGATGATCAGCATCACGTGGCTGTAGCGCACGTGCCAGCGATTTAGGTTGAGATAGGCGTAGAGGAAGATGACCAGCGTGACCGCGATCATCACCTCGGACCCCGCACGGTAGAGCTGTTCGGCGCTGGAGCCGACGCTGAAAACCTTGCCCCAGAAGCCGAAGTCGATGCAGAGATAGGCCAGAACCGCCCAGGCCAGCGCCGCCGTTGCCGGGAACATCATCGAGCCCTTGACCACGAAGAGAATGGTCAGGAACAGGGCGAGCAGGCCGGCGATGCCGATAACGATGCCGCGATAGAGCGTGTAGGCGTTGACGCTGTCCTTGTAGGCGTTGGGTTCCCACAGGGTGAACTGCGGCAGGCTGCTCGAGCGCAGTTCCACTACGAAGGTGACGATGGTGCCGGGGTCGAGCGTCACCAGGAAGACGTCGGAGTCCTCGCTCGACTGGCGTTCGGGCGCAAAGCCGGAACTGGGCGTGATGGCTGCGATGCGCGAGGAACCAAGATCGGGCCACATGACGCGCGAACCGACCAGGCGGAAATGCGGCGCCACGATCAGGCGATCAAGCTGCTGGTCGGACTGGTTGGACAGGGAAAAGACGACCCAGGCGGGGTTCTGGTCGGTGCCCTTGGCGCGCACCTCGATGCGGCGCACGACGCCGTCGGGTCCCGGAGCGGTGGAGACCTGGATGGTGGAGCCGGCGTCGCGGCGATATTCGACCGAGTGGGTCAGATCGAGCGCCTTCACGTCCGGCTGCACCACGATCGGCTCGGAAGCCCATGCGGCAAAGGCGCTCAGCAGGAGAGCCAGGGCAGCGGCGAGGACAAGACGAAGTTGAGCCAAGGACGGGAACTCCGGACCTTCAGGTATCCAACAAGCCCCGCCGATCCCGTGGGGCAAAGCCCGGGAACCCTTGGGATCGAATCCGGATAAACGCCCTGCCGCAGGCATGCAAGCGGCGAGAGGGGTAAACACCGGTCAGCAACAGCAATTTCGCGCGATTGACGGGCGAGGACAGCCGCCAGGGCCGTTCAGGCGATGACGTCGGCGCCTTCGCTGTCCTTGAGGCGGGCGAAGAGCACGTGGTCCTGCCACTTTCCATCGATCAGCAAATAGCTGCGAGCGTAGCCTTCGCGAACAAATCCGGCCTTTTCAAGAAGATGGATCGAGCGGGTGTTTTCCGGCCGGGACGCGGCCTCGACGCGGTGCAGCTGAAGATCGTCATAGGCATAGCCGAGCACGAGGCGCACCGCTTCGCTCATGTAGCCCTGACCGGCATGGCGACGGGCCATCCAGTAGCCCATGGAGGCGCATTGGGAGACGCCATAGCGGACGTTGGAGAGCGTGATGCCGCCCAAGAGGGCGTCATCGTCACGGCGGAACAGGAAGAAGGCGTGGCCCTTGCGCTCGCGCAGTTCCCGCAGGCAGCGCTTGACGCGGCGCTTGAAGGCGGCGCGTGTGAGATCGTCGGCCGGCCAGGTCGGTTCCCAGGGCTGCAGGAAGGCGGCACTGTCGGTACGTTCGTCGGCCCAGGCCGGATAATCGGCGGCGACCGGCAGGCGCAGGTAGATCCGTTGTCCCGTGAGCACCGGCGGCGGATCCAGAACTCCGACGGGAAACAGTGTCATGCCGCACTCGCCTTGGCACTGCCGAAGCAGCCCGCGATGTCGCTGACCGACGGCATGGTGCTGACCGGACCGATGGAGGCGAGCGTCGGGCTGGCGGACACCAGCATGTTGCCGATGAAGTCGCAGACCTGCGTCGGCGTCACGGCGTTGATGCGGGCGACCAGTTCATCGAGCGGCAGGATGCGGCCGTGGAACATGATGTGGCGGGCGATCTGGCCGGCGCGGCCCGCCGGGCTTTCCAGCGTCATCAGCAGGCCGGCGCGCAGCTGCGACTGGGCCCGCTTGACCTCGATCTCGGTGATCTCGTGGCTGGCGCGCTGCAGCTCGACGACGATCCGCTCGGTAAGATTGGCGGCATCCTGCTCACCGGTGGCGGCGGACACGCCGAAGACACCGGTGTCGGCAAAGCCCCAGTGGAAGGCGTAGATGGAATAGCAAAGCCCCAGCTTCTCGCGGATTTCCTGGAAGAGGCGCGAGGACATGCCACCGCCGAGGATGGAGGAGGCGATCTGGGCGGTCAGATATTCGTCGCTGTCATAGGCAAGACCGGGGAAGCCGAGCACCAGCTGGGCCTCCTGCAGGTCGCGCTCCTCGCGCGCTTCGCCGCCCACATAGCTGGCACGTTCGAGCGGGACATCCGGGCCGTTGCCGAAATTCTTGAACTTCTGCCGCGCCTGGCGGACGAGATCGCGGTGGCCGACCTTGCCGGCGGCGGCGATGACGGTGCGGCGGCCGGTGTAGTGACGGCCGAGATAGCTGCGCAGGTCGGTGTCGGAGAAGCCGCGCACGGTGTCGATGGCGCCGAGGATGGGGCGGCCGATGGCCTGATCGGGGAAGGCAGTCTGCTGGAACATGTCGAAGACGAAGTCTTCCGGCGCATCGAGCGCGGCGCCGATTTCCTGGCCGATCACGTGCTTCTCGCGGTCGAGCTCTTCCGGATCGAAGGTGGAGTCCTGCAGGATGTCGGAGAGGATATCGAGGGCGAGCGGCACGTCGCCGGCCAGCACGCGGGCGTAATAGCTGGTGCTTTCGACCGAGGTGGCGGCGTTGACCTCACCGCCCACATTCTCGATCTCCTCGGCAATGGCCTTGGCGGAGCGCTTGCGCGTGCCCTTGAAGGCCATGTGTTCGAGAAGATGGGAAATGCCGTTCTCGCTGACGGCTTCAGACCGCGAGCCGGCCGACACCCACACGCCCAAGGCCGTGGAGGCCAGATGCGGCATGCTGTGCGTGACGACGGTTATGCCATTGTCCAACTCGGTTACTTCGACGGCCATCCGTTTCCCCTCCCGTGAGCGCCGGAACCGTCGTCCGCCGCCCATGCCCAGTCCATCAAGAAAGGGCGACAGCTCTCGCGCGTGCCTTGATGAAGGCTTCCACCGCGTCCAGGCTATTGTCCATCACAGTCTGCCGTTCCGGCCGTTCCATCAGATCGCCCAGCCACAGAGGCAGGGCCGGATGATCGCCACTGGCCGTCCTGACGGCATCCGGGAATTTGGCCGGATGGGCCGTCGCCAGCGTGATCATCGGGATACCCAGCTTAGCGTTCCTTTCAGCGACCGCAACCCCGGTAGCGCTGTGCGGATCAAGAAGATAGCCACTTTCCCGGCGAACGCGCCCGATGGTCGCAGCCGTGGTCGGCTCGTCGGAGCGATCGGCGGAGAACTCGGCGCGGATGGCGGCGATGCAGTCGTCGGGCAGCGTGAAGGCGCCGGACTGGCCGAGCTGGGCCATCATGCGCCTGACCGCCTCGCCATCGCGGCCGGAGGCCTCGAAAAGCAGGCGCTCGAAGTTGGAGGAGACCTGAATGTCCATGGACGGCGAGATGGTGGGGCTGACGCCCGTCACCTCGTAGCGGCCGGTCTCCAGAGTGCGGGCGAGGATGTCGTTGCGGTTGGTGGCGATGATCAGGCGATCGATCGGCAGGCCCATGCGCTTGGCGACGTAACCGGCGAAGATGTCGCCGAAGTTGCCGGTGGGTACGGTGAAGGACACCTTGCGGTGCGGCGCACCAAGGGCGACGGCAGCGACGAAGTAATAGACCACCTGCGCGGCGATACGGCCCCAGTTGATGGAGTTGACGCCGGTGAGCTTCACCCGGTCGCGGAAGGCGAAGTCGTTGAACATGCCCTTCACGTGGCCCTGGGCGTCGTCGAAGGTGCCTTCGAGGGCGATGCAGTGGACGTTGGCGTCGGCGACCGTCGTCATCTGCCGGCGCTGCACGTCGGAGACGCGACCATGGGGGAAGAGGATGAAGATGTCGGTGTTCTCGCGGCCCTTGAAGGCCTCGATGGCGGCACCGCCCGTGTCGCCCGAGGTGGCGCCGACGATGGTGGCGCGATCCCCCCGCTTGCCGAGCACATGGTCCATCAGGCGGGCGAGCAGCTGCATCGCCACGTCCTTGAAGGCGAGCGTAGGGCCGTGGAAGAGTTCGAGCAGGAAGTGATCGGGCGCCAGTTGCACCAGCGGCGTCACGGCCGGATGGCGGAAGGTGCCGGTATAGGCGCCGTCGATCATCGCCTTGAGTTCGGCGGCGGGAATATCGTCACCGACGAAGGGCGAGATGACCTCGAAGGCGACATCGGCGTAGGATTTGCCGGCGAAGCCCGCGATGGTCTCGTGTGACAGCGTCGGCCAGCTCTCGGGAACGTAGAGGCCGCCATCGCGGGCGAGGCCGGCGAGCACGACATCGGAGAAGGACAGAACGGGCGCGTTGCCGCGTGTGCTGACGTATTTCACCTTGGAACTTCCTGAGATTTGTCTTTCCGCGGCCCTACCTAACGGGCGCGCAAGACATCCGCAAGCAAAACAGGGGAAAGATCGTGCTTATTCTTTCGCTTTGCCGCATTTGTGATTGCCTCGATCCGGACACATCAAACTGCAACACCGACAGGGTAGGACCCATCGTCGACAGTGCCAAAGTGAAAGGCCGACGCCGTTGAACCCGATCATCCCCGCCTCCGCCTTTCCCCGCATCGGTCTCGCCCTCGGTGGCGGTGGGGCGCGGGGACTTGCCCATGTACATGTGGTGGAGGCGCTCGACGAGCTCGGCCTGAAGGCGGCGGCGGTGACCGGCTGTTCGATCGGCGCCATCATCGGGGCGGGCGTCGCCGCCGGCATGAGCGGGGCGGAGGTCCGCGAGCATGTGCTCTCGGTGCTCGGCAAGCCGGCGGACGTGTGGGCGCGGATCTGGCAGCTGAGGCCGCGCAACTTCTCCGAACTGATCAGCGGCATCCCGCTGTTCGATCCGGAGGCGGTGGTGACGGCCTTCCTGCCGGAGACGATCCCGGCGGCGTTTGCCGATCTGCCGATCCCCTTCGCCACCGTGGCCACGGATTTCTACGGGACTTCGGAACTCGAGATCACCGACGGACCGGTGCGGCGCGCGGTCGCAGCCTCCATCGCGCTGCCGGCGATCTTCCGGCCGGTGGAATATGACGGGCTGACGCTGCTGGACGGCGGGCTGGTCAACCCCCTGCCCTTCGACAAGCTGCCCGAAGCGATCGATCTGGTGGTGGCCTGCGACGTGGTGGGCACGCCGGTGCGGCCGGACAAGCGGTCGGTTCCCAATGCACGCGAGGCATTGTTCGGGGCGAGCCAGGTACTGATGCAGTCGCTGATCACCGAAAAGCTGAAATCGCGCCATCCGGACGTGCTGGTGCGCCCGCCGGTGAGCGACATCCGCGTGCTCGATTTCATGAAGGCGCGGGAGATCCTGGAGGCAACGGCGTCGGTCAAGGACGAGGTGAAGCGCGGCATCGACGCGGTACTGACCGGCTGGGACGTGGAAGCCTGACCGGCAGGGCCGGCCATGGCGGCGCATGGAGCGCTGTGACTCCGGGTGACTCCTCCTGACTCCCGATGAACCCGCATGGACCGATGTGCCAGACGGGGTGGGGCCGGGTTTGTGCCAGCTTGCGCCTCGCCTTGGGCGTGATTGCGCGGCCCCGGCCCTGCCTATATAGGCTGAGGGCCAAGCGGGCCGCAGCGCCCTTGCCTTGATTCCCGCAGCTTTCACCAAGTGAGCCCTCCCGTGACCCAGGTTCGCCACACCGCTCCGACGACGGACGGCAGCCCCTATGCTTTGCATTTCCGCCGGACGCTGAAGCTCGCCTGGCCGATCATCATCTCGCGGACCGGGCTGGCACTGCTGTTTGCGGTCGACACCTTCATCACCGGGCAAGTGAGTGCCGATGAGCTGGCGGGCCTGGCGGTGGGCTCGGCGCCGATGTTCACGGTCATGCTGGTCTGCCTCGGTGCAATGCAGTCGACCGTGGTGCTGTCGGCGCAGGCGCTGGGGTCGCACCGGTTGAAGGACGTGGGCGACATCTTCCGCGCCTCGATCGTCAACGCGGTGGTGCTGGGCCTGATCGCCGGGCTGATGTCGCTGTGGGCCTATCCCTTCTTTCTGGCGACCGGCCAGAGCGAAGCGGTGGCGACGCTCAGCGCCAAGGTGTCCTTCCACTTTGCCTGGGGCCTGCCGGGCCTCATGATGTTCCTCGTCGGCAATCTGGTGCTGGAATCCACCGAACGGCCGCAGGTGGGCATGGTGGTGATGGTGGTGGCCAATCTGGCCAACCTGGCTCTCGACGGCATCTTCGTACTGGGCTGGTTCAACCCGGCCGGTCCGGGCGGCGCGGTGGCGGCCATGGCGACGACGTCAATCGTACGCTGGGGCATGGCAATCGCGACGCTGTCGGCGCTGTTCGTAATGGCGCGGCGGGCGGGCGATCCGCACGGGGTGATCGGCAGCCCGAAGCTGTGGCTGCAAAGCCTGGTGACGCTGGGCGGCGCCAACGGCAAGGCGATCCGGCGCATGGGGCTGCCCATGGGGCTGGGACAGGGCGTCGAGAGCGCAGCTTTCGCGACGATGACGCTGCTGGCGGGCGCGCTGGGCGCCACCGCGGTTGCTGCCTATCAGGCGACCATGACGGTGATGTCGCTGGTCTACATGAACTCGGTGGGCACGGGCGGCGCCACCTCGATCCGCGTCGGCAATGCGGTGGGCCGGCGTTTTCCGATCGACCTGCATCGGGCCGGATGGAGCGGCATCCTGCTGGGCGGCCTGCTCTCGGGCGCCTGGGGCGTGCTGATGATCATCTTTCACGAGCCGTTGGGACGGGTGATGGTGGAAGATCCCGCGACCGCCGCCATCGCCTCCACCACCATGCTGATGGCCGGCTTCTTCGTGGCCTTCGATTCCATGATGGGCGTGAGCATGGGCGCGCTGCGCGGGCTTGGCGACGTGTGGGTCCCGCTGATCCTGCAGTCGGCGGCCTTCTGGCTGGTGTCGGTTCCCATGGGCTGGCTGATGGCGCTGCACTTCGGCTGGGGCGCCAGCGGGCTCTATGTGGGCATTGGTGCCGGCATCGCCGCTTCGCTGCTTCTTTTGGTGCCGCGCTTCAAGATTGCAGCAAAAAACACCTCGTCCCGGTGGAATTCTTGATTTTTCTGCAATCCTGCCCAGATTCCGCTTCGATCGGTGGCAAAAGGATTCCCTCATGCGGCCGATAGGCTTATGCGTAAAGCGGGTTTGGATCGTATTTGGGGACTGGGCATGCCGACCATTGCACTTGTTGACGACGACCGGAACATCCTGACGTCCGTTTCCATCGCCCTGGAATCGGAGGGGTATCGGGTCGAGACCTACACGGACGGTGCGTCCGCGCTGGACGGCCTGGCCAAGTCGCCGCCCGACATGGCGATCCTCGACATCAAGATGCCGCGCATGGACGGGATGGAGCTGCTGCGCCGCCTGCGCCAGAAGACCGACATGCCCGTGATCTTCCTCACCTCCAAGGATGACGAGATCGACGAACTGTTCGGCCTGAAGATGGGCGCCGACGATTTCATCCACAAGCCATTCTCCCAGCGCCTGCTGGTAGAGCGCGTCAAGGCGGTGCTGCGCCGCGCCGCGCCGCGCGACGGCACGCCGGTGACCAAGTCGAGCGATGCCAACCGCAACATCGAGCGCGGCCATCTGGTCATGGACCAGGAGCGCCATACCTGCACCTGGAAGGGGCAGAATGTGGTGCTGACGGTGACCGAGTTCCTGATCCTGTTCGCGTTGGCGCAGCGGCCCGGCGTGGTCAAGAGCCGCAACGCACTGATGGACGCGGCCTATGACGATCAGGTCTATGTGGACGATCGCACCATCGACAGCCACATCAAGCGGCTGCGCAAGAAGTTCAAGGCGATCGACGACGACTTCGAGATGATCGAAACGCTCTACGGCGTCGGCTATCGCTTCAAGGAGGCGTGAGGACTTTCCTCACGCTCGTCCCGGCATGGATGCGCGCAGCGATACGGGCCTGAACAGCCGCTCGCAGACCCTTCTGCGTCTCACCCGCGTGATCCTGCGCCGGGTGCGACGTTTCCTGCCCGGCGCCGCCTTCACCAGCCTGACCCGGCGCATCCTGATCCTCAATCTGGCGGCGCTGGTGGCACTGGTCGTCGGCATCCTCTACCTGAACCAGTTCCGGGCCGGCCTGATCGACGCGCGCGTCGAAAGCCTGCTGACCCAGGGCGAGATCATGGCCGGCGCCATTGCCGCGTCGGCGACGGTGGACACCAATGCCATTGCCATCGATCCCGAACGCCTGCTGCAGATGCAGGCGGGCCAGGAATCGGCCGAGGCGGATACAGCCGGAAATCTCGACTTTCCGATCAATCCCGAGCGGGTGGCGCCGCTGCTGAGGCGTCTCATCACGCCGACCCGCACGCGGGCGCGCATCTACGACCGCGACGGCGTGCAGATCCTCGATTCCAAATTCCTCTATTCGCGCGGCCAGGTGCTGCGCTTCGACCTGCCGCAGGTGGCGCCTGAAGAGCCCAATGTGATCGAGCGGGCGATCAATGCGGTGAGCTTCTGGATCCGGCGGGCCGACCTGCCCGTCTATCGCGAGCTGGGCGCCTCGGACGGCAAGGGCTATCCGGAGGTGGATACGGCGCTGAAGGGCTCGCCCGGCACGGTGGTGCGCGTCAACGAACAGGGCGAGATGATCGTCTCGGTGGCGGTGCCGGTGCAGCGCTACGGCGTGGTGGTGGGCAGCCTCTTGCTGTCGACGGAGGGCGGCGACATCGACGCCATCGTCTCGGCCGAGCGCTGGGGCATTTTCCGCGTGTTCCTGGTGGCGGCCATCGTGACCTCGACGCTGTCGGTGCTGCTGGCCGGCACGATTGCAGCGCCGCTGCGCCGGCTCGCTTCGGCGGCGGATCGGGTGCGCCGCGGCGTCAAGCAGCGCGAGGAAATCCCCTCCTTCGACCGGCAGGACGAGATCGGCAATCTCGCCCGCTCCTTCCGCGACATGACCAACGCGCTCTATACGCGCATGGACGCGATCGAGAGCTTTGCCGCCGACGTGGCGCATGAACTCAAGAACCCGCTGACCTCCCTGCGCTCGGCGGTGGAGACGCTGCCGCTGGCCAAGACCGACAACAGCCGGGGCCGGCTGCTGGAGATCATCCAGCATGACGTCAAACGGCTCGACCGGCTGATCACCGACATTTCCGACGCCTCGCGCCTCGATGCGGAACTGGCGCGCGAGGATTCCAAGCTGGTGGATCTCGGCCAGCTGCTCAATTCGGTGGTGTCCATGTCGCGGGAGACCGGGCGGCACCAGGACATCGGCATCAACCTCAAGATCACGCTCGGGCCGGAGAAGGCGCCGCTCAACGTGCTCGGCCATGACAGCCGGCTCGGCCAGGTGATCAACAACCTCATCGACAATGCCAAGTCCTTCTCGCCGGCCGGTGCCTCGGTGGACGTGACGGCCCGGCGGGTCGGGGGCATGGTGGAGATCGTGGTCGACGACCACGGGCCGGGCATCCGGGCCGAAAAGATCGAGCGCATCTTCGAGCGCTTCTACACCGACCGGCCGGAGAGTGAGGGCTTCGGCAACAATTCGGGTCTCGGCCTGTCGATCTCCCGGCAGATCGTGGAGGCCCATCGCGGCACGATCACCGCGCTCAACCGCATGGATGACAGCCAGGATCCCGCGACGGTGACCGGTGCCCGCTTCGTGGTGCTGCTGCCGGAAGAAAAGCGATGACCGCCCGCCAAACCGTACATGCGACCGCGCTGGTGGTGGGCGAGCGCGGCCTGCTGCTGCGCGGTCCGTCCGGATCGGGCAAATCCTCGCTGGCGCTGGCGTTGATCGAGGCCGAGCGCAGTGCCGGCCGATTTGCCATGCTGGTGGCCGACGACCGGCTGTTTCTGGACGCGGCGAACGGGCGCCTGATCGCGCGGGTGCCGTCGACGATCGCCGGATTGGCCGAACGCTATGGACAAGGGCTGGAGCCGCACCCACATATTGCCGCGGCGGTGATCCATCTGGTTGGCGACTTCGTGGAGCCGGCGCAATATGCGCGCATGCCCGAAACGGAAGCGCTGACCTGCCGCCTGGAAGGGGTTGAAATCAGGCGGCAACCGCTGCCGGCGCGGCGGATAGAGGAAGCCATGCGGCTGGTGCAAGCCGCCCTTCGCAGGGCATGAATGCCTGCAGGATATGTCTGAATTTCATCATTGTTGTGGCGAAAATTTGCGTTGCCTACTTGAAACATTGGCCTGACTGGTGAAGATGTGCCCATTCCGCACGGGAGCGGTTTCACGATGGCGTATGGCAAAATGCCCGCAAAACACTGCAATGGGACACCGGCATGATCGGTTTGATTCTGGTGACCCATGGCCGGCTGGCCGATGAGTTTCGACTGGCGCTTGAGCATGTGGTCGGGCCGCAGTCCGATTTCGAGACCGTTTGCATCGGTCCCGAGGACGACATGGAGCAGCGCCGTGCCGACATCATCGCGGCGGTAAACCGGGTGAACACCGGCAAGGGCGTGATCCTGCTGACCGACATGTTCGGCGGTACGCCGTCCAATCTGGCCATCTCGGTGATGGACATTGGCGATGTCGAGGTGATCGCCGGCGTCAACCTTCCCATGCTGGTCAAACTCGCGTCGGTGCGCAAGGAGCGCAGCCTCGTCGAGACCGTCACCGAGGCCCGCGACGCCGGGCGCAAGTATATTTCCGTTGCCAGCCAGGTACTTGCCGGATCATGACCGACGACATGCTTGACGATGCCCTCTTCCGCGAACTTCCGATCCTGAACAAGAAGGGCCTGCATGCGCGGGCCTCGGCGAAGTTCGTGCAATGCGTGGAACGCTTCGAGGCGGATGTGCAGGTGTCGAAAGACGGGCAGACGGTGAACGGCTCGTCGATCATGGGGCTGATGATGCTGGCGGCCGGCATCGGCACCTCGATCGAGGTGCGGGCAAGCGGCACCGACGCCCAGGCCGTCATCGACGCGCTGGCGGCCCTGGTGGGCGATCGCTTCGGCGAAGGCGAGTGATACCATTTCGCCCAGGATGCTGACGCATCAGCTCAATGCCGGAAGTTCGAATTTCTCATTTGCATCAGAGGCATGAGAAGTTCGAAAGCGGAACATCACACGACACGGCACACTGCGGGACAAGGCGAACGAACAGCGGGGAATGGCCGGCAATCTCGCGCTGGCGATGGAACGAACGGAACCTAACCCTTTGTATTCCTGCAAGATATATCGCTTGTCATGGTCCGCGAAGGCGGACCGTCCACGCAGTCATTGCAAAAATGTCCGAAGGTCCTTGCCAGCAATCAGGGAGACGCAAACCCCGTCGACGCAGCGCAGTCCATCACCACAACGCCAAAAGTTGCCATCTACATCTTTGTTTTGACTGCATGGATGGTCCGCCTTCGCGGACCATGACAAGCTGCCTGGCAAAGGCATGTGGCTCATTGTCGTGTACTGCGGCGGACCATCAAGAGTTATCTTCAAAACCTCTTGATAGGATCAGCGGCGGCCGAACAGACGCTCGATATCACTGAGTTTCAGCTCGACGAAGGTGGGACGGCCGTGGTTGCACTGGCCGGACGCCGGGGTTGCTTCCATTTCTCGCAGCAGGGCATCCATTTCCTCGACCCGCAGGCGGCGGCCGGCGCGCACCGAGCCGTGGCAGGCCATGGTGGCGGCGATGTGGTCGAGCTTTTCGCGGAGACGTGTGGCCTGATCCCATTCGGCGAGGTCGTCGGCGAGATCGCGCAGAAGGGCGGAGACGTCGGTCTTGCCGAGCAGTGCGGGGATCTCGCGAATGGCGACGGCGCCGGGGCCGAAACTCTCGACCATGAGGCCGATCTCGGAGAGTTCGCCGGCCCGCTCCAGCAGGCGGTCGACGTCCTCCTCGGCCATGTCGACGATCTCGGGGATCAGCAGCATCTGTGTCTCGACGCCCTTGGCCATCTCGGCCTTGAGACGCTCGTAGACAAGGCGCTCATGGGCGGCGTGCTGGTCGACGATGACGAGGCCGGTCTCGGTCTGGGCGACGATATAGGTCTCGTGGATCTGGGCGCGCGGGGCACCGAGCGGGCGGGACAGCGCCTCGGCGGCGACGTCGGCCAGGCCGGCGCGGGCGTCGGCTGAGACGGCCTCGCGGACCACGTCGAAGCTGGCCTGCGCCGCCTCGGCAAAGCCGGAGGCGGGCGCGAAATCGCGGGCGGTCTCGTCAGGCGCTTCGTAAATCGGCCGCTCGGGCGCGGTGCGCCAGTCGAAGGCCATGGGGCGGCTGCCGTAGCTCGGCGACGGGCGGGCGGCATAGGTGGGCGCCGGGCGGGCGGCCATTTCGGTGAGCACGTCGAGCGTGGCGGAACTGTGGGTCGAGGCGGTCTGGTGGCCGGCGTCCTGATGGGCGCGGCGCAGGGCACCGACGAGCAGGCCACGCACCAGGCCGGGATCGCGGAAGCGCACGTCGGCCTTGGTGGGATGGACGTTGACGTCGACCTCATGCGGGTCGAGATCGACGAAGAGGACGACGGCGGGGAAGCGGTCGCGCGCCATGACGTCGGAATAGCCGGCGCGGATGGCGCCCATCAGCAGCTTGTCGCGCACCGGGCGGCCGTTGACGAACAGGAACTGGTTGAGGGCGTTGGCCTTCTGCAAGGTGCCGAGGCCGGCAAGGCCCGACAGACGCACGCCCTCGCGGCTGACGTCGATGTCGATGGAGTTTTCGGCGAAATCCTTGCCCATCACCTGCAGGGCGCGGGCGCGGAAATCGCCCTCCCCTACGGCGGCATAGTCGAGCGGTGAGCGGTCGGAACCGGCGAGCGTGAAGCGGACGGAGGGATGGGCGAGCGCGAGGCGCTTGATGACATCGGTGATCGCGCCGGCCTCGGCCCGTTCGGTCTTGAGGAACTTGAGGCGGGCCGGCGTAGCGAAGAACAGGTTGCGCACCTCGACGCGGGTGCCGCCGCTGAGGCCGACCGGCTCGATGTCGCCGCGATCGCCGCCGGAGACGGTGAGCGCCCAGCCGTGCGCTTCGGCGGCGTGACGGGTCTCGATGCGCAGTTCGGCGACCGAGCCGATGGACGGCAGCGCCTCGCCGCGGAAACCGAGGGTGCGGATGTCCAGGAGGTCGGTCTCGTCGAGCTTGGAGGTGCAATGGCGCTCGATGGCCAGCTCCAGATCCTCGGCGCGCATGCCCGAGCCGTTGTCGGTGACGCGCAGCAGCGTCTTGCCGCCGCCGGCGGTGACGATCTCGATGCGATCGGCGCCGGCGTCGATGGCGTTCTCGACCAGTTCCTTGGCGACGCTGGCCGGCCGTTCGATCACTTCGCCGGCGGCGATGCGATTGATGGTGACGGGCGAGAGCTGGCGGATGACGGTCATTGGCTTTCGGGGCGCTTTCGGGGAGGCGATTCCGGACGTTGAAACCCGATGAATAGACCAATCGCCGGCGACAGGCGAGACAGCTTGCCGTGATCATTGTGGATCGCGCCGATTTATGTCAATAATATTGACCTATTGAAGGAGCCGACGCCATGACCGATACACCGCTTGCCATCCGAGCTGCCGAGGCGGCGCCGCGCCTCAAGCCGTCCAACTATCCGGAACCCTTCTTCTCGCGCATGGGCAAGCGGGAAAAGAGGCAGCTGGGCGATCTGTTCGGCTTGAAGAACTTCGGCGTCAACCTCACGCGGCTGGCGGCGGGGGGCGAATCGGCGCTCATGCACCGGCACAGCCGGCAGGACGAGTTCGTCTATATCCTGGAGGGGCACCCGACGCTGGTGACGGACGCGGGCGAGGTGCAGCTCGAGCCGGGCATGTGCGCGGGCTTCGCAGCGGCTGGATTGGCCCATCAGCTGGTCAACCGGACGGCAGCGGATGTTGTCTATCTGGAGATCGGCGACCGGACGCCCGGGGATAGTGCCGACTATCCGGTCGATGACATTGCCGCCGCCCTCGGGGGCGACGGCAAGTGGATCTTCACCCACAAGGACGGGACGGCCTACTGACGCCGTCCGGACCGTTCAGCGATCAGGCGGCGACGGCGCGATCGCCGAAGTTGGCGCGCGCGATGTCGTTGGCGAGACGATCGATCTCTTCGAGCGCTTCGCCACGCGCCTTGCCCTTGATCATCACAGGCTCGAGCCAGGTGGCGTTGAGGCGCGGCAGCTGGCCCATGATCGACGCCGGCAGGTCGCCATCCCAACCGAAGGAGCCCATCACCGCGGCAAAGCGGGTCTTGGGCGCCAGGAGGTTGATGAGGACGGCCGCGCCGGTGACGCTGGGATGCGGGTTGGACAGCACGGTGGGCGAGGCAAAGACCACCGTCGAGGCGTCGATCAGGTGCATGGCGAACTCGCCGCTGTCGAACTCGACCACGTTGACGGGCTTGGCGTTGAGGCCGCGCATCTGCAGGGCATCGACCAGGTGATCGACCATGGCCGCCGTGCTCTCATACATGGAGACGAAGGGGATCAGCACCGTGGGGCGCACGGCGTCAGAGGTCCAGTCGGCGTAGAGCCCGGTGATGAAGGCCGGGCGATTGTGCACCGGGCCGTGGCTCGGCGCGATATAGGTGGGCTTGAGGGGAAGCAGGCGCTCCAGTGCCGCCTTGGAGTGAGCCCGGTAGGGCATCATGATCTCGGCGTAATAGCGCTTGGCGGCCAGGGCGGCGGCCGGCTCGTCGACGGCGAAGAGCTCGGTGGTGGTGAGATGCGCGCCCATGAAATCGCAGGTGAAGACGATGCCGGCCTCGGGCACGTGGGTGATCATGGTGTCGGGCCAGTGCACCCAGGGGGTGAGCATGAAGTTCAGCGTCTTGTCGCCGAGCGACAGGCTCTGACCGTCGCTGACGCCGATGAAGGCGTCGCGCTCGACCGGCAGCGTATCCATGATGAAGCGGCGGCACTTGGCGTTGGTGACCACCTTGGCTTCGGGATAATGCTGCAGGATCAGGGGAATGGAGCCGGAATGATCCTGTTCGGCGTGATTGGCGACGACATAGTCGAGCTTTTCGATGCCGAGCGCCTTGAGCGCGGCAATCAGGGACTCGCCCTTGACCGGCAGGACGGTGTCGATCAAGGCCGTCTTCTCGCTGCCTATGACAAGATAGGCGTTGTAGGTGGTGCCGTCGGGCAGCGGGACCAGTTCGTCGAACAGCTTGCGGTCCCAATGCAGGGCGCGCAGGGAATAGACCCCGTTGGTGATTTGGGCGGCGATCATCTGTTGTCTCCGTGAGGCGGCAGGTGGGAGGTCCATCCTGCCGGGTAGCGGCGCGCCGCCGAATGACGGCGCAGCCTTGGAACGAACGTTCCGAGGGCCCAAGCGCCGGGACACGATCCTCACCCCCATTCGGGCCCAGCACGGCGCAAGTGTCCTGAACATGAGGACTAGGCGCACCATTCCGGCGGCACAAGTCCGAAGAAACTCTGAGTTCTGCATGTTTTGCCGGGCAAGGGCTTCTCAAATCCGGCGTTTCCGGGCTCTTGACGGGCCGCGCCATGCGCCCTATCCCGTTGTTCCCATGCAAAACGTGAACCTGATCCCCGGCCTTTCGGCCATCGCCGCCAACTACGATGGCATCATCTGCGACGTGTGGGGCGTGCTGCACAATGGCGTGATCGGCTATGAAGCCGCCGCCGTGGCGCTCGCCCGCTTCAAGGCCGAAGGCAAGGCCGTCGTGCTGCTCACCAACGCGCCGCGCCCGGCCGCGGACGTGGCCACCATCATCAAGCGCTTCGGCATCGAAGCGGAGTCCTATGACGCCATCGTCACCTCGGGCGATGTGTGCCGGACGCTGCTGTCGCGCGAGCCCAAGAAGAAGGCCTTTCACCTCGGCCCGAGCCGCGATCTCGGCCTGTTCGAGGGGCTGGACCTGACGCTCGTCGACGAGGAAGAGGCCGAGTATGTGGTGGTCACCGGCCTCTTCGACGACGACACGGAGACGGCGGAAGACTATCGCAGCATGCTGACCCGCTTCGCCTTCCGGGGGCTGACGCTCTATTGCGCCAACCCGGACGTGGTGGTGGAGCGAGGCCATCGGCTGGTTTATTGCGCCGGCGCGCTGGCCCAGCTCTATGACGAGCTCGGCGGCAAGGTGGTGACGGTGGGCAAGCCGTACAAGCCGGTCTATGACGCGGCGCTGGAGACTCTGGCGACGGTGGCCGGCGGTGCCGTGCCGATCCGCCGGGTGCTCGCCATCGGCGACGCGCTGCCGACGGACGTGAAAGGCGCCTGGGGCCAGGGCATCGACGTGCTGATGGTGACGGCGGGCATTCACGCCGCCGATTTCGGCGATCCGGACCGGCCCGACCTTGGCCTGCTCGCCAAGCGTCTCGCCGTCGAGGGCCTGACGATCCAGGCCGCCATTCCGCGACTGGCCTGGTGAGACGGACCGATCAGGCGGGCTTGCCCGCCTGACCGCGCATGACCGTGAGGCAGGCGGCGACAATCAGCACCGTTCCGGCGAGGGTCCACAGCGTGGGGATCTCGTTGAAGAAGACGATGCCGAAGGCGGATGCCCAGAGAAAACCGGTGAACTCAAGCGGCGCCAGCACATTGGCGCCGGCGCGGGCATAGGCGCGGGTGAACATCAGATGCCCGAGCGTGCCGAGCGCGCCCGACAGCACAAGCCAGAGACTGTCGACCGCCGACGGCAAGGTGAAACGGGCGATGCCGAAGGGCAGCGCAAAGAGCGTGATCATGATGTTCTGTGCGATGATCATGGTCAGCACCGGATCGCGGGCGCTGTCGCGACGGATCAGAATGGTGCCGGTGGCGTAGGTGACCGACGCGGCAATGGCCGTGGCATAGCCGATCAGCGGCCCGGTCTCGGCGCCGGAGAACCGCCCGCCCATCATCACGACAATCCCGAGGAAGCCGACAACGGTGGCGGCAAGCGCGCGCGGGGAGATCGGCTCACCGAGCAGCAGCGCCGAGCCGAACACCAGGAAGAAGGGCGCCGTGAAGGTGAGCGCCACGGTCTGGGCCAACGGCAGATATTGCAAGGTGATGAAGAACAGCGTGGCCGTCGCCAGCATGCACAGGCTGCGCAAGGCGGCCCGCTTCAGCGCCGCCACCGACGGCCAGACGCTGCGGTCGCCGATCAGCGCCAGAAGCGAGAAGGCGAGCCCGGTCAAATAGCGCATGAACACGACGAACAGCACCGGCACCGCAATGCTGGCCTGTTTGACGATGGCGTCCATGGCCGAGAAAATGGCGATGGCCAGAAGAGCAAGGCCAATGGCCTTGCGGGCGGCGGATTGGGTCACGGAAGCACCAGACGGTAGGCAAACTCCCAGCCATCGGTGGCGTCGGCAAGGTAGCGGACCACCGGCTGACGCGTGAAGCCGAGCTTTTCGTAGAAGCGGTGGCCGCTCAGGAAGCGGGTGTCGGTCCACAGCTTGAGCGTGGTGCCACCATGGGCGCGCGCGAAGGCGAGGCCCTCGGCGTAGAGCGCATGGGCGAGACCGCTGCCGCGCATGGCGCTGTCCACATAGACCTTGTTGATCTCGAAGACGCCGTCGCCGTCCTTGCAGGAAATGGCGAAGGAGCCGACCAGCAGGCCGTCCTGCTCGGCGACGAAGAATTCGCCATTGCGGTGGCGATAGTGGGAGGCGACGGCGGCCAGTTCGGGAAACTCGGCCAGCACGAAGGGGCAGCCGGGATATTCGCCGAAGACGCGTGCAATCAAGGCGGCCACCGCCGGGCCGTCGCTGTCGGCGCCGGGCCGGATCGCGGGGGGATCAATGGGCATGACTGTCACTGGGCCGGGGCGGCCGGAGCTGGCGCGGGAGCTGCTGGCGCGGGTGTCGCAGGCTCAGCGGGGACCGGGGCGACGGGAGCCGGGGCGGCCGGCTTCGGCGCCAGCGAGGCCGTGATGGTGAAGGGCAGCTCGAAATTGCCCGACTTGGTGGAGTTCTTGTCGTGCAGCGTCGTCACCAGCACATAATCGCCGGGTTTCAGGCCCTTGAAGCGATAGACGATGAAGACCTGGAATTCCTTGTTGCGTCGGCGCGACGTCATGTCGAGCGAGGCAAACCCGGCCTGCGAATGCAGGATCTGGCCCTTGGGCGTGCGCAACTCGAAATCGGCACTGAAGTCGATCTTGAACAGATCGTCCTGCTTGCCGAAGCCGTAGCCGAAGGGCTCGGCATAGACGAGCATGGGCTCGTCGGGAGCGAAGAGCGAGTTGGGACGCGAATCATAGATGCCGAAGCCGGCCGGCCGGTCGGTGACGAAAAGCGCTTCGGAGAAGGACAGCGGCGCAGCGTCCCAGGCCTGGTTGAAGGCGTCCTCGATTGCCGCAAGTGCCTGGATGGGCCGGCCGGCGGCCAGCTCGCTCTCGGCGGTGGTGGCGTCGTCCAGGATCGGACCGGCGACAGCGGCGGAGGAGCACAGGACGGTTGCGAGAGCAAGCGAGCGGAGGACGCCTACCGGAAACATTGCGCCTAATCCTTCATACCAACGCGCCGGACTGCCGAAGCAACGGCTCGTTGAAGTCATTCGGAACGAAAGCAAGGGGTCGATCCCGCTCCTCGCCGGGGACGCCGGAGGGCCGCCCCACGAAGATCAAACCCGGGCGTTCGCGCAAATCCTCGGCGAAAACCGCAAGTGTCTGTGAACCCCGCTTCACACGGGGCCGATCTTACTGATCTTCAGGGCTTTTCCAAGTCATCGCAAGCGACCGGGACAAATTATTCATGCCACGGCCGATGCTGCGCCGTCCCCCTGGTTCTGGCGCTTGCGGTAAATGGTCGACGGGCTGATCTCCAGCGCGGCGGCGGCCTTGGCGATGTTGCCGTCGAAGGCAGCGATGGCCTCTTCGATGAGGCGCGCCTCTTCCATCCACAACGGACGGATGTCGGCGGGCGACGGGCGACGGGAGTCCGAGTGAACAGCGGGAGCGTGGATGGCCCGCATGTCGCTGAGGAGCGGAGCCACCATTTCGGCGGTGATGAGATCGCCGTCAAACCGGCGGGCGAGTGACTCGATGAACGCCTTGAGTTCACCGACATCGCCGGGCCAGTCATGGCCGGTGAGCAACTGGGTGGCCGAACCGGAGATGCGCGTCAGACGCGAGCCGGCCTCGCGGGCCGCCTGGCGCAGCAATCCTTCGACCAGAAGCGGCAGGTCGTCGGCGCGATCGTCAAGCGACGGCGCGTTGATCATCAGCACGTTGAGGCGGAAGAACAGGTCCGACTTCAGCCCCTTGGGGCCGCGCAGATCGGTCAGCGCGTGGCTCGAGCTCGCGATGATGCGGACCGACAGGCGACGCGAGCGATCGACGTCGGCAATCTCGGAGGTGTCGAAGAAGCGGGTCAGCGCGTTCTGGGCGGCCTCCGGCAGGAAGCCGACGTCTTCAAGAAAAAGCGTGCCGCCGTCGGCACGGTCGAGCGCACCGTTGGGCCGGGTGAGCTCGGCCACCAGATCGGACGGCGTGCCATCCTTGCAATCCAGCGTGACGAAGGGCGCGGCCCGGCGACGGGAGCGGGCGTGAACCGCCTTTGCGATCAGGGACTTGCCACAACCGGCCGAACCGAGGATCAACACGGCGCCTTCCGACGGCGCAATGCGCTGGATCTGGTCGAACAGCGCCTGCATGCTGGGGGAGCGGCCGATCAGCCCCTCGAACTCATTGTGAACCGCCAGCTTGACCTCGACGAACTGGCGTTCGATGCGGCGGGCGAAGGCCGGGCCATCCAGCGGCTTGCCGATGAAATCGGCGGCGCCGGAGCGGACGCAGGCGACGGCGTCCTGCACGCGATCGGCGGCACCGAGCGCGTAGGCGACGACCATGGGCGTGCGATCGATGAGCGCGGAGAAGCCGGCGGGACCGCCGACGGTATCGAGATCGACCGCCACCGCGTCAAAGGCGCGCTCGGCCATCATGGCGCGGGCAGCGTCGGGCTCGGCAGTCTCCATGATCATCATGGGGCGGGCAATGCGGGCCTCAAGCGCAGAGCGCAGCAGACGACGTGCGTCAGGGTCTTCGTCCACAAGCAGAAGCCTGATTGTCGAAGAGCTAGGCTGGGCGAGACCCATCGATACGCAATCCTTGCAAGGCGACCTGCGGATTCCTTCCGCACTGGCTTCGACCTTGGCCCAATCATGGTAAACAATCGGTTGACGCCAGGGCTTGCGAGGATGGGTAAGTGATCGGCCCGACCGGATTTCCGGTCGGGGCGTCCTGGTCAGGCGGCGACGTCGTAGCCGGCAGCCTCGATGGCCTCGGAGATGGCCTTGCTGTCCTTGTCGGTCTCGACGTTGACGCGGCCCGTGGGCAGATCGATGGTGACGGCCGCATTGGGGTCGACGCGCTTGATCGCCTTTTCGACGGTGCCGGCGCAGCCGCCGCACATCATGCCTTCCACCTTGAGTTCGATCATCTTTCGCTCCTGTGCGTGCTCGCGGCACATTCCGGCCGTGGGTTGACGGTCTCCGTCGGGCGCCTTGCGTGTCCTAGAAGATGCGAGCCTTGGCCCATGCGGTCAAGTCGTGACAACACAATGTGAAAATTCATCTGGGCAAACCTCTGTCGCCCCGTCGCTTCTGTGCACAAAAACGATCACAATCACGTTGATTCGCGTGCCCCCTGTTCCGGAGTCCATCGGCCGATGAGCCGCACGAACTCGATTTTGATCCTGATCGCCATGGTCGTTACCGCCGGGTCCCTGGCGGTGGTGCTGGATGTGCAGTTCGGCTTTCCGCTGGCGCAAGCGGCGACGCTCGGTCTCGGCTTTCTGTTCGTGCTGCTGCTGGCGCAACAACTGGCCGAGCGCCGCAAGGACCGGCAGTGGCTGGAAACGCGGATCGATGAGATTTCGGCTGTGGCCGGCGACAGCAATACCGAGATCGCCAAGCTTTCGAGCCGCCTGACCCGGCTTGAGCAAACGCTCGCCCTGCGCGTGCGGGAAGAGAACGAGCCGCTGGCTGCCGAGGTCGAGGTGGTGGGGCATCTCCTCAAGCAGGTAGCCGAGGGTCTTGCAGAACTCGAGACGCAGGTGGAGCGCAAGGTCGGGGATCTCAGCGCACGGGCCGATGCGATGGCGGCGCGACAGACGGCGATGATGCCGCCCGAGCCCAGCCGGGCAGAACGCGAACCGCGCCGCGCAGAGCCCTATCCCATGCGCCAGCCGGAGAGCCCGGCGCAGTCCATGCAGAGCAGCGCGCTGTTCGTCACCGATACGCCCAAGGTGCCGAGCGCCTTCGGCCGCGAAGTGGAAAAGCTCATTCGCAGCGAGGCGATCGAGCTGCATCTGCAACCGATCGTGACACTGCCGCAGCGCAAGGTGCGCTATTACGAGGTGCTGACGCGGCTCAAGGGCGCGGACGGGCTGATCAACGCGGCCGAGTTCATTCCGGCGGCGATCGAGCAGCGGGCGATCGCCAAGCTCGACACGTTCCAGGTGATCCGCTCGTTCCAGATCCTGAAGCGACTGACACAGCGCAACAGCGAAGTGGGCCTGTTCGTCAATCTTGCCACCGAGAGCCTGTCTTCTTCGGGCTTCTTCCGCGAGTTCCAGAGCTTCCTGTCGCAGAACAAGGCCGTTGCCGATCTGGTGCTGTTCGAATTGAGCCAGAGCGCGATGCGCGACATCGGCCCGCTGGAGATGGAGAGCCTGAAGGCGATCGCCGACATGGGCTATCGCTTCTCGCTCGACGGCGTGTCCGACTTCCGCATGGACTTCCGCCGACTGTCCGACCTCGGCTTCCGCATGGTGAAGGTCAACGCCGAGCGCCTGCTCGGGCGCCAGCCGGTGGTGACCGGCGACATCCATCTGGAGGACATGGCCGGCCACATGCAGCGGCAGGGCCTGACGCTGATCGTCGACAAGGTGGAACAGGAAGGCCAGGTCATCGACCTGCTCGACTACAACATCACGCTGGCGCAAGGCTTCCTGTTCTCTGCACCCCGCCAGGTCCGCCCCGAAGTGCTGGGTGCCGCCGCTCCGGCCGCGCCGGTGACGAGCGGACGTCAGGCAGCGAACCTGCGCTGATCCTGGACGGGTTCTCAGTTTCCGGACTCACTGAACCACGGTCGCCATTGTCACCGTGACTTATCAGGCGAGCCTTGTCGCATTGCTCGCCGCTGCACCAGGTGCTTCAAACACCCCCTCTTCTGCAAACAACAACGCAGTCCCAGAAAGCAGAAACGCCGTCCGGCTATGACCGAACGGCGTTGCTTGAAATTGGGATTTCAGCGCTGCGCTTACCAGAACTTCATGCGATTCCAGAAGGATGGCTTGGGCTGGTTGTCCTCGGGTGTCTCCGTGGTCACCGGCACACCCGGAGCCGGCTGCAGATAGGCAACCGGGGGCTCGACAAGCGCGCGACGGCGCGGCGTGCCGTCGGGACCGTAGACACCGGTACCGTCGATGCCACTGCTCTGCATCTGGCCGATCTGATGGGGCAGCAGCGGCTTGTCATCCTGACGCTCTTCGCCGGGCGTGCGCACATGGCCTGTGCGCTTGGTCGGCAGCGCGCCAGCCATCAGCTCACCGGAGGGAACGGCAGCGTCGCCATCACGGGCATCCTCACGGGCCTGCGACTCGCGCAGCATGCGGGCACGGGCGAGATCGTTGTCGTCGGGCCAATTGGGCAGGGACGCGACCTGGTTGGGCGCCTCAGGCGCCACCAGCGTCGTGGTCGACGGCGGCACGACCAAAGGTGCGCGCGGGGTGTAATTGATGGGCTTCTGCCGTGCAGGCACGGCGCCGACACCTTCCATCAAGGCGCGCCCGATGGAAGGATTCGGCACCTCGGTTTCCGGGTCGTCATCGTTGGCTGTGGGGCCCATGGATGAGCAGGCGGCGAGACTGGCCGAGAGAACAGCGAGAATCGCAAAACGCTTTCCGACTTCAAAACTCATCTTCGTTCCCGCCATCACAATGCCTTTGGCGCCGGAGAGCGCCGAGACCAGTCCGCAGCCGGACAAACACGGCCAAAGCCGCACGGTCTTTCGCCTCAGTTAGCCGGATTTTGCGGCGTCACTATGGCTCTTGCCGAAGGAGTCATACAGGAGAGCGGCCACGCCTGCAACGATGGCGCAATCGGCAAGATTGAATACGTACCAGGAAAAGCTCAAAATGTGGAAATAGACGAAGTCGACCACGGCGCCATAGGCAACGCGATCGATGAAGTTGCCGATGGCACCGCCGACGATCAGGGAAAGACCGAAGATGGTCAGGCGATGACTGGCTCTGACCATCCAGGTGACCAGAGCCAGCGTGGCAACAACGGTGAAGCCGACCAGCAGCCAGCGGCCGAGAGCGCTGTCCTGCTGGAAGAGGCCATAGGAAATACCTCGGTTCCAGGTCAGCACGAGCTCAAGGCCCGGCGCCACCGTGAGGCGTTCGCCGAGCGGCAGGTCGCTGACGTTGAGAACCCAGTATTTGCTGGCCTGATCGGCCAGCACCGTCAGGCCAACCCCGGCGAAGGCCGCAAGACGTGTCTTCATCGCGGAAACAGCGGGATTGGCCAGCATGGATGCCCCGTCAGAGTCCGAGTTCACGCAGGGCGGCTGCGTCGCGCAAGGAGACGTCAGGATAGGCGGGATCGGTGCCGACTTCCGGCAGGATGCGCCAGGAACGGGCGCATTTCTTGCCGACCGCCAGCTTGGGCACCACGCCGACCGGAGTGCCATCCTCAAGACGGAAGGCACCCTCGGGCGAGGCCGAGCCGGTCACTTCGATCTGCGAGGTGATGCAGATCTCGGCAAAGTCGAGCCCATCCAGCGCGGCGAGCAGGTCGGCATCCTCCACGTAAACGGCCGGGGCCGCTTCCAGCGAGGACCCGATACGCTTCTCGCGACGCTCGATCTCGAGCGCGCCCGTGACGGCACGGCGCACCTTCTTGACCTTATCCCACTTGGCGGCGAGGTCCGGGTTGGTCCACTCGGCCGGGATGGCCGGGAAGAGTTCGAGATGCACCGAGACACCTTCACCGGGGTTGCGATCGAGCCAGGCTTCCTCGGCGGTGAAGGGGATGAGCGGCGCCAGCCACTTCACCAGCGCGTCGAACAGCTGTGCCACCACATAGAGCGACGCCTTGCGCTTGATCGACGACTTCGGATCGCAATAGAGCGCGTCCTTGCGGATGTCGAAGTAGAAGGCGCTGAGGTCGATGTTCATGAAGTTGAGCACGGACGCGAAGGAGCGCTTGAAGTCGTAGGTGGTGTAACCCTCGACCACGTCGACGCCCACTTCGGCGAGCTTGTGCAGCATGGCCTTCTCAAGCTCGGGCAGGTCGGCATAGGCGACGACCGTGCCATCGTAATGCTTCAGCGTGCCGAGCATCCAGCGGATGGTGTTGCGGATCTTGCGATAGGCGTCGGAATTGCTGTCGAGGATCTTCTTGCCGATGCGCTGGTCTTCCCAGTAATCGGTGGAGGCGACCCAGAGACGCAGGATGTCGGCGCCGGACTGCTTGATCACGTCCTGCGGCAGCACCTGGTTGCCGAGCGACTTGGACATCTTGCGCCCGTCCTCGGCCATGGTGAAGCCATGGGTCACCACCGCGTTATAGGGCGCGCGGCCGTTGACGCCGCAGCTTTCGAGCAGCGAGGAATGGAACCAGCCGCGATGCTGGTCCGAGCCTTCGAGGTAAACGTCGGCCGGCCACTTGAGGTCGGGACGGTGCTTGAGCACGAACTCATGGGTCGAGCCGCTATCGAACCAGACGTCAAGGATGTCGCGCACCTGCTCCCAATGGTCCATGTTGTCGACGAAGCCGGCCAGGAAGCGTTCCTTGGCACCGTCGGCGAACCAGGCATCGGCGCCTTCGGCCTCGAAGGCCTCCTTGAGGCGGGCGGCATAGTCGTCATTGCGATCGAACTGCGGGCCAGGCAGCAGCTGGCCGGTCTCGACATTGCGGAACACGGCGATCGGCACGCCCCAGGCGCGCTGACGCGACAGCACCCAGTCGGGACGGTTCTCGATCATCGAGCGCAGGCGGGTCTGGCCAGCCGGCGGGTAGAAGTCGGTGGAATCGATGGCGGCGAGCGCCTTGTCGCGCAGGGTCAGACCGTCGACCGAGCGGTCCATGTAGACGAACCACTGCGGCGTGTTGCGGAAGATGACCGGCTTCTTGGAACGCCAGGAATGCGGATAGGTGTGCTTGAGACGGCCACGGGCGACCATGCGACCGGCGGCGGCGAGCGCGTCGATGACGGCCTGGTTGGCGTCGCCCTTCTCGCCCTTGTCGGTAAGCACGCGCTTGCCCTCGAAGCCGGGCGCGTCCTTGGTATAGAAGCCGTCGTCGTCCACGGGGAAGGGAATGGTGGTGTCGATGCCGCGCGAGGTGAGCTCGTGGGCGTGATCCATCCAGACTTCAAAGTCCTCGCGGCCATGGCTCGGTGCGGTGTGGACGAAGCCGGTGCCGGTGTCATCGGTGACATGGTCACCGGCCAGCATGGGCACATCGAAGGTGTAGCCGAGGTTCTGCAGCGGATGGCCGCAGCGGATCGACGACAGTTCTTCGGCGGTGACCGTACGGCGACGCTCGAAGGCCACGACCTTGGCCTGCTTGAACACGCCTTCGGCCAGGGCGTCGGCGAGGATCAGGCGGTCGCCGACCTTCACCCAGTTGTCCTCGGGCGCCTCGGTGACCTTGTAGAGGCCATAGGCGATCTTCTTGGAATAGGAGACGGCGCGGTTGCCCGGGATGGTCCAGGGGGTGGTGGTCCAGATCACCACGGACGCGCCGGCGAGCGACTCATTGTGCTCGATGGCCGCGTCGGGGCCGATCTTGGAGAGCTGGCGCGAGCGCTCCTGGATGCGGTCGAGCCAGGTGGTGTTGCCGCCGAACTCGCGGGTGACGGGGAACTTCACCCAGATGGTGTCGGACTGGTAGTCCTGATACTCCACCTCGGCCTCGGCCAGCGCGGTCTTCTCGACCACCGACCACATCACCGGCTTGGAGCCGCGATAGAGCTGGCCGGAGACGGCGAACTTCAGAAGCTCGCCGGCGATGACCGCCTCGGAGAAGAAGTCCATGGTGGTGTAGGGATTGGCAAAGTCGCCCTCGACGCCCAGGCGGCGGAATTCCTCGGCCTGGATGCCGATCCACTTCTGCGCATAGGCACGGCATTCGCGGCGCAGTTCGTTGATGGGAACTTCGTCCTTGTTCTTGCCCTTGGCACGATATTCTTCCTCGACCTTCCACTCGATGGGCAGGCCGTGGCAGTCCCAGCCGGGGACGTAATTGCTGTCATAGCCCATCATCTGGCGCGAACGGGTGATCAGATCCTTGAGGATCTTGTTCAGCGCGTGACCGATGTGCAGATGGCCGTTGGCATAGGGAGGGCCGTCGTGCAGGACGAACTTCTCGCGCCCCTTGGAGGTTTCGCGCAGGCGCTTGTAGAGCTGCATCTCGTCCCAGCGGGCGAGCAGCTGCGGCTCCTTCTGCGGCAGGCCGGCGCGCATGGGGAACTCGGTTTCGGGCAGATTGAGCGTAGCGGAGTAATCGCGGGTCGGCGCCGCTTCGGACGACGGGGCGGAAGTCTCGGTCATGAACAGATCTCGTCAGGCAGAATTGGTCTTGGAAGGCAGGGCGTTGAAGTACCCGCCGGCGATAGGCCAAAGGCGATTGGTTCCCGGTCCCATGATGCTGTCCGTCACCGACGGGCAATCTGGGCCGGGCCTGTAATTCGCTCTCTTCGCGCGCGCGTCCAGACGCGTCTGTCTTGGCTCCACATGGGCGGGAGTTCTAGCGGGAAAAAGAAGATAAATAAAGGGCGGGTATATCCGAACTCAGCTTAATCACTGATTGGCATTGTTTTCGGTCTCGGTCTCAGCCTCGCGCTCACGCAGCCAATCGCGGGCCAGCCGGACCGTGTCCTTGTCGGCATCGTGGAGGCACTCGGCAACCAACGGGTCTGAAAGCACTTTCAGTCTCGCCATTTGACCCACGATGCCAGTGCGGCAGAGCGAGCAAGGCGTTTCCCGGTATGCCCAGGTCAGGAGTTGCTCCCAATCCGAGGACGGATCGCCGTGCACTTCCGCAAGGGTACGAAGACGCATGCCAAGACCATGGATCACCTGATCATCCGCCTCACAGGACTTGAGGGACGACAAGATCAATGCCGCGTCGCCGGCTTCATAATTCTGCTGCAGCAGGTAGAGAGCGATCTCAATCCGGCCTGGTGTAGCAAGAGCGTCGAGGGCCAAGCGCCGCACATCGGGGTGCCTCACCTGGCCGACAATGTCCGCGATCGGGAGCGCCTTGAGATTGTCCGACGACAGCAGCTTCTCGACCAGAGGTTCAAGCGCCAAAGGATAGGGGCGCGCCTTGAAGAGCCTTGCGTAGCGCCAGAGACGGTTCGGCACCTGCTCGGCCAACATCGCATGCGCTGCGGCTTCCAGATCCGATACGGTCGCCTGTCTGATCCAATGTTTCGTGAAGCGAAGAAACTTCTCGTCACGCGCGATCAGTTCGGCGAAGGGCACATAGGGTTCATCGGGAGGCCGTGGCTCTTGCGGTGGGTGCTCGTATTGACGGAAGAGCGCATCGAGAAAGGAGTTCTGCCGGCGCGCAAGCATGAGCCGATCCCGATCGGCGGGGCTCAACTCGCCGAGTTCGTCCACCAAGGCACCAAAGAGCCAACCCCAGTCGTCCTGTGCTGAACTCAAAACTGCATGGAAATGGCGTGCAACGAAGGAAAGGCCATCAATCCCTTCCAGACGAACCAGCGCAAGGAGATATGCCGATCCGCCGTCCTCGACGGCGCCCGATGTCGCAAAGGTGCGAAGGAGCTCTCGATCGAAGGTCGGGTCTTGCTGTGCGAAGAGACAAAGGATGGAAAAGCACTGGACTCTGTCACAGGGCGGCGTGGATCCGCCTGGATCGGTCAAGGCGGCGAGCAGGGCGTCCCGATACATACCCGGGTTGCCGGTGGCCTTGATGAGTTCGAAGAAATACCCCTCGCGGCTATCCTCAAGTTGCTTATCGTAGGTCTGAGCGGTCAGGCAGGCTTCGAGCAAGGCTGCCTGATGGTCCGCGTTGTCAGGCTGAGCCAACAGGATCAGCATGGCGCGCCCAGTGCCTTTCCTCAGAGCGTTCCTGAAATCGTCAGACGCGTTCAACGAGGCCTCCGGGGGTGGATCGTCAGATCCGGTCAGGACATCCTGGACCTCAAGGCCAGATCCAGCGGGGAATACTGGTCGAAGGCATTGAGGATCTGCCGGCCCTCTTCGGCGTCGCGGTTCATCTGGGCGACGAGGGCGGCGATGCCGTCGAACTTCATTTCGGGGCGAAGATAGCTGACGGGGGTGATGGCCAGCGTCTTGCCGTAGAGGTCGCCCGCGTAGTCGAAGACGAAGGTCTCGAAGACGGGGTTGCCGTTGTCGAAGGTCGGGCGGCGGCCCCAGCTGGCGACGCCGGCATGGCGGGTGCCGTCGAAATCGGCGAAGACGGCGTAGATGCCCTGGCCGAGGCGCACCTGTTCGGGCAGGCGGATGTTGGCGGTGGGAAAGCCGATGGTACGGCCGCGCTTGTCACCATCGACGACGACGCCTTCAAAGAACCAGCGCCAGCCAAGCAGGCCGGCCGCTTCGGCGATATTGCCCTCGGAGAGGCGGTCGCGCACGGCGCTCGAGGAGACGGTGAAGCCGTCTTCTGTCTCGAAGGGCTCGATGATCTCGACGTCAAAGCCGTAGCGCGCGCCAAGTTCGGCGAGCAGCGTCGGCGTGCCGCGCCGGCCGGAGCCGAAATGGAAGTTCCAGCCGATGGCCACGTAGCGGATGGCAAGCTGGTCGACGAGCACCGACTTGACGAACTCTTCCGGCGTCATGGCGGCGAACAGGCTGTCGAAATGGATTGAGACCATGGCCTTGAGGCCGATGGCTTCCGCAAGGCGCGCCTTGACCGAGGGTGGCGTCAGGCGGAAGACGGCGTGATCGGGACGGAAGACGTCGCGCGGATGCGGCTCGAAGGTGAGCCCGATCGCCGGTACACCGATCCTGTCGCCTGCCGCAATCGCCGCGCCGAGCACGGCCTGGTGGCCGCGATGCATGCCGTCGAAGTTGCCGATGGCGAGCGCCCCGCCCTTGAGGGAGGCGGGAACGGACGAAAGATCGAAGGACTGAAAGGCAGAGGACATGGGCAGACCAGCACGAGTGCGGGAGGCGACGGGCGTCACATCCCCTTGAATCCAGAACAGCTTGCGCGGCTTGTTCGGTTCAACACCCAAAAGCCTCAGCCGCGTCATGATGCGCCGGGACCGTGCCGTGACGAGGCGATCCGGTCAAGGGAATTTCCGCATGGCCTTGCAAAGGTGAGGGGTGCGATCAGTCGGCTGATGCCTCGCGCTCGGCCTCGGCGCGGCTTGGCACCATGACCATGGCCTCCCCTTCCAGCACCACCTTGGTGTCCACCGTGGCTTCGCAGTGAAGACGGGCGCGATGGCCCTTGTCGATGAGCTCGATGACCTCCACGGAGACCTCGATGACATCGCCGATGCGAACCGGCGCCTTGAACTTCAGCGTCTGCGACAGGTAGACCGCGCCCGGCCCCGGCAGGCGCATGCCGAGGATGGCCGAGATGAGGCTCGCCGTATAAAGGCCGTGGGCGATGCGGCCGCCAAAGCGGGTGCGAGCGGCAAAATGCTCGGACAGATGAATGGGATTATGGTCGCCGGACAGCTGGGCGAAGCCGATGACGTCGGAAGACAGCACCGTCTTGAGATAGGTCTCGCGCATGCCGACGGCGAGATCCTCGAAGAAGAACTGCTTGATTTCGGGGATAGTCATGGCTCGTTCCTGTTCCACTCGCGCGTCAAATGCACCGGCGGTGCGTGAAATCAGGCGACCGGGCCTCCCCTTTTGCTGGCAGCCTAGCGGGCTTGCAAGGCGAACTTTCGGCGATGAGACGATTGGCCAATGTTCGGGATGGTTGGCGGATCGTTAACGGCAGAAACACAGCAACGCCCCGTCGAAACATTTGCAAATGGCGGATCGCCGCCAAAAAAACGATTCAAATCGAAAAGACACGGTAAATCAAACGTTTCCAAAATCACCACTTTTCTGCCCGGGGCAAGATCTGCCAAGTTAACCTACTTTTCAGCTCCATGGCTTATGTTGAGGCATAAGCACGGGTTGCCCTCACGGGCTTTTCACCCGCCCGTGCCGGATTTGGCTCGTCATCGAGGCGCGGGTGGCGTCGCGGCAGTGTGGAGTAAACGATGGCACTGGACACTTCGATTCCGGTACTCGTGGTCGACGATTACAAGACCATGATCCGAATCATCAGAAACCTGTTGAAGCAGCTCGGCTTTGAAGACGTCGATGAGGCGTCGGACGGCACCGAAGCGCTCGGCAAGATGAAGGAGCGCAAGTATGGGCTCGTCATCTCCGACTGGAACATGGAGCCGATGACCGGCTACGAACTGCTCAAGCAGGTTCGTGCGGACTCCGGCCTGGCGAAGACACCGTTCATCATGGTGACCGCCGAATCCAAGACGGAAAACGTGATCGCTGCCAAGAAGGCCGGCGTGAACAACTATATCGTGAAGCCCTTCAATGCGCCGACGCTGAAGAGCAAGATCGAGGCCGTCTTCGGCGACTGATGCCGAGTTGACAAAGCGGGTGAAACAAAGAGGTCCGGCGACCGTGTGCGGTCGCTGGCCACACCTGCAGGCCAGACCATACGGCCAGCCAGGCTTAGTCGGCTTCAAAACCAACAAAAACCACGGCAGCGCCGTCCGCCGCGTGCAGCTGTCACTTTCCAAGGGCCGGCCCGCCTCGACGCCTGTCGATTGCCGCCCGTAGGGGGATGGAATTATGTCGACCATGTCGGACGAGCATGTGGCTCGCATCATCGACTTTCTGAGGAACGAGCGTCGCGCCGAAGACGTGTCACTTGAAGACGTGATGCGCCTTGCCGAAATCATGGCCGAAAGCTTCCAGTCCCTGTTCGAAACCCTCGACGTGACCATTTATGCCGAGCTGGGCGAAATGGCGCACGAGATCGCCAACATGAAGGATGACCTGTCGCAGCTGCGGCTCGCCGACATGCGGTCCGAGCATATTCCGACGGCCGGGCGTGAGCTCGATGCCATCGTCGAGGCGACGGAAGAAGCCACCAACACGATCATGTCGGCCGCCGAAGAGATCATGGGCGCAGATCCCAGCGACCACGAAGCCTATCAGGCCGTGGTCAACGAGAAGATCATCGACATCTTCCAGGCCTGTTCCTTCCAGGACATCACGGGCCAGCGCATCTCCAAGGTCGTCACCACGCTGAATGCGCTGGACGTGCGCATCACGACGCTGGTGGAAAAGCTCAAGATCATGAAGATCACCGACGCTCCGCTGACCGAGACCGAGGAAGAGCGCCGCAAGCGCGAACTGATCCTGCACGGTCCGCAGTTCAAGGGCGAAGGCGTGAGCCAGGACGACATCGACGCCTATTTCTGAGCGTCGGTATCCTTGAAGTTCAATGCATGAAAAAGGCCCGTCGGGCCTTTTTCTCATTTGATATCAATTCGCCAGAATGCTGACGCATTGGCTCATTGAGAACAATTCGTATTTCTCATTTGCGTCAAAGGCATGAGAAATTCGAATACGGAATACCAAGTGGAATTTTCAATGCCACTTGGTATGACGGTGCCCTCCATCGTGCTGTTGCCGGCGCAAGGGGGCGGCGGCCAATCGCCTGCCCGGAGGCTTGCGGAAACTTCCCCGGGCCCGAGCCGCGTCCAAGTTGCCTTGCGTTAGCCATTTCATGCGCCGGCCCTTGACATCCCGGCCCCCCGAACCTATTTCACCCTCGCTTGGCACTCACTACAGTCGAGTGCTAACAGCGTCTCATTGAGCCGCCTCAGAAGGTCCCGCCGCAAGGGCGCCGGGCCTGGAGCGGTAGATTTTTAGGAGCAGAACCCATGAAGTTCCGTCCCCTGCACGACCGTGTTGTCGTTCGTCGGCTTGAGTCCGAAGAGCGTACCGCCGGCGGCATCATCATCCCCGACACCGCCAAGGAAAAGCCCCAGCAGGGCGAAGTCGTGGCTGTTGGCCCCGGCGCCCGCAACGACAAGGGCGAGCTCGTCGCCCTCGACGTGAAGGCCGGTGACAAGGTGCTGTTCGGCAAGTGGTCCGGCACCGAAGTCAAGATCGACGGTCAGGACCTCCTGATCATGAAGGAATCCGACGTGATGGGCATCATCGGCTGATTGAAGCCGACGCCTTCCGTCCCTTTCCAACTCTCTTCAAGGAGCAACTGAAATGGCTGCCAAAGAAGTCAAGTTTGCCGCCGACGCCCGCGAGAAGATGCTTCGCGGTGTCGACATCCTCGCCGATGCGGTGAAGGTTACCCTCGGCCCCAAGGGCCGCAACGTCGTCATCGAGAAGTCCTTCGGCGCTCCGCGCATCACCAAGGACGGTGTCTCGGTCGCCAAGGAAATCGAGCTTGCCGACAAGTTCGAGAACATGGGCGCCCAGATGGTCCGCGAAGTCGCTTCGAAGACCAACGACATCGCCGGTGACGGCACCACCACCGCCACGGTTCTGGCCCAGGCCATCGTTCGCGAAGGCGCCAAGGCTGTTGCCGCCGGCATGAACCCGATGGACCTCAAGCGCGGCATCGACATGGCCGTTCTGGAAGCCGTCAAGGACCTGAACGCCCGTTCGAAGAAGATCTCCACCTCGGCCGAAGTGGCCCAGGTCGGCACGATCTCCGCCAACGGCGAGACCTCGATCGGCCAGATGATCGCCGAGGCGATGCAGAAGGTCGGCAACGAGGGCGTCATCACCGTCGAAGAAGCCAAGACCGCCGAGACCGAGCTCGAAGTCGTCGAAGGCATGCAGTTCGACCGTGGCTACCTCAGCCCCTATTTCGTGACCAACGCCGAGAAGATGGTCGCCGAGCTTGAGGATCCGTATATCCTCATCCACGAGAAGAAGCTCTCGAACCTCCAGGCCATGCTGCCGGTGCTCGAAGCCGTCGTGCAGTCCTCGCGTCCGCTGCTCATCGTTGCTGAAGACGTCGAAGGCGAGGCCCTGGCCACGCTCGTCGTCAACAAGCTGCGTGGCGGCCTGAAGATCGCTGCCGTCAAGGCTCCGGGCTTCGGCGATCGCCGCAAGGCCATGCTGGAAGACATCGCCATCCTCACCGGTGGTCAGGTCATCTCCGAAGACCTCGGCATCAAGCTCGAGACCGTGACGCTGGCCATGCTCGGCCGCGCCAAGAAGGTGGCGATCTCCAAGGAGAACACCACGATCGTTGACGGCGCCGGTCAGAAGTCCGACATCGAAGGCCGCGTGGCCCAGATCAAGGCTCAGATCGAAGAGACCACCTCCGACTACGACCGCGAGAAGCTGCAGGAACGCCTTGCCAAGCTCGCTGGCGGCGTTGCCGTCATCCGCGTCGGCGGTTCGACCGAAGTGGAAGTCAAGGAGCGCAAGGACCGCGTCGACGACGCTCTGAACGCCACACGCGCCGCTGTCGAGGCCGGTATCGTTCCGGGCGGTGGTACCGCTCTGCTGCGCGCCAAGGCCGCCGTTGCCAAGCTGTCGTCGGACAACGCCGACATCGAGCGTGGCATCAAGATCGTTCTCGCCGCTCTCGAGGCTCCGGCCCGCCAGATCGCCATCAACTCGGGTGTTGAAGGCTCCGTCGTGGTCGGCAAGGTTCTCGAACTCGGCGACACCATGGGCTTCGACGCCCAGAACGAGACCTACGTGGACATGATCCAGGCCGGCATCATCGACCCGACCAAGGTCGTGCGCACCGCCCTGCAGGACGCCGCCTCGGTGGCCGGTCTGCTGATCACCACCGAAGCCATGGTGGCCGAGCTGCCGCGCAAGGAATCCGCTCCTTCGATGCCGGGCGGCGGCGGCATGGGCGGCATGGACTTCTAAGAAGTCCATAAAGGCCGCCCATCCTCGGGAGTGGTTCAAGTCGGATCAATCCGACTTGAACTGGCGGCATGGACTTCCAAGAAGTCCGTAAAGGCCGCCCATCCTCGGATGGAACACGATTGGGGCGTCGCGCAAGCGGCGCCCTTTTCGTTTGTGGGGCGGGCCTCGGACCTAACCAAAGCTTCATCTTCCGCGCCACATTGCCGCCCCTTTTGCCGGCTGCTGTCAGGTGACTGATCTCAAGGGATTTTTCGCCGTGTTGAACACGGGAATGGCTTGCGTCGCCTCGGGAAATCCCGTCTGATCCTTGGCAGAACAATCGACGGGGAAACACGAATGAAAGCGCTCTTGCGGGTTCTTGCTGCGGCTTGGCGACTGGCCTGGCCCTATTTCTGGACCAAGGACAAACAGACTTTCGATCTTGGCCGGTTCGGCAGCTTTCGCATGCAGGAGCGCTGGTTTGCACTGATGGCCCTCGTGCTGATTCTGGGTGTGAATCTGGGCCAAGTGTATATTTCAGTGGAGCTAAGTTACTGGAACAACAGGTTCTACACCGCGCTGCAAGAGCGAAACGGCCCGACCTTCTACAAGGAACTTTTCTTTTGGTTCCAGATTGTCGCCTTTCTCATCGGCTCGATTATCTTTGAGGCCTATGTAACGCGTTGGCTACAGATCCGCTGGCGCCGCTGGATGACCGAAGGATTCCTGATGCGTTGGATGAACAACGGCGTTCACTATCGCCTGATGATCGACGGTTACACCAAGTCAGACAACCCTGATCAGCGTATTTCTGAGGACATCGATCAATTCATTGGAAATACTTGGGGCAATTTCATCAGCATTTTCAACTTAACTTTCAAGACAAGCGCCTTTGTTGGAATCCTGTGGGGTCTTTCAACCGACTTTTCTTACTCCGTTGGTTCATTCAATCTGGCATCGATCCCCGGCTATCTTGTCTGGGGCGCCTTGATCTACTCCATCGGTGGTACCTGGATCGCATATCTGGTCAACCGACCGCTGATCCGGCTCTACTATGACCAGCAGCATTTTGAAGCCGACTTCCGCTTCTCACTGGCACGCTTGCGCGAAAACTCCGAACAGGTCTCATTGCTGCGTGGCGAAGCGGTGGAACGCAAAGGTGTGCTGATTCACTTCAGCCACATCATGAGCAACTGGTACAAAATCATGGCTCGCCGCGTCATCGTCGGTATCTATGCCAACTTCTACGGCCAGTTCTCGTCCGTATTTTCCTTCATCCTGCTAGCGCCGGCATACTTCACTTCGGCGACCATGCCACTTGGAAACATGATGCAAACCGCAAGCGCCTTTGGCGACGTGCAAGGTGGCTTCTCGTTCTTTGTTGACCTCTTCAGCAGCAATGCCAGTAACAGCATTCCGCAGTGGAAGGCAGTGCTCGACCGCCTGACAACCTTCGAGGCTGCCATGAAGGCGGCGGAAGCCGCCGCGACCAACTCCGAAATCGTCGTCGCTCAGACTGCAGACAAGACCCTCGCCATCCCCGATCTCGCTGTCGCCCTGCCCTCCGGTGTGCCGCTGGTCGCCGCGCGTGATCTCAGCTTTGCGCCGGGTCAGGCAGTGCTGATCAATGGTCCTTCGGGGTCGGGCAAGACGTCGATCTTCCGGGCGATTGCCGGCATCTGGCCCTATGGCAAGGGCAAGATCTCGGTCCCCGAGGGCAAGTCGGTGATGCTGTTGCCGCAGCGGGCCTATCTGCCCACGGGCAGCTTGCGGGAGGCGGTGACCTATCCGCGCGGGCCGGAGGTCTACGACGACGCCACGGTGAAGGACGTGCTGATGGCCGTCGGCCTTGGGGCGATGGTGGGCCGGCTCGACGATCTGTCCGAAGGGCCGAACCTCTCTGCGCGCCTGTCGGGCGGTGAACAGCAGCGGGTGGCCGTGGCGCGGGCTATCCTCGCCAAGCCGGACTTCCTGTTCCTCGACGAAGCAACTGCGTCGCTGGACGAAGCCTCGGAAGCGGCGCTCTACAGGCTGCTGCGCGAGCGGCTGCCGGCGACGGCGCTGGTCTCCATCGGCCATCGGTCGAGCCTCAAGGAGCTGCATGACGCCACGCTCAACCTGCAGGCAACCGGCGACGGGCGCTATCTCCTGGCAGGTTCCAGCGGCCAGACTAGCTGATATCGTAGACATAGCCGCCAAGCGCAGCCGCATTGTCCATCCACTGGAAACAATGTGTGCTGCAATTGGCGGCTTCCGCCCTCGGGTAAAGCTGGATATTGAACTCCACTAAGGTCAGTCAAAGGTGACTGCAGCCCTTCAACGGAGTTCAGAACAATGGATAGCCTCAAGGCCCCCGCCCTGCTCGTCGGTCGCATTTTCCTCTCGATCATCTTCATCACCGCTGGCTGGGGCAAGATCACCGGCTATGCCGGCACCGCCGGCTACATGGAAGCCATGGGCGTGCCCGGCGTGCTGCTGCCGCTCGTGATCCTGACCGAGCTCGGTGGCGGCCTCGCCATCCTCGTCGGCTTCCAGACCCGCATCGTCTCGATCCTGCTGGCCGGCTTCTGCGTGATCTCGGGCTACCTGTTCCACTTCAAGGCCATCACCGGCGCCCCGGACCAGGCCATGGCCGACATGACCAACCAGATCATGTTCATGAAGAACGTCGCCATGGCCGGCGGCTTCCTCGCCCTGTTCGCCGCTGGCGCCGGTTCGCTGTCGGTGGACGGCAAGCTCGGCAAGGGCTGATTTCAGCGACCGGGCAAGGCCATTCGCCTTGCCCTTTGCGCCTTGATCGATTACTTGGAACCCGCGTGGCCCCGCCCCGCGGGTTTCACGTTTTTCGCCGTTTTCGGCTTCATCCAGGACCTCTATCCATGTCGGACTTTCTCAAAGCGCGCCTGCCGCGCGGCCTCGTCGACCGCAGCCCTTCCGAGCTCAAGGCAGCTCACCGGATGCTGGAGACGATCCGACATACCTATGAGCTCTATGGCTTCGAGCCGGTGGAAACGCCGCTGATCGAATATACCGACGCGCTCGGCAAGTTCCTGCCCGATCAGGACCGGCCGAACGAGGGCGTGTTCTCCTTCCAGGACGACGACGAGCAGTGGCTCAGCTTGCGCTATGACCTGACGGCGCCGCTGGCGCGCTTCTATGCGGAGAACCACGAGAAGCTGCCCAAGCCCTATCGCAGCTATCGCAACGGCTGGGTGTTCCGCAACGAAAAGCCGGGCCCGGGCCGCTTCCGCCAGTTCATGCAGTTCGACGCCGATACGGTGGGAGCGCCGTCGGTGACCGCCGACGCGGAGATCTGCATGATGATGGCCGACACCATGGAGGCGCTGGGCATCGGCCGCGGCGACTACATCGTGCGTGTCAACAACCGCAAGGTTCTCGACGGCGTGATGGAAGTGGCGGGCATCGGCGGTGCCGAGCATGCCGGCACGCGCCTCACCGTGCTGCGCGCCATCGACAAGCTGGACAAGATCGGCCCGGCCGGCGTGCGTGACCTGCTGGGTGCCGGCCGCTGGGAAAATCCGGAAGAGAAGTCGGGCGACTACACCAAGGGCGCGGGCCTCTCGTCCGAGCAGGCCCAGGTGGTGCTCGACTTCGTGGCGAGCGGCGCGGACGATACGGCGGCGACCATCGACAACCTGCGCAAGCTGGTGGCCTCCAGCGCCACGGGTTCGGACGGCGTCGAGGAACTGGCGCTGATCGGGCAGCTGATCGAGGCGGCCGGCTATACGGCGCGGGTCAAGATTGATCCGTCCGTCGTGCGCGGTCTCGAGTATTACACCGGCCCGGTGTTCGAAGTGGAGCTGACCTTCCAGGTGACGGGCGATGATGGCGCGCCGGTGCGCTTCGGCTCGGTGGGCGGCGGCGGACGCTATGACGGGCTGGTCGGGCGCTTCCTCAAGGATCCGGTGCCGGCCACGGGCTTTTCCATCGGCGTGTCGCGCCTGATGGCGGCGCTGAAGACGCTGGGCAAGCTCGGCGCAGCCGAGGTGTCCGGGCCGGTCTGCGTGCTGGTGATGGACAAGGATCCTGCCGCGCTGGCCGACTATCAGGCCATGGTGTCGGAGCTGCGTCAGGCGGGCATCGCCGCCGAAATGTATCTCGGCGGCTCCGGCATGAAGGCGCAGATGAAATATGCCGACCGGCGCAACGCGCCCTGCGCCATCATCGTCGGCTCCAACGAGCGTGCTGCGGGTATCGTGCAGATCAAGGATCTGGCGCTCGGCAAGCAGCTTTCGACGGGGATCACCGACAATGCCCAGTGGCGCGCCGAGCGTCCGGCGCAGAAGGAAGTCAACCGCGCCGATCTCGTCGCGGAAGTGCGGGTGATCGTCGAGGCGGTCACGGGGCGAAGCGCATGAGCGACGCCCTGACCCTTGCCGGCGACAGCTTCCGCGCCAACGGCTTTTCCGCCGTCGACGTGCCGGTGCTGCTGCCGATGGAAGACTTCGTCCGCATCTCGGGCGAGGAGTTCCGCCGCCGCATCTTCGTCACCTCCTCCAATCGCGGCGACGACTGGTGTCTGCGCCCCGAGTTCACCATTCCCGTGGTGCGCGCCACGCTGAAGACCGATCCGGATGGCGGCAAGTTCTGCTATTCGGGCCGCATCTTCCGCAATGGTCGCCCCGGCGAGGCGGACGAGGTCTGGCAGGCAGGCGGCGAGATCATCGGTGCCCATGACACGGTGGCCACCGACGCTGCCATACTGGCCCAGGCCCTGACGCTGGCCGCCGACTGCGGCGTGCAGTCGCCCAAGGTCATCGTCGGCGACGTGGCACTGTTCACCGCGCTCCTTGAAGCGCTGGACATTCCGCCGGCCTGGCGGACGCGACTGGCGACCCTGTTCGGCGACCCGGCGAAGATCGCCGACACGCTGGACCGCATGGAACAGCGCCGCTTCGGCTTCCCGGGCTTTGCCGCCCATGCGGAGATCATCGAGGCGCTGTCGCGCTTCCCCGCCGACAAGGTGGGGCAGCTCTTCGCCGACATCCTGTCTATCGCCGGCGTGCAGACAGTGGGTGGCCGCACCACCGGCGAGATTGCCGAGCGGGTGCTGGAACAGGCCATGCTCGCCTCGTCCAACGGCCTTGCCGAGGACAGCCTAGCCGCCATCCGCGCCTTCATGTCCATGCATGACGGCGACCACGGCGACCTGCCGATCCGCGAGGGTGCGGCGCAGCTGAAAGCGCTGTCGGCGCGTATCGACCATGCGGCGCCCTTCGCGGCGGCGGTGGAACGCTTCGTGGGGCGCCTCTCCGCACTGGAAGCGGCCGGCGTCGATCTCGACCGGCTCACCTATGCGGCGGGCTTCGGCCGTCGGCTCGGCTATTACGACGGCTTCGTCTTCGATCTCATCGATGAGGCCAACGCGGCGGTCGGCCAGGTGATCGGTGGCGGCCGCTATGACGGCCTGCTCAGGCATTTCGGGGCGAAGCCCGGTCTCAAGGCCATTGGCTTTGCGGTTTGGACCGAACGATTTCAAGGGGTTGGCGCATGAGTGAGACGCTTATCGTCGCCGTCCCGTCCAAGGGGCGGCTGCAGGAACAGACGCTGGCCTTCTTCGAACGTTCCGGCCTGCCGATCCGGCAGGCGCGCGGCGCGCGCGATTATTTCGGCACCATCGACGGCCTGCCGGGCGTGGACGTGCAGTTCCGATCGGCCTCCGAGATCGCCCGTGAAATCGGTGCCGGCAATGTGCATCTGGCGGTGACCGGCATCGATCTCTTGCACGAGACGCTGGGCGGCGACGGCGAAGACGGTTTTGAAAAGCACATCGTCGCCGAGGACGCACCGGCGCCGGCGCATATCGTCACGCGTCTCGGCTTCGGCCATGCGGACGTGGTGGTGGCGGTGCCCCAGGCCTGGCTCGACGTGCAGAGCATGGCGGACCTCGCCGACGTGGCGGCCCGCTTCCGCCTGAAGCATCATCGGCCCATGCGGGTGGCGACCAAATATGTGGCGCTGACCCGGCGCTTCCTGACTGCCCATGGCGTGCATGACTATCTGATCGTCGAGAGCCCCGGCGCGACCGAAGGCGCTCCGGCGGCGGGCACGGCCGAACTCATCGTCGACATCACCTCGACGGGGCGGACGCTGATCGAGAACGGTCTCAAGATCGTCGACGACGGCGTGATCATGCGCTCGGAAGCGGCATTGACGGCCTCGCTGAAGGCGGGCTGGACGCCGGCGGTGCGCAAGGCTTGCCGCACCATGCTGACGCGCATTGCCGCCGACGATCGGGCGCGCTCGGTCAAGAAGATCGACGCGGCGATCACGGTGACCGACAGCCTGAAGGCGGATCTCACAGCCCGCGCCGGCGTGACGCTGGCCGGCTCCACCGCCGACAGCCTGTCGCTGATCTGCCCGCGCAAAAAGGCACAGACGGAAGCCGAACGGCTGATCGGTCTCGGCGCCCGCACGGTGACCATCAGTTCGGTGGAATATGTGTTCGAAGCGGAAAACGCACTGTTCGACGCACTGGAAGCCCGCCTCGGCTGATCTGCACCTCAGCGCGGGCGGACGAAAGCCGCCCGCTCTGCCTCACAGACGGCACGGAATGCGCAACCCTCGACGTGATCGTTGACGAGGCCCATGGACTGCATGAAGGCGTAGACCGTGGTGGGGCCGACAAAGCTCCAGCCGCGTTTGCGCAGCTCCTTGGAAAGGGCCGTCGATTCGGCCGACTTGCCCATGCTGCACAGCGTCGCCTTGTCGAGAAAGGCGGGGCGACTCGCCGGATCGGGCTCATAGCGCCAGATGAAGGCGGCGAGCGATCCCTCGCGATCGCGCAGCTCGCGGGCTCGCTTGGCATTGTTGATCACCGAAGCGATCTTGCCGCGATGGCGGACGATGCCGGCATCCTGGACCAGGCGTTCGATCTCGGCCTCGCCGAAGCCGGCGACGGTTTCGATGTCGAAGTTGGCGAAGGCAGCGCGGAAATTCTCCCGCTTCTTCAGGATGGTGATCCAGGACAGGCCGGACTGGAAGCCTTCGAGGCAGAGCTTTTCGAACAGGCGCTGATCATCGGCCACCGGGCGCCCCCATTCCCGATCGTGATAATCGAGATAGATCTGGTCAGGCCCTGCCCACCAGCAGCGTGCCGTGCCGTCGTCCCAGGTGTTCACTCCATCCATGATCGCCCCCCGAATGTTCCTTATTTGTTCCTAGCATTGTTTTCACCCGATCGCAAGACAGCGCCCGGAGCGGCTTCCGATCAGGCGCAGGCAACCTGAAGGGCGAGAAGCCGCCCCCCTGATTCAACAGTTTGCGCAACCGCGCTCGAGGCCCTGCAGGCATCGCAGTTCCTTGCCCCAATCATCATCCGGGAAAACCCTGCGTTTGATCTAGAGCAACGCTGACTTGATCCATCAGGACCAGCCTTCCGCAAAATCGCGAACGGGAAAGATACCGGCTCGCGGGGCTGAGGGAGAGAGACATGTTGCGACTTGCTGTGATGATCTGGATTCTGGTGGGCACGGTTCTGGCGGGTACGCTGGTCACCGTCGTGCTCCTGATGCCGAGCCTGGCCGGCGAGATGATGCGGTTCATCCCGATCGCCGGTATCGCCGGCTATGTGATCGGCATTCCCTTTGCCTGGGTGATCGCCGGCAAGATCATTGCAGCGACCCGCAATCGTCCGGCCTGATCGCAGGTCCGTCCCATGAAAAATCCCGCGAACGCTGGCGTCCGCGGGATTTTTGTTGACTGGATGCACCCGGTTGCGATCAGGCAAACAGGGCGTCGATGTCGTCCTGGCTGGCGGTGCCGTTCGCTTCGGGAAGGGCCGGACCGTTGAGCAGGGCCGCGTCGCCGACACGGCGGAGCGATTCGTCGGATTCGATGGTGGCGAAGGCTTCCATGCCGCCCCAGATCTCCATCATGCGGTTGACGCGGTCTTCGATGAAGCGAAGCACGTTGACCACCTTGGAAATGCGCTGGCCGGTCAAGTCCTGGAAGTTGCAGGCCTCGAAGATCTGCAGCACCTTCTCCTGAATGTCCGCGGCCATGGCCTGATTCTCGCCCTTGAGGTGAGCGTGCAGGTTGGTGGCGAACTCGTCGATGCTTTCAGTGGCTGTCAGGATCTGGTTGGTCGCCTGCTCGGTGCCGCCGACAACGGCGTCGAGTTCGTCGGTGACCCGGCTCATCTCCTCGCCCTTGAAACCCGACACGTGGAGGCTGGCGATCTCCTGCTTGGTACGGTTGATCGCCTCCTGGATTCCTTCCATTTCCACCTTCAACCGATAAGCCTCGGTGAACTGCTTGTGGTAGTCGGAAATGATATCCTTGGAGATGTCCTGCTGCGGCTTGATGAGCTTCTTGAGCTCATGGATTTCACGCAGGATGTCGTCCGAACGATCGTGTGCCCCAGCACTCACCGGGCCGCCCGTACCAGTGCCAACTCCAAGCATCGCCTCGATACGATATGCCTTGCGAGCCAACACCATATCTTTCTCCTCAAACGATCAGCCTGCAGGTGCCGAGGCCCTGTGCCATAGCCTTCTTGCTACTGCCCTTGAAACTAAGGCAGGTCCGGTTAACAACAGGTATTTCGAGGTTGTCATACCCTGCATTTTATTCAATTTGCGCACAATAACATTCCGTTAATCATATTTGTTTGCCTGCCATATACCATGATCTCAAACATCGGTGGGCCACGGGACACCAATTGCATTGCGTTAACCATTAGAACTCGAAAAAAACTTAACCATAACGTCGAAGCCGACCACATCACGCAGTTTTCCTGAAGATGGGGCCGGGCGGACGGAATGCCCTGCACCGACACTCTGCCTGCAGCTCATGTGGCTGACGGTGAGACATTGTCCGTGCCGCGGCGCGCCTTCCGCAAACCGGGTTCTCAACAAGGGCCAGACCGGTCCTTTCCGCACCAACAAGGGCTGCATACCCATGAAGCGTCTTGCTACCCTCCTGCCGATCGCCTGCCTTCTGGCCGGTGCCACTGCCCTTCCGGCCGCCGCGCAGTCGGGCCGCTACGTTCCGCCGCCGCCGATCGTGCTCTCGCCCAACCTCACCGAGCCCTGGGTGGCACAACTGACGCCGGGGACGATCCCAATCTATCCGCGTCCGGGCACGGTGCGTCTGCCGAATGCCGATCCGCAGCCGTCCGCTGTCGCCACGCCGGCCGTGGCCACGGGCCACATCACGCTGGACGGCAAGCACGCACCGCTCGATCCCGCCCTGCTGCCGCAGGAAGTGGACTATCAGGGCTCGGAGAACGCCGGCACCATCGTCATCGATACCACTGCCAAGTTCCTCTATCTGGTGGAGCAGGACGGCAAGGCCCGTCGCTATGGCGTGGGCGTCGGACGTCCGGGCTTCACTTGGTCGGGCGTTCACCACATCACCCGCAAGGCGGAATGGCCGGACTGGCACCCGCCGGTGGAGATGCGCCAGCGTCAGCCGAACCTGCCGGTGATGATGCCGGGCGGCCCGCGCAATCCGCTCGGCGCGCGCGCCATGTATCTGGGCTCGACCCTCTATCGCATTCACGGCACCGCCGAGCCCTGGACCATTGGCCACGCGGTGTCGTCGGGCTGCATCCGCATGCGCAACGAGGATGTCACCGATCTCTATTCACGTGTGAAGGTGGGGACCACCGTCATCGTGATGTGACGCCCGCAACAGGCGTCCGATCCGGTCGGCCCCCAGCTGCAACTGCCAGGGAACCGGGCAGTCTTGCCCGGTAAACTGCGGCATTTCAGTAACATGCCGACAAATAATCCAAAGCAGCCGGGGGCCGTATCGACACGGACGTGGCTCGCTGACTAGCTCTTCACTGCAAGTGATTCGCGAGGGCGTCCGACCGAATCACTCCACCGACTTCCCACTGACAGCCTTCTGGCGGTGATCACACCGTCGGAGACACGCTTCTTGAGACATGTGCGAACCCATGATCGATTTCCCTAAAGCAAAATCCATTGCCTTCGTCCTCGCGGTCGGTCTGTCGATGGCCGGTTGCGTGACAAATGGAACCAAGCTCGCCCTGACCGGCACCTCCACCGACACGGCGTCCACCCACAACAAGCTCGACGACGATCTGTCCGGACAGCAGATCCCGCCCAAGGACTTCCAGCGCGCGACGGTGGACTATGCCACCAAGGAAGCCCCTGGCACGATCATCATCGACACCAAGGAAAAGCACCTCTATCTGGTGGAAGACGGCGGCAAGGCCATTCGCTATGGCGTCGGCGTCGGCCGCGAGGGCTTCGGCTGGAAGGGCACCGTTGCCGTCGGCTCCAAGCAGGAGTGGCCGCGCTGGTTCCCGCCCAAGGAAATGATTGCTCGCGAGCATGCCCGCGGCCACATGATCCCGGACATGATGGAAGGCCAGATCGGCAATCCGCTGGGCGCCCGCGCCATGTATCTCTACGATCACGGCAAGGACACGCTGTTCCGCATCCACGGCACCTTCGAGCCGAACAGCATCGGCACCAACGCGTCGTCGGGCTGCATTCGCATGGCCAACTATGACGTGATCGACCTCTACGACCGCGTCAAGGTCGGCACCAAGGTCGTCGTGCAGTAATCTGGCCCGCGGACTGAAACAAAGAGCCCGGCTGCGTCTCGCGTGGCCGGGCTTTCTTTTTGGATATTCTGCCGACTGACCCCAGCCTCAGAAACCCGACATGCGCTTGTTGTAGGATTGCACGACACAGGCGCGCGGATCGGGCTTGTCGCCGCACTTGATCATCTGCTGGCGCCAGGACTTCTGCGACATCTTGAGTTCCGACACGCCGTCGGCGGGCGCCATGGACAGGACCTTGGCGAAGGTCTTGGCGAGCTTGACGTCGAGGGCGGCCAGTTCGTCGTCGCCGCAGATCATCTTTTCCACGTTGGACCTGGCGCCATCGCAATCAAAGCTGGGATCGGCCGCCAGCGCCGGTTCCCCCGACACCAACAGCAAGCCTGCCACCAAGACGAAACCCGAGCGCCGCATAGTCCCAACCGACCCTTTCCTGACGACCAATAAATATAACTCAATGCCTATGTTCCTCAAGTGGCCGCAATCAAATAATCATCACAAATGATACAAGACTTCTTCGAACCCTGCCAAAACCGTTTCAGAACATATTTCAACCAGGACCGCCATGCGTGGTCTGACTTACAGCCCACTGGGGCGCTTGCCGCCATGGGCCCAGTTCAACAACTCAACGGTATGAAGTACCGGTCCGACCGAACCTGACGACAACTGGATCAGGCAGCCGATGTTTCCAACCGCGACCACATCCCCAGAAGCGTCCGAAATCTTGGCGATTTTGCGATCCCTGAGGGCCTGCGAGAGATCCGGCTCAAGAATATTATAGGTGCCGGCAGATCCGCAACACATGTGTCCATCCGCGATGTCGCGGACGACAAATCCGGCAGCGCTGAGCAGAGACTTCGGAGCGGCCAGCACACGCTGGCCGTGCTGCAGCGAGCAGGCGGCATGATAGGCGACCGACAGGCCGCTTGGCGTGGCGGGTGGAGGAAGCTCAAGGCTTTCAAGGAATTCCGTCACGTCCTTTGCCAGTGCCGAGACACGGGCTGCCTTCGCCGCATAAGCCGGCTCGTGGCGGAACATGTGGCCGTAGTCCTTGATGGTTGTGCCGCAGCCAGAGGCGGTGACGAGGATGGCGTCGAGGCCCCTGGCCTCGATCTCGGCAGTCCAGGCGTCGATGTTGCGGCGGGCGGCGGCAAGGCCCTCGGCGTCGCGGCCCAGGTGGTGGGTGATCGAACCGCAACAGCCTTCGCCCTTGGGCAGGACGATTTCGACCCCGAACTTCGTCAGAAGTTCGACCGTCGCCTCGTTGATCTCCGGGCGCAGAACCGGCTGGACGCAGCCGGTGAGCAGGGCCACCCGCGCACGGGGTTTGTCTTTTCTTTCAAGGACATGACCAGGCCGCAGCCGTGTCGAGCGCACGCGCTTGGGTGCAAGGCGCAGGGCGGCAGCGAGCCGCTTGCCGGTTGCCCCGAACCGCGTCAGCAGGGGCGCGAAGGGGCGGGCAAGGGATGCCAGACGCAGCGCCGCGCGGAAGCGGCCGGGCGACGGCATGACGGTGGCGAGAAAGCCGCGCAACAGGCGGTCGGCCACGGGACGGCGGTGCGTCTCCTCGATGAAAAGGCGAGCGTGATCAACAAGATGCATGTAGTGCACCCCGGAGGGGCAGGTGGTCATGCACGAGAGGCAGGAGAGGCAGCGATCCACATGCAGGGCGGTCTCGGGGTTGGCCGGCTGCCCCTGCTCCAGCATGTCCTTGATCAGGTAGATGCGACCGCGCGGACTGTCGAGTTCGTCGCCCGTCAGTGCGAAGGTCGGGCAGGTGGCTGTGCAGAAACCGCAGTGAACGCAAGACCTTAGAATTTCCTCGGCATCCTTGATGCGCGGATCGGCCAGTTGGGCGAGGGAGAAGTTGGTCTGCATCAGATGCGCCCGGGATTGAGGATGCCGGCGGGATCGAACTCGGCCTTCAGGCGGGTCGACAGAGCCACCAGGACTGGCGATTGCGGTTCGAAAACAGGCACTTGATGGCGAACATCCTCCGGCGCCCGCATCAGCGTGGCGTGCCCTCCCCCGCACGCGGCAATGGCCGAGCGCAGGCGGGCGGTGCCCGCGTCATCATGGGGATCGACGGCGAGCCAGAGGAGACCGCCGGACCAATCGTAGACGATCTCGACTCCCGGGAGGGTGGCGGCAACAGCAGGGCCGGCGGTGGGGGCGACGGAGACGCGCCAGATGGCCTTCAACGGGTCGAACAGCACGCCTTCGGCATTGCGCACATGTCGCCATAATGTCGCCGAAGCCTCGCTGGAGACGACCTCGAATGTCGCGCTTGTGTCGCACGCCGTCACAAGCGCCTGCATGCGCGCCCGCACCGACGCCTCGAAGCCCTCGACGCGGATCAGCGTGACCGAGGTCTGGTAACCGAACCGGCTGGCAACGGCCAGCGGCAGGTGCGCGGCGCCGGAGACATCCTGCGGTGAGCCCATGGCACGGCACAGCGCGGCAACGGCGCTGACGTCGTCGAGACCGAACAGGCAGAGCGTGGAGACGGTCTCGGGCCGCGGCATCACCTTCAGCGTCACCTCGGTGAAAACCGCGAGCGTGCCGTGCGAGCCGCAGAGGCCACGCGGCAGATCATATCCGGTCACATTCTTGACCACGCGGCCGCCGGCCTTGAAGGCCTCCCCCTTGCCCGAGACGGCGCGAATGCCGAGGACATGATCGCGCACCCCGCCGGCGCTGATGCGGCGGGGGCCAGCGAGGTTAGCCGCGAGGAGCCCGCCGATGCTGCCCGGACCGGTGCCGTAGAGCGGCGCCAGATCGATCGGCTCAAAGGCCAGATGCTGGTTCTGTGCGGCGAGCAGCGCCTCGACCTCGGCCACGGGCGTGCCGGCACGGACGGTCAGCACCAGTTCTTCCGGCTCATAGGCGATGACGCCGGTGAGCGCCGACAGGTCGAGCGCCTGATGCTCGACCGGCCGGCCCAACCCGGCCTTGCTGCCGAGCCCGCGGGGCGCCAGCGGCACACGATCGGCAATGGCTTGCCGAACGATCTCCACCACATCGGCTTCGGTATCGGGACGAAGTGCATTCATGGAGGGAGAATGACCGCATTCTTGCACCGAGGAAAGAGGTTTGCGGCGAACGGGCGGAAGCCTCGCAGTCGGCGACGGTTCGCACCTGCCGGACGCATCCAACCGCCCTCACGCCGGACGCAGCCTCCATCGACCGGACTTGCGATCTGACGTTGTTGCGCCGGATCGTCTCCGAACGCACAGCCTTGCGCTTGATGCCCCGGCCCGCCGGTAGGCTGTCTCCTGCTGAAAGAATATCACCTAAAGCATTATGCAGCTCAAAATAGGTGCAGGTCACTGCATAAATGCATAGCTTTACCATAGCAGCGAACAGTCGCGCTTTACCATCTTCGACCATAAGCCTTTATCAACAAATCGCTTTTTGAGACAGGACAGCCTCGTTTACTTAATATAAAACAGTTTCAACCCTGCGCTTGCGTCCGCCGCCAAATCTCATATATTGCGCTGCGGCAACTCGTGAATGATGAATATCTCAGTGCCCTGGCGGCTTTTTGCTGCTTGTCGATGGCATCGCTTTTCGCGCTGACGACGAAGTGTTCGGACACCTCCCGGTCAGGAAGAGCGCCACTGTCGTGTGCGGGTTTTATGTGAATGTAACGAGCCTCCCGTATTGGGGCTTCTATTTCTTGTGACGGCGGGTGAATGAGCTTGTTTTTCGGCGAACAGGTCTGTTTGGAAGCGTCTGCGACGGCTGGTCTCCAGGGCCAGAGTCGGTGGTACGCCATCCGGACCCAATCGCGAAAGGACGCCCTGGCCGAACTCAACCTGAGACGCCAGAACATCCGCGTGTTCATTCCGCGCACGCTCAAGCGCGTATGCCATGCACGCAAGGTTGAGACACGAAAAGCCCCGTTGTTTCCCGGTTACGGCTTTGTCGAGCTGGACCTTGCACGTGAGGGCTGGCGGCGCGTAAACAGCACTGTCGGCGTTGCACACCTGATAACGGCCTTTGAGCGCCCCCTGGCTGTCCCCGTCGGCATCGTGGAGGACTTTCTGTCCTTTTCGGACACTGACGGCATTGTCGACCTTTCAAAGGGACTGGCGATCGGTGCCGAGGTGCGGTTGCGCAACGGGCCGCTTGCCGGCGCGACAGGGTTGCTCCGAGGCCTGGATGACAAGGGCCGCGTTGAAGTGCTGCTGCAGATCATGAACGGCCAGATCACGGTGAAGACCTCCAGAGAATTGCTGGAGACCATAATGTAATTCCCCTGCTCCTTTGTGGCCGTTCAGCCTCTCCGGTCTGGTTCCCAAGCCAGAGCGCTGACAGACACTCAAGTGCAGGACATGAAGACCAAGATGAATGCGTGCTTCGACCTCTTCGAGACTTGGCGAAAGACGAGATACCGAAGCACTGCATGATCGACGCATGACAACGGGTGCAGCACTGGCTTCACCCGAATGGCGGTAGCATGGCACTCTCAGGACGAGCTGTGTTGCTGGCACAGACATTTCGCCAAGAGGGGCCATCTGCCGTCAGAAAAGGCGCGAAAGACAGGATCCCAGGGTACCATCGCGTGGCCAGGCTGGTCACTCAAGTTTCTGAAACATCTGCGTTTGTGGAGTATTGGCTTTGAAGATCGTGATGATTGGGTCGGGCTATGTTGGCCTTGTGTCGGGCACCTGCTTTGCCGATTTCGGCCACGATGTGGTCTGCATGGACAAGGCGGTCGACAAGATCG
>NZ_JAKJIC010000016.1 GCF_021864535.1 Oryzibacter oryziterrae
ACGCCGTCTGTGACTTCACGCGGCATCGTCAACATGAGCGCCTTCTCTCTGGCTTCGAGCGTCTGACAGCACGAAGCACTCTGACGGCCTTGAGGCCAGCCAGGAATTTATAGTGTGTAGTCCGCCGCCGGTCTGGTTTTCACAACCCGACCGGCGGCTTTCTTGTGCGCAAGCTGCCCCCAGTGCCGCATCCGTCTGGTCTCCCGTACTGGAGGCTCTTCACATCAGGTGCCGATCGCCCCTGCGCCTCCGACCGCCAGATCTGATAGACCTCGCAATATTACCTATGTGATCGACGCATACATGAGATCAATGTGAAAATATTTTCAAATTGTTTTCAGATCAACCGAGCTCCATTGGCCCATCTCGCGTCTTTTCAATCTTAGAGAAACATTAAGCCCAATCACCGATGCTTGAGCAATCAACTCAATAAATACAACATCGGTTCAAAAGAATGAGTTCTCTGTCGCCAGCATACGCCGTCCGCATCAAGATGTACCTGGTCGACGAGGAGGTCCTGAGGCTCAAGCCAATTCTCGCACCACTCGTGGAAGCCTCGGTCGGCGGCTCGATAGAGCGAAATCACGCGGAGATTCCGAAGCTTGCCACAGCCTATGTGGCCGCCTTTGCCCAGTATGGAACGAAACTCGCGTCGAGCGACAAGCAGTCGACGATAGCCCTGTTTTCCAAGCCCTTCGACGGCGATTGGGAAGCGGCCTGTGAAGCCCGGGCGAAACTGGAGAAGTCGGCCGGCTTTGATGCCCGCTACCGGGCTACACTGGCCAGCCAGATCATGACCGACCTCTGTGTTGCCATCGGCCGCAAGAAGCGGTGGAGCGGCGTGCAGGCGGCCACGCTCTGCTCCGCAGCCATGCGCATCATCCAGCTCGATACCGCCATCGCCTTTGCCTGCCACACCGCGCTGGAAGCTTCGGCAAAGCGGGCGGATGTGAGTGACGCGGAACGGAACTTCGAGGGGTTCAACAAGTCCATCGCCGATATCGACGCGGCGATTGGCGCTGTTGCGCGCGAACTGTCCGAGGCATCCACCGAACTCAACAGCACCTTCGCAAAAGTGGTAGAGCAAACCGAAGATGCCGGGGCGTCGGCACATTCGACGTCGCACCACATCGGCACCACCGCGGCGGCGGCAGAAGAGGTTTCCGCCTCGATCAACGAGGTGGCGGGACAAGCGCAGGAAAGCGCGCGGCTTGCAGAACGCGCCGTCAACGAGACCGAAGTCAGCCGCGCCACGATCTTCGGGCTCGACGAGTCGGTGCAGAAGATCGGCTCGTTCGTCGACTTGATCGCCGACATCGCCTCGCAGACCAACCTGCTGGCGCTCAATGCCACAATCGAGGCGGCGCGTGCCGGCGAGGCTGGACGTGGATTTGCCGTGGTTGCCAGCGAAGTCAAGCAACTGGCCTCGCAGACGGCCAAGGCTACCGAGGAGATCTCCAACCAGATCTCGGTCGTTCAGACCGCAGCGCGCAAGTCGGTCGACGCCATTCAGTCCGCGACGATCATCATCGGCGATATCGCCCGGCTGGCGTCGTCGGTCTCGGATGCCGTGGTTGCACAGCAGTCTGCCAATGGCGAGATCGCCGAGGCCTCGGCGCTCGCAGTCGGCAAAGCCGAACAGGTCAACGCGGTGCTCAACGGCATTGGCGCCAGCGTTTCCAGGACTCGCGCCACCTCCGACCGGATCAATGCCATTGCCGGACGTCTCAACGGGCACACAGCGGCCTTGAAAGCCTCTGCCCGTGAAATGGCCGAACTGGCCGCCAGAAACTCGCAGGTCAAGGACCTCAAGCTGACCGGCTGACGGCTCCTTGGGAAGGGTCTGGCGGAATGGCTCAGCGGGAGCCATTCCGTATCTTGCATCTCCCAAGTGCGCCGGTGTCATTGCCGGCGGCGACCCTGGGTGCCCCGACGGGACTTCGCGTTGTCGTGTCAGACCTGTGCCAAGCCGCCGTCGACGCTGAGTTCGACGCCGGTGATGTAGCTTGCTGCGGGGGAGGCCAGGAAGGCGATCGCGTCGGCAATCTCTTCGGGTTCGCCGAAGCGCCCAAGCGGCGCGGATTGTGCGACGGCGGCCTTGAAGCCATCGACCTGGGCAGCGTCCATCTTGAGGCCGTTGGCCATGATCGGCGTCTCTACGGGACCGGGGCTGACAGCGTTCACACGGATACGGCGGGCCTTCAGGTCATTGGACCAGGAGCGCGCGAAGGAACGGACCGCCGCCTTGGATGCGTTGTAAAGGCTCAGGTTCGGCATGCCCTTGTTGGCGACGATGGAGGCGGTGAGCACCACGGAGCCACCATCCTTCAAGAGCGGCAGCATGGTCTGAACCGTGAAGAACAGGCCCTTGACGTTGATGTCGAAGGTCTTGTCGAAGGCGGCTTCATCGGTCTCGCCAAAGGTATTGCGCTCGGCGATGCCGGCGTTGGCGACAATCACATCCAGCCGGTCGCCAGCCGCAGAAATCTGATCCCGCAGGGCATTGAGATCAGCAAGGCTTGCAACGTCGGACCGTACGGCGACAGCCTTGGGGCCGAGGGTGGCACGGGCCGCCTCAAGCGAATCGGCATTGCGGCCGGTGATGTAGACCTTGGCGCCTTCCTTCACAAACAACTGCGCCGCGGCAAGGCCGATACCCGTTGAGCCACCGGTGACAAGTACGACCTGATCGAGGAACCTCTGGGACATGGCAAACTCCTGCTTCGTTATTTCCATAATTTCGAAATATAGAATTATTGAACTTTGTCAAGCCGCACTGTAGAAGGAGCCATGGCTCAATTTTTCCACCCAGCGACCGATGACATCACCCTGACGGGCGTGCTTGCCGCACTCGGCGATCCCGTGCGCCTCAGGATCGTGCGCAAACTTCACTGCCAGAAGGACGGGCTGAGCTGTCACGGGGCAACGCCCTGCGAGGGGCTGGCGCCATCGACGCTGTCACACCATTTTCGCATTCTTCGCGAATCCGGCGTTGTCCGGACCTCGAAGGTCGGCGTGAGCCACATCAACGTGTTGCGGGCCGAAGACCTGGAAATGCGCTTTCCGGGCGTGCTGCAAACGATCCTTGGGCAATCGCCCGAGAAGGACGCGGCCGCCTGACCTACGGCGGCGGCACGTCTCATAATCCACAGGGAGGACGTTCGTGACCATCAGCCTTTACTCCGCCGCAGCACCTGTCTTCGTCCAGATGCTGGGTGCGCTGTCGCGTGTACTCAAAAAGGCGGAAGGCTATGCCGCCGAGCGCAAGATCGACCCGTCGGTCTATCTCAACATGCGCCTTTGTGCCGACATGTTCCCGTTGACGCGTCAGGTCCAGATCGCCTGCGATCATGCCAAGGGTGCCACCGCCCGCTTGTCGGGCAGCGAGAATCCGAAGTTCGAGGACACGGAGGCAACGTTCGCGGAACTCCAGGCGCGCATCGAGAAGACCCTGGCTTTCGTGAAGAGCGTTCCGGCCGACAAGATCGACGGACAGGAAGAACGCCCCATCAACATCAGCTTCCCCGGCATGTCGCTGGATTTCACCGGGCAGGATTATCTGCTGCATTATGCTCTGCCCAACTTCTACTTCCACGTGACGACCGCCTACGCCATCCTGCGCCACGCTGGGGTGCCGCTCGGCAAGGCCGACTATTTCGGTCGCACCTGATCGAGACCGATCTTGCAGACCGGCGTTCGTTCGCCGGTCTGTTCATTTGCGGCGCCTGCCGCGGAGGCAGCAGCCCTCAAGTTGGGACAAGGCTCAATGACCCGGCAATCCTCTGATCACGATGCCACCTGGTGGAACGCCAAGGCGCCGGATATCGACCTCTTCGAACGCCTGGCTGCGGCAGCCTATGCGGAACTGCCCGAAGAGTTTCGCAAGCTGACCGGCGACGTTGAAATCCGGGTTGCCGACTTTCCCGACGAGGAAACATTCGAGGCGATGGAACTCGAAAGCGAGTTCGACCTGCTCGGCCTGTTCGTCGGTGTCGGCCTGGCCCATGACAGCGCCGTGCCGCAGACAGGGCAGATGCCGAACCGCGTCTGGCTCTACCGCCGGCCGATCCTCGACTATTGGGCCGAGCATGACGAGGCTCTGGGCGACATCGTCGCCCATGTGCTGGTGCACGAAATCGGCCACCACTTCGGTCTTTCCGACGACGACATGTATGGTATCGAGGACGGCACCCCATGACTGGTCACAACCTTACGGCCACCTTGCGCATCTTGACACCGTCACCCGGCGTCTACGCCTATTACGACGGGCGCATCGAGGGGCGGCGTCTGCACTCCCAGGCGGAGAACTGGCTCGACGACGGCGCCTACAAGCTTGGCATCGCCTCCTATGCCATCGTCGATGGCGACGAGGCGCTGGTCTACGACACACACATGACGCTGGATCATGCGCAAGCCGTGCGCCGGCATCTGCGATCGGTGGGCGTCGGGCACATTCGGGTGATGCTGAGCCATTGGCATGACGATCATGTGGCCGGCAACGCGGTGTTTGCCGACTGCGAGATCATCGCGCACAGGCTGACGCTGGCGGCGCTTTCGGAGCATCGGTTGAAGCTGGAAGCGGGTGATCCACCCATTCGGCCGCTGGTTCTGCCGAGCCACATCTACGAGGATCGCATCGATCTCAAGATCGGCAGCCGGCTGGTCTCGGCACGGCATTTCGACATTCACAGCGCTGACGGGACCGTGTTGCTGCTCGAAGATGCCGCCTTGTTGTTCGCCGGTGACACGGTGGAGGACACGGCGACCTATGTGTCCGAGCCCGAACATACTGCGAGGCATGTGAAGGAACTCAAGAGGCTCGCTGCCCTGCCCTTCAACCGCCTGCTCCCCTGCCACGGCGATCCGGACATCATCGCCGGTGGCGGCTACGAGCCGACGCTGATCGGGGCCAACCGGCGCTACCTCGAACGTCTGCTCGGCGGCGAGGGACGGGATGGCGAGAGCTTGGCCACCTTCGTCGCCGACGACATCAAGGCGGGCTTCATCACCTATTTTGCGCCTTACGAGGATGTGCACCGGGCGAATTTGAAGGCTATGGAAAGCGCAGGCCGCGTCTGACGCGGCCATGCCTGCCTGTTCGGTGCACTGATCCAATCGTCGACCTGCGCAGACTGCGCATGCCTGTTGCCGCACAAGCATGGCGGTCCATGACTCAGGATGAGTCGCCCTGACTCATCCTGACCTCATATGGACTCGCCGAAGACGGTCGTCAGAACGGGATCTCGTCGTCCATGTCGGAGCCGAAGTTCGACGGCGCCGCCGCCGGGGCGCGACCAGCGCCGCCGCTGCGCGGGCCGCCGCGGCTTTCCATCGGGCTCGACGAGCCGAAATCGGAACCGCCATCGCTGCCATAGTCGCCGACCTCGCCACGACCGCCACCGCCTTCGCCACGGCTGTCGAGAATGGTGAGTTCGCCGCGGAAGCGCTGCAGCACGATTTCCGTGGTGTAGCGTTCCTGGCCCTGCTGGTCGGTCCACTTGCGGGTCTGCAGCTGACCTTCGATGTAAACCTTGGAGCCCTTCTTGAGATACTGCTCGGCCACCTTGGCCAGGTTCTCGTTGAAGATGACCACCGAGTGCCACTCGGTCCGCTCCTTGCGTTCGCCGGACTGGCGGTCGCGCCAGTTTTCAGAGGTGGCGATGCGCAGGTTCACCACGGAGTCGCCCGAACCCATGCGGCGGACTTCCGGATCGCGCCCCAGATTGCCCACCAGGATCACCTTGTTGACGCTTCCCGCCATTGCCCTTCTCCTTGCCCACTGTTGGGCCCAATGCTGGGCCGATGCCCAAATGCCAAAGCCGCCGCCCGAAAGGCGACGGCAAAATCGCGTCACCCTAGCTCTCAGGCTTGCCTGGCGAAACCGGTAAGCTCGATTTTCCACAGCGGTGAAAAAGCGCTGGCGTCGCCAGATCGTTCCTGATACGTTCTAGCGAACGACAACGCCGGGCACAATGGAAATCTACACCGCCTGCAACTTTTCGGTTGAAGGTCGGAGGAGAGATTTGGCGATGTGAGCCTGCTGACAGGTATCGTCAGGAGAAGAGGCTAGGACTTGAACATTGCCGGCACGCCCGCTCCGAAGCGGACGGGCGTCGCACGGAGTGACTTGACGCGCGGCGCCAAGTCGATTTCTTGAAAGGTTCGGCCCCAGCGAGGCCTTGCAGTCGGGAACGGATGACCCATGACAACCAAGCAGACCAGCGCGTTCGATATTGCCCGCCGCCATCTCTCCGTCCGCGGCGCGCGCGAGCATAATCTCAAGAATGTGGACCTGGATCTGCCGCGCGACAGCCTGATCGTCATGACCGGCCTCAGCGGGTCGGGCAAGTCGTCGCTCGCCTTCGACACCATCTATGCCGAGGGCCAACGCCGCTATGTGGAGAGCCTGTCGGCTTATGCGCGCCAGTTCCTGGAGATGATGCAGAAGCCGGATGTGGACCAGATCGACGGCCTGTCGCCGGCCATCTCGATCGAGCAGAAGACCACCTCGCGCAATCCGCGCTCGACGGTGGGCACGGTCACCGAGATCTACGACTACATGCGCCTGCTGTTCGCGCGCGTCGGCATTCCCTATTCGCCGGCCACCGGCCTGCCGATCGAGAGCCAGACGGTCAGCCAGATGGTGGACCGGACGCTGGAGTTGCCCGAGGGCACGCGGCTCTATCTGCTGGCACCGATGATCCGCGGCCGCAAGGGCGAGTACAAGAAGGAACTGGCCGACCTGCAGAAGAAGGGCTTCCAGCGCGTCAAGATCGACGGCAGCTTCTACCCGATCGAGGAAGCGCCGGCACTGGACAAGAAGATCAAGCACGACATCGACGTGGTGGTGGACCGCATCGTGGTGCGCGCCGATCTTGCCGCGCGCCTTGCCGACAGTTTCGAGACCGCCCTGCATCTGGCCGACGGCATTGCCATCCTGGAGTTTGCCGACCGCAAGGAGGGCGAGGAAGAGGCCGAGCGGATCACCTTCTCGGAGAAATTCGCCTGCCCCGTCAGCGGCTTCACCATTTCGGAGATCGAGCCGCGGCTCTTCTCCTTCAACAATCCCTTCGGTGCCTGCCCCAAGTGCGACGGTCTCGGCACGACACTGCGTTTCGAGGCCGATCTGGTGGTGCCCGACGACAGCCTGTCGCTGCGCGGCGGCTGCGTCCTGCCCTGGGCCAAGACCGGGACGTCCTCGCCCTATTATGCGCAGACGCTCGAAGCCATCTGCCGGCATTTCAAGGCGTCGATGACCACGCCGTGGAAGGATCTGCCTGAAGAGGTCAAGCGCGTGATCCTGCACGGCTCCGGCGAAGACGAGATCACCTTCACCTATGACGACGGCTTGCGCACCTATACCACCAAGAAGAGCTTCGAAGGCGTGGTCGGCAATATCGAGCGGCGCTGGAAGGAAACCGATTCCGACGTTGTGCGCGAGGAGCTCGGGCGCTTCCAGTCGGATCATCCCTGCGAGGCTTGCAATGGCTATCGCCTGAAGCCGGAGGCGCTGGCCGTCAAGATCGCCGGTCTGCATGTGGGCGAGGTGTCGCGTCAGTCGATCCGGGAAGCGGGCGAGTGGTTCAACACCCTGCCGGAGCGGCTGACGGCCAAACAGAACGAGATTGCCGGGCGCATTCTCAAGGAAATCCGCGAGCGCCTGCGCTTTCTGAACGACGTCGGTCTCGATTATCTGACGCTGGCACGCTCCTCCGGAACGCTGTCGGGCGGCGAGAGCCAGCGCATTCGCCTGGCGAGCCAGATCGGTTCGGGTCTGACCGGCGTGCTCTACGTGCTGGACGAGCCGTCGATCGGCCTGCACCAGCGCGACAACGACCGGCTGATCGATACGCTCAAGCATCTGCGTGACCTCGGCAACACGGTGATCGTGGTCGAGCATGACGAGGATGCGATCCTCGCCGCCGACCATGTGGTGGACGTGGGGCCTGGCGCCGGCATTCACGGCGGCGAGATCATCGCTGAAGGCACGCCTTCGGAGATCATGGCCAATCCCAACAGTCTGACGGGCAAGTATCTCTCCGGCGCAATGGCGATCCCGGTGCCGGACAAGCGCCGCAAGCCGCAGAAGGGCAAGTATCTGCGCGTGGTCAATGCGCGCGCCAACAATCTCAAGAATGTCACGGCCGACATTCCGCTCGGCGTGTTCACCTGCGTCACCGGCGTGTCCGGCGGCGGCAAGTCGACCTTCCTGATCGAGACGCTGTTCAAGGCGGCGGCTCGACGGCTCAATGGCGCACGCGAGCAGGCGGCGGCACATGACCGCGTCGAGGGGCTCGAGTTGCTCGACAAGGTGATCGACATCGACCAGTCGCCGATCGGTCGCACGCCGCGGTCCAATCCGGCCACCTATACCGGCGCCTTCACGCCGATCCGCGAGTGGTTCGCCGGCCTGCCGGAATCCAAGGCGCGCGGCTATCAGGCCGGTCGCTTCTCCTTCAACGTGAAGGGCGGGCGCTGCGAAGCCTGCCAGGGCGACGGCGTCATCAAGATCGAGATGCACTTCCTGCCCGACGTGTACGTCACCTGCGACGTCTGCAAGGGCCATCGCTACAATCGCGAGACGCTGGAGGTGCATTTCAAGGGCAAGTCGATTGCCGACGTGCTCGACATGACCGTGGAGGAGGCCTGCGACTTCTTCCAGGCGGTGCCGTCGATCCGCGACAAGATGATCTCGCTGCGCGACGTGGGGCTCGGTTATGTCAAGGTCGGCCAGCAGGCGACGACACTGTCTGGCGGCGAGGCCCAACGCGTGAAGCTCGCCAAGGAATTGTCACGGCGCGCGACCGGCCGTACCCTTTACATCCTCGACGAGCCAACCACCGGCCTGCATTTCCATGACGTCGCCAAGCTCATGGAAATGCTGCACGAACTGGTGGAACAGGGCAATACCGTGGTGGTGATCGAGCATAATCTCGAAGTGATCAAGACCGCCGACTGGATCGTCGACATGGGCCCGGAAGGCGGTGATGGCGGCGGTCGGGTGGTGGCGGCAGGGACGCCGGAAGAGGTGATCAAGGTGCCCGACAGCTATACGGGACGCTATCTCAAGGATCTGCTCGGGCGGCGGCCAAAGCGGGCTGCGGCGGAGTGACGACAGTTTGGGCTTGCCCCGCCTCGCGGGGCAGCCGGGCGTCAGTTCAGGCTGCACCATTTCACCCGACTGCGGGCGCGGCATAGGCTCGGCGGCGTCATCCGGGGCCGTGCCGCTCTGACAGTGATGTGCTTGTGCGCGAGGCAGCTGAGAATGGGCCTTGATCCTGCTGACAGACGCAACCTGCACTTTTGACTGGCCGCTTCCCAGTTCAAGCTCCAGGGGCCTTTACTGCGGTGTTTCCAACCAACAGACGCAAGGGCCGAGAGAGGCTCAAGGTCTCCTGGCGGGATTCGGCAGGCAGCAGAAGTCTTGAGCCGATCCTGCGACCTTAGTAGCCTTCGAAAGATGGCCGAGCATTGCTGTTCACTGGAGGACGCAAACTCAAGCTTCGCACCCATATGAATATGAATTTCTGCATATTTGAAAAGATCCGCACCAAGATAACGTTTTGGAGATGCTCTGGAAGTATTTTGATTTCCAGCGGCTGTTGATGCTTACGATTATAGAGCCTGCTTGGCGCAACCGGTGCCCTCAAGATGCTTCAAATTCTCCAGTTCGACAACCCGACAGTTTTCAATCTGAATTTTGCGCTTCATATACTATCGATGTCAATAACCTTGCTCGTGGCCCTCAACACAGGTCGCGACAAGGGAATACTACTCATCTCGGCGTCGGATTTTTGTTACGCGGTCGGCTTCTTTCTCATGTCGTCCTACGACCTATTTCCAGACCTCGTCTGGGAGTTTGTGGGAAATCGTGTCGTGGATTTTGCAAGTGTCGTGGCGCTTGCCGGCATGGTCGTGTTTCTGCGGCGTCCTGCCTACTATCTCCTGCCGGGGCTGCTTTTCCTGCCGGCTTTTGCGCTCCAGTTCTACTACTTCGCTTTCGACAACTATGAGAACATGAAGGCGATCACGATAGCCGAGGCCGGATTTCGCGGAACCATCGCGCTTTACACGGCACTGGTCCTGATGTTCCGCAGCGACGACTCCTTGAGGCCCGCCTCGACCTGGGCCGGTCGTTTCTACGTACTCTGGTCGATGATGCTGGCAACACGCATCCTTTACTGGCTCATCTATTTTGACCCCGGTGTCACCGCACCAGATGCAGATCCGACGACGACCTATGCCCTGGCCGCCCGCATCATGCTGACCTTCATGATCGCGCCTTGCTATATCTGGATGGTGACGCGGCGGCTGGATCAGGAAATCCGGCACCAGGCGATTACCGATCCCCTGACAGGCGTCGCCAATCGTCGGCGGATCTGGGAAGTGGCGAGCCGGGCGCTCGACGACGCTCAACGCGGTTCGCAGCCCTTGTCGGTGCTGGCCCTCGACCTCGATCATTTCAAGCTGGTGAATGACACGCATGGCCACGCGGCTGGCGACCAGGTGCTGGTGGCCGTGGCCGCGGCCGTTTCCTCTGCCTTGCGCAGTGTGGACGTTCTCGCCCGAGTCGGGGGTGAAGAGTTTGCCGTGCTGTTGCCCGGAACCTCGCTCGAAGGAGCGCAGATCGTTGCCGAGAGGCTGAAGAAGGCGATCGCACAGATTTCCATCGCCTGTGAGGGCAATGTGCACCTGCGCGTGACGACCTCGATCGGGGTCGCGACAGCAGGACGCACGACCCGCACGTGGGACGAGTTGATCCGAAAGGCGGACAGAGCGCTCTACAGCGCCAAGCAAACCGGGCGAAACCGCGTGGTAGCGGCGGAATAGGCGGTTTGGGCTCCGCGACAAATGCCCGCTGGCCGAACGCTTGCCTCGCCCCGATTCGAAGTGCGATCATGGCACAAGGAACAACACGTGGGAGGCTTGCCTTGTCCGATCATCGTGGCACTCGGCCGAAAGGGCGGGAGAGCCTTGTCGAGACTGTCGAAAGTGCGGCGCGCCTCATTGCGAAGGCACGCCAGCCAGCCATCGGCGGGCTTGGCACAGACGTGGATGGCGTAAGGGCTGCCCTTGCGCTCGGCCTCAAGATTGGTGCCATCGTCGATCACGCAGCGACGGTCTACGAGCGGGTGGACCTGCGCGTCCTCTCCGACAGCGGCGTGATGGTCACCACGGCGGCGGAAGCCCGCCATCGCGGCGACCTGATCGTCCTGGTCGGGCCGGGCGCGGTGGCGTGGGCCGGTCACGCCAGCGTCTTCGACAACGGCGGCGGCCTCTATCCCTGGCGCGGACCGCGCGGGGTGCTTTGCATTGGAACCGGCGGCGCACGGCCGGCGCATATGGCCATAGACGGCGACGTGGCGGTGCTGGGTGACGATCTGCCACTGGACCGGGTGATCGGCCTGTTGCGCGCCCGGCTCGGCGGGCGGCCCGTTGCGGCATCGCCGGAAGGGCTCGATGTCACGGCCATCGACGCGGCGGCCTTGCAGATGAAGGCGGCGAGTTTTGGCGTGGTTGTCGCCGACGCCCATGACTTCGACCATGTGGCCTATGACAGCCTGATGGCGCTCGTGAAGGCGCTCAATGCGGAGACGCGCTTCACGACCTTGGCAGTTCCGGCGCACCACCATGGTCGCGGCGCCAATCTGGTGTCCGCCTGGACCACCGGCGGACGGCTGCCTGTCGGCATGGGACGGGGCTATCCAGAGCAGGACGATTGGCGCTTCGATCTCGAGCGGGCCGTGGGGGCCGGAGAAATCGATGCGCTGGTGTGGGTCGGGGCCCTCGGGCCGGAGCTGCCTGAATGGGCCGGCAAGGTGCCGACCGTGGCGCTGATCCACCACGGCGCGCAGGAATGCAGGGCCGACGTGGTGATCGAGGTCGGTGTCCCCGGCATCACCCATGCCGGCGTGTTGACCGACGCCATCCGCGATGGATTTGCGCATGTGGAACCTCGCGCGCCACAGGATCTGCCGTCGGTGGCCGAAGTTCTCAGCCTCCTTTCCGCCGCCATCAAGGACAAGGCAGCATGATTACCCAGCTCAAGGGCGGTACCGTCGTCGACCCCGTTTCCGGGGAGACCCGCGTTCGCGACGTCTTCATCGAGGATGGCCGCATCATTTCGTCCCCCGCCGCCGGCGAGGCCATTGACCAGGTGCATGACTGCCGGGGCAAGATCATCATGGCCGGCGCGGTGGACGTGCATTCGCACATCGCCGGCGGCAATGTGACCATGAGCCGGCTGCTTCTGCCGGAGCTGCATGTGAACGAAGCGCCGGGCGATGCCGGCCTGCCCTTCTCCACGTCGAAATGGTCGGGCTATGAGATCGGCCGTCTCTATGCGGAGATGGGCTACACGACGGTAATCGAGCCGGCTCTGGCACCGGCGCAGGCCATGCAGACCCATCTCGAGATGGCTGACATCCCGATCATTGACCGCGGCGCGCTGACGGTGGTGGGCAATGACGACCACTTTCTGAGTCAGCTGCGCGCCCGCGAAGGGCGCACCGCCATTCGCGACAGCATTGCCTATGCGTTGAAGGCCTCCAAGGGCCTGGGTCTCAAGGTGATCAATGCGGGCGGTCCCGCGGCATTCCATTCCGGTCTCCGGACCTTCGATCTGGACGATACGGTGCCGCACTACGGTGCGACGTCGCGGCAGATCGTGTCGGCACTCCTGACCGCCGTCGACGATATCGGCGTGCCGCATCCCCTGCATGTGCATGCCAACAATCTCGGCGCCATCGGTGCGCCGGATACCATCGATGCCACCATTGCCGCCGCCGAGGGGCGCCGGCTGCACTTCGCCCATATTCAGTTCTATGCCTACGGCAAGGACGCCGACGGCTCGATGCGCTCGGGTGCCGAGCAGATCGCCGCGGCACTGGCGGGTGCCCCCAACATCACCTGCGACGTGGGACAGGTGATGTTCGGCTCGACTGTGACGATTTCGCTCGACCTGATGAAGCAATGGTCCGGTTCGAAGTTTGCGTCCCCGCGCAAGTTCTCGATCACCGACGGCGATGCGGAAGGCGGCGGCGTGGTGCCCTTCGCCTACAAGGCCAAGAACTGGGTCAACTGCCTGCAATGGGCGATCGGCCTCGAGATCTTCCTGCTGTCGCCCGATCCCTGGCGGGTACTGTTGACCACCGACCATCCCAATGGCGGCGTGTTCACTTCCTATCCCGACATCATCCATCTGCTGATGAGCGCCGACGAGCGGGCGCGCTGGCTGGAGAGCATGCCCGAGAAAGTACGCGAGAAGTCGTCGCTTGCGTCGATGACGCGCGAATACAGCTTCGAGGAAATTGCCATCATGACGCGGGCTGCCCCGGCTCGGCTGCTTGGGCTGCACGACCGCGGCCATCTGAAGCCGGGCGCCGTGGCGGACGTGGCGGTCTACGACGACCTCGCCGATCGTGCCGCCATGTTCCGCTCGGCATCGCTGGTGTTCAAGGATGGGCGTGTGGCGGTGAAGGATGGAAAGGCGCTGGGCTGGATTGCCGGGCGCACATCGATCCTGACGCCGGACTATGATGCCCAGATGGACCGGCGAATGTCCGACTATCTCAACGACCGCTATGGCCTTGGCCCCGCAGCCTTCGCCGTGCCGGAAGCCGCCTTCGGCGAACGCAGCATCTTCAAGGTGGAACCATGCAGGACATGATCGTCAACGGCGTCCGCATCGATGACACCTTCGCCGAGGCCTTCGACATGTCGGCCACCGGGGTGGTGATCACGGCGCCGACACGCAAGTGGGCCGAGATTGCCGCCAAGACCATGACGGGCTTTGCCACCTCGGTGATCGCCTGCGGCTGCGAGGCGGCCATCGATTGCGAGCTGTCGCCCGAGGAGACGCCCGACGGGCGGCCCGGCTTCCGCGTGCTGATCTTCGGCTTTGACGCAGCCGGCCTCGAACTGCAGCTGCGCAATCGGGTGGGTCAGTGCGTGCTGACCTCTCCGGGCGCGGCCTGCTTTTCCGGCATCGACGGCGGCAAGCGGCTGAAGCTCGGCGCAACCTTGCGCTATTTCGGCGACGGCAACCAGATCGCCAAGAAGCTGGGTCGCAAGCGTTATTGGCGCGTCCCCGTCATGGAAGGCGAGTTCCTGATCGAGCATGACACGGGCATGGCGGATGTGGCGATCGGCGGCGGCAACGTGCTGATACTCGGCCGCAGCCAGGCGGAAGTGCTGGCGGCGGCCGAGGCGGCGGCGGAAGCGGCCATGACGGTGCCCGGCGTGATCCTGCCCTTCCCTGGCGGCATTGTGCGCTCCGGCTCCAAGGTCGGCTCCAAATATGCCGGCATGTTCGCCTCGACCAACAACGCCTTCTGCCCAAACCTGCGCGGAGAGCCGGGGTCGTTGCTCGACATGGATACCGGCTCCGTGCTCGAACTGGTGATGGACGGCCTCTCCTTCGAGGCCATTCTGGAATCCATGAAGCGCGCCCTGCACGCGGCCTGCGCCTTCGGCCCGGACAAGGGCATCCAGCGCATTTCTGCGGGCAATTACGGCGGCAATCTCGGCCGTCACCATTTCCGTCTGAGGGATATCGTCTGATGGCCGCGCTCACGTTTACGCTGAAGGCCGCCCCGCCCGAAAGGCTCGACCTTTCCCTGCTGGTTCCGGACAAGCTCAAGGATCTGTCGGCGCGCGAGATCGAGCGCCTCGGCATCGGGACAACGCCGACGGGCGTGGTGGTCGGGGATCTCTTCACCGTCAGCGGGACCGATCTGACGGATATCCGGTTTGCCGGCGGCTCTGACCGATTTGACGGCGTGGGAACCGGGCTCAAGGGCGCGTCCCTGCATGTGGACGGCGATGTCGGTGCCTATCTCGGGCGTGGCATGAAGTCGGGCAAGATCGTTGTCGCGGGGTCTTTGACCGGCCCCTATGGCGCGACTGCGGCGACTGGCGGGGTTATCCGCGTCACGGGGAATGCGGCCGACGCCACCGCCGCGTCCATTCCGGGCGCCATGGCCGGCTTGGCTGGGGCGACCCTGATCATCGAGGGCAATGCCGGCGATCTTCTCGGCGACCGGCTGAGGCGCGGCGTGATCCTGGTGCAAGGCAGTGTCGGTGCACTGGCGGGAGCGCGCATGGTCGGCGGCACGATCATAAGCGCGGCGCTCGGACGGCGCGCCGGCCAGGGCATGAAGCGCGGGACGCTGATTGCCGGAACGGTCGAGGATATCGAGCCGACTTTCGTCTTCTCGGGGAGCTATACGGAGGCCTTCCTGCCGCTCCTGCGCCGTTGGGTAGCGAGCGAAGCCGGGGCCGGCTTTGCCGCTCTGGTGCCTCAGGTGGCACAGCGCTATCGTGGGGACATGGCTTCGCTCGGCAAGGGCGAAATCCTGATCGGTTGACCACAGAGGACAGAACGCGGTGTATGTTCCGCCCGCCTTCCGGGAAGATGATCCGGCCGTCTTGCACGCGCTGATGCACGAGGTACGGCTTGCGAGCCTGGTGACGATGACGGCCGACGGGCTGATCGCCTCGCCGCTGCCGCTTCATCTGGTTCCGGACGAAGGGCCGCTCGGCACGCTCTATGGTCATCTGGCCAAGGCCAACATCCAGGGGACGCTGGCGCCGATCGGCCAGGCCCTGGTGATCTTCAGCGGGGCCGACGCCTATGTATCGCCGTCCTTCTATCCATCCAAGGCGGAGAGCGGCAAGGTGGTGCCAACCTGGAACTATGTGGTTGTGCATGCCTATGGCACGGTCGAGTTCTTCACCGACACGGCGCGCCTCAGGCCGCTGCTGGACAGGCTGACTGCGCGGCACGAGGCCGGCAGCCCCAGCCCGTGGACGCTTGACGATGCTCCAGCGGAGTATATCGCCGCGCAGATGAAGGGGATCATCGGGCTGCGCATCGAGATTTCCCGCCTGGACGGCAAATGCAAGCTCAGCCAGAACCGCAGCGCCGCCGACCAGGCAGGCGTGGCCGCAGGGCTGGCGGCAAGCGAAAGGCCTGGTGACCGCGACATATCCGAGCGGATGACGAAGACGGGTTGATTTTCGCCTGTGCTTCTGTCTGTTAAGCTTGGAAAACGTGGCTGTCCCAAGGGCTTGCTGCGGAGTTGTCGTCGGACCTCCCTGGAGCTGCCGACGCAGTCGAAACATGTGGACCCCCTATGGCCATTTCCTGTCTCCCCGAACTCGGCAAGCGCACCCTGGTGATGGGTATCCTGAACGTGACGCCGGACAGCTTTTCCGATGGCGGGCATTTTGCCGCCGTCGAGACGGCGCTGGCGCATGCGGCGGAGCTGGAAGCGGAAGGCGCTGACATCATCGACATCGGCGGTGAATCCACCCGTCCCGGCGCGACGGAAGTGCCGGTCGAGGAAGAGATCGCACGTGTGGTGCCGGTGATCGAGCGTCTGGCCACGCGCAGCTCGGTGCCGATCTCCATCGATACTTACAAGGCGCGTACTGCAGAGGCCGCTCTCAAGGCAGGCGCGAAGATCGTCAATGACGTCTGGGGCCTGCAGCGCGAGCCTGACATTGCAAAGGTGGCAGCGGCGCATGGAGCGCCGGTGATCATCATGCACAATCGTCAGGTGATCGACGGTGACATCGACATCATAGCCGACATGAAGGCGTTCTTTGCCCGCTCGATCGAGATCGCCCACAAGGCCGGCATTGCCGACGACCAGATCATTCTCGACCCCGGTGTCGGCTTCGGCAAGACCTTTCCGCAGCATCTGCAGGCCATCTCCAAGCTGCCGCAGATCAAGGCACTCGGCTATCCGGTGCTGATGGGCACTTCACGCAAGAGCCTGATCGGCATTCTCAACGACAACAAGCTGGCGCCCAAGGACCGGATCAACGGCACGATCGCATCGAACGCGGCCGCCATCCTTCTTGGTGCCGACATCATTCGCGTGCATGACGTGAGGGCGCATCGGGAAGCGGCCGCTGTCGCCGATGCCATCAAGGGCCAAATGTGACATGACCGACAAGATTTCCGTGCAGCGTATCGCCGTCTTTGCCTATCATGGGGTGTTTCAGGAGGAGAGCAAGCTCGGTCAGCGCTTCTACATCTCCTTCACTGCCGAACTCGACCTCAAGGCGGCAGGACAGAACGACGATCTCAGCAAGACCGTTCACTACGGCGAAATGACCGATGTGGTGGTTCGTGTGGCCACAATGCAGCGGTTCCGGCTGATCGAGGGGCTGGCGGAGACGATTGCTCGGGAACTGCTGGAGGGCTTCCCGCTGGTTGACGCCATCACCGTCAAGATCGAGAAGCCGGCGGCGCCGGTGACACATGTGATCGATACCGTCAGCCTGGAAATCACCAGGAGGCGCTCGTGATCGAAGCCGCGCTCAGCCTCGGCGGCAACCAGGGGGACGTGCGGTCGACGCTGACGACGGCGCTTGCCAAGCTGGAACAAGGGGGCGCGCGGATCAAGCGTCGCTCGTCGGACTACCAGACCCCGCCGTGGGGCAAGACCGACCAGCCGGCCTTCGTCAATGCCGCCGTGATCGTCGAGACCGACCTTGCAGCCCATGCGCTGCTCGAGCTCTGCCTGAAGGTCGAGCGGGAGCTCGGACGCATCCGCATGGAGCGCTGGGGGCCACGCATCATCGACATTGACGTGCTCACCTATGGCGACGCGGTCATCGACAGCGAAGATCTGAAGCTGCCGCATCCCTTCATCGCTGAACGGGGTTTCGTTCTGATTCCGCTTGCGGAGATCGCACCCGACCTGTTGGTTGGAGGCCATCGGGTGGCCGATCTCGCGGCGCGATTCGCCGACGAACCGATCGTGCGCCTTTGAGGCAAAGAACTGCGAAAGCCGGGGTGAACCTGGCGGACGAAGAGTGCGGGAGGAGACGCGCATGACCCGAATCCTTGTTTCGGTGACGAATGCTGCGGAAGCCGCCGCGGCCTTGTCGGCCGGTGCGCAGCTGATCGATGCCAAGGATCCCGCAAAAGGCGCACTCGGGGCGCTGCCGCCGACCACAGTCAAGGCGATCGTGGACGCCGTCGGTGGCAAGGTGGAAACATCGGCTGCCGCGGGAGATCACCCGTCTCTCAATCAGCTGATCGACCTGGCGAGTGCCGGTGCCGACTATGTCAAGGTGGCGATCCCCGGCGGAGACGAAGGTGCGGCTATGCTGAGCCTCATCGGCCGATCGCTCGCCGGTAGAACGAAACTCGTGGCCTTGTTTGCCGCGGATAAGGAACCTGCCCTCGACCTGGTTCCCGTTGCAGCCATGGCGGGATTCTCCGGCGTGATGCTGGATACGGTCGACAAGTCGGCGGGCCTCCTGTCGGTGATGGAAATGGCGGACATCGCCCATTTCGTCGCTGCGGCGCGACGCGCCAAGGTGATGGTAGGGCTGGCTGGTTCTCTGAAGATCGTCGACGTGGGAACGCTGTTGCCGTTGAAGCCGGATCTGCTTGGCTTTCGCGGTGGTGTCTGCATCGATGGAGATCGGAGCCAGGCGCTGGATCCATCGAAGATTCGCGCACTCATGGCCGCGATGGCCGTGCACGGGATCCGGTCGACAGCGGCGGAGTAAGGCAGGAAGTGGCACCCGTACCCTTCTCGCGCACTGGAAATCTGGTCATCGTGAAGATCGGTGGCAGCCTGGCCACCGACCGCGTTGCGCTTCACGGAATCATCGGCGACATCGGCCGTGCAGCCTGTCGCAGCGTCATCGTGCCCGGCGGAGGAGCCTTTGCAGACGCGGTCCGGAGCGTGCAGGCTGGCCTTGGCTTCAGCGACAAATTGGCTCACCGCTTGGCCATGCAGGCCATGAGCGATTACGCTGACGTACTGGCGGAACTCTACCCTCAGCTTGTGGTCACGCGCCTGAAGTATGAGATCGAAGCGGCACACCACGCGGGGCGAATCCCGGTGTGGTCGCCGGCAGTTCTGGAAGCCGGCGTGGCGGGTTTGCCGGAAAACTGGACTATCACCTCGGACAGTCTCGCCGCCTTCCTCGCGCGGAGCCTGCGGGCGAGCGCTCTGCTGCTGATCAAATCCGTGGATGGGCCCGATCTTGCGAGCGCCACGCATCTGACGAGCGCAGGGCTCACCGACGATGCCTTTCCTGATTTTGCCGGGGCACTCGACTGCCCTGTACGGCTCATCGGTCCTGCCAATCACGGAAGGCTCTCGGAATTGCTGGCGCGACCGGATAAGACGATAGGAACCGTTGTCCCCCAATCGTCATTGCCACACTGATCCATGTCCGACCGCCAAGATCACATCGTCCTGCTGACCGGCCACCTCGCCTTGCGACGGGTCGAAGCGGCCATGCAGTCCCTGAAGTCACCGCCATTCACCTGGTCGGTGATCGACGTCGGCGTGAAGGTGGCGGCGCTGATGACCGGGGAGATCATTCGCCGGCGCGTGAGCTTGCCGGAAGGAACGACCAAGGTAGTCGTGCCCGGGCGTTGCCGGGCCGATCTCGATCTCCTGGCGCAGCATTTCGGGGTCCCCGTGGAGCGGGGACCGGACGAAGCGGTGGACATTCCGCAGTATTTTGGCGGCAAGAGCCGTTCCGGGCGGCTCGATCGGCACGATCTGCGCATCTTTGCCGAGATTGTGGATGCGCCAGAAAGTGCCATCGAGGCGGTGCTGAAGCGCGCCGCAGCGCACAAGGCAGCGGGCGCTGACGTGATCGACATCGGCGGTCTGCCCGATACGCCGTTTCCGCATCTTGGCGAACTGGTGCAGGAGCTGAAGCGGCAGGGCTATCTGGTATCCGTCGATAGCGCCGACATCGGCGAGATCGAGACTGGCGTGAGAGCTGGCGCGGACTTCATCCTGTCGCTCAACGAAACCACGCTAGAACGCGGTATGGAGTTGCCGGCGACACCGGTGCTTGTGCCGGCATTGCCCGGCGACCTGCCGTCGCTGATCCGTGCCTGCGAGCGGATGGAGAAGCTTGGCCTGCCCTACATGGCCGATCCCATCCTCGATCCCATTCATTTCGGCTTCACCGAGTCCATTGCGCGATATCACCAGTTTCGCAAGGAGATGCCGCAGGCCGAGATGCTGATGGGGACGGGCAATCTCACCGAACTCACCGAAGCCGACACGACCGGCATCACAGCCGTGCTCACCGGAATCTGTTCGGAACTGTCGATCCGCAACGTGCTGATCGTGCAGGTGAGTCCCCATACTCGGCGCACCGTGCAGGAGCATGACGCGGCGCGGCGCATCATGCATGCGGCCAAGACAGACGGCGGACTGCCGAAGGGCTACTCGCAGGCACTGCTGGGGTTGCATGATCGCAAGCCATTTGCAAACACGCCGGAGGGCATTGCCGAGATGGCAGGCGAAGTGCGTGACGCCAACTTCCGCATTGAAGTCGCCGCAGACGGCATCCACGTCTACAATCGCGACCTGCATCAGGTCTACAGGGACGCCTTCGACTTCTTCCCGCATCTGGGCGTGGAATCCGATGGGGGGCACGCCTTCTATCTCGGCGCGGAGTTGACCAAGGCGGAGATCGCCCTGGCACTCGGCAAGCGTTATGCGCAAGACGCGCCGCTGGACTGGGGGATTTCTGCCGACCGGCGGCAGGAGGACCTCTCACGTCTGCAGGAGGCGGGACATACGCTGAAAGGCAAGGAGCGCAAGAGCTGATGCCCTTCATTCTGGAAACCATCATTGCGACACGCAACGCCGATGGGTCATTTCATGTGCGGCCTTACGGCCTGCACCGGGATGGGGACGAGTGGATCTTCCTCCCGTTTCGCCCGTCGCCGGCGATCGACAATCTGGCGCGCCATCCGTTTCTGGTTGCCTCACATCCCAGCGACGTACGAGTACTCGCCGGCTTCCTGACCGGGCGGTCGGAGTGGCCTTTGGTGCCGGCCGAGACGGTCGATGGCGTCCGACTTGCCGATACTTCCGGTCATATGGAGATGGAAGTGGTCGGCGTCGAGCAAGACGATGTCCGGCCCCGCTTCCGCTGCCGCGTCGTGCATGAAGTGGCCCATCGCGCCGTCACCGGCTTCAACCGGGCCCAGGCCGCCGTGCTGGAGGCGGCAATCCTGTCGACGCGGCTTGATCGGTTGCCGCCCGACAAGATCAAGGACGAGATCGCCTATCTGAAGATCGCCATCGACAAATGTGCGGGGCCGCAGGAGCTGGAAGCCTGGGGCTGGATCATCGAGAAAATCGGGGCAAGCGTTGCGCTTTGAGTGTCCGGGCTGTCAGACCGCGATGCGGTTTCTACCAGCATTCTTCGCCCGGTAAAGGCTTGCATCGGCGCGCCTAATCAAGCTGTCGCTGTCATCGCTCGGCGTGACTTCCGCCAGCCCGAAGCTTGCAGTGACCTGAAGCCCGGGCGCCAGGTTGTCCCACACATGGTTCGCAATGTGCTGACGCAAGCGCTCACAAATCCCATGAGCCCGGCCGAGGCCGGCGTCATCCAGCAGGATCATGAACTCCTCGCCGCCGTAGCGAATGGCAACATCATCGCCGCGAAGATCACCGCGCAGGATCTCGGCGATTTCCTTCAGCACCCTGTCCCCTGTGGAGTGCCCGAAGCGGTCGTTCACCGTCTTGAAATGATCGACGTCCACGAGGACGATTGAAAAGGCCTTGCTGTCGGCGCGGCTTGCGGCCAGTCGCTTTTTGAACTCCCTATCGAGGAAGTGGCGATTGAACAAACCCGTCAAGGCATCCTTGAGGGCCATCTCGTCGGCGCTTCTGGCAAGGGCGGCGAGCGACTTGATAGATCGCTCCAGCTTTTCGCTGTGATCGGACAGCTCACGATGGCGAGCAGCTGCCTTCTCAGCCTCGAGACGGGCATTCATCAGCGCGACGCGATCGACCATGATGGAGGCCTTGAGCGCGGCCTGAGCGCTGGAGATCTTGCGATCGAACTGATGATAGTCGCGATAGTGGCGCAGAGCTGCTCCGGTATCGCCGATCTGCTCGCAAGCCGTCGCCAGGCAACGGCAAATGTCGCGGCTCGATGTGTCTTCCGCAATGTCGGTTGAAAGCACCAGCGCCGCTTCAAGGACCGAGATGGCTTGTTCGGGCTGCTTCTGAATCAACAAGATCTTGCCGCGATAGTGGATGGCCGACAGCCCCAGGGAGCGATACTCGCGCGCGGCCGCAATCTGCTCCGTGCTGGCAAGAGCCTGGAATGCTTCGTCAAATCGCTCCAGCAGACCAAAGACGAAGCCAAGATTGCAAAGGATCAACGCCTCGCGGTAGGGATTGCTGGCCTTTCGTGCGAAGAACAGTGCCCGCTCGCCGTATGTCAGAGCCCTTTCCAGATCCTCCTTCGGCAGGTGCTGGCCGGTCTCGGCAAGATTATCCTCCCAGACACACAGATTGTCGGTCAGATTGTTGAGAATGCAGAACTTCTCCTCATCGCCGAGCTGCTCGGCATAAGCGAGAGCCTTGCGCATCATTTCATCGCTTGCCTGATGATGCCCAAGCTCATTCTGAAGCGTAGCGGCGCGATTGTGGCACCAGTAGAGAAGTTCTCCGTCGTCCAGACGGGTCGCAATCTCCAGCGCCTGTTCGATGTCCGTGAAGGCGTCTTCCAGCAGTCCCAGCAGTCTCTTTACCGCGACACCGAGGTAAAGCGTCGTGGCAATCAGATGATCGTCGCCAATCTGCCGTGCGGCAGCGGTTGCCTCGCCAATCACGGTGAAGGCCGCTTTCGGATCGCCCTGGACCATGTGGACCTTGGACAGCAGGATCAGTGCCTTGCTGCGCTGCATCTGATCTGCAGCCTCAAGGGCCATCGATACAGTCACCTCACCCAGCGCGCGCGCGTCGTCGTAGCGGCCAGCCAACCGGGCAGCCTCAGCAAAGTCATAGGCTTCCTGTGCCGTTGACGGCCTCAAGTCCGGCTTGATCTGACACGCGGTCTTCATGAAGGTTGGGAGCCCCGAAGCAATAATTTTGCAATGATGCACTTGAGAGTTTTGCGGATAAGCAATTTAACCGCTCAAGTTTGAACGAAATGCAAATATTTGCTGCAGAAAGAGCGACTTCACGGTCGCCAGGTCGGTCTCAGGCGATCCAGCCGCCTCCAAGAGCCTGACTCCATTCGCGGCGCCCCGCATCTGCCGCCATTTCCGCCACACGCCTGCTGTCATAGGGAATGGCATGATGGCTGACGCGCCAGGAGGCGCTCCCTCTTTCAGCGATCGCAAAGCGGGCGTCAGGACTGCCGACCTGCATGACGTGAACCGGATGGTCATCGGTATAGCCCGGGCAACCGACCGAACCGGGATTGACGATCGTCAGCCCGTGCGACGTTCGGACCACGCGCGGCACGTGGGTGTGGGCACAGAGTGCAAGGCTAGCAAAGACACCTGCCGGGATCGCCGAGGCGTGGGCCTCAACCTGCGCCTTGTCGGCAAGACGCATGCGCCCGGCCTCGACTGTCTCCAGCCAATAGGTCTCGTCGGAGGTCGGCGTGCCGTGGCAGCAGAAGATGTCGTCCAGAACCAGGGTGGCGGGCAGCGCTTCCAGCCACTGAAGATGACGCTCTTCAAGCTGGGCAAAGGCCACGCGATCCGATGGGCCTAGAACATCCAGCTCCCATTCGCCGAGGGAATGGCGCGGGACAGTGACAAGATAGCGATCATGATTGCCGGAAATGCAGACGATGTCGCTTCGCGCCATCAGCATATCCGCCGTGCGACGCGCTTCCAGCGGTCCGCTCAGGTGATCACCGAGACACACAATCCGGTCGCAGGTCATGCCTGACAGCTCGTGGAGTACCGCTTCGAGCGCGTCGGCGTTGCCATGGATATCAGCGATAACAGCGATGCGCATGAACGGCTCTCTCCATGAAAAAAGGGGGGCTTCTGGCCCCCCTCGCATTCCTACTTCAAGCGCTCCAGCGCCTCGCGGACCTTCGACAATCGCTCGGCGTAGCCCTCGCGTTTTGCCTTCTCTTCCTCGACCACTTCTTCAGGGGCCTTGGCGACGAAGGCAGCGTTGCCGAGCTTCTTGTCGATGCGCTCGATTTCACCGGCAAGCTTGGTCTCCTCCTTGCCGAGGCGACCGCGTTCGCCGTCGAGATCAACGACGCCGCTGAGCGGCAGCGCGATGGTGCCGTCGGCGGTAACGATCTGGGCCGACTGGCCGGGCGCCGCATCGGCGACGGAAACGTCGGACACGCGAGCCTGACGCTGGATTGCCGCCTTGTGGGTGTCGAACCAGGCCTTGACCTTGTCCGACGCCCCCACCAGCACCAGCGGCAGCAGCGTTGCCGGAGCAACATTCATCTCGGCACGAACCGAACGGATCTCGGTGATGACCGAAATCAGCCAGTTGATCTCGTCGGCCGCGTCGGTGGAGGCGGTGGAGCCTTCCGGCCATGCGGTCAGGACCAGAAGGCCGTCGCGCGCCGGACCGGACTTGCCGGTCTCCGCCCAGAGCTCTTCGGTGATGAAGGGCATGAAGGGATGCAGCACCTTCAGGATCTCGTCGATCACATAGGCGCAGGTGGCGCGCGTCTCTGCCTTGGCGGAGCCGTCTTCACCCGTGAGCACCGGCTTGGTGAACTCGAGATACCAGTCGCAGAAGTTGTTCCAGACGAAGCGGTAGATGGCAGCTGCCGCGTCGTTGAAGCGATAGGCGTCGACCGCCTCGGTGACCTCGGCGGCTGCCTTGCGAGCCTCGGTGACGATCCAGCGATTGAGGGTCTCGACGACCGTATCCGGATTGAAGCCGGCGACACGTTCGCAGCCGTTCATCTGGCTGAAACGCACGGCGTTCCAGAGCTTGGTGCCGAAGTTGCGGTAGCCGCCGACACGGCTGGTGGCGAGCTTGATGTCGCGCCCCTGCGCGGCCATGGCGGCCAGCGTGAAGCGCAGGGCGTCAGCGCCGAACTCGTCGATCAGGTTCAGCGGATCGATGACGTTGCCCTTGGACTTCGACATCTTGGCGCCCTTCTCGTCGCGGACGAGGGCGTGGATATAGACGTCCTTGAAGGGCTCGACGCCCATGAAGTGCTTGCCCATCATCATCATGCGGGCGACCCAGAAGAAGATGATGTCGAAGCCGGTCACCAGCACGTTGGTGGGATAGTAGCGGGCGAGCTCCGGCGTCTGGTCGGGCCAGCCGAGCGTGGAGAAGGGCCAGAGCGCAGAGGAGAACCAGGTGTCGAGCACGTCCTCGTCGCGCTTGAGCGGCGTGGGCTGGCCATAGTGAGCATCAGCCTCCGCCTGTGCGGCCGCTTCGCTTTCGGCAACGAAGGTCTTGCCATCCGGACCATACCAGGCCGGGATCTGGTGGCCCCACCACAGTTGGCGCGAGATGCACCAGGGCTGGATGTTCTCGAGCCAGTCGAAATAGGTCTTTTCCCAGTTCTTCGGCACGAAGCTGGTGCGGCCTTCCTTCACCGAGGCGATGACCGGTTCGGCCAGCACCTTGGCGTTGACATACCACTGGTCGGTGAGGAAGGGCTCGATCGGCACGCCGCCACGGTCGCCATGGGGGACCATGTGGACGTTGGGCTCGATCTTTTCGAGCAGGCCCTTTTCCTCGAAGGCAGCGACGATCATCTTGCGGGCGATGAAGCGGTCGAGGCCGTGCAGCTTCTCGACGGTTTCGTCCAGCTCGCTGGACGGATTGACGCCTTCAAAGAAGTCGGCGTTGTCCTTCAGCGCCAGCTTGGCTTCTATGTCGAGCACATTGATGGCCTTGAGATCATGGCGCTTGCCGACCTCGAAGTCGTTGAAATCATGCGCCGGAGTGATCTTCACCGCGCCGGTACCCTTCTCGGGGTCGGAATAGTCATCCGCAACGATGGGGATCAGACGGCCGACCAGCGGCAGCTTCACCAGCTTGCCGATGAGATGCTTGTAGCGATCATCTTCCGGGTTTACCGCCACGGCGACGTCGCCGAGCATCGTCTCGGGGCGCGTGGTGGCGACGACGATATAGGTGGCGGGATCTTCGCTGTCATAGCCCTCGCCGAGCGGATAGCGCAGATACCACAGGTGGCCCTTCACCTCGGTCTGGATCACCTCGAGATCGGAGATGGCCGTGAGCATCACCGGGTCCCAGTTCACAAGGCGCTTGTCCTTGTAGATCAGACCTTCGCGATAGAGCTGGACGAAGACCTTCAGCACGGACTTGGACAGGCCCTCGTCCATGGTGAAGCGTTCGCGCGACCAGTCGCAGGAAGCGCCGAGGCGCTTCAACTGATTGACGATGGTGCCGCCGGACTCCGCCTTCCACTCCCAGACCCGCTTGACGAAGGCCTCGCGGCCCATGTCACGGCGACCGGGCTGCTGGCGATCGCGCAGCTGGCGCTCCACCACCATCTGCGTGGCGATGCCGGCGTGATCGAGGCCCGGCTGCCAGAGAACGTCGCGACCGCGCATGCGCATGATGCGGACAAGGATGTCCTGCAGCGTGTTGTTCAGCGCGTGGCCCATGTGCAGCGAGCCGGTTACATTCGGCGGCGGGATGACGATGGTGAAGGGATCGCCCCCTTCCTTCTTGCCGGCACCGGCGGCAAAGGCCTTGGCATCTTCCCAGGCCTTGGCAATACGGGGCTCCACGTCCTGCGCTTCGAATGTCTTTTCCAGCATGATCGCCGTCTTTTTCCGTCACGATTTTGGGTCTGCGACGGTTAGCCCCTGGACGGCGGAAAATCAACAATGTTGGCAGCCGAGGTGGAGGACAATCGGACGCCGGGACAGCGACTGGCCGCCTACCAGCGGTGACTTGCCTGCTGCAACAGGCGACTCAGGCTCTCGTCTGACGCCTCACGCATCTGCCCTTCCGTCAGGCGCCCTTCCGTGAGGCCGATGTCGCGCAGCTCCGCAGCGCTCAGATCAGCCGTGTTGATTGCGGCGCGAATGCGCAGTCCGAAGCGCACGCGCGCCCTGACGAACCGCAGGAATTTTGCGAACAGATGGCCCTGCCCGGCCTGTGTGAGACCAGCATCGCTCATGGGATTACCCTTGACTGTTTGATGTCTATGATCACAGTTTGTCAGGTAATTCCGTTAGATACCAACGGAAGCTCCCTCTCTACCCATAAAGAGAGCTTATCCATGAAGCTGTCGCGCCAGATCCCTCTCAATACGCTGCGCGTCTTCGAAGCCGTGGCGCGCCTGATGAGCTTTACCAAGGCCGGTGCGGAACTCGGCATGACGCAGACGGCGGTCAGCTATCAGGTGAAGCTGCTGGAGGACACGCTGGAGACGCCGCTTTTCCTGCGTCGACCACGACAGATCGAGTTCACAGAGGCCGGCGCACGGTTGGCGCCCAAGGTGGCGGAGGCCTTCGCACTGATCGACGACGCGCTTGCGGGACTGAAGATGGTGCAGGATGAAACGCTGACCATCTCGACAACGCCGACCTTTGCCGCACATTGGCTGGCCCAGCGCATCGGCAAGTTCCAGCTCGCCGCGCCAAACATCGCCGTCCGCCTGCAGACCAGCCTTGACCTGTCCGACTTCAGCCGCGAACCCGTGGATCTCGCCATCCGCTATGGAACATCCGGCGGGCAAGGGCTCGCCAGCCACCATGTGATGCGGATCGACTATACTCCGATGTTGAGCCCTGCCCTCTTGGCAAGCGAAGGGCCGCTCACCGAGCCGCGCGATCTCTTGCGCCTTCGCCTCATCGACCCGGGTGATCCCTGGTGGCCCGCCTGGTTCAGCGCCGCTGGAGTGCCGGATGCCGATCTCAAGGGGCGCCCGCGCACACGCCTTGGCTCCCAGACCTTCGAGGCCAGTTCGGCCATTGCCGGGCATGGCGTTGCCATCCTCACGCCAGCCTTCTATCGGCCGGAAGTGGCAACGGGGCAGCTCGTTCAGCCGTTCTCACTGGTGTGCAGCGACGACCGCACCGGCTACTGGCTTGTCTATCCAGAAGGGCGAAAGCATCAGCCGAAGATACGAGCGTTCAGAGACTGGCTGCTGGCCGAAATCGCCGCCGATGAAAACATTCGCTATCTGGTCGGAAGCAACATGGCGCGATCGGACTGAGCTTCAGGCTCGCTGTGCAGCAGTCCGCCTTCACGAGGGCCGCGACTTATCGCCCACGCGATACGCGTTCGATCTCCGCCCGCACCAGCCGTTCGACGATCGCGGGCAGGTTCTCGTCCAGCCACCCCTTCAGCATGGGGCGCAGCATTTCCTTGACGAGATCATCCAGCGTCTTGGCATTGGCGGCGAGGATGGTGTGCGTGAGCTGACCGAAGGCCGAGTGAACCGATGCCCCGGTCGTCTCGGACACAAGAGGCTCTTCTTCCACCGGGTCCGGTCGGCGCGCTTCGACACGCGGAGCCGGCTTGGGCGCGACGCGAACCGGTTCGGGCTCCGGTTCGGGTTCCGGCTCAGGGGCTTCGGGCTCAACGAAAGCCAACTCTGCCTCGTCGGGGCGCAGCCCCTCCACGAGGTCGAGCACCTCCTCAGGCTCAGAGGCTGCCATCGCGCCAAGGTCGAGGACCTCAGCATCATCCTCGGCCTGAGCTTCCGTTTCATCCGACTGGGCGAAGAGACGATCAAGATCGTCTTCGGACATGTGTTCATTGGCAAAATCGGGCTCAGGCGCAGCTTTTGGTGCCGACTTGGCCGGCGCGTCCGACTCGTCCGAAATGATCCGACGAATGGAAGCCAGGATGTCTTCCATTGAAGGTTCAGCGGACTGGGCTGCCTTGGCCATCGATATCACTCCGCGCGGTACGCCTGAAACACGTCTGATGCCTCACAGGAGGCCCAGCAGAACAACCGGGAAAAGGCTGTCCTGATTCGATAATCCTTGAAAGTATAAGGTGTTTTCTTGAAAAGCGGTATGTCCAGAAAAGGAAAAGCCGGGGATTAACCCCGGCTGCCATTCATTTTTCACGCTTGTAACCATGAGCGGGCGAACCATCAGCGCCCATCAGGCGTGCGCAGGCCGAACCACTTGTCACGGACTTGGGTGTAGTGCTGCTCGGGCTTGTAGGCCGCGACCTTGAGGCCGAGGCGATCGTGGTCAAGGCGGCCCATGGCGGAGAGCACTGCATAGCTGGCAACCACAGAGTTCCGTTGAGCGCTGACAAGTTGGATCTTTGCGGCAATCAGGTCGCTTTGGGAGTTCAGAACATCAAGTGTGGTGCGCTGACCGACCTTCTGCTCTTCAATGACGCCTTCGAGTGCGAGTTGGCTAGCGTCCACCTGAGCTCGTGCAGCCCCAATTTGAGCAGACGAAGACTCAAGCACCCCCCACGCGGAGACAAGCGCAGTATTGACTTGGTCACGCACGGCGTCAGCTTGAATCCTAGCTTGACCGAGAGTTTCCTTAGCCTCACGAACCGATGAGTACTCGCTGCCCCCCTGATAGATCGGGATTGTCAGTTTACCCATTATGGAACCTGACAAGGACTCCGACCTGTCAAATGAAGCTCCACTGCCACTTAAATCATCGTAACTCTTTTCTACGGACGCAGTAATATTAAAGGTGGGCAATAATGCGCCCTCGGCAATCGCTACATTTGCTGCAGCAACATCGATGTTATTAATCGACGAGAGAATAGCTGGGTGCTCCTTCACCGATACGGAGACAGCTGTGTCAACTGATTTTGGGAGCAAGGCGCGAACGGTTCCCGGCTCTCTCAACGCTGTTGGCTTATGACCAATAACTTCCAAAAACGAAGCACTCGCACTGAGCAAATTTGCCTGCGATACACTGACCGCTGACGTAGCAGCAGCTAAAGCAGCCTCGGCCTGAGAAACGTCCGTCCTAGTGCCTTCGCCCACCTGAAATCTATCTCTGGCTGCACGCACCTGTTCTCGCAAGAACTCGACATTTGATTGACGCAAACTCAATATCTGTTGCGCTTCAATCACATCCATATATACGGTCACAGCATTCTGCAACGTAACCTGCTCGGTGTTGCGCAGCATCTCTCTTGCGGCACGAACTGCAGCCTCTGCGGCTTTGACGCCATTAGCGACTCGCCCACCAGTGTAGACCGGCTGGACAATCTGAAGCCCATAAGAGAACTGATACGCGTTCGTATCCGTTGGGTTGGGCTTTGCTAACTTGAGAGTCGGCTCACGACTACCGTCAGTCCACTGAGCGGTACCTTGAATGAATGCACTGATCGACGGCCTATACCCCGCCAGCGCCTGCGGCACACGTTCATCCGTCGCCCGCACGCCAGCCCGCGCCGCGTTCAGCGACGGGTTGTTCGAGTAAGCCGCCGACATGGCATCCAGCAGCGATTCTGCCGAGGCTGCGGAGGTCATGGCCAGAACGGCACAGAGCGCGCCGGACAGGAACAGAGTTCTATTGATTGCCAAGACGGACCTCACGCTGCTTGCTTTGTCGCTGGTACGATCAGCTTAGTGGTCCCGATCGAACGCGCATCTCACAGTTCCGTGAGGCGCAGCCCCTGACCGCCAAATCGTTAAACCAACGTTAATTGTCGCCGTTTCGCACTATAGTCGGAAGCCCCGCGAGCGAAAGGCGGCGACACCCTCAATCCACCGATAAGACCCGACTGGTGCACGGAAGCCACAGCTTTGTTCACCTGTGGGATCTATTTCTTTTGGTCATGTTTTCAAGACCATAGCTTGGGGCGAACAAAGAACGGCGTGCGCAGCAAAAAGGGCCGCCAGCGTTCGGCTGGCAGCCCTTTTGATTCTCCAGATAGAGATTCGCTGTCCGCGCGATCTTCAGAAGACGAATGCAGGCTCCGCAGCAAAGCCCGGCAGCAGCGGCACAGATGCATTGAACAATATGCGACCGGAAACATCCTTACCCGTGCGCAGGTAGACCTTGGCAACAGCGCTGTTGCCCTTGCCCTCGACCAGAAGGAGGCGGCCTCCGTCTGCCAGCTGCGCAGCCAATGCGCTCGGAAACTCTTCAACGGAACCGTTGAGAAGGATCACATCGAAAGGCCCCTTGTCGGCCGCACCGGTGGCGAGCTTGCCCGTGACCACGGTGACAGTGCCCAAACCGGACAAAGCCTTGGTGGCAGAGGAAGCAAAGCTGGCGTCTTCTTCGAGCGCAACGACAGAGCCGGCCAGGCGAGAGAGGACCGCAGCGCCGTAGCCCGTGGCACTGCCCACTTCGAGCACCTTGTCCGTGGCCTTCACGCCGGCTGCCTGAACGAGCTTGGCGAAGACCATCGGGTGCACCAGCACGCGCGACTTCTCCGACTCACCGACCGGCAGGTTGCGATCGATATAGGCCAACGCCTTGCGCGGCTCCGGCACGAAGTCCTCGCGCGCCACCGTCAGCATAGCGTCGATGATGCGAAGGTCGGTGACGTCGTTCGTCCTGACCTGACCATCAACCATCTTGGTGCGCAAAACCGAAAAATCGACCATGGCTTTCCGAGTCCCGTGTTCACAACATGCCGTCGGCATCCATTATCCGTCCGGCGCGCGCGAAACAAGCATTTCCGTGCGATGCACAAAATCCAATTGGAAATTGGTGCAAGTGGACTGCTGATTTTCATCTGGAAAATGGAGGCCACGGAGGGAATCGAACCCCCGTGCACGGATTTGCAATCCGCTGCGTCACCACTCCGCCACGTGGCCCCACGGCCCGGCTTATTATGGGAGTTCAGGGCGCGTTGCAAGAGGGGTAAAGCGCGCGCCCTGGAAAATGCGTGCCATGGGATGATTCCCTCGCCGCGAAAGGTCAGGCATTGGCAACGAGGCGGTCCTCGTTCATGGCCTGATAGGCAGCGATGTGGGCCACGCGCAGAGGCTCGACCTCATCAAAGGCACGCCCCTTCGACAGCAGAGAGCTCGCAGCCCGCTGTGCGTCGCGAACAGTGGCAAACACCTGGCCGTCGAGATCCCACACCTCGAACTTGACTGCGACAAAGCGGTAGGCGCCCCGCTCGGGAGCGGCGACCGCAACGGCCTGGCCTGCGACTTGGATGACTTCTGACTTTGACATGAAATAATCTCCTGGCCCGTAAAGCTACGGGTCATCATCTTGTTGAATTTTCTGATTGTTTGACTGGTGGCCGTCAGACGGCGCACATTCGCCAAAGTCGTTTCGAACACAGATGATCGGGAAGGAACGTGGAAAGGCATACATTCGTTCGCGTTACAAACGCTTCCGTAATGAATGTCATTTCAGACCTCCTTTCCCTAGGCTGCGGGTCTCATGCCCCCCGCTTGACGACACCTCATAAAGGCCAACGGCGACCAAAATATGACGTGCCCTTTGATGAGACTCCAAATCGGATTTTGAATCCTCGATTCAAGTCTAATTGGAATGAACTTTTTGTGAGATCCGAAAAGCTCGGCCCAATCTCGGAAAAATATGCCACACACAGCCGGTGGTGCAAAGGCGTAGAATTGCCAAGACTGCCGCATTTGGCGATTAACTTTGCGTGAACTGGCGAGGCGTGCTTCGTGAAAGTGCCGGATGGTAAACACGAGGTTAAGGCCGCCCGCCGAGGCTACATCGCCCCCCCCAACCTGCAATCTGGGCGGCGACGGCTCTAGCGGCGCCATCGCGCAACAAGGCGGGCGAACCAGACGTCCAGTCGGCGCCGCAATCGCCGAGCCCAGTGGGAATCGACGGAGAGAATCGCCAGCCCGACGGGAACCATCCAGAATCCCAATACCGGCAGAAATCCGAACAGCCCCAACAGCACGAAGAGAACACCGAGACCGGTCCGCGCCAATCGGCTCGCCGGCAATGGGATGGCGCGCCCCAGAATGCGGACGCGTGTCGGCTTGTCCTTGTGCGCTGTCATGCGGGTTCCCGTGTTGCAAGGCCGGATTCGCCCGGCTGGAGGCTCACTGCAAATCGGTACCCAAGCCTCCTGTTTCAATGCCGGCCTGTCCGGCATTTTCCACGAAACAAAAAATATCTTTTTGTTTCAGTTAGTTACTGGCAAAATGCACAAGATCCGACGGCAAAATGCACGAGTTTTGCAAATTCCTTCGCAAAGGGGCTTTGCAAACCGAAAGGGCTTTGTTATACGCACCGCCACCGAAGCTGTTCCGCGATAGCTCAGTTGGTAGAGCAGGTGACTGTTAATCACCGGGTCGTAGGTTCGAGTCCTACTCGCGGAGCCATCGGTTTCCAAACAAAATCAGAAGCTTGCCGTTGACCGGATGGTCAATGAATCCACACGTGCGAGCCGCTTGCCGACGGTCGCAAGGCGCGATCAATCGACAAGGTTTCGTGCGTGCGAGAACACAGCCGCCAGCTGTCCCTTGAGGGACGCTGGCGATGGCAAGGCGCTCAGGGAGTTGGCTTCGCCTGGCGGCTCAGCAGGCGGTCACGTTGACCGCGAGGCCGCCGAGGCTGGTTTCCTTGTATTTGCTCTGCATGTCCAGGCCGGTCTGGCGCATGGTCTCGATCACCGTGTCCAGGCTGACGATATGCTCGCCGTCGCCGTGCAAGGCGAGGGAGGCGGCATTGATCGCCTTCACGGCGCCAAAAGCGTTGCGCTCGATGCAGGGGATCTGCACGAGACCACCGACGGGATCGCAGGTCATGCCGAGGTGGTGCTCGATGGCAATTTCGGCTGCATTTTCGATCTGGGCGTTGCTGCCGCCGAGCGCGGCGCAAAGACCTGCCGCCGCCATGGCGGCCGCTGACCCTACCTCCCCCTGACAACCGACTTCGGCGCCGGAGATGGAGGCGTTGCGCTTGATGAGCCCGCCGATGGCCGTGGCGGCCAGGAAGAAGGTCCTGATTCCCTCGGCGTCCGCACCCGGGCAGAAGTCGCGGTAATAGCGCAAGACCGCCGGTACGACACCGGCAGCGCCATTGGTCGGCGCGGTGACGACACGACCGCCGGCGGCGTTCTCCTCATTCACGGCAATGGCAAAGCAGGAAACAAAGTCCATCACCGAATGCGGGGCCCGGTCGTTGGAGGCGTGTTTGGCCTCTATCCGTTCGAAGAGCTTTCGCGCACGACGCTTTACCTTGAGGCCACCGGACAGCTCGCCTTCCTGCATCAGGCCGCGATCGATACAGGCAAACATGGTAGCCGCAACACGATCGATCTCGTCGAGAACCTTGATTTCAGCCCGACGCGCGCGCTCGTTGGCCAGCGTCAGCGCGGCAACGCTGAGCCCGGCCGCCTCCGCCTGGATGAGCAGTTCTTCGGCCGTGCGATAGGGATAGGGTACACGGACATCCTCTGCACCTTGCCCTTCGTCACCGTCGCGAACGACGAAGCCGCCGCCCACCGAGTACCAGACCTCGGCATAGGCAACGTCGCCGCGCGAATCGAGCGCCTGGAACTGCATGGCATTCGGGTGGCGGGCAAAGGTCTCGATACAGTCGAAGACCACGTCGGTGTCCGGGTCGAAGGGGATGTGGCGGCCATTGGCCAGCACAAGACGTCGATCTTCCGCAAGTTCCGCCAACTCGGTTTCTGCGAGGTCAGGATCGAGACTGTCGGGACGCAAGCCCGCCAACCCGAGGATCATCGCCTTGTCGGTAGCATGGCCCTTGCCGGTCCAGGCGAGCGAGCCATAGGCGGTCGCGGTGATGCGCGCGACCTTGCCGAGATGGGGCTCGAGATTGTGCATGAAGGTCACCGCCGCACGCATCGGCCCGATCGTATGCGATGACGACGGCCCGATCCCGATCTTGAAGAGCTCGGCAAAGGTCACCGGTGCTTCCGCCGCAATCACGGGAGAGTGGTTGGCTGATTCAAGGCTGGGCGTGGGAAGCACTTCTGGACACCTGGACGTTCGGGGGGACGCTCGGGAACAAAGGCAATCGGATCAGATTGGCGTTCGGCAACCTACTCTGTTTCGGCTTGCCTTCATAATCCGGTTTCGGACGAAAAGCTTCGGAGACTTGCCAGAGCCGACGGCACCTTCGCGCAGGGCCGCACGGGGAGATCCGAGCCCGTTTGCGAAAAATGCCATCCTGTTCGATAAGTGGCCTGCGCTGTTATCATGTGATTGATACGTCTCGACACTTACATAGAAGCACTTATGGGTTACATCGACGGTGTCTCGCAAGTGCCATCAGTGCCAACACTTCGGCTAGGTTTGCGACATTTGGGACGTGGAGACCGACATGCAGCCAACACTGGTCTGGTTTCGCAACGACCTTCGGGTCACCGACAACTCAGCCTTGTCGCAAGCGGTCAGCGAGAACCGTCCTGTCATCGCGCTTTATGTCCTGGAGCGCTCCCCGAATCGCCGACCGCTTGGCGGGGCGACACGCTGGTGGCTGCATCACAGTCTCGTGGCCCTCTCTCAGGATCTGGCGCCCCTCGGCATCCCCTTGATGTTGCGCGAAGGGGACGCGGAAGCCGTTGTCACAGATGTCGTCAGGGCGGAAAACGTTGGCTCGGTGCACTGGAACCGGCGCTATGATGGTCCGGGCAAGGCGACGGACGCCGCACTCAAGCAGGCCCTGCGTATGGCTGGTGTCAGCGTATCGAGCCATGCCGGCTCGCTGCTCGCCGAACCGTGGACCGTCAAGACGAAGACGGGCGACGGCTTCCGGGTGTTCACGCCCTTCTGGCGCGCGCTGTCCGCTCGATTGCCGGACGCAGGCACTCCCCTGCCCCGGCCGAAGCCGGTGGCGGCGACGATCGTGGCGCGTCTTGATGAGATTGAGAAACTCAACCTCCTTCCGCGAGCGCCGGACTGGTCGGATGGTCTGGCTGAGGCGTGGAAGCCAGGCGAAGCGGCGGCGCGCCAACGTCTCGATGCGTTCATTGGCGGCGCGTTGCGCCAATATGCCGAAGAGCGTGACTTTCCAGCGGCGGCGCGAACATCGGGTCTCTCACCACATTTGCGGTTCGGCGAAATAAGCCCACTGCAGATCTATACGGCGGTCACCCAGGCGGCGGACAGCAGCGAAGCCTTGCGCGCCGGCGCAGACAAGTTTCTCGCCGAACTGGGCTGGCGGGACTTTTGCTGGCATTTGCTGCATTTCAATCCGGACCTCGCGACGCGCAACTTCCAACCCCGTTTCGACGGCTTTCCCTGGGGCGAAGCGGATCCGGTGCTGCTGAAGGCCTGGCAGCGCGGACAGACGGGCTATCCCATTGTTGACGCCGGCATGCGCGAGCTCTGGTGGACGGGCAGCATGCACAATCGCGTGCGAATGATCGTCGCGAGCTTCCTGTCAAAGCACCTGCTCATCGATTGGCGGCAAGGCGAAAGCTGGTTCTGGGATACGCTGGTGGACGCCGACGAGGCCTCCAATCCGGCAAGCTGGCAATGGGTTGCCGGATGTGGGGCGGATGCCGCGCCCTATTTCCGCATCTTCAATCCCATCCTGCAGAGCCGGAAATTTGATCCGGACGGGCGATACATCCGCCACTGGGTGCCCGAACTTGAGAGCCTTGGAAATGAGGAAATCCACTGGCCACACGAGGGGCGCGGACGGCTGGTCACATCAACGACGCCCTACCCTGCGCCGCTGGTTGATCATGACAGAGCCCGACAACGCGCGCTCGCGGCCTTCGAGCGGATCAAGTCCGGCGCAGGCGACGCGTAGAGACAGCATAAATTCGCCAAAATGTGGTGTGTGGGCGGGCGACAAAGCGGGTTGCATCGGCTATAGACGTGTTCAGCCATGTCTATGATTACTTCGACCCCCGCCCTCGCAGATGCCTGCGCCCACCTCGCCCGCTTTGACTTCGTCACCGTCGATACGGAGTTTCTCCGCGAAACGACCTTCTGGCCGAAGCTGTGCGTCATTCAACTCGCAAGTCCCGAGAGGGTCTTTGTCGTCGATGCCTTGGCCGACGGCCTGGATTTGACACCCTTCTTCGACTTGATGCGCAATGAGGCCGTGATCAAGGTGTTCCATGCCGCACGGCAAGACATCGAGATCATCTGGCATCTGGGCGGCTTCGTGCCACAGCGCGTGTTCGATACGCAGGTGGCCGCCATGGTCTGCGGCTTCGGCGATTCGATCTCCTATGATCAGCTGGTCGCGCGGGTGACCGGGGTCTCGCTCGACAAGTCGCACCGCTTCACCGATTGGTCGCGCCGCCCGCTCAGCCAGAGCCAGCTCGACTATGCGGAAGCGGACGTCACGCATCTGCGCGATGTCTATCGTCACCTCAGCGACACCCTCGCCGCACGCGGTCGTTCGGACTGGGTGAACGAGGAGATGAGCGTTCTGACCTCCGAGAGTACCTATCGCACTGAACCGGAAGATGCCTGGCAGCGCCTGCGCATGCGGGTGAAGAAGCCTCGGGAGCTGGTGATCCTCAAGGAGGTTGCTGCCTGGCGCGAACGCGAGGCGCAGGGACGCGACGTGCCGCGCTCGCGCGTGCTGAAGGACGACTCGCTGTTCGAGATCGCGACGCAGGGGCCGACGACCGTCGAGGCGCTCGGCCAGCTGCGGACGATTCCCAAGGGATGGGAACGCTCGCGTGCCGGCGAGGAAATCATTGCCGCGGTGAAGCGCGGTATCGCCGTGCCCAAGGAAGAGTGGCCGAAGCTGCCCAAGGGCCGCCAGGTGCCCGAAGGGACCGGCGCAGCGGTTGACCTGATGAAGGTGCTGCTCAAGCTCGTCTCGGAGAACGAGGGCGTTGCCTCCAAGGTGATCGCCACCGTCGACGATCTCGAAGACATTGCCGCGTCGGACAATGCGGACGTTCCGGCCTTGCACGGCTGGCGCCGCGAGATGTTCGGCGAACTCGCCCTAAAGCTCAAGCGCGGTCAGTTGGCCCTGAGCTTTGACGGCAAGAAAGTGGTCGCCATCGAACAGTAAGTGGCGGGGATTACCCCACCACTCTGATCACGGCGTCCCTCAGGCCGCCGACCTTGGCGAGCTGCACCAGCCGTTTGGAGAGGCGTTCGCCCACGAGATCGCCGAGGTTCGTCGGCAGTTCCAGAACCAGGCAATCGCCCTCGGCGTAGATCCGCGTCCGGGGGATGACCCCATGCATGGCCGCCGATACAAGATAGGCGACGCGCAGCACCGCACCGAGAATGCGGGCCCGCTCCTTGAGGCGCGTTGACGCCAGTTCGCGAATTCGCGGGCTGACGGCATCGTCGACAAGGCCGACATGCCGATAGAAGACTGCCAGCGCCAGATAGGCACGCCCAGGATGATCGACACCGACGAAGGCGGCGTTGGCAAGAATGCCGAGGCTCTGCTCGCCGCGATAGTCGGGATGGGCGCGCCAGCCGATATCCGACACAAGACAGCCCGCAGCCCGAAGGCGCTGCTCGTCCGGCGTCTCGTCGATACCGAGAGCAGCGAAGGCGGCGGCAGACCAGGGAATCAGCTCTTCCGCGTGGCGGGGCGAGCGCGAGCGAACGAGATTGAGTTCGCGACAGGCTTCGAGCAGCGGATCGCGGGCGCGTTCCTCCTCGCTGAGGTGCTCATAAAGGTAGCCCTCGCGCACGCCAAGGGCGGAGATCACCACATGAGCCGGACGAATGGCGCGGATAACCTGCTCCATGACCAATGCGCCGTAGGGCAACAACCCACGCCGTGACTTCGAGACCACGTCGATCTGGTCGATCGTCTCAAGGTCACGCCGGGCGATGATGCGGGCAAACTCGAGGGCCTCTTCCGCCGGGATGGTGTAGCCGTGCATCACGTGCAGCGGATAACCGGTCTCGAACATGTGCAGATGGGCCAGAGAACGCCAGGTGCCGCCGACGGCATAGAATGGCAAGCCGGCGCAAGGCATCTGTTGCGCCGCAGCTTCAAGGGCCTCGGCGACGATCTTTTCCGCCTTGCGAATGGAGCCCTCGGCCGCTTCCGACAGGCGCAACCCGCCAATGGGAAAGGTGCGGCCAACGCCGATGGCGCCATTTTCGATGCGGACGAGTTCCAGACTGCCACCGCCGAGATCACCGACGATGCCGTTGGCTTCATTGACGCCCGATCGTACGCCCATGGCCGACAGGCGCGCTTCGTCGGCGCCGGACAGGAGGTTGACCTTGACGCCGCAGATATCCTCGACGGCCTTCAGGAACTCCTGCCCATTGCTGGCATCGCGGGAGGCGGCTGTCGCCAGGATATAGGTCGCGACAGATTGGCTCTGGTCGGCCAGCATCTTGAAGCGGCGGATGGCGGCCAGCGCCTGCTCGACGGACTCGGCTTCCATGCGGCCGGTCGCCGCCAAGCCTTTGCCCAGGCCAGCCAGGATCTTTTCATTGAAGAGCATCGTCGGTGCGCGGGTCTGGCGTTCGTAGATCACCAGGCGCACCGAGTTGGAGCCGATATCAATGATGGAGACAGGCCCGTAGCCCTTCAGGCGGCCTGGTGCCTCACACCGGCAAAGAGCGCTTTCTGCGTCCGGAGAGTGACTTTGGTGCGTCTTTTTCAAGCGAATGCCCACGTCCCGAAAGTGAGGGGTTAGTCATGAAGTACTGATGCACATTGAACAGCTCGTCCCCCGCCTCGGGCACGATGCGCTCATGCGTTCCATCCGACAACAGGCGCCAGCTCTGCATGTTGTCGCGGAAATTCGCCACCATGATCTGATCCACCACCTGCGCGTGGACCGTCTCGGTCATCAACGGCACCAGAATCTCGACTCGTCGATCGAGATTGCGCGGCATCAGATCAGCAGAGCCGATGTAGACCTTCGCCTTGGGGTGTGGCAAGCCATGCCCGTTGCCGAAGCAGAAGATGCGGCTGTGCTCAAGGAAGCGGCCGACGATCGACTTCACGCGGATATTGTCGGAGAAACCCTGGATTTGCGGGCGCAGGCAACAGATGCCACGCACCACGATATCGATGGAAACGCCGGCCATGCTTGCCCGGTAGAGCGAATCGATGATCTGGGCATCCACAAGAGAATTCATCTTGAACCAGATCTGCGCGGGGCGACCGGCCTGCGCATGAGCGATTTCACCCTCGATGCCGTCGAGGATGGTCTTGCGCAAGGTCAGGGGGCTCATGGCCAGCGCGTTCAACGATTGCGGCTCGGCATAGCCGGTGATGAAGTTGAACACGCGCGCCACGTCCTGCGCGATGGTGTTGTTGGCCGTGAAATAGCTGAGGTCGGTATAGATCTTGGCAGTGATCGGGTGATAGTTGCCCGTGCCCAGATGACAGTAGGTCGTAAGACTCTGCCCTTCGCGACGAACGACCATGCTGAGCTTGGCGTGGGTCTTCAGTTCAAAGAAGCCGAAGACGACCTGGACGCCGGCCCTTTCGAGGTCGCGCGCCCAGCGGATGTTGGCCTCTTCGTCGAAACGCGCCTTGAGCTCGACGAGCGCCGTCACCGACTTGCCAGCCTCGGCGGCTTCGATGAGCGCCCGGACGATCGGGCTGTCGTAGGACGTCCGATACAGGGTCTGCTTGATGGCCACCACGTCAGGGTCGAGCGCCGCCTGATGCAGGAACTGCACCACCACGTCGAAGCTTTCATAGGGGTGATGGACCACCAGATCCTTCTGGCGGATGGCGGCGAAGCAGTCGCCGCCGTGTTCCTTGATACGCTCCGGATAGCGGGGGGCGTAGGGGATGAACTTCAGGTCAGGACGGTCGAGGCCGACAAGCTGGCTGAGTTCGTTGATCGCGAGCGCACCGTCCAGCAAGTGCACTTCGTCGGGCGTACAGCCGAGGGAGTTGGCGACGAAGTTGCGCAGCGAACCCGGCGTCGAGCTTTCGAACTCAAGGCGAATCACCGAGCCGCGGCGGCGACGCTTCAGTGCCGTTTCGAAGAGGCGGACCAGATCCTCGGCTTCTTCTTCAACTTCAAGGTCGCTGTCGCGGATGATGCGGAAGGCGCCCTGACCACGCACGGTATAGCCGGGGAACAACCGGCCGATGAACATGGTGATCAGCTGCTCCATCATGACGAAGCGCGCGACACCGGCCTGGCCCGGCAGCTCGGGCAGGCGGACGAAACGCTCGATCTTGGCGGCCATGCGAATGAGCGCCACCATGGAGACCTTGCCCGTCATCTTCACCAGATCAAGGGCGATGGTGAAGCCCAGGTTCGGGATGAAGGGGAAGGGATGGGCCGGGTCGACGGCCAGCGGCGTCAACACCGGGAAGATGGAGGAGAGGAAATAGTCCTCGAGCCAGGCTTCTTCCGACGGCTCCAGCTGGTCGGGGTTGACGAGGACGATGCCGACCTTCTCGATTTCCTTGCGCAGCGTCACCCAGCGGGCTTGCTGGGCGGCGGCAAGACTGGCGGCGGCGGCCGAAATCTTCACCAGCTGTTCGGAGGGTGTCAGACCATCGTCGGACAAGGTTGTGACGCGCTCGCGGATCTGCCCCTTGATGCCGGCAACGCGCACCATGAAGAACTCATCGAGGTTGTTGGCCGAGATCGACAAAAAGCGCAGACGCTCCAAGAGCGGATGGTGCGGGTTCTCGGATTCCTCGAGGACGCGGCGATTGAAGCCGAGCCAGGAAACCTCGCGATTGATGAAGCGTGCGGGATCGTCGAACATCGGATGATGTTCGATGGCGTGGGCGGTGGTCTGGGCGGCGGTCTGCTCAGTCTCGACGGCCGCAGTGTCGTTCATTTCCACAACGATCCCCTTGTCCTCTCGCACGGCGCCTTTGCGCCTCGAAGCTAACCGATACTATCGCCATTTCTTCTGCGTCACTATTGTGACAGTTCCACAAAATCACATTAGACGGCTTCGGTCATTCATCCTCAAAGGGATTGAGAACCTCCGCCGCAATGGCCCGCGTGATCTTGCGTCCACGCGCCAGGGATTCGCGATCCAGCGCGTCCACGAGCGTGCAGGCGGCTGCGAAGGATCGCTCCATGCGCAGCAGCAGATAGTCGAGCACGCCCGGATCCACCTCCAGCTGGCGGTCGGCCAGCAGCTTGACCATCACCTGCATCAGAAGTTCGTCATCGGGCGGGCCAAGGAAAGCGGGCTGGGCGGCGCGCAGACGGGAAATCAGATCGGGGAGCGACAGCCCCCAATCCTTGGGAATCGCGTGCGCCGTGATCAGCACCGACGCGCCGCGACCGCGTGCGGCGTTGAGGAGATGAAACAGCCCCTGTTCATCAAGCGCAGGATCATCCGCATCTTCCACCGCGACCGCACCACGAGAGACGAGGGCCATGGGGTCGGATCCCGCGAGATCGTGCGCGTCGATGATCTGCGCACCGCTCTTGGCGGCCCAGATGTTGACGAGATGGGTCTTGCCGGAGCCCTGCGGACCGATCAGCAGGACAACGGAAGCCGGCCAATCGGGCCATGCATCAATGAAGGCCGTGGCGTCGCGATTGGCCTCGCCCACCAGGAAGTCGGCCCGGCCATATTGTGGCTCGTGCGGCATGGTGAGGGGAAGCTGCTTGGGTTTGGTCCTGCTCATGAAACCTCGTCACGCCGTTCGTAATCCACTTCCAGCACCGGGTCGCCGGGAGGATGGCCGCGATAGAAAGAACTTGCTAGATACTTGCCGATGCCGAAGCGCACCAGCACGGCCATAGCCGCCGCGGCGGGAACCGCGACCAGCATGCCGACAAAGCCGAAGAGGTTGCCGAAGGCGAACAAGGCGAACATCAGCCACACCGGATGCAGCCCCACATGCGAGCCGATGAACTTGGGCTGCAGGATGTTACCTTCAATGAACTGCCCCACGGCGAAGATGGCAATGATGATGGTGATCGAGGTGTAATCGGGCCAAAATTGCATGACCGCGATACCGATCGCCAGCAAACCGCCGCCCATGGAGCCAACATAGGGGATGAAGCTGATCAGGCCGGCGAACAGACCGACCAACAGGCCGAACCGCAAGCCGGCGATCGACAGGGAGATCGCGTAGAACAGGCCGAGCAAGGTCGAGACGGTTACCTGACCACGGACGAAGTTGGACACACCATCATCCATTTCGCGCGCCAGGGCGCGAATGGTCTCCTGGTGATCGAGCGGCAGCCAGCTGTCGATCTTGCGGATCATGTGGTCCCAGTCGAGCAGCATGTAGAATGCGACCACCGGCGTCACCAACAGCAGCGAAGCAAGCCCCATGAGCGCCTGACCGCCGCTGAGCAGCGAGGTCAACAGACTTGATGCCCAGGACGCCCCGGATGACACCATGTCACCCAGCGAACTCTTCACGTCCGCCGGCGAGACATGCAGCACCTTGAACAGCTTGCTGCCGGCCTGTGCCGTGACGAACTTCTGCAGGCGGTTGAAGATATCCGGCAGGTGCGTGATCAGGCCGTAGAGCTGATCGCTCAAGACCGGCAGCATCAGAATCAGCAGCACCACGGCCGTGACGACGAAGACCGCGAGAATGAACAGCGTCGCCAGCACACGGGACAAGCCCAGAGCTTCAAGGCGATCGGCCAGCGGGTCAAGCAGATAGGCCAGCGCCATGCCGGCAACGAAGGGCAGGAGAATCGAGGAAAACAGATACAGGAAAATGCAGAACAGGAGAGCGAAGCCCATCCAGAACAGCAACGTATTGCGCAGCTTCACGGCAGCCCCTTGCTCCTCTTGCCCGATCGATCGCGGTCAGCCCTGCATGTAGCGCAGCCAGCCCTTGAGGTAGGCGGCAGCCGACAGCACCGTCAAGACCGCGACGAGCCAACCCATGATATCCACAAACTGTTCAAGGCGCCACGCCAGCCCGAGATCACCAAGGGTAATGGCCGCATAGGCGATCTGTGCCGCGGTGTTGGCCTTGGAAATGGGGAGTGGCACGATCGGCACCGGCTTGTTGGCCCCCCAGGAGAGAATGACGCCACCGACGATCAGCACGTCGCGGCTGACCACCAGCACCGTCAGCCAGACTGGCACATGCCCTTCGACCGCCAGCACGACGAAGATGGACACGAGAAGGGCCTTGTCGGCCACGGGGTCGAGCAGACGCCCGAGTTCGCTGGCCTGCCCCGGCACGTGCCGGGCGATGGCGCCGTCGACGCCATCGGAGATGCCGGCGGCCAGGAACAGGCCGAATGCCCAGCCGAAACTTCCATCGATCAACAGAAGTACGACCACTGGAACGGCGATCAGTCTGGCTATGGTGATGATGTTCGGAATGGTCATGCAGCCTCCCAACCACAGCCCAACGTAGTGATTATGTGATCCCCCTTCGTCGGCTTTCCAAGTCCGGACAGTCTCTACTTGCGCATTTTCCCTCCGAAATCGGTGGAACGGTCAGTTTCCCCTTGTCATTTGCGTCCGTTTCGGCTTTCACCCACAGCAACAGCAATCGTGGCGGATTACTCCCATGCAAGGCAGGAACGGTCTCACCTATCGCGACGCCGGTGTCGACATTGACGCGGGCAATGCCCTCGTCGATCGTATCAAGCCGCTGGTCAAGGCAACCCGGCGTGTGGGCGCGGATGCCGACATCGGCGGCTTCGGCGGCCTGTTCGATCTGGCGGCCTGCAAGTTCAAGGATCCGGTGCTGGTTGCCGCCAATGACGGGGTCGGCACCAAGCTGGCCGTCGCCATCGAAGCGAACATCCACGGCACCGTCGGCATCGACCTCGTGGCCATGAGCGTCAACGATCTCGTGGTGCAGGGTGCGGAGCCGCTGTTCTTCCTCGATTATTTCGCCACCGGCAAGCTCTCGGTGGACACCGCGACTGACGTGGTCGCCGGCATTGCGAACGGCTGCAAGATTGCCGGCTGCGCCCTGATCGGCGGCGAGACCGCCGAGATGCCCGGCATGTACAAGGACGGCGACTATGACCTCGCCGGCTTTGCCGTCGGCGCCGTCGAGCGGTCCGACATCCTGCCGCGCCCGACGGTGGCTGCGGGCGACGTGATCCTCGGCCTGGCGTCCTCGGGCGTGCATTCCAACGGCTACTCGCTGGTGCGCAAGATCGTCGAGCGTTCGGGCCTGAGCTATGCCGACGCCTCGCCCTTCGCCGAGGGCAAGTCGCTGGGTGAAGCTCTCCTCGAGCCGACGCGCATCTATGTGAAGCCGGTGCTGGCGGCTCATCGCGAGACGGGTGCCATCAAGGCGCTGGCGCATATCACCGGCGGCGGCTTCGTCGACAACATTCCGCGCGTACTGCCGGAGAAGATGTCGGCCCGCATCAATCTGGACGCCGTGCCGGTGCCGGCCGTGTTCGGCTGGCTGGCGGCGGTCGGCGGTCTCGATCAGGCGGAAATGGTGCGCACATTCAACTGCGGCGTCGGCATGATCGTCGTTGTGGCCCCTGAAGACGCCGACAAGGTTGCCGCGGTGTTTGCCCGTGAGGGCGAAAGTGTCGTGCGTCTTGGTGTCATGGAAGCCGACGAGGCCGGCCCGCGCACCCTGTTCGACGGGGCTCTGGCGATCTGAGGACTGAGGCGGTGGGGGATCTCCCCTGCCCCGACAAGACGGACAGGCAATGATGACCAAACTCCCGGTGGGCGTGCTGATTTCCGGTCGCGGCTCCAACATGGCGGCGCTGGTGGAAGCCTGCGAGGCGCCTGAGTTTCCGGCAAAGGTGGTCTGTGTCGTCGCCAACCGTCCGGATGCCAAGGGACTGGATTATGCCCGTGCCAAGGGGATCCCGGCCGTCCTGATCGACCACAAGGCTTATGGCTCCAAGGCCGAGTTCGAAACGGCGATGACGGCGGCACTTGAGGCAAATGGTGTCGGGTTTGTCTGCCTCGCCGGTTTCATGCGCATCCTGTCGCCGCAGTTCATCGAGCATTGGCGCGACCGGCTGATCAATATCCACCCCTCGCTGCTGCCGTCCTATCCGGGCCTGCACACCCATGAGCGGGCACTGGCCGATGGCGTGAAGCTCGCCGGTTGCACGGTGCATTTCGTGCGGGCGGAAATGGACGTCGGCCCGATCGTGGCGCAGGCGGCGGTGCCGGTGCTGACGGGTGATACACCCGACGATCTCGCCGCGCGCATTCTGACGGCAGAGCACAAGCTATACCCCGCTTGCCTCAGCATGATCGCCAAGGGTACGGCCAAGGTGGCTGACGAGCAGGTGGAGATCGCAGCGGAGGCCGTGGAGGCCGCGGCCCGGCTCTATTCGGCGGGCGTGTAAGCCGCAAGTCGCGGGCCTGCGATCAACAAACTGAAATTGATGACGGATTCAGACCGGGGGCAGACGCGCCCGGTCCGGCCCCCGTTTGCCATTCACTCGCCCTTGACAGCAAACCTTCCGGCCATTATTTAACCAATAAGCTAATTAACTGATAAGCTAATCACGATGCAAACCGACACGCTTTCCGCCACCTTCGCCGCCCTTGCCGATCCGACGCGTCGGGCCATCCTCGCGCGCCTCAGCGAGGGTGAGGCCAGCGTATCGGAGCTGGCCGAACCCTTTTCCATGAGCCTGCCGGGGATTTCCAAGCATCTGAAGGTTCTGGAATCGGCCGGTCTCATCAGCCGCAGCCGCAATGCGCAGTGGCGGCCGTGCAAGCTGGAAACAGAGCCACTCAAGGCCGTCGCGGGGTGGCTCGAAGGCTATCGCGCAATGTGGGAAGACAGGCTGGACCGGCTTGAAGCCTTCCTCAAACTCACCGACCCGAACGCCAGGGAGCACTGACATGCTGGACAAGTATCGCGACCACGCGCCGGCCGACAAGCCGATCATCGTCACATCGCGGATCATGGCGGCAACGGCGGAACGCATCTTCGCCGCATACTCGGATGCCGAGACCATTGGCCTCTGGTGGGGGCCGGACGGCTTCCGCACCACCACAACCCGCAGGGACTTCAGGGTCGGCGGGGAATGGCTCTACACCATGCACGGCCCCGACGGGACCGACTATCCCAACTATTCCGTCTTTCGGGAGATCGAGCCGAACAGCCGCATCGTCTACGATCACGGCACCGCACCGGACCAGCCGTTCATGTTCACCGGCGCGATCCTGTTCGAGCCGGTCAGCAGCGGCACGAAGGTGACCATCCTGCTCACCTTCGCCGGAACCGAGTTGCGCGACGAAGTCGTGATGAAATATGGCGCCGTCGAGGGCGGTATCCAGCATCTGGCCCGCCTCGACAGCTACATCACAAGCCAGCCCTGATCAGAAGCGCGGCTCCTTGCGGCCGTTGTCCGGCACCGGTTCATCTTGCCCGTCATCGACCATGTCGACGCGGATGACCGGTGCAGAGCCGGGCTCTTCCTCCTGAGCGTCGCTGCCGAAGGTCGGCTCACGGCGATCGTCGGCGTCTTCCTCCGAGTCTTCGACGTCGGGTGTCAGTTCGACACTCGGCGCGCGGCCGGAAAGCGTTGGGTAAGCCGGCACCACGTCGAGGCGGGAACTTTCGTAGGTTTCCTCAGGCTCGGCAGGGGCGACGATCTCGCGCGGCGGGACAGGCGCCACCGGCTCGACCGGGTGCGATGCGGCCTGCCGCGCCTGCACGGTCGGCTCCGGCGTCACCAAAGGCGAAGGCTCTGCCACCGGCTCTTCGACTGGTTCCGGAGCACCCTCATGCCAATCGTCGGCAACTTCGCTGGCGGCCACCGCCGCAGCGGCAGGAACAACGACGGCGGCGGCCGGGGCAACGGGGGCCGGCTCATCGGGGAACCACTTGGCGCTGCGCTGTTCCCAATAGCGATCCCAGGCCTTGCCGAGCACGGTCCGTCGACGCGGGAATGGGGCGAGCAGTGTGAACAGCAGACCCAGCACCGCCGGCGAGAAGTCGAGCGCCAACTGCAGGGCCACATAGCCCATCAGGCTGCCGGCATAGGACACCACCGCCCAGAACGGACGCAGCGGCACGAAGACCGGCACGTCATTGGCGTTGGTCAAGCGCACCGCGCTGTTGGGCACGGCATCCTCGCCGTGGAACAGGCGGTCGATGAAGCTGATGCTCTCGATGCGCGTTTCGACGGGGATGGCGAATTCCGGCGAGTTCTTCTTCGCCTCGATGTCGGTTTCGGCGGTGGTGGCCGCTTCTTCGACCGAATCGATCAAGGTGTTGATCTGGGTGAGGATCACGTCCTTCTTGGCGATGGTGCAGGAGGACCAGCCGGAGAAGAAGGCGTCGGAGTTGACGGTGGCGCGGGTTTCCTTGACGAAGGTGGCCACCGAGGGGAGCGCCGACGAGTTGTCGGTCTCCATGATCTTCTTGCGGATCACATCCGCCTGTGCCGCGAGATCGGGCTGCAGCTCTTCCAGCTTGCGCTCGGGGTTGCGGATGCGGGCGCGCAGGGCTTCGATGTCGGCCTTGATGTCGAGATTGGCATTCTTGCGCGTGTTGACCACGTCGAGAATGGTGCCGGTGCGGGCGGCGCTATCGGTGTAGAAAGTCCAGAGCGAGCCCTTGCCGGCGCCGCAGCCCTGCCCCGTCTTTTCCTCGTTGTCGGCCGCCGACTTCAGCTGGTTCGACATGTAGCTGAGCGCGCCTTCCAGCCGATTGGCCTCGATGGCGCGGATGCCGTCGACGCGCCGTTCGTAGGCGTCGAGCACGTCGGTGTACCAGAGATTATGGGCGCGAATGCCCTCGGTGCCGCCGACGCCGATGATGCCGAACACGGTGTGGATGGCGAGCGTCATCGGCACGAGCACGACGAAACCGACCATGTAGCCGAACAGGCGGGAGATCATGTTGGAAGCGAGGCGGATGCGCAGGAAGACGAAGTTCCAGCCCGCCCAGATGATCAGGGCGGCGAGCGCCGACAGACCGATGGGCACACCGAAGCGCACCAGCGGCGTGTCGAGCGGGTCGACGATCTCGTGATAGAAGCCGATGGCGGTGGTGGCGAAGGAGCCGACCATGGCCGCACCGGTGACGAAGGAGGCGATCTCGTACCAGCCGTTGGACGGCAGCTGCTTGAGTTCCGCCTTGTGGCGGGCGGAGGCGAGGCGGGCGGCGAGATATTCCTCGCGCTCTTCCTCGGTCATGCCCTCAAGCTTGCGGGCCGGATGCAGCCACAGCACGACGCCGCGATAGGCGAGCACGAAAATGGCGGTGAAGATCAGCCACGCCTGCCATTCCTGCACCGTGGCGCCATTGCCGGAGAAGGCATCGAACAGCGCGAGGGCGGCGGCAAAGCCACCGAAATAGACGGCAATGGTGCCGAAGGCATTGAAGGCCCTGGATTCACCGCCCCGCATCCACAGACCGATGGCCAGGCCGGCCATGCATATGACCAGCGCCAGGATCTCCCAGGTGGGCAGATCGGTGATGAGGGTCAGCACATGCCAGGCGATGGCAACGCCGAGGACGAAAGTCGCCACGGCATAGATGCGCTCATACCAATGCGAAAGAAAGCCGTTCAGCCGCTCGAAGAATGCATCTGCAGAAGTTTTCATGCCAAGCCCCACCCGTCATCGATCCGGAGAAATCGAATCAATACGTCTATTTAAAGGCTTGGGGCCGGACTGTCGCGCGGTTAGCCGCGCGATTTGCAGCGCAAACTGGAAAAGTGCCGCCGGTCAGTCCTTGACGACCGAGATATCGGGCGCATCCACAGCCTTCATGCCGACGACATGGTAGCCGCTGTCCACGTGATGCACTTCGCCGGTGACCGAACGGCCAAGGCTGGACAGGAAGTACAGGCCACTGTCGCCCACTTCCTCGATGGTCACGGTACGGCGCAGCGGCGCGTTATACTCGTTCCACTTCAGGATATAGCGGAAGTCGCCGATGCCCGAGGCGGCCAGCGTCTTGATCGGGCCGGCGGAGATGGCGTTGACGCGGATGTTCTTGGGGCCGAGGTCGACGGCGAGATACTTCACCGAAGCTTCAAGTGCGGCCTTGGCGACGCCCATGACGTTGTAGTTCGGCATCACCTTCTCGGCGCCGTAGTAGGTCAGCGTCAGGATCGAACCACCGTTGGGCATCAGCTTCTCGGCACGCTGGGCCACGGCCGTCAGCGAATAGACCGAGATCAGCATGGTCTTGGTGAAGTTGTCCTCGGTGGTGTCGACATAGCGACCGGTCAGTTCGTTCTTGTCGGAGAAGCCGATGGCGTGCACGAGGAAGTCGATGGTGCCCCACTTGCTTTCCAGCTCGGCGAACACGGCATCGATGCTGGCGGCGTCAGACACGTCGCAATGGCCGGCGACGATGCCGCCGAGCTCTTCGGCCAGCGGCTCGACACGCTTCTTCAGCGCGTCGCCCTGATAGGTGAGCGCAATCTCGGCACCGGCATTCTGCAGGGACTTGGCGATACCCCAGGCGATCGAGCGGTTGTTGGCGACGCCCATGATCAAACCGCGCTTGCCCGCCATCAATCCCTGTGTACCCGACATTTTATCACCCCGTACCAATTGCATCGCGTCATCGCTTCCCGGAATTTCCGACGGCCGCAACAGGGCGGCCAGCGCGATTGAATTTCCGGGTAAGGTTCTTTGCGACCGTATGACACAACGATTATGACAATAGCAAGTCATCCCGGTCCGGGTTGTCGTCCTCTCGACACGGCGGAACGCCACCTCTAACGTCCTCACATGATGAAGTTTCCTGCGCCCGACCTGATCGCCCGTTTCGCCGAGATTGTCTCGCCACGCCATGCCATCACCGATCCCGATCTGATGGGACGCTATCTGGTGGAATGGCGAGACTTGTTCCGTGGCGAGACCCCGCTCGTTCTGCGCCCCGGCAGTGTGGATGAAGTGGCTGCAATCCTGGCGCTGGCCAATGAAAGCGGTGTCGTCGTGGTCCCGCAGGGCGGCAATACCGGCCTCGTCGGCTCACAGATTCCCCCTCCGGGTTCAGGGGAGATCATCCTTTCTCTCGAACGACTTAACCGGATCAGGTCGATCGATCCGCAAGGCCTCAGCCTCGTGGTTGAGGCCGGAGCTACGCTTGAAGCGATCCACGCGGCGGCGGAAGAGGCGGATCGTCTGTTCCCCCTCACCCTGGCCAGCCAGGGCTCCTGCCAGATCGGCGGCAACATCGCGACCAATGCTGGCGGCACCGCTGTGCTGTCCTACGGCAACGCGCGCAGCCTGGTCCTCGGACTGGAAGTGGTGCTGGCCGACGGGCGGATCTGGAACGGCCTGAGGCGTCTCGGCAAGGACAATAGCGGTTATGATTTGAAACAAATGTTTATCGGCTCGGAAGGCACGCTCGGGGTGATCACGGCTGCAGCGCTCAAGCTTTTCCATCGCCCTCGCGGTCAGTCCGTCGCCTTCGCGTCCGTGGCCTCACCACGTGACGCGCTTGCGCTGCTCGGTCGGGCGCAAAGCATTGCCGGCTTCGGGTTGACCGGCTTCGAACTGATGATCGGCAAGGCCATGGAGTTCGCGCTGCGGCACATTCCCGGCAGTCGCTTGCCGGTGGGCGAGCCGGCGCCGTGGTATGTGCTCCTCGAGATATCCTCGGGCCTTTCCGAAGCCGAAGCCATGGCGGCCATGGAGCGGGTCCTGGGCGAAGCGCTCGAAGCCGAGGAGGTGGTGGACGCCACCCTCGCCGCCTCTCTGACGCAGTCGCAAGACTTCTGGAAGCTGCGTCACGGTCTCAGCGAAGTGCAGAAGCACGAAGGAGGTTCGATCAAGCACGACGTATCAGTGCCGACCGGCGATATGCCGGCTTTCCTCGAAGAAGCCATTTCTGCGGTGACCGAGGCTTTCCCGGGCTGCCGCCCGGCTGCCTTCGGCCACATGGGCGATGGCAACATCCACTTCAATGTCAGCCAGCCGGTTGGCGCCGACAAGGAGGCCTATCTGGCGCAGTGGGAGGCGATGAACGAAGTGGTACACCGCGTGGTGCTGAAATACGACGGTTCGGTTGCCGCCGAACACGGGGTCGGGCGCTTGAAGCTCGATCTCATCGCGCGCACCAAGCCCGAAGTGGACCTCGATCTGATGCGCACCTTGAAGGCCGCACTCGATCCCAAGGGGACGCTCAACCCCAACCGCGTCATTCGCCGGACATGAACAGCAGCCAGCGCCCGTCGGCAGCGATCTCGACACGATAGAACTCGTAGGCGCCCACCGCCTTCATGTCCTCGAAGTCTCCGGCGGTGAGGACTCGGTACACCTCGACCAGTTGGTGCTTGGTCAGGGAGTCCGGCGGGAACTCGGAGAAATAGGGCCAGATGTAGCGCTCGCGCGAGGTGCCGGGATCCTTGACCACCCAGCCGGCATCCAGCACGTCGAGCAGAATGGCCAGAGTTTCCAGCCCCTCGCCGTCGCCAGAACCGGCCTTGAGGATGTCGATCGGGTCGCCGTCGTCGAGTGCGGAGAAAGCCGGCGGGGGATTGGATAGACCGATGACCTGCCGCATCGCCTGCATGTCGCCGGCCATGGCCGCGGCGACGATGCGGCCGCGCATGTCGGCGACCTTTGGCGGCAAAGCCGAGAGATCGTAGTGCACGTCGGGGAGCAAAGCAGGAGACGCCCTTGGCGGAGCTGGCTCAATGACGGGCGGCTCGTCCGGATTATCCTCCGGCGTATCCCCCTGAATGATGTCATTGTTTCCCGGCACGGCCACATTCGGGCCGAGGCCGTTGTCCGAAGGGCCGGTGATCGACGGCTCCGTGCCGAATGCCTGCGCCTCGCCGCTGAAAGCAAGGATGGAAGCGCTCAGCACCAAGGCCAGCGGGAAGGCTGAAATCGACATTTTCACCAAACCGGAGAGACGCATCCGCATCCTCCAGGCGCCCGCGATCGGTTCGCGGCGCCTTCAAACAGGGTCTTACTGAAGCGTACGCAGCAGCGTGTAGCTGCCGGACGTGATCTTGGACGGCAACTCAGACACCATCTTGGCGACACTATCCTCGCCAAAGCACTCGACGAGTGTCGTGAGGGCAGCAAACAGCGCGGCATGCGCCATGGCGTCGACCGGAATGCCCTCATCATCGGCGTCGTCAAAAGCCCGTTCCATGTGATTCATGGCCCGATGCTTGAAATTCTCGCCCGCCGTGAATTCCACAGGCTCCAGCAGTTCGTCACGCACATCCGACATAGATAAACCCGCTTGTCAGGAGACGATTCGCCGGAGGATTACCCACCGGCCCTTGCTCCTTCGTGGTCGGCACACTAGCACCCTCTGCCGATTTCGCAATGCGGAGTCTTAAGCAGCGTTAACATGTTTGAAGATACGGGGTTAATTTGCGGGTAACCCTGAAGGCGGCGGCGGCGATACTGTCGGCGCTTCGCCACCGAAACGGGCCGTAATGCGCCGCGCAAGAGCCTCGCCCTCCCCCATCAGGCGCATGAGGATGTCGCGCGAACGATCCGTGCAAATGGTGTGGACGACTGCGAAGGTCCGCTCACCCCGATTGAAGGCCTCCACATAGGGGCGGCGATCGCCCCCCGTCAAGCCTTGCGCCTTGATCAGCTGCTCCATGCTCTGGCGCCAGTAGCCCCCGGCGCCACCGCAGAGGCGATCAAGATAGGAGACGCTGCCGACGACCTCGGAAAAGCGAAGGAGATCAGCCTGATAGGCGGGCGCAGGTGTCTGGCTGCGAGCGTCGGTGGCCGCCAGAGTCAACACGATCAGGAGCGCCGTCAGACCGCGCATGTGGACCTCAAGGCCGCACCATCTGGCGCGTCAGTTGGATGAAGCGATCGAGCCCCGTCGTCAGGGGCATCTTCGCCGCATCTTCGACGGAAACGAAGCGGGCATCAAGCGCGTCCGAGGCGAAGGCAGGCTCGGCGTTGGCCGCCGTTGTGGCGGCAAAGACCATCAGCACATAATGGCGACTGACGGTTCCCGCGGCGTCCCTGAGAATGATCTCGTGATGCAGCGGCTCGCCCTTCAGGACGATGCGCAGCCCGGTCTCCTCCAACGCCTCGCGGCGAACGGCATCTGCAAGCGCCTCGCCCCATTCCACGTGACCGCCCGGGAAACTCCACAGGCCTCCGAACGTCTCGCCGCCACGACGAACGAGCAGGACCTCGTTGCCGCGCCAGATGCCGGCGCTGACGCCAAGCCTTGGGATGGGTGGGGACTTCGAGACCATGATCTTCAGGAGAACAGGGCGTCGACGGCCTGCTGCGCGTCGCCCGATTCCTCAGTGACCATATCCACGACGGGCGCGCCGTTGATCAACCCCATGGCGTGCGCCAAGGCCGGCTTGATTCGCATCTCCGCCAGATCCTGGATCGTCTCGACAGGAAGGCAGTCCATGGGCGCCTCGCGAATCATGCGCTGGATGTCGCCGATCGCCTGTTCGACCTTGAAAATTGTTCGCTCGAAGGTTTCACGCCGATTGCGGTCCACGGTCTCATAGGCACGGATGGCGAGATCGCGGCCCTTGAAGTGCGACAGGAAGAAGTGATCGGTGTAACTGACCGGTGTCCAGGTCACCACGTCGGGGGCACAATCGGGCATCATCGGGAGCATGTCGATGAGCATGACCACCTCGTTGAAGTGGTTGAGGTAGTCCGTCGCAAGGCGCGTATCGGGATGAATATTGGCCTCTGCCAGACGAGCCGGCGAGAGCTCGTCATCCAGTAGCTCGCCATCCACGGAGGTCGCCATCGCGCCCAATTCAATTCCCCCATTCCGCTTGATAAATAGATTTACCTTGGCAAGGTTGCCAAAAGCCTTACGCAGCATATGAAAAAAGTCATTGGATCGAGACAGATGTGCGGACGATTTGCCCTGACCCTGCCGCCGGACGCCATGCGCCGATTGTTCCGCTATCCTGAGCAGCCGAACTTTCCGGCGCGCTACAATATTGCTCCGACCCAACCGATCGCCATCGTGCGCGAGAGCCTCGATCACACGCCGCATTTCATGCTGGTGCGCTGGGGCCTGATCCCAAGTTGGGTGAAGGATCCGTCGGCGATGTCCCTGATCCTGAATGCACGCGCCGAGACGGCGGCTGAAAAGCCGTCCTTTCGCGGTGCACTCCGGCACCATCGCTGCCTGATTCCGGCGAACGGCTTTTATGAATGGCGTCGCCAGGGAGACGACAAGCGCCCGTTCTTCATCTGCCGCCGCGACGGCAAGCCCATGGCTTTCGCCGGGATAAGCGATCACTGGCTCGGCGCTGACGGCAGCGAGATCGACACCGCGGCCGTGCTCACCACGGTCGCGAACCGACTGATGGCGCCCATCCATGATCGCATGCCCGTGATCGTCGACGAGAAGGACTGGTCCGTCTGGCTCAACTGCAGTGACTATTCGCCAAAGTACGTGGCGCCACTCATGAGCCCCGCCGATGACGATCTCCTGGAGGCTATCCCCGTCTCAGACCGCGTCAATGCAGTGCGCAACGACGACGCGGGGCTGATCGAACCGCTGGCAGAGCCAATGGTTGTCGAGACGAAAACGCCGCCGAAGACATCCCGCACACCGCCCGAGCAGGGGAGCCTGTTCTGACCAACCTGGTCAGCTGCGCGCCAGCAATGCCTTGGTCGCCGCGGCCACGTCGTCCTGCCGCATCAGGCTTTCGCCGATCAGGAAGGTGCGAGCGCCAACCTTGGCCAGACGCGCCAGATCGGCCGGCGTGAACAGGCCGGACTCGCCCACGAGAATGCGGTCGGACGGCACCTTTGCCGCCAGCTCTTCCGTCGTCTCCAGACGCGTCTCGAAGGTGCGGAGATTGCGATTGTTGATGCCGAACAGGGGCGAGTTCAGCTTCAGGGCCCGCTCGAGTTCCGCCTCGTCGTGAACCTCGAGCAGAACATCCATGCCGAGCTCGAACGCAGTGTCTTCAAGCGCCTTGGCCGTGTCGTCGTCGACGCCGGCAAGAATGATCAGGACGCAGTCCGCACCCCAGCTGCGCGCTTCATAGACCTGATAGGGAACGTAGAGGAAATCCTTGCGCAGCGCCGGCAGGCTGCAGGCGGCCTTGGCGGCACCAAGATACTCGGGGCGCCCCTGGAAGGACGGCGTGTCCGTCAACACCGACAGGCAAGCCGCGCCGCCGGCTTCGTAAGCCTTGGCCAGGGACGGCGGATCGAAGTCAGGGCGAATGAGCCCCTTGGAGGGGCTGGCCTTCTTGATCTCGGCGATCAGCGCATAATCACCGGCGGCAAGCTTGCGTTCGATTGCCGCGCGGAAACCGCGTGGCGCCGCAGCGTCGCGGGCACGAGCCTTGATCTCGGCAAGCGGTATCGCCGCCTCGGCGGCCGCGATTTCCTGGCGCTTGTAGGCTTCGATGCGGGCGAGAATATCGGACACGAAGCTCTCCGTTCAGGCGTTGGACCGGGCGACCAGGCGGTCGAGACGGGCCCTGGCCGCGCCACTGTCGATGGACTTGACCGCCAGTTCGACACCCGCGCGCAGGTCGCTCGCCTTGTCGGCCACGATCAGCGCGGCGGCAACGTTGAGCAGGACAGTGTCGCGATAGGGCCCGGGGGCGCCGTCGAGCAAGGCGCGCAATGCTGCAGCGTTCTCTTCGGCGGTGCCGCCCTTGACGGCATCGAGACCGTGCCGCGGAAGACCAGCATCCTCAGGCGTCACTTCGAAGGACTTGATGTGTCCGTCCCGCAGTTCGGCCACATAGGACGGACCGCTGATGGAGAGCTCGTCGAGACCATCGGCGCCATGCACAACCCAGACGGATTCCGTGCCGAGCGCTGCCAGCACTTCGGCAAGCGGCGTCACCCATTCCCGCGCGAAGACACCGAGCAGTTGACGCTTCACGCCAGCCGGATTGGACAGGGGGCCGAGCAGATTGAAGATCGTGCGGGTGCCCAGTTCGACGCGCGAGGGGCCGACATGACGCATGGCCGAGTGGTGGGCCGGCGCGAACATGAAACCGACGCCGGCCTCGCGCACGCAGGCGCTGATGACCTCGGGGCCGATATCGATCTTGACGCCAAGTGCGGTCAGCACGTCGGCCGAACCGGAGCGAGACGACAGGGCGCGGTTGCCATGCTTGGCGATGGTCAGCCCAGCACCGGCCGCAACGAAGGCCGAGGCGGTGGAAATGTTGAGGCTGCCTGACGCGTCACCGCCTGTTCCAACGATGTCGACCGCATCGGCGGGCGCATCGACCCGCAGCATCTTGGACCGCATGGTGGTGACGGCACCGACGATTTCCTCGACCGTTTCGCCACGCACCCGAAGGGCCATGAGGAAGCCACCGATCTGGGACGGGGTGGCCTCTCCACTCATCATGATGTCGAAGGCGGAGGTCGCCTCATCCCGCGTCAGCGGCTTGCCTGCAGCCGCCTTCGCAATGAACGTCTTGAAATCCGCCATCGAGCGCTCCCTCAGTTGGCGCCGTTTGCACCGATCACGGCATCAACCATGGACTGGTTGACGGTGGTTCCGAGGCTGTCCTGCGCGGCACCGACATACTGGGCGAACAGGCTCTTCTGCAGTTCCTCGGCCATCTTGGACTGGATGTCGACGGCGTCGCCGGCATCGGCGATGAAGGCCGGATCGACAACGCGGGAGACCACCAGAACGACGCGCGTTCCATCCAGCCCCTCGACAGTCGCCACCGTACCCTGCGGGCCACGGAAGGACTCGGCGACACCGGCCTTGCCGAGACCGACATCATCACTGTTGCGGGTGATGTTATCGGCGGTCTGCACTTCAACGCCCGCATCCTTGGCAAGATCGGCGATCGGCTTGCCGGCCTTGATGGCGTCGACCATGTCGGTCGCCTTCTTCTTGAGGCGGTTCTGCGCTTCCTCGTCGGTCCAGGCGGCGACAGCCTTGTCCTTGACCTCGTCGAGCGTGCGCTCGCGACCGGGCGTCACCTTGGTGACCTCGTACCAGATGAAGCCGTGATCCAGCTGCAGCGGATCGTTCTCGTCACCTTCACCGGCGGCGAATCCAGCGGCGAGCAGCTTCTGCTCCTCGGGAATGTCGGCAACCTGGCTGCCATCGGTGCCGTTGCCGTCCGGATCGACCTCGAAGGTCTGCAGCTTGAGCTTGAAGCGATCGGCGACTTCCTTGAGCGTCGCACCACCAGCGAGAGCGTCTTCCACCTCGTCATGGGTCTCAAGAACGGCCGTCTCGGCGGACTTGGTGGCCAGAGCCTTGCGGATGTCCGCAGACACTTCCTCGAAGGGCTTCACCTGCGCCGGATCGATCTCCGTGACGCGAACAAGGACCGGACCGAAGGTGGACTTGACCGGATCGCTCGGTACGTTGAGCGCCAGCTTGAAGGCGGCTTCGGCCACGGCAGGATCGAGGACCTTGTCCTTGGTCAGCACACCGAGATCGACGTCCTCGGGCTTGGCGCCCTTGTCCGTGATCAGCTGATCGAAGGTCGCGCCAGACTTGAGCTTGGCGACAGCGGCCGCAGCCTCCGCGTCGGAGGTGTAAAGGATCTGCTGGATGTGACGCCGCTCGGCCACTTCGTATTGCGACTTGGTCCGCTCATACTCCTTGCGGGCGTCCGCATCGCTCACGGTGGACGGGTCGGAAACCGCCTCGGGCGTTACGGCGACCACGGTCAGCGAACGAAACTCGGGCGCCTTGAAGTTGGATTTCTTGGTGTCGAACCACTTGGCCAGCACGTCATCCGCGGGCTTGCCGATCGGCTCGACCTGGGCGCGGGCCAGCGTCAGATAGTCAACGGTGCGCACCTGGTTCTGGAAACGATAGACAGCTTCGACCATGGCCTTGGGCGTCGTCAGACCATCGACAAGGCCTTGTGCCAGCTGGTCGCCAAGCGCCTGACTGCGGCGCTCCTTGACGTAGGCCTCTTCGGTCAGGCCGTTCTGGCGCAGCAGTGCCTGGAAATAGGCGCGATCGAAGGCGGTAGCGCCCTGCGGCTTGAAGGCCGGATCGTCGGCGATCAGCTTGGCCAGCTTGTCATCGGAGAGGCCAAGGCCGAGAGCGGCGGCCGTATCGTCGAGCGTGGCGGTCGACATCAACCGTGCCAGCACCTGCTGCGGCAAGCCGAAAGCCTTGGCAAGGTCGGCCGTGACCGGCTGGCCAAGCTGCTTGGAGAAAGCCTGCGCCTGGCGCTGATAGGTTCGCTGGAACTCGCCAAGCGTGATGGACGTGCCACCAACCGTCGCGATCGTGTCCGAGTGCACGTTGCCAAGGCGGGAGCCGACGCCCCAGCCGATGAATGAGAGGGTCAGCAGTCCCAGGAGGATTTTAGCGACAAGCGTATTCGCCCCACGGCGCAAGGTATCAAGCATTCTCTCGTCCATCTCCGGGCGCAAATACCCGCGCCCTGCCTCGTCTCGGTCGGCACCCGGCGAAACACTCGCGTCGGGCGCGCGGATCATAGGGATGCTGGCGCCGCCCCGCAAGCGCGGATAACTCAGAAAATCAACGCCGTCGCCGGCTCAATGCTTCAGCGCCGTCATGATCTTCTCGAGGAAGCCGAGAAGCAGGGCCGAGGCCACGAAAGTCAGGTGCATGATGGTCAACCACATGATCTGGCTGTCGGTGTAGCTGTCCACATTGAGAAACACCTGCAGCAGATGGATCGAGGAGATGGCGACGATGGATGAGGCCACCTTGATCTTCAGCGATCCGCTGTCGAGCTTGCCGAGCCAGGAGAGTTCGGCCTCATGTTCGTCGAAACGTCCTACAAAATTCTCGTAGGACGCAATCATCACCATCACCAGGAGGCTGGCGACCAATGCGGCGTCGATCAGGCCGAGCATGCCGAGGATCATCTGCGCTTCATCATAGTCGAGTACGTGGCTCATCACCTTGAAAAGCTTGGCGCAGAAGGAGACTGCATAGCCGGCCAGCGCCACGGCGAGACCGCCGAGGAAGACCACAAGGATCCATCGGCTGCCGAGGATGACGCTTTCCACCAGTCGTTCGAGTGCCTTCATAGTTGTTTGCCCCGTCTGGAAACGATCTCACAGCCGCATTAAACGGCACGTGACGAACTGCCAATCTCAAAAATGGGTGGTATTTCACCACTGGTCGATGTCACCTGATTTGGATATGACCCTGACATTCAACAAGACGCGAAGGAACATGCCATGTCCGTCAAGCCGCTGGTCGCTGGAAACTGGAAAATGAACGGCCTCAAGGCTTCGGTTGCCGAAGTCGAAACCATCGCCGCCGGCTTTGACGCCGCGCTGGCCGAAAAGGTCGCCATCGCAATCTGCCCGCCGGCCACGCTCGTGAGCGTACTGGCCGATCGCGCCCTGGTGCCCGTCGGCGGCCAGGACTGCCATGCAAACGTTTCCGGAGCCCATACCGGCGACATCTCGGCCGAAGGCCTCAAGGACGTCGGCGCCACCTACGTGATCGTCGGTCATTCCGAGCGCCGCACGGACCATGCCGAGACCGACGCTGTGGTCGCCGCCAAGACCAAGGCTGCCTGGCGCGCCGGCCTCATCGCCATCGTCTGCGTCGGCGAGACCAAGGACGAGCGCGTGTCGGGCAAGACCCTCGACGTGGTCGGCACGCAGCTCAAGGGCTCGCTGCCCGAGGGCACGACGGCCGCCAACACCGTGATCGCCTATGAGCCGGTCTGGGCCATCGGCACCGGCCTCACCCCCACCGCTGCGGACGTCAAGGAAGTGCACAACTTCATCCGCAAGGAAATCGTCGCCCGCTTTGGTGCCGACGCCAATGGCGTGCGCATCCTTTACGGCGGTTCGGTCAAGCCGTCGAATGCGGTTGAACTGATGGCGGTCGAGAATGTCAACGGCGCGCTGGTTGGCGGTGCCTCGCTGAAGGCCGCCGACTTCCTGGGCATCGTCGCCGCCTACAAATAATCCAGAGGCCGCGTGTCGGTCACTTGCACACCATGCGCCCTCTCCAGGCTGGAGAGGGCGTTTTTGTTGCTGTCATGCAGGGCAGCGGACGGATGTCGCCACCGCCAACAGCCTATTTCGTGATGGGCGCAGCCCAATGCCGGCTTGCAATCGCCGGCATTTGGCCCTAACCGGCTGACATCCCTCCCCGCAGCAAGCGAGGCCAGCCGATGACCACATTCGACCTCCTCCTCAAGAATGGCACCGTCGTCAATCAGGATGGCGTCGGTACGCGCGACGTCGGCATTCGCGACGGTCGGATTGCCGGGATCGGCGCGTTCCATGCCTCTCAGGCCGGTGAAGTGATCGACTGCAGCGGTCTCCACATTCTCCCGGGCGTCGTCGACAGCCAGGTACATTTCCGTGAGCCGGGCCTCACGCACAAGGAAGACCTGGAAAGCGGGTCGCGGGCGGCGGTGCTCGGCGGGGTTACGGCCGTCTTCGAGATGCCCAACACCAATCCGCTGACCACGTCGGCCGAACGTCTCGCCGAGAAGGTGGCCGCCGGAACCAACCGCATGCACTGCGACTTCGCCTTCTGGGTCGGCGGCACGCGCAACAATGTGGACGACATACCCGAACTCGAGCGTCTGCCGGGAGCGGCGGGCATCAAGGTATTCATGGGGTCGTCGACCGGCGACCTGCTGGTGGAGGATGACGCCGGGGTGGCCGCCATTCTGGGCAAGACGCGTCGGCGCGCCGCCTTCCATTCCGAGGACGAGTATCGCCTTAACGAGCGCAAGGATCTCCGGGTTGCCGGTGATCCAGCCTCCCATCCGGTCTGGCGCGACGAGATCGCTGCCCTGCAGTGCACCCAGCGTCTGGTGCGCATTGCCCGGGAGACCGGTGCCCGCATCCACGTGCTGCATATCTCCACCGCCGAAGAGATCGACTTCCTAAAGGATCACAAGGACATTGCCACCGCCGAGGTGACGCCGCACCATCTGACGCTGGCCGCCGACCAATACGCGACGCTGGGTACGCTGTTGCAGATGAACCCGCCGGTGCGCGATGCGCGGCATCGCGAGCATATCTGGTGGGGCGTCACGCAGGGTATCGCCGACGTGCTCGGCTCGGACCATGCTCCGCATACCCTCGAGGAAAAGGCCAAGGCCTATCCGCAGAGCCCGTCGGGCATGACCGGCGTACAGACGCTGGTGCCAACCATGCTCGACCATGTGAACGCCGGTCGTCTCTCCATCGAGCGCTTCGTCGACCTGACGTCGGCCGGCCCCGCCCGCATCTTCGGCATGGCCGGCAAGGGCCGCATTGCCGTCGGCTATGATGCGGACTTGACCATTGTCGATCTCAAGAGGCAGGAAATCATCCGCAACAGCTGGATTGCTTCCAAGGCCGGCTGGACGCCCTATGACGGGAAGACGGTGACAGGCTGGCCTGTCGGCACCATCCTGCGCGGCGCCCGGGTGATGTGGGACGGCGAACTGGTGACGCCCGCGACCGGGCAGCCCGTCCGGTTCCAGGAAGCGCTCTGAGGAGAGGCCATGACCGGCATTTTGACCCATCTCGACGACAAAGGCGCCGCCACCATGGTCGACGTGTCGGAGAAGTCCGACACCACGCGCACCGCCGTCGCCACCGGCCGCATCGTCATGCAGCGCGAGACGCTGAGCCTGATCGTCGACGGCAAGATGCCCAAGGGCGACGTGATCGCCACGGCGCGCATTGCCGGCATCATGGCCGCCAAGCGCACCCACGAGCTCATCCCGCTCTGCCATCCGCTGCCCGTCACCAAGGCGGCCGTGGAGATCGAAGCGGACGAGAGCCTGCCCGGCTTCATCGTCACCGCCACGGTGCGCTGCACCGGCAAGACCGGTGTGGAGATGGAAGCGCTGACTGCCGCATCGGTGACGTGCCTCACCATCTACGACATGGCCAAGGCGGCCGAAAAGGGCATGGTCATCCAGGAGATCCGCCTCCTTGAAAAGGAAGGTGGCAAGTCCGGCCACTGGGTCGCCGCCACCTGACACCTTGACGCTCCCGTCCCCTCCTGTTGATGCGAGGCCGTAATGTCGCTGCTGTCCGTTGATGAGGCTCAGGCGCGCCTGCTTTCGCAGGTCAAGCGCATGCCGGTGGAATGGGTTGGGTTGGCGGAAGCCGGCGGACGCGTGCTTGCCGAGGATCTGGTCGCCCTTCGTACCCAGCCACCGACCGACGTCTCGGCGATGGATGGCTATGCCGTGCGGGCAGCCGAAATGGGCCCGGGCGTGTCCTTCGAGGTTATCGGCGAGTCCGCCGCTGGCCACCCCTTTGCGGGAAAGGTCGGCCCAGGAGAGTGCGTGCGCATCTTCACGGGCGCTGCGATACCTTCCGGGGCCGACGCGGTGGTCATGCAGGAATATGCCGAAGTTTCGGAACACGGTGTGAGCTTCACACGCACCGAGCGATCCGGCACGCACATTCGAGCCGCTGGGCTCGATTTTGCAGAGGGGGTGACGGGCCTGACCTCGGGCACTCAACTGGGCATGGGACAGATCGGCCTCGCAGCGGCGATGAACCATGCCCGTCTGCCGGTTTCACGTCGCCCCAGAGTGGCGCTGCTCGCCACAGGCGACGAACTTGTTGCCCCCGGTCAGGCGGCAGATGCCAGCAAGATCGTCGCGTCCAACACCTATGCGGTTGCCGAACTGGTCAAGGAGGCCGGTGGCGAAGCGGTCGATCTCGGCATCGCCCCTGACGATCTCGACGTCATCCGCGCAACACTGCGCGCTGCTCTGGACAGCGGAGCCGATATCGTCGTGCTGACCGGCGGCGCCTCTGTTGGCGACCACGACTACACCCGCCCCGCCCTTCTCGCTGAGGGCGTTGACATCGCCTTCTGGAAGCTTGCCATGCGGCCTGGCAAACCGCTGATGTTCGGTCGCCATGGCGACACCCACGTGCTGGGTCTGCCGGGCAACCCTGTCTCCAGCATGGTCTGCGGTCTTCTGTTTCTCACGCCGCTCATTCGCGCCATGCTCGGCGCGACAGACGTATTGCCGTGCGTCGAAACCGCCCGTCTGGCGGAACCGTTGAAGGCAAATGACATCAGGCGAGAATATTTGCGGGCAATCCTCACCCCAGCGCCGGATGGCCTTGTCGCAACGCCGGTTGTCATGCAGGATTCCTCGTTGTTGTCGATGATCGCGCAAGCGAACGGGCTGATCATTCGTCCGGAGTACGCCCCGCCAGCACAACCGGGAGACCGGGTCTCCGTCATTCGGCTCGCCGGATAGGCGACAAATTTCGCTTCGGATGCAAGCGAATATTGCGGAACACACCCGGAACATGCTACCTGTGTTCGTGATTTGTACCGAATCATCTGGTTCGGGGATCTAGCGGTCCATCAGCGGCCGTCGGCGGGGACACGATCATGCTCACACGCAAGCAGCTTGAGCTGCTGATGTTCATCCATGAAAGGCTCAAGGAGTCGGGGGTGCCACCGTCCTTCGATGAGATGAAGGATGCGCTAGACCTCAAGTCGAAGTCCGGGATCCATCGGCTGATCACCGCGCTGGAGGAGCGCGGCTTCATCCGCCGTCTGCCCAACCGGGCGCGCGCCCTTGAGGTCATCAAGCTGCCGGACTCGATGCAGCCGAGCATCGGCCGGGTACGCAAGGGCTTTGCGCCGAGCGTGATCGAGGGCGATGCCGGCAAGCCGCGCCCCGCGGCGGCGCCAAGCGTCGAGCCTGTTGCGCACGAGAACCGTGACACTGTGCCCGTGCCCGTTATGGGCCGCATTGCGGCGGGCGTGCCGATCGCGGCGATCCAGAACCAGTCGCATATCCTGCATGTGCCGATCGATCTGGTCTCCGGCGGGGAGCATTTCGCTCTGGAAGTGCGCGGCGATTCGATGATCGAGGCTGGCATTCTCGACGGCGATACGGTGGTGATCAAGCGCTCCGACTCGGCCGACTCTGGCGACATCATCGTCGCACTGGTTGATGACGAGGAAGCAACGCTGAAGCGCCTGCGCAAGAAGGGCGCCTCCATTGCACTGGAAGCGGCCAATCCCGCCTATGAGACGCGCATCTTCGGACCGGATCGCGTGCGGATCCAGGGGCGTCTCGTCGCCTTGATGCGGCGCTACTGATCGGCAGCGCCCTATTTCTTGATTGATCCGGTGTCCGGAGCCTTTGAGATGGCGCCCGGCCCCGGTTTCAGTGCCATCCCCATTCGGCTGAGCGCCCGGACGGGGGTGTCCACCGATCGGAATTGGGCAGCCTGATCGACGATTGCGTGCCGGACGGAGGCGTTCCAGCCGATCAGGCTCCGTGCGATCGAGCTGTGACGGCCGCCGATTGATTGCGTGCGGGCCGTTTGCCGACAATCTGCACCGCCCAGTGGAGCTGGCTTGGGCTCTGACCTTCAGGGCCGCCTCAGTCATCGATATCGGGCGGCGGGGGAGCACCTTCCGCCATGACCTGTCGGACCGCGCCGGCGATTTCGTCGGCGAGACTGCCCGGGCCGGCGATCTGCCCGGCACGACCGTGGATCCAGGCGCCAAGACAGGCCGCCTCGAAACCTGGCAGGCCACTCGCCAGCAGTCCCCCAATGATGCCGGCGAGCACATCGCCCGAGCCGGCCACAGCCAGCGTCGGGGGAGCATTCTCATTGATGGCTGCGCGACCATCCGGTGCGGCGATCACGGTGTCCGGGCCCTTGAGCAAGACGATGGCGCCACTCATCCTGGCGGCCTCGCGCGCTCGGAACAGCTTGTTGCCCTTGATATCGGGAAACAGCCGGGCGAACTCGCCTTCATGCGGCGTTAGCACGGTTACCGCAGAGCGCGATTTGAAGTTCTGGAAGGCGCTTGCTGGATCCGATGCCTTCAAGGTGATGCCGTCGGCGTCCAGGACTATAGCGGCGTCGGAGTTGAGGGCCAGATCGACGGCGTCGCCTGCCTTCCTTTCGAGACCAAGACCAGGCCCGACCACGATGGCCCGCAGCCTGCGATCGGATGTCAGACGCGCGAAATCCTCCGCCGTCGCAAAGGGTTTGACCACCAACGCCGCGCGTCCCGCGGCAATCACCGGCGCAGCGTCCGGTGGCGCGGCTACAGTGACGATCCCCGCACCGACCCGCAGCGCCGCCTCCGCCACAAGCCGGGCTGCGCCACAGCCATAGAGCGGGCCACTGGCGACCAAAGCCGCGCCGCGGCTGAACTTGTGGCTATCGACGGCAGGTTGGGGCCAGTCATCTCGCCACAAGTCGGGGCCATTGGCGGAGACCTTGGGCGCAATCTTGTCGATCACGGCAGGGGAGATGCCGATGTCGGCCAGAACCACGCGACCACAATGAATGCGCCCCGGGAGCAGCAGATGGCCAGGCTTGCGGCGAAAGAAGGTGATGGTGGTGTCGGCATTGACCGCAACGCCTCGCACCGCGCCACTGGCCCCGTCGATGCCGGAGGGCAAATCGACGGCGAAGACGCGCGCACCGCGATCGCGGGCAGCGTTCATGGCGGCAACAAGCAAGGCGTCCGCTCCATTGAGGTCGCGCGACAGACCTGCCCCATATAGCGCGTCAACAATAACCCTGGCCTTGGCGAACAGCCCTTCCGATGCCGGCTCGGTGTCGCCCCGCCAGGCAAGCGCAGCGCGCCGGGCATCTCCCTTCAGCGTTGCAATGCCGCCCTCTGCTTCGCCCACGAAGCCCAGGCGGACGACGAAGCCGCGCTCCTTCAGCACTTGCGCCACGACGAAGCCGTCGCCGCCGTTGTTGCCGCGCCCGCACAACACCGCGGCTCGCGTACCCTGAGAAAACTGGCGACAGATCTCATCGGCGACGGCGTAGCCGGCGCGCTCCATCAGGGTGAAGCCATCCGTACCATCGGCGATTGCCAACCGATCGGCTTCGGCCATCTCTTCAGGCGACAGCAAGGCCGCCCTTCCGATGTGATCCTTCGTCTGCATATCACGCATTCCCGTTCGGCCATTTGCCAGCTTGAGCCGTGGCCATGTGGACTGATGGCGACAATAGCGCAGCCCCTCCCAAAGGATAGGAGCGAATTAGCCCGGTTAGGACTTGCCGTGACGGGCCTTCCCTTTCATTGTGAAATGGCGAGCAAAGCCCTCGCCCCGATCCTGAGTAATTGTTGGACATTTGCCTATTTTTTATGCCAATCACACCAGCATTTGCGGCGCAGTCGGCGTATCAGAGTGAGATCTTCGCCTCATTTTTCGCCAATTTCCGGCAGGCGACGGATCTGGCACGTGCCATGCTACAGGGCTGCCGTCCCGGTCGGCGGGCAATGGAAGAGCAGCCTCTCCCCGGCGCTGCCACGCAAACGGAGACAGGGAAGCGATGAAAAAGATTGAAGCAATCATAAAGCCGTTCAAGTTGGACGAGGTAAAGGAAGCGCTCCAGGAGGTCGGGCTTCAGGGGATCACTGTCACCGAGGCCAAGGGCTTTGGCCGGCAGAAGGGACATACCGAACTCTACCGCGGCGCCGAGTATGTGGTGGATTTCCTGCCCAAGGTGAAGATCGAGGTCGTCATGACCGACGACATGGTTGCCAAGGCCGTGGACGCGATCCGCAATGCGGCGCAGACCGGGCGCATCGGCGACGGAAAGATCTTTGTTTCACCGGTGGAAGACGCAATTCGCATTCGCACTGGAGAGTCGGGCAACGACGCGATATGAGTTGGCGGTCGTTCGGTGTCCTCGCGGGCGCCGGGCCAACATAATCCGCGTGTCCGAACATTACATCGCAAAGACACGTATGCACGGCCTGTTTCGGCATGCCGTGTTTTCGTGCGATCGTATGGGTTCACTGGGGAAGGGAGTCTCGGCTCTCTTCGGACGGCGCCGGCAAGACGAAGCGAATAAAAGCTGAAAGGAAGGCACATGACCACTGCGGCCGATGTATTGAAAATGATCAAGGACAACGACGTCAAATTTGTTGACCTGCGTTTCACCGACCCGCGCGGCAAGATGCAGCATGTCACGTTTGACATCGGTCTGGTCGACGAAGAGATGTTCGCCGACGGCACAGCCTTTGACGGCTCCTCCATTGCCGGCTGGAAGGCGATCAACGAATCCGACATGACGCTCGTCCTCGACCCGGACACCGCTCATATCGACCCCTTCTTCGCGCAGACCACGCTGGTGATCTTCTGCGACATCGTCGATCCGGTTTCGGGCCAGTCCTATAACCGCGACCCGCGCTCGATCGCCAAGAAGGCCGAAGCCTATGTCGCTTCTCTCGGCATCGGCGACAAGGTGTTCTTCGGGCCGGAAGCCGAGTTCTTCGTGTTCGACGACGTGCGCTTCGCCTCCGAGCCCTACAACACCGGTTTCAAGCTCGACATGGTCGAACTGCCGACCAACGGCGACACCGAATACGAGACCGGCAACCTCGGTCACCGCGTGCGCAAGAAGGGTGGCTATTTCCCGGTTCCGCCGGTGGACAGCCTGCAGGACATGCGTTCGGAGATGCTCTCGGTCATGGCCGAGATGGGAGTCACCGTCGAGAAGCATCACCACGAAGTCGCCTCGGCCCAGCATGAACTCGGCATGAAGTTCAACACGCTGACCCGCATGGCCGACCAGATGCAGATCTACAAGTATGTGATCCATCAGGTTGCCAACGCCTATGGCAAGACCGCCACCTTCATGCCGAAGCCGGTGTTCGGCGACAACGGCTCGGGCATGCACGTGCACCAGTCGATCTGGAAGGACGGCAAGCCGATCTTCGCCGGCAACCAGTACAACGACCTTTCGGAAACCTGCCTCTACTACATCGGCGGTATCCTGAAGCACGCCAAGGCCATCAACGCCTTCTCCAACCCGTCGACCAACAGCTACAAGCGTCTGGTCCCGGGCTATGAAGCGCCGGTGCTGCTGGCCTATTCGGCCCGCAACCGTTCGGCCTCCTGCCGTATCCCCTACACCACGAACCCCAAGGCCAAGCGTGTCGAGACCCGTTTCCCGGATCCGGCCGCCAACCCCTATCTGTGCTTCGTGGCGCTCTTGATGGCCGGCCTCGACGGCGTCAAGAACAAGATCCATCCGGGCGCGGCCATGGACAAGAACCTCTACGACCTGCCGGCCGAAGAGCTGAAGGCCATCCCGACCGTCTGCGGTTCGCTGCGTGAAGCGCTGGCCGCCCTCGATGCCGACCGCGACTTCCTGAAGGCCGGCGGCGTCATGGACGACGATTTCATCAACAGCTGGATCGAGCTGAAGATGGAAGAGAACATGCGCTACGAGATGACGCCGCATCCGATCGAGTTCGACATGTACTATTCGGTCTGATGGAACACGGGGGGCGGACGTAACAACCCGCCCCTGCTCCTCAATGCACAAAGGCCGCGTCGGCATCCCGGCGCGGCCTTTGTCATATGTCGCTATTGACCAAGAGCCCTCAGCTGTAGCAGGCGTCCATCACCTTCTGGATGGCGGGGCCAGAGCCCTTCAGCGAGAAGGTCACCGGCGGCAGGAGATTGTTCTTGTCGGTGATGGTCAGCTTGTCGCCGGTCATCAGCAGCTTGACAACGTCGCTCTTGCGCTGAGGATTGGCGGTCATGGCGCCATCCATGGCTTCGTAGGACAAGTCGATCGGCGCGCTCATGCCCTTTGACGAAAAGATGAAGTTGCCGACATATTCGGGCTTGTCCGAAGGCGGATAGTCCTTGACCTCAGGCGGCAGGTAGCGCACGGCCACCTTGCCCTCGCCACCGCAGGCGACGAAGAAGGCGATCTGCTGGTTCTTGGGATCGCAGATGGTCGCTTCCATCACGGTGCCTTCCTCTTCCTCGGCAAGCCCCGCGTGCCAGGCCTTGGAACAGTCGGCAGCAAACGCGCCGTGGCAGCCGAGAGCGGCAATGGCGAATGCGGCAAGTCCGATGATTCTCATCCCAGTCCTCCAATGCAACTGATGCTGAAACAGTCGTAGGGATAGAGATCACAACGGTCAAATTTGTGGCAAGAACAAAGGACTGAGATCCGTCAGTGTCCGTATCTGCGACCAGCTTCCACCGTGAGCCCGGTCCCGACGGAGCCAAAGACATTTCCGTCCACAACGCGGGCATCGGGAACGGCGGCAAGGATCGCCTGCCGCACATGGCTGAGCCGCGTCGAACCACCCGTCATGAACACGGCATCGACGTCGGATGCCGATACGCCGGCCTGGGCCAGACAGCCATCGACGCGGGCGCCGATCTTGACCGCGAGGTCGTCGGTATGGCGAACGAGCGCGTCGTGATCGATGCGCGTCGACAGGCCCTTTTCGACGAAGCCAAGATCCATCACCACTTCGCCTTCCTCGGCCGTGGTGATCTTGGCCCCTTCCACGGCGATGGCGAGACTGTGGCCCCGCTCATCATCGACAACATGCGCCAGGCGACGGATCAGCTCAGGCTGGGCCGCATCGCGCTCAACTTCGTAGAGCTCGCGGTGCACCTTGGGTTCATAGAGGCGGTTGATGGCCGACCAGGTGGCGAGGTTGTGAAAATAGGTCGAGGGAACATCGAGACCGTTGGCACGCATCTTGGTGCGGAAGCCGAGGAGCGGCATGACCGTGCCAAGGCTCAGCGTTCGATCGAAGTCGGTGCCGCCGATGTGCACGCCGTCGTTTGCCAGCACATCCGCCGCCCGTTCCGGACGCTTGGCGCGCTCCGGGCCAAGGCGGACGAGGGAGAAGTCCGAGGTGCCGCCGCCGATGTCGGCGATCAGTGCCAGCTCCTCGCGGTCGAGCTGCTGCTCGTAGTCAAGCGCCGCGGCGATGGGCTCATACTGGAAGGAGATGTCCTTGAAGCCGATCGCCTCGGCAATCTCGCGCAGGGTGGTTTCGGCCTCGCGGTCGGCCTTCTCGTTGCCATCGACGAAGAACACCGGGCGGCCGTGGACGACGTGGTCGATGGGAGCTCCAATGGCGGCCTCGCCGCGCGCCTTGACCTCCGTGAGGTAGCGGCGGATGACGTCGCGGAACTTGACGCGGGAGCGACCAACCAGGGTGGTCTCGTCGATCAACGACGAGCCCAGCACCGACTTCAGCGCTCGCATCAGGCGGCCGTGTTCGCCCCCGACATAGGCAGCGATGGCGGCGCGGCCAACTTCGATGGTGCCATTCTGGCGGTAGAAGATGGCACTTGGCAGCGTATCCGAAGCGCCTTCCAGGCAGGCGAGCTCCGCCCTGCCCGCGCGGCTGACGCCGAGCGTGGTGTTGGACGTGCCGAAATCGAGGCCGCAGGCTGCCATGGAACCAGTCTCCAGATGAGGGGCGGACTGGTTACAGGTGCGCGGCGCAAAATTCCAGTGGGAATTTACAGAAGAAGCAGAAAGGCCGCCGCGAACATCAGCGCCAGCAGGACCGCAGGCATGCCGGCAAGACCGGCGGACAGCGGCGGTTCGGCCGCGAGCGCGGTGAGATGGCGCCGCGCTCCTTCCAGGCGATGCGCTGATTCAAGCGACTGCAAATGCACGGACGCAATCTCCGTACGGATCGTGCTTTGATACTGGCTTTGACGCATGACAGGACCGCCGTGTTACTGGTCGCACCATGCACTGCGCAGAGTTAACAGCCGCTCAACGACGACAAGGCATCTGACCCTCCGAATATGTGAACACAAATAGAACAGGCATGGAAAGCTGCGGAAAGCCGTGGCAAACTCCAGTCCAAGCGAATCGACGGATTGCCAAGGAATGGCCGGGGCGCTAGCCCTCTGCGCACGGATATCAGACAGCGAAGAACGGACGCATGGAGAAGGAAGACCTCTTCGGATCGATGCCTGCCGCCAAGGCCGGGCCGGACGTGCTATCGCCTGCGCGGGCGTCAAAGGCGGCTGCGCCCAAGGCCAAGCCTGAAGCGGCGGCGGCTCGCCCCACGACACTGGGCGAAGGCGAATACAACGCTTCATCGATCGAGGTGCTCGAGGGGCTCGAACCCGTGCGCCGGCGTCCGGGCATGTATATCGGCGGCACCGACGACAAGGCTCTGCATCACCTCTTCGCCGAAGTCATCGACAACTCGATGGACGAAGCTGTGGCCGGCCATGCCTCGTGGATCGAGGTCCGGCTCGACGCCGAAGGTTTCCTGGCGGTCACCGATAATGGCCGCGGCATTCCTGTGGACCCGCACCCGAAGTTCCCCGACAAGTCGGCGCTGGAAGTGATCATGTGCACGCTGCATGCCGGCGGCAAGTTCGACAGCAAGGCCTACGAGACCTCTGGCGGCCTGCATGGTGTCGGCGTGTCGGTGGTCAACGCCCTGTCGGAATGGCTGGACGTGGAGGTGGCCAAGGGACGCCAGCTTTATCGCCAGAGCTTCTCGCGCGGTGTGCCGCAGGGCGGCCTCGAGCGTCTCGGAGAAACCATGAACCGGCGCGGCACAAAGGTGCGCTTCAAGCCGGATCCGCAGATCTTCGGCGCTGAAGCGCGCTTTGAGCCGGCGCGCCTGTTCAAGATGGCCCGCTCCAAGGCCTATCTCTTCGGCGGCATCGAGATCCGCTGGTCTTGCGACCCTGCCCTGGTCGAAGGCCAGAAGACGCCGGCGGAAGCCGTGTTCAAGTTTCCCGGCGGCCTAAAGGACTTTCTTGGCGAGGCGCTCGAGGGCGAGAAGCGCGTGGCCGACGAGGTCTTCGCCGGCCGGGTCGGCAACGGCGGGCACGGGACCGTTGAATGGGCCGTCGCCTGGTTTGCCGGTGACGGTTTCGTCAACTCCTATTGCAACACCATTCCGACGCCGGATGGCGGCACCCACGAACAAGGCCTGCGCCTGGCACTCACCCGCTCCATCAAGGCCTATGGCGAGATGGCCGGCAACAAGCGCGTCGCGCAAATCATGCCGGAAGACGTGATGACGTCAGCCGGCGCCATGCTGTCGGTGTTTGTGCGCGAACCGGAGTTCGTCGGTCAGACCAAGGACAAGCTGGCCACGGCCGAAGCCTCCCGCATTGTGGAAAACGCTGTCAAGGATGAGTTCGATCACTGGCTGACCGGCTCGCCACAGCAGGCAGGACGGCTGATCGAATGGATCGTCGAGCGTGCCGACGAACGCATGCGCCGGCGCCAGGAGAAGGACGTGCTGCGCAAGACGGCCGTGCGCAAGCTGCGCCTGCCGGGCAAGCTGGCGGACTGCTCGCAGAATGCGGCGCAGGGGTCGGAGCTGTTCATCGTCGAAGGTGACTCGGCCGGTGGCTCTGCCAAGCAGGCCCGCGATCGCGCCAGCCAGGCTGTGCTGCCGCTGCGGGGCAAGATCCTGAATGTGGCCAGCGCCGGTCGCGACAAGCTCGCGGCCAATCAGCAACTCGCCGATCTGCTGCAGGCACTCGGTTGCGGCACGCGTTCGTCCTATCGCGAGGACGACCTGCGCTATGACAAGATCATCGTGATGACCGACGCCGACGTGGACGGCGCCCATATCGCCTCACTGCTGATCACCTTCTTCTACCGCGAGATGCCGCAGATGATCCGGCACGGCCACCTGTTCCTGGCTGTGCCTCCGCTCTACCGCATCACCCATGGCGGCAAGACGATCTATGCGCGGGACGACGCCCATCGCGAGGAGTTGCTCCGGACGCAGTTCAAGAACAAGAAGCCGGAGATCGGTCGGTTCAAGGGCCTCGGCGAGATGATGCCGAACCAGCTCAAGGAAACCACCATGGATCCGAAGTCCCGTACGCTGTTGCGCGTGGTGCTCGTGGAGGACGAGAGCACCCTTACCGCCGACACCGTCGAGCGACTGATGGGCAACAAGCCTGAGGGGCGCTTCCAGTTCATTCAGGAGAATGCCGAGTTTGCGGAGGACCTGGACATCTGATGAAACTGCCAAAGACCGGAAAGTCGGGACGCGTGCCGCCGGATGAACCGGGTGGCACCGTCGTTTCCTTTTACCCCATTGCTTCCAAAGGATTTTCCATCATGCGCTTTCTGAAGTTCATCCCTGTGGCCATTCTCGGCCTGATCGTTCTCAGCGCCTTTTCCGGTTCCTGGTACACCATCAACGAGACCGAGCGCGGCGTGATCCTGCGCAATGGCGCCTTCATCGGCACCGCCGAACCCGGCCTGCACTTCAAGCTGCCCTTCTTCGACAATGTCGTGCTGATCGACGTGACGCAGCGCACGCTGCACTGGGAAGGGGACTCCCGCCTCAGCGCCTATAGCCAGGACCAGCAGCCGGGCGATCTGGTGGTGTCGGTGATCTATCACGTGCCGCCGGTCGATGCGGAGAAGGTCTACAAGCAGTTCACCGGAGTTGATGGCCTCGAGAACCGGCTGATTGCCCGCAATGTGCCGCAGGACCTCAAGTCGGTGTTCGGCCGCTACACCGCGGCGTCGGTGATCCAGAACCGCGGCAAGTTCGCTGCAGACGTCGAGGAAGCGGTCAAGACCGGCATCAACGGCCCCGTGGTGATCGATCAGGTCAATATCGAGGACATCACCTTCTCCGACGCCTATGAGAACTCGGTCGAGCAGCGCATGCTCGCCGAGATCGAGGTGACCAAGCTGCGCCAGAATGCCGAACGCGAGAAGGTGCAGGCGGAAATCACCGTCACGCAGGCCAAGGCGCAGGCCGACAGCCAGGTGGCTACTGCGACTGCCGCGGCGCAGGCGACCGAGATCCAGGCCAAGGCGGATGCGGAACGAATCCGGCTGCGGGGTGAAGCGGAAGCGGCTGCCATCAAGGCTCGTGTCGAGGCCCTCGGCTCGAACCCGGATGCGATCATCCGGCTGACCGGCGCCGAAAAATGGAATGGTCAGCTGCCGAACACCTTCGTGCCCGGCTCGGCGACGCCGTTCGTGGACGTGAAGTAAACGCCGGTCGTTCAGGGATCGGACCTGACTGGCGGCGACTTGGTGGGCCGCCAGTGTCCAGATTGACGATCAGAGCGGCAAAAGATCAAGGTTGCCAAGCACTTCGGCAGCAGCAAGCGACGTCGCCGTTGCAACACCGGCCCCAACCGACACCTTCACCACGCCGCGCATGCGATCACGCAGCTTGAGAGCAAACTGCAGCGAAGACGGGAAGACACGCCGGCAGAAGGCGAGTTTGCGCACGTAGGTGTCGATCTCCCAGACGGCCCAGGTTCCGGCAGCGAAATAGGCCACATCGCCTGCGACAAGCGTCCGCTTGGTACCGTCTTCGGCAGTGACATGCACCTGGCCTTCGAGGATGAACACCGTTTCTTCCCACCCGAAGTGCCAGCGGAAACGGCCCGCCGTGCAATCCCACATGGTGGTGCTTGCTGCATCGTCGACGCTGCGCGAATGCAGCGCGGCGCGTGCCTTGGGTGTGCCGCTCAGGATCCAGTCGGGGTCGATGGGGGCATCGAAGAACTCGAACTCTTCCAAAGCGGCTGCCACGAAGATCGGCGTCTCGACCGGCGCATCACTGGCCGACGGGGAGGAGGAGGCAAGCAAGGGGTTGGAAGCGATCGCCATCAAGGACTCCGGCACACAAGGATCTTGTAGTCTGTCGCGCAGTCTAGGGTATAAATGCTCACCGGCAGGTTTACGTCCTGCAGTGGAATTTGAATCAAGCTACGCAAATATTGGCCTGAGGCATTCAAGGCGCTTTCAGTAACAATATTTCGCGGAATTCTGCAGGATTCGGTTGACAATGCGCTGATTCGACATATGGTCTCGGACCAGTTGCGCATTCTCATACGCGACAAGACCTGAAGGAAAATCAGCAAGCTCACCGAGCCGCTGATCTCCCTCCCAAATCCTAGAGATCGCACTCCTAATGAATTTTACCGATCTTGGACTGAGCGCCAACGTGTTGGCTGCTGTTGAGGCGGCCGGCTATACCACGCCGACCCCCATCCAGGCCCAGGCCATACCCCATGCCGTCGCAGGTCGAGACGTGATCGGCATCGCCCAGACGGGCACCGGCAAGACTGCCTCCTTCGTGCTCCCCATGCTGACGCGCCTCGAAAGCGGGCGCGCCCGCGCGCGCATGCCGCGCACCCTCATTCTCGAACCCACGCGCGAACTCGCCGCGCAGGTGGAAGAGAATTTCGTCAAGTATGGCGTGAATCACAAGCTGAACATCTCCCTGCTCATAGGCGGCGTCTCCTTCGACGAGCAGGATCGCAAGCTCGATCGCGGCGCTGACGTGCTGATTGCTACGCCGGGTCGCCTGCTCGACCATTTCGAGCGCGGCAAGCTTCTGCTCAACGGCGTCGACATCCTTGTGATCGACGAAGCCGACCGCATGCTGGACATGGGCTTCATCCCCGACATCGAGCGCATCTGCAAGCTGATCACCAAGGGTCACCAGACCCTGTTCTTCTCGGCGACCATGCCGCCGGAGATCCAGAAGCTCACCGAGAGCTTCCTGATCGATCCAGTCAAGATCGAAGTGGCCAAGCCGGCCACCACGGCCAAGACCGTTGCCCAGCGCCTCGTCGTCTCGGGTTCCGAGGATTACGAGAAGCGCGATACGCTGCGCCGCATGATCCGTGACGCCGAGGACCTCAAGAACGCCATCGTCTTCTGCAATCGCAAGAAGGACGTGTCGGTGGTGTTCCGGAGCCTCGAGAAGCACGGCTTCAACGTCGGCGCCCTGCATGGCGACATGGACCAGCGCTCCCGCATGGCGACGCTGGAAGCGTTCAAGAAGGGGACTCTGACCCTGTTGATCGCCTCGGACGTGGCCGCGCGCGGTCTCGACATTCCCGACGTCAGCCATGTCTACAATTATGACGTCCCCATTCACGCCGAAGACTATGTGCACCGTATCGGTCGCACCGGTCGCGCCGGTCGCTCTGGCACCTCGGTTACCATCGTGACGCAGGACGATCAGAAGCATCTCAGTGCCATCGAGAAGCTGATCGGCGAGGATATCGTCTGGATCGGTGAGCCGATCGCGTTCGATCCGTCCGCCCGCAAGCGTCCGCGCCGCGGCAAGGCCGACGAGCGCACTGCTCGTCCCGAGGGCGAGCGCAAGCCGGCCCGTACGCGCGGCGAAAGCCGTGACGGTCGTCAGCGTTCTGCTCCCAGAGCCGTTGAAGAAGATGTGGTCGAGGCAGCGCCGGTCGAACGTCGCGCACCCGTGAGCAAGGATGTGGCGCGCGCCGAACGCCCTGCCCCGGTGCGCCGTGAAGAGCGCCAGCAGCCGGTTCGCCCCGGTGACCGGATGCGTCCGCGCGACCGTCGGGAGACCGATGACGGCCCGGTGGTGATCGGCATGGGCGAGCACGTCCCGGCCTTCCTTCTTCGCCCGGTCCGGATCGCCAAGCAGGCGTCCTGACAGCTAATCTGATCCGAGCGTGTCTGGTCGCACGGGAAGAGGCAACAAGGCCTTTTTCCGTGCGACTTTTTTGTAACCCCTCAAATTACCAACAATTGCAAAGCGTTAGTCGCAATTCTTGGCATTTTTTTGCGTACCCTTAACTCCGTCTTCACCGGTGCTCGATAATTTACCTCTGTGAAACAGAATGTTTCGGGCGGGCCGGTATGTCGCAGCGTGAGGATTTTCAGCGAACGATTGGGTATGGCGAGGCTGCACTTGGGCAGCTGCGTCGCAACGAAACGCCTGCGTATCCACGCAACTACGAGCTTTGGTACACGTATTGTGCCGGCTTCAATCACGCGCTCAACAAGGCGGTGAACGAGATCCTCAGGTCGCGCGGCGTGATCGACCCCGACGAGGTCCAGAACATCTACAACCGTTTCCTGGCTCCCTCCCGTCTTGGTGACAGGATCGAGGAAGTCGGTGGCCGGATTTCCGGCGAGATCGAGGAAGTCGTCGAGAGCGTCGAGCGGACGCTGAACGCCAATGCGACCTATTGCGACTCGCTGTCGGGCGCTTCGACGCAACTGTCCGACACGACGGATGCCCAACGCGTCCAGTCTATCATTCAGCACCTGATCACCTCGACCCGGGCGACGGAGTCGGTGAACCGGCAGCTGGAGTCGCAGCTTTCCGAAAGCCGCAAGCAGATCGCCGAATTGAAGGACAGTCTCGATGCCATTCGCTTCGAGAGTCTGACCGACGAGTTGACCACGCTTGCGAACCGCAAGCACTTCGACCAGTCGATCGAAAGGTTCGTTGCGCAGTCGAACGAGATCAAGTCACCGTTCACGCTGCTGATCACCGACATCGATCACTTCAAGAACTTCAACGACACCTACGGACACCAGACGGGCGACCAGGTGTTGCGCCTTGTCGGTCTGGCCGTGAAGCAGAGTGTCAAGGGGCACGACGTGGCCTGCCGCTATGGCGGCGAGGAATTTGCCATCATCCTCCCCAACAGCACGCTGGAGAGCGCCGCGGCCCTGGCCGAGCAGATTCGCGTGGCGGTCATGTCCAAGGAACTGGTCAAGCGTTCGACCGGAGAGAACCTCGGGTTCATCACCATCTCGATCGGCGTGTCGACCTTCAAGCCCGGCGACAGCGTCACGTCCATCGTCGAACGTGCCGACAGCGCGCTTTATCTCGCCAAGCGGTCCGGCCGCAATCGCGTCTGCACCGAGCGCGATCTTGCGCCTCCGGCCACGTCGCCCAAGGGCAAGGTGGCCTGATCAGGCAGTCAGGGCAACCGGTAGGGGGGCTCCTTCGCGTACCAGATGCGCGGGGGATCACCGAGGACGCGGGCGCTTTCCCGGTAGCGGAATGGCCCCGTGCCGCCCCAGAAGGCCGCGTCCACATCGAAAAATTGCGCTCCCGATCGATCAAGCTCCGCCCGCGACAGGACGACGCTGCCCTTGCACCAGGCGGGTGCGTCGAGTGCACTGACGATCAGCTTGGCCCGTCCGCATTCATCACTAAAAGCCGGATAAGCGAACACAACCGCAGCGAGGCTGTTGCCGGTCGAGCCAGCCAGCACACAAGCCTCACTGTCGCAGGCCACACCTCCCCGGACTGAAGGATCCTTGTAGGGAACACCGCTTCCCGTGGATGACAGCCAGAGTGTCGAGGCAAATCGCTCACCCTTGCCAACAAGATGCAGGGTTCCCTGGGGATCTCGAAGCATCAGCAGCCGTCCGTCCCCCGAGACAATCCCGCCCGGAGCGGGCGCCAATACTGCCGTGATGACGCCGACCAGCATGAGAGCGACACCGGCCCAACGCTTGCGTCCCGTCCACAGGCAGAGCCACAGACCGCCGAAGGAGACCAGGGCGATGCCAACAGCCGAGGGGCGCCCGACATAGCCGCCGGACGGCGTCCATTCGGCAGCGATCCGCGCCACCGCAATCATCATGTCGATGCCGTACCCCATGGCCTGCAACGGCCAGTGTTCGAGACCAAGGGGCATTGCAAGAGCCACCAGCAGGGCCATGGGCATGATCAGGAAGCCGACCACCGGGGCAACAGTGAGGTTCGCCAACACGGACAATGGGGCAAGACGTCCGAAATGATAGAGCGCGATGGGCGTGGTTGCCAAGCCGGCGATGAAGGAGGTCGCCATGGCGGCAATCGTCCAGTGCCAGGCATGGTGCAGGAGCCGTATGAACCAGTTGATGTCCCCAGCGTCGCGGACGTCAGGTTCCTTCGCCGCGCGCGCTTCGTTGGCCGCCAGAAGAGCTACGACGGCCGCAAAGGACATCTGTGCGCCCGGATCCATGACGGCTTGCGGCGACAGGATCAACGTCAGGAGAGCCGCCACCGCGATCACGCGCATGGAAAGGGCCTGACGGTCGGCGACCACAGCCAGAAGGGCGACGACCACCATGATGGTGGAACGCTCCGACGGCACGTCCATACCGGAGATGACGAAATAGGCCACCGTGGTGAGCAGGGCCGCCACTGCGGCGATCTTCTTGGTAGGCAGCGTGAGGGCGAGCGGCGGAACCAGAGCCATAAGGAGACGCAGCCCGCCAAAGACCGCCGCCGCAACGAGGCTCATGTGCAAACCGGAGATCGACAGGATATGCGACAGGCCTGCCGCCCGCATGGCGTCCTGGGTGTCCTTGCCGATGCCGCCACGATCCCCGACGATCAGAGCCGCGGCAATGCCTCCAGCGTCCCCTTGGAGACCAGACCTTATGCGCTGCGATACCTGCAGGCGGAGTGTCTCTACAGGTCGCCAGAGGCGCGCCCACGCCGACGCCTGAGGTGGATCTGGCCAGGGCTCCGGTGCGCCGTAGGAAAAGCCGGTGGCGCCGATCTGCTGGAACCAGGCTGTTCGGGCGAAATCGTAGCCGCCCGGCAACTGCGGCGGCGAGGGAGGCATCAGGCGGGCATGGAACAGCAAGCCGTCGCCTGGCTCCGGCAGCACCTTTGCGCCGCGTACGGTCATGCGAATATGCAGGGGCATGCCCACCTTGGGCGCCGGTTCCATCTGCCGGGGCTGGACGAGAAGCCGGAGGCCGCTCCGATCGCGGTCCTCAACGGCCTCCACGATGGCCCAGAGCTTCACACTGCGCTCAGTGTCATAGACGGGCGCGGCGACCCAATGGGTGACCAGATCGGCCTGCGCAAAGCCGAATGCGCCGAAAGCCACGAGCGCCAGGGCAAATCGCCAGCTGCCGTTTGTACAGATCAGCCAAGCTCCCAGAGCCAGAGCCAACCCAGCGAAGGCGATGGCCGAGGCAAGAGGGGGGTCGTCGAGTAACGAGAAATAGGCAGCAGCCCCAGCTCCAAGCGCCACGGGCCACCACAAAAAGCCGCGCCCGCGGTCGAGATCGCGGACAAATCCGGCGTGCAAATCAATCGCCGCCTGACGCAATCGCCCTGCCAACTGCAGGCGAACGATTGGAAGCGGCGCCCACTTCACGGCCGGACCACCCGGGCAATCATCTTATCGTCACCTTTGCCGTCCATGCACAGGGTGTCAGAGGCTCGAAGGCATCTCCCTCGAAAGGCCGTGAATTTCCGCTGACAATCCCGAGTTTTTTTTGCGAATTGCTTGGGGATCATGTAAGACGCCTGCCACAAATTGATGTGAACGCCGTTGCCGAACACCGCGTTGCATCATCCTCGGAATGCACGGAATTATTGTCCATGACCACGCCTGTCGTCACGCGTTTTGCCCCGTCACCCACCGGTTTTCTTCATATCGGCGGCGCACGCACGGCTCTTTTCAACTGGCTCTACGCCAAGCGCCATGGTGGCACGATGCTGCTACGCATCGAGGACACGGATCGTGAGCGGTCGACGCAAGCGGCTGTGGACGCCATCATCGACGGACTGAAGTGGCTGGGACTGTCCTGGGAGGGTGAGCCAATCTCGCAGTTCCAGCGTGCCGACCGCCACGCCGACGTGGCGCGCGACCTGGTGGCCGCAGGCAAGGCCTATTATTGCTATTGCACGCCGGAAGAGCTGAACGACATGCGCGAGCATGCCAAGGCAAATGGTCTGCCGCCGCGCTATGACGGCCGCTGGCGCGATCGCGATCCCAAGGAAGCTCCCGAAGGCGTCAAGCCGGCCATCCGCATCAAGGCTCCGCTGGAAGGCGAGACAGTGATCGAGGACGCCGTGCAGGGCACGGTGGCCTTCCCCAACAAGGATCTCGACGACTTCATCATCCTGCGGTCCGACGGCACGCCGACCTATATGCATGCGGTGGTGGTCGACGACCATGACATGGGCGTCACCCAGATCATCCGCGGCGACGATCACCTGACCAACACGGCGCGACAGAGGATCATCTATGACGCCCTCGGCTGGGCCATGCCCAAGGTGGCGCATATTCCGCTGATCCATGGGCCGGATGGCGCCAAGCTGTCCAAGCGTCACGGCGCCCTCGGCGTCGAGGCCTATCGCGCCATGGGCTATCTGCCCGTTGCCCTGCGCAACTACCTCGTTCGCCTTGGCTGGGCACATGGGGACGCGGAGATCCTCTCCACCGACGAGATGACGGCGCTGTTTGACCTCGAGGGCATCGGCCGCTCACCGTCGCGTTTCGACTTCGTCAAGCTCGAGAACCTCAACGGCCACTATATCCGTCAGTCGGACGACGCCGAACTGGTGGCGCAGGTCATCGCGCTGCTTGAGCACATTCCGCAGGGCGCAGAAATCAAGGCGAAGCTGACCGACAAGATCAAGGGGCAGTTTCTGGCGGCCATGCCCGGCCTCAAGGAACGCGCCAAGACGCTGCTGGAGTTGCTCGACGGCGCCGGCTTCCTGTTCTCGGTGCGCCCGCTTGCCTATGATGAGAAGGCTGCCTCTCTGCTCGATGAGGCCGGCAAGGCGGCACTGGCTGCCATCCTTCCGCGTCTTGAAGCCCTGCCCGACTGGACCGCTGCTGCGACCGAGGATGTGGTTCGCACCTATGCCACCGAGACCGGACTGAAGCTTGGCAAGATCGCGCAGCCGCTGCGAGCCGCCGCCACCGGACGCTCTATGTCGCCGCCGATCTTCGACGTGCTCGCCGTGCTGGGCCGCGACGAAGCGCTTGGGCGTATCCGCGACGCAATCTGAAGGGCGTCGCCACCCCCTACCAAAGTCTAATCAATACGGATCGGGCGCCTTTCGGGCGCCCTTTCTTTTTGCGAAGCAATAGGGAAAAGCGCTTAGGGTGCGCCAAGGTTGCAAACACTGGATTGTCGCAAAGACGTGATAATCTCCAGCGCTCTGCCAAAAAGTTGCATTTCTCACGGCAAATTTGGGCAAAGCCACCGCATCGGTCACTTCCCTCGCAATTTTATGATCGATAGGACAGTGTTTCTGCCCCATGGGGCGCTTGCCGCAACTGAGTTTTTCCGCTACGCACAATGCGGCATGTGACTTGGGAGAAGAGCGGCATTTTACGTAAACGTAAGGCAGCGCAGATCATCCCCTTGGCTGGTCCACCCGCCCCCTTAGGAGGACAGACCTGATGAGCGACAAGACTGCATCGGTAACAATCGACGACAAGACTTTCGAGTTTCCCCTCAAGGACGGCAGTGTCGGCCCTTCGGTGGTGGATATCTCCACGTTCTACAGCAAGACCGGCCATTTCACCTATGACCCGGGCTTCACGTCGACGGGTTCGTGCGAATCCAAGATCACCTATATCGATGGCGACAAGGGCGTTCTGCTCTATCGCGGCTATCCGATCGAGCAGCTGACCATGGAAGGCGACTTCCTGGAGACCTGCTACCTGCTGCTTTACGGCGATCTGCCGACGCCCGCCCAGAAGCGTGATTTCGACAACCGCGTGACGCGCCACACCATGGTGCACGAGCAGATGACCCGCTTCTTCTCGGGCTATCGCCGTGACGCGCATCCGATGGCGGTCATGGTCGGTACGGTTGGCGCGCTTTCGGCCTTCTATCACGACTCGATCGACATCTCCGATCCGCATCAGCGCATGATCGCGTCGCTGCGCATGATCGCCAAGATGCCGACGATCGCCGCCATGGCTTACAAGTATTCGATCGGCCAGCCGTTCATCTTCCCGAAGAACGACCTGGACTACGCCTCGAACTTCCTGCGCATGTGCTTTGCGGTTCCGACCGAGGATTACGAGGTCAACCCGATCCTCGCCCGCGCCATGGACCGCATCTTCACGCTGCATGCGGACCACGAGCAGAACGCGTCGACCTCGACGGTTCGTCTGGCTGGTTCGTCGGGCGCCAATCCCTTCGCCTGCATCGCCGCCGGTATCGCCTGCCTCTGGGGCCCTGCCCATGGCGGCGCCAACGAAGCCGCGCTCAACATGCTGGCCGAGATCGGCACCGTGGACCGCATTCCCGAGTATATCGCCCGTGCCAAGGACAAGAACGATCCGTTCCGTCTGATGGGCTTCGGACATCGCGTCTACAAGAACTACGACCCGCGCGCCCGCATCATGCAGCAGACCACGCATGAGGTTCTGTCTGTGCTCGGCCACCAGGACGACCCGCTTCTGCATGTCGCCATGGAGCTTGAGAAGATCGCGCTCAGCGACCCGTATTTCGTCGAGAAGAAGCTCTATCCGAACATCGACTTCTACTCGGGCATCACGCTGCGCGCCCTCGGCTTCCCGACCAACATGTTCACCGTGCTGTTCGCCCTGGCCCGTACGGTCGGCTGGATTGCCCAGTGGAAGGAAATGATCGAGGATCCGCACCAGAAGATCGGCCGTCCGCGCCAGCTCTACACGGGCGCGCCGCGTCGCGACTACGTGCCCATCGACAAGCGCGGCTGATAGGTCGGCCTGCGTTGCAAGTTCAGCCCTCCGTGCCCCGGCACGGAGGGTTTTTCATTTGCTGAGTGTCTTTGGGTTCAGCCCTGGGGTTCAGCCAGGTCGTACCAGCGACAGGACAATGTCGGCGGCGGTGTCGGCGGCGCGCTTGCCATTGGGCAGCGCCATCACGGCCCAGAGGCGCTCCATGGCGTCCGATTGCGCCGCGCGGGCCGGGCTCGGCTGCAGGAGCTCGGCCAGCGCATCGGCCAGCTTGGCCGGATCAAGGTCCGGATCCAGAAACTCCGGAATGACGTTCTGCCCGAGGATGATGTTGGGGAGCACCATGGAGGAGACACTGACCTGCCCCGGAATCCGGCGGATGATCTCGGTTACGACGCGGAACAGGGGATCACGGGCGTAGGCGACCACCGTCGGCACGCCGGCGAGCGCCAGTTCAAGCGTCACGGTTCCGGACGTGGCGAGCGCCGCATGCGCCGAGCGGAAGGCGGCGAACTTCTCCGCTTCGCCGCGAACGATCTCCGGATGAACCGCCCAGGCGCCGGTCTCCTCGGCAATGCGGGCTGCGAGGCGCTCGACAGCTGGAATCACCACCTTGAAGCGGATTCCCCGTTCCGCCAGCTGACGGACCACCTGGCCATAAAGGCCGAGCATGCGATCGATCTCGCCACCGCGACTGCCCGGCAGCACCAGCAGGGTCGGAACCGCCGTTGCTTCAATGGCGGGGCGCTCTCCCGGCTGGGAGCGGAGGAGTTCCGGCCGGTCGATGAGGGGATGCCCCACATAAGTGGTCGCCGGCCCACCCAGGCGCCGGTGCACCTCCGGCTCGAAGGGCAGCAAGGCCAGAAGATGTGTCACATAGGCCGCCATCTTGCGGGCACGCCCGGAACGCCAGGCCCAGACCGAGGGCGAGACATAGTCGACGATCGGAAGATCGGGGCGCGCCTTGCGGATGCGACTTGCCACGCGATGGGTGAAGTCGGGACTGTCGATGATGACGACCACGTCGGGAGAGGCCGCAATGGCAGCCTCTGCCGTCTGCCGGATACGCTTCAGCAAGGTCGGCAGGCGACGCAGAACGGGTCCGATGCCCATGACGGCAATGTCATGCAAGGCAAACAGGCTTGGCAATCCCTCGGCAGCCATGCGGTCGCCACCGACGCCCGCGAACTCGACGGCGTCGCCAAGACGGCTGCGCAGGGCCGTCATCAGCCGCACCCCGAGCTGATCGCCGGACTCTTCACCGACCACCAGGAAGACACGGAGCCGACCGCTGTCGTTCATTGGAAGGACGTTCCTTCTGCGAAGGCCTGGGCGCGCAAGAACAGGCGTCCGGCATCAGCCAGGCGAATGGTCTCCAATCGGTCCACGATCATCACACGGCCGCTTTCGATGACAATGCCTGCCAACCCCGCCTCAATGGCGGCCGTGACCGTCCTGGGGCCAATGGTGGGCATATCCACCCGCAGGTCCTGCTGCGGCTTGGCGCGCTTGACGAGAACGCCGGAGCGGCCCGATGCCTTGAGCCGTCCCCGCTTGCGCAGGTCCGCAATGCGTCCGATCAACTCGTCGGTGCCCTCGATGCCCTCCACCGCAACCACACGACCGCCAATGGCAATGGCAGCCTGTCCGATGTCGAGGCCGCCGAGCAGCAACGAGGCCTCCGAACCGCGGAGGATGTCCTCAAGAGCGTCCCTGGATGGCTTAGTCCTGGTCAGATCGCCGTCGCCACCCACAAGTTCGGGAGCGATTTCATGGGCTCCGACGACGCGGTAGCCACGGTCCTCCAGAAAGCGGACGACATTCTTCAACACGGTGTCATCACCGCCGACCATGAAGGAGAGAATCTTCGGCAGGCTGAGCACGGCACCGAGGTCGACGCGGATCGCCGAGAAGTCCGGCCGATTCACCGCGCCGCAGATCACGACATCGCCCACCTTTTCGCGGGCCATCAGATCGAACAGGCGGCCGATCTCTCCCCAGCGCACCCAGTGATGGGGATAGACCTCAACACCCTTGCCGGCCTCGCCGACAATCGGGAACAGGCAAACCTGACGCCCCGATGCAGCAGCGGCGGCAGCGACGATTGCCGGTACATCCCCGCCGCCCGCAATGATGCCCAGCGTCGGGCGGTCAGGTTCGTTGCCGCGGTCGGTCATTCGGTCTCCCTGTCGCGCAGCCGTGGCGTACAAATGGCGCGATCACCGCCGGCACGGATGAACTCCAGCATGCGATCCACCAGCGGAGAGCCGCCAAACTCAGCCGCAACGCGGTCGACACGTGCCTGCAGCGGGTCGTCGCCGTCGAAGAGCGCCTTGTAGGCGTTGCGCAAGGCATGAATGTCCTCGCGGGGAAGGTTTGCCCGGCGCAGACCGACGAGGTTGAGACCGCCGAGACGCGCCCGATTGCCGGTGACCATGCCATAGGGAATGATGTCGTTTTCAACACCCGTCATGCCGCCGACCATGGCGCCTTCACCGATGCGCACCCACTGGTGCACGGCCGCCAGTCCGCCAACGATGGTGTTGTCGCCGACATGCACATGACCGCCCAGGGTCGCGCAGTTGACCAGGATGACATTGTTGCCGACCATGCAGTCATGCGCCACGTGGGCATTGGCCATGATCAGGCAGTTTGAACCGACCTTCGTCAGGAGCCCGCCGCCTTCGGTGCCGAGATGCAGCGTGGCGTTTTCACGAATGACGGTGTTGGCGCCGACCTCAAGCCGGCTCGGTTCGCCGTGGTACTTGAGGTCCTGCGGCACCATGCCGACGGTGGCATGCGGGAAAACCTTGACGCCAGCACCCAAGGATGTGCGGCCGCCAACCACCACATGCGGGTGGATCTCCACACCGTCACCGAGGCAGACATTGGACCCGATGACGCTGAACGGTCCGATTGTCACGTCGGCGCCGATTTCTGCACCTGGCTCGATGACGGCGGACGGGTGGATGGCGCTCATGGTTTCTCTACTCTTCACGTAACGTTATATGGCGAGGCGGCACCGCTTCTGTCCATGCGGAAGCAATCACTCGTGCTGCCTCCGCATGGCATGCTCACACACATTACATTGCGGAGCCTTACCAATCCCACAGCAGCTCCATCAAATCCCCGAGACCGATCAGGGGACAAGCATGGCGCTGAGTTCGGCCTCAGCCACCTTGGCTCCATCGACCTTGGCGACAGCTTCGTACCACCACATGTTGCCGCGCTGCTTGGTCTTCTTCACGTGATACTCAAGCACGTCGCCGGGGCCGACGGGCTTGCGGAATTTCACCTTGTCGATGGTCATGAAGTAGACGAGCTTGGGCGGAGCGCCATCCCATGCGCGCACACAGATTGCACCTGCGGTCTGGGCCATGCCCTCGATCATCAGCACGCCGGGCATCACCGGCTGCGCCGGAAAGTGCCCCTGGAACTGTGGCTCGTTGAACGTGACGTTCTTGATGCCCACGGCCGACTTGTCGGAGTCGATCTCGACGATCTTGTCGATCAGCAGAAACGGATAGCGGTGTGGCAACGCCTTCAGCAGAGCCATGATGTCCATGGCACCGAGGGTTTGCTTCTCGCCCGTGGCGTTGTTGTCCTGTTCGCTCACGTTTCGTCCTTTCCCGTCACTTGCCGAGCGGCCTTCTTGAGGGCCATCTGCTCCTTGGTCCATTCGCGAATTGGTCTGGCCGGCATGCCGATCCAGCGCTCTCCCGCGGGCATGTCGTCCTTCAACATGGAACCGCCGGCCAACTGGGCACCGACGCCCATGGTGATATGTCCCGCAAGGCCGCTGTAACCGCCGATCGCCACATAGTCACAGAGCTTGCTGGAACCGGAAATTCCAACCTTTGCCACCAGCACGCAGTGGCGCCCCACCTCGACGTTGTGCCCGATCTGCACATCATTGTCGATCTTGGTGCCCTCGCCGATCACAGTGTCCCGGTTCGAGCCACGGTCGATCGTGGAATTGGCGCCGATCTCCACATCATCCTGGATCACGACACGGCCGATCTGCGGCACCTTCAGATGGCCACCAGGACCCATGGCAAAGCCGAAGCCGTCCTGCCCGATACGGGCGCCGGGATGAATGATCACACGATTGCCCACGAGGGCAAAGGACACGGTGGCTCCGGCGCCGATATATCCGTCGCGGCCAACGCGCGTTCCGGCACCAATGACTGCGTTGGCGCAGATCACGGTACCGCGCCCGATTTCCGCGTTCGCGCCGATGACAACACCAGGTTCAACCGTCACGGCCTCTTCTAGTCGGGCGGTCGGATGGATATGCGCTGCGGGGGAAATTCCCTCCTCGCCCCAGGCGCCTTTCAAGCGGAAAGCGTCAGGGAACAACGCCTGCATCACCAGGGCAACGGTCCGGTAGGGCTGGCGGGAGACGACAACGCAGGCGCCTTCAGGTGCGGCGGACACATGCTTGGCGGCACAGATCACGATGGATGCGCGCGTTTCCCGGAACTGCTGAAGATAGCGCGGGTTCTCGAAGAAGGTGAGATCGCCTTCCCCGGCCTGCTCCAGCGGAGCGATCCTCGCAATCGAAACTTCCGCGCTGCCCTGGGCAATTTCCCCGCCGCCAATTCTGGCGACATCAGCGGCCGTCAGCGGGCCGGAAGGGGTGAAGAATACTGGATCTGCCATCATCGCATCCTGAACGCCTTGGCCAGATAGCGCCGGAACGGTGCGGTCCGCAAGCGACGGCGAAAGCGTGCCGCGTCATAACCATCAGTTCATGGACGTGTCAATTGCGCCCGCAACGCTCTGCCCCAAAAAGCAATTCGGCCGCTACCCGAAAGCAGCGGCCGAACCGATCACATCATTCAGATCAGAACTGGGTACCGCCGGAGAAGCGGAAGATCTGCGTCTCGTCGCCCTTTTCCTTCATGACAGGGACAGCGAAGTCCGCACGCAGGAGACCGAAGGGCGACTGCCAGAGGATACCAGCACCAACAGAGGCACGAATGGCAAAGTCCTGGGAGATGACTCCCGACGTCGGATTGTCACTCCCCCACACGGAGCCAGCGTCGGCGAACAGAGCGGCGGAGAAACCATAATCCTTGGCGATCAGAGGCATCGGGAAGATGGTCTCGGCCGTACCGGCGACGTAGAACTTGCCGCCCAATGCGTAGCCGGTGTCCTTGTCACGCGGGCCGAAGCCTTCCGGAGCAAAGCCGCGGATCGTTTCGCCACCAATCCTGAACTGATCGAGATAGCTCAGGTCTTCACCGATACCCTGCACATAGCCACCCTTGGCCTGCAGGTGACCGACGAGGCCCCAATCTTCAAACAGTTCCTTGTAATAGTCCGCCCGGGCCGTCGTCCGGAGGAACGTTGCATCACCACCAACACCGGCGAACTCCTGACCAAACTCAGCGTAGATGCCGTTACGCGGGAAGGCCACGTCGTCGATCGTGTTGTAGTTAAGCGTGTAGCCAACCGAAGAGATGAACCGCTCCTGTTCCTTGATCAGGCCTGTCCGGAACTCATCATTCCACTTCGTCGGATCGCTGCTGTTCGACGGGTTTGTAATCGACTGCTTGTACCCGGAATAATAGAGGTTCAGCGTCGCATCTTCCGTGATCGGCACACCAAGACGGAGTTTGCCACCGGTCAGTTCTTCATCATAGGGATGCACGTCGCTGGACCCTTCGGAATAATTCTTCCGATAAAGATCAAAGCCACCCGCAAGACGACGATCGAACAGATAGGGCTCGGTGAACGACAGTTCGTAGGAAGAGGAACCCGAGTTGCCGTCGGTATTGATGCCGCGGGTCACCTTCGCACGCAGATACTGGCCACGCCCGAGGAAGTTCTTCTCGGTGAAGGACAGTTCGGCAATGATTCCCGACGACGTGTTGTAGCCGATGCCGACACCCACTTCGCCCGTCGGCTTGTCGTCCACCTGAACGTTGACGATGACCTTGTCCGGGGCTGACCCCTGTTCGGACCAGATCTTCACGTTCTTGAAGTAACCGAGATTGCGCAGACGGCGCTCAGCCTTTTCAATCAGAACCTGATTGTAGGCATCGCCTTCGCCGATATCGAACTCACGACGAATGACGTAGTCGCGGGTATGGTCATTGCCGATGATGTTGATGCGCTCGATATAGGCGCGCGTTCCTTCATCGACGAAATAGGTGATGCTGATCTTGTGGTTCGCATAATCACGATCACCACGCGGACGCACCTGAACGAAGGCGTAGCCCTTGGCAGCGACGGCAACCGTCATCTGCTCGAGGCTCTTCTGCACATCCTTGGCCGAATAGATGTCACCCGGCTTGGTCAGCGCCAGCGCTTCGAGGTCAGCCGGCTTCACTTCCGACAGGGTCGACTCCACGTGGATGTCGCCATAGCGATACTGTTCGCCTTCATCGATCGTGAAGGTGATGAAGAAGGAGTTCTGCTCGCGATCGAAATCGGCGACGGCAGAGACGACACGGAAGTCGGCGTAACCGCGGTTGTAATAGAACTGACGCAGGGCTTCCTGGTCGGCGTTCAGCTTGTCCGGATCATAATTGTCCGAGGTCTTCAGCCAGCCGAGGAACCCGGATTCCTTGGTGGCAACCACGTCCTTCAGACGCCAATCGGAATAGGCCTTGTTGCCGACGAAATTGATCTTGGAAACTTCCGTGCGCGGGCCTTCATTGATCTGGAAAATGAGATCGACACGCCCCTGGCCGAGATCGACTTCCTTAGGCTCGACGGTCGCATTGTAGCGCCCGGTGCGGCGATAGAGTTCGAGGATGCGCTGGGTGTCGGATTCCACCTTGGCCTGGGTCAGCACCGAACGCGGCTGCAGCTCGACGGTCGCGCCCAGGATTTCGTCGGACTGAGCATCATTGCCTTCGAAGGCAACGCGGGCGATCACCGAATTCTCGATGACCTTCACCACCAGCGTGCCGCCGGACTGGTTGATCTGTACGTCCGAGAACATGCCGGTGGCGAAGAGAGCCTTGACCGAGTCATCAACATCGACAGCGGAGAAGGACTTGCCTGGTTTGATCGTCAGATAGGATGCAATGGTCTGCTGATCGACACGAGAATTCCCGACCACCGAGATCCGGCTGATGGTGGCAGCTTGCGCAGCCTCAACACCCAATACAGGAACTCCACCGCCGATGACGGGGAGCGCTCCGGACAAAACAACCGAGAGCGCGATGACTTTCGTCCATTCGTTGAATGAGCGCATTTAAACACATACCCGTTAATAAGCAGCCAGACAGCTACCGGACGATCCCGACAGAATCTCGACACTCGGTTTTTACAGCCTTTGACGCGATGCGCAAGCCAAGTCGCACCAGGTCACACCCTTTTCCAAACCAACAGTGGCCACAAGGCCACGATCCTGTTCAGCCTGTTGCCAGTTTGGCGACATCGTTGATGACACCAAAAGCCATCAGGCCAAGCACCAGCGCCAGTCCGATTCCGAAGCCGATTTCCTGCGCCCGCTCTGACAACGGGCGCCCTCGAACGGCTTCGAGCGCATAGAATGCCAGATGTCCACCGTCCAGCAACGGGATGGGAAAAAGGTTAATCAAACCAATCGAAATCGACAGAATTGCCGCAAGGTTAATCAACGGTAAAAAGCCGAGCGAGGCCATCTGACCGGAAATCTGGGCAATGCCGATGGGGCCGCTGATCTGCGAGGTCGAAGTGCGCCCCGAGAACATGCCGGCGACACCCGACAAGCTCGTCTCCACGATGGACGCGGTCTCGTGCAAGGCTTCGCCCACCGCCCCCCAGGGCGTGAAGCTGCGTATTTCAACGGAGGGCTTGGTCTGCTTCAATCCGAGGACCGGAACCGTCTGCTTGTGCCCGAAGGCATCGGTGATCTCGGTGTCGCGGGGCGTGGCATTGAAGACCAGACGCTGGCCGTCGCGCTCCACCTCAATGGGGATATCGACGTTGCGTCGGAGCACGATGATCCGCTGGATGTCCTCGAAGCTGTCGACGCCATAACCGTCCACCGACACAACACGGTCGCCAGCCCGGATGCCCGCGGCCTCTGCGGGGCTACCAACGGTCACTTCCTGCGCAATCGGCGCGAGATAGGGACGGCCATACACATAGAAGAGGGTCGAGAGGACGGCGATTGCAAACAGGAAGTTCGCGAAGGGGCCGGCAGCGACGACCGCCGCACGCGCCGCAAGACTCTTCGACTGGAAGGAGCCTTCCACTGTCGCCTGCTCGCCGTTCGGAACGCTTGCAGCGTTCATGTCGTCGATGAACTTCACATAACCGCCCAGCGGAATGGCCGCCACGCGCCAGCGGGTCCCCTTGGAATCCGTGCGACCAAAGAGTTCCGGTCCGAAGCCGATGGAAAAGGTGCTGACGGCAACCCCCACCCGGCGCGCGACCCAGAAATGACCGAGTTCGTGCACAAACACGACCACAAGCAGAACGACCAGGAACGGCAGGACCGTTCCCTGGAGGAGACTGAGAAGTGCGGGCAGGGTCAAAACTGGGATTCCCTCGTCTGGTTGCGGTTCAACTGGCGACCGTACCCTTGAAGTCTAGGCCCTCGCGGGCGATCTGGCGAGCGGTCTGATCGAGATCCATTGCCGCGTCCAGCGATGCCGGCGCCGCAAGCGGCCCTGAGGCCGCCATGTGGCTCAGCGTCCGTTCAACGACAACCGGTATGTCCGTGAAGCCGGTCCGCCCCTGAAGGAATGCCTCGACGGCCACTTCATTGGCTGCATTCAAGACGCAGGTCGCGCCATCGCCCTCGCGCAGCGCGGCCTCGGCAAGGACCAGACACGGGAAGCGATCACGGTCGGGTCGTTCGAAGGTCAGAGTGCCGACTGCGGCCAAGTCCAGCGCCTTCACCGACGTCGGACGACGGCGGGGCCAGGACAGGCAGTAGCCGATGGGCGTGCGCATGTCCGGCTCACCCAACTCCGCCAACAGCGAGCCGTCGCGATAGCGGACGAGCCCGTGCACAACGGATTGCGGGTGCACCAGAACCGAAAGCTGATCGGGCTCAACCGGGTAGAGGTGAAAGGCCTCGATCAGCTCGAGCCCCTTGTTCATCAGCGTCGCGGAATCGATCGTGATCTTCGGACCCATCACCCATTTGGGATGCCTGAGCGCCATTTCGCGCGTCACCGTCGCCAGGGCTTCGCGCGGCATGCGCAGGAACGGACCGCCCGATGCGGTGATGATCACCTCGGCGATTTCTCCGGCATTCTCGCGCTCGAAGACCTGGAAGATGGCGTTGTGTTCGGAGTCGACCGGCAGGATCTCGGTGCCCGCCTTGGCCGCAGCACCCATGAACAGCGAGCCCGCACACACGAGGGTTTCCTTGTTGGCGAGCGCGATCGCCTTGGCAGCCCCGATCGCCGCCAGGCTGGGCGCGAGACCGGCGGCGCCGACGATTGCCGAAACCATGATGTCGACAGGACGACCCGCCGCAGCAACCACGGCGTCACGACCGGCTGCCGCCTCGATGCCGCTCCCGGACAAGGCCGCCTTGAGTTCGCCGTAGCGGTCGGGATCTGCGATGACGGCAAGGCGAGCTCCGACGCGGCGCGCCTCGTGGGCCAGCTTTTCCGCATTGGTGGACGCCGTCAGACTGTCGACGGAAATGCGATCGGGATCGGCAAGCACGAGATCGATGGTGCTCGCCCCGATCGATCCAGTGGCGCCGAGAATGGAAATGCTGATGGCATCTTGCGCGGATGCAGGTGCGACGGTGGGCATTGCGCTCACCATACCAGCAGGCCGGCACCAAGGCCGTCGCCTCCGGTCCGGGCGAAGGCGATGGCCGTGGCGGCCACAAGCGCGAAGACCAGGCCGTCGACACGGTCCATGATGCCGCCGTGGCCCGGGATGAGATTGCCCGAGTCCTTGACGCCAAAGTGGCGCTTCATGGCGGATTCGATGAGATCGCCGATCTGGCTGATCACGGACAATACCAAGGAAATCAAGGCAATGATGATGCCGGCCTCGACGCCGCGCAAGCGCAGCATGGCGACACCGACCACGACCGCACCAGTGGCGCCACCAATGGCACCGGACCAGGTCTTTTTCGGAGAAAAGCGGGGGGCAAGCTTGGGGCCACCGATCAGGCGCCCGGCAAAATAGGCCGCCGAGTCCGTCACCCAGACGACAACGAAGACGAAGGCCACAGCGAGGAAGTCGAGCGAAGGCACACCATCGTCGCCCTGCCCGCGCAGCAAAACCGCACAGATACCGGGAATGGCGGCATAGATGACGCCGGCGGCAAGCCAGCGCAGGCGCTGATCGGCGACACCGGCGAGCATCATGCCGAGAGCCACAAGACAAGCGGCTGCCAGCGACGTCGTGGGGTCGCGATAGGCCATGACGACGGTCACCGCGACAAAGAGCATGGACGCCTTGGGCGCGGCGCGCTGGGCGTAGGGACCGGTCATGCCGATCCACTCATAGAGGATGGCGGTGGACGCAAGCGCGGTCAGCACTGCAAAGACCCAGCCGCCCAGCCAGAGAGCGGCAAGCGCCACCACCAGGAGGACGACGGCGGATATGACGCGAAGTGCCAGTTCGGAGCTGACTTTCCCGCTTGGTGTTGAGGGATTTGCAGCCATCAGACGGCGCTCCTCGCCGTCAGGCCGCCAAAGCGACGCTCGCGCCCCTGATATTCAGAGATGGCTTCATCGAAGGCCTTGGCGTCGAAATCGGGCCAATGCACCGGCAGGAACACGAACTCGGCATAGGCGGCCTGCCACATCAGGAAGTTGGACAGGCGCTGCTCGCCGCTCGTGCGAATGATGAGGTCGGGGTCGGGAATGGCGGCGGTGTCCAGGCGCCCGGCGATGGACGCTTCGGTGATATCCTGCGGATCGATCACACCCTTGGCGACATCGGCCGCCAGAGCGCGAACCGCGCGGGCTATCTCGTTGCGGGCGCCGTAGTTGAAGGCGACCACCAGGGTCAGACCGGTGTTTTCCGCCGTCTTGGCTTCAGCCTCGTCAAGCAGGTCGGCAATGTCGGCGGGCAGACCGGCGCGTTCGCCGATGACCCGCACGCGCACATTGGCCTTGTGCAGATCCGCCAGATCGCGGCGAATGAACAGCTTGAGCAGGCCCATGAGTTCCTGCACCTCGTCGAGCGGACGAGACCAGTTTTCCGAGGAAAAGGAGTAGATGGTGAGCCACTCGATGCCAAGGCTCTGGGCGTGGCGTACGGCTTCGCGAACGGCATTGACGCCACGGCGATGGCCTTCGACGCGCGGAAGGCCGCGGGACCGAGCCCAACGACCGTTGCCGTCCATGATGATGGCGACATGGCGGGGCATGCCTGCCTCGTGGCTTCCCCCGGCCTTGGCCGCCTCAAAACCCGTCATCCTCTAGCCCCCGGATCGCCACCCGCCAATGTGGCCCGACTTGCCCAACCGCTCGGAAGCCACCCGCCGCTTTTCGGCCCCAGGCCTTCTGAGAGGCTGCATGCTTGCCTACACATTGTGAAGGCAACAAGGCGAACTGCCTAGCAAAATTTCCAGACAGTTCACCCATTTAGCCGCGGTCACCCCTATCACGCCAGCCCGGAGCGCACATAGGGGCAACGCCGCCGCAGCGCGTCAGACCTGCATGATTTCCTGTTCCTTGGTCACCAGCATCTTGTCGGCTTCGGCGATGGAATCGTCGGTCAGCTTCTGCACGCGATCGGAATAGACGCGGCTTGAGTCTTCCGACAGCAGGCCTTCCTTCTCGAGGTCCTTCAGCTCGTCCATGCCATCGCGGCGGACGTGGCGGATCGACACCTTGGTGGCCTCGCAATACTTGTGCGCGAGCTTGACCAGTTCCTTGCGGCGCTCGGTGTTCAGCTCGGGGATCGGCAAGCGCAGAAGCGTGCCTTCCGTCACAGGGTTGAGGCCGAGGTTGGACTCGCGGATCGCCTTTTCGACGGCGTTGACCATGGAGCGGTCCCACACCTGAACCGAGAGCATGCGCGCCTCCGGCACCGAGATGGTGGCCACCTGGTTGAGCGGCATGGTGCTGCCATAGGCCGTGACGACGATCGGCTCCAGCAAGCTTGCGCTGGCGCGACCGGTCCGCAGACCGGACAGTTCGTTCTTGAACACACCCAGCGCGCCCTGCATGCGACGCTTGAGGTCGCTCATATCGAATTCTTCGTCAGCCATGCCCGTAACCTTCCCAATGCATAGCCGGTCGCGCTGCTTGTGACGGCGCGCGACCGGATCCTGAATTTTGCGCGGTCAACCTTCGATGACGGTGCAGACACCCTTGCCCAGCAGCACGTTGACGAAAGCGCCGTTTTCGTGAACCGAGAACACCACTACCGGAATCTTGTTGTCGCGGGCAAGGGCAATCGCGGCGGCATCCATCACCTGCAGGTTCTTGGACAGAACCTCCTGATGCGACAGGCGATCGTAGCGCTTGGCGGTCGGATCCTTCTTGGGATCGGCCGTGTAGACGCCGTCCACCTGCGTGCCCTTGAGGAGTGCGTCACAGCCGATTTCGGCCGCACGCAGGGCGGCGCCGGAGTCGGTGGTGAAGAAGGGATTGCCCGTGCCACCGGCGAAGACCAGCACCTTGTTGGCCTTGAGGTGCTCCATGGCGCCGCGCTGCGTGAAGGTCTCGCAGAGCGCGGGAATGCCGATGGCCGACAGCACCACGGCAGGCACGCCGAGACGATCGATGGCCGAGCGAACGGCCAGCGCATTCATGACCGTGCCGAGCATGCCCATGTAGTCGCCCGTGGTGCGGTCCCCGCCCTGGGCAGCCACGGACACGCCGCGGAAGATGTTGCCGCCACCGACCACGACACCGATCTGAATGCCGAGGCGATAGGCTTCGACAATTTCCTCGGCGATGCGGTTGACCACCTTGGGATCGATGCCGAACCCGCGGTCTCCCATCAAGGCCTCACCGGACAGCTTCAGCAGGACACGGCGGTACTTCAGTTCGCTCATGATATCACTCCGGTAGGGGGCGGGCAGAAATAAGCGCGACTCGTGGTGAGACGGCCGCGCATTCATACGGTTTCCCCTACCCCGGACCGCCGGATGAGAAAACCCCTGCGAGGTGAAATTTCAGGCGGAACGGGGACAATTTTCACCGTCGATGCTTAATGCGCAAAAAAGAAGGGCCCCGGCGTGCCGGAGCCCTCACTCAGGATTTCAGGTGAAGCCCTATCCTCAGCCCTTGGCTGCGGCGGCAACTTCAGCAGCGAAATCAGTCTCTTCCTTCTCGATGCCCTCACCGAGAGCAAAGCGGGTGAAGGCGGTGACCTTGATCGGCGCGCCGACGGTGGCTTCAGCAGCCTTGACAGCGGCTTCGACGGTCAGGTCCGGATTGATCACGAAGGCCTGCTTGAGCAGGGTGGACTCTTCGTAGAACTTGCGGATACGGCCTTCGACCATCTTCTCGATGACGGCGGCCGGCTTGCCGGATTCCTTGGCCTGCTCGACGAAGATCGCGCGCTCGCGCTCGACCACGTCGGCAGAGATCTCCTCAGCGGAGAGCGCCAGCGGGTTGGTGGCGGCCACGTGCATGGCAATCTGACGGCCGAGCTTGAGGAGCTCGTCGGTGTTGCCGGTCGACTCCAGAGCCACGAGAACGCCGATCTTGCCGAGGCTGTCGGCGATCGAAGCGTGCACGTAGGGGGCGACGACGCCGGCGGAAACCGACAGCACCAGCGAACGGCGGAAATTCATGTTTTCGCCAATGGTGGCAACCAGTTCCTTGACCTCGGCTTCGACCGAATGGGCCTTGCCGGGGTAGGTGGCGGCGGCGATCGCAGCGGTGTCGCCACCGTTGGCGACGGCCACGGCGGCCACGTTGCGCACCAGCGCCTGGAAGGCGTCGTTACGGGCGACGAAGTCGGTCTCGGAGTTCACTTCGACCACGGCGGCCTTGTTGCCGGAGACGGCAACGCCAACCAGGCCTTCGGCGGCCACGCGGCCGGCCTTCTTGGCGGCCTTGGCGAGACCCTTGGCGCGCAGCCAGTCGATGGCGGCTTCCATGTCGCCATTGGTCTCGATCAAGGCGCCCTTGCAATCCATCATGCCAGCGCCGGTCTTCTCGCGGAGATCCTTCACCAATGCTGCGGAGATGCTGCTCATCTGACCCTCGTTTTCGTTCGGAAAGTGGCGGATGCCCAGGGCTTTACAGGGCCTGGCTGACAAACTTGTGAAACGCACCCAGCCACGGGATTTCATTGGGGTCCGGCCGCGTGTCTGGCTGTCGCCATCCTACGCAAAGGCACGGACCGGTCAGGGGCCGTAACAAGTCGGGCGGACCCATCCGGACCCGCCCGCCTCATCACGATTAGTTAGCGCCTGCCTAGACTTAGGCCGCGGCGTCGTCGGACTCGGTCAGGGCCGGCTCGACCGGCTCTTCCGAAGCGCCGAGGTCCATGCCCATGGCGCCGGCAGCGCGCGAGATGCCGTCGATGGCAGCGCGCGAGATCAGCTCGCAATAGAGGGCCAGAGCGCGGCCGGCGTCGTCATTGCCCGGAACCGGGAAGGTGATGCCGTCGGGATCGCAGTTCGAATCGAGGATCGCGGCGACCGGAATGCCCAGGCGGCGGGCTTCGTCGATGGCGATCTTTTCCTTGTTGGTGTCGATCACGAACAGCAGGTCGGGGGTACCGCCCATGTCCTTGATACCGCCGAGGGCGCGCTCAAGCTTGTCGCGCTCGCGGGTCATGACCAGACGTTCCTTCTTGGTCAGGCGGTTGGCCTGATCGGAATTCAGCGTTTCGTCGAGCTTGCGCAGGCGCTGGATCGAGCCGGAAATGGTCTTCCAGTTGGTGAGCATGCCACCCAGCCAGCGGCTGTTGACATAATACTGGGCCGAACGGCGGGCGGCCTCGGCGATCGGGTCCTGAGCCTGGCGCTTGGTGCCGACGAGCAGCACGCGGCCGCCACGGGCGACGGTGTCGGACACAGCCTTAAGTGCCTGATGCAGAAGGGGAACCGTCTGCGCGAGGTCGAGGATGTGGACGTTGGCGCGCGAGCCGAAGATGTAATCCTTCATCTTCGGGTTCCAGCGGTGAGTCTGGTGACCGAAGTGGACGCCGGCCTCGAGGAGCTGACGCATGGTGTATTCAGGAAGAGCCATTGAATTCGCTTTCTTTTCCGGTTTCAGCCTCCGCGGGGGAATCGGTGGGACGAACCCTTCCGACCGGATGGATACACAAAAGTGCACCCGCGGCCCCGCGTGTGGGATGGCGCGGCATATAGGGGAAAAGGGCGCAAAAGGCAAGAGGGCAGCAGCACATGCCTGGCAGGCATGTCTCAGCTTTGTCGCATGAGCCCCCGATGAGGGCGGCGACCATGTCACAGTAAAGACGCGCGCGCGGGCGCCGTCAAGCCGACGGCCGCGGGGAGAAGTGGGATCGAACGGGGATAAGCGGGCGCACCTCGGGCCGGCGCGAATGTCACGGATATGTCGCCCAAGACCTCGTGCAGTAGGGCGCCAATGCCACGGTTTGGTCGCACGGACATACGGGAGTTGAAGGGGCACCCGGGAGGGGCTTTGGGCTCCGTCACGTGCCGAGGACGGCGGCATGGACGCGGCCCCGACGCCCCAACTGCAGGGGTGATCCGGACCGTGGACAGTGCCTTCAGCCAGCAAGGGGAGAAAGGTCCGCGCTTGTATTATGAGCATGCTTATCATATAAGGGCTTATGAAATCCGCCTTACGCTCCCTTGGCTTCCTCATCCATGAAACCGACCGCCTGCTGATCCGCCGCTTCGAGCGCTTTGCGGCGACCACCGGCCTGTCGCGGGCGCAGTGGCAGGTACTGGCGCGGGTGGCCAAGATGGAAGGGATCAATCAGGCCTCGCTGGCCGATCTCACGGGGGTGGAGCCGATCACCATCTGCCGCATGGTCGACCGCCTGGAGGGCCTCGGCTATCTCGAACGACGTAGTGACCCCAATGACCGGCGTGCCAAGCTGATCTACACCACCGAGCAGGCGCGACCGGCGATCGAGAGCATGCGTGCGGTGGCTGCCGACATTTTCGCCGGGGCGCTCGAAGGTTTCGACGCGGAGGAGACCCAGACGCTGCTCGCCCTGCTCGAGCGCGTCTATGACAACTTGCAAGCCGGGGCGGCGCCGCCTCTGCCCGGCGAAGCCGAAGGACCGCGGCGCGAAAGCAAAGCAACGACATAACAAGGCCAGATCCAAATGTCCGAAGTGGAAACGCCCTCCCCCGTCCCGCCGCAAGCCGCCCCTGCGATTGCGCCGGCGGCTGCCCCGGCGCCGCCGAAATCCCATTCCCCCGAGCCGAGCCGCCGCGCCAAGCGCCGCGTCTGGCGCCTGCCGGTGATGCTGGCCCTGCCGCTCGCGATTGCCGCAGCGGGCGGTTGGTATTGGGTGACCGGGGCGCGCTGGGTGTCGACAGAGAATGCCTATGTGCAGCAGAACAAGGTTCTGATCAGCCCGGAAGTGAGCGGTCGCATCGCCGAAGTGTTCGTCGGGCAGAACCAGAGCGTTGCGCCGGGCACGCCGCTGTTCCGGCTGGATGACGCCAGCTATGCCATCGACCTCAAGAAGGCCGACAGTGCCGTGGCGCTCGCCCGGCTGCAGGTGGAGCAGCTGCGCACCGCCTACAAGGACGCGCAGCTGAAGGCGGAGACCGCGCGCGGCACGCTCGAGTTCCAGCAGACCCAGTTCAGCCGGCAGGAGCGCCTGCGCAACAGCGGCAATGCCACCGAAGCGCAGTTCGACAGCGCCCGCCATGATCTCGATCTGGCCCGGCAGGCGGTTGCCGAAGCCGACCAGAGCGTGGCGGATGCGCTGGCGGCACTGGGCGGCGACGCCAACATCGAGACCGACCGGCATCCCTCCGTGCTGAGCGCACTGGCGGCTGAGAGCAGCGCCCGGCTCGACCTTCAGCATACGCTCGTCACCGCCCCCGCCAAGGGGACCGTGTCGCAGGTGGCCAACTTGCAGGTAGGGCAATATGTGGCGTCTGGCAGCCCGGTGATGGCGATCGTCGACACCCAGTCGGTATGGATCGAGGCCAACTTCAAGGAGACCGATCTCGAACACATGCGCACCGGCCAGGTGGCCGCGTTGACGTTGGACGCCTATCCGAGCCAGCCGCTCAAGGGGAAGGTGGAGAGCATCGGTGCCGGCACCGGCGCGATCTTCTCGCTGCTGCCGGCCCAGAATGCCACGGGCAACTGGGTGAAGGTGGTGCAGCGCGTGCCGGTGCGCCTGTCGGTGAGCGACGCCGGCAGCCTGCCGCTGCGGGCCGGCCTCAGCGTTTCGGTGGACGTGGACACCGGCTTCGTGCGTCCCCTGCCGCCCGTGGTGAACAGGCTGCTGACCGACGTCGGCCTCGACCACGCGGTTGCCGCGGTCACCCAGCCATGAGTGACGCCGTCGCCCATATGGAGGTCAAGCACAAGGGCCTGATCACCCTGTCGATCATGCTGGCCACCATCATGCAGGTGCTGGACACGACGATCGCCAATGTGGCCCTGCCCTCCATGCAGGGCAATCTGGGCGCGGCGCAGGACACGATCACCTGGGTGCTGACCTCTTATATCGTCGCCTCCGCCATCATGATGCCGATGACCGGGTGGCTGTCGGACCATATGGGGCGCAATCGGCTGTTCCTGGCCTGCGTCGGCGGCTTCACGCTGGCCTCCATGCTGTGCGGGCTGGCGACCAGTCTCACGGAAATGGTGTTCTTCCGCCTGTTGCAAGGCCTGTTCGGCGCCGGCCTTGCGCCGCTGTCGCAGGCTGTGCTGCTCGACATCAACCCGCGTGAACGACACGGCCAGGCCATGGCCATGTGGGGCGCCGGCATCATGGTGGCGCCGGTGCTGGGGCCGACGCTGGGCGGCTGGCTGACCGACAGCTTCGACTGGCGCTGGGTGTTCTACATCAACCTGCCGGTGGGTATTCTCGCCTTTCTCGGCATTGCCATCTACATGCCACCGGCGCCCAGACGGCAGCGCCCCTTCGACTTCTTCGGCTTTGCCATGCTGTCGCTGTTCATCGGCGGCCTGCAGCTGATGCTGGACCGGGGCGAACAGCTGGACTGGTTCTCGTCGGGCGAGGTGATGGTGGAGGCGGCCGTCGCGGTCTCGGCGCTGTGGTGTTTCGTGATCCACTCCATGACCACGGAACATCCCTTCCTGCATCCGCAGCTGTTCACCGACCGCAACTTCGTCGCCGGCTGCGTGTTCACCTTCGCCATCGGCATCGTGCTGCTGGCGACCACGGCGCTCTTGCCACCGATCCTGCAGAACATCCTCGGCTATCCGACCGAACTCACCGGGCTGGTGCTGGCGCCGCGCGGGGTGGGCACCATGCTGTCCATGCTGGCGGTGGGACGGCTGATGCGCAGCGTGGACGCGCGGTTGCTGATCCTGATCGGCCTGTTGCTGACGGCCTGGTCGCTCTATGACATGACCGGCTTTTCGACGGAGATGGACTCCTGGCCGGTGATCAAGACCGGGCTGATCCAGGGCCTGGGGCTCGGACTCGTGTTCGTGCCCATGTCGACCATCGGCTTTGCCACCCTGCCCGGCCAGTTCCGCACCGAGGGCACCGCGCTCTACAGCCTGGTGCGCAGTATCGGCTCGTCGATCGGCATTTCCGTGGTCTCGACCCTGCTGTCGCAGAACACGCAGGTGAACCACGCCGAACTTGCCGAGCGGATCACGCCCTTCACCCCCGGTCTCGACCAGATGGCGGCGGCGCTGAAGATGCCGGTGACCTCGCAGGCTTTCGAGAGCGTGCTCAATCAATATGTCAACGGTCAGGCGATCATGATCGCCTTCATCGACGACTTCAAACTGATGATGTTCGTGACGCTGGTGTCGGTGCCGCTGCTGGTGCTGCTGCGCAAGCCGAAAGTGGTGCCCCGGCAGGCGCCGCCACCGGATGCGCATTGAGGGGACGCCTTCCCTGCGAGCGATTGGGTTGAGCTGAGCTTTGGAAGAGAGGCGATCGCTGGACTGGCCGGCAAGCCCATGTTTTCCTTCGGATTTACCCCTCTCTCCAACTCTCCCCCCGCAAGGGGGGAGAGGGTGCCGATTGTTTCCCGTGCAAACCTACCAGCCTTGGAGGTTCTGGCCGGACACTCCGACAGGCTCTCCTCCCTCTTTCGGGAGAGAGGGGTGAACGCCGGTTCCGTTTGTGCGAGGTGCGAGGATAGGACAGCCAAGGCAGGGGGCCAGCCCTGCCGATGACGGATTGTTGCGAGGCAAAGCGTCGAGCCGGTACCCCTCTCTCCAACTCTCCCCCACAAGGGGGGAGAGGGTGCCGATTGGTTCCCTCAAAAGCCTATCAGCATCGAAGGTTTGGGCCGGACACTCTGACAGGCTCTCTCCCCCCTTGCGGGGGAGAGTGGGAGAGAGGGGTGAGCGCCGGTTCCGTCTGCGCGAGGTGCGAGGATAGGACAGCCAAGGCAGAGGGCCAGTCCAGCCGACGAACGTTTGTTGCGAGACAAAGCGTCGAGCC
>NZ_JAKJIC010000017.1 GCF_021864535.1 Oryzibacter oryziterrae
CCGCTGCGCGCCCGCGCACCCGTGCCGCCGCGCGCCGCGGAAAATCCGCGCAGGGCGCCGTCGCAAAAGCGCGGCGAGGCACAGGAGCCTCGCGCCCCGCGTGAGGCCCCCAACGCCCGCCGCGATCGCCTGACGACCCGCGGCGACGTGGAAGCCGCGCCGAAGACCGGTCGCCTCAGCCGTCGTCCCGAGGGCGAAGGCGCCGAGGGCGCCCGCACCGGCTACAAGACCGGCAAGGCCTTCGAGGTGGATCGCAAGCCGCGCGAAGCGCGCGCGCCGGTGAAGACCGTCGCGCCGACCCGCGACCGCAAGGGCGACCCCGACGCCGCCCCGCGCGCCGGCCATGGTGGACCGAAGACCGGCGGATCGCGGTCGGCCGGCTTCAAGACCGAGGCCGCTCCGGCGCGCGGCCCCAAGGCGGACCGATCCGAGCGGCCGCGTTCGGAGGGACCGAAGACGGATCGGCCGAAGGCCTCGACCCGCACCGACGGCCATCGCTCCGATGGCCCGCGGTCGGGCGGTTCAAGGTCCGGCGGCCCCAACGCCGGCGGCCCGAAGTCAGGCGGTCCCAAGTCGGGCGGCCCGAAGTCGTCTGGTCCCAAGTCGTCTGGTCCGAAGTCCGGGGGACGCAATGCGGATCGTCGCCGGTAAATACAAAGGCACGGCGCTGGCCGGTCCCGAGGGCAATTCGCTGGCGATCCGCCCCACCTCCGACCGTCTGCGCGAGAGCCTGTTCAATATCCTCGAGCACGCCCATGATGGCGTGCTCGACGACGCCCGCGTCATGGACATCTTCGCCGGCACCGGCGCGCTCGGCTTCGAGGCCATGAGCCGCGGCGCCAAGGCCTGCCTGTTCGTGGAAGAGTCCGCCGAAGCGCGCGGCATCATCCGCCGCAACCAGGAGACCCTGGGGCTGATGGGCTCCACGCGCATCTTCCGCCGCGACGCCACCAGCATGGGCGCCCTCGGCCCCGCCGAACCCTACACGCTCGCCTTCCTCGACCCCCCCTACGGCAAGGGCCTCGCCGACAAGGCCTTGATTTCACTCGCCTCCGGCGGCTGGCTCAAACCCGGCGCGCTGGTGGTGGTGGAAGAAACCGCCAAGGCGGAGCTGGTGTGGCCCGAGGGCTTCGCGGTGGTGGACGAGCGGGCCTATGGCGAGACGAAGGTGTGGTTCGGGGTGCGGGGGTGAGGGCGACCGCACACTGCACCGACTGGAAAGATTGCAACCATAGGTGCAATTTGGTAAATAGCCGTCAACTACTCAACGCCTGATCAAAAAGCCTAGGCTGTCGCGATGGTGAAGCGTCCTGCTCAACTTCCCCCCAGGCCACCTTTGACGCCCGATCAAATCGCGCGCGCTCAATATGAGGGCTCGCCGGAGCACAAGATTGTTCGTTGGTGGGGTGGGTTGCCGGCTGCGTTCGCTGGCGATGACGGTGTAGCTCAACGCCCGAACAAGCAGTTGACAACGATTTGCCCATTGGTCGGAGAGGTGGAGCGCGCCCAGGCAACCGATTGGGTAAAGAAAGCACTTGAGCAAGGACAGTTCCGCTACTTCGAGGGCGACAAGGACTTTCCCAAGCGAGTGTGGTATCGTGACGACGCTGGCCAGGTGTGGTTTGGCTTCTGCATCAACAGCGTGCTCGGCACTTACAAAGGATGGCCGATCGACGAGGAGGAGCGAGTTGAGATTTTCGGTTAGATGGCTTGAGAATGCCGAAAACCGAGCTCCAGAAGAGCAAGCTACCGCTGCGGAGTTCCGAATTTGGCTTGGCGACAGCAACGTCACTCGTTACTTGAGTGGCGAGCACCTCGGCACCGCAATCAACTTACCGGTATACTCAATCGCAGAAGGCCTCGTGCTCGACTGGTGGCGCCTCTTCGGCAATCGCGAAGAAGAAGTCAGTCTGAGGCGATACCGTAGCGGTTACGCAATTCCGGATATACGGATGCGCTTCGACGGCGCAGCCTTCGATGTCTATGCAGAGCAGTCCAGTTATCGCAATCCTGAGGTTCGCTTCTGGTCAGGTCAAACTGAGACAATGAGCCGCGAAGCAGCGGAAGCAACTCTTGGACAGTTCATCGGCGACGTACTCGATCGAATGAAGGCTCGTGAGGTTGAAGCCACAACTGCAGCGCTGCGCTGGGAGCGTGTTCGCGCTTCCATGGCAGATCCGGACGAGAGGGCATTCTGTGAGGCCGCCGGTGCCCTCGGAGAAGACCCCTACAACATCAGCGATGCGATTGCGGCCGAGATCGAGTGCTCGGCAGGGATCTTTCAGGATGAAGCCCTGACGGAGTTCCTGGCGGGAGCACGAGGCAAAGATCGACATCTGCTTTTCGAGTGGATTGGCGACGCTAGGAAAGTGCCAGGTTATACCGCTCGATTTGCCGACTTGCGGGATCTTGCGAACCAAATTTCGCAAAATGCACCTGCAAGAGTTGGCGAGCCGGGATGGGCGAAAGGCTACAGGCGCGCCCGTGCCTGCCGCCAAGCACTCGGCCTGATGAGCACTGACCGCATCACAACCGTCAAGCATCTGGCTGAGAAGCTGGGAAATGCAAACTTCAGGGCCAAGCGACCCGTGGATGGGCTTCGCGTTTTCAGAGACGAAGACAATCGCGGCGTACTGCTTCACTTGCGTAGCGGAAGCAATAGGCCGAGTGAAGCCGAGCAACTTTTCAGCCTCGCGCGTGGTGTTGGAGACGTTGCTTGTTTTCCAGATCCATGCGTCGCGCCCATCAACGATCTTGGATTCGCCTTCCGCCAGCGGTGCGGTCGGGCATTCGCCGCAGAGTTCCTTGCTCCAGTCGCTGAAGTACGGTCAATGTATGCGGATGGCCGCGATCACCTTACAATAGCAAATGAGTTCGGCGTGAGTGAACTCGTAGTATCGCACCAGCTTGAGAACGAAGCGCGTATTCAGCAAGCTTGTGCAGCTTGAGTATATTTGCGGCTTTACTTTGCTATTTTCGCGCCGGTGACTGGTTCCCCTTGGGGTACCTGTCACCTTTTCTCCAACGGTCATCCCGCGCGAATATCCGCCGCCTCCCGCGCAAGAGGTGACAGGAAGCGCCGGCCGAGGCCGGCTTTATCCAGTCACCGGCATTCGGCGTCTTCGGAGACGACGTGCGGCGCGAAGTCCTGCCGCTCGCACGAGGACACCTTGCGCGGACCATGATCCGCCCAAAAAAATGGCCCGGCTTGAACCGGGCCATCTTCCTCACGACTTGGGCGGTTGGGGCCAACCTTACTTGGCCAGCATGCCGGCGAGCTTGCCGGAGGCGTAGCCGAACAGGGTGCCGACGAGCATGGAGGTCACGACCGTCAGGAACGGGTTGGTGCCGAGGCTGCCGCTGGTGAGCGTGTCGAGGTGACTGCCGACCAGGGCGAAGCCGGCGGTGGAGGCATAGCCGTAGACTGCGGCGGGGATGGCTGCGAGCACCGGCAGATGGGCGCCGAGGATCAGGATCACGACCGTCACGCCAACCCAGATGGCGGCGGTCAGCGGCAGGTCGCCAATGGGAACAAGCGTGACGAGCACCAGCGCGACGGTTGCGCACAGGGCGCCCCAGACGATGGCCGGAACCGACGCCTTCAGGCCGGCTTCACCGCCGCCGCAGTGGAAAAAGCATCCCCAACCGATGAACGCGGCCCAAATCTGCAAACCAAGGCCGCCAGCCGGTCCGAGAAACAGGTAGGTGGCCACGGCACCAAGCGCGCCGATGACGATGGCGAGCGCTGTAACGAGATTCATGTGTTTCCTCCCAGAGCTGAATGCAAAAGCAACTTTGCCCAGTACCCTCGCGTGAGCGACGAATAAAGACCAAGCCCCTCCTCTACGACGGACAGGACAAATCTCCAGACAACTTGAATGTGTCCTCATCTATTCAATTGTCGTGGAGTGCCCGCGCCGCGTTCCGCCATATCATAAGATATCGTCAATCTTTCAATCCGTAAATATCCGTCACTTGTCGAAAATTTATTTATTGAGATTTTGCATGATGTTTTTTGCTCGACTATGCATAGATTTAAATGAGTATGTTGTTTTATTTATTGGTGATGTTATTTTCAAAGTCCGAACAGGAACGCTGCATGTTGGTGGATGCATCCGGGATTTTTTGGAGACAAGCACAATCATCTCCGCTTCAATTTCGCAAATTCCAACAGTATTCAGGAGAAAGCGTCTTGGCTTGTTGCAATGTGCAACAATGTTAAAGAAAAGGATCGGCGTTATTGGAACGCGTTGTTGGTGATGTTGGAAATGCGGGCGCCGCGCTTCGGCGCCAGGCCCGAACCGGCCCGGACATCCGGCGTTTGCGGCCGCATCATTCTTTGGTCGCAGAGGTGACCCGTCGGCCAGGCGCAGCCTGCTGCGTTCCGCACACCCGGCTTCAGCTCACGAGACGTCGGAACCCGGCGGCGGCGCGTCCGCAGGTCTGGCGAACGCGCGGAAGCTGGGGCGGATCAGCGGCATCAGGGTGACGAGCGCATAGGCGACGCCGGTGGCGAGGAAGGAGGGTGTGGTGCCGAGGGTGGAGACGAGCGTGCCGCCCAGCAGGCCGCCGAAGGGGATCAGCGACCAGCACAGGGCCGAGAACAGGGCGGTGAGGCGGCCGGTCATCGCCGGGGGCATGCGCTCGAACATCACGGCGCCGAGGATGGGATTGAGAAAGCCGCCCGCCATGCCGCAGACGATCAGCACGATCACGGCCACGGACGGCGGTGCGAGGGTGAAGACCGCAAAGCGTGGCAGGCCGGCCACCAGGAAGGCCAGCGTATAGACCGGCAATCGGGGCAGGCGCTCGGCAAAGGCAGTCGCCACGGCGGCGCCGGCGATGGAGCCGCCGGTGAAGGCCGCCAGCAGCCAGCCGAGGAGGTCGGCGCCATGGCCGGCCTCGCGCACCCAGACCGGCAGCAGCACGGCTTGAAAGGCCTGATCGAGCAGGTTGGTCAGCGCCACCATCAGCGCAATGCTCGCGAGCACCGCGTCCCCGGCCAGAAAGCGCGCGCCGTCCCGCAGATCGTCGAGATAGCCCTGGGCGCGGCGCGGGGGCGGTGCGGCCGGCGGTATCCGCAAGCCGAGGCCGACGATCAGCGCGCCGGCCAGGAAGCAAGCGGCGTTGGCGCCCAGCGCGGCCACTGGCCCGAGCGCGGCAATCAGCAGGCCGGCGCCGGCCGTGCCCAGGGTGGCGGCGAGCCGTTCGACCGTGGCGGCAAGGCCGGTGACCCGTTCGAGCGGCAGACCGGCCCGCCGCGCCACCTGTGGCACCAGCGACTGCTTGGCCGCGTCGGAGGGGCCGCGCAGCAGGCCCGTGACGAAGACCACCGGCATCAGCAGCAGCGGCGCGCCGTTGCCGAGTACCAGCATCAGGGGGATCAGGCTGAGGGCGACCGCCGACAGCAGATCGCAAAGCAGGCTGACGCGCGCCGGCCTGAACCGGTCGATCAGCGGCCCGGACAGCGCCTTGGCCACCACATAGGGCAACATTTCCGTCATCACCATCAGCCCGGCGCCGAGCGGACTGCCGGTGGTGGACAGCACCAGCCAGGGCAGGGCGATGGCCGACAGGCTGGTGCCGGCGATGGACAGCGTCTGCGCACTCAGAAGCGCGATCAGGGCCCCTGGCGCGCTCACGCCTCCGCATCCCGGTGCGGCAGGCGGCCGGGAAAGGGAAAGGCGTGCAGCATCAAGGTGAAGGGCACGGTGTCGGCGGGCAGAGGCTGACCGAGCGGCGGCGCTGCCTGCATGGCCTCGGTCAGCAGCGCTTCCAGCTTCTGCACCAGTGCGGTGGCCGCCGCCGGCGTCAGGGGGATGACCATGTCGCTGGCCGTGCAGGCGGCCCGCCAGACGGCCGGCAGATCGGCCAATTCCGCTGCGGCCTGGCGCATCATGTCGGTCTGCAGCACCAGCGCCGCCTGCACGAAGGCGGCAGTGGCTTCCGCCCCGGCCTCGCCCGTTTCCTCGAAGGTGGTGAGCTCGTGGCGGGCCTGCCAGAGCCGATCGCGCCGGTTGGCCGACGCCGCCTCCTCGATATAGCCGTGCTGGGCCAGCTGGCGCAGGTGATAGCTGGTGGCTCCGCTGTTGAGACCGAGCCGCTCGGCCAGCTGCGTCGCCGTCGCCGGCCCATCGATGCGCAACAGCCCCAGAAGGCGCAAGCGGACGGGATGGGCCAGCGCCTTCAGCGAGGTGACGTCGGGCGACACCTGCCGGATGGCGCGCGCCGGAGCGCCTTCCGACCTGGCGGACGCATCAGGTCGACCGGAGATCGCTCCGGATTCAACATGAGCGGCCGCTTCTCGATCAGGGTGTTCCAACGCGATCGGCGGATGCTCGAGGGCGGGCGGCGTGGAGGGGGGCACGGTGGTCATGCCCCGACTGTATCTTTGCAAAGACTTCTTTGCAAATGTTTCTTTGCAATATGAGGCGAGATGGATCGCCCGCCCTCGAAGCGCCGGGCAAGATCACTCGCCGCCCCGCCGGATCTCTCCGGATCAGGTCGCCAGCCAGGTATCGACGGCGGCGGCTTTCGGCAGGCCGCCGGCATGGACGACCTTGCCATCCACCACCACGCCGGGGGTGGAGCTGATGCCGTAGCCGGCGATGGCGGCATAGTCGGTGATCTTCTCGATGCTGACGGCAATGCCGAGCCTGTCGGCTTCGGTCTTGATGAGGTCGGCGGTAGCCACGCAGGTGCGGCAGCCGGAACCGAGAACCTTGATGTCTTTCATGTTGTCCAGTCCTTCTCATGTGGCCGCCGGCGGCCTGTCGCCCGGTCAGGAGGCGAAGGCGAAGTTGAAGAGATAGCCGACGGCGAGAATGCCGAGCGCCACCACGCCGATGAAGACGGCGATCAGACGACCCGTCAGCACCTTGCGCAGGATGACGATTTCCGGCAGCGACAGCGCAGTGACGGCCATCATGAAGGCCAGCACCGTGCCAATGGCGGCGCCCTTGGAGAGCAGCGCCTCGACCACCGGAATGATCCCCGCGGCATTGGAATAGAGCGGGATGCCCACCAGCACCGCCGCCGGCACCGACCACCAGGCGGATCGACCCATCACGGTGGCCAGCAGGTCGGCGGGCGCATAGCCATGGATCAGCGCGCCGACGGCAATGCCGGCGATCACCCACAGCCAGACCTTGCCGACGATGTCGCGCACGGCATCGACGCCGGCCTCGAGGCGATCGACGAGCGTCATCCGCTGGCCGGGCACATCGCTTGCGGTCATCCGGATCTCGCGCACCCAGGGCTGCAGCCAGCCGTCGAGATGGCAGCGGCCGATGACGATGCCGGCGGTGATGGCGACACCAAGCCCGAATCCCAGATAGGCCAGCGCCACCTTCCAGCCGACGAGGCCGAACAGCAGGCCGAGCGCCACCTCGTTGATCATGGGCGCAGCGATCAGGAAGGAGAAGGTCACGCCCAGCGGCACACCCGCCGAGACGAAACCGATGAACAGCGGCACCGCCGAACAGGAGCAGAAGGGCGTGACGATGCCGAGCAGGGCCGCCGCCACATTGCCGACCCCGGTGCGCCGACCGGCCAGCAGTCTGCGCGTGCGGTCGGCGGAGAACCACGAGCGGATCACCCCCATGGCGAAGACCACCAGGCCCAGCAGCATCAGCACCTTGGGGGTATCATAGAGAAAGAAGGCGACGGCATCCGCGGTCCGACTGCCCGGCACGAGCGGCAAGCGCGCAACGATCCAGCTTGCCGCCGGCTGAAGCTGCCAATAGAGCGCGCCCCAGACGACAAGCCCCGCCGCCGTCGCGGCCAGCCAGCGGCCGGTCCCGGGCGACTGGGAAGGCGGCCCTTTCGGCAGGGGGCAACAGTCGCTCATGCCGCCACCTCCCTCGCGTCATCGGCCGGCGGCAACGCCAGCGCGGCCTCGACCAGCGCGGCAACGGCGGGCGCCAGCGCCGGATTGCGGCGATAGCGCACCCATTGGGCGTCGCGCCGGTCAAGCACCAGCCCGGCCACCCGCAGCGCCGCCATGTGGCGGGACATGCGCGACTGGGACGCGCCAAGCTTGCGCATCAGCTCGCAGACACAATGTTCCTTGCCGTCCCACAGCAGGCGAACCGCCGCAAGACGGGTGGGGTCGGCCAGAGCCGAGAGAAGGTCGACGGGATCACTCATGCTTTTATCCGCTTATGCGCCTAGCCGCATCTTCCCGCCGAAAGCCGGCCCGCGCCAGAGCGGGGGAATGCTTAAGGGCGGGAGAAGCGAATGGAGGCGGGCCGCCAGACCGGAGTCCCGATGGCCGATGCAGGCTGTCGGCGGCGGCGACGCCGGCCCGGGCGGCACGGATTGTCTCACCCCTCAGCAATCCCCCCGCATTGCCCGGCCTGTCCCCGCCTGCTACCAAACGATCAGAAAAACAAAACCGGCTTGTCGGGGACAGGATTTCCCCACTGGTCGCGGGCAGGGGGAAACGGGGCATGGCTCAAAGCAATCGTGACGGCTTCACCAGCACCTTCGGTGCGCTGGTGGCAACGCTCGGCTCGGCGGTGGGCCTTGGCAATATCTGGAAATTTCCCTCGCTGACCGGATCGAACGGCGGCGCCGGCTTCCTGGTGGTCTATCTGCTCGCAACGCTGCTGGTCGGCCTGCCGGTGATGATCGCCGAGTGCATGCTCGGCCGCAGCGCCCGCGCCGATGCGGTGACGAGCTTCGAACGCCTCGCGCCCAAGGGGCAGGGCGGGTGGAAGGTGATCGGCTGGATGGGCTTTGCCGCCGCGCTCCTGATCATGGCCTTCTATTCGGAAGTGGCCGGCTGGGTTTATGCCTATATCTTCAAGGCGATCTCCGGCTCCATAGCCACCACCGATCCCAAGGTGGCCGGCGTCGCCTTCGGCGAGCTGGTGTCCAACCCGTGGGCCTCGCTGTTCTGGCAGTGGGTGGTGCTGGGGCTCACCGGCTTCATCATCGCCTTCGGCGTTTCCAAGGGCATCGAGGCGGTGACGCGGCGGCTGATGCCGGTGCTGTTCGCCCTGCTGATCCTGCTCTGCATCCGCAGCCTCACCCTGTCGGGCGCCGGACAGGGCCTGTCCTTCCTGTTCATGCCCGATTTTGCCAAGGTGACGCCGGCGGTGATCCTCACCGCGCTCGGCCTTGCCTTCTTCAAGCTGTCGCTCGGCATGGGCACCATGCTCACCTATGGCAGCTATTTCCGGCCCGAGCAGAACATTCCCGCCACGGCGGCGCGGGTGATGCTGGCCGATCTGTCGGTGTCGCTGCTCGCCGGCATCGCCATCTTCCCCGCCGTCTTCGCCTTCGGCTTCGAGCCGGCGGCCGGCCCGTCACTGGTGTTCATGACCATTCCCGCCGTGTTCACCTCCATGCCCGGCGGCGTGATCTTCATGACGGCCTTCTTCGTGCTGACGGCCATCGCCTCGGTGGGCGCCATACTCTCGCTTCTCGAAGTGCCCGTCGCCGTGCTGTCGGAGCGCTTCCACCTGCCGCGCAAGGGCGCGGCGATCGCCACCATCGGCCTGATCGGGCTGCTCGGCGTGCCGGCGGCGCTGTCACAGGGCACCATGGCCGAGGTGAAGCTGTTCGGCCTCACCGCCTTCGATCTGTTCGACTTCCTGAGCTCGAACATCCTGCTGCCGCTGGGCGGCATCCTGATCTGCCTGTTCGTCGGCTGGGTCTACGGCCTCGCCGGACCGGAAAGGCAGATGGCCGAGACCGGCACACCGATGAACCGCCTCACCATCCGCACCGCCTTCTTCCTGGTCCGCTACGTGGCCCCGCTCGCCATCGCGGTGGTGCTGCTCAACGGGCTGAAGCTGTTCTGAGGCGGAGGGCGGGAGATGGCTTTCGCGACGAGAGCAGGTGACGGGTTCCTCTTGAGGTGCCCGCACCTTCTCTCAACAGAAAAATGAAGCTAAATCATCTATTTACGCCACTCACCCGCGCCGTCAGTTCAATCCCCAGCGCCTTCATCACCGCCAGCGTCGTCTTGAGCGTGGGATTTCCCGCCTCGCTGAAGGAGCGGTAGAGCTGTTCGCGCGACAGGCCGGTGTCGCGGGCGATCTGGGTCATGCCCTTGGCGCGGGCGACGACACCAAGCGCGTGGGCGATATAGCCGGCATCCTCGGAGGCAAAGGCGTCGGCCATGAAGGCGGCGATGGCTTCGTCGCTGCTCAGGCTTTCGGCGGGATCGAAGGGGGTTAATTGCTCGGCCATCTCACGCGCTCCACTCTCCAGCCAACCGCTTGGCGGCCTTGATGTCCCGGCCCTGGCTGCCCTTGTCGCCGCCGCAGAGCAGAACAACCAATGTGTTGCCGCGCCTTTGAAAATAGACGCGATAGCCGGGGCCATAGTGGACGCGCAGCTCGCTGACGCCATCCCCCACCGGCTCGACGTCGCCGGCCAGACCATAGGCCAGCCGATCCAGGCGCGCTGCAATGACACCGCGCGCCCTCTCATCCCTGAGGCCGGCCCACCACTTGCGGAAGGTCGCTGTCTGCTTCAGCTCAAGCATGATGCAATGTAGTTCTTGGACGACAGTAAATCAAGCGTGCAAACCGGCAATGAGGCTCCCTCTGCGCCAAAAGGGGCAGATGCGACTTTCCACTGGTGTCCTTCCTTCGCCCCGATTGACAAGGTGAAGGGCGCAGCGCTACGCAACCCATATGCGGTTGGTGTGCCGCCGCCGGGAGGAAGCAGATGAACGGACGAAATGGGTTTGCCGTGGCGATCCTCGCCGCCGGCCTTGCTCTGGCGCTGATCGAGACCGCCGGCGCCGCCTGCACGGCCACCGTCACGGCCAAGGTGCCCGCGCTCGAGGATGACAGCACCACCGTCTCCCCCGGCGACGATTTCGGCACGCCCTCCCAACTCGTCTACGAGAGCGACAGCCACACCTCCTATATCTGCACCGAGGGCGGCTATTGCTACGAGAGCCGTGGCATCCGCTTGAAAGGCTGCACCCTCGACGCCATGCCGCCCGACGAGGGCGACGACGGCAGCGAGGTATTCTTCAGCATCAGGTAGGAGGCAGCTCCCGGCAAAGGCATCCGCCACGAGGGCCGGTGACTGGTTCGCCAAAGGTGTACCTGTCACCTTGTCGCGAGGGAAAACCAGGGCAATCTCTTCCCGTTGCCGTCGTCCAGCCTCCACAACCGCTTTTGCCGATATCCCTCAACTTCCCATGATCCGGTTGCATCGGGACACCTGCGGTCGGCCTGCCCGTGCGACTGCGACGGACTTGCGACATTCCCGCCGTCGTCATCGGCCCCGTGGGCGACAAACACGCGACATGCAGATCACAACCGCGTCCCGACTTTTCGCTCTCAGGCCGGCTTTTCGGTTGCGTCTGATTGCAAGACCATTCCCCGCTCGGCCATCAGCCGTTTGACCCCGTCGGGAATGGGGCGGCACTGACAGAATTTGGCATGAGCAAGATGCCAGGCGATGCGCTGATCCGGCTTGGGATTCTTCGGCATGGGATTGTCCCGGTGCCAATCGGCGTTGATCCTGCTGGCCATGATCTTGTCCTTCCCGAGGGGAGCGCCGCCGCGAGACTCGGGGGATCGCCGGGCCAATCTACCCACTGCCTGCGCCGGATGATGTGCGGGATTTTCCGTGATTTCGAAGAGCCGTCGCCGCAGTTCTCGCGGTCCCGCAAGAATGGTCACGTGAAGGGATTGTGGCCCCATCAAGTCCGCCCCTTGAGCTTCTTGTAGAAAAACCAACCCAGAAAGCATATAAAAAAGCCGACGACAGGCATATTAAAGCGAACAAATGACATGCAATAGGTCACATATACATAATACCCTTTCCAGACGAGTATCCTGATATTCGCGTCCGGCGGGCGAATATAATGGTCGGAAAGAAGATACCAATCGAGAAATAGTCTCGCCGGCAGCAAAAACGCGAAGCCGACGATCATTGCCGCGATGCAGATGCACTTCAGGGCAAAGAGCTTGGACATGCTGCCCCTCCAAGGCCGTGCCAAGCACCGCTAACGGATCGCCGGCGAAGAGCGCGGTGCGGAACTGGGTGCAACCCGCTCGCCCGCAATCCTACACTGTGCATGTCCGGCGGCAAAGCCAGATCCGCCGCGAGTTCCGGTGACTGCTTGATCAATTCACTCACTGACGGCGCCGGATGATGTGCGGGATTCTCCGTGATTTCGAGTGGCGGCCGTCGAAATCCTGGTGCCGCGCAAAGGCGGTCTCGACGCGGGCCGGTGACTGGTTCCCCTTGGGGTACCTGTCACCTTCTCTCCGCCGGAAAGCCAATCGATATCTGTCGCTTCCCTTGCCTATGGTGACAGGAACGGCCTTAGGCCGATCCAGTCACCAGCCTTCGTTGCGGCCTGCGTTCTCCCCATACCCCCCAAAGCGGAACGGCCCCGCATTGCTGCGGGGCCGTCCGGTTCACTTTACCAAGCCGCTGGGATTACTTGACTTCCCACACTTCCGGCGAACGCTCGAGGCGCAGGACCAGCATCTGCCGGTGCAGCTCGAGTTCGCGCGGCAGGCGCGAGCCGAACTGAGCGAAGTGGGTCGCCTGCTCGACGGTCTCGGAGAGGCCGGCAGCGCGGTCCACCTTGGCCATGGCGTCGTACTTCTCCTTGGGGAACTCGAGGCCGGTCCAGTTCAGGTCCTCGTAGCGGGGCATGAAGCCATAGGGGCTCTCGACGGCGTCGGCGTGACCGCTGACGCGACCGATGATCCACTCCAGGGCGCGCATGTTCTCGCCGAAGCCCGGCCAGATGAACTTGCCGTTGGCGTCCTTGCGGAACCAGTTGACGCGGAAGATGCCCGGAGCATGGCTCAGGTTGCGGCCGATCTTCAGCCAGTGCGACCAGTAGTCGGCCATGTTGTAGCCGCAGAAGGGCAGCATGGCGAACGGGTCGCGGCGCATGGCGGCCTGACCGACGGCGGCAGCGGTGGCTTCCGAGCCCATGGTGGCGGCAAGGTAGACGCCATGGGTCCAGTTATAGGCCTGGAACACCAGCGGGAAGGACTTGGAGACGCGGCCACCGACGATGAAGGCAGCGATCGGCACGCCGGCGGGGTTCTCCCAGTCCGGATCGATCGAGGGAACCTGGCTGGCCGGAGCGGTGAAGCGGCTGTTCGGATGAGCAGCAGCGCGGCCGCAGCCCGGGGTCCAGTCCTGGCCGGTCCAGTCGATGAGGTGCGACGGCACTTCGTCGGTCATGCCTTCCCACCACACATCGCCATCGTCGGTCAGCGCGACGTTGGTGAAGATGCAGTTGGCCTTGAGCGTCTTCAGGGCGTTCGGGTTGGACTTTTCGTTGGTGCCGGGGGCAACGCCGAACAGACCGTTTTCCGGGTTGATGGCGCGCAGCTTGCCGTTGGCGTCGGGCTTGATCCAGGCGATGTCGTCACCGATCGTGGTGATTTCCCAGCCCTTGTAGCTTTCCGGCGGGATCAGCATGGCGAAGTTGGTCTTGCCGCAAGCCGACGGGAAGGCGGCGGCGACATACTGCTTCTCGCCGGCGGGGTTCTTGACGCCGAGGATGAGCATGTGCTCGGCCAGCCAGCCTTCGTCGCGGGCCATGACCGAAGCGATGCGGAGCGCGAAGCACTTCTTGCCGAGCAGCGCGTTGCCGCCGTAACCCGAGCCAAAGGACCAGATTTCGCGGGTGTCGGGGAAGTGGACGATATACTTGTTGTCATTGCAGGGCCAGGCGACGTCGGCCTGACCGGCGGCGAGCGGCGCACCGACCGAGTGGATGGCGGGCACGAAGTCATGATCGCCGAGCACGTCCAGAACCTTCTGGCCCATGCGGGTCATGATGCGCATGTGGACGGCCACATAGGCGCTGTCGGAGAGTTCGACGCCGATCTGGGCGATGTCGGAACCGAGCGGGCCCATGGAGAAGGGGATCACGTACATGGTACGGCCCTTCATGCAGCCATCGAACAGACCATGCAGCGTGGCGCGCATCTCGTCCGGGTTGGCCCAGTTGTTGGTCGGGCCGGCATCTTCGCGGGTCTTGGAGCAGATGAAGGTGCGGTCTTCGACGCGGGCGACGTCCGACGGGTTGGAGCGGGCAAGGAAGCTGTTGGGACGCTTCTCGGCGTTCAGGCGGGTGAAGGTACCGCCGTCGACCAGGAGGTTGCACAGCGTGTCATATTCTTCCTGCGAACCGTCGCACCAATGGATGCTGTCAGGCTTGGTCAGCTTGGCAACTTCTTCCACCCAGTGGATGAGCCTCGCGTTCTTGGTGTGGGCTTCACGAGCCCAGACCGGGGTCTTTGCAACCTTTACGGGGGAGTTCGGCATCAATCTTCTCCTTGGGGCATTCGGCGCCGTTGTCGCGTCTTATGAGGGAGGATTGAAGCCAAGAAGGGAAAGGCTCCTTGATACAAGTCATAAGTAAGTATAACACCCGAAAACAAATGCGTTAAACGGTTGAATTTCACTTCATTTCGCCTTTGGTCGTACGCATTTTGAGGGGTGATTTTACCCCATGCGCGCTGACCTGGGGACAAGAACTGAATCGGTCACGTGTTCATTTCTTGCCGGACCAAGAAATTCAATCGTTTCAAACGCCTGTGGAAAGTACGATCCGCATTTCTTCTGCGGACCTAACCGTCAGCTGAAAACGTTCTCACAACAATCTTGGATTGTAAAATCACCGCTATTTTTACGCGAAACTCCGGTCAGTCGATCCCCGATCCGAGTTTGCGCAGTGCCGGCAAAACCTCGCTCGCCCCGGGGAGTCGACCGGCGAAGGGCAGGCGGACAAGGCCGTTCTGGCGCAGATCCACGCCATCGGCGTCGACCGAGACGGCGCTCCACGGACCATCCGGCAGGCCGAGCTGGCGGATCACCGCCGCGCGCAGGACGGCGGCGCTGGCGGCGTTGATCTCGGCCAAAAGGGCCTCCTGAGCCTCCGAGAAATCGTTTGCAACCGCCGCTGACACCGCGAGCCGATCGCCCGGCACGCGGGTGATGCGGCCAAAGCCGGCCACCAGATGGGCCTGTCCGGGCCGCATGCGGAACAGGCCGAAATCGGTGAAGGTCGCGTAGCCTTCCGCTTCCGGATGACGGCTCAGGAAGGCGCCCATGGCGGCGGCGCGGCTCGCCTCGTCCAGCCGTTCGAAGCGTCCGGTCAGGGTGATGCGGCCGCCGGCGAGCGGATCGCCGCTTTCGCCGCCCGGCGCCACCAGCAGCAGCGAGGCGCGGCCGTCGCGGTCGAGATTGCGGGTATGCACCGCAAGGCGCGAGATGAGGCAGAGCACCGAGGCCTCCTGGTCGGTGGCGATGGTGATCAGGCTGACGAAGGGCGCGCCCTCCTCGTCCAGCGTGCCGAGCGAGCCCACAAGCGTCGAACGAAGGATCTTGCGGGCGGCGGTCGCAGCGTCGAATTCCGGTTCCGGCATCAGGGGGCTCTCCGCGCGCAAGGCGCGCCTTTCGGGTCTGTTAGTTGGAGCATAAGCAATTGTTATCACGCCATTTATGGGCTGTCATCCGCCGCTTGGCGCCAATGCCGGCCCCAAAGGCGATGGGGCAGGGCGCTTGCCCGCGCGGTCAGGGCGTGCTCATGTCGGGCCAACCCAAGGAGAGACGCATGGCCGGTCGCCTCGCAACGCTTTTCGCCCTCGTCGGCCTGGCTCTCGGCCTCGCGCTGAGCCCGGCCGCCGCCCGCGTGACGCTGAAGCGCGGCGTCAACTTCGAGGCCTGGCAGACCTGGACCAACCGCAGCGCCTTCCTCGACGCCGGCTATGACCGGACCAACTTCCCCGACTGGTCGGCCAAGGTGAGCGACGCGCAGCTGACGGCGCTGCGGGCGCAGGGCTTCGATTTCGTGCGCGTCAACGTGGATCCGTCCCCCATGTTCTGGGTGGGCGAGAGCGGCGCCGACGCGCTGATCGAGCGGGTGATCGCCGCCACACAGCGCCTGCAGGCGGCGGGTTTCACCGTGATCGTCGACCTGCATCTGCTGCCGGAAATGGACGATCGGCCCGACGGCCTGCACGACGTGCTTGGCACCGGCGATCGCGAGCAGAGGCTGTTCGACGCCTATGTGGTGCTGGTGGGCAAGGTGGCGGGCCGGCTCGCCCAGCTGCCTGCCGACCGCACGGCGCTGGAGCCAATCAACGAACCCGATCAGGACTGGTTCTCGCATATCTCGCTGACCGACCGCTGGCCGGCCCAGCTTGCCGCTCTTGAAGGGGCCGCGCGCGCGGCGGCGCCCAAGCTGACGCTGATCCTGCCGGGCGGTCGCTCGGCCGGCATCGACGGCCTCCTGCGGCTCGATCCCGCACCCTTCTCCGGCGATCCCGAGATCATCTGGACCTTCCATTATTACGAGCCGATGTCGATCACCCATGCCGGCCAGCCCTGGGAGGAGACACCGGCGCGCTTTCTCACGCATCTGCCCTATCCGGCCAGCGCGATCGATGACGCTGCGGCCACCAGGCTCCTGAAAGCTGCGGACAAGACCCTCGCGGCTGTGATCGCCGACGCCGGGCGGCGCGATGATCTGAAAGCCGGCGTTGCCAAGGCGCTCGACGACTATCGCGCGTCCGGCGCCAGCCCCGAGGCCATCGCCGCCGATTTTGCCCGCGTCACCGACTGGGCGAACCGCAACGGCATCACGCCCGACCGCATCCTGCTGGGCGAGTTCGGCGCCTTCCAGGATCAGGCCCTGCCGGAGGCCCGCCTTGCCATCTTCAAGGCGACGCGGCAGGCGGCCGAAGCGGCCGGCTTCAGCTGGGCGATCTACACCGCCGGTCTTGCCAAGGCGCATAACTCCTTCGGCATCCTTGAGGACACCGAAACGCTCACCGTCGAACCCGGCGTCAAGGACGCGCTCGGGCTTGCGGGCAACTGAGCACGGTCCATCACGACAGTGAATCCATGCCAAGGGATTGATTCAGAAGTCTCATTGGACGGGACGGCGGTGCGGGTGCGACTCTCCCGGCCATGCCAGCCGCACACCACCTGCACCGCCTCGATCCCAGCCGCAACATGGCGCGCTTCTATGCCCTGACCGTGGAGACGACGCTGTTCGGTCCGGCGCTGGTCAGCCGCTGGGGCCGCATCGGTACCGGCGGTCAGCGGCGCACCGAACTGCAGGACGACCTCGCCGCCGCCCAGGCGGCACTGGAGCGGCGCCTGCGGCAGAAGCGCAAGCGCGGCTATCGCGACGTCGCGCCGTGAGGCGGTCAAGCCAGGTCAGCGGATCTCCAGCCGCATCAGGATCTCGTCGTGAAAGGTATCGCCGATGCGTAGCGCCTCCGCTTCGCGTGCCCAGGCGACGAAGCCGACGCTTTCATAGAGACGGCGCGCCGGCAGGTTCTCCGCCTCGACCGCGAGACGCAGCGAGCGCACTTCGGGCCCCGCTTCGGCGATCGCCGCCGTCAACAGCCGCCGGCCGATGCCCCGTCCGCGCGCTGCCGGACGCACATACATACCCCAGATGCTGCCGATGTGGACGGTCTTCACGCGGTTCGAGCGCTGCAGCCCCACCATGCCGACGAGGCCCGCCACCGTCAGCGCGCCGATGACATGCGTATCGACGAGACGGGTGGCGAACTCGGCCATGGAGCGTGGCGCTTCCTCTTCCCAGGACGAACCGAAGGCCTGCGGCTCCAGGCGCAGCGCTTCAAGACGCAGATCGCGATAGGCGGGCGCGTCGTCGCCGGAGAGGCGGCGGAGCGAAAGACTGTCCATGCCGGGGTCCTCGAAATGCGGCGCCACTGCAGCGCGTTTCACGGGAGATGTCGATCCCCTATCCCCGATGGGTCTGCATCGCGGCGAGCAGGCTGATGCGGGCCGAGCGCAGGTGCTTGGTGACCGCGGCGCGGATCAGCAGGGGGTCGCGGGTCCACAGCGCCGCGATATAATCGAGGTGCTCGCGCAGGGCGACGGCGTTGCGCTCGTTCTCGTCGGCGCGGCTCCACTGGTAGTGATAGTGGAAGATGAAGGTCTTGATATCGTTGAAATTGTCGACGAAGCGGTTCTTGAGGGCCGCGTTGATCAGGCTGTGGAACTCCTGGTCGAGATGCGGGAACAGATGGCCGGTGGCGGCGAAATCGGCCTGCATGTCGCGATGACGCTGTTCGAGGGCGCCAAGCTCGCTCCAGGCGGGGTCGTCGAGCGCGAGACCGGCGAAGGCCTCGGCGGCGCGCACCTCGATCATCTCGCGAAAGTCGGAGAGTTCGCGGGCAAAATCCTGGTCGAAGCCCAGGAACACCCAGCCGCCGTTGGCCTGGCGCTCGATCAGGCCATACTGCCGGAAGCCTTCGAGATATTCGCGCACCACGGTGGGCGAGACCGCCAGGCGGCGGGCGATGTCGGCGGTGCTGATCAGCTGGCCCGGCACGATGGCCTCGATCTGGATCAGCTCCATGAAACCGCGCTCGACGATCTCGCGGCCGGCCTCGGTCTCCGAATCGGGAAAGTGATCGACGGCGGCGGGCAGGCGCAGGATCAGCCGCCCCTCGGCCATCTGCCGGCCGACGATGCCGGCTGTGGACAGCTGATCGACGATCTTGCGCGCCGTGGTGCGGCTCACGTCCAGTTCGCGGGTTATGGCAATCTCACCGGGAAGTGCAGCGCCCACGCCGACGTCCGCAATCAGCGCCAGCATCTGGTTATAGGCCCGTTTGAAAATGGCGTCGCTGCGCATCAAGACTCCCGTCTGGTCATTGTCCGGCGATCGGCCTCGGGCGGCGGACGAACAGAGCCGCACGAGGGCCTTGAGCATCGGGGGCAAGTCATTGGCTGGACGCAGAAAAATCAGCGCGACAACCGGTCGGCCCACCCCCAGAGCCAGCCAGACTACCGTCACAACATAAAAGATAAAAATACCAACGCCAAGCCGAATTCGTCCACGAAGCCGACGAATCCGGCCTTGTCTCACGTACTACGCGACCCTCCCGACCGCAGATCGGAACACAGCCTTGGTATTTCTCGCAATATTCAATCCTTTTTCAAGCCCTGCGCGCAGTTTTGCGGACCGCCTTTGGTTTGACTTGCGGATTGGAAAAGATTATAGACATGCCAACGAAAACAGAAGGAAACGCCAAGCGGGAGGGCAGTGGCGCGCGCTGGAGCGGAGGATTCCGGCAATCCGTGCAGGATGCAGACGCGGCGATGATCCATCAGCATCCTGGGACCGTTCAAGGCTGATTTCCCGCGATCCGGTACGCCAGCCGCCCAAGCACTGCAAAATTCCCGTCTCAGGTGTTCCAAATTGTTTTTCTGAACGCGTGATCTCGCCGAGCAAGCAGGGTTCCATGACCATCATCGACGCCCATCACCACTTCTGGAACCCCGACGACGGGGATTATGGCTGGCTGTCGGGGCCTTACGCCCCGCTGCGCCGGGTGTTCACGCCCGACGATCTGCGCCCCGAACTGCAGGCCGGCGGCGTGTCGGCCAGCGTGCTGGTGCAGACCTGGTCGAGCGAGGCGGAGACCGTCCGCTTCCTCGAACTGGCCGAGACCACCGACTATATCGCCGGCGTGGTCGGCTGGGTCGACCTGACGGCGCCGGACGTGGCCCAGCGCATCGCCACCCTCCGGGCCGGTCGCGGCGGCCGCTTCCTCAAGGGCATCCGCCATCAGGTCCACAATGAGGAGGACGAGAACTGGCTGCTGCGCGACGACGTGCGGCGCGGTCTTGCCGCCGTCGAGGCCGCCGGCCTCGTCTACGATCTTCTGCTGCGCCCGCGCGAATTGCCGGCGGCGCTGAAGACGGTGCAAGACTTCCCCAGGCTCAAGTTCGTCATCGACCATATCGCCAAGCCCGACATCAAGGCCAAGGCCTTCGCGCCCTGGGCCGAGCGCATGCGCCCCTTCGCCGCCGAGCGCGGCCATGTGTGGTGCAAGCTCTCCGGCATGGTCACCGAGGCCGACTGGGAGCATTGGACCGCGGCCGATCTCCAGCCCTATGTGGATGAAGTGCTGGCCATCTTCGGCGCCGACCGCTGCCTCTACGGCTCGGACTGGCCGGTCTGCCGGGTGGCCGGCGGCTATGCCAGGGTGCTCGGCGCCCTCAAGACCTGCATTGCCGGCCTGCCGGAAACCGACCGAGCCGCCATCCTCGCCGGCTCGGCGCGCACGCTCTACGACCTGTGATCGGAACGCTCGATGACCACCGATATCGCCGCCGGCTCTTCCCTGTCGGTCAAACCCTTGTCCGAACGCTTCGGCTTCGGCGCCAGCGGCCTCGGCACGCTCACCTGGGACGTGCCCGACGATGTGGCGCAAGCGATCCTCGAAGAGGCCTGGGCCGCAGGATTCCGCTATTACGACACCTCGCCGCTCTATGGCTTCGGGCTCAGCGAGTTGAGGCTCGGCCGCTTCCTGCGCGACAAGCCGCGCGCCGACTATCTGCTCTCCACCAAGATCGGTCGCTATTTCGTGGCCCCGAAGCCCGGCGAGGCGATCGCGCGCGGCGGCTGGGTGCGGCCATCGCCGCTCAAACCCGTGCTCGACTTCACCTATGACGGGGTGATGCGCTCGCTCGAACAGTCGCATGTGCGGCTCGGGGTGTCGGTGATCGACATCGTCTATATCCACGACATCGACCGCCGCAATCTCGGCGCCGACTTCGACCGGCATTATCGCGACCTGCTCGCCTCCGGCTACAAGGCGCTCGACGAGTTGCGCCGGGCCGGCGTGGTCAAGGCCATCGGCGCCGGCCTCAACGAGGCCGATGTGGCCGCCGACCTCATCGCCGAGATCGACCTCGATCTCGTGATGCTGGCCGGCCGCTATACGCTGCTCGAACAGCCCGCCCTCGACGATTTCCTGCCCGAGGCCGAGAAGCGCGGCGTCGGTGTGGTCGATGTCGGCGTGTTCAATTCGGGCATCCTGGTCAAGCCGCCGGAAGCGGGCGGCAATTACGACTATGGCGCCGCGCCGGTCGAGATCGTCGAGCGGGCGCGCGCCATCAAGGCCACCTGCGCCGAGTTCGGCGTGGAGATGCCGGCGGCCGCCGTGCAGTTCCCCTTCGGCCACAAGGCCGTGCAGGCGGTGCTGGTCGGCATGAGCAAGCTGCCGGCCGTGCGGCAGAATATGGACTGGTACAAGGCGAAGATCCCGGCCGAACTCTGGGCCGAACTCAAGCGGCGCGGCCTCCTAGCGGAAAGCGCGCCGACACCGGCCTGACCGGACTGGACACCACCCTAGAGATCGGCCGAAAGGCCACCTGTCCGGGACGGGCAGGGCAGATGAGGAATGAGATCATGCGGGCATTGATGATTGAAGGCGTTGGCCAGTCGGCCCTTCGCGACGTGGCCGACCCGGTGCCGGGCGCCGGCGAGGTACTGATCGCGGTCAAGCACGTGGGCCTGTGCGGTTCCGACCTGTCCACCTTCAGCGGCCTCAACCCGCTGGTCAGCCTGCCGCGCATTCCCGGACACGAGATCGGCGCCGAGATCGTCTGTACCGGCGTCGACGTGCCCGCCGACTACGCGCCGGGCAAGCGCGTCATCGTCATTCCCTATACCGCCTGCGGCACCTGCTCGTCCTGCCGCCAGGGCCGGGTGAACGCCTGCCGCACCAACAAGACGCTGGGCGTGCAGCAGAACGGCGGTCTCGCCGAGCGCTTCGTGCTGCCCTATGGCAAGCTGATCCTCAACGACAAGCTGCCGCCGCGCCATCTGGCGCTGGTCGAGCCGCTGTCGGTGGGCTTCCACGCCGCCGCCCGTGGCCGCGTCAAGGCCGGTGACCGCGTGGCGGTGATCGGCTGCGGCATGATCGGCATGGGCGCGGTGGCGGGCGCGGTGACGCGCGGCGCCGAGGTGATCGCCATCGACATCGGCGACAAGACGCAGATGGCGCTGCGCTATGGCGCGCGCCATGCCATCGATGCGGCCAAGGAAGACGTGGTCGCCCGCGTCAACGAGATCACCGGCGGCGACGGCGCCGACGTGGTGATCGAGGCGGTCGGCCTGCCGGCCACCTTCACCCAGTCGATCGACATCGCCTGCTTCTCGGGCCGCGTGGTCTACATCGGCTATTCCAAGGCGCCGGTGAGCTACGAGACCAAGTGGTTCAACATGAAGGAGCTCGACATCATGGGCTCGCGCAACGCCACCATCGACGACTTCCAGGCGGTGATCACCTATCTCGAAGGTCTCGGCCATGCGCCCGACGATCTCATCTCCAAGGTGTTCCCCTTTGCCGACGCCGACCAGGCGCTGCCCTACTGGGCCGAGAACCGGGCCCAGACGCTGAAAGTGATGATCGAGCTGTAATACCGCCGGCCGAACCGGCCGCATCCAGGAGACTATCATGACCGCTCCCCTCTCCGCCGCCCAGCTCGGCGGCCGATCCCGGCCGACCGAACGGATCCTGCAATTCGGTGAAGGCAACTTCCTGCGCGCCTTCGTCGACTGGAAGATCGACCGCATGAACGAGGCCGGCGGGCTCGACTGGGGCGTGGTGCTGGTGCGGCCGATCGCGGCGGGCAATCCGCGCTGGCTGAACGAACAGGACGGTGTCTACACCGTGCTGTCGCGCGGCGTCGCCGACGACGGCTCCAAGGTGTCCGAGGCCCGCCTCGTCGCCTGCGTACGTCGGGAAATCGGCGCGCACGACCATTGGGCCGAGGTGCTGAAGCTCGCCCGCAACCCCGACATCACCGTCGTGGTCTCCAACACCACCGACGCCGGCATCGCCTATGTCGCCTCGGTGACATATGACGACGCGCCGCAGGCCTCCTTCCCCGGCAAGATGACGCGCCTGTTGCACGAGCGCTGGACGGCCTTCGGCGGCAAGCCCGAGGCCGGCTGGCAGATGCTCGCCTGCGAGCTGATCGACCACAATGGCGACGAGCTCCGCCGCATCGTGTTGCAGCACGCCGAGGAATGGGGGCTGGAGCCGGCCTTCATCGCCTGGGTGAAGGAGCACAACGCCTTCTACAACACGCTGGTCGACCGCATCGTGCCGGGCTATCCGCGCGCCGAAGCCGAGGCGCTGGCTGAGGAACTGGGCTATGTCGACGCCTTCATGACCACGGGCGAACTCTTCCACTTCTTCGTCATCGAGCGCCAGCCGGGCCAGCCCCCCTTGCGCCTGCCGCTCGCCGAGCATGACCCGCAAACCATCGTGGTGCCGGACGCGACGCCCTACAAGGCGCGCAAGGTGGCGATCCTCAACGGCGCCCATACCGCGCTCTGCCCGCTGGCGCTGATCTCGGGCGTGCCGACCGTCGGCGAAGCGGTGACCACCAGGGTGGGCGCGAATTTCCTCGATCGGCTGCTGAATGAAGAGGTCATCCCCTTCCTGACGCTGCCGAAGGACGAGCTGGAAGCCTTCGCCGCCGCGGTGCTCAGGCGCTTCGCCAACCCCTATATCCGCCATCTGTGGCACGACATTTCGCTGAACGGCCTCGTCAAATACCAGACGCGCAATCTCGACCGCCTGACCGCCTACATGGCGCGTCACGGCAAGCCGGCGCCCTTGCAGGCGCTGTCGCTGGCGGCCTGGCTGGTGTTCTATCTCGGCCGCTTCCCCGGCGCCGAGGCGCTGGCCCCGCGCGACAGTGCGGCGATCCTCGACAAGGTCAAGGCGATCGGCGCGCTCGACGACGGCACGCCGGCAGGGCGGCTCGCCATGGTCTCGGCCTATCTCGGCGAGACCGCCTTCTGGGGCAAGTCGATCGATACGCCGGAGCTCAGAACCGCCGTGCTCGCCGATTTCGTCGAGCTGACGGCCGCGCCGATGAGCTTCGACCGCCTCGCCGCCATCCTCGCCACGCATTGATGGCAAATCTCTGAAATTACTTCGAATTTCTCATCTGCATCGAGGGCATGGGAAGTTCGAAGGTGGAATAGCCAGACAACCGGGTGAGGGCAACGCAGGCTGCAACGGTGGTCAACCCCTCTCTCCCACTCTCCCCCGCAAGGGGGGAGAGGGCCCGAGTTGTTTCCATTCAGAGCCGAATGAGGTTCGCACTGCTCAGCTCAACGCGCTCTCTCCCCCCTTGCGGGGGAGAGTGGGAGAGAGGGGTTCAAACGAGCCCATCCGGGATAGCTGCTGACGCGATTGCCCTCGGTGGAACATCGACGTCCGGTTTCAACGCCAGTCGGCATCAGAACGCAAAGGACCACCATGTCGCTCGTGCTCAAGATCCATCCCGACGACAGCGTCGCCGTTGCCCTCGAGCCGCTGGCCGGCGGCACCGCGATCGACGGCTTCGGCCTGACGCTCGCGGGCGACATCGGCCAGGGGCACAAGTTTGCCGTCAAACCGATCGCGGCGGGCGACAAGGTGATCAAATACGGCTCGGTGATCGGCATCGCCACGGCCGACATCGCGGCGGGCGAGCATGTGCACACGCAGAACCTCAAGACCGCGCTCGGCGGCGTGCTCGACTATCATTTCGGCACGCCCGCCCCGGTCGCCCGCGTCGATGCCTCCGTGCCGACCTTCCCGGCTTTCGTCCGCAAGGGCGGCGACATCGGCATCCGCAACGATCTGTGGATCGTGCCGCTGGTCGGCTGCATCAACGGCCTCGCCCAGCGCATCGCCACCGAGGTGGAAAAGCGCGGCCTGCTGCCCGACGGCGCCCGCGCGCTGGCGCTGACGCATCCTTACGGCTGCTCGCAGCTCGGCGGCGACCTCGCCAACACCCGCGGCATCCTGCAGAATTTCGTCACCCATCCCAATGCCGGCGGCGTGCTGGTGCTCGGGCTTGGCTGCGAGAACAACACCAAGGCCTATTTCCAGGAGGGTCTGACGCTGCCCGATCCGGACCGCGTGCGCTTCCTGACGACGCAGGAGGCGGGCGACGAAGTGGAGGCGGCGCTCGCCGCCTGCGCCGAGCTGGCCCGCACCATGGCCTCCGACAGGCGCGAGGAGGTCGGCATCGACCGCCTGCGCGTCGGCCTCAAATGCGGCGGCTCGGACGGCTTCTCGGGCATCACTGCCAACCCGCTGCTGGGCGCCTTCTCCGATTGGCTGACGGGCTTTGGCGGCACCACGGTGCTGACGGAAGTGCCGGAAATGTTCGGCGCCGAACAGCTGCTGATGGACCGCGCCGAGAGCCGCGAGGTCTTCGACAAGACCGTCGCGCTGATCAACGACTTCAAGCAATATTATCTCGACAACAAGCAGCCCATCTACGAGAACCCCTCGCCCGGCAACAAGGCCGGCGGCATCTCGACGCTGGAAGAAAAGTCGCTCGGCTGCACCCAGAAGGCCGGCCTCTCCACCGTGCGCGACGTCTTGAAATACACCGATCGCGTGGTGAAGCCCGGCCTCAATCTGCTCTCCGCCCCCGGCAATGACGGCGTCGCGGTGACGGCGCTGGCGGCGAGCGGATGCCATATCGTGCTGTTCACCACGGGACGCGGCACACCGCTGGGCGGCATCGTGCCCACCGCCAAGATCGCCACCAATTCGACGCTGGCCGCCAACAAGCCGCACTGGATCGACTTCAACGCCGGCCCGATCGCCACCGGCGAGACCACGGTGACCGGCATGACCGCCGATTTCGCCCGCTTCGTCCTCGACGTGGCGAGCGGCAAGCCCACGCGCAACGAGATCAACGGCATCGCCGAGATCGTCATCTTCAAGTCGGGCGTGACGCTCTGACCTGCCGGAGCGGTCAGACGCTGCCGCGCCAGACGATCTGGCTCGCCAGCGTGATCTGCTTGACCAGCGTGCGCCCGGCCAGACGTTCGAGCAGCAGGTCGACGGCCACTTCGCCGATCTGCTCGGCGGGCAGGCGCACCGTGGTCAGCGGCGGGTTGAGGAAGGGCGCGGTGGGAATGTCGTTGAAGCTCGCCACGGCCACGTCGCCGGGGATGGCAATGCTCTTTTCCTGCAGATAGCGATAGACGCCGATCGCCACATTGTCGTTGCAGGTGATGATGGCGTCCGGCCGTGGCGATTGCGCCATCAGCCGTTCGGCCATGCGATAGCCGAGCGCCTCGCTGTTGTGGTCGGGGCTCTGTTCGGTGGCGCACAGGGCCGGATCGAAGCCGCCATGCTCGGCCATCCAGCTGGCATAGGTGCGGCAGCGCACTTCGCCGTAAGGGTCGGTTTCCGATTGGCCGATCCAGCCGGCAAAGCCGATGCGGCGGTAGCCCTTGGTGCCCAGCGCCGTCAGCAGCTTGCGCATGGCCACCGCAAGATCGCTGGCGACCGCGTCGAACTCCTCGCCCGGCGGAATGGAATCGGCAAACACCAGCTGCCGGCCATAGCGCTGCAGCCAGTCCACATAATCAGGCTCGAAGCTGCCGATGGCGATGACGCCGGCGGCATTCTCCAGCAGGGCCGGCTCGGGCATGGTGTCGGCGTAGACCCGCACCGTCTCCATCTTCAGCGTCTGGCAGCGGCTCTCGATACCGAGGCGGACGGACACGTAATAGGGGTCGATGAGCTCATGCTCGGGACGCAGGAAATGCACCAGCGCGATGCGCTTCAGCGCATTGCGGCCACCGCTGTTGCGCACGCGCGGCGGCGCATAGTTCATCGCGGCCGCCGCCTCGATGATCGCCCGGCGCTTCTGCTCGGAGATCGACAGCGTCTGGTCGGAGTTGAGAACCCGGGACACGGTGGTCGAGGAAACCCCGACTGCTTTCGCAATTGTCTTGAGAGTGGCCATCGTCCATCAGATCGGTTTTGTAAGGGTCCTCGGGTGACCTACGGGGCAGCGACACGCTCAAGACACGGCCGCAGCAATCGCTGTTGAGCCCCCGACGCTTTCGCCAAAGAGTGTCTGCCACGACGCAAGATTCAGGAAATTTTGCGCCTTTCAGCAGCAAAAGTCACCTGTCAAACCGCTGTGGCGACAACATTCTGCCGAATCGAACTGCGATCGGTGCCGCGGTGCAAAATAGCGTACCATCTGCCAAAGTCGATTGAAAAAACGCACCATACCCGCAGGAATAGTCTCAGGTGCATTCCGCAATCACAACATACGAAGCCCGGAAATAAATTCGGTGCGGGGAGAAACCGGAATTGACATTAGTGAAATTTCACTGATTATTGAGCTGCATTTTTCACTGAACGTCTCGGGCAGTCTTTACCTGCGGCGGCTTCAGATTTCTGGGAGGACCGAACATGAGGAAGTTCAGCACTGCATTGGGAAGCGCCATCGGTTGCCTGCTCGTCGGGTCGGGGATGATCGCGTCGGCTTCGGCCACCGAACTCACCGTCTGGTGCTGGGATCCGGACTTCAACGTCCCGGCCATGCAGGAGGCCGCTGCCCGCTACAACAAGCTGCATCCGGACGTGAAGATCACGATCGACAACATCGCCCAGAATGACATCAAGCAGAAGCTGCAGACCCAGCTCCTGGCCAAGGTGACCGACGGCCTGCCCGACATCGTCCTGATCCAGGACGACAATGCGCAGCGCTTCCTGCAGGCCTTCCCGGGCGCTTTCGAGCCGCTGTCGGATGCCATCGACATGAAGAAGTTCGCCCCCTACAAGGTCGCCGCCGCCACCTTCGAGGGCAAGTCCTACTCGGTGCCCTTCGATTCCGGCGTCACGGGCCTGTTCTACCGCACCGACTATCTGGAAGCGGCCGGCTACAAGCCCGCCGACCTTGAAGACATCACCTGGGACCAGCTGATCAAGATCGGCACCGACGTCAAGGCTAAGACCGGCCATGACTTCTTCGACCTCGACTTCAGCGAGGCCGGTGTGGTCCGCGCCATGATGCAGTCGGCCGGCAAGTGGTTCCTGACGCCCGACGGCCAGCCCGACATTCTCGACAATGCCCCGCTCAAGGCCGCGCTCGACACCTATTCCAAGCTGTGGAAGGCCGGCATCGTCAAGCCGGTGTCCGGCTGGTCGGCCTATACCGGCGCGTTCACCTCGGGTGAAGTAGCCGCCGTGGTCTCCGGCGCCTGGATGACCGGCACCATCAAGGCCAACGCCGATCAGTCCGGCAAGTGGGCCATCGCCCCGCTGCCCAAGCTCGACGGCGTCGACGGTGCCACCCACTATTCCAACTGGGGTGGTTCGAGCTGGTATGTCTTCTCCTCGGCCAAGGAAAAGGCGACCGCCATCGACTTCCTGAACACCGTCTGGGCCAATGACGTCGACTTCTACCAGGGCATCCTGGTGAAGCAGGGCGCCATCTCCTCCCTGCTTGCCGCCCGCGATGGCGACGCCTACAAGGCGGTCGATCCGTTCTTCGGCGGTGCGCCGGTGTGGGAGAACTTCGCCAAGTGGCTCGGCCAGGTGCCGGCGGTCGATTACGGCACCTTCACCCAGGAAGTGAACTCCGCCATCCAGGAGCAACTGCCGGCCATCGCCAAGGGCGGCAGCGTCGACGAGGCGCTCAAGGCGATCAACGACCGGGTGGAACAGCAGGTCCAGTAATCCGCGCCGAGACCTCCACCAGACCGGTCGGTTGAAGATCGCCGCGAGGCGGGAGAGCGGGAAACCGCTCTCCCCTACCTTGCTGCCGACCGACCGGCGCCTCTGCCTTCATCGAATGAAAGACACTCCCTTGGCGCGCTCGAAGATCGCCCGCAGCGAACAGGTGAACGGCTGGCTTTTCGTCATGCCGGCTCTGGCGCTACTCGGGATATTCCTTGTCTACCCCATCCTCTGGTCGCTGTGGATCAGCCTGCAGGTGGGCAAGGGCTCCAACCTGCATTTCGGCGGCTTTGCCAACATCATCAGACTGTTCGGCGATCGCGTCTTCCTGCATGCGCTCACCAATACCTGCATCTTCTTCGTGGTGCAGGTGCCCATCATGATCGTGCTGGCGCTGATCTTCGCGGTCATGCTCAACGACAGCAAGCTGTGGGGCCGCGGCTTCTATCGCACCGCCATCTTCCTGCCCTGCGTCACCTCCCTGGTTGCCTATTCGGCGCTGTTCCGCTCCATGTTCGAAGCCGACGGCGTCGTCAACAACGCGCTTCTGGCGCTGCATCTCATCGCCGAGCCGATCCAGTGGCTGACCGATCCGGTGTGGGCCAAGGTGATGATCATCCTCGCCATCACCTGGCGCTGGACCGGCTACAACATGATCTTCTATCTGGCGGCGCTGCAGAACATCGACCAGTCGATCTATGAAGCGGCCCGCATCGACGGCATCCCCGCCCGCGCCCGCTTCCTGCGCCTGACGGTGCCGCTGCTGAAGCCCGTCATCCTGTTCACCTCGATCATCTCCACCATCGGCACGCTGCAGCTGTTCGACGAGGTCAACAACATCACCCAGGGCGGACCGGGCGACGCCACGCTGACGCTGTCGCTCTACATCTACAACCTGACGTTCCAGTTCATGCCGAGCTTCGGCTACTCGGCCACCGTGTCCTACGTGATCGTGGCGATGGTGGCGGTGCTGAGCTTCCTGCAGTTCATGGTCGCGAGGGAAAAATCATGATCCCCGCCGGAAAACTCGCCAATCGCGCGCTGGTGCACGCCATCCTGGCGGCGGCCTCCTTTGCCTCGATCTTCCCCTTCTACTGGATGGTCGTCGGCGCCACCAACACCTCTGCCGACGTCATCCGCGGCAAGACCAGCTTCGGCGCCAACCTGATCGCCAACATCGAGAACCTGCTGGCGCAGGTGGACGTCGGCCGCGTATTCCTCAACTCGGCCGGCCTTGCGGTGGTGGGCACGGTGCTGACGCTGCTCATCTCTTCCATGGCCGGCTACGGCTTCGAGATGTTCCGCTCGCACGTGCGCGAAAAGGTCTTCGCGCTGCTGTTGCTGCTGCTCTCCATCCCCTTCGCCGCCCTGATGGTGCCGCTGTTCGTGATGGTCTCCTCGGCGGGGCTGGCCAATACCTTCATCGCCGTGCTGCTGCCGAGCCTCGCGTCGATCTTCATCATCTTCTACTTCCGCCAGGCCACCAAGGCCTTCCCCAGCGAGCTGCGCGACGCCGCGCGCATCGACGGGCTGAAGGAATGGCAGATCTTCCTCTACGTCTACATGCCCTCCATGCGCTCGACCTACGCGGCGGCAACGATCATCGTCTTCATGCTCAGCTGGAACAACTTCCTGTGGCCGCTGATCGTGCTGCAGACGCCCGAGCACAAGACCATCACCCTCGTCATCTCCGCGCTGACCTCGGCCTATACGCCCGACTTCGGCGTCATCCTCGTCGCGACCATCCTCGCGACGCTGCCAACACTCATCCTCTTCTTCGTGCTGCAGCGCCAGTTCGTGGCCGGCATGCTCGGGTCAGTGAAATAAGGTGAACTGATGCGCTCTATAGCTGCTTTCAACGACGGCTGGACCTTCCTGGCCGGCTTCGACCCCGCACGCGCCGGTGAAGTGCAGGACGGCGCCGCAGTGGCGCTGCCGCACAATGCCGTCGATCTGCCCTTCGCCTATTTCGACGAGGCCAGCTACTGGCGCCCCTTCACCTACCAGAAGCGCTTCACCGCCGATCCCGACTGGGCCGGCAAGGAAGTCTATCTGGTGTTCGACGGGGCGATGGCCGACAGCGTCGTCTATCTCAATGGCGTCGAGATCGTCGCCCATCCCGACGGCTACTCGCCCTTCGAAGCGCGCCTCACCGATCACCTCAAGCCCGGCGAAAATCTCATCACCGTCAAGATCGACGGTTCCGAGAACCCCGCCATTCCGCCCTTCGGCGCCCGCATCGACTACCTCACCTATGCCGGCATCTATCGCGACGTCTGGCTGCGCGTGACGCCCAAGGTGTTCATCGAGAATTTCAAGGTCGAGACGCCCGACGTGCTCGGCCCGCTCAAGGGCACGAAGGTCGCCGTTGCGCTCGCCAATCCCGCGGACATGCCCATTTCAGGCTGCGTCACGGGCTATCTGATGGACGCCGAGGGCAACGAGGTCACGCGCTATTGGCTGGCCATCGAAGACGAACAGGTGACGCTGGAGTTCCCCCCGCAGCGTGACCTCCGCCTGTGGGACCTCGACAGCCCCTATCTCTACGAGATGGTGGTGCGCCTCAACACGCCCCACGGCGTCGACGAGCGCCGGGTGCGCTTCGGCTATCGTTCGGTCGAGTTCACCACCGAGGGCTTCCGCCTCAACGGCAAGCCGCTCAAGCTGCGCGGCCTCAACCGCCACCAGTCCTTCCCCTATGTGGGCTATGCCCTCGGCCGCACCGCGCAGGAGCGCGACGCCGACATTCTGAAAGATACGCTGAAGCTCAACATGGTGCGTACCTCGCACTATCCGCAGTCGAGCTGGTTCCTCGACCGCTGCGACGAGATCGGCCTGCTCGTATTCGAGGAGATCCCCGGCTGGCAGCATGTGGGCAACGAGGCCTGGAAGGCGGCGTCGATCGAGAACGTGCGCAACATGATCCGTCGCGACTGGAACCACCCGTCCATCGTCATCTGGGGCGTGCGCGTCAACGAATCCAAGGACCATCACGCCTTCTACGCCGAGACCAACCGCCTGGCGCGCGAGATGGACCCGACGCGCCCCACCTCCGGCGTGCGCTGCATCGTCGAGAGCGAGATGCTGGAAGACGTCTACGCCATGAACGACTTCATCCTCGGCATGGAAGAGATCGGCGGCAACCGTCCGCGGACGCCGCTGCGGCCGCAGAAGGAAGTCACCGGGCTCGATCACGCGGTTCCCTACATGATCACCGAGTTCAACGGTCACATGTACCCCACCAAGGTCTATGACCAGGAACAGCGCCAGGCCGAGCATGTGACGCGCCATCTCGACGTGCTGAACGCCGCCTATGGCGATCCGGAGATCGCCGGCGCCATCGGCTGGTGCGCCTTCGACTACAACACGCACAAGGACTTCGGTTCCGGCGACCGCATCTGCCATCACGGCGTGATGGACATGTTCCGCGAGCCCAAGTTCGCCGCCTTCGCCTATGCCAGCCAGTGCGAGCCGACCGACGTTCCGGTCCTCAAGCCCGTCACCTCCTGGACGCGCGGCGACCGCAACCACGGCGGCGTGCTGCCGCTGATCATCCTGACCAATTGCGACGAGGTGGAACTGTCGAGCGGCAACATGCCGACGCGCCGCTTCACGCCCGATCGCGCCACCTATCCGCATCTGCCGCATCCGCCGGTGATCATCCGCCGCGAGGACTATCCCAACGAGGAGTTCGGCCACTGGGGCATGGGCTGGCAGAATGTCACCTTCACCGGCTATGTGGACGGCAAGGCGGTGTGCAAGGCCGATTTCGTCGCCGATCCGGTGGCGAGCGCCCTCGTCGTGGCGCCGGATGCGCCGCAGATCATCACCGGCGACAGCCTGCCCGTCATCGTGCGCGTGGTCGATCAGGTCGGCAACCGGCTGCCTTACATGTTCGAGCCGGTGCGGGTCACCATCGAAGGCCCGGGCGAGCTGGTCGGACCGGAGCTCCTGTCGCTGGTCGGCGGCTCCACCGGCTTCTGGGTGATCGCCCGCGGCGCCGGCGAGATCCGCGTCTGCGTCACCCATGCCGGCCTCGGCACCGTGGTCAAGACGCTGGACGCGCAGGCGGCAAAGCCCGCCGTGCTGTCCCAGCCGAAGCCCTGATTGGCTGACGCTCCGGCCCGGTGCGGGCGCGAGCGTGACCCGAGACCCCGTCGGAGGGCGCCAAGGCGCCTTCCGGACACCCTCAGCTGATGTCCTGGTCGGTCAGCCGCGCGGCGGTGAACTTGTCGGTGATCAGCACGTTGACGATGCGGCCGAGCAGGGCGCCGCGAATGGCGTCCAGCTTGCGCGCGCCGCCGGCAACCCCGACCACGCGCGGCACCTTCCCAAGTTCGGCCAGCGACATGCCGATGACGCGCTCGTCGAGCGAGCCGGTCACCGGACGCCCCGCGGCATCGAAGAAGCGCAGGCAGACGTCGCCGATGGCGCCGCGCGCCTCGAGATCATGCAACTCGTCGGATGAAAAGCTGTTGCCCGAGTTCCACAGCATCAGCGAGGGCTGCAGCGCGCCGATGCCGACCAGCGCCACGGTGATGTGGCGGAACTGCTCCATGGTGGCGCGCACATAGGCGTCGCCCACCATGATCAGCTTGGCGGCGGCGGACGCGGCGACGCCCTGCGCCGACAGCAGCATGGGCTCGGCCCCGGTCAGCGCGGCCAGACGCGTGGTCAGCTGCGTCGCATGGCTCTGCACCACGGGATTGCCGATGCCGCCCAGGAGCTGCACCACCTTCTTGGCCTTGGCGCGCTTGAGCGGATGGATGGCCTCCACCATGGCCAGCAGCGACGCGCTCCAGGAGGACAGGCCGATCACCTCGTCATCGCCGATGGTGGATTCGAAATAATGGCCCGCCGCCTCGCCGATGGCGCGCAGGATCTGATCCTCCGCTTCCTGGAAGCAATCGGCCACCACCACTTCCGTGAGGCCGTAGCGATCGCGCAGCGCCTGTTCGAGATCGGGGAAGGTGCCGCGCGGCGGCGTGATGGTGACGCGGACGATGCCCTCCTGTTCGGCGCGCTTGAGCAACCGCGAAATCGTCGCCTGGGAGATGTTGAGACGGGTGGAAATCTCCGACTGTTTCAGCCGGTTGGCATAGTAGAGCTGCGCCACGCGCGTCATCAGCCTGAGTTCGTAGATCCTGCTCATTGTCGCCGGCTCCCGCCGCTGCCTTTCGCCCGTCGTTGCGAACCCTGACGATTCGCCTCATTTGAATATCTATTCTCTATTGTATAAAGTGACAGAACTAGGCCGCATTGGCAAGAATCTCGCTTGAGTAATCTTTTTGCACGCGCCACGCCCCTCAGTGGCAGGCCGGCGCGCACCGGGGAGGGCGTAGCAATCGCCCGCATCGGGCCGCAGAAGATCAAGGCATTGATTCTGATGCCTCTCCGCCTGCCGGATTCCCGATGCCACGCCGGCTCAGCGCCAAAGCGTCACCTGCCGTTTCACCCAGATCCCTCCTTGACGCGCCGGTCCGCAAGACCTAACATGAAAATCAATCCCATACGGAATATTTATTCAATCCGACAGGATCACCGACGTGAAACCTTTCGACCCTGAAAAAAGTCTGGCGCCTGCCGATCTCGCAGGCCTCTCTCCCACGGAACGCGCCGCGGCCCTCGCCACGGCCGCCAAGTCCATCCGGCGCTCGGTCGTGCGCATGATCAATGCCGCGCAGCTCGGCCATATCGGCGGCGACCTCTCGGTCACCGACATCCTGACGACGCTGTTCGGCGCCGTGCTGAAGCTCGACCCGGCCGCGCCGCTGTGGCCCGAGCGCGATCGCTTCATCCTGTCCAAGGGCCATTGCGCCGCCGCCCTCTATTCGGTGCTGGCGCTGCGCGGCTTCATCGAATGGGATCTGCTTGAAACCTTCATGCAGCCGCTGTCGCGTCTCAACGGCCACCCGAACCGCCGCAAGGTTCCGGGCGTGGAGGCCAACACCGGCCCGCTCGGCCACGGCTTGCCGATCGCCGTCGGCTCGGCCATCGCCGCACGCCTGTCGGGCAAGAACTGGCGCACCTTCGTCGTCATGGGCGACGGCGAGATGCAGGAAGGCTCCAACTGGGAAGCCATCATGGCCGCCGGCCACCGCAAGCTCGACAATCTCGTCGCCATCGTCGATCGCAACCGCCTGCAGCAGGGCGCGCGCACCGAAGACACCAACACGCTCGATCCCCTGACCGACAAGTTCGCCGCCTTCGGCTGGGACACGCTGGAGATCGACGGCCACGATCACGCCGCGCTCTACGAACTCTTCACCCGCGCCCCCTCGGGCAAGCCGCTCGGCGTGGTCGCCAACACCACCAAGGGCAAGGGCGTGTCCTTCATCGAAAATCGCGTGGAATGGCACCACAAGGTGCCCAATGCCGAACAGGTCGCGCTGGCGCTCAAGGAGCTTGCCTGATGAATGCCGTCGTCCCCAAGCCGCAAACCTTCGACTGCCGGCAGGCCTTCGCCGAGGCGCTGATCGCGCTCGCCCGCCAGGATGACCGCGTCGTCGCCGTCTGCAACGACAGCGTCGGCTCGTCCAATCTCACCGCCTTCCAGAAGGAGTTCCCCGACCGCCTGATCAATGTCGGCATCGCCGAACAGGACATGGTGGGCGTCGGCGCCGGGCTCGCCAACGGCGGCTTCATCCCCTTCGTCTGCTCCGCCTCGCCCTTCCTCACCGGTCGCTCGCTCGAGCAGGTGAAGGCCGACTGCGCCTATAACGGCTATCACGTGGTGCTCTGCGGCATGAGCCCGGGCCTTGCCTATGGCGAACTGGGGCCGACGCATCACTCCATCGAGGATCTGAGCTGGCTGCGCGCCATTTCCGACCTCGCCGTCATCGTGCCCGCCGATCCCGAACAGACCGCCGAGGCCGTGCGCTGGGCCTATGGCTATGACAAGCCGTCCTTCCTGCGCATCAGCCGCTTCAAGGTGCCGGACGTCAGCGCCGGCCAGTCCTCCCCCTTCAGCTTCGGCAAGGCCAATGTGGTGCGGCAGGGCCGGGACGTCACCCTCATCACCACTGGCATCCTGGTCACCCGCGCGCTCGACGCCGCCGACGACCTCGCCGCGCTGGGCATCTCCGCCCGCGTCATCAACATGTCCTCCATCGTGCCGATCGACGAAGCGGCGATCATCGCCGCCGCCCGCGAGACGGGCGCCATCGTCACCGTCGAGGAGGCCATGGTGGAAGGCGGTCTCGGCGCCGCCGTGGCGCAGACCGTGGTCAGGCATCATCCGGTGAAGATGCGCATGCTCGGCGTGCCCGGCTTTGCGCCGACCGGCAGCACCGAGTTCCTGCTCGATCATTTCGGCCTCAGCCGGGCCGGCATCGTCGCGGCGGTCAAGGACCTCAAGGGGTAAGTCATGGGCAAGCCGCTGGTTCTCGCCATCGATCAGGGCACCTCGTCGACCAAGTGCCTGCTGGTGGACGCGCAGTCCACCGTCGTCGCCCGCGGCCAGGCGCCGCTCGGTCAGGCGACGCCGCATCCGGGCTGGGTCGAACAGGACGCTGGAGAAATCTGGGCTTCCGTCCAGGCCGCCGTCGCCGACGCGCTGAAGGACGGCGGCGCCGGCGATGTCGTCTCCATCGGCATCTCCACCCAGCGCGAAAGCTGCGTCATCTGGGATCGGCAAACCGGCGAGGCGCTGACGCCGGTGCTGTCCTGGCAGGACCAGCGCACCGAGGGCATCTGCGCCGACATCCGCGCCGCCGGCCATGCCGGACTGATCCGCTCCCTCTCCGGCCTGCCGCTCGACCCCATGTTCTCGGCCGCCAAGGCCAAGTGGCTGCTCGACCGCATCGATCCCGACCGTCGCCGCGCGCGGGCCGGCGAACTTGCCATCGGCACCATCGACAGCTTCCTGCTGTCGCGTTTCGGCGGACCGCATGTGGTGGAGGCCGGCAACGCCTCGCGCATGCAGCTGGTCGATGTGGCCAGGGCCGCCTATGACGACCGCCTGCTGGAAATCTTCAACGTTCCGCGCGCCGCCCTGCCGGACATCGTGCCGTCCACCGGCCCCTTCCCCGGGGCGCGCGGCCTTGCGCCGCTGCCCGACGGCGTGCCGGTCGGCGCGGTGATGGCCGACAGCCATTCGGCGCTCTTCGCCCATGGCGGTTTCACGCCGGGTTCGGTGAAGGCGACGCAGGGCACCGGCTCCTCGGTGATGGGCCTGATCGACGCCGCCGCCACCTCGCCCGCCGATCTCGACACCGGCGTCTGCCTGACGCTGGCCTGGTGGATCGACAAGCCGGTGCTGGCCTTCGAGGGCAACATCCGCTCGGCCGGTTCGACGCTGTTGTGGGTCGCCGATCTCCTCGGCATCAGCGCCGGCGAACTGGCCAGGCTCGCCGAGAGCGTCGAGGACGCCGGCAATGTCCATGTGGTCCCCGGCTTCAACGGCCTCGGCGCCCCCTGGTGGGACGCCAACGCCGTCGGCCTCCTCTCCGGCGTCACGCTCGGCACCAGCCGCAATGTAGTGGCCCGCGCAGCGCTCGAGTCCATCGCCCACCAGATCGCCGACGTGCTCGACGCCGTGCGCGCCTCCGGCGTGGCACTCGATTGCCTGCATGTGGACGGCGGCCCGACGCGCAACAATCAACTGATGCAATTCGAGGCCGACATGACCGGCCTCACCGTCAAGCGCACCGATACGGCCGAACTCTCCGCCCTCGGCGTCGCCCATCTGGCCGGCCTCTCGGCGGGCCTCTTCACCTGGGACGGCCTCCGCAGCCTCGATCGCGGCGGCAGCAGCTTTACGCCGAAGCTGGCCGACACCGATCGCCAGCCCCGTCGCGCCGCCTGGGCGCATGCCCTTCGACGCGCGCGGCTGTGAGGCCGACACCCAAATGAAATCGGCCGGCCCTGCGAGGGACCGGCGGCAACAGCAGCGCGTCGCTGCCACTGGCTCGACCTCTTCAATTCGAGGCCGTCGCTGGATCAACCAGCCCAGCGACAAGACATATCTCCTGCCTATAAGCGTCCTTTAAAATTCGGCGCGCTTGGAAAAGCTGTCGTCATGCCAGTATTTGGAGTTACATCTTTCTTCGGCAGATGATCTTGGACCAAAACGACTCCCCTGCGAGGGAGCCGGCCTGATATTGCCGGTCAATCCAACCATCTCATACCAACTCGAATTTCTCATTTGCGTCAAAGGCATGAGAAATTCGAATACGGAATACCAAGAGTTATTTTCAATGCCACTTGGTATCAGTCCGCTTCCATTTGTAGCAGCACATCAAGCGGCTACAGAACCACGCGGCCGCTTGCGACACGTCCACAGACGAGCTACACCCCTTCATCGCTGACATCCGGCTCGACAATTCTGACGGGTTTCTTCGCTGTATTTCCCCGATGTCTGCGCATTTACGACGCTCCCGCGTCGCTTCTGTTCAATGCGTCCTTCCATTAAGTGCAAATACTCACTCGGAAGCAGTCCATTCCGTCCCGGGGAAATCCGACGTCGGTGCTGGCACGTTCGCAGGACCGGAGGCTGACAAGCCGCCTCAAGAGCCTTGCGACGTCGTCAGCCGGCGATCGAGGGGGATAGCGGGCACCACGGCTCCAGGGGCCACCTGCCCACGGACTGCGCACACATGTCGCTCGGGGAGACGCCGAAGTCTTGCGCCTCCGACCGTCATCAGGGTCTCCGGTCCGGATCGAGGCGCCATCCGGACGCTGCGGAGAGAAGCGCTCAACTCGACAAAAGGGGAACCAAGACCATGAAATCCATGCTTCTGTTGGCCGGAACCATGCTGTCGACCATAGCCGGTCTGCAGGCGGCCCAGGCCTGCGGCGATGTCACCATCGCCTCCATGAACTGGCAGAGCGCCGAAGTGCTGTCGGCTCTCGACAAGATCATTCTCGAAACCGGCTATGGCTGCAAGGCCGAGGTGACCATCGGCGACACCGTTCCGACCATCACCTCCATGGTCGAAAAGGGCCAGCCGGACATCGCCCCCGAGGGCTGGGTCGACCTGCTGCCGGAAGTGGTCAACCGCGGCATCGCCGAAGGCAAGCTGGTCAAGACCGTCGATGCGCTGTCGGACGGCGGCGTGCAGGGCTGGTGGGTGCCCAAATACATCGTCGACGCGCACCCCGACATCAAGACCATCGACGACGTGCTGAAGCATCCCGAGCTGTTCCCCGATCCGGAAGACAGCTCCAAGGGCGCCATCACCAACGGTCCGCAGGGCTGGGGCGGCACCGTCGTCACGGCGCAGCTCTACAAGGCCTATGGCGCCGAAGCGGCCGGCTTCAATCTGGTCGACAGCGGCTCGTCCGCCGGCCTCGACGGGTCGATTGCCAAGGCTTATGAGCGCAAGGAAGGCTGGGTCGGCTACTATTGGGCGCCGACCGCGCTGCTCGGCAAATACGAGATGGTCAAGCTCGGCCATGGCGTGCCCGCCGATGCCGCCGAGTGGAAGCGTTGCAACACCGTTGCCGACTGCCCTGACCCGAAGAAGAACGACTGGCCGATGGACCACGTCTCGACGCTGGTCACCAAGGGCTTCGCCGACAAGGCCGGCCCGGATGTCATGGCCTATCTGGGCAAGCGTTCCTGGGGCAATGACACCGTCAACAAGCTGATGGCCTGGATGACCGACAACCAGGCGACCGGCGAGGACGGCGCCAAGCACTTCCTGAAGGAAAACGCCGACATCTGGACCAAGTGGGTCTCGCCCGAGGCGGCCGAAAAGATCAAGGCCTCCCTCTGATCGGCTGTCCGGGGTCATCCCATCCCGCTGGACTGGCCCCAGGGCCAACCCGTCCAGTGGGCCAGGCGTTGCCCCCGATCACCGCCACCGATCCCCCTCCGACGCCGGAGCGTTGCAGAACGGTCCGGCGTCTTCCGGCTGACCCAGGCGAGAGGTCGCGATGGATCGCGGACAGGCGACCGTTCGCCCCTCTCCCGCCATGCGAAGGGCCTTCCATGGACTGGCTGTTCACCTTTCCTCATCTCGATGACGCGATCCTGACCGCGACCAAGAAGTCGATCGACGAGAGTTTCCGCGCCTTCACCCGCGCCTACGGCGACCTGATCGAGACGCTGTTCTACCCCTTGCAGCTGTTCCTGAACTTCTGCGAACACTTCATGACCGACACGCCGTGGCCGCTGATCCTGCTGCTGCTGCTCGGAACCGCCTGGATCGCCAGCCGCAGCTGGAAGGTGGTGGCTGGAACCTTCGCCATCCTGTTCGTCATCGGCTTCCTCGGCATGTGGACCGACACGATGAAGACCGTTTCGATGATCTTCGTCAGCACCATCATCGCCGTGGTGATCGGCCTGCCGATCGGCATCGCGCTGTCGCGCTCCGAGCGCCTGCGCCGGCTGATCAATCCGGTGCTCGACATCATGCAGACCATGCCGAGCTTCGTCTATCTGATCCCGGTGGTCATGCTGCTCGGCATCGGCAAGGTGCCGGGCCTGATCGCCGTGGTGATCTACGCCCTGCCGCCGATGATCCGCATGACCGACCTTGGCATCCGCCTCGTCGATCGCGACGTGCTGGAGGCTGCCGACGCCTTCGGCTCCTCCTCTGGCCAGAAGCTCCTGAAGGTGCAACTGCCGCTCGCCATGCCCAACATCATGGCCGGCATCAACCAGACCATCATGATGACGCTGGCCATGGTCGTCGTCGCCGCCATGATCGGCGTGCAGGGCCTCGGCCAGCCGGTGCTGAAGGCGATCGCCAACCAGTATTTCACGCTCGGCATGTTCAACGGCTTCGCCATTGTCGGCATCGCCGTCATCTTCGACCGCGTCAGCCAAGCCTACGGCCTGCGCCTGCAGAAGCATCGGGAGGTCGTCCATGGCTGAGGACGCACACGCCGCCTTCGGCGTCCGGATCCGCAATCTCTACAAGATCTTCGGCCCCTATCCCGAGCGCCACATCGCCGCCATCAAGGCGGGCATGAGCAAGGCCGAACTCAACGAAAAGCACCACCACGTGCTGGGCTTGCGCAACATCAACATCGAGATGCCGGCCGGCGGCATCCATGTGATCATGGGCCTGTCGGGTTCGGGCAAGTCGACGCTGATCCGCCACATCAACCGGCTGATCGACCCGTCCTTCGGCGAGATCCTGGTCGGGGACCAGGACGTGGTGACCATGGCTCCCGACGAGTTGCGGGATTTTCGCCGGCACAAGACGGCGATGGTGTTCCAGAAATTCGCGCTGCTGCCGCACCGCACCGTGCTCGACAACACCGTCTACGGCCTGGAGATCCAGGGCGTCCCGCGCGCCCGCCAGGTGGATGCTGCCATGCGCTGGATCGAACGCGTCGGCCTCAAGGGCTTTGAAAAGCGCTATCCCAACCAGCTGTCCGGCGGCATGCAGCAGCGCGTCGGCCTTGCCCGCGCGCTGACCAACGACGCGCCCATCCTGTTGATGGACGAGGCCTATTCGGCGCTCGACCCGCTGATCCGCGTCGACATGCAGACGGTGCTGCTCGATATCCAGAAGGAAGTGCGCAAGACCATCGTCTTCATCACCCACGACCTCGACGAAGCTTTGCGCCTCGGCGACCAGATCGCCATCCTGCGCGACGGCGAAGTGGTGCAGCACGGCACCAGCCAGGACATCGTCCTCAATCCCGCAGACGACTATGTGGCCAACTTCGTCAGGCAAGTGAACCGCGGCCGCGTGGTGCGCACGGCCTCGGCCATGACGGCGCTCTCCCCCGACGCGGCGGCCGGTCTACCGACCATTGCCGGCGACGTGACCGTCGAGGAAGCGGCGCGGGCGCTGCGCGCCCATCAGGCGGACGCGCTGACCGTGGTCGATACCGCCGGCAAGCCCATCGGCCGCATCACCATGCGCGACGTGCTGACCACGCTGTTCCCGATGCCGGAAAGCTGACCCGCCGCGCGCGGTGAGCGGTGGACGACGTCCAGTCCGCCGGTGGACCAGACGGGGCGGCCGAGACCGGCTGCCCCGCCTCGTCAAGGCTCACGCCTTGATCCAGGCGCCGTTGCGCTGCGAGGAGGCGATGCAGGCGGCGACGAATTGTACGCCTTTGAGGCCATCGCCCACTGTCGGGTAGAGCACGGCCGGATCGACCGGCACGCCCTGGCGCCGGGCCTGGATGGCGCGGGCTGCTTCGCTGTAGATATTGGCGAAGCCCTCAAGATAGCCCTCCGGATGGCCCGAGGGGGTGCGCGTCACACGGGCCGCGGCGGCATTGGCGCCGGAGCCGGCGCGGGTGATCAGCTGGCGCGGCTGACCGAGCTTGGTGAACCACAGATAATTGGGGTCCATCTGCGACCATTCGAGGCCGGCCTTGGTGCCGTAGATGCGCACCTTGAGGCCGTTCTCGTTGCCGACCGCCACCTGGGAGCACCACAGCGTGCCCTTGGCGCCGCCCTTGAAGCGCATCATCACATGGGCATTGTCGTCGAGCTTGCGTCCGGGCACGAAGGTGTGGACGTCGGCGGACAGTTCTTCGAGCTCCAGTCCGGAGATGAACGAGCCGAGATTATAGGCGTGGGTGCCGATGTCGCCGGTCGAACCGCCGGCACCGGAGCGGGCCGGATCGGTGCGCCATTCCGCCTGCTTCTGGCCTGTGAGCTCGACGGCCTCCGTCAGCCAGTCCTGGATATATTCCATCTGGACGAGGCGTATTTCGCCCAGCTCGCCGCTCGCCACCATGTCGGCCGCCTGCCGCACCATGGGATAGCCGGTGTAGTTGTGCGTCAGTACGAAGAGCGCGCTGGATTTCTGCACCGCCGCCACCAGCTTGCGCGCGTCGGCCAGCGTCGAGGTCAGCGGCTTGTCGCAGATCACGTGGATGCCGCGGCGCAGGAACTCGACGGCGGCCGGATAGTGCACGTGATTGGGCGCGACGATGGCCACCGCTTCGATGCCGTCCTTGAGGCGGGCCTCGCGGACGGCCATGGCCTTGTAATCGTCGTAGATGCGAGCCGGATCGAGCCCGAGTTCGGCGCCCGACTGGCGCGCGCGCTCGGGCGTCGAGGCCAGCGCGCCGGCCACCAGTTCATAGTGATCGTCGAGCCGGGCCGCGATGCGGTGCACGGCGCCGATGAAGGCGCCGGAACCGCCGCCAACCATGCCGAGGCGGATGCGGGGTTGCCGCTGTTCTGTGGTTCCTTCGATGGCCATGATCGAATCTCCTCTTGTCAATTCGCCAGGATGCTTGCGCATCGGCGCCTTGAAGCCATTTCGGATTTCTCATTTGCATCAAAGGCATGAGAAATCCGAAAGCGGAACATCGCAGTCATTTTCAATGACCGGCGACATCAAATCCCGAGCAGGCGACGGTTGGCCGCCTCGTCACTGCCGCCACCGGCGAAGTCGTCGAAGGCCTTTTCGGTAACCCTGATAATGTGATCCTTGACGAAGGCCGCGCCCTCGCGCGCGCCGTCCTCGGGATGCTTGAGGCAGCATTCCCACTCGACGACCGCCCAGCCCTCGAAGCCATGGGCGGTCAGCCTGGAGAAGATCGCCCCGAAGTCGATCTGCCCGTCGCCCAGCGACCGGAAGCGGCCGGCCCGGTTCACCCAGCTCTCATAACCGCCATAGACGCCCTGCCGGCCCGTGGGGTTGAACTCGGCATCCTTGACGTGGAACATCTTGATGCGATCGTGGTAGATGTCGATATTGTCAAGATAATCAAGGCATTGCAGCACATAGTGCGAGGGATCGTAGAGCATGTTGGCCCGCGCGTGATTGCCGACGGCGGCAAGGAAGCGCTCGAAGCTCACACCGTCATGCAGATCTTCGCCGGGATGGATCTCGTAGCAGACGTCGACGCCCTGGCTCTCGGCATGGTCGAGGATCGGCCGCCAGCGCCTGGCGAGTTCCGCAAAAGCCGTCTCGACGAGACCGGACGGCCGCTGCGGCCAGGGATAGACGAAGGGCCAGCAGAGCGCGCCGGAGAAGGTCACCATGGCATTGCAGCCGAAATGGCGCGAGGCGGTGATCGCCTTCTTCACCTGATCGACCGCCCAGGCCTGCCGCGCCGCCGGATTGCCGCGCACCTGAGGCACCGCAAAGCCGTCAAAGGCTTCGTCATAGGCGGGATGGACCGCCACCAGCTGGCCCTGCAGATGGGTCGACAGTTCGGTGACGACGACGCCATTCTCGCGGGCCACGCCGGCGATGTCGTCGCAATAGGCCTTGGAGGCCGCCGCCTTGTCGAGATCCAACAGGCGACCGTCCCAGGTCGGGATCTGCACGCCGAGATAGCCGCAGTCGGCGGCCCATTTCGTGATCGACGCCCAGCTGTTGAACGGCGCCGCGTCGCCGGCAAACTGCGCCAGAAACAGGCCGGGACCCTTGATCGTCTTCATGGAAAGACTCCTTGAGGCAAGACCGTCCGCAAGGCAAAGGGCAGGCGGCCAAGACGATGGTTTCGTGACAGGGCACGACACAACCCTCGCTCCAGATTCAAGACTTTGAGCAACCGCTTTCCGATCAGGTTGTTTCAACCTGATCGGCGGGTGCTCCAGTGGACGAGGGTGGCAGCGAAGCTGCCGGGTGAGGGGGGCCAGCGCGACGTCAACCGCCGGCATCGACACCCCTCATCGGCCCTGCCGGGCACCTTCTCCCCCACGGGGAGAAGGCAACGCGTGGCAACCCGTCAGAACGGCGAGTCGGGGAAGTAGAAGTCCTTGGCGTTTTCCGGCGTCACCAGCGTGGCGTCGAGCGTGTAGACGCCGCGCGCCGGCACGTGGTCGAACAGCGAAGCCGCGGTCATCTCGAGGGCGGTGCCCACCATCGCCGGCGGATAGAGCACGTCGACCGGGATCATCTTGTCGCCGTCCATGACCTTCTTGATCATGTCCTTGGAGCCGGCGCCGGCAATCACATACTGGATGTCGGTGCGCTTGGACTGTTCGATGGCCTGCAGCACGCCGACGGCCATGTCGTCATCCTGGCACCAGACCACGTCGATCTTGGGATATTTGGTCAGGAAGTCCTGCATCACCTTGAAGGCGTCGTCGCGGTTCCAGTTGCCGAACTGGCGGTCAAGGATCTTGACGTTGGAGCCGGCGATGCCGCGGTCGAAGCCGTCCTGGCGCTGCTGGTCGATGGGGATCGGCATGCCGCGCACCACCACTACTTCGGCGTCGGGCGAATGCTCCTTGATATACTGGCCGGCCACCTCGCCGAGCGCCGGATTGTTGCCGGCCACATAAAGGTCGCGCACGGTGTTGTCGTTCACGCTCGGGGCGCGGTCGACCAGCGCCACGAAAGTGCCGGCGGCCTTCACCTGCTTGATGGCGTTGACCAGCGGATCGGGATCGGTCGGCAGGATCACCAGCGCGTCGAGGCCCTGCACGGCCAGATCCTGGATGGCGTTGGCCTGGGCGGCGGCATCCGGCGACGTCTTGACGATGATCTTGGCGTCCGGATGGGCCTTCTGGATCTCGGCGGCGACGCGCTCGGCGTGATAGACCACGCCTGCGGTCCAGCCATGGTCGGCGGCGGGGATGGAAACGCCGATCACCTTGGTGTCGCCGGCAAAGGCGGTCGTCGACATGAGGAGGGCAAGGAGTGCCGCTCCGGTCAGCTTCTTCAGCATGGTTCGCTCCCTATGTTGTTTTTCGCTTCGAGGCCCTTCAATTCCGGCCGCCTCCAAGCCGGATTTGCTCACGCCTTGCGTGTCAGCGAGCGCTGCACGAGCATGGCAATGATGATGATCGAGCCCTGGATGGTGCCGATCAGATATTCGCTGATGAAGTTGGACAGCAGCATGATGTTGCCGACCAGCTCGAGGATGAAGGCGCCGCAGATGGTGCCCCACACGCGCCCGGCGCCGCCCTTGAGCGCCGTGCCGCCGACCACCACGGCGGTGATCGCCTGCAGCTCCCACAGGATGCCGGTGGTGGCCGAAGTGGAGCCGAGGCGCGGCACGTAGAGCAGCACCGCCACGGCCACGCAGAGGCCCTGGATGACGAAGGCGATCACGCGCACCCGATCGACTGATATGCCCGAATAGCGCGCCACATCGCGGTTGGAGCCGACGGCCACCACATGCCGGCCGTAGCGGGTGCGGTAGAGCACGAAGGCGGCGATGGCGGTGACCACCAGGATCACCACGATCGGGATCGGCAGGCCGAGGAAGGAGCCGAAATAGGCCGGCGCATAGAGCGTCTGGATGTCGGAGGATTTCAGCGTGATGGCGCCGCCCTGCGACAGCCAGGTGGTGAGGCCGCGATAGATGCCCATGGTGCCGAGCGTGGCGATGAAGGGCTCGATCCGCCCCACCGTGGTTACCAGCCCGTTGAACAGGCCGCAGAGCGCGCCGACCACCAGCGCGAAGGCGACGGCGGCCAGGAGGCGCAAGGTGGGGTCGGCGATCAGCGGATTGTTGAGGAACAGGATCATCAGCGAGGCGACGAAGGCCAGCATGGAGCCGACCGACAGGTCGAGGTCGCCCGAGGAGATGACGAAGGTGGCGCCGACGGCGATGATCGCCACGAAGGCGCTGCGCGTCGCCACATTGGCCAGATTGTTGAGGCCGATGAAGTTCTGGTTGACGAACATGCCGAGCAGCAGCAGCAGCGCCAGCGCCACGAAGGGCGCGATGGCCCGCATGTCCACGTCGATGCCGATGCGCGTGCGGCCGGGCCGCTCGCCGGTTTTCCTTGCCTCTTGGGTCACGCCCAACCTCCCCATCTTTCCTGCGCGCTTCTCCTTGGGGCGGAATCGGCCCCGGGGCGCGCCGGGTCCTGTCAGCTGGCCATTGTCTTGAGGCCGGCCGAATAGCGCATGATTTCCTGCTCGTTGATCTCCTCGCCCTCGAGCCAGCCGGTGATCACCCCCTCGCGCATCACGGCCACGCGGGTGCACATGCCGATGATCTCCTGCATCTCCGAGGAGACGATGACGATCGACTTGCCGTCGCGGGCGAGCGCGGCGATGAAATGGTAGATCTGCTGCTTGGTGCCCACATCGATGCCGCGCGTCGGCTCGTCGATGATGATGATGTCCGGCTCGGTCTCCATCACCTTGGCCAGCATCAGCTTCTGCTGGTTGCCGCCGGACATGCGACCGGCCACCACGCGGGCGTCGCGCACGCGGATGTCGAAACGCCGCTGGGCGCGGGCCAGTGCCGCTGCCTCGCTGGCCTGGTCGAGATAGCCGTGCCGGCAATGGCGGGCGAGCGATTGCAGCGTGAGATTCACCGCCATGCGCGAGCCGAGCAGCAGGCCCTTGGCCTTGCGATCCTTGGTGAGATAGGCAAGCCCCGCCCGGTTGGCGGCGTGCACGTCATGGGGGGCGAGCACTTCGCCCTTGACGCGGACGGTGCCCGACAGGCGCGCCCGCAAGCCCGCCACGGCCTCCATCAGTTCGGTGCGGCCCGAGCCGATCAGGCCGGAAAAGCCGATGATCTCGCCCTTGCGCACCTCGAAGGAAGCGTCGCGTACGAAGGGCGTCGAAATGCCTGTCGCCGACAGCACGATCTCCTCGTCCACGTCGGGCTCTTCCTTGGTGGGATAGAGGCTCGACAACTCGCGCCCCACCATCAGCTGGGCGATGGATTCGGCGTCGAGCTGCGACGTGGGGGCGGTCTTCACCCATTGGCCGTCGCGCAGCACGGTGACGCGGTCGGTATACTCCAGCACCTCGTTGAGCTTGTGCGAGACGAAGACGAAGCTGGTGCCGCGGTCGCGCAGGCGGCGCACCTGCTCGAACAGCACGCGCGATTCCTCCTGGCTCAGCACGGCCGTCGGCTCATCCATGAAGATGACGCGTGCCTCCTTGGAGATGGCCTTGGCGATCTCCACCATCTGCTTGTCGGCGACGGTGAGCGAGCCGATCAGCGCGTCCTCGTCGATGGAGGAACTGAGGCTGTCGAGCACCGCGCGCGTCTCGGCGCGCATGCGCTTGCGGTCGAGCACGCCGAAGCGGGTGATCTCGCGACCGAGAAACAGGCTTTCGCTGACCGTCAGATGGTCGGCGAGATTGAATTCCTGGTGGATGATGACGATGCCGAGCGCTTCCGCCGCGCCATTGGCGGGCAGGCGGATCGGCTTGCCGTCATAGAGGATTTCGCCGCTGTCGGGCTGTTCGAAGCCGGACATCACCTTGACGAAGGTGGATTTGCCCGCGCCATTCTCGCCGACCAGGGCGTGGATCTCGCCGGCGCGCAGGTCGAAGTTGACACTGAACAGCACCTGGACGCCGCTGAAAAACTTCGAGATGCGTCGCGCCACGAGGACATCGTCCTCGCTCACGATATTGAGCGAACTCATTGCATTCCCCCCGGCGGTCTCCCGTCCGCCAAGCCTTATGTAAACCTTTACATTGGCGATGTAAAGGTTTACATTTGGGGAAATTGGTTTTCACGGCTCAAATGATTGATCGCAGCGTAAGTCTGTGTAGTGTCGCAGCAAAAGCGGTTCCGAGGCAGCTGAACGTGTCCAATCCCAACTCTGCAACCATCGAAGACGTGGCGCGTCTGGCCGAAGTGTCGATCGCCACGGTCTCCAGGGCGATTCACAGCCCGGAGAAGGTTGCCAAGTCGACACGGCAGAAGGTCAACCAGGCCATCGCCATCACCGGCTACACCACCAATGCGCTGGCGCGGAACCTCCGGCTCGGCCGGTCCAACATGATCCTGGTGATCGCGCCCGACATCGGCGATCCCAATTTCTCGTCCATCCTGGTCGGGCTCGAGAACGAGGCGCGGGCGCGCGGCTATGGCATCCTGATCGGCCATACCCAGAACGACGCCCAGCTCGGCCTTGAATATCTGAAGTTCATCAATTCCAACCAGGCCGCCGGGCTGATCCTGTTCACCGGCGTGTTGCCCTATGGCCATCAGGACATGGTGGCCAACCTGCCGCCCTCCGTGGGCGTGTTCGAGCCGGTGTTCAACGGCGGCATCCCCTATGTGGGCGTCGACGACGTGGCCGGCGCGCGCAAGGCGGTCGACCTCCTGCTGTCGCAGGGCCATCGCCGCATCGCCTTCATCGGCGACGCACGCAATCGTCTGGCGAGCCGCCGCCGGCGTCAGGGCTACAGCGAGGGGATGGACGCGGCCGGCGTGCCCGAGAGCCAGCGCATCATTCTCGACGGCGACGGCACGGTGGAAAGCGGCCGGCTGGCGCTCGAACAGCTGTTCATGCGCGACACGCTGCCCACCGCCATGATGTGCGTGAACGATCTGACCGCCGTCGGCGTCATCACCGGCCTGTCGGCGCGCGGCTATTCCGTGCCGGCCGACTTCTCGGTCACCGGCTTCGACGACGTGCCGCAGGCCGGCTTCCTGTCGCCGCCGCTCACCACCATCCGCCAGCCGCGCTCGGCCATCGGCAAGAAGGCGATGACGCTGCTGTTCGATCTGCTCGCCAACACCGAGGGCGCCGAGACGGAGATCCTGCTGGTGCCCGATCTCGTGGTGCGCGAATCCGTCGGCCCGCCGCGGCCTCAGTAAGGGCTGCGTCGGTGAAGGACTGGTGCTCTAACTATTGATTTTGGAACGACTTCTTGTCGATCAAATGATTCCATTTGATCGGAAAACGCTAGAGCAATTCCAGCGAAAGTGGGAACCGGTTCGCGGGAATTACTCTAGCCCACGTTCCCAACCTCGTCCCCTCCCCCCTTGCGGGGGAGAGAGGGATCCACAACGAGATGACCAGGGATGACCGATCACCCTGGACACGAAGCGTGTGACGTCACAGCTCCATGTCGGGATCGAGCGGGAAGATCGGCCGCTGCGCCTTCACATAGGGGCGCTTGGTTGCCTGTGGGGTTGCCAGCGCGCCGCTGTCGCAGACCACCACCAGATCGGCGATCGGCTCGAAGGCGGCGCGGAAATGCTGCATGGACTTCAGCGCCAGCACCCGGCGGGCCGAAGGCTCGATGCCGAAGGTGACGAGCTGCATCTGGTCGATGGCCTGCTCGGATTCCGTGGTCACCAGAATGTCGACGCCGCCGACGCGGAACACCGCCGTCGGCCCGAGGCAGCTTTCAAGGCCGTTGAGGATCGGGCCGTTGCCGATATAGCGACCGTCGGACAGGCAGAGGATCTCGCCTTCGAGCTCCAGAGGTCCGCCGCCGAAGCTCGGATCCTGCTTGCCGCCGATGGCGAGGCGGACGCGGTCGCCAACCTTGTGGCGATGCAGTTCCGCGGCGGCTTCGGGGTCGATCATCGGCGCCACCACCGCATCCTCCACATCGGCCGCCAGCAGGGCGGCGGTGAGGGCGGTCGCGTCGCCATAGGCACCGGCACCGGGATTGTCGGCATAGTCGGCGATGATGAGCGGCCCGTTGACGGGCTTGTGCGCCTTGGCCAGCAGCGCCGCATCCTCGACGGAGAGGAACAGGTTCGCCTTGCTCTTGCGCCCCTGCCAGATGCGATCGGCAATGGCCTCGGTGATCTCGCCGGCCCGCGCGGCCGCGCCCTTGACCGCCTCGTCATAGGTGACGAGCACGGTGGGCCCGAGGATGCTGGTGTCGGCCTCGGCAAAGCCGGCGTTGATGGAAACGGCGAGAATGCCCGCCTCGTGCTCATGGGCGGCGGCCGCGTCATAGAGGGCTGCCGTCTGCGCCACGTCGGTGCGGCCGCTGTTGACCTCTTCCAGCATGGGCCGATGGGCGCGCACCGTGCGCGGCTTGACGGCGCCGGCCATGGCGGCGTCAAGCAGGCGGCCGGCGTGCTGGCCGGCAAGGCGCATGTCCACATGCGGATAGGTCTTGTAGGAGACGAAGATGTCGGCCAGCTCCACCATGGCGGGCGACACCATGGCATGCAGGTCGAGCGTCACGGCGATGGGAATGTCGCGGCCGATGGCGGCGCGCAGGCGGGCGAGCAGCTCGCCTTCGCCGTCATCGGTGAACTCGGGCACCATGGAGCCGTGCAGGCCGAGCAGGATGCCGTCATAGGGCCGTGCCCTGGCGGCGTCGATGATCCTGGCCGCGATATGGTCGAAGGCCTCGCGCGCCACCGGAGCGCCGGGATAGGCGTGGGCGGAGATGACGTGGTTCATCTCCCAGCCATGCGTCCTCGCCGCGTCGAGGAAGCCGGCGACCTCCGTATTGCCGTGGCCGAGGGCGGCGATGGCCGCCTCGCCGTCGAGCAGCACCGCCGCCGCAAAGTCGCGCAGCGTGGTGCGACCGCGCTTGAAGGTGTTGCTCTCGTGGATGAATTCGGCGCTCAGCACGTGAAAGGACATGTGGACCTCAGGCAATGGGATGATGGCAGGCGACGGCAGCCCCGTCGGGCGTCTCGGCCAGCGGAGGGCGGGTGGTGCGGCAGCTGTCGCTCGCCCTGATGCAGCGGGCGGCAAAGGCGCAGCCGGGGGGAGGGGTGTGCACCGAGGGCGGTTCGCCGGTGATCGGCACCAATGTCCGCCGCGCCGCCGGATCGGGCACGAAGGAACTGTCCATCAGCGCCCGCGTATAGGGATGGCGCGGGACGGCCTTCGGCCCCGGCAGCACCTCGACGATGCGGCCGAAATACATCACCAGGATGCGGTCGCAGAAATAGGAGACGAGCCCGAGGTCGTGCGAGATGAACAGATAGGTCAGCGATCGCTCGCCGGCGAGGCGCAAGAGCAGGTCGATGATCTGCGCCTGGATCGACACGTCAAGCGAGGCGGTGGGCTCGTCGAGCACCATGAACTCGGGCGACAGCGCCAGCGCCCGGGCGATGCCGACGCGCTGCCGCTGGCCACCGGACAGCTGGTGCGGATAGGCATGGGCAAGGCGGTTCGACAGGCCGACGGCGGTGAGCAGTTCGTCGATGCGGCCCGGCGGCACCTTGAGGCCCTGGGCGCGGAAGGGCTCGGACAGCACGTCTTCCAGCGTGTAGCGCGGGTCGAGGCTGGAATAGGGGTCCTGGAACACCATGGACATGCGCCGGCGGGCAAGGCGCATCTTGTCGGCGGAGAGGTCCGTGAGGTCGGTGCCGTCGAAGGTCACCGTGCCGGCTGACGGTTCGATCAACCGCAGCACCAGGCGGGCCAGCGTGGACTTGCCGCAGCCCGATTCGCCTACGACGCCCACCACTTCGCCGCGGGCAATGCGCACCGACACGCCGTCGACCGCCAGCATGGACAGGGCCGGCTGACCGAAGCGGCGCGGCATGTCGAAGCGGCGCGTTACCCCGTCGAGGGTGATCAGCGGATCAGCCATGGGTGTCTCTCAAGCTGTGATGGCAGGCGTGGCTGTCGCGGCCGTCGGTGACAAGCGCCGGCACCTGCGTGCGGCACAGGTCGGTGGCGCGCGGGCAGCGCGGATGGAAGCGGCAGCCGGAGGGATAGTCGGCGACGGCCGGCACCGCGCCGGGGATCCCGGTGAGCGCGCCGCGCGCCATGTCGGGCCGGGGGATGCAGTCGATCAGCGCCCGCGTATAGGGGTGGGCGGGATGGGCAAACAGCGCCCGCACGTCGCTCACCTCCGCGACCCGCCCGGCATAGAGCACGGCCACCCGGTCGCACAGCTGGGCGACGATGGACATGTCATGGGTGATCATCATCAGCGCGATGTGGCGGTTGCGCACCTCCTCGGCGAGCAGGTGGATGATCTGCGCCTGCACGGTGACGTCGAGCGCGGTGGTGGGCTCGTCGGCGACGATCAGGTCCGGTTCGCCGGCCAGCGCCATGGCGATGACGACGCGCTGCTTCATGCCGCCGGAGAGCTGGTGCGGATAGGCTTCCGCGATCGCCTCCGGCGCGGCAATGCGCATCTGGCGGAACAGCTCGACGGTCCTTGCCCGCGCCGCATGCGGCGGCAGGCCGAGATGCAGGCGCGACACCACGTCCACCTGCTCGCCGATGCGCTGCAGCGGATCGAGCGCCGTCATCGGGTTCTGGGTGATGAAGCCGATGCGCCGGCCGTTGTAGGCTCGCCGCTCCCGCGGGCTGAGTTTGGTAAGGTCGGTGCCCTCGAAGGAAATGCTGCCGGCCGAGACGCGGCCGCCGATCAGCGGCAGCAGGCCGGTGATCGCCAGCGCCGTCAGCGACTTGCCCGAGCCGCTCTCGCCGACGATGCCGACGATCTCGCCCTTCCTGATGTCGAAGCGGATGCCTTCGAGCGGCATGGCGCCGCCGATGCTCACCGAAAGTGTGTCGACGCCGAGCAGCATCTCAGGCCTTCCTTTCGCGCGAGCGCACGTCCATGGCGGCCACCAGCGCGTCGCCGAAGATGTTGATGGCGATCACGGTCAGCGCCACGGCAAGGCCGGGGAACAGGATGATGCCCGGCGCGCGGAACAGCTGCGCCGTGCCCGACGACATCATGCCGCCCCAGCTCGGCGTCGGCGGCTGGGCGCCGAGGCCGAAGAAGCCCAGCGTCGCCTCGAGGATGATGGCGTCGCCGGTGGCGAGCATGGCCGTCACCAGCACCGGCGCCAGCGTGTTGGGGATGAGGTGGTGGGCGAGGATGAAGCTGTCGGAGGCGCCCAAGGAGCGGGCCGCCTCCACGAAGGTCTCCGAGCGCAGCGACATGATCTGCCCGCGGGCGAGGCGGGTGAACTGCGCCAGATAGGCGACGCCGATGGCCAGCAGCGTGCCGGTGACGCCCGGGCCGATGATGGCGACGAGGATCAGCGCCAGCAGGATTTCCGGGAAGGACCAGGTGAGGTCTACCACCACGGTGATCGCCCGGTCGACGCGGCCGCCGAAATAGCCGGCGATGGCGCCGAAGACCAGCCCGAGGCTGACCGACAGGCCGATGGCCACCACCGACACCGACAGCGAGGTGCGCGCGCCATACATGAGGCGGGTCATGAGATCGCGGCCGAACTCGTCGGTGCCGAGCCAGTGGCTGGCCGACGGCGGCTGGAAAGCTTGCGACAGCGTCTGCAGGTCATAGGCATAGGGCGTCAGCAACGGCGCGAACACGGCGGCGACGATCACGACGAGCAGCCAGGCGGCGGCCACCCGGCCCTTGAAGCTGCCGAGCGCGACTTTCAGAACGGACAGGCTGCGGTCGATCATCTGTGGCCGTGCCTCATGCGGGGGTCGAGCAGCGCCTGCAGCACGTCGCCGATCAGCGTGCCGAGCATGACGGCGACGGAGAGCATCAGCAGGCAGGCCTGCACCACGGGATAGTCATGCTGGCTCAAGGCCTTGATCAGCGTGGTGCCGAGGCCGGGGCGGGCGAACACCACCTCCACCGTGACGGCGCCGCCGAGGATCCAGCCGATGCGAAGGCTCAGGATGGTCACCACCGGCAGCAGCGCCACGCGCAGCACATGGCCGAGCGCGATCCTGAGCGGCGACAGGCCCTTGGCGTGCAGCAGCAGCACGAAGTCGCGCCCGCCGGCGTCCACCATGGCGACGCGGGTGACGCGGGTAACCAGCGCCGTGCCGCCGAAACCGATGGTCAGCACCGGTAACACGAGGCTTTGCCAGCCGCGCACGCCCGACACCGGAAACCAGCCGAGCCAGACGGCGAAGAACAGGATGAACAGCAGGCCCATCCAGAAGCTCGGCAAGGTGGAGCCGAGCAGCACGCCGCCCATGATCGCCTGATCGGGCCAGCGGTCGCGGAACCAGGCTGCGACGATGCCGAGCAAAATGCCGAGCGTCGAGGAAAACAGCAGCGCCGCGCCGCCGAGCTGAAGCGAATAGGGCAGGGCGCCGCCGATGATGGTCGCCACCGGGCGGCGCGCCACGATGGCGGTGCCGAGGTCGCCCTGCAGCACGTGGAACAGCCAGATCACATATTGCACCAGCAACGGACGATCGAGCCCGTATTTGGCCTCGATCTCCGCCCGCATGTCCGGCGAGGAGCCGACGCGCAGCAGATTGTCCACGGGGTTGCCGGGGATCAGGTGCAGGATCATGAAGATGACGAAGGACACGGCCAGAAAGACCGGGACGAGCGTCAGCAGTCGTTTGAGGACATAGGTGAACATGGTCCATCCCGGCTTCATGGCCGCGCGGATGCGATGGAGGTGGCGCGCAGACCCTTCTCCCCTTGTGGGAAAGGGTGGATGCGAAGCGTCCGGGTGAGCGGGGAGGCAGCTCGACCGTGGTCGCTGGCGCCCCCCCATCCGGCCTGCCGGCCACCTTCTCCCACAAGGGGAGAAGGAAAGCCGACGCGCCTCATTTCAACGGCAAGTGTCCGCCGCCGTTCATTCCTTGGTGTCGAGATCCAGGATCAGCGACGAGAAATACGGCACGGCCTTCTCGTCCGGCAGCACCAGCTTGGTCTTGTTGTAGGCGCTGAGGTCCAGCGGCTGGTAGATCGGCGAGAAGGGGAACTGCGACAGCACATACTCATGATAGGCGAGGAAGTTGGCCGTGCGCTCCTCGGAGTTCTTCGATCCGGTCATCGCCTTGGCGCGCAGCGCTTCGGCCTTGGGATCGTTGAACATGGAGATGTTGGGATAGCCCAGGCGATCGCCGCCGAAGAACCAGTCGATGATGTCGGCGTTGTCCCACTCGTAGGAGCGGACGGCGGCCTGATGCACATCCTTCTTGTATTCGTCGCGGATCATCGAGCTGTCGAAGGTGGTGATGGTGGCGTCGAAGCCCACGGCCTTCAGCTCGGCCTGCACCACTTCGGTCAGACGGCGGAAGGCGCTGTCCGACTGGGTCCACAGTGCGATGGCAAGCGGCTTGCCGTCCTTGACGCGGATGCCGTCGGCGCCCTTCACCCAACCGGCTTCGTCGAGCAGCTTGCCCGCCTTCTCCGGATCATAGGCGATCTTGTATTCGGGCTTCACCTTGGACTCGGGCAGCGAGGAGATCAGGAAGGTATCCGCCGTCGAACCGACGCCGCCATAGATGGAGGAAAGGATCTCCGCCTGGTTGATCGCCTTGGCCGCCGCTTCGCGCACGCGGATGTCGGTGAAGGGCTCCTTGGTGACGTTCATCACGAAGTAGCTGAGGTCAGTGCCGGGCCGGGAGATCAGGCCGAGATCGGCCTGCGCCTTGATTTCCGGCAGATAGTCGGTCGACACCGACAGGAGCATGTCGACGCCGCCGGTCTTCAGCTCGAGGAAGGCGGTGGAATCCTCGGGGATCTCGCGGAAGGTCAGCTTGTCGATCTTGGCCGGGCCGCGGTTCGCGGAGAGATCGGTGCCCCAGGTGTAATCGTCGTTGCGCGTCAGCACGGTTTCCTGGCCGACGGTGAAGCTTTCGAGCTTGTAGGGGCCGGTGCCCACCGCTTCCGTCACGCCATAGTCGGCGCCCAGTTCCTTGAACACCTTGGGGTCGACGACCGACAGGAAGGACGAGGAGAAGTTATAGAGCAGGTTCGGGTCCGGCGTCTTCATCACGAACTTGACGGTATAGTCGTCCACCACTTCAACCGAGGCGATCGAGGCGACCATGTATTCGCTCTCGGTGCCCTTGTAGAGCGGGATCCAGTCCTTGATGGTCTGCGCGTTGAAGGCATCGCCATTGTGGAACTTCACGCCCTTGCGCAGGTGGAAGGTCCAGCTCATGCCGTCCGGCGCCTCTTCCCAGCTCTCGGCGAGATGGCCGTGATAGGTCTGATCGACGGCGCGCTCGATCAGCTTGTCATAGATGAGGCCGTTGGCTGAGTTGGTGTTGACGCCGGTGATCGGGTTATAGGCGGGCACGCCCACTTCCGGCGCCGGAAGGGCGAAGATCGCCTCCTTGGCCATGGCGGAGGGCAGGGTCATCAGAAAGGAAACGCCGATGGCACTGGCCATCAGGGCGCTTTTGCAGCCTTTGAACATGTTGATCTCCTCTGGTGGTCTTATTTACTCATGACACCCGCTCTGCGGCGGGCTTTGGAACTTGCGCGGGCGGGGCCAGCCGCCTTCTCCGGTCCCCGGTCGCCGGGGGCGGGCGTGTGGCCGATGAAGTCGGCATAGAGGGCGGAGACGGCGGTCATGCGCGCCTCCACTTCCGGACCGAGTTCGTTGAACACGGCGTTGATCAGCAGCCCGGCGAGGCTCGACATGGCCGAGGTGGCGTCCCAGAACTGGTTGAGATCGGTCTGCACCACCAGCACTTCGTCGGCCGCCTCATAGGCCCAGTCGCAATAGGGATCGGTGATCAGCGTCACCGGTACGCCCGCCGCGCGGGCCGCCAGCGCCAGCTGCCGGGTCAGGCGCGAATAGCGGCGGCCGTCGATCAGCACCAGGCAGGATTCCTGCGGCGCATCCACCAGCACCTCGGCGAAATGGCCGTCGGACGTGTCGAGCAGCCGCACGCCGGGCCTGAGATAGCCGAGGCCGTTGGCAAGAAACTGGGCGTGGCCGCGCTCGGTCTGAAAGCCCGCCACGAAGACGCGCGCACTCAAGGCCAGGCGCCGGGCCACCACGCGAAAGATCGGCGTTGCCGCCAGTTCGTGATTGGCAACGACCGCGGCGATTTCCTTTTCCAGCGCCAGCGCCTGCTCGGTCTTGTCGGTCTGGCTGCGCACGGCAAACTCGCGCAGGCGATCGCCGATCAGCCAGGCGCGGTCGCCGAAATCGTCGCGCAGCGACGCCTTCAGCTCCTTGAAGTGGCGAAAGCCGATGGCGCGGCAGAAGCGGCCGACCGAGGCCTCGGATACGCCGATCTTGGTTGCCACCGATCCGGCAGTCTCGAAGGGCAAGGTCGCGATTTCATTGACGAAATAGCTGGCAATGGCGGTCTCGGTCCGCGTGGGGCTTGCAAGATTGCTGTCGATCCGGCGCCTGAGCAGGTCGCCTGCTCCCTTGGCTTCCGATGCGTGGCCGTTGCGTTTCACCCGTCCGCCTCCCGTCTACGGTATATTTCTGACAGGAATATTGCAGACCGTCAATATTGCAAATAAACTTGCAATACCGTAGCGTCGGGCCAGGGCAGCCCCGGTGCGGGGCTGACGGTCCCGTTGCGCGATGGGTATCAGACCATCTCTGCGGCGGTGTCGCGGAGGAGAGACCTAGCACCATGACCCGTAGCTTTCCCGTGCTCGAACGTGCCGAGTTGCGCCTGGTCCGCCTGCCGCTGATCACGCCCTTCACCATTTCCACGGGGACCATGACCGACAAGGTCTTCCCGCTGCTGACGCTCTGCGCCGGCGGTCTCGAAGGCTACGCCGAAGGGGTGATGGACCCGCTGCCCGACTTCCTCGAAGAGGCGATCCCCGGCGCCATGGCGCTGATCGGCGACACCATCCTGCCTCAGATCATCGGCAAGTCCTTCGAGAACCCGGCGGCGCTCGAACGGGTCTTGAGCCCCTGGCGCGGCAATCGCATGGCGCTCGCCACCGTGGAGATGGCCTTCTGGGACCTGTGGGCCAAATGGCTCGACCTGCCGCTCAAGACCGTGCTCGGCGGTTCGGGCGACGCGGTGGACGTGGGCGTTTCGCTCGGCATCGGCCCGATCGAGGGCACAATCGAGCGTGTGCGCGCCCATGTGGCGCAGGGCTACAAGCGCATCAAGCTCAAGATCATGCCCGGCCATGACGTGGAGCTGGTGGCCGCGGTGCGCGCCGCCTTCCCCTCGATCAAGCTGTCGGTGGACGCCAATTGCGCCTATCGCCTGTCCGATCGCGCGCTGCTCGCCCGGCTCGACGCCTTCGGCCTTGAATATATCGAACAGCCGCTCGCCTATGACGATCTGCACGATCACGCCGCGCTGCAGGCCTCCATCGCCACGCCGATCTGCCTCGACGAGGCGATCCGTCATGTGGGCCACGCCCGCCGGGCGCTCGCCTGCGACGCCACGCGCGTCGTCAACATCAAGGTCGGCCGCGTCGGCGGCTTTGCCGAGGCGATCCGCATCCACGATCTCTGCGCCGCCCATGACGTTCCCGTCTGGTGCGGCGGCATGCTGGAATCGGGCGTCGGGCGCGCCCACAACATCCACCTGTCGACGCTGCCCAACTTCGCCAAGCCCGGCGACACCTCCTCGGCCAGCCGCTATTTTACCCGCGACATCATCGTCGAGAAGCTGGAGACGGCGGACGGCCGCATGCCGGTGCCGCAGGGGCCGGGCATCGGCGTGCATCTCGACCGCGACTTTCTCGAAACGGTGACGCTCTCGGTCCGGAGTTTCTCGGCATGAGCATCGTCCTGCGCGATCTCCGGGGCATGGCCGAGTTCCATGCCGTCGAGGACCTGCAGCGGCAGGTGTGGGGCGCCGACGATCTCATCGATCCCGGCGATCTCATGATGGTGGTGCAGGAGGAGGGCGGGCTGGTGGCCGGCGCCTTCGACGAACACCGTCTCCTCGGCTATGTCTTCGGCTTCCCGACGGTGACGCCGGGCGTGCAGCATTCGCACCGCCTCGCCGTGCACCCGGACGCGCGCGGCCTCGGCCTCGGCGCGGCGCTCAAATGGTACCAGGCAGACTGGTGTCTCAAGCGCGGCATCACCCATGTGCGCTGGACCTTCGATCCGCTGCGCCTGCCCAATGCCGCCCTCAACATCGGCCGGCTCGGCGCCACGGCCTCGGTCTATCACCGCGACTACTATGGCAAGATGGGCGGCATCAACGCCGGCACCGCCTCCGACCGGCTCCTGGCCGACTGGCGCCTCGACAGTGCGCGCGTGGCCGCCTGCCGCGCCGGGGCTCGCGATGACGCGGCCGACCCCTCGGACCGCGTCGCCATCCCCGCCGATTTCGCCGGCCTGCTGGCCCGCGATTCCGATGCCGCCGCCGCCGCCCGCCTCGCCATGCGCGACGCCCTCGAAAGCGCCTTCGCCGCCGGACTCGCCATCATCGGCATCGACGTGAAGGCGCCGGCCTATCTCCTGGGACCGCTCGGGGCGTGAGCCGCCTCCGCCTCTCTTGACACTCCGCCCGACCGGGCTATCTCTGGGCCGGCGGCGCGCCCCGGTCGGCGGCGCTCGCGCGGGGAGCGAGGGGCATGGCGCGAGAGCGGGACGGAGGCGACAGTCAGAGGCTCGAAGACGCCGCGCGCGCCGGCTGGCTCTATTACATCGCCGGCAATACCCAGGACGAGATCGCCCGCAAGCTCGGCGTATCGCGCCAGAGCGCGCAGCGGCTCGTGGCGCTGGCCATCTCCGAACGGCTGATCCGCTTCGAACTCGATCACCCCATCGCCCGCTGCCTGGAGCTTGGCGCGGAGATGGAACGCCGGTTCGGCTTGAGGCTTGCCGAGGTGGTGCCCACCGATCCCGATCATCCCGGCGCCCTGTTCGGCGTAGCCCACGCAGCGGCCGCGCATCTCGAACGGCATTTGCGGAGCCCCGATCCGGTTACGCTCGGAATCGGCATGGGCCGCACGCTGAAGGCAGCGGTCGACCAGATGCCCGCCATGGACTGCCCGCAGCACACCGTCGTCTCGATGACCGGCAACATCGCGCCCGACGGCGCCGCCGCCTATTTCTCCGTGATCTTCAACATCGCCGACAAGACCAAGGCGCGCAGCTATCCCTTCCCGGTGCCGGTGATCGCCTCGTCGGTCGAGGAGCGCGACGCGCTGGTCGGCCAGCCGTTGGTGGTGGCCAACATGGCGCGCATCGCTCAGGCGGGCACCCTGTTCGTCGGCATCGCCGGTCTCGGCGACAACGCGCCGCTGCTGCAGGACGGATTCCTGTCCACCGCCGACCTCAAGGCCCTGCGCGCGGCCGGCGCCGTCGGCGAGATCACCGGCTGGACGTTCGACCGCAAGGGCGAGCTGATCGAGGGGCTCACCAACGCCCGCGTGATGAGTGCGCCGCTGCCCGATCTCACCGATCGTCTCTGCGTTGCCGTCGCCGTCGGCGCTGCCAAGGTGGACGCCATCCACGCCGCGGTGACGCGGCCGCTGGTCAACGGTCTCATCACCGACGAGGCGACCGCCGAAGCCCTGCTCGCCCGCTCAACCCACGGCAAAGTCTGAGAATATCCCCGCGTAGGGTTTGACCGGCGGCGTCCGCCAGGCGCCGAGCTTCGACGTCCTGAGGCCGAGCCGGACCAGGCTCTCCATCAGCCCCACCGCCGCAGCCACGCCGTCGATCACCGGCAGGCCGTGTTCGGCGGAAAGCTCGCCGGCGAGATCGGCCATGCCGGCGCAGCCGAGCACGATGGCCTCGGCCTGATCCTCGGCGATGGCGCGGCGGATTTCGTCGGAGATGCGGCCGCAGGCCTCCGCGTTGCGCTGTTCCAGCGCCAGCACCGGCACGCCGGCAGCGCGCACGCGGGCGCAGCGGCTTGCGAGGCCATAGCGCATCAGATTGTGCTCGATCGGCACGATGGAGAGCGCCAGCGTCGTCACCACCGAAAAGCGGCTTGCCACCAGGGTGGCCATGTGAAAGGCCGCCTCACCGATGCCGATCACCGGCGCGCGGGCCACCGAGCGGGCCGCATCGAGGCCGGTGTCGTCGAAACAGGCGATGATATGGCCGTCGACGCCCTGACTGTCCGCCTCGCGCAGGGCCATCAGCATGCCCGGCACCGCGAAGGCCTCGTCATAATAACCCTCGATGGACACCGGCCCGAACTCGGGCTGGCTGGCGACGATCTCCGTGCCGGTCCCGGCAATGGCGCGGGCGGCGAGCGCGATCTTGTCGGTCATCGCGCGGGTGGTATTGGGGTTGACCACATGAAGGCGCATGGGCTCAGACCGTTCCCTTCCCGGCGTCCGACCCGTGCGCGGCCTGTCGCCGTTGCAGCAGGCGGATCACGAAGACGGCGGCGAGGATCACCGTGAAGGACACCGCCGAGATCACCGTGCCGAGCGCGTAGATGTCGGGCTGCGTCACCGTGGTGGTCCGGCCTTGCAGGTCGAGCGGCAGCGTGTTGACCGGCCCGATCGCCTGGCTCGACCGGGCGAGTTCGTCCCAGGAGAGCGTGAAGCCGAACAGGCCGATGCCCACCACCGACGGCGCGATGATCGGCAGCACCACATGCCGGAAGGTCTGCCAGGGCGTGGCGCCGAGGTCGCGCGCGGCCTCCTCGAGCCGCGGATCGAAGCGGTTGAAGATGGCGAACATGATCAGCAGGCCGAAGGGCAGCGTCCAGGTGAGATGAGCGCCGAGGCCGGAGGAATAGAGCCCCATGGCCGTTTCCCAGGTGTCGGCAATGTCCTGCAGCCCCCAGTCGCCGAAGTGGTTGATGATGTAGTCGTCGAGCAGGCGGAACTCGAGCGCGATGCCGAGCGAGGTGATCAGCGAGGGCACGATCAGGCTGGCGATGGCGGTGTAGAACAAGAGCGCCTGGCCGCGGAACTTGGCGCGGAAGGCCATGCCGGCGCTGACCGAGATCACCACCGTCAGCACCATCACGGTGAGGCCGAGGCCGAGCGAGCGCTGGAAGGAGGCGCCGATGTCGATGATGCCGTTGCCCTCCCACAGCTTGCGGAACCAGGTCAGCGACACGCCGTTCATCGGGAAGGTGAGGCCGCCCTGCGGTCCCTGGAAGGACAGCACGTAGATGGCGATCATCGGCCCGTAGAGAAACAGTACGTAAAGGGCGAAGAAGATCGCCAGGAACCAGAAGGCGGGGGAGCGGCCTTCGCGCATGGTCACAGCTCCTTGCGGATGTCGACGAGCTTGGTCAGCGCGGCGATGATCAGGAAGGTGACGCCGAGCAGGATCACCGCATTGGCGGCGGCGGCGGGGAATTGCAGCGCGTCGAGCCGGGTCTGGATGATCTTGCCGGCCGAGGCGATCTGCTGGCCGCCCATCACGCCGACGGTGACGAAGTCGCCCATGACGATGGTGATCACGAAGATCGAGCCGATGACGATGCCGGGCTTGCACAGCGGAATGATCACGTTCCACAGCGTCTGCCAGCCGGAAGCGCCGGCGTCATAGGCCGCCTCGATCAGCGCGCGGTCGATGCGGATCATCGAATTGAAGATCGGCACCACCATGAAGAAGGTGAACAGGTGGACGAGCGCCAGGATCACCGAAAACTGCGAATAGAGCAGCCATTCCAGCGGCTGGTCGATCAGGCCGATCGCCTGCAGGAAGGAATTGACGAGGCCGTTGCGCCCCAGAAGCGGGATCCACGCGATCATGCGGATCACGTTGGAGGTCCAGAAGGGAATGGTGCAGATGAGGCTGAGGATGATCTGCCATTCCCTGGACTTCACCTCGAAGGCCAGGAAATAGGCGACGGTAAAGCCGATCGTCAGCGTCGCCGCCCAGACGATGGCGCAGAATTTCAGCGTCTGCACATAGGTCTTCAGGATGGTGCAGAGTTCCGGCAACTGCGCCAGACACCCCTCGAAGCTGTCGGTATAGCCGCGCGTGGTGAAGGTGGGGATCATCTCATAGTCGTTATAGTCCCAGAAGCTGACCACCACGACGAAGACCAGCGGCAGGATGAAGAAGACCAGAAACACCAGCGCCATCGGCCCGGCCTGCAGCCAGGCGATGACGGAGGATCGAGCGGATGTTTCCTGCATGGGGACCCCGTTTGTGGTCGTTCAAGATGCGGTCGCTCACGCGACGTTGCTTGTTCTGCTGCGTGGATGGTCCGCCTCCGCGGACCATGACGGTTCCCGACAAGGCGATCGCCGCCGAATGCCGGTGACTGTTTCCCGCAGGGTAACTGTCACCTTTTCGCCGGCGGTCATCCCAAGCGGCTCCGTCGGTTCCCTCAGACAGGTGACAGTTACGCCGGCTATGCCGCCGAAACAGTCACCGGCCTTTGTTGCACCGCAACTCTCCGCGCGGTTCGCTCGTCATGGTCCGCGGAGGCGGACCATCCACGCAGTCACGGCAAAAAAGCCGCGAAGCGTCCTTTTTCATAGGGCAGGGGCTGCAATCCGGCAGCCGGGTAGCTGCGGAACCCCACCCCTCTCCCTGTCCCTCCCCCGCAAGGGGGGAGGGAACTCCGGTTGTTGCCAATCGCGACCTGGACCAGCGTTGAGAAGCATCTTGCCATCGTCCCCTCCCCCCTTGTGGGGGAGGGACAGGGAGAGGGGTGAGCGACCTTATGGATATGTGTGCGCTGGAATGAGAGGCAAAAGCCGAACAACAAGGAGAGCCCCTGCAATTTCCGGCTCTTACCCCTCTCTCCAACTCTCTCCCGCAAGGGGAGAGAGAGCACGCTGGCGCCTCCGGCCAGAACCTGCCCGGCGCTCTCCTCGTTCAGTTCACGCATCGGCCCCACCACATCCCCTCCCCCCTTGAGGGGGAGGGAAAGGGAGGGGGGTAACCCCGGTCCAATCGCAGCCCTCTCATCACGCCGCGATGAACTCGTTCCACTTGCGGACCATGTAGTCGTTCTCGTCCATGATCGAGTTCCAGCAGGCCACGTTGCCCATGCGGTCGTCATAGGAACCGCCGTCGCGCACGGCACCGGCCTTTTCGAGCAGCGTGCCGTCGGGACCGAGGATGTCCTTCTCGGCCGGCTTGCCTTCCATCCAGTAGGCCCACTCGTAAGCTTCCATATTGGCCTTGGCGGTGGAGAGCACGGCCGAGTAATAGCCCTGGCGGTTGAGATAGGCGCCGGCAAAGCCCGACAGGAACCAGTTGATGAACTCGTAGGCCCATTCCTGCTTCTGGCCCTTGACGCCCTTGGACATGCAGAAGCCCGAGGCCCAGGAGCGGTAGCCTTCCTTGAGCGGCTGGAAGGTGCAGGGGATGCCCATGGAGCGCACCTTGGTGACGGCCGGCGACCACATGGACTGGATCACCGTCTCGCCCGAGCTCATCAGGTTGACGGACTCGTTGAAGTCCTTCCAGAAGGCGCGGAACTGACCGGCCTTCTTGGCCTCGGTCAGGATCTTCATGGTGAGGTCGATCTCGTCCTTGGTCATGTTGCCCTTGTCGGGATACTTGTAGAGGCCGGAGGCTTCCACAACCATGGCGGCGTCCATGATGCCGATCGAGGGGATGTTGAGGATCGAGGCCTTGCCCTTGAACTCGGGGTTGAGCAGCTCGGCCCAGCTTTCGATCGGGCGCTTGATCAGGTCCGGACGGATGCCCAGCGTATCGGCATTGTAGACGGTCGGGATCAGCGTCACCCACTCGGTGGCTTCCTTGGCGAAGACATCGGAATCGGGGCCTTCGAGATAGAGCACCTTCCACGGCGCCGTGCCCTGGTTGCCGATCTTCTTGCCGTTGGGCAGCTCGCCCTTGGTGAACACCGGGGTGATGTTGTCGAATTCCTTGATCTTCTTGGCGTCGAGCGGCAGGATGTTGTTCGACGGCACCAGCTTCTTCAGCGAGAAATATTCGGTGTCGAGCACGTCGAAGCTGTTGGGCTGGGTCATCACGCGCTTGGTCACGTCATCGGTGGTGGCGGTGATGTATTCGATCTTGATGCCGGTATCCTCGAAGCACTTCTTGGAGATGGCGTCGCCCTCGTTGACGGCGGTGCCGAGGTAGCGCAGCACCTTCTCTTCCGAGGCCTTGATATAGGGGAAGCCGGTGATGGCACCCGAACCGGCGGCAAGGCCGGCGACACCGGCGGCACCCTTGAGAAGCGACCGGCGGCTGACGCCGGTGGACAACGGCTTGATGATCTCAGTCATGTCAGTTCATTCTCCCTCTGGGGCCGCCCCGGTTATCTCGAGGTCGGCCGGATAACCGGTCAGGACAGGGTGTGGCTTTGCGCGGCATCCCACAGCGCTGTGACGGACTCGGAAACTTGCAATGGACGGGCGTCGAAGACGGCCTCGCCCACATGGGCGATCAGGTCTTCGCCGGCGGCGGTGCGGGCGGACACCTGCACGAAGGTGCCCTGATACTCGACGTCGGTGACGGTGGCGGCGATGCCGCCCCGTGCGCCATCCATCGCGCTGCCCGGCACCAGCTGCAGCTTGTCGGCACGGATGGCGATCTTGGCCGTGTCCGTGGCGATCACATTGTGGCCGCCGATGAAGCGGGCGACGAATTCGGTGCGCGGCGCGTTGAACACCTCGCGCGGACTGCCCATCTGCTCGATGCGGCCGCCGTTCATCAGCACCACGAGATCGGCGAGCGCCATGGCCTCTTCCTGGCCGTGCGTCACGTGGATGAAGGAGATGCCGAGCTCGCGCTGCAGGCGCTTGAGTTCAGCGCGCATCTTGATGCGCAGGAAGGGATCGAGCGCCGACAAGGGTTCGTCCAGCAGCAGGATCTGCGGTTCGGTGATCAGCGCCCGGGCCAGCGCCACGCGCTGCTGCTGGCCGCCCGACAGTTGCGCCGGCAGGCGGCCGGCATAGGGCGTCATGGCCACTAGGTCCAGGAGTTCGCCGGCCTTGGCGCGGCGGGTCTTCTTGTCGACGCCGCGCATCTTCAGCGCAAAGGCCACATTGTCGAGTACGCTCAGATGCGGAAACAGCGCATAGGACTGGAACATCATCGCCGTGCCGCGCCGGGCCGGGGCCAGGTCGGTGACATTCTGGCTGCCGAGGATGATGTCGCCCTCGCTCGCCGCTTCATGACCGGCGATCATCCTCAACGTCGACGACTTGCCGCAGCCCGACGGCCCCAGCAGGCAACAATAGGTGCCGGCGGCGATCTTGAGATCGATGGCGTCGACCGCCGTGGTCGAGCCGTAGCGCTTGGTCAGGGCCGCAAGTTCGAGAGCGGCGGGATTGGGCATGCGGTTTCCCCGGCAAGGCGGTTGGGTGGATGCCGCAGGGCGAGGAGCCCCGCAGCGCTTGCCTTCAATTGGCAAGAGGCATGCCAATAGGGGAAACGTCGTATGCACACCGGGAAGCGCAGAAAAAACAGCGACTTGTCAGAAAATGACCGCGGAAGCATCCGCGCTTAATTAATAGTCACTCAACAATTTTGCGCCTGATTTGCAGGCAGATTGAACACATACATCACCTGTTTTGTATACGATTTAGGAGATTGATGGATGCAGGCTTCTTGGATAGCATGGCTTCCAATCCCGCCATGCACGCGGTGAGTCTCAGCTTCTCGAAAGCCCATGCCCGCAGAAACCTACACGGCCGACCCCGCCAGCCTGACGCAGGATCGCGTTGCCCGCATCCGCAACGGCTTGATGACGGCCATTCTCGAACACCGCCTGCTGCCCGGCACGCGGCTGCGCGAGGATGAGGTCGGGCAGATCTACGACGCCTCGCGCACGCTGGTCCGCGCCGCCCTGCAGCAGCTGGCGCACGAGGGCATCGTCGACATCGAGAAGAACCGCGGCGCCTTCGTCTCCAGTCCCACCCCGCGCGAGGCGCGCGAGACCTTCGAGGCGCGCCGGCTGATCGAGGCAGCCATCGTCGAACGGGCCATTGCCGCCCGCACCGACGTCTGGCTCAGCCGCCTCGACGAACACCTCCAGCAGGAGCACGACGCCGAGGCGCGCGGCGACCATCGCGCCGCCATCCGCCTGTCGGGCGAATTTCACCTCGCCGTCGCCGACATGGCCGGCCAGAGCATCTATGGCAACATCCTCAGCGAGCTGGTGGCGCGCACCTCGCTGATCATCCTGCTCTACCGCCGCCACCGCGGCCACCATTGCGGCCCCGACCACCACCGCATGATCACCGACGCCATCCGCGCCGGCAACGTCGACGCCGCCCGCACGCTGATGGTCGACCATCTCGCCGAGATCGAAGCCGAGCTGGACCTCACCGAGGCAGAGGAGCCCGCCGTCAGTCTGGCGCAGATCCTGACCAGCTGAGGGGTTCCGGTCACAGTCCGGAGCGCAACCGATCTTCGCCGACAGGCTTCGCTTGCCGGCCCGCAGGGGGCGGCGATGTTGACACCGCACGCAAGCGCGCTTATTTTCAACCGAAGGGACGCCAGATCGACTGTGAGGCTCCCTCCGCCGCCTTCACGGGCGGTCCAACCGGGATGGTGGATAGGGGCAACCTGAAGCGAGTGTCGAGAGATCCAGGGAGCCGTTCGCAAGGACGCGCTCCTTTGGTGTTTTTGCAGGCCCTCACCTGTAGCGAAACTTTCTGTTGTTCAAGGCAGCGTCAATTGCGGCGGCTGCCCGAACCTTCAAGCCCTTCGATGGCTGCGGGGCAAAGTAAGCGCTCTCCACGCCCATCACGAGGTGATAGCGGTTTCCGTCAAAGCGGCCCCGCTCCTTGGCCAGCGTGAAGAAGGCTGTATAGGCCAGTCCGTCGATGATCAGGGTGGCATTGTAGACGCCATAGTTCCTGTCGCTTGCCGTCCAATACATCGTGCAAGACGAAAGCGCGCCCAGCAGCTCACGAAGATTGAGCGAGCTTTCGTAACGCGCCCGGCTGAAGACGCGCGCGCGGTTGCCATCCATGATCAGCTGGTGCTTCGGGGTGTGAAGCGCGGGATCGTAGCCCTCTGTCCAGCAATGGCATGAAAACTGGACCTTGAGACCGATCACATCACCGCGCGGCATTTGAAAGTTCAGGACGTAGGGGCAAAGGTGCGGCACCCTCACCTGGAAACTCTCGACGACCGGGAGCGCGACGGGGCATCCCTGGCTATCCAGCAAGCCGCCGTCCTTCATCAAGACAAAATGCATCACCAAGGCCAGCTTGCACTGAAGTTGCGCTGCGTTGCAGCCTCAATGGCCAAATATGCCATCAGTGATTACAATATCAAGCCTCTACACCCATGAGGAAATCAGTCGGAAGGAGACCGCGCCCGACAAGCAACAACATGAGGCCAGCCCCCGCCACCTCGCCTTGTTTCACCGCTTACCCGGCTTCGTCATCGTCACTGGATTTCCGCCGCTTTCCGATTGATTACATCAAAAATTTCGATATACATGGGTAAATTGACCTCCTTCCGGATTGATATCAAGAATGAGCCGCGAATTTCTCGTCATCGACCCCGAACAAGGATTTGCGACTCTGAAGGGGCTGGCCTCGCCGGTGCGGGTGCAGATTCTCAAGCTGCTGCATGCCAAGGGCGCGATGAATGTCAACGACATCGCCGCCGAACTGTCGCTGCCGCAGTCTTCCGTATCCACCAATGTGCAGATCCTGGAAGAGGGCGGATTGATCCGCACCGAGGCCCAGAAGGCCCGCAAGGGCAGCCAGAAGATCTGCTATCCCGTGGCCGAGGAAGTGCTTATCGTCTTCAAGGAAGACGCCCGCTCCACCGGCTCGGACGCCATCGAAGTGTCGATGCCCATCGGCCTCTACACGAGCTATGAGGTGGCCGCCCCCTGCGGCCTGTGCTCCACCGACGGCATCATCGGCCTCCTGGATGTGCCCAATTCCTTCCTCGACCCCGACCGCATGAAGGCCGGCCTGATCTGGTTCACCCGCGGCTATGTGGAGTATCAGTTCCCCAATAATGCCAAGCTTTCCGGCAGCAAGGTCAAGGACTTGGAAGTGGCGGTCGAGCTCAGCTCCGAGGTACCCGGCACCAGCGCCGACTGGCCGTCCGACATCACCATGACCATCAACGGCGTCGATGTGGGCACCTGGACCTCGCCCGGCGATTTCGGCGACAAGCGCGGCGTCTACACCCCGTCCTGGTGGAAGCTGAAGGGCTCGCAATACGGCAAGATGAAGAACTGGCGCATTTCGCCGGAGGGCACCTTCGTCGACGGCGTGCGCATCTCCGACGTGGTTCTGGATGACCTCGACCTGCTCGGCCACCGCTCGATCCGCCTGCGCATCGGCGTTCGCGACGACGCCCGCCACCCCGGCGGCATCAACATTTTCGGGCGCGGCTTCGGCAATTACGACCAGGACGTGATCCTGCGCATCCGCACCGAATGATACCGGAAAACGTGATATACAAATTTCCGCTTGTTTTTCAACAACTCAGCGCTTCAATCCCCGCTTTTGGTCAAGAAATCCGCCCCTGTCGTGATATCATCACTTGACGATCGACCTGGAAGGCCCTTAAATATCTGAAAATCTGCTTTACATCAGAAAATAAGATATAAAAAGGGAGGTAACATGTCGGCGACCGTTACGGCGCATGCGCGCTTCATTGTCGCGGAGATCGATCCGCGTCTCTACGGTTCCTTCATCGAACACCTGGGCCGTGCCGTCTATACCGGCATCTACGAGCCCGGCCACCCCACCGCGCGCCCTGACGGCATGCGCGGCGACGTGATCGATCTGGTGCGCGAACTCGATGTGCCCGTCGTCCGCTATCCCGGCGGCAATTATGTCTCGGCCTTCAACTGGGAGGATAGTGTCGGGCCGAAGGAACTGCGCCCGACGCGCCTCGATCTTGCCTGGCACACCACCGAGAACAATGAGGTGGGCCTGCACGAATTCGCCGACTGGTGCGACGCCGTCGGCGCCGACATGATGTATGCGGTCAACCTCGGCTCGCGCGGCCTCGACGCGGCCCGCAACGTGCTCGAATATGCCAACCACCCCGGCGGCAGCACCTATAGCGACCTTCGCATCAAGAACGGCCGCAAGGAGCCCTTCAACATCAAGCTCTGGTGTCTGGGCAACGAGATGGACGGCCCCTGGCAGATCGGCCACAAGACGGCCGACGAATATGGCCGCGTCGCCCATGAGACCGCCAAGGCGCTGCGCGCCTTCGACAAGTCGCTGGAGCTGGTGGTCTGCGGCTCGTCCAACGCCAAGATGCCCACCTATCCCGAGTGGGAAGCAACCGTCCTCGATCACACCTATGACGAGGTCGATTACATCTCGCTGCACATGTATTTCAACAACAAGGCCGGCGACACGCCGCGCTATCTCGCCGAGAGCCTGAAGCTCGACGACTATATCACCTCGGTCGCCGGCGTGATCGACTATACCAAGGCCAAGAAGCGCTCGGAAAGGAACGTCTACATTTCCTTCGACGAGTGGAATGTCTGGTATCATTCCAACGAGCAGGACCGGACGATCCTCGAGGGCAATGACGGCTGGCCGTCGGCGCCGCCGCTTCTGGAAGACATCTACAATTTCGAGGATGTGCTGCAGGTCGGCCTGATCCTCAATACCTTCATCCGCCGCTCCAACGTGGTGAAGATCGCCTGCCTCGCCCAGCTCGTCAACGTCATCGCCCCGATCATGACGGTGCCCGGCGGTCCTGCCTGGCGGCAGACCATCTTCTATCCCTTCCTGTTCGCCTCGCGCCACGGCCGTGGCAAGGCGCTCGACCTTGCCGTCGACAGCCCGAGCTATCAGGTGGAGGGCATCGGCGCGGTGCCCGGTCTCGATGTCGCCGCCGTGCATGCCGAGGCGGACGGCGTCGTGAGCTTCTTCATCGTCAACCGCACCGCCGAACCGATCAGCACCTCCATCGCGCTTGAAGGCTTCGGCAAGACCGCCCGCATCATCGACCATCAGGTGATGACCTCGGCCGATCTCAAGGCCGTCAACAGCGCGACGACGCCGGGCGCCATAGAGCCGAAGCCCGGCAGCGACGTCACCGTTGCCGGCACCACGCTGACGGCCACCTTCGCCGCCTATTCCTACCAGATGATCCGCGTCCGCGTCTGATCGGACGCCAGGAGGGACATCCATTCTGGGAGGAAAGACATGTCGGCCGAGATTGAAATCCGCAATGTCAGCAAGAGCTTCGGCTCAGCCAAGGTGCTGGAAAACCTGTCACTGAGCATCCCCGGCCACGAGTTCGTGGTCTTCCTCGGCCCCTCGGGCTGCGGCAAATCCACCCTGTTGCGCATGATCGCCGGGCTCGAAAGCGTCGAGGACGGCGAGATCCTGATCAACGGGGAGCGCATCGATCATCTGCCGCCCGGCCAGCGTGGCGTGGCCATGGTGTTCCAGTCCTATGCGCTCTATCCGCACATGACCGTGCGGCAGAACATGACCTTCGGCCTCGAGAACATCAACGTTGCCAAGGACGTCATCGACGCCCGCGTCGCCGATGCCGCGCGCATGCTGGAGATCGGCCACCTTCTCGACCGCAAGCCGGGCCAGCTCTCCGGCGGCCAGCGCCAGCGCGTCGCCATCGGCCGCGCCGTGGTGAAGGAGCCCAACGCCTTCCTGTTCGACGAGCCGCTCAGCAATCTCGACGCCGCGCTCAGAACCCGCACCCGCATCGAGCTCGCCCAGCTGCACCAGCGGCTGAGGTCGACCATGATCTTCGTCACCCACGACCAGATCGAGGCCATGACGCTGGCCGACCGCATCGTGGTGATGAACAACAAGAAGATTGAACAGATCGGCGCGCCCATGGAGATCTACGACCGGCCGGCGACCCGTTTCGTCGCCGGCTTCGTCGGCACGCCGCAGATGAACTTCCTCGACGTGACGGCTGCCCGTCCCGGCGCCCTCGGCCTCTCGGTCGCCTGCGGGCCGAAGCTCTCCATCGACACCGCCGTCGCCCCGGACGTGGCCGGCGAGGTGGCGTCGCTCGGAATCCGCGCCGAAGCCGTCAGCCTTGCCGCCCCCGGCGAGGGCCAGGCCGATGGCGTGATCGACGTGCTCGAACGGCTCGGCGACCGCTCGCTGGCCCATGTGCGCCTCGACGACGGCCAGATGGTGGTGGCCAACGAGTCCGGCCAGACCCGGCTCGGGGTCGGCGCCCGCGTCGCCCTGCGGTTCGACGGCACCAAGGCACACCTGTTTGACGGCGCCGGCAAGGCCTATCATGGCCGGGAGGCGGCGCCATGACCGCCGTGCAAGCCCCGCGCAAGCCCTCGCACGGCCCGCATTCGCCCGACTGGAAGAATGCGCTCTTCGTGGCGCCCTACCTGTTCTTCTTCGTGACGCTGCTCGTCTTCCCGCTGTTCTGGGGCATTTGGCTGAGCTTTCACAAGGCCGACACCTTCTCGTCCGGCCCCTTTGTCGGCTTCGGCAACTATGTCCGTCTTTTCAATGACAAGGTGTTCCTGCAGTCGGTCGGCAACACCTTCTATTTCGTGCTTCTGACGGTGCCGACGCTGGCGCTGATCGGCCTGTTCCTGGCGCTGGCGCTCAATGCCCGGACCCGCACGGCGACGGTGCTGCGCAGCCTGTTCTTCTTCTCGTCCGTGCTGTCGGTCACCATCGTCACGCTGATCTGGCGCATCGTCTTCATCCCGCAATTCGGCCTGCTCGCGACGGTCTACGGCTGGTTCGGCGCCACCGCGCCCGCCTTCGTCTCCGACCCGAATCTGGCCATGATCGCGGTGGCCATGGCCACCATCTGGTGGTGCCTCGGCCTGCCGATGATGCTGTTCCTGTCGGCCCTGCAGCAGATCCCCGGCGACATCTACGAAGCCGCCGCCCTCGACAACGCCAGCCGCTGGCGCACGCTGACGGCCATCACGCTGCCCTCCATCAAGCGCACCTTCGCGCTGGTGATCATCATCCAGATCGTGCTGCAGTTCCAGCTGTTCGGCCAGGCCTGGCTGATGACGCGCGGCGGGCCCAACAACGTGACCAAGCCGATCGTCCTCTACATCTACGACACCGCCTTCCGCCGCTGGGATCTCGGCCTTGGAGCCGCCGCCTCGGAAGTGCTCTTCGTGCTGATCCTGCTGGCCGCCATGGCGCAATACCTGATCTCCCGGCGCAAGGAGGACCTGTGATGTCGAGCGGTCTGTCCAACTCCCGCAGCTTCGGCGACCGGGTGATCCTGGCCCTGGTGATCGCGTTGTCGATTGTCATGCTGGCGCCGGCGCTCTGGGTGATCGCCCTGTCCTTCAAGGACAATGCCGAGCTGATGGCCAACCCCAATTCGGTGTTCCATCCGCCCTATATCATCCAGAACTATATCAACATCGTCGGCACCTCCGCGGTGTTCCGCTGGATCCTCAACTCGCTGATCGTGTCGATCGGGCTGACGGTGGGCACGCTGGTGCTGTCCTCGCTCGCCGGCTACGGCTTTGCCCGGCTGAACTTTCCCGGGCGGGACATCCTGTTCGTCGTCGTGCTGTTCGGCCTTGCGGTGCCCGAGCAGGCGGTGCTGGTGGCGCGCCACCAGATCTTCTCGATCCTGAAGTTCCACAACACCTATCAGGGCATCATCCTGCCGGGCCTGTCGAGCGCCTTCGGCGTGTTCCTGATGACGCAATATTTCCGCGCCATCCCCAAGGAACTCGACGAGGCGGCCATGCTCGACAACGCCAGCCGCTTCCGCGTCTTCTGGAAAGTGCTGCTGCCGCTGACGCTGCCGGCGCAGGCCACCTTGGGCATCTTCACCTTCCTGGGCGCCTGGAACGACTATTTCTGGCCGCTGATCTCGGCCACCAAGAAGGAAATGTTCACGCTCACCGTCGGCATGGCGTCGACGCAGACCAACTTCGCCCAGTCCGAGGGCATCGGATATCTGATGGCGCAGGCCGTCTTCGCCGGCGCGCCCATCTTCATCGTCTACCTGTTCTTTCAGAAGTACATCGTCACCGCGGTTTCAGGCGCAGCCGTGCGCTGACGCGGTGGACGCCGGCGGAGGCCCTCGGCGGCCTCCGGCATCAGAACTTCGGTCCGGGCGGGGAGGCTCGGGCGGATGGATACGGGCGCAAGGCAAGTTCAACGCGTCCGCAGTGGGCCTGCCCGGCATCCGGGCTGCAATCAATAACGGAGGAAACGATATGAAGACGATTGTGAAGTCCGCCCTCTTGGCGGTCTCGGCGCTGGCGATCAGTGCCGTGACGGCCGTTGCCGATCCCGTGGAGATCAAGCTGCAGCGCTTCTTCGGTGCCTGCGACGCCGATTTCGGCACCAACACCGACGTGGCCAAGGCGACTGGCGAATGCGGCATCATCACGTCGCTGATCAACAAGTTCAACGCCGACAATCCGGACATCCACATTTCCGTCACCAACGTGGAATGGCCCGGCTATGACCAGCTGAACGCCCAGTTTGCCGCCGGCGACGCGCCCGACATCGTCACCATCCATGAATCGGTGCTGTCGGACTACCAGTCCAAGAACCTGCTGCTGCCGCTCGACGATCTGCTGAAGAGCGAAGGCATCACGCCCGATCAGTTCACCTCTGCCGCCCAGCAGGGTGTGACCAAGGACGGCAAGTTCTACGGCATGCCCATCGACACCTGGACCATGCTCTATCATGTGAACATGGACCTGTTCAAACAGGCCGGCCTCGTCAATCCCGACGGTACGCCGATCTTCCCGAAATCCGTCGATGAGGCGATCGCCCAGGCCGAACAGTTCAAGGCCAAGACCGGCAAGCCCTATTTCGTGCAGAACATGGCCAATGAAACCGCCCTGTTCATGCGCAACTTCTACACCTACCTGTTCCAGCAGGATTCCGACTTCTTCGCCGATCCCAAGCACATCAAGGTGCAGACGCCGGAAGCCAAGAAGGTGCTGGAATTCTACAAGAAGATCTATGACGAAGACCTGACCACCAAGGACATGGACTACGGCACCGCCATCAACGCCTTCCTGGCGGGTGAGGGCGGCGTGCAGCTCAACGGCACCTGGGTCGTCGGCGACTACAACGCCCAGTCCGAGACCGCCGGTACGGCGCTCAACAAGGGCGGCTATGCCGTCTATCCCTATCCGCAGCTGTTCGGCGGCACCCATGCCCAATATGCCGACGGTCACAGCTGGGCCGTGTCCGCCAAGGACCGCAAGCCCGAAGAGCTCGCCGCCATCGGCAAGTTCCTGAAGTTCTACTTCGACAACGACTATGAATGGTCGCGTACCGGCCATCTGCCGTCGGTCCAGGCCGTGCTCGACAGCGACCAGTTCAAGGCGCTGCCGCACCGCAGCACCATCCTCGAGGTGGCCAAGCTCGGCAAGCCGCTGCCGCAGCAGATCCAGCGCCAGTTCGCGCTCCAGGACATCATCGGCGAGGAAGCCGGTGCGGCCATCACCGGCCAGAAGGACATCGACGCCGCGCTCGCCGACATGGAGACTCGCGTCAACGACCTGCTGTCCAACCTCTGAGGCAAGGCACCGGAGCCCTGTGTGCAGGGCTCCGGCACCACACAACACGCGAAATGTTCAGCCGGACCGCTCGGCGACGGGCGGCGGGATCCCTCGGCCACAAGGGCTCCGTCCCGGTGTTGAACGACCACTGGATAAAACAGGACATTTGCGCCGCAGATGTCATGGCCATTTTATCCAGCGGGCCAACGGCGGGCGCGCTGCCAAGCTCTCCTCCAACTGGCGCGCCCGCCAATGGTCCCAATTGCGAGACCGCTGGCGAGACCGATAGGACGCCGATGAGGGGAAGTCGGGCTCTCTAGCCCTGGGAGACTGCCAGCAGCCTGCCCACGGACGGCGCTGCCTGGTCGAGGGGAATCCCGAAGAGTTCGTCCAGCATGTGGGCGACCGCCACGCTGATGCCGCCGATGAGGCCGGCACGGTTGCCGAAGCGGCTGATGGCGATGGGCGGCGGCGTGGGCGTGCAGCGCGGCAGAAAGCGCCGGATGGCGGCCACCAGTTCGTCACGCGCCCCGATGCTGCCGCCGAGGATCACCACTTCGGGATCGAGCACGGCACCGACCGAGGCGATCGTTACCGCCACCAGCCTTGCGGTTTCCTCGATGGCCGCGGCGGCAAGACCATCGCCCTCCGCCAGCGCCGCAAACACGTCCTTGACCGTCCGGTCCGACGGCCCGCCATAGCCGGCAAAGCGGCGGGTGATGGCCGCAGCCCCCACCGCAGCCTCCAGAGTGCCGACCGTGAAGTTGCGCGGATCGAAGGGATCGGCGCCGAGCGGCAGGTAGGAAATCTCGCCGGCTGCCCCGCGGGCCCCGCGCACCAGCCGCCGGTTGGCGATGATGCCCATGCCGATGCCGGTGCCGAGCGCCACGAAGGCGAAGTCGTTGAGCTCGGCGCCCTGGCCACGCCATTGCTCGCCGAGCGCGGCGAGATTGACGTCGTTCTCCACGATCACCGGGCAGCCGAGCCGGTCGCCCATCAGCTGCCGCAGGTCGATGTTCTCGAGGCCCGGCACATTCGGCGCGATGCGCACGTGACCGGTCTCCGGATCGAACACGCCGGGCGTGCCGAGCACGGCGACGCGCAGGTCGGCCAGGGCGACACCGGCCTCGGCGGCAAGCTGTTCGACCACACGGCCGAGGTGATCCACCAGATGGGTACCGCCGCGCGGATCGGTCGGCAGCATGACCTCGGCCTTGATGTTGCCGAGCAGATCGCCGATGGCCGCCGCCACCTTGGTGCCGCCCACGTCGATGGCAAGGCCATGGGCCGCGTCGGCGTTGATCTCATAGGTGATGGCCTGCCGGCCAAGCCGGCCGTCGGTGCGGCCGCTGGGTTTCAGCCAGCCGTCATCCTCCAGGCTGCGGACGATTTCCGACACCGTCTGCTTGGAAAGGCCGGTCAGCCGGGCCACGTCCGTACGGGAAATGGCCCCTTCCGCCAGCACGGTGCGCATCACCGCCTGAGTGGTCACCTTGCGGGCGATCGAGGTTGTCTGGCTTTCCAGGGTGCTCATACCGACACGGGGCTCCGCCGTTTGTTAGTCAGGAACCTATATCTATCTGATCCGATAATGTCGAAGAAGAAGCATTTTTGCAACGAAAATTGCGTGTGTTTCCCCGTATTTTCAATTTACCCGGCAAATTCGTCAGCGTCGTTGACAAATACATATTCGCTTTGTAATTTGCATTGGCATTGAGCACGCCGCGATCGAAGGCGGTCACCTGAGGTGACGCCTTGTCAGCCAGGCTATCTGGCCATGATCGCGGCGGCAGACAAAAACGTGGGCGCGGCAACCATACCAGTGAAGACAGCCCGTCTCCGACCTCACGGTCCGGGGCTGCTGGCCATTGCCGAACGGCGGATCGGTGCCGTGCGCCCAGAGGCGGACAGGTGACCCTGACATGATGACCCCGACGCCGGAAGGCGCAATCCTCTCCCAAACGCCGGTGCTGCTGCCGATCATGGCGCCGCGCCTGCAGGCGGATTGTTCGCCGGACGGCTGGGCCGATCTGGCCCTGTGGGGCACCGGCAGCCTCGGGCGCGTGCGCTTCTCCCCGCTTGCCGCGCCCTATCTCTACGGCCCGAACCGGGTGCTCGCCGCCAATGGCGGCGTCCACGTCGCCCAGACGGCGCCGGTGATGCTGATCCGCGGCGCCCGCCTTCAGTCCTGCCACCCCGCCCGCCGCTGTGCCTGGTGGCATGACGCCACCACCGACGCCGCCGGCAATCGCGTGGTCCGCACCGGCGCGCGCCGCGTCGTCGAAACCGGCTGGGGCGTGGTGATCGTGCTCTCCGAGGGCGAGGATCTGCGCATTGCCGTCGGCACCACGGTCGAAGAAGCCGAGCGCGGCCTCCTGCTCGACGCCGCCGCCATCATCGCCGAGGCCGAGGCCTATGCGGCCCGCTGCGATCTCGCGCCGGCCGCCGATCCGCTCCTGCGCTCCATGGTGATCCAGGGCATCCACGCCGCCCTCTCGTCCATCCGCCAGGATGAAAAGGGCGCCTTCGCCGGCCTTGCCGCCGGTCAGGCCTATAGCGCGCCGGCCCGCACCTATTTCCGCGACGGCTACTGGACGCTGCAGCCCTTGCTGACGCTGGCGCCCGAAACGGTGCGCGACGAGATCCGCCTGCTCGCCACCGGCCTGCAGCCCGACGGCGAAGCGCCGAGCGGCGTGCTGCTCACCGGCGACGCCCAGTCGTCCGCCTGGCGCCGCTTCCTCGCCGACCCCAAGGGCCCTCCCGGCCGCTTCCCCGACCATCACCGCCATCCCAACGACTGGTGGAGCGACCATTTCGACAGCCCGCTGTTCTTCGTGCTGGCGCTCGGTGATTACGCCCGCACCACCGGCGATCTCGCCGAGGTGGCCCGTCACTGGCCGATGGTCGCCACCATCCTCAAGCGCTATTTCGCCTTCGCCGGGCCGGACAGCGTGTTGCCGCTCAAGCCGCGCAACGACCGCGACTGGGCCGACAACGTGTTCCGCGCCGGGCTCGTCTCCTACAACATCGGCCTGTTCGTCGGCGCGCTGGATGTGGCCGTCGAGTTCGGCGGTCCGCATGACCAGGCTCTGGTGGACAAGGCGCGCCAAATGGCCGCCGCCGCCCGCGCCGAGATCGACGGCAAGCTCTTCGTGCCCGCCCGCGACGGCTATGCCGATTACGCGACGCCGGAAGGCTTCGTCGAGGATCACCTGGTCATCGACAGCCTGACGCTCACCCGCTATGGCGCCATCACGCCGGAGCGCGCCAAGGCCTTGCTCGGCGCCATGCAGCAGCAGCTGGAATCGCGCCACAACAGCGAGCAGCCCTATGGCGACTGGGGCGTGCTCTGCGCCTATCCGCCCTACAAGCAGCCCAAGGACCTGCGCGGCAAGACCGCCTTCCCCTTCCGCTATCACAACGGCTCGGATTGGCCCTATTGGAGCGGCGTCTACGCCGAGCAGCGCCTGCAATACGGCCTCGGCGGCGCCCGCTATGCGCTGACGCGCTGGTGGCAGACCTGCCTCGAAAACGGCTGGGCCGGCGCGGTGGAATATTTCTCGCCGCCCTATGGTCGCGGCTCGCTGCTGCAGGGCTGGAGCGCCATGCCGGCCGCCGTCGTCGTCAAATACGGCCTCGACGCCGTCAACGCGGAGCCGGCGTCATGAGCGGACAACGACCCGTGACGTCGCGCGCGCCAACCCTCGCCCCTTGCGGGAGAGGGTGGATGCGCAGCATCCCGGTGAGGGGTGTCGGCTCGACGGGAAACGCTGCCAATACCACCCCTCATCGGCCCTGCCGGGCACCTTCTCCCTCAAGGGGAGAAGGAAGCAACCCGTCAGTCCGTGAACTTCATGCCGAAGATCACGTGGCCGTCGCGGCTCAGGTCCGTGAAGCCCACGTGGCGGTAGAAGCCCATGGCCTTGGTGTTGCTGGGGTGCACGCCGAGATGCACGCCGCGGACGCCGGCCGCGCGCAGCGCGTCGAGCTCGGTCTCGATCATGCGGCGGCCCCAGCCCGAGGCCTGGGCCTGCGGCAGCACGTTGATGTGCAGATGCGCCGGATAGTCCTTGACCAGCCAGTCGGCGGTCGGCTCGCTGTGGCGGATGCGGCCCATGGCCATGGCGTCCATGGGGCTGGTCGGCTCGCGCCCCTCGATGCGCGCCCGGGCCGCCGGCCACCAGTCGCGATCGAGCCGGGCGCCGAAGGCGAGGCTGTCGTCGGTGGCGAGCACGTAGCCGATGGGCGCATCGCCCGCCGTCAGCACGAAGGCGAAGTCGGGCGCGAACTTCAGATAGGCAACCGCCCAGGCGTCACCAGCCAGTCGCGGATCGCTCATAAGGTCGGTGGCGTCCTGCCCCGCATCGGCGGTGCGGCGGCAGATTTCATAGAGAGCATCGGTATCGGCGTCGCGCGCGGGACGGATGGCGAGAGTGCGGCTGTCGGTCATGTAGCAGGGTCCTTTTCAAGGGCAAGGCCTGAGCGCCGATTCCCAGGCTGAATAAATCAGCGCGATTCTAGCGTCTCGCGCGGCATGATGAAAGTAGGTAGAAGGAGAAAATATAAGGCAGGCAGCCGAAACAAGTCTCACGCTGAACAATGTGTCGTTCTTTGTGAGATCTGGAAACAATTATGTTCGCTGTGATCTGTACAGGTCGACATTGACTACACAACACAAGGGGAGAATGTCATGCGAAATATTGGTAAGAAAAGCCTCGGCCTTACGGCATTGAAGGCGACGGGCTCCGCGATTGCGGCCTGCGTCTTCGGCCTCGCCGTCGTGCAGTCGGCGCAGGCCGACGGGCTCAACGTCTGGGACGACTATACCTTCGAGGGCCAGAGCGCGACCATCGAGCAGCTCAACAAGGCCTTTGAAGCCGCCCATCCCGGTGTGACCATCAACCGCACCGCCCGCACCTTCGACGACATGAAGCTGACGCTGAAGCTCGCCGTCTCCGCCGGCGACGGCCCGATGGTGACCAAGGTCAACCAGGGTGCCGGCGACATGGGCACCATGGTCAAGGAAGGCCTGCTGCAGCCGGTCGACGCCTATATCACCAAGTTCGGCTGGGACAAGCTGCAGTCGGATTCGCTGATCGCCCGCGATCGCTGGTCCGACAAGGGCCAGTTCGGCGAAGGCCCGACCTACGGCATCTCCGGCCTCGGCGAGATGGTTGGCCTCTTCTACAACAAGAAGGTGCTCGAAGACGCCGGTCTGCCCGTGCCGACCAACTTCGACGAGTTCACCGCCGATCTCGACAAGCTCAAGGAAAAGGGCATTGCGCCCTTCATGATCGGCACGTCCAAGCAGCACATGGCGCTGCACATGATCGCCACCGTCAGCCAGGCACATGTGGACGCCGCCAAGCGCTCGACGCTCGACGACCTGATCTACGGTCGCGGCGGTTCGTGGAAGACCGAAGGCAACGTCACCGCGGCGAGCCTGATCCAGAAGTGGGCCACCGGTGGCTATTTCTACCCGGGCTTCCAGGGCATTTCCGGTGATGACGCCGTCCAGCTCTTCGTGGCCGGGCAGGGCGCCTTCCTGATCTCCGGAACCTGGTATTTCGGCGACATGCAGAACAACCCCGACATCCACTTCATGCCCTTCCCGGCGCCGCATGGTGTCGAGAAGCCGCTGACCGTGGGTGGTGTCGACCTGGCCTGGTCCATCACCAGCCTCGCCAAGGACAAGGCGACGCAGGATCTCGCCGGCGAATACATCAACTACATGGTGTCGCCGGAAGCTGCGCTGACCTGGGCCAAGGCCGGCTATCTGCCGTCGACCATCCTGCCTGACAATGCCGACTTCCAGGCCTCGACGCTGCTCAAGGAAGGCATTGCCATGTGGAAGCAGGTCAATGCCAACAACGCGCTCGGTCACTATCCCGACTGGTCCGCGCCGACGCTGCTCAAGACCATCGACGACGCCACCCCGCACCTGCTGGCTGGCGACATGAAGCCGGAAGACTTCGTCGGCGCCATCGACGCCGATTACCAGGCCTATCTGGCCTCCAAGAAGTAATCGTCAACACCCGCGCGGGGCGCCATGTTCCGCGCGGGTACCTTCCCGCTCTCCAATTTCCGAGAAGGCCCCGATGAAGCTGCGATCCAAGCTCGACGCGCCGGTGCACAAGAACCTGATCTACATATTGCCCGGGCTGATCCTCTATGCAGCCTTCGTCTTCGGCCCCATCGTGTCGGCCGTGGGCATCAGCCTGACCGACTGGAACGGCCTGGGCCTGCCCACCTGGGTCGGCTTGCAGAATTATGCCGGCCTGTTCTCCGACGAGCGCTTCTATCTGTCGCTCAAGAACAACGCCGAGCTGATGGTGTTCTATTGCGTGCTGCCGCTCGGCCTCGGCATCGGGCTTGCGGCCATCCTGTGGAACATGAAGCCGCGCGAGCAGCTCATGCTGCGCACCATGCTGTTCCTGCCCTATATCATGCCGACCGCCGTGCTCGGCATCATCTGGGCCTGGCTCTACAATCCCGCCTTCGGCCCGATCAACCAGGGCCTGCGCCTGCTCGGCCTCGGCTCGCTGGCGCTGCCCTGGCTGGGTGATTTCACCTTCGTGCTGCCGGCAGTCGGGCTGGTGGCCACCTGGTATTTCTTCGGCTTCTGCATGGTCATCTTCATGAGCGGCATGCAGCGGCTCGATCCCAACCTGTTCGACGCCGCCCGGGTCGACGGCGCCACCGGCCTGCAGACCTTCCGCACCGTGACGCTGCCGCTCCTGTTGCCGGAGATCCGCGTGGTGCTGCTGCTCACCGTGATCGCCTCCATCAAGAGCTTCGACCTCATCTTCACCATGACGCGCGGCGGCCCGGCCAACGCCACCCTGGTTCCCAACATCTACATGTATCAGCTCGGTTTCCAGCTCAACCGCTTCGGCTATGCCGCGGCCGTCGCCATCATCGGCGCCATCCTGATCTTCACGGTCAACTACGCCATTCACCGCCTGGTGCGCCCGGCTGACGAGGGAGCCAACTGATGTCGTCGCAGCTCAACCGGACCGCCCTGCCGCTGCGCCTGACGCTGTGGTTCTTCGGCCTTCTCACCATCTTCCCCTTCTCGCTGCTGCTGCTCACCTCGGTGAAGAGCCAGCCGGATCTGATGCGCGGCGCCTTCGTGCTGCCCGACTATCCGCATTTCGAGAATTACCTGCACGCCTGGATCGACGGCCATTTCGGCGTCTATTTCTGGAACTCGATCTTCGTGGTCGTTCCGGTGGTGGTGTTCTCCATCGTGCTCGGCGTGCTGCTGGCCTTCGGCTTTGCCTTCCTGAGCTTCCCGGGCCGCAAGGCGCTGTTCGTTGTCCTCACCATCGGCATGATGGTGCCGGCCGAGGCCTTCATCATCCCGCTCTATTACGAGATGCGCTATCTCGGCCTCACCAACACCTATGCGGCGGTGATCCTGCCGCAGATCGCCCAGTCCATGCCATTTGCCACCATCTTCCTGGCCAGCGCCATGCAGCAGCTGCCCGACGAGATCCTCGAAGCGGCCATCCTCGACGGCGCCTCGCGCCGGCATATCCTCTGGCACGTCATCCTGCCCTTGATGGTGCCGGCCATGTCGACCCTGGCGCTGTTCCTGTTCATCTGGACCTGGAACGAGTTCCTGATCCCGCTGATCCTCGTCAACGACGACGCCTACCGCACCCTGCCGCTCGGCATGCTGTTCTTCCAGGGGCGCTACACCGTCAACACGCCGGTTCTGACCGCCGGCGCGGTGATCGTGATCGCGCCGCTGGTGCTCGCCTATCTGATTTTCCAACGCAAGTTCATCGCTGGCCTGACCGCTGGCGCCGGCAAGTAACGGCCCTCCCACCGGATTGGCCCACAGGAGAGACTTTCAAATGAGCGGATTGCAGCTCAAGGACATTACCAAATCCTTCGGCACGGTGAATGTGATCAAGGGCGTGGATCTCGACGTGAAGTCGGGGGAGTTCGTGGTGTTCGTCGGCCCGTCGGGCTGCGGCAAGTCCACCTTGCTGCGCATGATCGCCGGCCTTGAGGATATCACCTCGGGGTCGCTGGAGATCGGCGGCGAGCGGATGAACGACGTCGATCCGTCCAAGCGCGGCATCGCCATGGTGTTCCAGAGCTACGCGCTCTATCCGCACATGACGGTGCGCGAGAACATGGGCTTTGCCCTGCGCTTTGCCGGCGTGCCCAAGCCGGAGATCGAGAAGCAGGTTCTGGACGCCGCGCGCATTCTCGAACTCGAACCGCTGCTCGATCGCAAGCCGAAGGCGCTTTCGGGCGGCCAGCGCCAGCGCGTCGCCATCGGCCGCGCCATCGTGCGCCATCCCAAGGTGTTCCTGTTCGACGAACCCCTGTCCAACCTCGATGCCGAATTGCGCGTGCACATGCGCATCGAGCTGGCCAAGCTGCACCGCAAGCTCGGCGCCACCGTGATCTACGTGACCCATGACCAGGTCGAGGCGATGACGCTGGCCGACAAGATCGTGGTGCTGCGCGGGGGCATCGTCGAGCAGGTGGGCGCGCCGCTCGACCTCTACGACAACCCGGCCAACCTGTTCGTCGCCGGCTTCATCGGCTCGCCGAAGATGAACTTCCTGAAGGGCGTCATCGCCGGCACGGAAGCGGGCAAGGCCCTGGTGCGCCTGCCCGATTTCGGCGACGTGACCGTCCCGGTTTCCGTCAAGGCCACCGGTCTTGCCACGGGCACGCCCGTCACCTTCGGCATCCGTCCCGAGCATTTCGACGAGGCCGGCAGCGCCTCGATCGCGGTGGTCGTGGACATTCTGGAGCATCTGGGCGGTGAGACGCTGGTCTACGCCCGCGCCGTCTCCGGCAACTCCGACCTCGTCACCATCTCGGCCAGCCACCGCGAGGCCGGCAAGAGCGGCGAGACCCTCACCGCCCGCTTCAGCCCCGACAAGGCGCTGCTGTTCGACGCGGAAGGCAAGCGGATTTATTGACGGGAGCGCCCCAGGCGCTCCTTGATGCACGCAAATGGTCTGCCCAAGGCCCGGTGATACCGAGTGTCATTGAAGATGACCTCGGTATCACCGGGTCTTCGTCCGCTCTGTCATGCTGGTTCCGATTGATTTCGACCTTTCGGGCAAGATCAATCGGAACCGGAAGCGCAGAAGAGGCGCCGGCCGGTCAGGCCGCAACCCGTTCGGTTCGGACGAGTCCGAACTGAACGGACCAAGTATCAGAGCCCCAGCGCGCAGCCGTCCTTGCGCGATTCCGAGGCGCCGGCCAGCGTGCCGTTCTGCCAGTCGATCCTGATGGCCTGCGCGCCGCCGATCGGGTCAGGCGACGGCACGATGCGGAAGCCGCGCCGCTCCAGCTCGGCCGCCGTGCGCGGATCAAGCGTCTTCTCTGCCTCCACGTCCAGCTTGCCCGAGACCGGCACCACGCGCGGCAGATCGATGGCCATCTGCGGGTCGAGGCCATAGTCGAGGATCTTGGAGACGAGATGGGCGTGGCCCATGGCCTGGTAATAGCCGCCCATCACGCCGAAGGGCATCACCACCTTGCCGCCCCGCGTCACCATGCCGGGGATGATGGTGTGCAGCGGCCGCTTGCCCGGCGCCACCACATTGGGATGGTTGGGGTCGAGCGAGAAGCTCTCGCCACGGTTATGCAGCGTCACGCCCGAGCGCGGCGCCACGATGCCGGAGCCGAAGAAATCGAAGATGGAGTTGATGAAGCTGACCGCATTGCGGTCCTTGTCCACCACGGTCACATAGACGGTGTCGCGGTGCAGCGGCATGTCGAAGGCCGGCAGCTCAGGGAGGGCGTGGGTAAGATCGATCATCCCCGCGAGCCGGTCGGCCATGGCGTCGGACAACAGCTCCTCCACCGGCACCGGCGAGACGCGCGGATCGGCCAGAAGCCCCGCGCGGGCCGCGTAGGCAAGCCGCGTCGCCTCGATCTCCACATGCAGCCGGTCGGCGCCGGACGGATCGCCCGTTGCCGGGAAGCGCGAGAGAATGTTGAGGATCATCAGCGCGATGACGCCCTGGCCGTTGGGCGGGCACTCATGGATCTCGTGGTCGCGGTAGACCGTGCGGATCGGCGTCACATATTCGCCGGCAGCCGTGGCGAAATCCTCGAGCGTATGCGGCCCGCCATGGGCGTTGAGGTGGCTGACCATGTCCTCGGCCACCTCGCCCGTATAGAAGGCGTCACGACCGTGGACGGCGATCTTGCGCAACGTGCCGGCCAGTTCCGGCTGGCGGTGCACCGAACCGATGGCCGGGGCGCGGCCGTCCTTGAGGAAGATCCGCCGGGCCGACGGATCGGTGAGGAAGGTCTCCTCGATTGCCCAGTCGCGATGCACGCGCGGCGCCACGGCATAGCCGTCCTCGGCAAAGCGAATGGCGTCCGAGAGCAGGCGCGCAAAGGGCAGGCTGCCGTGATCGCCGTGCAGGCGCGTCCAGGCGTCGATGGCGCCGGGAATGGTGACGGCACCAGCCGAGTTGCGCGGGATGGACGTGAGGCCACGCGCCCGGAACCAGTCGAGCGTCAGGCCGGCCGGCGCCCGGCCCGAGCCGTTGTAGGCGATCACCTTGTCGCTGCCCTGCGGCGCATAGAGCACGAAGCAGTCGCCGCCGATGCCCGTCGAGCCCGGCTCCACCACGCATTGCACCGCGCAGGCGGCGATGGCCGCGTCCATGGCGTTGCCGCCGGCCTCCAGGATGCGCAGCGCGGCGAGCGTTGCGCTGGGATGCGAGGTGGCCGCCATGGCCTCGCGGGCAACCACGGTGGAACGGGTGGGCTTTTCGAAGTCGCGCATGGTCTTTCAGGCCGCTTTCAGGGTCAGTGGACATTGCCGAGATTGGCGGCGACGGGCTTGCCGCCCGTGTTGCCGTCGCGTCGGAGATGGCGGGAGAGGCGCGTTTCCAGCGCTCCCACCAGGCGGATGATGGTGAAATTGAGCGTGAGGTAGATGAGCCCCGCGCCGACGAACACCTCGATGGCGCGATAGCTTTCCGAGATGATGCCCTGGGCGATGCCGGTCACTTCCATCAGCGTGACGATGGAGGCAAGCGAGGTGCCCTTGATCATCAGGATGATCTCGTTGCCATAGCTCGGCAGCGCCTGCCTCAGCGCCAGCGGCAGCACGATGCGATGCAGCGTCTGGAAGCGCGTGAGGCCGAGGGCGCGCGCCGCTTCCCTGAGTCCGCCGGGAACCGAGGCGATGGAGCCGCGCAGGATCTCGCTGCCATAGGCGGTCGTGTTGAGCGTCAGCGCCAGCGTCGCGCACCAGAAGGGCTCGCGGAACAGGCCCCACAGGCCGATTGCCTGCAGCCCGTGCCGGAACTGGCCGATGCCATAGTAGATGAGGAAGATCTGCACCAGGAGCGGCGTGCCGCGGAACACGGCGACGAAGCCGCGCACGATCGCCGGAATGATCACGCCGTGCCGCTGTGCCAGGGCAAGGATCAGCGCAAGGCAGAAGCCGAGCGTCACCGACAATCCCGCCAGTTCCAGCGTCAGCGGCAGGCCGGCGATCAGGCGCGGCAGGATCTCGGCATAGAAGGTGAGATCGATCATCGCACCATCCCCCTCGACGACCACTCTTCGGCATGGCGGAAGACGCGGGTGGAAACCGAGGCGATCAGGAAATAGAGCGCGGCGGCGGCGGTGTAGAAGACGAAGGGCTCGCGCGTCGCTCCGGCGGCGATCTGCGCCTGCCGCATCAGCTCGACGAGGCCGATCACCGAGATCAGCGCCGAATCCTTGAGGACCAGCTGCCACACATTGCCAAGGCCCGGCAGGGCGACGCGCAGCAATTGCGGGGCGATCACGCGGGAAAGCGTGATCCACGGCGGCAGCGCCAGCGCACGCGCCGCTTCAAACTGGCCCTTGTCGATGGCAAGATAGGCGCCGCGCAGCACCTCGCATTGATAGGCGCCGGAGATGATGCCGATGGCGAGCGTCCCCGTGGCGAAGGTCGGCATGCCGACGAAGCCCTCGATCCCCACGAGATGGCTGAAGCCGGTGAGGGCCACCGAGCCGCCGAAATAGAGCAGATATATGGTCAGCAAATCCGGGATGCCGCGAAACAGTGTGCCATAGGCCTGCGCCAGCAGGCGCGGCAAACGCCAGGGCGACAGGCGACCAGCGGCCGCACAGGCCCCGAACAGCGCCCCCAGCGCAAAGCCGGCAAGGGAGAGCACAAGCGTCAGCCCCGCCGCCAGCAGCAGGGCAGCGGCCCATCCTTCCGGGCCGAAGCCGAGAAGCGCGAAGATTTCGGACATGCAAGCGAGCCTATGACCTGATGGCGCGTGGGGACAGGGACGACCTGTCCGCGCCAGGCGAGCCCCTGCCGATCAGCGCTGCGGAGCCTGAACGGCATGAGCCCGGGCGGCCGGCCCCGCGGCGGGAGCCGGCCAGGTGCGGGCGAGCGATCAGCTCTTGGGCGTCACGTCCGAGTGGACCCACTTCTCCGACAGCTTCTTGATGGTGCCGTCGGCAATGGCTTCGTCGATCGCCTTGTTCAGCATGTCCTTGAGGGCGGTGTCGGCCTTGCGCACGCCGGCGCCGGTACCGCGACCGAACACGCCGCCGTCAAAGCCGGGACCGGCTTCGGTGAAGTCGGCAAACTCCGGCTTGGCCAGCGTGGCGGCAAGAGCGGTCTTCTGGGCGAAGACGGCGTCGATGCGACCGGCGGCCAGATCGAGGTCATGCTCTTCCACGGTCTTGTATTCGCGGATCTCGATGTCGTCGGCGAAATACTTCTTGAGGAACTCGAGGTTGGCCGTCGCCGACTGCACGCCGACCACCTTGCCCTTCAGCAGTTCGCGCAGCTTGTCGATCGCCGGCTTGGCCTTGGCTTCGTCGTTGAGGTTGAACTGCTCGGCGTCATTGGCCATGGCCTTGCCCAGATCGCTGTCTTTCGGCACCGAGAAGGCGGAGGGGTCCACCGCATAGGTGCGCGTGAAGTCGATCACCTCGAGGCGCTTGTCGGTGATGAACATGGAGGCCATGATCACGTCGAACTTGCCCACCTGCAGCGAGGGGATCAGGCCGTCCCAGTTCTGGGCGATGATCTTGCATTCGATCTTCATGCGCGCGCACAGATCATTGGCCAGATCGATTTCCAGGCCGTCGAGCTTGCCGTCGGGCGTCACGAAGTTCCACGGCGCATAGGCGCCTTCCGTGGCGATGGTGATGGATTTCGGCGCATCCGCAGCATGGGCGACGGGCACGGCGGTAGCGAGGACGACGCCGAGCGCCGCCAGAACGAGAGACTTCATGTTCATTCCCCTTTTCGTTGGGCTGCGGAGCGCAGCTCACCCTGAAGCCCGGGGCGGATTGTTGTCCGTCTTGCCCGGGGTCTCTGTCGGCATCGCCGCGGTCAGCGGCGATCCGGACTTGCGTAGTCGGCCAGCAAGGCTGCCGTGCCGAGAATATGGTCCTGCATGACGGCTTCGGCCGCCTTCACGTCGCCGGCGCGCAGGGCATCGATCAGCCCCTGATGCTCGTCGCGCGCGCTGAGCGGCTTGTTCACATAATCGAACCAGATGCGCATGTAGGGCTCGATCACCACATGCAGCGCGTTGATCTGGCGGATCAGCTTGGGCCGGCGGCTCAGGTTGTAGATGGCGGCATGAAACTCCTGGTGCCGCAGCACCCAGTCGCCGCCGCTCGCCGCCCCCGCCCGCTCCATGCGATCGAGCAGGCGTTCGAGCTCGTCGAAACTGTCGGCCGTCATCTGCGGCAACGCGCAGCGCACCGCCAGCCCTTCCAGCACCGAGCGCATCTCGAAGGTCTCGGAGATCTCGTCGAGCGTCAGTCCGGCGACGACGCAACCGCGGTTGGGACGGATCAGCACCAGCCCGTCGGCGGCGAGCCGCCGGAAAGCCTCGCGCACCGGCATGCGGCTCATGCCGATCTCGGTGGCGATATCCTCCGGAATCAGCCGGTCGCCCGCCCGGTAACGGCCTTCGCGCACGCCCTGCAACAGGTGGCGATAGGCCTCCTGTTCAGCGGTGGACCCGGCAGAGGGATCGGTGGCGAAGGACAGCGGCATGGCGGAACGGGCTCACTGGATCTGTGTATCCACTTATCCAATCAAGGATCGCTCCGCCGGTCAAGCGCGAAAAACGAGCGGAGGGGCCGGAGATTTTGATGCACATCGCGATCGAATTAACCACGGAATGCAAAGTTCACAATAAATAGCTCGCAGATTTCCGGTCCTTAATAGCCGCGCAAGGTTTGTGTCGCATGCCTGAAGAGGTGTGATGGAGGCATGATGAAGACACTTGGATATCTCTTCTCGGCGTTTCTGCTTTCGAGCGTGGCCCTGTCGGACGCTGTCGCGGGCGACGACTGGCAGGTTGCTGCCGTAACGGGCACGGCTTATCGCCAGGATGGGGGCAAGTGGGTGCGTCTTGCCGCCGGCGACCGCGTCGGCGATGGTGAAGCAGTCAAGACGCTCGGCTCGGGCGCGCTCACCATCAGGCGCGCCGGCGTGACCATCACCGTTGCCCCCAACAGCTTCATCAAGGTCTCCGACCGGGCCAAGGGCGGCATGACCGACGTCTTCGAGCGGACCGGCAGCGCGCAGGTCGAGGTCGATCCCGCCCGGCACATCCGGCTCGCCGTCGAGACGCCCTATATGGCGGCGGTCGTCAAGGGCACCGTGTTCACGGTCTCGACCGAAGGCACCATGTCGGCCACCACGGTCCAGCGCGGTCGCGTGGCCGTCATCGACATCCACAACGAATTGCAATCGGAGATCACCGCCGGTCAGGCGGCCCGCTCCGGTCCCGGCATGCCGCTGTCGCTCTCCGGTTCGGGCCGGATCGCGCAGGTCAAGACCTTCAAGGGGACGATCTACAAGGTGGCTGAAGACGGAACGCTGACCCAGATCAAGAAGACGACCAGCGAGACGCCAGGCACACCCCCGACCAAGAGCCCGTCGACGACAACGGCCGGCAGCACATCCCACGGCCAGAAGCCGGACAAGGGCGGGAAGCCCGGCAGTACCGGAGGCACCAGCGGAAACGGCAGTAGCGACGCGGGCAACGGCGGAAACGGTAACGGCGGCGGAAACGACCACGGTGGTGGAAACGGCGGTGGTAACGACCACGGTGGCGGAAACGGCAGCGGCGACGACCACGGCGGTGGAAACGACGGCGGCAACGACCACGGCGGCGGAAACGACCACGGCGGTGGAAACGGCAGCGGCGACGACCACGGCGGTGGAAACGGCGGCGGCAACGACCACGGCGGCGGTAACGACCACGGCGGTGGAAACGGCGGCCGTTGCGACCTCGGCAGCGGAAGCGGCCGCGACAACGAC
>NZ_JAKJIC010000018.1 GCF_021864535.1 Oryzibacter oryziterrae
TTGAGGATGGTGTTGCCAAACGCCTCGCCGGCGTTGGAAGAGCCATCAGTCACGGCAAGGTTGATCGTCACGCCCTTGGAGATACCCGCGTAGGACACGACGTCAACACCGTCACCACCATCGACAACGTCCTTGCCGGCGCCAGGCTCCAGAAGATCGTTGCCAGCCATGCCCGACAGCGCATCGTTGCCACCGAGCCCGGACAGCTTGTTGTTGTTGCCATTGCCAACCAGCGTATCGCCGAAGGGGGAACCGACGAGGTTGGAGATGAATCCAAGTGTATCCCCCGCCGCATCGCCCTTGGTGCCGGTGCCGACCGTCAGATTGGCCGCAACACCCGACGGTGCCGACACATAGCTGGCTGTGTGGTTGCCGGTCGGGTTCTGGATGAAGATGTAATCAGCCCCCGGCCCGCCGATAAACGTGTCGTTGCCGCCGGTGCCGCTATAGAGAAAATCGTTGCCCCCATAGCCATAGATCGTGTCGCTAAAAGCCGTGCCGGTGAGGTCGTCGACACCATTTGTCCCCTTGATGATTCGGCCGGTCGTGGCGGTATCGAGCACAGTCATCTTGAGGTCTCCGTTGTCGTTGATCCAGGAAAAGACAAAGCGGCCATCGATCATCACGTTACGTGCCGCTTCGAATGACCGCATGCCTTACCTATAGAACGAGTATGTTCACTCTCTTTACGCGTCAACATATAAGTTTTTCGCGTCAAAGAAATTCCAATAGGTAGGGAGCTCTGGCTGCAGTAGAGCGCCTGACGAGCGCGACATCGTCTTGAAGCCCGCCCCGCAAGGCCGGATATATAGTTATCTTACAATGATTTGAGTCTTCATTCCTCCGCAATGGCATGGACCCTCTCAATCGGCGGATCGGACGCTCGGGAGACATGCTCAATTTCGTTCAAGGCGTGTGGCATCGTCGCGAGGGAAGTGCTCCCGCATGGCCAGCGGTACGGCTATTGAATCCCTCCTCACCGTCCCGGTTTCTCGGTCGGAAGGCGGTGATGTCGGAGAGGATCTCGCGGGCGGCGTTGCAGCCGGGGATGCCGGTGACGCCGCCGCCGGGGTGGGCGCCTGAGCCGCACAGATAGAGGCCGGGCACCAGCGCGCGATAGTCGGCATAATAGAGCGTCGACTGCATGGGAAAGATATGGTCCAAATGCAGGGCGGTGTGAATGATGTCGCCGCCTCTCCTCCTCTCCCTCCCCACAATTCCTAATCCACAATGAATTAATTGCCTTTCGCCCGTGAATTCGCTAGCACTGGGGCCAATTACAAATCATCTCGGGGGAGGCCCGGATCATGCTTCTGGCTTGTGGCGATGCGCTGATCGATTTCGTTCCGGTGAAGAGCACCGATGGGCGTGACGGCTATGTGCCGGCGGTCGGCGGATCCTGCCTCAACATTGCCGTTGCCATGAGCCGGCTTGGCGCGCCCACCGGTTTTGTCGGCGGCGTCTCCAACGACATGTTCGGCGCCATGATTGCCGAGCATATGGCGGCGTCCAACGTGTCGCTGCGCTATGTCACCCGCTCGGACACCGAGACCACGCTGGCCTTCGTGCGCTTCGTCAACAACGAGCCGCATTATGCCTTCTATGACGAGACCACCGCGGCGCGGCTTTGGACCTATCAGGAGGGGTCGATCCCCTTCCCGGCCATCGATGCGCTGCATGTGGGCTCCACCACGCTGATCAACGAGCCGGTGTCGTCGGAATATCTCAAGATGTTCCGCGCCGGCAAAGGCCTGACCACGCTCTCCTTCGATCCCAACTGCCGCCCGTCGCTGACCCACGACAAGGTCGCCTATGTCAGGCGCATGGAAGAGTTCGCCGCCAGTGCCGACATCATCCGCATGTCGGACATGGACTTCGACTTCATGTTCGGCGGCAACAACTGGGACGCCAAGGCCGACGCCTATCTCAAGGCCGGCGCCAAGCTGGTGATCGTCACCCGTGGCGGCGACGGCGTCACCGCCTGGCACGCGACTGCCGGCAAGCTTGAAGTGGCGGCGCCGAAGATCCAGCTGGTCGACACCATCGGTGCCGGCGACACCTTCCAGGGCTCCTTCCTGGTGGCGCTGAAGGAGGCCGGCCGCATCGACGTCGATGCGCTCGCCGCCATCCGTGCCGACGAGCTGGCCGCCGCCCTCGCCTTTGGAACGAAGTGCGCCGGCGTCACCTGCTCGCGTTCGGGTCCGAACCCGCCCTGGCGGCTCGAATTGAGCTGACCGCCGGGGATAAGTCCGCCGGCGTTGCGCCCAAATCCCTCAAGTTCCATTTCCGCGACATTGTCGCCTGCCTCGTCGAGGCCGCAGGCGACATAAGCGTGACATTTAAGTCAGGCCATAGCACCCGCCGATCATGTTGAAACAACATGATCGAAAAGCGGCTGCTCAACTCTTGAATCTGGAGCGATTTCTTGTCGACCTGACGGTTCCGTCAGGTCGGAAAGCGCTCTAGACGCGCCAGATGATTGTCGAAGGCGAGATCGTCGCGCCCGCAGGGGTTAAGCCTGGTTGTGGCGCCGGCAGTCATCCGGGCCAGGGTGCCGGCGCCGTTCGAGAGCAGCAGCTGCCCGGCTTCGAGCGGCGCCATGCCACAGACATCGTCCAGCCTGACATCGCCGAGGAAGCGCGCGCTGCCGGCTTCGAAGGCGAAGGCGATGCCGCCCTTGGGCGAGGAGAACACCACGGCCCCGCCATCGCCGGAGGCGGCGACCGAGCCGATGTAGTTCTTCGGCAGCGCCATGATATCCTCTGGAATATCAATGAGTTCCGCCGTTCTGCCCGGCTGGGTCCGGCCCAGCAGCGGCGGCAGGTCGGACGGGTCGCCTTCATATTGGCAGCCGAACCAGACCGCGCCGGTACGATCGAGCGCCAGATGGCGGATCGACAGCGCATTCCATTGCCGATCAAGCACTTGCGTGTCGATCACCTTCTGCGCGTCCGGGTCGACGAAGGTCAGGCTCGCCTTCATGTCGGCCACATTGAGATTGGTGCGCCCGAAATCGGCCGTGGTGTCGAGCCCGCCATTGGCGATCGCCAGCGTCCGGCCGTCGGCCATCCAGATCAACTCGTGGCTGCCCACCCCGCCGGTATCGAACTCACCGATCCGCTTAAAGCCTTGGCGCACATCGTAAATTCCGATGACACCGACGCCGCGGTCATAGTCGTTTTCGGTGGCGTAGAGGCGGCTGCCGTCGGCGGTGAACACGCCGTGGCCGTAGAAATGCCGCCCCTTGGGGCTGGTGATCACCTGCGGCTCGCGCTGTCCCGCCACGTCGAAGATCACCGCGAAGGTACCGGGCCGGCGGGCGAAGGCGACGCAGAGACCCGCCACCGGGTCGAAGGCCACGTCATGGCCCCGGTCCGGCAGCGGATGCAGGGCCCGCACGGTGCCGTCGAGCGCCACCAGCGCCACGGCAAAGCTGTCATCCTTGAGCTTCGCGCAGGAGGCAAACAGGGTTTCTCCTGTGGTCTCAGAGGCATAGACGACCGGCGTGCCGAGCGTTGCCGCAAGCCAGCCCCCGCCGGCCAGCGACAGGAAGGCCCGGCGTGAGGGCGCGAAGGAGCCCGTCATGTCAGTCTCCGTCATTGGCGTTGAAGCCGGCTTCGACACCGAGCGAGGCGGTCAGGTCACGGCCGATCGACTTCTTGAGATTGTGCAGCGCCACGCGCACGTATTCCACCACCTTGCGGTCCTGCGGATTGTCGGCGGCCGCCGGCATGGAGTCGGTGATCTTGTTCAAGGTCTTGGACGTGTTGCGCAATTCGAACTGGATCGAGTTGGCAATCCACGTCTCGTTCTTAGGGATATAGGTTTCGAGCGAGGCCACTTCGAGAATGCGCAGGCTGGCGTCCAGCGTTGCCTCGGTCACCGACAGGCTCATGCCCGAGCGCCAATAGGGTGCCAGGCGCGGCTTCTTCACGTCCTCGGTCTTGCCGAAGGGCGTGGTGATCATGTCTTCCACCACGCTCTCGAGGCCCGAGGTCAGGGTGTTGAGCAGCTTGCCCACCACTTCCTTGTGGGTCTGGAACTGCGGGTTCTGAGCGGACGGGGTTGCAACAAGCCTGGTGGCGGCGCCGTCGGGTGCCCAGGCCGCCGCCATTTCCGCGGCCATGTTATGCACGTTCACCGAAATGGCCTTACCGTAGCTGCAACGGAAGGCGCCTTGCGGGTTTGCCTTGTCGAGCAAGGTTGCAGCGCCATCGCCATAGAGGACGAATTCGAGAGCCGTCAGCCCCTGCGCACCAACCGATTTCTGCGGCAAGGTTGCAGGATCAAGCGCCGTCGGGTCCGATTTGGCGAGAATCTGGTTGACCGGCTTCAATCCCAACCCGCGCGGGTCCGGCCAGAAGCTCAGGCGTTCCAGGCGGTGCTCTTCCATCAGTGGGCCGATCTTCACCGGCAGAAGGCTGAAGAAGCCGCGCAGCGTCCCCTCGAAGGCGCGCTTGACGTCGGTAAGGCCGGCATCGGTCGGAGCGGCGCAGAAGCGGCCGAGGTTGGCCGCCAGCAGCTCGGACTGCATCTCGAAACCCTCATAGGAGGGGCGCACCTGCCCGTCGATGACCGAGGCGGCCAGCTTGGCATAATCGGCTTCGGTCAGGACCTTGGCCTGGATCACCATATCCTCCGCGGCACCGGGACCGATCAGCGCGAGGCTTGTCAGACCGCCGGCGATGAGGCCCAGAAGACGGCGGCGCACCTCTGCGACAGGGAGAACCGATTTCAGCATGTCAGCCTCTTTCACAGTGATTTCAGGAAGTTGAGAAGCGCATCCCGCTCCTCTTTCGACGCATTCATATAGGCCTTGCGTGACAGTTCGGCCTCGCCGCCATGCCAGAGGATCGCCTCCTCCGGGCTCCGGGCGCGCCCGTCATGCAGATAGCCGGCTTTCGGATTGACCGCCTCGGTATAGCCGATGCCCCAGAGCGGCGCCGTCCGCCATTCCTGCCCTGCCGGGCCTCCGCTGGCAAGGTCCGGTCCGAGGTCGTGCAGCAGGAGGTCGCTGTAGGGACGGATGGCCCGGTTGCCGATGGGGGCCGGCGCAGTCGCCGCCGTGGTGAAGTCGGGATGATGGCAGGCGGCACAGCCCATTGAGGCAAAGAGCTTTTTCCCCTCGACACCCGCGGCCTCCGCCTGGCTTGCCGCCTTGGGCACCGCCAGATGACGGACGTAGTAGGTCACGAGATCCAGCATCTTGTCGGGCACCTCGTAGGGGCCGAGGCTCGCCTGCACGCCGTTCGGAAAGGCGCGACAATTCCCTTCGGCCGCCGTGCAATCGCCTTGAGGATCGGGCTTCAGATGTGTGGACAGGCCCATGTCGCCGAAGAAGGCCGCGCCGATCTGGCTTTCCACCGTCGGCTCGCTTGCCTTCCAGCCGAAACGGCCGAGACTGGCCTTCCCATCCGCCCCGGCAACCTCGCTGACGCGGCCGGAAATGCCGTCACCGTTCCGGTCGTCGGGATCGGCCAAAGCCCGGATGTCCGCCTCGGGAATGGCTTCCAGAAGACCGTCGCCGATCAGGGGCGGCGCGATCCGCGGCGACAGTTCAAGGCCTTTTGCCGGCGCGCCGAAGGCAAACCCGGTGAGACTGTAATCCGGCACGCGCAACGTCACCGTCGTGCCGTCGGCAAGGTGCATGTCGCGCGATCGCCAGGCCACGGTCGCCCGCGCCTCACCGGCGAGACCGGTGACGGCCTGGTCCTGCATCTGCGAGCCATAAACGGGGTCAGGGCCGTAGCCGCCGTGCCCATCGGGGACAAACAGCTTGAACAGGATGTTGCCGGTCGACGTCGCATCCGGGGCGTCGCCGCGGCCGTCGCGAATATGGCAGCTGTGGCAAGACCTTGCGTTGAAGAAGGGTCCGAGACCGTCGGAGGCCAGCGTCGAGGTGGGCGACGGCGCCCAGAACTTCTTGAAGACTCCGTTACCCACCTTGAAGGTGAGGCCGTCGTCCAGGGACAGACCCGGCAGGGGCGATTGGAAGGCTTGCCGCGCCAGCCGGTCGTCGGCGGAGGCGGCGCCGGTCATCAGGAGAAAGGCCAGAAGCGGCGGCGCCAAGGCTGGCGCCACCGCGTTGATGACAAGCCAATGAGGCCGCTTTCGCGCCACTTACTTGGCCACCGCGCTCGGGTTGTCGAGGCTGTCGGAGCCCTCGAAGGCAATCGAACCGAGGCCAAGGGCCGTCACGGCCCGCTCGATCGACGGCACCTGATCCACCAGCGTCTTCACGAGGTTATCGACCACGGCGTTGCCTTCGGTGTTGCCCTCGGCGATCATCTGATCGAAAGCTTCGACCGTTTCGCCGCGCTTCTTCAGGGCGCTCGCCGCCGCGAGCGAGGCTTCGAGCTTGGCCGCCACTTCCTTTTCGACCGCCGGATCCTTCTCCTTGAGGAGGTCGTCGACCGACGGTCCCTTGATCACGCTGCCGTCGAGGCGGGTGTAGGTGCCGTAGAAGATGTCGTGGATGCCCACCACGTCATTATAGTGCGAGTTGAAGGTGTTGTCGGAGAAGCAGTCGTGCTCTTCCTCCGGATCGTGCAGCAGCAGGCCGAGCTTGGTGCGCTCGCCGGCCAGTTCGCCATAGGAGAGCGAGCCCATGCCGGTCAACAAGGCAGCAAGGCCTTCCTTGGGATCGGCGTCCAGCAGGCGCTTGGCAGCGGGACCGCTGTCGGCCCAGTCGCCGACCATTTCCTTGAGATCGGAGACGAGGAGATCGGTGGCGGCCTTGAGATAGGCGGCGCGGCGGTCGCAATTGCCCCCGGTGCAGGCCTTGGTGTCATAATCGGTATAGGGTCGCTTGCCGGCACCCGGGCCGGTGCCGTTGAGGTCCTGCCCCCAGAGCAGGAACTCGATGGCATGATAGCCGGTCGCCACATTGGTCTCGACGTCCCCGAGGTTCTGCAGCGTGCCGTGCAGGAGATCGGGCGTGATGTTGGTGGCGTCCACATCCTTGCCGCCGATCTTGATATGCGGATTGGCGATGATGTTGAGCGTGTAATAGGCGTTGGCATCCGACGACGTGCCATAGCTCGGGTCGACATAGTCGATCAGGCCTTCATCGAGCGGCCAGGAGTTCACGCGTCCCTCCCAATCGTCGACGATCGGGTTGCCGAAACGGAAAACTTCCGAGCGCATGTAGGGTGGCCGCGCCTTGATCCAGGCGGCCTTTGCGGCGGCCAGGGTTGTATCGGAGGGGTTGGCGATCAGCGCATTCACCGCCGTCTGCAACTCGACAGCCCCAGCCAGCGCATCCGAATAGACGGCCTCACCGATCGTCACGTAGTTGCGAACGACCGCCTTCTCGTCCGTGGCGGCCTGCGCCGGCATCGCGGCGAGTGCCCCGAGGGAAACCGAAGCGACCAACAGAGCCACCATGTTTCTTATAATCATTTCCGCATCCTTCCTGGACATTATCTTGCCTATATTAACCATGACCGACACAAGATTGATGACACCTTCGGCAATAGGTATATTTTTGGGAATATTTCTCTATTTTCCCGCCTTCGCGACAATCTCCGGGACCTTAAACTGAAGACAGGTTCCTTTAGATTGCCCCGGATACGACCAATATCGACGCCTCAAAGCTCCCTGACATGCCCGGCCAAAGGGGGCGCGGCACGAAAGGCAATGCCGCCACAGCGCGCAGGACACACCGCAAGCGAACGACTATCCGCTTGATATTGCGAACTAATTTTGACATCGACAGAGCAAGGCCCGCGACCTTTTCGCTATCTAAAATTCATGAGATTAATAGTCAAGTTATTTTTGCGGACGGGATCGGGGGAAAATATGAGTGTGAATTGCGAAATCTGACATCTATTAAATTTCTCTAAACTTGCTGTATTATCGCTCACATGCTGAGTATCCGGAGCCCTGTCATGGGGCTTTTGCAAAGCTAGACTCCAAGTACAGGTTTGGCCGCCAATCAAATCGTCTGACGCTGATTGGCCGGCTTCCAGGCAGGACAAGCCCCATGGCTGTTTCGAAAAACATACTCATCGTCGGCGGCAGTATGTATCTGGGTCACCTTCTTCGGGCCGTTCTGGCCGAGGGGCTTTACACTGTTCGCATACTCGACAGCGTCGCCCCGGACGCGACCTACCCCGGTGAAGAGGTGATGTGCGGCGACCTTGGGGACCAGAGCCTGCTCGTCTCGGCTTGCCGCGGATGCGACATCGTTGTCGACTTCACGAAGCTGGACGTCGGTCGCTGGAACGGGGGCGAGCTTGCGACTTTCTCCTCCGGCGTTGCCCATCTTTGGGAAGCCGCGCGGATTGCCGGCGTCAAGCGCGTGATTGCCCTGTCGTCGGACAGCATCACCGGCTTCTATCGTCGCGCCAGCGTGCTCGATCATTTGACCATGCCCCGGCCGGACGGCCCCTCCGGTGTTGTGGGCGCGCTCAATGAATCGATTGCGTCGCTCTATGCCAACAAGTTTGGCCTGGAAGCCATGTGCATCCGCATGGGCGCCTGCCGTCCGGAACCCATCGACGAACGCATGCTGTCGACGTGGATTTCCCCTTCGGACTTCCAGCGCCTGATGCGCATGGCGATCGAGACGGAATACCATTTCGAGATCGTCTACGGCGTCTCCGCCAATGCCGACCGCTGGTGGGACAACTCCAACGCCCGCCGCCTGGGCTACCGCCCGCAGGACCGTTCGGACCTCTTTGCGCCGCGCCTGCGCGGTCAACGCTCGGCCAACCAGATCGAGAACACCTTCCAGGGCGGACGTTCGGCGGCCGACAGCTTCAAGGGCGATCCCCGGCGGATCACCTGAACCCGGCCGTTTCTCGCCGCGGTGACGCCAACCTTATCGCAGCGAGGCGAAGGTCAGGCGCGCGCAGGCGGCCGGCAGCCCCGACAGCAGCACGTCCACATAGGCGATCGACTGATAGTGGCCATTGAGCGATATCCTGGGGATCGCCAGGAGATCGGTTTCGCCGGATCGCATGAATCCCGGCTTGGATGACACCGCCGTCTGCAGGCCGGCCTGCCTTACGAAGGCCATTTCACGGCGACCAAAATTGCGATTTCGGCCAAAGGGATAGGCAAAATCTACCACTCTCTGGCCGGTCTGCTGTTCGATGTCGGCGCATCCGCCGACGATTTCCTCGCGGCAAAGCGATGCCGACAGACCGGCAAGGGACGCGTGTGTGCGCGAATGCCCCGACACCGTCACCAGACCCGAGGTGGCAAGGTCGCGGACGCCTTGCCAGTCGAGCATTTCCGCCTTCAACATCAGCGCCATATCAAGCCCGTAGCGCTGGCAAAGTTCGGCGGACACGCGGCGTTGCTCATCCACGGGGGCTGAGCGGAGTGCAAGAAGCAGGCGCGAAAAGGCCCTGTTCTTGCTCCGCTCGTCGGCACAGTCACAGGTGTAGCGGTGACCGAGAATGTCCAGGTCAACGGCCTTGTTCTCGGCTATGGCGCGCTCAAGCAGCAGCCACCAGCAATTTGCCGTTCCATCGATCATGCCAGAGCAGACGTAGACCGTCGCCGGCGCCCGATGCTTCTGCAGGATCGGCAGGGCATGATCGAGGTTGTCGCGGTAGCCGTCATCAAAGGTCAGCACGGCAAAACGCCCGGAGCCACTGCCCTCCCCGCGCATGCGTGCGGCAGCGTCGGAAAGTGAGATCACCTCGATGCGCTGCTCTTTCAGGTGGGTCAGCACGGCGTCGAGAAACTCAGGGGTCACTTCCAGGTGACCGTTCGGCTGGAAAGGCGCATCGGAGCGCGGGCGGACACGATGCAGCATGAACACCACGCCGTCCCATCGGCAGCAACGCGCAAAAAGACCGGCAGCGCCTGACCACCGCAAGCCATTGAGGACACTGCGTAACACAAAGGTCTTCATATCAGGCAACCGCATGCCACGAGGCCACTCACTCGACGCAATCCACTTTTCCCCTGATATCCGCATTGTCTGACACGAACGTCGCTGCCACCCCACGCTGCCATCGGCTCGATCCATCCCCCGGTCGCACTGCAACAAACATCTACATTACTGTAACTATCGCATAGCAGAGATGGAATTTTAACCCGCCACTGCCATAGTTCTGGCCAATGAAAAGATCAGGGTAGAGGCCATGGAAGAACGCAGATCCGGCGTCAGGCGTCGTACGTTGCGATCAGCGAAGATCGTTTACGGCGACTACCGATACACTGTAGATTGCATCATCCGTGATGCAAGCACAACAGGCTTGCGTATTCGTTGTGACCATGCGGCTGAAATTCCTGGCGAATTTCAGCTCTATGATCCCGCTGAAAACAGTCTGCAGAAGGTTGAGGTCATGTGGCGGCGTGACAATGAGCTTGGTCTCAAATATGTCAGCCCGCCAATTCACATCCATGAAAGCAACGATCCGCGTCATGCGCGGTTCAAGTTCATGTGATTTGCCGACCGCCGCTGAGGCTTGAACATGCATTCCATGGAAGGCGCCGCAGACCGGCGCCTTTTGCTTTGAGCGCTTTGCGATCATGTCGGGTCGACATGATCGGCGGGCCTCTAGCTGGGCAAATGGGCGACAGCCCACTCGTGCAACGCCGCCGCCACCGGCCGGAAAGCATGCCCCGCGTTCGACATCTCGTATTCGACTCGCGGAGGCATCTCGTCAAAGGCGTGGCGCACGATCAGGCCGCTCTTTTCGAGCTCCTTGAGCTGCGCGGCGAGCATATGCTGGGTGATGCGTGGAATGCCACGCTTCAGCTCGTTGAACCGGCGGGGGCCGTCGAGCAGAAGGCACAGAATTTCGCCCTTCCATTTTCCCGAGACCGCCTTCAGGCCGCGCTGCACCGCTTCCAGCCCCTCCAGGATCTCAGGCGGGCAATCAAGACCTGATGAGGAATGCGCTCGGGGTTGGGATTCAGTCTTCATGGCAACCTCGTCTAGATGCCCCATGTCCTGACATCGCTGCAGCAACGCGCCACGACCACGATAGCCCGGTCAGGCCGCAGTGGGGGCGGCTCCGACACCATGGGCAATAGCGCGCCGCAGGCACGTCTTTCGGCAAATGTCATGCGGCGAAGGGCTTATCCCTCTTGGATTAGGACGAGATTTGGCTCAGCTCCAGTAAAAAGCGCCACTAGGGTCATCACAAGACCGTGTGCTTTCCAATACTGCGCAATGGCAAGATGGCCTGCCGTTGAACGCACGCCAAAGTCAGCGGAAGCTTGTCTGGGGAGGATCGCATCTGGTCATCGCCAGACGCGATCCATTGCCGGCCATCCGTCAGGACAGACCGACAATCTGTCCGTCGGCATCAAGGCGAATGTGGTTTGCGGCAGGAACCTTCGGCAGCCCCGGCATGGTCATGATGTCCCCGCAGATGACCACGATGAACTCGGCGCCGGCCGACAGGCGCGCTTCGCGCACCGGCAGGATATGCCCTGAAGGCGCGCCCTTCTTGTTGGGATCGGCCGAGAAGGACGACTGCGTCTTGGCCACGCAGATCGGCAGATGACCGAAGCCCTTGGCCTCGAAGTCGCTCAGGCGCTTGTGCACCTTGGCGTCGAATTCGACGCCGCCGGCGCGGTAGATCTCGCGGGCAATGGTCTCCACCTTCTGGTGCAGCGGCATGTCGTCGGGATAGAGCACCTTGAACGGCGTGCGGCGCGGCCGATCGAGAATGCCGGCGATCTTGCGGGCCAGCCCTTCGGCGCCCTTGCCGCCCTCGGCAAAATGGGTGCAGAGCACGGCTTCGACGCCGATGTCGTTGCAGAGCGTCAGGAGCATATCGATCTCCGCGTCGGTGTCCGAACCGAAGCGGTTGATGCCGACGACAGCCTCGACGCCGAACTTGCTCACATTCTCGATATGCCGCTGCAGATTGGCAAAGCCCGCTTTCAGCGCCGCGACATTCTCCTTGCCGAGATCTTCCTTGGCGACGCCACCGTGCATCTTCAGCGCACGGATGGTGGCGACGATGGCGACGGCGTCGGGCGCAAGGCCGGTCTTGCGGCACTTGATGTCCATGAACTTTTCCGCGCCGAGGTCGGCACCGAAGCCGGCTTCCGTCACCACGATGTCGGCGAGATGCAGCGCGGTCTCGGTGGCGATCACCGAGTTGCAGCCGTGGGCTATGTTGGCAAACGGGCCGCCGTGGACGAAGGCCGGGCTGCCCTCCAGCGTCTGCACCAGATTGGGCTGCAGCGCGTCCTTCAGAAGCACCGCCATGGCACCGGGCGCCGCGACCGCCTCGGCGGTGATAAACTCCTTCTTCTCGGTCTCGCCGATGACGATGCGCGACAGGCGCGCCTCAAGGTCGTGCAAATCCTTGGCCAGGCAGAACACCGCCATCACTTCCGAGGCGACGGTGATGTCGAAACCGTCTTCCTTGGGAAAGCCGTTGCCATTGCCGCCGAGGCCGTTGATCTGGTTGCGCAGCATGCGGTCATTCATGTCGAGCACGCGCCGCCAGGTCATGCGCCGACCATCCAGCTTGGGCTCGTTGCCCCAGTAGATGTGATTGTCGATCATGGCCGACAGGAGGTTATGGGCCGAGGTGATCGCATGAAAGTCGCCGGTGAAATGGAGGTTGATCTCCTCCATCGGCACCACCTGGCTGTAGCCGCCGCCGGCCGCGCCGCCCTTGACGCCGAAGCAGGGGCCGAGCGACGGCTCGCGCAGGCAGATGGCGGCCTTGCGGCCGATGCGATTGAGCGCGTCGCCGAGACCCACCGTCGTGGTGGTCTTGCCCTCGCCGGCGGGCGTCGGCGTGATGGCGGTCACCAGCACCAGCTTGCCGCGCGGGCGGTCCTTCACCGAGCGGATGAAATCATGCTCGATCTTGGCGATATGCTTGCCGTGGGGAACGAGATGGTCGGCGGGTATCCCGAGCTTGGCGGCGATCTCGGCGATCGGCTTCAGCTTGGATGCGCGGGCAATCTCGATGTCACTCAGCATGATGGTCTAATCCCCCCTGCGGCGCCATCCCTGCCGGTCTCTGCCGGCCAGGCGCCTTTCACGTGCCCGGACCCTGCCATAGTGCGGATTTTCCGAGAAGGCGAGCGGTCCATATTATTTCTACAAATTGCTTTTCGATTTTCTTTGAACGGAAGATTTCCCCCGCTTTTCCGGCCTCCATGCTGGACCGCCACGTCCGCCATTGCCGACGCCAGCGACAGACTGTCTCAGAATTGTTGAAAGCCCATACGGGCAATGCCATAAAGCTGCGGTCTCTTCCTGGAGGCTGCGACGGCCAGGCAATCGCTCGTCAACGGACCGGATGGCGGATGCGCGGCATCTTCCTTGCTTGATAAAAGCCCGGCGTGGATCAGGTCTGCCACCGCGCCACTGCCCTCTCCTTTCGCGCCAAGGTGTCCATGACCAAGTCCCGTCTCCTGCTGCTCGGCCGTGTCCTGTCCTTCGTTCGCCGCCCCAGGGGCGCCGGCGACAGGGAGAGCTACACCTATATCCCGAACGGCCTGATCGTCGTGGACGAGGGGCGCATCACTGCCGTTGCCGACGCCGCTGACATCGATCAGTTCCGCACGGACGGCTCGGTGCTGCGCAATTTCTCGGGCAAGCTGATCCTGCCCGGCTTCATCGACACGCATATCCATTTCCCGCAAACGCAGGTGATTGCCTCCTACGGCACGCAGCTGCTGGAGTGGCTCGAGAAATACACCTTCCCCGCCGAGCAGCGCTATGCCGACCCAGCCCATGCGGCGGCCGGCGCCCGCTTCTTCCTCGACGAGCTTCTGCGCAACGGCACCACCTCCGCCGTCGTCTACGGGTCGGTGCACAAATCGGCGGCAGAGGCGTTGTTCGCCGAGAGCGCCGCGCGCGGCACCATGATGCTGGCCGGCAAGACCTGCATGGATCGCAATGCGCCGCCGGCCCTGCGCGACAGCGCGCAATCGGCCTATGACGACACCACCGCGTTGATCAAGGCCTGGCACCGCCAGGGTCGACAGCGCGTCGTCATCACGCCGCGCTTTGCCATCACCTCAACGCCGGAACAGCTCGAAGCCGTCGGCGCCCTGATGCGCGAGAATCCGGACTGCCTGCTGCAGACGCACATGTCGGAGAACCTCAAGGAAATCGCCTTCGTACGCGAACTCTTCCCCGAGCGGGCCGGCTATCTCGACGTCTATGACCACTATGGCCTCATCGGCCCCAGGACGCTGCTCGGGCACTGCATCCACCTGACTGCCGACGAAATCGCCCGCATGTCCGAAAGTGGAGCCGTCGCGGTCTTCTGCCCGACCTCCAACCTGTTCATCGGCTCGGGTCTGTTCGACGCGCAAGGGCTGGAGCGCGGCGCCACTCCGGTCCGCACGGCGCTTGCCACCGATGTGGGCGGCGGCACCTCCTATTCCATGCTGGTCACGGCGGCGGAGGCCTACAAGGTGATGCAGCTGCGCGGCCAGACGCTTTCCGCGCTCGAAGCCTTCGACTGGATGACGCGGGCCAATGCCGAGGCGATCGGCGAAGCAGACGTCGGGCGAATCGAAGCCGGCGCGCTTGCCGATCTCGTGGTCCTCGACCCAACCGCAACTCCAGCCATGGCCCACCGGATGGACGCCGTTTCCGGGGATCTCGAGGAAGAACTCTTCATCCTCATGACCTTGGGGACCGACCGCAACGTGGCTGCCACCTTCGCCGCGGGGCGGGAGTACAGGTTCTGACCGGATCGGACGCTGGGCGCGCCGCACTCGAAGCCTGAATGCGAGGCCGGCTGGCGCTTGGCCACGGCCGGATACAAGGGGCACGATCGTGCAACAGGCCGACCCGGGGCGCACCGCACGGGGCCGCCAGCCTCGCTGCCTACAAATTTAACAAAATGCATTTTTCGATGAATGCGCGATTTTCTTCCGCTTTGTTCCGGGCTTCCCGCTTCGGCCTCAGGGCTCACGCAACCGTGATAAAATCGTTTTATTTTACTTATCGTTAAATGATGAATCGAACGCATTTTGAATTTGCGACGCAAAATCGATTGCCTCTGTACACAGTCCTTTGGTGCACGAAATGAGATGATTGAATCCCATTGAAACTACGGGCTCTTTCGGGCTTTCCATGCAATTTTGCGCCACTCGAAGCAGTAAACCCAAAACTTCAGGAAAATTACAGTGCAGGACAACCGTTATTGCACCGCAATAACAAGCTATGGATATGTTTGGAGATTTAATTTTTTCGACCCTTCAAAAAAAGCCTTGCCAGCCGAAAAAACCGGCTATAGCATTTGATCATTCCGCAGGGCAGCTATGCTATATCGAGATATCTGCCTGAGGGAGAGCGAATGCGGGATGGGACCTGCCTTCGTGAATGCAGCGTGGCACGATCGGTCAAAACAATCAGGCGAACCTGTCAGGTTGGCGACGGGATGGACGTATCGCAATCGCTTCGCGCGTTGACGCGGTTCATCATTCGTCATCTGGGCTCACCTGGTTGAACTTGTGTCGGGAGAAGGGAGAAATTCTCCGGCGCACAGGAGGACGAGACCAACCACATGTCACGCATGGCATTGAGCCGTTTTCTTTTTGAGATGCCGCAGGGGATTGCGGTGTCATTACGCTCTTGGGAGGAGCCAATATGAAGAAGCTTCTTGGCGCGCTGCTCGGCGGCGCTGCTCTCTTTGCTGTCTCCGGGTCGGCCATGGCCGGCGAGAAGTGCGACGTCATCCACTGGTGGACCTCCGGTGGCGAAGCCGCCGCCGTTGCCGAATTCGCCAAGGCTTTCAATGCCGCTGGTGGCGAGTGGATTGACACCGCCATCGCTGGCGGCGGCGGCGACAATGCCCGCGCCGTTGGTATCCCCCGCATCATGGCCGGCGATCCGCCGTGCGCCATGCAGTTCAACTACGGCAAGCAGTTCGACGAACTCGTCTCGAACGGCTTCCTGCGCAACCTCGACGACGCTGCCAAGGCTGGCGGCTGGGAAGCTGCGACGCCCCCGATCACCTGGGGCCAGATCCAGCGCGATGGCCACGTGATGGCCGTTCCCGTGAACATCCATGGTTCGAACTGGTCGTGGTGGTCGAAGGCCGCCCTCGAGAAGGCCGGCGCCACCATGCCGACCAACTGGGATGAAGTCTGGGTCGCCCTCGACAAGCTCAAGGCCGCCGGTATCACCCCGGTCGCCGCTTCGGGTCAGGCCTGGCAGCTCGACATGATGTTCCAGTTCATGGTTCTGTCGATCGCCGGCAATGACACCTTCAAGGCCGTCTATGGCGATCACAGCGAAGAAGCTGTGAAGTCGGATGCCTTCAAGCAGGCCATCGCCGCCTTCCTCAAGGTCAAGAACTACATCGACGCCGGTTCGGCCAACCGCAACTGGAACGACGCCAGCGCCATGGTGATCAATGGCACCGCCGGTGTTCAGTTCATGGGCGACTGGGCCAAGGGCGAGTTCGTTTCCGCCGGCAAGACCGAAGGCACGGACTACTACTGCAAGACCACCTTCTCCGACAAGAAGGGCTACATCTTCGGCGGCGACATCTTCGTGTTCCCCGTCTCGAAGAACGCCGACACCACCAAGGCCCAGGATCTCCTGATGAACACCATGTTCAGCAAGGAAACCCAGGTTGCCTTCAACCTCAAGAAGGGTTCGGCCCCGGTTCGCCAGGACGTCGACACCTCCAAGGTTGACCCGTGCGGCCAGGAAGCCCTCAAGCTGATCGCCAACCCCGCGACCCAGGTTGCCGGTGCTGATGCGACCAACACCCCGGATGCCGTGAACGCCATGCGCGACGTGCTGGCCTCGCAGTGGACCGACCCGAACGCCACGGTCGATACCTTCGTCGAGAAGTTCGTCCCGGCGCTGATGACCGACATGTAATCGGTCTGTGAAGACAACGGGGCGGGCGCGGTCTCAAGCTGCGGCCGCCCTTTTTTTACCCTGCTGCCAGTTGCTTTTAGCTGCAGCCAGGATGGAGCGAATGCACGAACCGCCCCTGACGCAGATCAGGGCGTTTTCGGGCACTCCGGTACGGGCCAGCCGATGAAAACACGCCTCGTCGCATTGCTTCGACGAGCTGCGTCTGGTCCTTCGATTTGACAGATTAGGTCGGGTGTCGGCGCCACCGCGTCGGCCACCGCAACCTGGGAGGCGGTCATGGCCAACAAGCGACGGCGCAATCTTGCTCCGGTCCTCGCCATTGCTCCGTTTTGGGTACTCATTCTTGTGGCGTACCTCGGAACAATGCTCTTCACGATCCTGATGTCGTTCACCAACTCGAAGACGCTGCCAAAGCTCGAGTTCGTGGGCCTCAAGCAATACCAACGCCTGTTCACCACCGACCTCTGGATCACGGCTTCCCAAAATATCTGGGCCTTCAGCATCCTGCTGATCCTGATCAGCCTCACCGTCGGCTTCCTGCTGGCCGTGGCGCTCGATCAGAAGATCCGGGCTGAAGACACGATCCGCACCATCATCCTCTACCCCTATGCGATGTCGTTCATCGTCACGGGCCTCATCTGGCAGTGGCTGCTCAATCCGCAGCTCGGCCTGCAGAAGGCCATGCACGACCTCGGCTGGGAGAGCTTCTCCTTTACCTGGACCCAGGATCCGTCCATGGCGATCTACTCGATCATCATCGGCGGCGTCTGGCAGGGATCGGGCCTGGTCATGGCCATCATGCTCGCGGGCCTCAGGTCCATCGACCAGGAGATCTGGAAGGCCGCCAAGATCGACGGCATCCCCGACTGGCGCGTCTACATCTCCATCGTCATCCCGATGATGCGCCCGACCATCGTCACCGCCGTGGTGCTGATGTCCCTCGGCGCGGTCAAGGCCTATGACATCGTGGTGGCGCTCACCGGCGGCGGCCCGGGCTCCTCGTCCTTCACCCCTGCCCTGTTCATCATGAACTTCTTCTTCACCCGCCAGAACGTCGGCCTCGGCGCGGCAGCCTGCACCGTGGTGCTGGTCGTCGTCTCGGTCTTCTTCGTGCCCTGGTTCTATTACGAGTATTTCCGCGAAGAGAAGAGGGGCCACTGATGTCTGCACTCACCGCCCAGTCCTCGCCCCGCGGGCCGAAGCCGAAGCGCCTCACCCCCGCCCGTGTCGGCCTCTATGGCTTCGTCGCCATGTCCTGCCTGTTCTTCCTGGCGCCTCTGTACGTGATGATCATCACGTCGTTGAAGCCCATGGAGGAGGTGCGCCTCGGCTATATCTTCAAGTGGCCCGACAGCCCCACCATCCAGCCGTGGATCGACGCCTGGTCCAGCGCCTGTACCGGCCTGGCCTGTGAAGGCATTCATTCGGGCTTCTACAATTCCATCAAGATCACCATCCCCAGCGTCATGGTGTCCATCTTCGCCGGTGCGCTGTTCGGCTACTGCCTCAGCTTCTGGAAGATGAAGGGTTCGAACTTCCTGTTCGGTCTGCTGCTGCTCGGTGCCTTCCTGCCCTATCAGCTGTTCATCTATCCGCTGGTGCGCATCTACGCCTGGGCCGGGGCCTATGGCACCATGTTCAACATCATCACGGTGCACACGATCTTCGGCCTGCCCGTGATGACGCTGCTGTTCCGCAACTACTTCTCCTCGGTCCCGATCGAGCTGTTCAAGGCCGCCCGCGTGGACGGCGCCGGTTTCTGGCGCATCTTCCTGTCGGTGATGCTGCCGCTCGCAACCCCGGTGGTGATCGTGGCGGTGATCCTGCAGGTGACCGGTATCTGGAACGACTTTCTCTTCGGCACCGTCTTTGCGGGACAGAACAACTGGCCCATGACCGTTCTGCTCAACAACATCGTCAACACCACCCAGGGCGAGCGGCATTACAACATCGACATGGCGGCCACCATCCTGACCGCCGCCGTTCCCCTTACTGTCTATTTCGTCTCGGGCCGCTGGTTCGTCCGCGGTATTGCCGCCGGCGCCGTGAAAGGTTGATCTTCATGTCCGCACTCAACTCCCATGCCACCGGCAACCCGGCCGATGCCTCGGTTGCTGTCCGCGACCTCCTGATCGCCTACGGCTCGCTGGTCGTGCTCGACAAGCTGTCGCTCGACATTCCCAAGGGCGAGTTCCTCGTCCTGCTCGGGCCGTCGGGCTGCGGCAAGTCCACGCTGCTCAACTCGATCGCCGGCCTGCTCGACATCACCGACGGCGAGATCTGGATCTCCGGCAAGAACGTGACCTGGGAAGAGCCCAAGGATCGCGGCATCGGCATGGTGTTCCAGTCCTATGCGCTTTATCCGCGCATGAGCGTCTACGACAACATGGCCTTCGGCCTGAAGATCGCCGGCCTGCCCAAGTCCGAGATCGAAGAGCGCGTCGGCCGTGCGGCCAAGATGCTGAAGCTCGAGCCGCTGCTCAAGCGCAAGCCGTCGGAGCTGTCGGGTGGCCAGCGCCAGCGCGTCGCCATCGGTCGTGCCCTGGTGCGCAATGTGGACGTCTTCCTGTTCGACGAACCGCTCAGCAACCTTGACGCCCAGCTGCGCTCGGAACTGCGTGTGGAAATCAAGAAGCTGCACCAGGACATCGGCAACACGATGATCTACGTGACCCATGACCAGATCGAGGCCATGACGCTGGCCGATCGCATCGCGGTCATGAAGGGCGGCATCATCCAGCAGCTCGACGATCCGCACACCATCTATAACCGCCCGAAGAACCTGTTCGTCGCCGGCTTCATCGGCTCGCCGGCCATGACCTTCCTCAACGGCAAGATCACCGCGCTGAATGGTGCGCCGGCCGTTGACGTGGGCGGCGGTGTTGTGGTGCCGCTCGGGCGCTATCAGTTCGAGGCCGGCTCCAGCGCACCGGCCGCCGGCACGGATGTGGTCCTTGGCGTGCGTCCCGAACATATCATCACCGGCAGCCCCGCCGATGGTACGGAAGACGGTCGCCGCTTCTGGACCAAGGGTCAGGTGAAGATGCTCGAGCCCACGGGCGCGGACACCATCCTCTGGACCGAGGTCGGTGGGCAGAACCTCACGGTGCGTGTCGACAGCGATCACGAAGTGGCGCTCTACGCCCATTTCGACTTCGCCTTCGACCTCGACCGCGCTTCGCTGTTCGACAAGGCCAGCGGCGACCGCCTGTAATTCAACTTCGGTCGCCGCGCAGGTGGTGCGGCGACCGCATTTTCGGCCAGGGACGATGGGGAGGAGCCTTCGTCCCGTTCGACCAGCATCTGACAACGTTGGCATCGCCCCGCTGGACGGCTGGGAAAGTCCGGGCCCTGCGGGGCGCGGACAGCATGCCTCGGGATGGCCTGGTGGCATGGCCCCAAGCGGCGCGTTTGCAGGCAGGACAGCCGCTGTCGAGCCCCGCCCGGCGACAGGACAAGAACCGGTTTCACAGCCGGTCACTCAGGGAGGACCCACATGGCGCTCGAACATCCCTTCTCGATGCAGCTCTTCTCGGCGCGCAACTTTCCGCCGCTGGCTGACCAGCTTCGGCTCATTCGCAGCCTTGGCTACACCAATGTGGAGCCCTTCGGCGGCCTCTATGGCGATCTCGACGCCTTGAGCGCCGGCCTCAAGGCCAACGACCTCACGGCCTGCAGCGGCCATTTCGGCATCGACATGCTGGAAAATGATCTCGACGGCGCCGTGCGCGTCGCCGAGCGCCTCGGCATGAAACTCATTGTCTGCCCCTATCTGTTGCCGGACCGGCGCCCGGTCGATGGCGAGGGCTGGCGCCGCTTCGGCGACCGTCTGTCGGCGATCGCCGGCAAGGTGAAGGCGCGGGGCTTCCGCTTTGCCTGGCACAATCACGACTTCGAATTTCTCCCCCTCAAGGACGGTTCGCTGCCGATCCAGCATATCGTCGCCGACCCGGCCGTCGATCTTGAGCTCGACCTTGCCTGGGTGGTGCGCGCCGGCGTCAATCCGCTACCCTGGCTCGAAGGCTATGCGGGCCGGATCGCCGCGGTGCATGTCAAGGACATCGCCCTGCCCGGCACGGCCGATGACGAAGACGGATGGGCCGACGTGGGCTTTGGCACGCTTGGCTGGTCCGATCTCTGGCCAGTGGCCGCGGCGTCCGGCGCCAACTACATGGTTGCCGAGCACGACAATCCCTCCGACTTTGCGCGCTTTGCCCGCCGGAGCCTTGCCTCAATGAAGTCGCTCGCCGGCGCCTGATCGGCGCGGCTCCCGGGTTCGAGAAGACCAAAGGAAGACGATCATGGTCATGCGTGTCGGCGTCATCGGCTGCGGCAACATTTCCGACATCTACCTGCGCAACGGCAGCTTCTTCCGTGACTATCGCGTCACCGCGGTTGCCGATCTGCGCCCCGAAGCCGCCAAGGCGCAGGGTGAGAAATACGGCGTCCCCGCCTATGGCGTCGACGAACTTCTCAAGCGCGACGACGTGGATACGGTGCTGAACCTCACGGTTCCCGCCGCCCACGCCGAGGTTTGCCTCAAGGCCATCGAGGCGGGCAAGCATGTGCATACCGAAAAGCCGCTCGCCACGACGCTGGAGGACGGTCGGCGCATCGTCGCCGCTGCGCGGGCGAAGGGTGTCCGCGTCGGTGCGGCGCCCGACACGATCCTCGGCGCCGGCATCCAGCATGCCCGAGCGCTCATCGATGCCGGCCGTGTCGGTTCGATCGTCACGGGCACAGCCACCGTGCTTGGCCGCGGCATGGAGCATTGGCATCCCAATCCGGAGTTCTTCTTCAAGCCCGGCGCCGGGCCGGTGCTCGACATGGGCCCCTATTACATCGCCGCGCTCGTCACCCTGCTTGGGCCTGTCAGGACGGTCAGTGCCACCGGCAAGATCGGCCGCGCGCAGCGGCTCGTCACAGCCGAGGGGCCGATGAAGGGCAAGACCATCGACGTGGAGGTTCTCACCACCGTCAACGGCCTCCTGTCCTTTGCGAACGGCGCCGAGGTGGTGTTCATGACCAGCTGGGATGTCTGGGCGCACGGCCAGCGTCCGATCGAGCTGCACGGTGTCAACGCGTCCTTGCGCGTGCCGGATCCCAACTTCTTCGGCGGCACGATCGAGCTTGCCGAGGGCACCAATGTCTGGTCCGAGATTGCGACCACTGACGCCGTGTTCGGACGGATCAACTGGCCGCTCAAGCCGGCGGAGCAGAAGGTCGCCAACTATCGTGGCCTCGGTCTTGCCGACATGGGCGCAGCGATCCGCGAGGGGCGGCAACATCGCACCAACGGCGACTTTGCCCTGCATGTCCTTGCGGTGATGCTCGGCCTCATCGAATCGGCTGAGGCCCACCGCCCCGTCGGCATCTCGGAAAGCTGCGACAGTCCGGCCCCTCTGGGCGAGACGGAAGCGGCCAGCCTGATCTGAACCTTGCCGGATTTCACCGGGGCGCAGCCTTTCGCGCCCCGGTCCATTGCATCACATTGGCAATCAATTCGCCTCGCAAATACAGATCCAAGCCATTTCAATAGCTTGCAGATTGTTCCGGACTCTGTTTGTCGGCTTTGGTCTGGTCGGCAGGGCTCGGCGGAGCCGAAAAATCGCCCGAAAAGAAAAAATCCCTCAATGAAATCAATTCACTGAGCTTGCTATCGGAATCAGTTTCTTGAGATCTCACTGCAAGCGATTCAAATGACTCAATAAAAATCCATTTCGGATTCAGTTTCTGAGCTCAATCAGCGCGGCTTGAAAGACTTCAAACCGGCGCCTTGCAGACAAGCGCGAGGCTGTTCTTGCCGTTTGCCTTCGGAGTTCAGGCAACGGAAACCATAGAAACCATTTTCTTCTGTCATTTTCAACAGCTGTTTCATACCGTCGGCAGCAGGTGCGTCATCGCAAGATTTCTCTAGCAAATATTTGCGATAAGCATTGCCAATCTTCCTGAGGTTTGGCCTCGATGTCCTCCTCCCCGGAGGCCACGATGCGTTCCAGGCAGCAGGTAAGACCCTGAAAAATTTATTCAAAGTCGCTGGTTTGCCCTTGACGGCATTCATGGCGGCGTTGCCAATCTCAGCCCAAGACATGCTGTGATTTGAGTCATCTGGGGTGAAAATGTCCAAGCGGGTGCATTGGAAGCAGAAGCTTCGCTACGAGTTCGACAAGACCATGGCCGCCGGTCCGATTGCGTTGATCGGTTGGCTTGGTCTGATCTCGCTGATCATCATCGTTCTGGCCGGTATTGTTCTGGCGATCTCCGGGATTGCCCCTGAAGGCGGCTCTTCGCTCGGCTTCATCGAGGCGACCTGGGAATCGCTGATGCGTGCGCTCGATTCCGGTACGCTCGGCGGCGACAACGGCTGGAGCTTCCGCGGCGTCATGCTGGTGGTCACGCTCGCCGGCATCTTCGTCGTGTCGGCCCTCATCGGCGTGCTCAGCTCCGGCATGGAAGCCAAGATGGAGGAGCTGCGCAAGGGCCGCAGCCAAGTTCTCGAGAAGGACCACACGATCATTCTCAACTGGTCGCCGTCCATCTTCGACGTCATCTCCGAACTGGTCATCGCCAACGAAAGCCGCAAGCGGCCGCGCATCGTGGTGATGGCCAACCGCGACAAGGTGGAGATGGAAGACGAGATCGCCGCCAAGGTGCCCGATACCAAGAACACGCGCATCATCTGCCGTTCGGGTGATCCGACCGATCTCTATGATCTCTCCATCGTCAACCCGCAGACGTCGCGAGCCATCGTCGTCCTGTCGCCGGAAGGCGATGATCCGGACTCCCAGGCCATCAAGACGATCCTGGCTCTGGTCAACGATCCCTCCCGCCGGCCCGAACGCTACCAGATCGCCGCCGAGATCCGCGACGGCAAGAATGCCGAACTGGCGCAGGTGGTCGGCGGCGCCGAAGTGCAGGTGATCCTGGCTGACGATCTGATTGCGCGCATCATGGTGCAGTCCTGCCGCCAGTCGGGCCTCAGCGGCGTCTATTCCGAATTGCTCGACTTCGATGGCTGCGAGATCTACGCCGCCGAGCAAACGGCCCTCACGGGTCGCAGCTTCGGTGAGACGCTGTCCGCCTATGATAGCTGTGTGCCCATCGGACTGGTGAACGGGGCCGGCGCTGTTGAGCTCAATCCGCATCCTGAGCGCGTTCTGGTCAGCGGCGAAAAGCTGCTGATCATCGCCGAAGACGACGACAAGATCGAGATGAGCACGCCGGCGCCGGTCAATGCCGCCGCCATTCGCAACTATGGCGAAGAGCCGCGCCAGCCCGAGCGCACGCTGATGATCGGCTGGAACCGACGTTCGCCGATGATCGCGGCGGAGCTGTCCCGCTATGTGGCGCCGGGCTCGCTGCTGACCATCGTCGCCGAGGTCCCCGACCTTGCCGGCAAGGTGGCTGGCATCAGCGTCTACGGCACCAACCTGGCCATCGAGTTCGCCGAGGCGGACACCACGCATCGCGCCTCGCTCGAAGGCTTCAACGTGCCAAGCTACGACCATGTGCTCGTGCTCGGCTATACCGAGGAACTGCCGCCGCAGCCCGCCGACACGCGCACCCTCGTCACGCTCTTGCATCTCAGAAAGATCGCCGAGCAGGCGGGCCTGCATGTGTCCGTGGTCAGCGAGATGATCGACGTGCGCAATCGCGAGCTGGCCGAAGTGAGCCGGGCCGACGACTTCGTTGTCAGCAACAAGCTGGTCAGCTTGATGCTCGCCCAGGCGGCCGAGAATGAGTATATGTCGGCCATCTTCGGCAATCTGCTCGATGAGCAGGGCTCGGAGATCTATCTGCGTCCCGTGTCCGACTATGTGGCCATCGACCGTCCCGTCAGCTTTGCCACGCTCACCGAATCCGCGCGCCTGCGCGGAGAGGTCGCCCTCGGCTATCGCCGGCGCCGGGCGGATGAGGCGGACGACCGTGGCCTCGGCGGTGTGGTCATCAATCCGGCCAAGACCGAGCAGGTGATGTTCGCCGAAGAAGACAGGATCGTGGTGCTGGCGTCTTCGTGACGCCGGTGCCGGTCCTCCAGCACAGCCTGACTTTGACCGATCAAGTGAACCGCGATGCCCGTTCAACCGGCGTCGCGGTTTTCTTTTGCGGATGCTGCGGCAGATCGCGCCCACCCACGGCGGCGGCGCGGCACAAACGCCGAAAGACGCCCGAAGGCGTTTTTCGTGCTCGACATGGTGTCTTGAAGAAATGGTCGGAGTGGCGTGATTCGAACACGCGACCCCCTGCTCCCGAAGCAGGTGCGCTACCAGGCTGCGCTACACTCCGTTCCGTCTGGTGGGGCGGTGTATAACGTCCCGAACCCGGCTCCGCAAGCCCCGCAAAACACTTTTTCGAAGTGGGCTGGGGAAACTTGCCGATCAAAGCGAAGAACCCGCTGATTTCCGGCACTTAGGCCAGAAATTTTCTTTTGCCTCTCCCGGTGACGCCGCTCAGGCGGCCTCGCCGATGCGGGCAGCGCGGATGCGCTCGACATATTCGTGCACGCGGTTCCGCCCGGCGTTCTTGGCGGCGTAGAGCGCCTGATCGGCTTCGCGGCAAAGATCGCTCAGGGCGTGATGCGGGCTGGTTGCCACGGCAAGGCCGATGCTGACCGTCACGCGCCGCTCGATCGTGTCCGAGGTATGCATCTGCGACTCGACCGCACCACGGATGGCCTCCGCGACCGACACGCCGCTGCCGGCGCGTTGCGGCAGATGCAGGGCGAACTCCTCGCCGCCATAGCGGGCGACGGTTGCCAGGGGCGACACGGTGCGACGGATGGTCTGCGCCACGGAGCGCAACACTTCATCGCCGACGGCATGCCCCCAACGGTCGTTGAAGCTCTTGAAGTGATCGATGTCGAGCAGAAGGATCGCGTCGCCCGCACGAAGCGCCTGAGGTACGTGCTGGTCAAAGTAGCGGCGATTGCGAACGCCGGTCAGGCCGTCGGTGTTGGCGATCTCGACCAGTTGCACATGCTGGCGCTCGCCAATGAGCAGAACGATCAGCATGGACAGCAGGAACTTGCCCCCGATGAGCACGAACAGGCCGGAGGCCGGACTGATCAACTCGTGGTTTCCAAATACGAAGTCGTAGACAATGACCAGACAGAGCAGGCTCAGCGCCAGCAGCACCGCGGAGAGAGGCACACGCACCTGGAGGGGCTCGCGCTTGCGGTCAAGATACACGGCCAGCCCCGACAGGCCCAGCGAGAAGCCGGCAACCAGGTTGAAGGTGATGGCCCGCTCGCTATCAAACTCGTGAAAATGGCTGATCAGACCCGCGACAAAGGTGACACCTGCGGGAACGAAAATGTAGCTGGAGGGCATGATGCTGCGGCGACTGCTCAACCGAACCATCCCCAACCCGAACATGCTGTAGGCAAGGACACCGGCCACGACATTGATCAAACTGAAGAGGCTGTAGTGGAGGTGGTCAATCTCCGCATAACCGGCCAAGGTCGACCCCAGCGCGAGGATGAGGAAGGACGCTCCGATCTGACGGACACCGTCAATTGGCCCCAGGACCGCGCGCAGATAGACGAGAACCAGAGCCCCGGCAATATAGGCGGTCTTCTGCAACAGCAGAACTGTGGTCAGGTTGAGTTCGGTGGTCATGCGGTAGAGTCCTTGGTGGTACTCGACGCATTTAAATCCTCAGGACTGAATAAAGGACCAACGAATAGAATTTCACATAGTTAAAATTGAATATAGCCGTGGGTGGGGCGCTTGTGCCGCACCCCACCCTGCCAAGTCTCAGTTCCAGCCGACGACGCCCTTGATTTCCAGGAAGTCGTGGATGCCCCAGCCGGCATACTCGCGGCCGTTGCCGGACTGCTTGTAGCCACCGAAGGGGGCAAAGGTGTCCCAGTCGGGATAGTTCACATAGATCGACCCGGCCCGGATGCGGCGGGCAACAGCGCGCGCCTGTTCGATGTCGGTGCCCTGAATATAGCCCGCGAGACCATAGACCGTGTCGTTGGCGATGCGAACGGCGTCATCGATGTCCTTGTAGGACAGGATCGACAGGACCGGCCCGAAGATTTCCTCGCGGGCGACGGTCATGTCCGGCGTCACGTGGCCGAAGACGGTTGGACGGATGTAATAGCCGCGGTTGAGGCCTTCCGGCCGGCCGAGACCACCGGTCACCACCGTTGCGCCTTCCTTGATGCCCGTTTCGATCAGCCGCTGGATCTTGTCGAACTGCAGTTGGCTCACCACCGGGCCGAGGTTGGTGGCGTCGGAACGCGGATCACCGGTGACGAGCTTTTCGGCAGCGGCCTTGGCGATGGCCAGGGCTTCGTCATGGCGATCGGCCGGCACCAGCATGCGCGTCGGGGCGTCGCAAGACTGGCCGGTGTTGCCGAAGCAGGCGCGCACGCCCTTGGCGACGGCGCGGGCGAGATCGGCGTCCGGCAGGATGATGTTGGCGGACTTGCCGCCCAGTTCCTGTGCCACGCGCTTGACCGTGTCGGCGGCCGTCTTGGCGACGATGATGCCGGCGCGGGTCGAACCGGTGAAGGACACCATGTCCACGTCAGGATGACCGGACATCACCTGCCCCACATCCGGACCGGTGCCGTTGACCAGGTTGAACACGCCCTTCGGCGTGCCGGCGGCTTCCATCACCTCGGCGAAGATGATGCCCGAGATCGGCGCGATCTCGGAAGGCTTCAGCACCACGGTGCAGCCGGCGGCGATGGCCGGGGCGACCTTGCAGGTGATCTGGTTCAGCGGCCAGTTCCACGGCGTGATGAGGGCGCAGACGCCGATCGGTTCGCGCAGGATGCGCGTGGTGCCAAGCGGCTCCTCAAGATCCATCTTCTCGAAGTCGGCGATGGTCGCCTCGATATGCGCGCGACCGGCCCAGGCCTGGGAGTCCTTGGCGAAGGCCAGCGGAGCGCCCATCTCGTAGCTGACGGCCTCGGCGATATCGTCGAAGCGGTCATTGTAGGCGGCGAGGATGCGCTTGAGCAAGGCGAGGCGCTCGGCCTTCGGCGTCACCGAGAAACTCTCGAAGGCGCGCTTGGCGGCGGCGACCGCCAGGTTCACGTCGGCAGAAGTTCCAACGGAAATGCGGGTATAGGCTTCTTCCGTCGACGGATCGATCACATCCAGCGTGGCCGGAGACACCGGGTCGACCCAGGCGCCGTCGATGAAGAATTTCAGATGGTTGGACATGATTCCCCTTGGATTTTGCTTCTAGTGGTTCGATTCCGACATTTGCATCCGCCCGATACGGCCCGCCGAGCAAATGTCGGAATCATGAGAACCACTAGCAAGTATCTGTTTCTAGTGAAGCCTTTGAGCGCCTTTCGATCCTGTTGTTTCAACATGATCGGCGGTTGCTCTAGGTAGGTAGAAGACAATATGCGGCTCCGGGACGCAAGCCCACGAAGACCGTGGCGCCGACCCCATGGTTGGGATGGCCCGCCCCGCGTGGCACGTCCGCCATCAACGCCACACCGGCCGCGCTGCGCAGATGCAGCCGCATCGACCTGCCATGGAAGACGACGCTTTCCACTTCGGCACGGTCGGCACCTGCGCTCTCCACCGTGTCGAGGCGCAGATCCTCCGGCCGGATGCCGACCATGATGGAGGCGCCGGGCTGCAGCGACAGGCCGGAGTCCGTCGGCAGGTCGAGCAGCAATGCTCCCGCTGCCAGATGCAGGCCCTGCCTGTCGGAGGCCCGGCACTGGAAGTCCACGAGATTCATGGTGCCGATGAAGCCGGCAACAAAGCGCGTCGCCGGTCGGTCGTAGAGTTCGGCCGGACTTGCCACCTGGTCGATGCGCCCATGGTTCATCACCACGATGCGGTCGGAGATGGAGAGCGCTTCGGTCTGGTCGTGGGTGACCATGATGAACGTGGTCCCCAGTTCCCGCTGCAGGCGCTTGAGTTCCACCTGCATCTGCTCGCGCAGACTGGCGTCGAGCGCCGACAGCGGCTCGTCGAGCAACAGCACCCTTGGGGCGCAGACGATGGCGCGGGCCAGCGCGACGCGTTGCCGCTGCCCACCCGAGAGCGCCCGCACCGGCCGATCGACCTTGTCGGCAAGGCCGACCATTTCCAGCGCCTCGCTGACTCGCCTGGTCTGGTCGCCGCGCGCCACGCCGCGAACCGACAGGCCGAAGGCGACGTTGTCGCGCACGTTCATGTGCGGAAACAGGGCATAGTCCTGAAAGACGGTATTCACCGGCCGGTCATAGGGCCTCAGCCCCAGGATATCCCGCCCTTCGAGGCGTACGGCGCCATCGCTCGGGGCTTCAAAGCCGGCGACGATGCGCAGCGTGGTGGTCTTGCCACAGCCCGAAGGGCCGAGCAGGCTGACGAACTCGCCTTCCCGCACCGACAGGGAGATGGCGTCCAGACCGAGCGTGCCGCTGGGAAAGACCTTGGTCACACCGGACAGTTCGAGCAAGGCGTCATTCGCCATCACGTTCCTCCGACGGCTTGATGGTGTTGACCCAGACGATCTCGCACCGGGTCTTGCCGAGGTTGCGGAAGGAATGGGGCAGCGTCGAGCGAAAGGCGAAACTGTCGCCGGTGGTCAGCAGATATCGCGTCCCGTCGATCACCAGTTCCACCTCGCCGGCGGTGACGACGCCGAACTCCTGACCGTTGTGCGAGTAGGAGGCCGTACCACCGCCGGGCTCCACCACCACCAGCATGCCCGTGAGCGCGCTGCCCGGCGGCGATAGCAGTTCCTTGGAGATGCCTTCGCTGCGCACCGGCAGCGAGCGGCGCCGTCCTGCACGGACGCAGTAGAGATCACTGACGGGTTCGCCCGGATCGGAAATGAGAGCGGATGGCTCGATTTCCAGCGCCGCCGCCAGGGGCCAGATGACCTTGACGCGGAGCGAGGACAGACCCCGCTCGATCTGGCTCAGCGCGCCGATCGATATGCCGGCGCGTTGGGCCAGTTCGGCAAGCGAAAGATTCCGCTCAATCCTGAGCGCACGCACACGCCGGCCGATCCGCACGTCGGCGTCATTCTCGCTGTCGGTGGGCACTTCGGTGTCCATCGGCTCTCCAATCCCTGTCATTGTTGCGACCGGTGCCGCCGGGGCGGCACCGATGCGGGCCGCGCTCAGCCGCCGGCCTTGACCTTCTCGAACATCTTCGACAGCTCGTCGTTCTGCTTCATCGGTCCGGTGAACACCGTGGACTTGAGGACGGTGTCCGGATCGTCAGGCAGTTCCAGCGCCTTGAGATCGGCGGGTGGAGCGGCGGCAAAGGCCGAACTGGTGGACGCACCATAGCCGTAGCTCTCGATCAGCGCCTTGCCGGAATCGGCTTCGAGGCGGCTGTTGATGAAGTCATAGGCGAGATCCTGGTGCGTCGTGCCCTTCAGCATCACGAAGCCGCAGGCCCAGGTCAGCATGCCCTCCTTCGGCTTCATGAACTCGACCGGCACGCCCTGCTTCTTGAGCGCCACCGCAGAGGCGTTCCAGGTCATGGCCGCCACGAGTTCCCCCGACGTCAGCGCCTGCTCGACGGAGGTCATGTCGGTGGTGTAGCTCGACAGCAGGGGCCGCTGCTCGCGCAGCTTCTCGGCCACCTTGTCGAGCTCGGCCGGCGACATGTCGAAGGGATTGACGCCGGCCACCAGGGCCGCCACCACCGGCGTGTCGTGCACGGCGTCGATGGTCGCCATGCGGCCGGCATATTGCGGATCCCAGAGCAGGTTCCAGCTCTTCTCAGGATTGCTCACCAGATCGGTGCGGTAGAGGATCGAGGTATTGCCCCAGTCCCAGGGCACCATCCACACCTTGCCGTCGCCGGCCTGAATGTCCGGTAGATTGCGGAACACCGGGAAGATCTTCTCCCAGTTTTTGATCTTGGCCGTGTCGATGGGCTCGAGCAGGCCTTCCTTGTTCCAGCGGGCGATCTTGTCATAGCAGGGATGGGCGAGATCGGGATGGAAGCCGGCCTTCACCTTGGTGAAGGCGTCGTCGTCGTCGCCGAAGGTGGAGATTTCCACGCTGTCGGGATGGGCGGCCGTGAAGCTCTTGTGGAAGTCGGGCAGTTCATAGCCGGACCAGGTGAAATAGGTCAGCTTGTCGGCGGCACCCGCCGGCGCTGCGGCGACCATGGCGCAAAGCGAGACGGCGGCGGCAAGCGCCGTCGGCAATCTTGTGCTGAAGTCCTTGATAGACATGCTGTTCTCCTCGTTGACGCCTTTTGCGGCTGTTGTTTATGCGGGGCCTCGACCCGGCGAATGGCGGCGCAGAACTTCCGCCGCGCCGGCCAGCAGGATCGAGAAGGCCAGGATGGCGCTGCCGAGGGCCATCACCATCGGCAGCGACTTGGGAAAGCGCAGCTGGCTCCAGATGTAGAGCGGCAGCGTCGGCTCGGTCCCGGCCAGGAAGAAGGCGACGATGAACTCGTCGAAGGAGGTCAGAAAGGCCAGCATGGCGGCGGAGGCCACGGCCGGCAGCGCCAGCGGCAGCATCACGCGGCGAAACACCACGCCGTCATGGGCGCCAAGGTCTTCCGCCGCTTCGGCGATCGACCGGGGAATGGCCTGGAACCGCCCGCGCAGCACGATCACCGTTGCCGGCAGTGCCACCAGCACATGGCCGATGACGATGGACAGGCGCGACGGCCCCAATCCGGACAGGTTCACCAGGATCAGCAGGGCGATGCCGATCACCACGCCGGGAATGAGCAGCGGAAGGCGCGCCACGGCGGAGACAAGCGTGGCAAAGCGCGATCGGCCGTGGATCTCCAGATAGCTGATGGTCACGCCACAGACCGTCGCGACCAGGGAAACCGTCAAGCCGATGCCGACACTGTTCATCAACGCGCCCCGCAGCGTCTCATTGGCGAGCAGCGCTTCATACCAGGAGAGCGTGAAGCCCTTGAGAGGGAAGGCCGCCTGCACGGCGTCATTGAAGGAGAACAGCACGATCAGGGCGACCGGCAGATACAGGAAGACAAGATAGGCGATGACATAAGGGCCGAGCCAGCCGCCCGAGGCCGTTGCGCGCTGGGTCATGCGATCCCTCCCGCGCGGCGGTTGACCGACCGCGTCACCAGCCCGACCAGCAGGATGACGGCCATCACCGCCACCGCCAGTGCGGCGCCAAAGGGCCAGTCATTGGCCTTGCCGAAGGAACTCTGGATCAGCGACCCGATCATGGTGCTCGCGGGACCACCGACGAGCGCCGGGGTCACATAATCACCAACCGTCGGCACGAAGACCACCACGGCGCCGGCCATCACGCCGGGCATGGACAGCGGCAGGATCACGCGGCGGAAGGTGGCGAAGGGCTTGGCCCCGAGGTCGGCCGCAGCCTCCTTGAGGGATGGCGGAATGGCTTCCAGCGCCACATAGATCGGCAGAATGGCGAAGGGCGCATAGGCGTGTGCCAGCGTGATCACCACGGCCGCCGGCGAGTTGATGAACAGGGTCAGCGGCTGATCGATGATGCCGAGACCGATCAGAGCCGAGTTCAGCACGCCGTTATAGGCAAGAATGATGCGCCAGGCGAAGACGCGCAGCAGATAGCTCGTCCAGAAGGGCAAGGTGACCAGGAACAGGATCAGCGACCGGCGCCGCCCGGCGTGAAAGGCCAGGTACCACGCCACCGGATAGGCGGTCACCACGGTCGCCAGCGTGACGATCCCGGCGATCACCAGGGATCGCGCCATCACCATGGCGTAGAGCGGATCGGTGACCAGCGCCTCAAAGTTGGCAAGCGTGAAGCCCTGTCCGAGCAGCGAGCCGTCATTGCCTCGCAGCGCCAGGAAGAGCACCAGCGCCAGCGCGAAGAGAATGAAGACCAGTGTGACGAAGGCGCCTGGCAGGCCCATGGCAGCCTGGAACATCCAGGGCGCCGCAACGGACCGCCGGGCCGAACCGGATTCTACGGGCACGGCAAGGCTCCAATTCGTGAAATTACGTATTACATTTTCATAAATTTGAAAGTTGTCAAGGGCGCTTTTGTCGCCGCCTGCTCACTTTTCAAAGGCGTCCAGCGTCCGGTACCAGAGAATGGCCGCCGCGACGCCGATCTGCCGGAAGGCATGGAAGGGAATCGGTCGAATGGGCGACAGCGGGAACGGCAGTTCGTCGGGATCGCCCGAGAGGATGTGCCGGGCAATGGCCTGTCCGAGGGCGGTCATCAGGCCGACGCCCCGCCCCTGACAGCCGGCAACGGCGATCAATCCGGCCTCCGGAGCATGCAGATGCGGCAGGTGGTCGGGCGTCATGCCGACCCGCCCGAACCAGCGGCGCTCGATCGATATGTCCGCAAGATCAGGATAGAGGCGCCGCAGCGCCCGTTCGAGATGCTTCCAGTCAGCGGCCGATCGCGGCACCGACATGCGCCCCCGGCCACCGAGGATCAGGCGGCCATCCGGACTCTTGCGATAGTAGACCAGGATGCGGCGGCTGTCGGAGACCGCCTGTTGGCCGGGCAGGATCTTCTCGCCGAGTTCACGCAGCAGCGGCGCGGTCGCGACCTGGAAGGAATGCAGCGGCACCAGGGTCCGCGCGAGGCCCGGGACGAGCCCGTCGCTATAGGCGTTGGTCGCCACCACCACATGGCGCGCGGTGACGGTTGCGCCGGTGGATGTCTGCACGATCCAGCGCTCGTTGCGGCGTTCGAGGCGCAAGGCCTGGGTTCCCGTCGCAATGCGCGCGCCGGCCTCGGCGGCGATCCGCGCCAGTTCGGTGACGTAGGCCAGTGGATCGATGGTGCCGGCCCGTCGGTCGAGCCAGCCGCCGACATAGCCGTTGGCTCCGGTCATGGCCGCCACTTCGGCAGCGGACAGCAGCTGCGTATCCGCCCCGCGGGACCGCCATTGCCGGTCGCGCTCCCGCGCGAGCCTGAGAGCTGTCTCCGTATGCGCCGCCTGGATCCAGCCGTTGCGGACCACGGGCACGTCGAGCCCTTCCCGTTCGATCAGACCGAACACACTGTCCGCCGTGGACGCGGCAAAATCCACCAGCCGCGGTCCGGCAGTACCAAAACGCGACAGCAACGTCTCGGGATCGTATTTCAGCCCGGGAATGACCTGGCCGCCGTTCAGCCCCGATGCGCCCTCGCCGATCTCCTTGCCGTCGATCACCTGAACAGACCTGCCGGCGCGCGCCAGATGGAGCGCCGCCACGAGACCGCAATAGCCCGCACCGATGATCGCCATATCGACCGCGACACTCTCCGCCAGCGGCCCCGTGCCGATGAATGTGCGCCGCGTCTGCCATGCGGAAAGGCCGAAAGAACCATCGGACATGGGCACCTCCAGATTTTCGAAAAGCGAACCACGAAATCCATAAATTTGAAATTGGCATATTGAATTTCATTTTTCCATTCAAATTTCACCCCTGAAGCCCGCAATCTCCCTCCACGGATCTCAGTTTGACCACCCCATTATCCAGGTGGACGGACAGGCCCCTCCGGTCCTGGCTACGCGCCAGGGAAAAAATCCCACATTTCGGCGAAGACTGCTTTCCATCCGTACACGCCAAGCGCTCATCCAATGCAGACTACACAAACATGGCCAGCAACAGTGCAATGCAAGTTCAAATGTCAAAGCGTCAAGCTACCAGCAACACAACCACCTGAACGCGTATTTCCTTGTTCAATTTCGCGCAATTCCTATATAAAAATGACAATATTCCAGTCCAAAATCGCAGGATAATACAATGATATAAATCGATGATCAGCAATGGACAGACAACTTATATACAATAACACTTACCCTGCCTTCAGATTAATCACCAATTAATCATGCACGCCAGATAGATGTTCCGGATACACACTGGAGAGATCCGTCATGAACATCCATTCAATCAAGGTTCGCATCACCTCTCTCTCCGCTGTCTGCTTGCTTGCTACAGTCGGCGCTGTGGTTGGCTACGGCGTCTATTCCAACAGCCAGACCAATGAAGCGACCAACAAGGGCGTTTACAGCCTGCTCGATGCCAAGGCGCAGGAAGCCCTTCAGAACCTGGCGGCAACCCAGGCAGCGGTTGTCAGGACCGAGGTCGACACAGCTTTCAGCGCCGCGCGCAACATGGCCCGTGCCTTCGAGACCATGGCGTCCGGGGATGCTTTGGCGACGCCTGCGGCCATGCGCCGGACCCAGCTCAACGCCACCCTGCTCGGCGTTCTCAAGGACAATCCTCGCTTCAACGGAACCTACAGCGCCTGGATGCCCAATGCCATTGATGGCAATGACGCCGCCTTCACGGGCAAGGCGGACATCGGCTCCGACGCCACGGGCCGCGCCCTGCCCTATTGGACGCGCGATGTCACCGGCAAGATCGCCCTTCAGCCGCTGGTGGAATATGACAGCCGCGAAAAGCACACCAACGGCCTCATCAAGGGCGGCTGGTTCATCGGCCCCGAGGAAACCGGCACCGAGAGCCTTCTGGCCCCGCTGCCCTATATCGTGCAAGGCAAGGCTGTTCATCTTGCCACCATGTCGGTTCCGATCACCGTCAATGGCAAGTTCATGGGCGTGGCTGGTGCCGACTTCAATCTCGACTTCGTCCAGACGCTGGCCCAGGAAGTCAAGTCCAAGATCTACGGCGGTGCCGGTGACGTCACCATCGTCACGCAGGATGCCCTTGTTGTCGCCTCGAGCATCGATCCCACCGGCATCGGCGGTCCGCTCTCCAAGTTCGACAACTCTTGGCAGGACGACATGCAGCGCGTCGCCAACAACAAGGACGAGGTCTATCTTGATGCCGAGCATGACCGGCTCAAGATGTTCTCGCCGATCTCCCTCGGTCGCACCGGCAAGACCTGGTCGGTGATCATCGGCGTACCGCGCTCGGTGGTCATGGCCGATGCAAGCAAGCTTGCGGCCGACACCGACGCCGCCCAGACGCAAAGCGTGAAGAGCCAGCTCCTCGTCTCCAGTGGCGCCGCGCTCGCCGGCCTGATCGTGATGTGGCTTGTGGCGCTTTCCATCAGCAACCCGATCCAGAAGCTCACCGCTGCCATGGAGGGTCTTGCCGCCCGCAAGACCGGCATCGTCGTCCCCGGCACCGATCGTCAGGATGAGGTGGGCGCCATGGCACGCACCGTCGGCGCGATCCAGGAAAACGCCGTCGAAGACGCCCGGACCGCGACCGAACAGGCCGCCGCCAACGACGCACGCCTCGCCGGCGAACGCAAGCAGGCCATGGCTCGTCTGGCCGACGACTTCGAGCGCTCGGTCGGTGCCATCGTCTCGTCTGTATCCGCGGCCTCCAACCAGTTGCAGTCCGCTGCCGAAACACTGACCGGCTCGGCCGAAGAGACCTCCAACCGCTCGACGGAAGTGGCACAGGCCTCCGAAGAAGCCTCCCAGAACGTCAACACCGTCGCCTCCGCCACCGAGGAACTCGCGGCTTCCGTGCGTGAGATCAGCCGTCAGGTCGCCGAAAGCGCCCGCATGGCTGCCAATGCGGTGACCGAAGCAGCCGGCACGGCCAGAACCGTCCGCGACCTCTCCGAAGCCGCACAGCGGATCGGCGAGATCGTCGACCTCATCGGCAATGTCGCCGGTCAGACGAACCTCCTGGCGCTCAACGCCACCATCGAAGCGGCGCGCGCCGGCGAAGCGGGACGCGGCTTTGCCGTGGTCGCCGCCGAGGTCAAGGGCCTCGCCGACCAGACCGCCAAGGCGACGGCGCAGATCAGCGCCCAGATCACAGAGATCCAGAACTCGACCGGCTCGGCTGTCGGTGCCATCGATTCGATTTCGGCCACCATCCAGAAGATGGACGAGATTGCCTCGCTGATCGCCGCCGCCGTGGAAGAGCAATCGGCCACGACGCAGGACATCGCACAGAATGTCCACAGCGCGTCGACCGGCACGGGGGCGGTGTCGAAGAACATCGCGATGGTGACCCGTACGGCAACCGAGACCAGTGCCGCTGCCGAACAGGTACTGGGCTCGTCGGGCGAGCTCTCCAAGCAGTCCGATCTGTTGCGCCGGGAAATGCAGACTTTCCTCGCCTCGGTGCGCACGGGCTGACGCTCCGACGCCGCCCGACACACCGCACTCCATCGGCCCCGGCTCCGGCATCCCCGGCTCCGGGGCCGCCCTCTTTCCCAAGACGGCGCCAATCCCAGCTTGTTAGCCCGAACCAACGGTGCCCCTCATCGGTTGTTGCGGATCACGACCATTGTCGCTATATGACCCGGGCCTAACGGCTGCTGGGGTGTCGCCAAGTGGTAAGGCAGCGGATTTTGATTCCGCCATCCGTAGGTTCGAATCCTGCCACCCCAGCCAATCCATTTTTAGGCCATTCAATATCTTTAATTTAACAACGAAATCAATAAGTTAGCCATTCATGCCGAGTCTTGAATTTGGCGAGTGACCACAACGCTGACCACAACACCCCGACCACAATACCTCTTCAAGGACGGTAGGTCTGGACGAATCGATCTGGTTTAAGTTGGGCGTCTGTTGGCGCCGCGCCCCACACGGTAGTCCTTGAGGAACTTCGCAGCGACGGCAAGGTCCGTGGAAGTGATGCGTCCGTCTTCAATGCGGAGCGCAAGCTCTTCGGCCAATGCCTCATGGAACATATCGAGTGCGTCGCGGTCAGCCGTCTTGCTCAATTGAAAATGCTCCTGGGTTGCGTTGTGCGCTCAATAGGAAAGGCGCCGCACCGATTTACGCAGTGCGGCGCTATGCTCTGTCTTTCGCTCCGATCAGAACGGGTTCATCTGAGATAGCGGATTGCTCTCGTTGTCGAGCTGCATTCGCCGGTTCCGTTCGGCAAGCTGCATGGCCGCCTCATCGTCCGCGCGCCGCTTGGCCTCCATGAACCTTTCAAAATCATCGGCCAGTGTGCCAAACGGAACCCGAACGTGCGTCACAGGAAGCCCCGTGACCTTGTCGAAGATCATCAGCGTCCCGTTTGGCCCGTTGTCGAAGAACACGCCGCCCGGCACCTTGTCCGCGTGGGCGGTCTGGTACTACTCGGTTGCCCACAGAAGGACAGCCTTTGCGGTTGTCCTCCTCGATAGCCACACGCATCGCTGCTATATTCTGGAGACCGCAAATGACAGCTTCCGCTTCAATTCAAGCTCAGCCGCCGCCGCAGCAGCAGCGGCAGCACGAAAAGATTGCAGCACGAAAGCTGCCAAGATTCACTTATAAATCGGCACAAAGCTATTCAAACAAGCCGAACCTGCTCATAGTTTCATCACCGGAGACAATAAAGACTAGGAGGCTGCGACTCAGGCAAATCCGAAATGAGGTCAGCCACAAGTCTCATTGTATGTTTGGCGGAGGCCAGAAGCGCCCCCCTCCACGGCATGGTAATTTTTCGGATACTTAGTTCTGAAGGGTGGACAGCTGGCCTGTGCTTGCCATGTTGCATCCATTGCGTTTATGAATGCGGGTGCGTAAGCACAAAAGCGAGAAAAATAGCCAATGCTAACGGATGGCTTGACGCTACTCATAAAATTGTCTTCCGCCGCTTGGTAGAAGGTATGCAGCTTGTCGGCACAAGATGCCGCGCTGGCAGAAGAGCCACCTGAGGCGGGAGGCATGTCAGCAGGGCAGGAGCTTCTGACGATCTCTCTAACCTTTGTGATGTCACCCAATACGCTATTTACGCCCATTTCCCCGTTGACGTAGATCGGCGTGGAGAAGGCGTTGGGATCGTACGCTCCGTAGGTTTTTACCTCCTCGATCACATTCGCTATTTCCTTGATGAAACGGGTGGCATCGCCGTTGGACAAATAGCCCTTCACGTCAGGCTTCAGAATGATGTCTTCGTCGGCATTAGGGAGCGTGACATCCGAGACGCGAGTTCCGTGACCATCGAACTGATATCTCAATGCCTTGGGGCCAGCACAAGAGATCTTGAGATCGACACCGGGATTGATCCCGGACAAGGTCGCCAATTTGCCGTTCTTGCTGTCAGCGATCTGCCACCCGGCTGCGCTTGCATTTGAATTCGCGGGGGTATTCGAAGTGTCTGTCTTGGCGGGCGCGGGCGCTTCTGTGACGACAGGTTTCCCAGTGCATGCTCCAACGACGGATTTCACAGCAGAGGCTGTCTTCATGTTGACCAGCTCGTGGCCGTCCACCTGAACTGCAAAGGATTCAGAACTCATCATTGATGAGGCAGCATCCCTCGTGAGCTTGAGCCAACAAGTAGGGCCACCTTCATCTGTTCCGCAGAATGTGGGCACTGAGAACGGGCTACCATCGACAATGGCCTCGGAACCGAGCCATTTGCCATCGTAATTGTGTGCGCCCATAAACATCACGGACAGGCCAACATTTCCTTCTGCTTCCTTGTCGCACTCGATTTTTACGAACTCGCCTACCCACCCGTCATTGTTAGTATGAGGGATGTTCAGAGAGGCGACATTTCCCTTTGTTATCCATTGAAGCTCTCCTTGAGTCATTGGGAGCGCTGCCACCGGAGCCTGAGGGGGGGGTGTTTCTGAGCCGCTTGAAGTCCGTGGGGTAGCTTCGCTGGTTTCTGAGGGCCCACTCTTGTGTACCAATTCAGAATAATTCAGGTCCATCAAGCTCTTGTCTTCTAGACTCGTAATATAGGAAGTTACGTTCTCCAGTGACCCCTTGTAATCATAGGTGCCAGAGTTTTTGAGATCGATCTTTGCCCTTGCTGATATTCTCAAAATCAGCGTATTCGAAACGGATTGTTCAACGAGTGTCCTGGCTTCTTTTTCTTCAACGGGGATGAACTCAGGAACCTCATTGTCACCCGGCCACCAATAGATCTCACCATTGTTCCTTTCGAACATCGCGCCGCCACGGCCTTGTTCATTCGGATGCCAGCAACGATCATTTTTTGGAGTTTTGATGTTTGCAATGAGTTTGCGATTCTTGATCGGGTATTGATCCATGAGGGTGGGGAACCCATGTCGATCAAAATCATAACGACCCAAGTAAACCGTGTATTTGAGATTTGAAATATACCCGCTCATGTCAGGCGACAGCTTATGAATTTGATCTGAGATCGCGAGTTCTGCATCCCGAAGCTCAAATTCATTCTTCGTCTCAAACTGAAGATTGCAATACACCATGCTTTGCAGATTGTTGCCTTCCTCTTTCACGATGTTCGGGTTCACCTGTTCCCACAGGGCCAGATAGGGCTTTATATCCGGAGATCCCGCCTGGATATCTACTGTTCCGCCCGCGAAGACAGACGTGGTTTGCACTGTAATTGCGGCTACAGCCAGAGAGAAGAGAAGGCGCAATTTTGGATCCTCAGATTTTTAGGTTCGCTGACTTTTAGGGGAGGCAATCGCCCCCTTATTTTTTTGAGCAACTGATCGCGACAGCCATCATCCCTTTAGAGTGGCTTGAAAGGAAAGCTGTAATGTCAGCTGGATCACCAGATAGTGACACGAGGCCGTTTTGGAGTAGATGCGGGGAAACATGATTCTTGCTCGCCAGTGCGTCAATCTGCGGGCCAAATGACATCGTGTTGGCAATAAGAATGCTGATTCCAGAATCCTCTACCTCCAAGAATTCGATATTGATTTTTCCATTCTGCGTACTTTGCATCAGGAATAAACTATTTCCGAGATCGGAGAGCATAATTTCGACTCCATCCCCGCCGTCATAGCTATAGCTAGGCCATAGAAACCCGGATTTCTTTTCTACAATTGACGCATTTGCCTTCTGACCTGTTATTTGGTTTGCGCAGAAATAATCTCCTGCCACGGGAGCGTAATCTCCACTTGTTATAATCGGTGTATCGACTTGATAACAGCCGCCAAGGCTAACGGCAGTTGCAACCGCGATCGAGGCCAATCGAAACGCAGGAAATTGTGTGAACATGCTCATGTGCTGGGTTCTCTCTGCGCGAGCCTCAACCAGAGGCTATCAAGCAGCGCAACGTTCGACAAAATGTAACGCAACCAATGTCGAAGGACGCGCAACTCGAACTTTCCTAAAATGCTGGCTGAATCAATAGCGCAATCCCTGATTACATACCAAGTACGTCCTTGTGCGTAGTGACCGGGCAACTACAAAAGCCGAATGCAAGAAAACACACCGCCGAATCATCTCGCTTTACCTACCGTTCAGCGCGGCGGGAGGAGCCGTGCTCTTCCACCCGCTCAGCAAGCTCTACGAGCGTACCAGCATCATCACCACCATTCCCTCGATCCGCCCAAGCCCGCGTGCCAGTTCGACAAGCGCGCCCGAGCGGGTCGGGGTGTCGTTCATTATTCTGCTTTCTTGATGAGAGGCCCATCCGCACGCTTCGGCAGCGTCGAAGTGATGAGCCAGTTTGTTGCGTTGAGAATGCCAATCGTTCGAGCGAACGGGATGAAGTCCCGCGCCATGCTCGCATCCTTTTGGTCGAAATTCTGGTCAGAGCGCAGGGCCGATGCCCCGATGTTGGTCAACAGGTTTCCGATGTCACCCAGCGTCTTGATGACCGGGACGCTGGAACCGAGGCTGGACCCAAGCCCGGAGTTGCGCGTCGTAGAGAACAGCCGGTGGTCCTCCCCCGATACCATGCTGTCATAGCCTGAGATGTAGTACCCCTCTCCAAAATTGGATGAGGCGGTAGCAGCTTTTCTCGCGTCCGTAGGCGTCGGAATAGATGGCCCCAAACTTGGGGGCGTCTTCTCCAATCTCATCCAGCATGGTGCGGATGTCGCGCGTCACATGGCCGAGCAGCTTCCCCGTCAGCTCGGCAATCTCCAGGCTGGACATGGGTGAGACCAGCCTGTTGCGCTGTTGCGTGCATAAAGGAGGAGACCATGCAACAACGTGCTGCTGTATGCCTCCGGACTGAAGTCCTCCGGCTGTCAGGACTGGCTTAAGGTCAGGCTTTGGGCCGGGTGTTAGGATTGGCGTTTGGACTGGCCAAGGGCTTTGCGGTATTGAAACAGATGAGGGGGTGGATGGATGCGAGAATTATCCCGCACCCGATCCCGTTCCATGAGACCAATCTCCATTGAAGAGCTTGGCTTAGATCGCCCCCACCATGGTCTTGGTCTCCGACAAGCACCCATCCCATTCGGCTTTGGTGATCTTCCCTTCGCCAATCGCAGCGCTCTTCCTGCGGCTCACAGTCGATCTGTCTACCTTGAGGGCCTTCGCCAAAGCTGCGTCAGAGGTGTAGTGACCGGACTTGACCATGCTTAGGAGTTGGTCTGTCTGGTCATTGCTTCCCCCTGATGTGGTCCAATGGCCATCGTCGAGCTTGGCTGTGAACCGTCTGACATCGTCGCCCCTGCGGGAGCGAACCTTCTCAAAGACCACGTCGAATGCTGCCCCTCCTTCCTCCGACAGCCCCTGTGGTCTGGTCAGATGGACGACGATGTTGAGTGGAACCGTCATCTTCGAAGTCCCCCGATATCCGCCCTTCTTGTTGGCGTGGTGGATGAGGATCGAAGTCCGCCCTTCGGCTTTCAGTGCGACCAGAAGGGATAGGACGGGGTCGAACGAAGACGCTGCATTCTCGTCCCCGATGGTCGCAAGCGTCGAGAGATTGTCGAAGAATATGAGGTCTGCGTCATGCTCTTCAGCGAGGTCAAGGACGGTCGCCCGCCCCTCTGTGCTGGCTATGTCAATGAAGTCGCCCCCTTCCTGCCCAAGGCGGGCAGCGATCTTCAGATTGGCCATAGCCGCTTCCTTGTCGATCCCGTCTATCGTCGGCATGAGGACGCGCACCCGTTCACTCAGATCGATGAGGTCCATCTCCCCGTCAATGATCAGTACGCGCCGGGGTCTAGGCGCCGCCCAACGCCCGAACAACGAACCTCCTCCAGCCACGGCAAGCGCCATGGCCAGAGCAAGCATTGATTTTCCGAGACCAGCTTCAGCGTAGATCATGCCGGTCTGTCGATCAGCCAACCAAGAGCCAAGCATGGGTTCACGCTCCGGAATATCCAGGTGAAGGAGGTCAGCCGCAGAAAGCACGCGTATCATCTGCGCACTTTCTGACATCACGCAGCCCTCGCAATCGGCAAGGTCGCTGCGTTGGCCAACTGATCGGCCCGATCGTTCCACTTGTTGCCAGAATGTCCATAGACATGACGCCAACCCAGCTTCGGGAAGCGCGCCGCGACATCTATGAGCTGGTCCCAAAGTTCCCGGTTCTTCACCGGCTTGCCGTTGGCTCCACGCCAGCCGTTGACCTTCCACCTGGGAAGCCACTTGGTGAAGCCGTTGACGACATACTGGCTATCCGAGACGATGACCACGGACAGGTCCGTCCGGTTCAAGGCGTCGAGCGCTTCAAGTGCCCGGATGGCCGCCGTTAACTCGGCAATGTTGTTGGTCGCAATGCCGAGATGATCGGACCAATGGCCGACTTCCACGCCTTCATGGACGACCACAAAGCCGGAACCGGCAGGGCCTGGGTTAGACGGTTCGGCAGCGCCGTCCGTGTAGATTTCGACCGAAGCCCCGTTGGCCATGGTCTTGATGAAGTCGGCAGTTTCGAGGAATGCAGAGAGAGACATTGTGCTGGTCTTTCATATGGTTGGGAGTTGGGTCGAGGATGCTCGCCACGCTTCGTCACGCGGGCGTATGGCGCATCTCGGGGATGGTGCTGACCATTCCAGCCAACCAAGCTCAGGGCCGCCCATAGCCTTCCTAGCGAACAGCAGAACGCACACGCGCCGACGCACCCAAGACCGGACCAGCACGAGGCGGCCTTGAGTGTGTCAACGCATGGCGTTGAGTGTTGCGATGGAAGGAATGGACGCCCTGAACAAGGCGGATGAGAAGGTCGGCACCATGCCGAAGAGGCGGAAGGCTGCTAGACGAGAGCAGCGGCTAAATTCGAATGAGACCTATGATGTGTCGCAATTGTTAGAACCTATGATATGTCGCAAATAATGCTTTGTTTCTAAAGGATAATCAGAGAATTGCGGCAGCACCCTACGCAGGTAGTCATCTCGCACACTCAATCTCAGGTGATAAAAATGCTGCCCGTCAACACCTCGTACGCCTGTTCCTGTGCTCAGGCGATTGGGTGAACCAGGTGTCTTGCTTTTGGCTTTCCAGGCGCCGCAGCCGGTCGCGTTTGTTAATCAGGTGGCCGTCATTGAGGCTCATATGAACGATGACGTACGGAAGCGCCAAGAGAAGCAGGGCGCCGATGGCTATGAGCGTGTCCATGGTCAACCACCCGCGCCTTCTGTCACCACCTTTTGAACCGCCGATTTGCTGAACCCGACCGCTTCGGCGATCTTGCGCACGCTCTCACCGGACGCACTCCGGCGCAAGATTTCTGCCTTGGTCTCGCCGGTCAGCTTGGCGGGTCGTCCACCTGACCGACCTTCGGCTTTCGCTTTGGCGATGCCTTCAAGCTGGCGTTCCTTGCGTAGGGCAGTCTCGAACTCTGCGATGCTGGCGAGGATGCCGAACACGAGCTTCCCTGTCCTGGTCGTTGTGTCCAGCGAGGGATCATCCAGAACGCGGAAGCCAACGTTCTTTCCGTCGAGCGTTTCGACTATCTGATGGAGGTGCGCCGCCGAGCGGGCCAGACGGTCCAGCTTGGTGACCAGCAGCACGTCGCCTTCTCGAACGAACCGAAGGCACTCCTCCAGGGCCGCCCGCTCGCGATCAAGGCCCGACTGCTTTTCGCTGAATATCTTCTCGGCTCCTGCCGCTGCCAGCCTATCGAGCTGGGCGGCATGGTCCTGCCCTATGGAACTGACGCGGGCGTATCCAACAATCATTCCTGTCCCCTATCCTCTAAAGGAAGAATGGACACATAGTTAGTGGACGCTAATTGGACAGTCAAGCGATATGTGTCCACTATGTGTACTTTGTGGACAAGCACGCTCGATCGGCAGCCAGCGCGGCAAGTCGTTGAGACCTAGGTGAGTGGGTAACCGACCGCGTGCGTGGAATAGAAGTGTTGAACCTCAGCTTTGACCGGCGTGCCGATGACCGGCTTGTGTAAGCGGGACACACTCGACGTGCCACAGGAGTGGCGGAACGCGTCAAGTCGTTGAGACCTAAGAGGGTGGGTAAAGAATCGATCGCGCGCGGTGCGCGGTTGGGTTCAGCCTTGGACCAGCTTGCCACGGATCGGCCTGTCCGATCGTGACACGTTCGATGTGTCGCAAGATGGCCGGTTCGCGCCAAATCGTTGACACCTAGGTGAGTGGGTAAATAACCGCCAAGCGGTTCTGCACGCCCAATCTCAGCCGCGATACGCCCATACCAGAGGGCGAACGATCGGCCCGCCCTGCGCACGCCCATAGGCTCGCGACCGGGTGCACGGGGGGAAAGGCGCGCGGCTCATCCATCATGCCCCCTCGAAAATATGCGACCCATTTTTAGCCGCCGGTCAAATGTCCTAGGATGGCGGGTAAATAATCACCCGGCTTTCTGCGGATGCATCCATTGCCCTCAATTTTGAGGGAATTGAGATTACCGCCGAAGTCGGCTTCGGCATCCCCTACGATCGCGCTTTCGCCATGGCCACGTCGTGCTGGACACGCTGGATATCTGACTGAGCAAATTTGCTCAGACGGTCGAACGCACCAATCCGAGCGGGCGCCGGCCCCACATCGACGCCCTGGCCGCCGAGGCCGCCCACGAAGTGATCTCCCGTTATCAGGCCGAGATCATGCGCGATTTCGCCGCCAACGCTCTGATCGTCAACTTCAACAACAAAGAGGTCTACCGCAAATGAACGCTTTCACCCCCATCTCACGCTCAACCCCCATCATCCACGTCGAAGGCAACCGCGTGTTTGCCACAAGCAAGGACGTCGCGGAGTTCTTCGGGAAGCGCCACGACCACGTCCTTGAGGCCATCACTGACATCCTCAAGATGGACATTTCCATTGCCCCGAATTTTCGGGCCATTGAGCTTCCCGTCAAAGTCGGCTTCGGCATCCGCCGCGACCGCGCTTTCGAAATGGACCGCGACGGCTTCACGCTGCTCGCCATGGGCTTCACCGGGCCGAAGGCGCTCAAGTTCAAGCTGGCCTACATCGCCGCGTTCAATGAGGCCATCAAGCGCTTGGAAGCGCTGGAAGCCGCGCCCACCGTCCCCGCCCTGCCCGACTTCACGAACCCGGCGCGTGCGGCCATTGCATGGGCTGAGCAGTACGAGCGGGCCGAGAAGGAACGGCTTGCCGCCCAGGCTGAAACGGTGCTGCGCATCGCCGCCGTGGAAGCGGAAGAGAAGGCGGAGAGGCAGGTCATGGCGTCTTCGAAGGCCAGTTGTGCATTGGGTTGCTGTGACCGGGCGCCGGTGGTTTCCTCATGACGACAAACCCGGCTTGCTCCAGGTTCTCGATCAGGTTTTCGGCAGTTAATCTCGCCATCAGGTCATCCCCAAAATGGACGCGCTTTTTTCCGCGATGGCTTAGGCCGTACATCAGCGTGAACATGAGGTCGTCTCTGCTGGCGGGCATGAATTCCTTGTCATCGGACATCGATTGGCTCCAATAGAACACAAAGAGAACATAAGTGAGTTCGAAGCCGTTGCCTACTGACAAGAGTCGGCGGTAGGTCGACATCTGGATGGCGTATGGATGCTAAGGAGTGACCTATCTCCGCAACAGTGGTCCCCCTCCACCACCACCCCCACCACCGCCGCCACGCTCTCAACGGTCGCGTACGGCGCCGCCCTCACCATGTCCAGCCTGGAGATTGCCGAGCTGACAGGGAAGCGCCACGACAACGTCATGCGCGACATCCGGTCCATGCTCGTCGAACTTTACGGCGAAGGACGTCTCCCCAGTTTTGGGGGCACATCCAAAGTCACTCAGCCAAACGGTGGGGAGCGTGAAGTACCCTGCTTCAACCTCCCCAAGCGCGAAACCATGATCCTCGTGTCCGGCTACTCGGTGGTCCTCCGCTCGCGCATCGTCGACCGCTGGATGGAGCTTGAGGAAGCCGCCAAGTCCGCCTTCGCTCCTGCCCTGCCCGACTTCACGAACCCGGCACGCGCCGCCATTGCATGGGCCGAGCAGTACGAGCGGGCCGAGAAGGAACGGCGGCGAGGAGATATACCACCCACTCCGTAGACACAACTTCACGTAAAAATTATCAACCATAAGTTATGGTGCGTATAAAATCATATGCAATCAAAAGAACACATCTATAGACATCATTTCCCACTATATAGTAACGTTAACTAATATTTAAGAACGAGGAACTCTTCACATGGCCAGATGCACAGCGCCGGTTCAGGGACATCGATCAGCGAGCGCTGAAGCGGCCTGCCCCAAATGTGGCGGCGGACGCTTTCGCGGATATGGTGGAAGCTCATCCTTTGCGCCGTCTTCTTACCCAACATACTCTCCGTCATACAGTGGTGGAGGCGTTGGGAGTAGGGGCGGCGCGTCTGCTGGCAGTACACGCCCTAGGTGGTCGAGAGCTGGATCTTCAGTCGTTTATACACCAGCTGAAGTACGAACGCTGACACCTATCCGCGAAAATTTTGAAAAGCGAGCCTTGCTCCCAGATCTTCGCGATATATTTCTTTGCCATGCCTGGGATGACAGAAAAGGCATCGCCAAGGAGCTGCATGATCTACTTATTTCGCGCGGTGTCTCCGTCTGGTTTAGTGAGAAGGATGTGCCCCTTGGCACTTCTTTACTGCGTGAGATCGACAAAGGACTTGTGAACTCGCGCGTAGGAATTGTACTTGTAACCCCCGCACTGCTCCGTCGGGTTCAAGCAGAAGGTGTGGCGGACAAAGAACTATCAGCGTTACTAGCACGTGACTTGCTTGTTCCCATCGTGCACAACACGACCTACGAAGCTCTCCGAGATGTTAGCCCGTTGCTCGGGTCGCGAAGTGGCTTGAGCACCACAGAGGACTCTATGTCGGAAGTGGCTGCCAAGTTGGCCGAGTTGGTTGCGCTCTAGCTCGCATGGGCTACAACTTCATCACAGTCGAACACTCAAACTGCTTTCTTGCCAGCATTCGGCGGCGGCAGCTTCACGCTCTCGACACAGGTGCGCATGATCTCAAGCGGCTGCGCTTGGGAGTAAAGGCCGAACGTAATCGACAAGCCGTCCGAATGCCCCATAACACGAGCAACGACGCTCTCATGCTGTCCAGCCTCCTCGCACTTTCGCGAGAACCAGCGACGGAAGGAATGGAAGTCGACACGTGAGCGTCTGGCATTCGGGTCGGGCTTGTCGTCGACACCAAGGCGTCGCCGATAGGTAGCGAAGCGCTTGGATATGGCCATCGTCCTCGCGCCATCCCAACCGCTTTCAGGAAAGTCAGGAAATATGAAAGCGTCAGGCGGAAGGCTCTCTCCAGTCTTGGCGCTGGTGGTCCGATCCCGAATGATATCGGCAAGCGCCGCATGGATTGGAACCTTGCGGACGCCCGCCTTGGTCTTGGCTCTCCGGATGTCGAATAGACCATCCACACAGTCTCTCACCCGGAGCTGTCCTATTTCCTCCAGGCGCATTCCGGACAGGGCTGCAATCCACATGAGGTCCTTCAAGTCCCGTGTGGCCGGTCCATGTACCAGCTTCGCAACTTCCTGATCGGTGTAAGGCCTCGGCTTGCTTCCCCTGCTCTGACCGTTCTCGTCAACGTCCTGACTGTCACGCCAATCGCGGACTCGCGGCAGTTGCTTCCCGCTCCATGGGTTGGGCGCATCGTGGTCGAGGATACCAACCTTGGACATCCACTTCCAGAAGACCGAAAGGAGGCTGAGCTTCTTGTTTATGGTGCGCGGGTTGATGCCCTTCGCCACCATTCCGAGGTCCCTGAACTCTCCAGCCGTCCGGCTTGTGACCGCTTGGACGGTTAGAGGGCGTCGGGCTTCCTTCATCCAGGCAGTCAGATCAGCCATGGCCGTCCGGCAATCCGCTTCACTGCGCTGAGCAAAGTCCTTTGCCGCCCGCCGCGTGGTCAGGTAGCGTTCCAGATGCGTGTCGAGTGGATCGGCCTTTCCCGCAACGATGTCTGCGTAAACGGCAGCGTCGTCAGGCGAACGATCCCGAAGCCGGTCGATGCGCGCACCAAGCCCCTCTTCAATCATTTCCACGCGGCTCCGAGTGTGGGCTTCCCGAAGCTCCTGCCGAACCTCCAGCGCCTCACTTATGAGGGCTTGCCGCTCATCCTCATGCTTCTTTGGAGCTGCGAGTGCGTCCATTTCCTCGCGAAGCTCTGCCACCACCTTCCAGCGCGCGGCTTGGGCAGCAGACAGGTCCGTTGTCTTGAGCGACCGCAACAAGCGCCTCTTGCCGAGTGCGTCTCTCAGCCCGCGCGGAACCTCAACAACGGCATACCAAGTGCCGTCTCTACGCGGCTGAGTGAGGTATCTTTTATCACCTGTCCAACCCATGAAATCACCTGACCACAACGCTGACCACAACGCACTGACCACAACTCCTAGGCCGAAAACTACATGAATATCAATATGTTCAATACCTTAAATGTTCAAATCTGGGTGTCCTGCCACCCCAGCCAATCCTTTTTCATTGTTCCCGGCCTGACTGCGTGACGCTACGCTGCCCTCTTGTTGCGATCCAGTCGCGCTGGGCACCGGACGGAGCAACAGTGCCTCGGCTTCGGCAAGCAACTCCGAGGGATCACTTGCAGGTAACAAATGGCCAGATTCGTCCATCCTGATCGCAGTTGACGAATGTGCCCGAGCCTCTCCGGAACGGACTACAAGGAAAGATCTGGATCACCATGGGCCTCGACTGATGCACCGCGAGGCATGGAAATGCCGCAGGCCAGGCGGACCGGTAGGTTTGGGCGCTGGCACCTCGTCAGCCGCATTATCCTGCTCTGGCGTTAAGTGACGAGACTGCACAGCAAGGGCCATTCGGGCGCCGGACGATCGAACATGCCGCTCACCGAGGTGGCGTCGCCAAATCGGGGAGTTGCTTGCATGCGCGGTCAATCGTCTTGAGGCACAGGCAGACAAAGGGCAGCGTACCAGTGCGCCTCCTGATCATGACGTTTCATTGCAATCAGGCTAACGTCGTTTGGACTGGATGTTCAAAATCGAACCGGGCAAAGGTGGCTCTTCGTACGATGTATCCTTCGGCGCACAGGCATCATTTGGGACTCCGGGCACTATTCACGGGCGGCAGACGACCGGTGTACTCGAAGTGGCGCTGAGCGCATGCCCCTAAACTCGAGCAACACTCCAGCCTGACATGCTTCTTCAAGCCAGTGGCCAGGCGCAATGACGCGCGCGCCCAGGACGTTCACAAGTGCATCCAGCTGTCGTGTTGCCTTTGTCCGGCATCTGCGACTGGCCAGTCTTGGCTTGGGAAGCAGACATGGCCATCGACCAGTGCGACGCGATCGTTGAATTATAGAATGCAAGAGAGTGAAAATGAATACGTTTGATGCCAACGAAAACCAGAAGGAAAAAGCAAATATCGACACAAGACTTAAACTTGCGTCCCTATGGACCTGTTTTATGTTTATGTATATCTATGTCGACTACTTCCACCTGTACATGCCATCTTCATTAAACGACATACTGTCCGGAAAGGTGTTTGAGTTTGAAATCAGTCAAGCTTTCCTTTTGATCTCCATGATCTCCGTGACAGTTCCAGCTCTGATGATTCCATTCTCCCTCATTCTGCCAGCGAGCGTGTGTCGCAGGACCAACATCATCGCGGCAATAGTCTACATTCCCTACACACTGTTCAACTTGGTGGGTGAAGCCTGGATACATATGGTCTTTGCCGCTGCTGTTGAAGTTGTTCTGCTGTTGGTAATTTTGCGACATGCTTGGATTTGGCCTCGTGTTCAAACTGGAATCACTTCCGGGGCAGCAGCGCACAGCTTCCAGGTCGCGAAGCCATAACTTCACCCCTAGATGCAAACCATTGCCACCTGTCGTGTGTACAGGCGGGTGCCGGCGCACCGAGAGTCCTTCTACCCGGCAACCCGACGGAGCCTCCTTTCCTTCGTACTCACGCGTCCCGGCATGATGCCGATGTGACGACGTCAACAAGACGAACGGGAACCAGCGGACAGTTGGCGAGACGTGTCTCGTGGCAGGAGCAACTACCAAGTCCGTGCTGTCTTTGGCTTCTCCATAAAGCTAGATGTGGGCGACAAATGAATATAGACAGATCATTCCAGAAAGTACTTTTCAGGTACTTATAATTCATTGATATGGCAATTTCAGAATGTCATTGGTGCAGCCTAGTCGAAACCGATATTTAGGACATGCCCATGCGTTCTTATGTACTTCGTCAGGAAACCTGCACGTCCCGAATGACCAGAAGTGGACGACTGCGGTTTGTCGCCTTGGCCGCCACTGTGCTGTCGAGCCCGACGGTTGTTCATGCCGCCTCTCTTGGCGAGAACATGGATGCAGCAGTGGTGACGGACACCTCGATGGACCAGGTCCAACCCGGCCGGATCGACCGGGCCTTTGCGCTGTTGCACGACTGGAATGTCGTTGTCGGTGCTGCCGCCCTGATGCTCCCCGAGTACGAGGGATCCGACAAGTTCAAGGTCATGCCCTTTCCCCTCGTATCCGCCTCCTTTGGCGAGCGCGTGTTCCTCGACCCGACGGGTCTCAGGCTTGATCTCTACCAGGATGGCGGGCTGCGGGTCGGGCTGAAGGGTGGGTATGACATCGGGCGGCAGGAGGGCGATTCCGACTATCTCAAGGGGCTCGGCGATATCGACGCCGGCGGAATCCTCGGGGGCGTGGTCAGTTATGAAAGCGGTCCATTCAAGGTTTACGCCGAGGTTGACAAGACGATCGGCGGCAGCGACGGCCTCACGGGCACGCTCGGTGCCGCCGCGTCGCATCGATATGAGCAGTTCATCTTTTCGGCTGACGTTTCCGCCACCATGGCGGATGACAAATACATGGCGGCCTACTACGGGGTGAACGCCATCCAGTCAGGGAGATCAGGCCTTGCGGAATATGACGCGAAGGGTGGCTTGAAGCGTACCGACTTGAAGGTCTCCGTTACCTACATGGTCAACGAAAACTGGTCCGTGACAGGCGCCGCCGGCGCTGGTTTGCTGATGGGCGACGCCAAAGACAGCCCGATCGTCAAAGACGACATCCAGCCGTTCGCGATGCTGGGCCTAGCCTATCGGTTCTAGAGCGCTTTCCGGTCAGGAGGAGCCGCCTGATCGACAAGAAATCGCTCCGGATTCAACAGCTTGAGCCCCCTCCGATCTGTTCTTCCAACATGATCGGCCGGTGCTCCGGTTTGGCGATCCACTGATGTTGAGAGCCAGGCGCTCTCAATGTCAGTGGAGTGATCTCCGTACAGACGGGAGGGGCGACTGCCGCCGGGAGGGGCGCGCCGTAGGAAGGTGGCTGCATCGGCTCTTTTCAGTTGATGGAGTAACCGGCCAGACTGGAAAGAGCCCCCGACCTCCTCTTCCCCCCCAATCCCCCGCGAACTTGTGCCCCCACAACGTTCCGCACGCTCTCTCGCCTCATAGTGCCTCTCGAACCTGGGTCGCTTCGGCATCCTTGCCGAGCCAATGGAGGGTCAAGGTCATGGGCGAGAGCGCGGTGGTCGACAGGGTGTGGCAGGCCTTGCGGTCGATTGATGATCCGGAACTTGGGGTCAACATCGTCGATCTCGGGCTGGTCGACGAGGTGGCGGTCGATGGCAAGTCCATCGCCGTGCGTCTGATGATGACCACGCCCACCTGCCCGATGGCGGCCTTGATGTTCGAGATGGCGCGGGCGGCCATCGAAGGGGCGGTCGGCCCTGGCCATGAAGTGGCGGTGACGCTGGACCGCAATGCGCGCTGGCATCCGGAGCTGGCGGTCGAAGCCGTCCGCGACCGCTTTGCGCCGCCGCCGCCCAGCGGCGACAGCCTGCTGGATCGTGCGGCCCGTCTGATCGGCTGGAGGTGAATCATGACCCTGCGCCTCGCTCCCGGCATCGCCCTCTTGCTTGCATCGGCTTTCGCGCTGGTCTGCGGCCTTGCGGGCGGACTGGCGCGCTTTGCCCTCGTCGACGTGCCCATGACGATCGCCGACATGCATGGCGTCCTGATGGTCTGCGGCTTCTTCGGCACCCTGATTTCCCTGGAACGCGCCGTGGCCGACGGCCGGCTGCTGGCGCTTGGTGTGCCGATGTTCGGCGTTGTCGGCACCATCCTGCTGTTCGTCGGCACCGTGGAGATGGCAGCCGCAGCCTATCTTCTGGCCTCCGTTGGGCTGCTTGCCCTCACGCTGATCGCCGCCGTCAGGGTCCGCGAGCCCTTCCTCGTCGTGATGAGCGCCGGCGCGCTTCTGTGGGTTGCCGGCTGCGTCCTGTGGCTCGCGGGCCATGAACCGCGCGACGTGGCCTATGACTGGTTCGGCTTTCTGATCCTCACCATCTTTGCCGAACGGCTCGAGTTATCCCGCCTGCGCTTTCATTCGCGCGCGGCGCTCCAAACCCTCGGTGCCATCCTCACCGTGCTCGCGCTGGCGCTCATGGCGGGCGAGCCATGGAACGGTTCGGTGACTTTCGGCCTCGCCCTCGCCGCGTCCGCCATCTGGTTCCTGCGCCGGGACGTTGCCCTGGTCACCGTTCGTGAAACGGGGCTTCCACGCTTTGCTGCCATCTGCCTGCTGCTCGGCTATGGCTGGCTCATCGCCGCGGCCGGGCTGCTGATCACCCTGCCCCCAGCGGAAACCACCTTCGGCCATGACGCGGCCCTGCACGCCATCGCTCTCGGCTTTATTCTTTCAATGGTGATGGCCCATGCGCCGATCGTGCTGCCGGCGGTGGCAAGGGTGCCGGTCCGCTACACCGCCTGGCTCTATGGGCCTGTCGCGCTGCTGCAGCTCGCCGCAGGCTCGCGCGTCGCCGCCGACCTGATCGAGGACGCCCAGTGCCAGCAGCATTCGGCGATGATCACGGTGGCCGCGCTTGGCCTCTATGTCGCAACGCTCGCGGTCACGCGCGCGGTGGATCTCAGGCGGAGCAGGACGTTGGCTTCCGTCCTCGAGTGAGCGGAGGATTGCGCCTCAAATCGCGCGTTGAAATTATTAATAAGAGCAACGAAACAATCATATATATCTCCTTTTAAATATATACAATTGTGATGCAGTATCCTGCGGTTGCCAAACACGAAAGTATTTTCACGTACACCAAAAACTGTCATCCGCTGTTAACTAATGCCAATCCTACAATGTGATCAGACGTGGCAGTTTGCCGTTTCCACCCTCTTTTGGGTCTCGGCAATCCTGACATTTCGCCGTCTTCGAAGCCTGCCTGCAATCCAGTTCGGCAAACCTCCGCGAACGCTTTGCAGCACACAGGGTTCACCGATCACTTGTGAGGTCTCATGAAGATCAATGATCTGTCGCTGCGCACCAAGCTTATCGCAGGCACCGGTGCGCTCTTTGCAGTCGCGCTGGGCGGTGTCACCATTCTCGGATCATCGATGATGATGACCAACGAGCGCGCTGCCGCGGAAAACAGTGCCACCACGCTTCTGTCGACCTACAGTCTCGACATCACCACGCGCGTCAACACCGCCCTGTCGGTGGCGGAAACCAGCGCCAGCGGCATCGAGGGCATGGTGGCCGACAACAAGGTCGACCGCGACGAGATCGGCAACTACGCCACGTCCGTCGTCCGCGCCAACCCGCAGCTGATCGGCATGACCGTTGCCTTCGATCCCAATGCCATCGATGGCCATGATGCGGACTACAAGACGCATGCCTTCTCCGACGAAACCGGCCGCTTTGTCCCCTACTTCTACCACAAGGCCGATGGCAGCGTAGCGGTCGAGAAGCTGGTGATGACCAAGGAGGCCGGCACCGAGGGCTGGTATGACAAGCCGCTGCGGGAGAACCGCAACCTGCTGACTCCGCCATACATCTATCCGATCGACGGCAAGGACACGCTGATGGCCACCTTGTCCATGGTGGTGCGGCGCGATGCCAAGCCGATCGGCATCGTCACGGCGGACATGCCGCTCACCGAGATTTCGGCGCATGTGTCGTCGCTGAAGCCGTTCGAAACCGGTTCGGTGCGCCTCATCGGCACCGACAATCTCTGGGTCGCCAATCCCGATCCGTCGCTGATCGGCAAGCCGGCCGATGGCGCCCTTGCAAAGGAAGCGCTCGCCAATGCCAACGGCGACCCCGTGGTGTTCACCGACGACGACGGCGTCTCGCAGTGGATGCGCGCAACCTCCGTCACCTTCCCCGGCCTCAAGGAGACCTGGCTGCTGGTGGAGACCATTCCCGAGGCGACACTGACGGCCAACGCCACCGCCGCGCGCAACGCCATGATGCTGGCCTCGCTGGTGGCGCTCGCCATCGCCCTCGTGCTGTCCACCTATCTGTCGCTGTCGCTGGCTCGCCCCATCATCGGCATGACGCGCCGCATGCGCGACCTTGCTGAAGGCGACACCAACATCGACATCGACGGCCTCTCCCGCAAGGACGAGATCGGCGAGATGGCCCGCGCCGTCAACATCTTCCGCGAAAATGCCATTCACCGGCAGGCGCTTGAGGGCACCCGTGACGCGCATGAGAAGGCGCAACTGGCCCGGCAGACGGCCATCGAACAGCTGATCGACTCCTTCCGCCGCTCGTCCGCCTCGGCCATGCAGCATGTCAGCACGGCCACCGTCGCGCTCGACCAGGTGGCGACCGAGCTCAATGCCGCCGCCGCCGAAACCAGCGACCGCGCCGGTCTTGTCTACGAAGCCGCACAGCGCGCGTCGGGCAACGTGCAGACCGTCGCCTCCGCCGCCGAGGAGCTTGGCTCGTCGATCAACGAGATCAGCACCCAGGTGGCTCGCACGTCGTCGATCATCGGCACGGCCACCGAGGGCGCACGCACCAGCAACGTCAAGGTGGGTGAGCTTGCCAAGGCCGCCGGTCGCATCGGCGAGGTGGTGACGCTGATTCAGTCGGTCGCCGAGCAGACCAACCTGCTCGCGCTCAATGCCACCATCGAGGCCGCTCGCGCCGGCGAGGCCGGCAAGGGCTTTGCGGTTGTGGCCGCCGAGGTGAAGCAGCTCGCAGACCAGACTTCGAAGGCCACCGGCGAGATCGGCCGTCACATCGACGCCATCCAGCAGGCGACGCGCGAGGCGGTCGGCGAAATCTCGCGCATTTCCTCCACCATGGAAGAGGTCAACGGCCACTCGGCCGCCATGGCCGCGGCGATCGAGGAACAGGGCGCGGCCACCGACGAGATCGGCACGTCGGTCGAAAGCACCGCCAGCGAAACGCACATGGTCACCGAGAACATCGGCAAGCTGCAGGCCTCGGTGGCGCAGACCCGTGCGACGGCCAATCAGGTGCTGGAAGCCGCCGGTGCCGTGACCTCGGTCAAGGACCAGCTCGAAACCGAGATCGAGCGCTTCCTGCAGGCCGTTGCGGCCGCCTGATGAAAAACGCCCGGCGGACTTTTCCACCGGGCGCCTCCGATTGATTGCGGCTGTCAGGCCGCCTTGTCCTCAGGCCGGCGACACCGTCGCCGGCCTCTTGCTTTTCCTGTCAGCGCGCCCATTCGGGCAGCCACTCGCGGTGTGCGACCAGCAGCTTGTCGACCAGCGACCAGATCTGATCGAGGTCCAGTTCGGCGCCGGTGTGCGGGTCCAGCATGGCAGCGTGGTAGATGTGCTCGCGCTTTTCCTCGACGAGCGCCGCCACGGTAAGTTCCTGCACGTTGATGTTGGTGCGCATCAGCGCCGTCAGCTGCGGCGGCAGAGCCCCGACATAGGTCGGCTGGATGCCGCTTTCATCGACAAGGCAGGGAACTTCGGCGGCGCAGTTGGCCGGCAGCGAGGTGATGCAGCCGTTATTGCGCACGTTGCCGTAGATCACCGAGGGCTCGCCCGTCCACACCGAGTTCATGATGGACGAGGCATATTCGTGGCTCTCCTTCACCTCAAGGGTGTCGTCGCCGGTCAGCGCCTTGGACTCTTCCTTCCAGCGGGCGATCTGCTCCACGCAGCGCTTGGGATATTCGTCGAGCGGAATGCCGAACTTCTCGATCAGGTCGTCGCGGCCTTCCTTGATGAACCAGGGCGTATATTCGGCGAAATGCTCGGAGCTTTCGGTGACGAAATAACCGAGGCGCGTCAGCATCTCGTAGCGCACCTTGTTGGGGCAGCGCGGGTTCCAGTGGCTGGGCTTGGGGAAGCGGCCTTCGCGATAGCCGGCCAGCAGGTCGGGATAGAGATTGCGGTAGCTGCCATCGTCCATCCGTTCCTCGAACTTCAGGTAGAAGGCCATGTGGTTGATGCCGGCCGCGCGATAGCGGATCTTCGAGACGGGGATGTCGAGATCGCGCGCCAGCTCGTAGGCCGTGCCCTGCACCGAGTGGCAGAGGCCGACCTGGCGGATCTTCGGAAACTTCTCGGCGATCGCCCAGGTATTGATGGCCATCGGGTTGACGTATTGCATCAGGATGGCGTCCGGGCAGACCTCCATCATGTCGGCGCAGATCTTCCACAGATGCGGCACGGTGCGCAGGCCGCGCATGACGCCGCCGATGCCGAGCGTGTCGGCAATGGTCTGGCGCAGGCCGAACTGCTTTGGCACCTCGAAGTCGGTGACCGTGCAGGGCTCGTAGCCGCCGATCTGGAAGGCGACGACGACGAAGTTGGCGCCGGTCAGCGCCTTGCGCTGGTCGGTATGGGCCTCAACCTTGGCGGAGGCGCCGAGGGCGCGCACCAGCTTGCCGGCAACGATCTCGCTTTCGGCCAGACGTTCCGGGTTGATGTCCATCAGGGCGATGGTCGCGTCCTTGAAGGCCGGGCGGTGAAGAACGTCGCCGATGATGTTCTTCATGAAAACGGTGGAACCTGCGCCGATGAAGGCAATCTTGGGAGAAGCACGCATGGGTTCGAGATCCATTGGTCGGAGCGGTAGAACCTCCTGACAACCGGTGCGGCTCCCGTAGCCGGCAGGCGGTTGACCGGAGAAAGGTTATGGTCCTGAGGGCCCGATCACGACATAGGCGATCCTTGTGTCGCGACGATGTGGTCCGCAGCTGAAATTCGTCTTCCGGCCGTATCCTCCACGGGGCCGACCCGGCCGGCGGCAGCCCCAGAATGGCCGGACGAAGCGCGCTCCATCGGCCACACTGACACGTGACATTACGGCCTCCACCGTCACTAACACGTGTTATCTAGGATATCCTGGGTATTTGCGTTATTGTCAAGCGCCAGAAAATCGGGATGAGTTGAAACCCACATGTCGAGGCCGATCTCACTAAATGTCCAAGCGCGTAACCAGTCATGACGTCGCCCGCCGCGCCGGTGTTTCACGGACCACAGTGTCGCTCGTGCTCAATCGCTCGGATGCGGCCACCTTCAGTCCCGAAACGCGCGAGCGCGTGCTGCAGGCGGCGGCCGATCTCGGCTACAAGCCCAACTCGGCGGCCCGCATGCTGGTCAGCGGCAACAGCGAGACCATCGGCCTGGTCATCTCCAACAAGGACATCCTGTCGGTCGATGCCTTCGTGCCGCAAGTGCTGCACGGCATCGGCGAGGTGAACCAGCGGCACGGCTTCCACGTTCTCCTCGAGAGCCTCGCCAGCGGCCCCGGCGCCGGCACCTACGACCATCTGGTCGAATCGCGTCGCATCGACGGACTGATCCTGCTCAACCCCCGGCAGGACGACGAGGCACTCAAGCGGCTGATCGAAAACAAGTTTCCGATCGTTCTTGTGGGCACGCTGCGCCATCCCGAGGAAGCGTCGATCAACTACTCGGCCTCCGCCAGCACCCGGCAGGCGGTGGATCTCCTTGCGGATCTTGGCCATCGCAACGTGGGCATGGTGGCTTTCGCCCCGCCCGGCTTCGTTGCCGTCGAGGGGCGCAAGGAAGCGCTCCGTCGCGGGCTTGTCGCCCGCGGCCTCGATCTCGCCGACAGCGCCGTCGAGCATGCCAACTTCAGCGCCGAGAGCGGGCATGCCGCCACGCGCGCCCTGCTGACCCGCCGGCCGGATATCACCGCCATCTTCGCCGGCAACGATACCATCGCCATCGGTGTCATCTCCGCGGCCAGGGCCTTGGGCCGGCGCGTTCCGGAAGATCTTTCCGTGGTCGGCCATGACGACCTGCCCTTTGCCGCCTGGCTCAGCCCGGCGCTGACCACGATCCGCAATGATGCGGTACGCCAGGGGGCATTGGCGGCGGAGATGCTGATCAGCATTCTGGAGGGCAAGCCGGTCGCCGAGCGACGCGTGCGCCTGCAATCGGAACTGATGGTTCGCCAATCCTGCGCCGCAGCGCCGCGCTGACCGTCAGAAGAGCGTGTCCATCAGCGATTTCTGCATGTCGCTCGCGGCCTTCATGGTCTTCACGTTGGCTGCGTAACTGACGCGCGCCATCATGACGTTGGAGACTTCCTGCTCCATGCTGACGTCTGGCGCGGCCACCATGCCCCGTGCATCGGCATCGGGGGCGTTGGGCTGATACTGCAGACTGTAGCCGGGCGACCGCTGGCTGACGGTCGCGACCGTGCCACCGCCGGGGGCTTCGCTTTGCGAGACGTCGAGCGGGCGATAGACGGAGGACGCTCCGTTGGCATCGGGAACCCTGCCGGTATCCGACGCGTTGGCGATATTGGCCGCGGCGGCATCAAGGCGTGTCGTTGCGGCGTTGATGCCGCTCAGAGCGGCCCTTAGCGCGGACAGCATGCAAGGTCTCCTCACGGGCGATTGCCCATTGGTACGCTGCCGATCCTACACCCGTCGCCTTGACCGAGCCTTTGCGCGATCAGGCCAATTTTATCGATTGGACCCGGCGCCAAATCGGTCCCTGTAGTGGAATGTACACATCGCCTTTTGTCGGCTTGACGTCTATATGAACCGTCTTTTCCAACTCACGGACGCAAGCATGACTGCCGCCCATCACGCCCCCACGATCGACGATGTCGTTGCCGCCCACGCCAAACTGCGTGAGGTTCATCCGCTGGTTCAGGCGATCACCAACACGGTGTCGACCAACTTCATGGCCAACGTGCTGCTCGCCGCGGGCGCGTCGCCGGCCATGGTGGACAATCCCGAGGAAGCCGGCCTGTTTGCCACCATCGCCCATGGCGTGGTGCTGAACCTCGGTACGCCCACCGCCGCGCAAGTCCAGTCCATGCGCCTGGCCGCCGAAGCTGCGCAGAAGGCCGGGCGCCCCTGGGTGCTCGATCCGATCGCCGCCGGCGGCCTGCCCTGGCGCGGCGGCATTGCGGCGGAGCTGCTCGCCTTCCGCCCGGCCATCATCCGCGGCAACGCGTCCGAGGTGATCGGTCTTGCGGGTCTCGGCGGCGGCGCGCGTGGCGTCGACAGCTCGGCCGATCCGGCCGACGCCGTCGGGGCGGCGGTCGATCTTCTGGCTCACGCCACCGCCGTCTCGGCTTCCGGTGCCATCGATCACGTGGTCGGCCATGTGGGCAAGGACAAGGTCCTGATCCGCGTCGGTGGCGGAAGTGCCCTGATGCCGCGCGTCACCGCCACCGGCTGCGCCCTTGGTGCACTGTCGGCCGCCTATGCCGGCATCGCGCCCGATCCGCTCACCGGCCTCATCGCCGCGCATGTGCACTTTGCCGTCGCCGGTGAGATCGCCGAACGCACCGCCAAGCGCCCGGGCTCGTTTGCCGTCGCCTTCCTCGACGCGCTCGATGCGGTCGACGAGGCCAGCCTCAGGGAATTGGCCAAGATCCAGGCGCCCGTGGCGCTCTGACCGGCCCGATCAGCCCCGGCCGATCTGCATCTGCGCCGGCGCTGATCCCTCCACGCCGACCATCGGCCGGCCGAAATAGAAGCCCTGCGCCTCCAGGCAGCCTTCCTGCTGCAGCAGGCGCAGCTGGCTCTCGGTCTCCACCCCTTCCGCCAGCACCGGAACCGACAGGCTGCGTCCGAGCGCAAGCACCGCCTTCACGATCGCCCGTGATTCCGGCTTGTGGTCTGCGGCCATCAGGAAGGACCGGTCGATCTTGATCTTGTCGAAGGGGAAGGAGTTCAGCGTATCGAGCGAAGAGTAGCCCGTCCCGAAGTCGTCGAGCGCCACCGTCACGCCCAGCGCCTTCAGCTGGCGCAGCACGTGTAGGGCGTGGAGCTTGTCGTCGATGATGGTGCTTTCTGTGATTTCCAGTTCCAGCCGGCTCGGCGGCAGCCCCGTCTCGTAGAGCACCTGCCGCACGAAGGCCACCACGTCGTCATTGGCCATCTGCACCGGCGAGAGGTTCACGGCCACCCTGTATTTGCCGTTCCAGGACATGGCATCGAGGCAGGCGCGCCGCAGGACCCATTGGCCGATCTGGATGATCGCGCCGCATTCCTCGGCGACGGGAATGAAGATCTCCGGCGAAATGGGCCCGCGCTGCGGATGGGTCCAGCGCAGCAGGGCCTCGTAGCCCGTTGTTTCCTGGGTCTGCACCAGCTTCTGGACCTGGTAGGTCATGTGGAACTGGTCCTTGGCCAGCGCCTCCCACAGGTCATGCGCCAGGGCGCGGCGCTCGCGCGCAGCTTCGTCCATGGTCGCTTCATAGAAGCAGATGCTCTGATTGACCGACCGCTTGGCCCGGTACATGGCGAGGTCGGCATTGTTGACCAGCTGCTCGGGGTCCGTGGCGTCTTCGGGGAAGATCGCAACACCGATGCTGCCGGACACCTGCACTTCGGAATCGCCATAATGGATGATCGCGGCAAAGCACCTTTCGATGCGTGTCAGGAACTCGCCGAGTTCGGTGTCGCCGACAAAGCGCTTGGTTGCCGAGAACTCGTCGGCACCGATGCGCGCGACGAACTCACCCTCGCCGAGGACGGCTGACAGACGCCGCCCGATTTCATTCAGCACGGCGTCGCCCACCGCATGGCCGCGCTGGTCGTTGATTTCCTTGAACTGGTTGATGTCAATGCCGATCGCCCCGACGCGGACGCCGTTGCGGCGCGCCCATTCGGTTTCCATCTGCAAATGGTCATGGAAGAGGACACGGTTCGGCAAGCCCGTCAGCGTGTCGTATCGAGCCAGGTAGGCGATGCGCGCTTCGTGCTGGCGGCGAACCGAAATGTCCTCGATCGTGGTGACCCAGCCGCCCTCCCCCGTCCCCGCATGGGTGATCGCCAGGATGCGCTCGCCGAACTGTTCTTCGAAGATCACCGGCTCGTCGCTTGAGGTCAACGCCTGAAGATGCCGGGTGGCGATGCTGGCACAGTCTTCGGCGCTTTTGTATTGTTTGCCGTCGGGGTTGTCGAAGCCGATGAGATGGCACAGGCCCGAAAAGGTCGTTCGGCGGTTCACAGCCGTCTCCGGCAAGCCGAAGATCTCGAGAAAGCGCTCGTTGAGCAGGACCAGATTGTGGTCCTTGTCGAACATGCACAGGCCCTGCGTCATGGTCCGCAAGGCCGTATCCAGACTTTCGGTCGCGTGTTCGAGCTTCAGCACCGCCAACGCGTTTTGCGCTTCCAGTTCGCGCTTGCGCTCCAGATTGTTGCGGAACACCACCATGGCATCCGACAGTTCGCCGATCTCGGCGACGGTGGCCCCGCTGGTTGGCACAGCCACTTCTTCTTCACGGGCGAGCCGTCGGGTGATTGCCGTCAGCTTTTCCAGCGGGCTCACCACCATGCGGCGGAGCATCCAGACGGTGATCACCAGCGTGATCAGCGACGACATCAGCGCCAGTTCCAGCATGCGCCAGAAACGCGCCTGCCACATGGCGTATTCGGACGACATGTCGACGGCGACGCTGTAGAGGCCGATCAGCTCGCCATTCTCAATGCCCATCTGGGCCGTATGGCAACCGGAGCAGCGCACATCCGCTGCCGGCCCGCGTCCCAGCACGATCGGCACGCTGATGCGCAGGACGCCGTCCTTGATTTCCTTCACCGTCTCGCCGCTCGCAATGGCCGAGCGGTCGACATCGTCGACTTCGTTCTTGATCAGGCTGTGATGATTTTCGCGCTGGTACGCCTTCACCTTCGGGCCCATCACGACCCAGATCCTGATGCCGTTGTTGCTGGCCGACATCCGCGCCATGGCGCCGTTCAGCGTCTGGATGGCCGGATCGTCGGCGCCAAGGTCGACACGGTTGACCATGGCCTCGGTCTGCAAGGCGGTCAGCATGTCGATGGCGGCATAGGCACGCTTGGAGGATAGCGATTCAATATCGTTGCGCTGTTGCAGCGCTTCCACGAACTCGGCAGCAAATTGCATGGTCAGCAGCATGGCGCCGACAATGATCAGGACGACGACCTGCAGCGACGGCTTCCCAAGCCGCAGCTTCGTGCCCTTGCTCTTTCCCGGGGACAAATCCGAACCAGCCATGCCTCATGCCGCTCCCTCAGCGGGCGCGCCGTGGCGCCCGGGGCACTCCCTTTGGAGCCTGATTGTCCTGATTGCACGGTGCTTGCGTGCAAGCGCCTTGTACTTGATGCTGGCGCGCCTGAAAATTGTAGGATCCAAGGACAGCCAAGATAGGAAACGCAGTCTAATATTTCGCTAATATCCCTGATTCTGAAGCCAAAAGTCGCAATGACGGCTGATATACGAAATGTTGCGTAGTTAAATGCACTGCGAGAGCAGAGGTTGAAATACAAACTTCGGCTTGGCACAGCACCTCCTTCTTCGACACCAGCATCGGCCCGGAACACAAGAGTACTTCTGCGATCGACTGTTATCCTGCTACACCTCGTGCATGCTTCACTGCTCTGGTCTCGCGGGACGTTGCACCTTGAAAACAACAACCGAGAGTCTCCTGACCTCTCTTGAGTCGACTTCGGCTTGTCTCAACTTGCCATTGGCGCATTCACCGGGTACAAGGCATGGCGGCAGCCGTTGCAAGCAAAGTCACTTGAAAAATCCTGGCACCCAAGGCAAACCTGAGTGAGTCATCAATAAATAGTCGTGCGCGACCAGGCTCCGGAAATATCCTGGTGCAAAGGACGAAATTTTCGTATATACGTATATAATGAATTTGTGTAGCAGACTGGGTTTTCTTGATGCAGCCGCAACTTGGCCCCTCCACTTGTGACGAGTTTGCCAACCCCATTGATCAGATGGAATCGCGCGCGGACGAGGCTGCCCGACTGTTGTCGGCCCTCGGCCAGACCAAGCGACTGATGGTGCTTTGCCGGCTTGTGGATCGCGAGATGTCGGTCGGCGCACTCGCCGATTCCGTCGGGCTCGGCCAGTCGGCGCTGTCGCAGCATCTGGCGCGCCTGCGCGATCTCGGCATTGTCGCAACCCGTCGCGAGGCGCAGACCATTTATTATCGCCTTGCCTCCGAGAATGCCCGCAAGCTGATCTCGCTGCTTTATGATCTCTACTGCAGCCCGGATGCCAAGGACAGCGCCGAGGTCTGATCGATCGCCGGATCGCATGGCATCCGGTCCAGCCGGGCGGACGCCTTGTTCCCCGCCACTCCTTGCTTCACCTCTTCCTTCCGCTGCAGTCGCCCACCCGCCAATTGCGTCCCGCCAGCTTGGCGGGCTATATTTATATTAGTAGATTATAATTGACAAATGTAATGCCGTAAGGCACAAACGCGTCACTGTCCGCAAACCGGACAATCGGAGTGTTGCGATGTTTTCTTTCGGTCGATCCCCCATCAAGACCCTCAGCCCGGACCAGGTTTCCCAGAAGCTCGCCGCCGGCGAGATCCAGCTGGTCGACGTCCGCGAACAGCATGAGTGGGACCAAGGCTACATCAAGGGCGCCATTCACGTTCCGCTGTCCCAGCTGCCGGCCCGCTTTGCCGAACTGCCGACGGAAAAGCCGATCGTCTTCTATTGCCTTGGCGGTGGACGTTCGGGTCAGGCGGTTTCCTATTGCCAGTCCAAGGGCCTGCCCGCCGACACCCATATGGCCGGCGGCATTTCCGCCTGGCATGCCCACAAGCTGCCCGTCCATCGCGGCTAACAGCCCGCGCCTGACCGAAGCTCGACCGTGACTGTCGACAAGCCTGCCGCAGAGCCCCAGACGGGCGGTGCGACGGGGTGCGATCAGGCCACGCAGAATCGGTGCTCTGGGCGCGTCCCCACGCCTCGGAGCCCGCCTTCCGGCTGTACATTTTCCGCTACAGCCGGTCGATCGTCCGCCCCGGATCCCGTCCCGTGGGCGGACGATTTGTTTTTTGGCTTTTAGATTCCAGTGAAATGTCTATTGTGCCGCCGCGTTACGAAAACGTAGCAGTGGGTTTTATGGAAAACACATTGCGATTTTCAAATGGATAACCCAGAACTGAACGACGGAGCTGGATGCACGCGATGTACCGCGCCAACTATCCGGCCAGATCGAACTTCGAATACACTGAACGAATGCGATGAGATCTCTTTGATACGACCGTCTTCTTTTTCATTGTGAAAAATGAACATGTGTAGAGCGATCAAGCAAGAACTGTCGACGCGTTCAAGACAAGGAGCATGTCAACAATGTCCGACATACACGACACGGACGATGTCGACCGGCATTTGAAGCCATCCAAGCGGCATTCCGACATCTTGCGTATTCTGCGAGACGAAGGAACTGTGACAATCTCAAGCTTGGCTGCACGCCTCGAAGTCAGTCTGGAGACTATCCGACGTGACGTGCAGCCGTTGGCGCTGCAGGGCCTGCTGGTCAAGATGCACGGGGCGATCAGCCTCCCCGACCGGCTTGGCGAAGAGCCCTTCGACCGCCGCATGCGCGAGATGGCCGAGGAGAAGCGGGCCATCGCCCAGCGCATGGCGCGTCTCATCTCCGACGGCGACAGCTTGATGATGGACACCGGCACCACCACAAGCTTCATCGCTCGCGCTCTCCTGGACAAGCGCGACCTGACCGTCGTGACCAACTCGGCCGACATCGCCCGGACCCTGTCGACGGTCAATGGCAACACGGTCTTCATGGCCGGCGGCCAGCTCCGCGGCGACAATGGCGCGGCCTTCGGCCCCTCGGCAACTGATTTCATCCGCAATTTCAAGGTCCGCCACGCCATCATCACCATCGGCGGCATCGACCCCGATACGGGCATGACCGACTATGATCTGGCGGAAGCCGAGTTTGCCCGCGAAGTGCTTCGCCGGGGCAGCAACCGCATCATCGTCACCGACCACACCAAGTTCATGCGCTCGGCGCTGGTGAAGGTCTGCGACCTCGCCGACATCGATCTGCTGGTCACCGACAAGGCGCCGCCGCAAGAGCTGCTCGACGCCTTCGAGGCGGCCAATGTCACGGTGATCCTGCCGGAAACCTGATGCGCCCCCCTGCCGTGGATCGATCGCCGCGGCAGGGATAGGCCTCCGCGACAAGACGCCCGCGCGCCGCTGACAGGTGCTGGCAGTGAGGTGCGATAGGTTGGCCGTCTGCCCCTTCCGGAGGTCTCCATGATCCGCGGCTTCATCGCCTCCTCGCTCGACGGCTTCATCGCTGCCGCCGACCATTCGCTCGCCTTCCTTGATGCCTATGCGCTGGAAGACAGCGGCTATCCCGCCTTCATCAAGGATATCCGCACGATCGTCATGGGCCGCCACACCTGGGACTTCTGCCGCGCCCTGCCCGATTGGCCCTATGCCGATCAGGACACGCTTCTGGTCACCAGCCGCCCGGTCGACAATCCCTCGCCGCGTACCACGATCTGGACCGGCGACATCGACGCACTGATCGCCGTGTGCCGGCAGGTGCCGCAGGATGTCTGGATCGTCGGGGGCGGCGGCCTGCAGCAGGCATTCCTGGACGCCGGCGCCATCGACCGGCTCGACCTGTTCCTGACGCCCGACCTCCTCGGCTCCGGCATCCGCCTCTTCCCCGGCAGCACACACACCGGCAAGCTTCGACTGATCGAAGTTCACCAGCGTGGGCAGCTGGCGCATCTGGTCTACGGGCTTTAGCCGCCCGCCGGTCAGGTGCATCAACCTGACCGGCGGGACAAACCCCGTCATCAATGCTTGCCGGCGTCAGACCCGGCGGGCGGCGCGATGGCCTTCGCCCACCGCTTCGGCGATCCGGCGCGCGGCGACGGCGTCACCGACCAGTTTCGCCTTGGGGAAGTGCTTCGCGATCGCCGCAAACAGACCGGCGGACGGGCGCACGCCGAGCGCCAGCACTACGGCCGTGGCGGTCACCTCCTCGACTTCGCCGGTGGCGGCGGCCTTCAGCGTCACCGTCCCCTTGCCGATGCCGGCCAGGCTCTGGCCCGTGCGGATGGCGACATGCTGCCGCTCCAGTTCGCCCAGCACATCGAAGCGATTGATCGGCATGACGCCGATGCACAGATCGTCGCGCATCTCGACGACGCTGACCTCATTGCCCTTGCTGGCAAGCCAGGCGGCGGTTTCGCAGCCGGTCAGACCACCGCCGACCACGACGATCCTTTCGCCCGAAAGCACCACCTGTCCGGCCAGCACGCTTTCGGCCGTATGGACATGGTCGAGATCGACGCCGGGAATCCTCGGCACGATCGGATCGCCGCCCGTGGCGACGATCAGCGCGTCGGGGGCTTCCTTGCGAATGGTCTCCAGGTCAGCCTCGGCGTTGACGCGCAGCTCGACGCCAAGGCGCTTGAGCTCGGCGACAAGGTATTCGACGAACCACATGATCTTGCCCTTGCCGAGCGGCTGGCTGCCGAACAGCAGCTGTCCGCCCACGGCCGCCCGCTTTTCGAACAGCACGACGCGGAAGCCGCGTTCCGCCAGCACGCGCGCCGCTTCCATGCCTCCCGGACCACCGCCGACCACCACGGCCTTGCGACCGATGCCGTCGCGGGCAACGTCACCATACTGGTGCTCATAGCCCGCCTCGGCATTGAGGGCGCAGGTGATGCGCCGGCCCGAGATGATTTCGCCGAAGCAGGTCAGGCAGCCGATGCAGCGGCGGATCTCGCTCTCGCGCCCCTCCTCCGCCTTGCGGCACCAGTCGGGATCGGCGATGAGGCCACGCCCGATGGCAATGAGATCGGCCTGCCCTTTCTCGAGAACGGCTTCGGCCACCGCCGGCTCGCGGATGACGCCGACGGCGATCACCGGCACCTTGACCACGGCCTTGACCGCCGCGGCCATATGCACGCGCCAAGCCTGCTCGGACGATATCGGCTCGATGATCGTGCCCATGGTCTCGTAGATGCCGCTCGAAATATTGAGCACGTCGACACCCCGGTCCTCGAGATGGCGGGCCATCCGCACGCCTTCCTCCAGGGTGATGCCGTCGGCGACGAACTCCTCGACACTCAGGCGAACGATGATCGGGAAGACCGGGCCGCAAGCTGCCCTGATCCCCGCAACGATCTCGTCGAGAAAGCGCATGCGCTTCTCGAAGGTGCCGCCATAGTCGTCGGTCCGCTTGTTGGTGTGCGGGCTCAGGAACTGGTTGACCAGATAGCCGTGCGCGCCATGGATCTCGATGCCGTCGGCGCCGGCGATCTGGCAGTTGACGGCGCTGGTGACAAAGGCGCCTACGAGCCGGGCAATCTCACGGGTCTCCAGCGCGCGCGGCGTGTCGGGGAGGATACCGCAGCGGACACCGCTCGGCGACAGCAGGTCGTTGCCATCGTTGTTGTGCTTGGTGGTCTGGCAGCCGGGGTGCTGCAGCTGCACGAAGATCCGGGCGCCTTCGGCATGCACCGCATCGATGAGCCGTTGCAGCATGACAGTGAAACCGAAGGAATCGGCGCGCGGATTGGACGGGCCACTGCGGCCGGCCACACCGTCGACGGCGAACACCTCGGTGATGATCAGGCCGACGCCGCCGCGCGCCCGGGCTGCATACCACTCGATCACATGATCGTTGATCTCGCCGCTGGCATTGGCCATGTGGGTTCCCATGGCGGGCATCACCACCCGGTTCTTCAGGCGGAGAGCGCCGATGCGCCCTTCCTCGAACAGCTTTCCGTAGGTCATTGAACAGTCCTCGCTAGATGTCGCTTTGTCGGGGGCGAGCCCTTGGCGCGGGCTCCTGTGGCGGGTTTGATGTCTCAACCGCCCGCGACACGGCAGCTGGCAACGTCAAACTGGAAAATCGAATGGTTCCGGCCTGTTGCAGGAACCCTTCCCGGCACGCAGCAGGGCGTCCCGGGGGCTTGGGCGGGCGGACGGCAGCGTCGCGATCGGTAGACTGGAGGCGTGCGCAATCCTTCGACGGAACCCTCAGGTCCAGCCGATGTGGCACGCTGTCTCGAACGGAACGCGGATCGCCGAACGGTGGGTTCGGCCTGGCCCGTTGGCGCCGCCACGACCTTCTGGCCTCAGGCGAACGCGGGCTCCGGCCGCTGCGGTGCGCTGGCTATCATCGCTCCGCGGCTATCCTCTGGCGGTCTTCCGCCTCTCTTGCGACTATCGTCGCCTTCGATCCTTGCTCGCCTCGCCTGCCGCGACCCGTGGGCCGTCAGGGGCGACCGATGGTTCTGATCTGGCGCGCGTCACGCCTCGTCCCCCGCACCGCGCGCGTCCCGGATATCTCCTCGCCTCCGGACCTTTGGTACGAATGTGCCGGTCCATGGCTTGTTTCCTTTTGTCTTTCCAGCGCCGGATTGAAGCCGTGCTGCCATGGCTCCACGACGCCTTAGGTCGTACGACCTACCTGCATTTAGTCAGCGGTGGTTTGGAGTGTCAACACGCGGAAATACTGCTGGGCGTGGACCTTATCCCCTTGATCCCCGAGGCCTTTGCCCCGCTTGCCGCGCTTCAAGGAAGATCCGCGCGCCAGCTCTGGAGACAACCTGTGACGATCACGAGCCGAAAGGACAGCGACACGGAACCAGAATGGGCCACCGGCCGTCCCGTGTCCGGGCCGGCCAATGACAAGTCTTGTCGAACTGAGCTTCGATGGAACAGCCTGGGCGTCCAGGCGGGTTCCTGGCGCAGGATGACTCCCCATGAATCACCCTGACTCTCTCTGAACCCGCATGGACCTCGTCAGCCCAGCAGGGCCGGGTTCAGGTCGTCGATCACCGCCGCGCCGGCCGTTGCGGCGAGGCGCAGGCCGCCGGCGACGGCCATGGTGTCGGTGGCGTAGAAGCGGGCGACGGCCAGACGGCGCGCGGCTTCCGTGGTGGTCGTGGCCTCGGCGAGGTCGGCCAGCACGGCCTTGAGGTGATAGGCACCGCCGGCGGCCAGACCGAACAGCCGCAGGTAAGGTGTGGCGCCGGCCAGCGCATCGGATGTGCGCCCGTCGCTCAGGGCCCGCATCAGCCAGTTGGTGGCGAAGGTGAGTTCGTCGAGCGCCGCGCCGACCTTCTCCGCAATGGTGCGGATCTCCGGGCCATCGACGCCCTTGCCGTCAGAGACCGAGGCCTTCAGCTCGGCCACATAGCTGCGGAAGGCTTCGCCGTCGGCGAGCGTCAGCTTGCGCGTCACCAGATCGATTGCCTGAATGCCGTTGGTGCCCTCGTAGATCGGCAGGATGCGGGCATCGCGATAGTCCTGGGCCGCGCCGGTTTCCTCGACAAAGCCCATGCCGCCATGCACCTGCACGCCGATCGAGGCCACTTCCACCGCGATGTCGGTCGAAAAGGCCTTGGCCACCGGCGTCAGCAGCGCCGCCCGGTCGCGGTAGAAGGCCCGCACTTCCTCCGGACCGACCCGGCCGAGATCCAGAGCATGAGCGAGACTGTAGCAGATGGCGCGGGCCGCGTCGGTCAGGCCGCGCTGGGTCAGCAGCATGCGCTTGACGTCGGGGTGATGGATGATCGGGCAGGCGCCGGTGCCGCTCCAGCCGGCGGCGCGGCCCTGGCTGCGTTCGTTGGCGTAGTCGCGGGCCCGCTGATAGGCGCGTTCGGCCACGCCGACACCCTGCAGCCCCACCGACATGCGGGCGCTGTTCATCATGGTGAACATGGCGGCTAGGCCACGGTTGGGCTCGCCCACCAGCCAGCCGATCGCGCCGGTCTTCTCGCCGAACTGCATCACGCAGGTGGGCGAGGCGTGGATGCCGAGCTTGTGCTCGAGCCCCACCACCTTCACGTCATTGAGGGCGCCGAGGCTGCCGTCCTCGTTGATCATCCGCTTGGGCACCACGAACAACGAGATGCCGCGCGTGCCGGCCGGTGCGTCGGGCAGGCGCGCCAGCACCAGATGCACGATGTTCTCGGCGCAGTCGTTGTCGCCGTGGGTGATGAAGATCTTCTGGCCGAAGATGCGGTAGCTGCCGTCTCCCACCGGTTCGGCGCGCGTGCGCATGCCCGACAGATCCGAGCCGGCCTGGCTCTCGGTCAGGTTCATGCTGGCCGTCCACTCGCCGGAGATCAGCTTGTCGAGATAAAGCGTCTTCTGTTCGTCGCTGCCATGGGCTTCCAGCGCCTCCATGGCGCCGATGGTCAGCATGGTGCCGGTGGCAAAGGCGGTGTTGGCGCCGTTCCAGATTTCCAGCGTCGCCGCATAGAGCATGGTCGGCAGGCCCTGGCCGCCGTGGTCGGGCGATCCGGTCAGCGCGTTCCAGCCACCTTCCGCCCAGCGGCGGTAGAGATCGGGCCAGCCGCGCGGCAGGCGCACCTGCCCGTCGATCAGCTGCGCGCCTTCGATGTCGCCCTGGCGGTTGACCGGGGCCAGCTCCTCGGTCGCGAACCGCCCGGCTTCGCCGATCACCGCGTCCACCAGATCGCCGTCGAGGTCGCCGAAGGTGCCCGCCGCCAGCTCGGCCTCCATACCCGCCACGGATTTGAGCCAGAAGGCGATGTCGGATGTGGGCGCGCGGTAGACCATGGCTTTTCTTCTCCAGGGGGGCAGTCTAGACTAGACCTTATTCGGCACAATCGATCAGGGCACAAGTCGCCCTTTGGAGCACTGCCGGTCCCGTTTGCCACCGTCCACAGTCTCACACGCAGGTTGCCTTGACGCCGCATTACCAGCCCATGGCCCGGATCGAACCGGTTTCCGCCGCCGCGATTGCCCATGCCGCCGATGTGATCCGCGCCGGTCAGGTGGTCGCCTTCCCGACCGAGACCGTCTACGGGCTCGGCGCCGACGCCACCAACGGCCGCGCTGTTGCGGCCATCTACGAGGCCAAGGGCCGGCCGAGTTTCAATCCGCTGATTGCCCATGTGGCAAGCCTTGCCGCCGCCGAAGCGCTGGTCGAGTTCGACCCGATTTCGCGCCGCCTCGCCGAGGCCTTCTGGCCGGGACCGCTGACGCTGGTGCTGCCGATGCAGCCGGACTGCCCCATCAGTTCTCTGGCCACCGCCGGCCTCGATACGCTCGCCGTGCGTCTGCCGGCCCATCCGGTGGCGCGCGATCTCATCGTCGCCGCCGGCGTGCCGATCGTGGCGCCGAGCGCCAACGTCTCCGGCCACGTGAGCCCCACCTCGGCCTCGCATGTGTTCGGCGACCTCGCCCGCCGCATCCCGCTCATTCTCGACGGCGGCCACACCGAAGTCGGCGTCGAGTCCACCATTGTACAGGTGCGCGAGGGAACGGCCCATCTCCTCCGGCCCGGCGGGCTTGCCAGCGAGGAACTGGAAGCGGTCATCGGCGCGCCGCTCCAGCGCGCCGAGGCGGGGGACCCTACCGCACCGATCGCGCCGGGCATGCTGCTGTCGCACTATGCGCCCAAGGCGCGCGTCCGCCTGCATGCGCGTGCTGTCGACCCCGGCGAGGTGCTGCTGGCCTTCGGCCCCAGGCACGTGCCCGGCGACGCCGACGCGGCCGGTGTCTTCAATCTCAGCCCCACCGGCGATCTGCGCGAAGCGGCGGCCAACCTGTTCCGCATGCTGCGCGAAGCCGACGCCCTCGCCATCACGGGCATCGCCGTCGCGCCGATCCCGCCGCATGATCTTGGCGAGGCGATCCTCGACCGGCTCGAACGCGCCGCCGCGCCGCGATAACGCCCGTCGATTTGCCGCCTGCTGCCAACTATTCACCGAAAGAGGTGTAGAGCGCCTCGGCAAACCCGGCTAAACTGGACCGCATGTCGGCCCTTTTCTTGAGGACGGACGGAGGATTTCGGGACGGTGTCCGATGGAGGTCGGGAGCGTTCCGTGGCTGGACGCCATTGCGGCCAGTCTTGGGAGGCGGCTCGACTTTGCGTACACTCTATCTCAGTCACCCCAGCTTTCTCATGCATCTGACGCCCATGGGTCATCCCGAGCGTCCGGATCGGCTGCGTGTGATCGAGCGCGAGCTGGAACGCGAGCAATACCAGGATCTCATCCGCGACATCGCCCCCAAGGCCACCATGGAGCAGGTGGCACGCGCCCATCCGCTGTCCTATGTGGAGCATATCCGCGTTCAGAACCCCACCGAGGGCCTGATCCGCATCGATGGCGACACGTCCATGTCGCCGGGCACCTGGGAAGCGGCCCTGCGCGCTTCCGGCGCCGCCTGCCTCGCGGTTGACGAGGTGATGACCGGCCTCGTGGACAATGCCTTTTCGGCCCATCGCCCGCCGGGCCATCATGCCGAATACCGAACGGCCATGGGCTTCTGCTTCTTCAACCATTCCGCCGTCGCCGCCCGTCACGCCCAGGAGGTGCACGGTGCCGAGCGCGTCGCCATCATCGATTTCGACGTGCATCACGGCAATGGCACGCAGGACATCTTCTACAACGACCCCAGCGTCTTCTATGCCTCGACGCATCAGATGCCGCTCTACCCCGGCACCGGCGAGCTCAACGAAACGGGCATCGCCAACAACATCTGCAATGCGCCGCTGTTTGCCGGCAGTGACGGTTCTGCCTTCCGCGAAGCCATGAGCTCACGCGTCCTGCCGGCGCTCGACGCCTTTGCGCCCGATCTCATCCTGATCTCCGCCGGCTTCGACGCCCATACGCGCGATCCGCTCGGCGAGGTGGATCTGACGGAAGCCGACTTCACCTGGGTGACCAAGCGCCTGATGGAGGTGGCCGACCGCCGCTGCAAGGGCCGCATCGTGTCGTTGCTCGAAGGCGGCTATGATCTCATCGGCCTGTCCCGCTCCGTCGCTGCCCATGTGACGGCACTGATGGGGCACTGAGTCGCCTCACCTTCCCACCCCGCTTTGCCCCCTCTTTGCGTCATCGAGCCGTCGCTGCAGGCCTGCGACAAAATGCCCGAGGCTTTCGCTTTTTGCTGCAAAGCGAAAGCAAAGGCGTGGCTTTTCACCGCATTTCGACTTTCGGTGAATGGAGGAAAGGTGGTTTTCCGGCAAAAAGAGAAGCAGCAGAATCCCCGCTGCACAGGGAAAAAATCCTGCCGGAGAATGGAAATCCGTATAAATACAGTGTTTTCCACGTCAGATTAAGACGTTGTTAAGATCTTTGCCTTGAGCCGGATCAAATCTGGCAACAATCAGTTCAAATCGGAAATAAACTTTTTTCTGTTGCCCCGGAGCAACAATTCTTTTTTGCAGCGCGAAAATCTAAATCGATCGCATAGGAAATGTGTAACGATTTAAACTCGGGCCGCCCTTGTTCCGCCTAAATTTTCGATCTAACTTATACTTCAGAAAACGCGATAACCGTTGCGTCTTTCTCAGGGTTTTCATGTAACAACAAACTCGTAGCCGGTAGTCCGGACAGGATGGAAAAGATGTCCACGCAGGTTGACTCGCATGTGAAGGATCAAGCCCAGCAAGGCAGCCAAGTCGATCTCGATAGCCAGTATCATCAGATCGGTATTCCGGCTGTGAATGCGGCTGCACATGCGGTTCGTCGTCCCCAGGTACAGCAGAAGGACTATTCCCCCCAGCAGCAGGTGATGTTCTCCTACGAGGATTGAGCATTTCTGCTTTGCCGACTTTGGTTTGATCCCGACTTTCCGCGCGTCCCGCTCACGCTAAGCTTTGCCTTGGCGCCGTGAATGGATGTGCCTGCGGATGACTGGGATCGTTTGCCCTGCATTTCAGGGCATCGAAGTCGTATCCCGTCTGCCTGGAAGAATTTCTGAGCGATCGTCTCGCGCGAGCGGACGGTCGCTTTGTCTTTTCCGGGCCAGCTCGACGGGGAGCGCCCTGTCCGGCCGGCGACAAAAAAGGAGCCGCCGATCATCCGAGTTGGGAGGCGCCATGTGACTGGAGAAGTCGGGCACAACGGATGACCAGCGGCCTAGTCGCGGTTCTGGACGAAGAAAGCTGGGCCTGCTGTCAGACAGGGACCTGCTTCCGGAAGTCGGCAGCGTCACTGCGGGTCAGACGCGATTCCCGCAAAGACACCTGCCGGCTATTGCGGAACCCGAGGACGCAGCCAAAGCGGGCTGCGCCTTCGAATGCCGCAATCTCAGGAGCCCCCATTCGATCACGGTGAACCATCCCGATCGACGGACGCTCAAACTCTTCAACATTCCCCCGTCGTCTCGCCGCTTGCGCCAGCCCGACGACAGGGACATCAACCTCGGCCTGGCGACGCCCACACGGCGTCAACCCGGGTCTCATACCAAGTGGCATTGAAAATGACCTTGGTATTCCGTATTCGAATTTCTCATGCCTTTGAC
>NZ_JAKJIC010000019.1 GCF_021864535.1 Oryzibacter oryziterrae
TGCGGTGCTGGCGGCGGCGGCGCGGGAGGCTGCGGTGCTGGCGGCGGCGGCAACTGCAGTGGCGCGACCGGCGGTGGCACCGGCGGCGCGGTTGATGGAGCGGGCGGCGGCGGTGTAGGTCACAGCGGTGGCGCGGGTGATGGAGCGGACGGAGGCGGCGGTGTAGGTGGCAGCGCGGGAGGCGGCTCTCGTTTCAGCGGTTGAAAGATTCGAGGCAACCGCCGAAACGACCAAGGCCCGGGCCAATGGCAAAATTATCTCCTGACCCCAACTCTCCCCTTGAAGGCGCCTATCCGTCGCGATCAGCGGCATAACCCGCAGCGCCGCCCTTACGGCAAGGTTAGGAGCCCAATCATGTGGCGTTCCCACAAGCCAGCGCTCCAGCTCTTCCTCGCTCCGAATCGTCACCATACCCCACGCCTCCAGCCACGCCTCATCATGGCGTTGCGCCTCTCCCCTTTCAATCCCTGCGCGCAGTCTTCACAAAATAGTCGCCGAGTCTACCCAGACACTCGGCAAACCCCTCTCTCCCACTCTCCCCCCCAAGGGGGGAGAGGGCGCGTTGAGCTGCTCATCGAGAGCTTTCAAGGCTCTGGCTGGAACCGATCGGGGCTCTCTCCCCCCTTGGGGGGGAGAGTGGGAGAGAGGGGTAGCCCCGGCCCCTCTTCTCAACGCAAGATCGCAGGCAGCAAAGAGAGCCGCACCGCAGCGGAAGCCCCCTCACCTCCGCCCCTTCTTTTTCATCGGCCAGGTCACCACGCGCTCTTCCCAGCGCTCCAGCGGCCAGTCCTTTTCGTCCACCACCTTGCCGCGCACCGAGATCCCGGCCGTGTGCACGCTGTCAGGGTCGCCGGATTTCAGCGGGTGCCAGTCGTAGAGGTCCTTGCGTTCTTCCACGAGGCGATAGGCGCAGGTCGGCGGCAGCCAGGACAAGGTGCGCACTTCGTCGGGCGTCAGGCGGATGCAGTCGGGCACGGTGGCGGCGCGGTTGGGGTAGTCGCGGCAGCGGCAGGTGTGGCCGTCGAGCAGTTCGCAGCCGATGTCGGTGTAGACGACGATGCCGGTCTCCTCGTCCTCCAGCTTGTTGAGGCAGCAGCGGGCGCAGCCGTCGCAGAGGCTTTCCCATTCGGCATCGGTCATCTCGTCGAGAGTCTTGGCCAGCCAGAAGGGAATGCCGACAGTTTTATCCTTTGCTTTAACCATTACTTCACATGCGCCTATGCCGGGGTGTATAAAAGCCGTATTGTTTTTGGCCGAGCAGGAGTCGCGTTAAGCGGGCGTTCTACTCGGGTTTCGAGGTCCAATTTCTTTCCAAACGCTTGGTCGCAAACGTGCCGGAGTTCAAGCAAAATCCGCGCTGGCGCCTCTGGCTGCTGGCTCTTGACGCGTGGATCGACAGTTCGGTCTGGGGCGCGGGGCGGCGCTTTGGCCTCGCCTGGACGGCACTCACCGACCATATGTCGGTGCTGCGGGTGCGTGGCTTCAAGCGGGCGATGTTCGAACTCCTGTCGGAAGGTGCGACGCTCGGCACCTTCGGCACCATCGTGCTCCTGGTGCTGGCCCAGCCGGCCTTCAAGTCGACGCAGGGCGACTGGAAGGCGCGCGGCGATTATGCGGTCACCTTCGAGGATCGCAACGGCAAGATCATCGGCCGGCGGGGCATGTTCCTCGATGATTCCGTGCCGCTCGAGGACATGCCGCCCTATCTGATCCAGGCGACGCTGGCCACCGAGGACCGGCGCTTCTTCGAGCATTTCGGCATCGATCCGCTCGGCCTCATGCGCGCCTTCGTCACCAATGCCAAGGCCGGCGGCGTGGTTCAGGGCGGTTCGACGCTGACCCAGCAGCTGGCCAAGAACCTGTTCCTCTCCAACGAGCGCACCCTGCAGCGCAAGGTCAACGAAGCCTTCCTGTCGCTGTGGCTGGAGGCCAATCTCACAAAGCGCGAGATCCTCAAGCTCTATCTCGACCGCGCCTACATGGGCGGCGGCACCCATGGCGTGACGGCGGCGGCGGAGTTCTATTTCGGCAAGTCGGTCAAGGACTTGACGCTGTCCGAGGCGGCCATGCTGTCGGGCCTCTACAAGGCGCCGACCAAATATTCGCCCAACGTCAATCTGGCCGCCGCGCGGGCGCGCGCCAACGAAGTGCTGTCCAACATGGTCGAGGCCGGCTTCATGACCGAAGCGCAGGTGGCGCCGGCCCGGCGCAACCCGGCGACGCCGGTCCCGACCGCCACGGCCACGGCGCCCGACTGGTATCTCGACTGGGCCTTCGAGGAGATCAAGCGCATCGCCCCGCCGGGCGACCGCACCATCACCGCCCGCACGACGCTCGACCCGGCGATCCAGACCTCGGCCGAGACGGCCATCGAGGAAAGCCTCCGGCAATATGGCCAGCAGTATCGCGTCAAGCAGGCGTCCACCGTGGTCGTCGGCCTCGACGGCGGCGTGCGGGCTATGGTCGGCGGTCGCGATTATGACGAGAGCCTGTTCAATCGGGCGGTGTCGGCGCTGAGGCAGCCCGGATCATCCTTCAAGCCCTTCGTCTACGCCACCGCCTTCATGAATGGCTGGCAGCCGGACAGCGTCATCACCGACGCGCCCATCACCATCGGCAACTGGACGCCGCGCAACTACGGCCGTTCCTACTCGGGCCGGGTGACGCTGCGGTCGGCCATCGCCCATTCGATCAACACCGTGCCGGTGCGCCTCGCCGAAGGCTTCGGGCGCGGCAAGATCGTCGAGACGGCGCATAATCTCGGCATCCGCTCCGAGCTCAAGATCACGCGCGCCCTGCCGCTCGGCGTTGCCGAGGTGACGGCGCTCGACATGGCCGGCGCCTATGCCGGCTTTGCCAATGCCGGCACAAAGGTCACGCCCTATGCCATCGAGACCGTGCGCACCCGCAAGGGCGAGGTCACCTATGACCATGCGCGCGACGAGCCCAAGCCGCCACGGGTGCTACCGGAGAGTGTCGCTTATGAAATGAACGACGTGCTGTCGTCGGTGGTCAACGCCGGCACCGGCGGCAAGGCGAAATTCCCCGGCCAGATGCAGGCCGGCAAGACGGGCACCACCCAGTCCTATCGCGACGCCTGGTTCGTCGGCTTCACCGGCTGGTATTCGGCGGCCGTCTGGTTCGGCAACGACGACTATACTTCCACCGCCAACATGACCGGCGGCAGCCTGCCGGCCCTGACTTGGCACAACATCATGGAGCCGATCCACGCCGGGCTGCCCTTCCGGCCGATCCCCGGAGCCCCGGTGCCGGCTGACCTCGTCAAGGAACCGATCGCGCCGATGGCAAGCGCCGAGCCGGCGCGTCCGGCGCCCGGTTCGACGCTGACGCCCGAGGCGCTGTCCAAGATCGCCGACATCGGCGCCCGCATGCGCGCGCGCCTCGACGTGACGGCTTCGACCACGCTTCATTCCAACCCGCTCACCGCCCTGCCCTCGCCGCTGCACCCGCTGGCATCGACCTCCGCTGCGGCGGCGTCCCTGCCCTCCGACGGTTCCTCGATCACGCTCAATGGTGTAACCATGATCGGCCCCGAGAGCACGGCGGAGATCCGCTGACACCCCGCGCAAGACGAGATAGGCCGCTCCGTGCTGTCCACGCTCCGCTTCATCATCGTGGTTATCGCCGGCAGTCTGCTGGGCCTTGCGTCTGCCTGGTGGGTGCTCAACGATCCCAGGCTCGACATTTCGCCGCGCCTTGGCGTGTGGTCGGTCGCCGGCAGCGAAGCCAACCCCTATGCCGCCGCGCGCCTCGCCCGCAGCACAGCCGGCCGTCTCACGCCGTCGCAGGGCATTGCCCTGATTGCCGAACGCGATGGCGACGGCGCCCGGCTCAATCCTGCCTGCACCTATCTGATCGAAGGCCCGATGCCCGTCGACGCCGTGTGGACGCTGACGATCGGCAATGAACGCGGCCGCCTCACGGTCAATCCGGCCGGCCGGGTTGCCTTCACGTCGGCGGATTCCTTTCGCTATGACCCCGGCAATCGGGTGCAGATCGGCGTCGGGCCGGAGATGGGCACCGGCGACTTCATCGTCACCGGCGGGCTCGACTCGCTGCGCGTCACGCTCAGGCTCTACAGTCCCACCTTTGCCAGCCACCCGCCCGATCCGGCGGAGTTGCCGACGATCACCCGGCGCACCTGCCCGGCGGGAGCGCCCGCATGATCGATCGCTTCATTCGCAGCCTCGTGGCGCTGCTGCTCCTGGCCGGCGTCGTGCACATCGTCGCCATCCTGCTGGTGCCGTTCAACGTGCCCTTCAACGCCTATGCGCAGCTGATCGCCGACAGCCCGAGCGCGCGCCTGACACTTCTGAACCGCACCTCGCTCGCCCTGCCCGATCTTGATCCGAGCTTCGTCACCGCCGTCTGTCCGGTGACGCCGGAAACGGGGCCGCAACTGATCACCGGCATGCTGCCGGACAGGCTCTGGTTCGTCTCGCTGATCGGTCCCAACGGCGATGTGGTCACCGCCCTCCGGTCCGATGCCGCCGAGAATGGCAAGCTCTCCGCCCTCGCCGGCACCCCCGCCGACGTCGACACCTATCTGTCAGCGCACAAGCTCGATGCGCCCTTGCCGGTGCCGCTCTCGCTCATGGGCGATCGCGGTCTCGTCGAGATCAAGATCTTCGCGCCGAATGAAGGCGACCGCCTGGCCGCGACGGCAGCCATCGAGGCCATGACCTGCCTCTCCGCCATGGCTCCACCGCCGGCCAAGTGACGGCGCCCTATCCTGCTATTTCTGCGGCACCGGCCCGTCGAAGGGGTCGGGCTCCTGCATCAGGCGCGAGCGCAGCGGATGATGCGTGTCCACGCTCTTGAGTGGCGCGGCGTCGTGGCATTCGGAGAATACCAGCGCGTTATAGGCCTGATTGGCGGCGAACAGATTGGCCGAGGGGATCTCGATCTCGAAGCGGTCGATGGCATAGCGGTAGGAGGCGGCCCGATAGCCGAGCGCGCGCCAGACCCAGGAGATCGTCGACTCGTTCTCGAGCACGCGCGCCTCGGCGTTGGCGCGGAAGGCGGCATCCGTCTCGCCCTGGCGGTAGAACACCTGCAGGCGTTCGATATCCGCCTTGCGGACCCGCGCCGCCACGGCGCAGAAGGGCGGGATCAGATCGGTATCGGCCGACGCGTCGGCGATCACCTTGTTCCAGCGCGTGTCCGAGCCGGCGTAGGCGTCCGACAGCAGGAAGTCGTGATAGCGGCGCGCGTCATAGGCGGGATTGAGCAGCGGCAGCGCGAATTTCGGGAACATGGCGGCCACCGACGCGTCCATCTGCCCGTTGCCGGTCAGCATCGGCAGGATGCGCGTGCGTTCGCCTTCCACCAGCGTGTCGAGCCACCAGTCGCGCACATGGGGCGCGCGCACGAAGTTCCAGGCGCGGTTGCGCAGTTCGACTTCGTCATCGGTATAGGGAAAGCTGGACACCGGCTCCCTGCGAGCCTGATGCGCCATGTAGTTGCCGGCGGCCGGCATCAGATCGTCATGCATGTAAGACGGCGCGGCGCGGCCAAAATCACCGGTGGGACGCCCACAAGCGGACAGGGACGCAACTGCGATGACAGCGGCGCCTGCGCCGACATGTCGCCAGAACCTGAAGCTGCGCAATTCCATATCGTCCGCTCCCTGAGCGGGACCATCACAGGATTCGCGCCGTGAACGCAAGCCGGGCCGATCCTGTCCCGGCGTCTCGATCCTACTTCGACGTCCTCTTCCTGGGCGGCGGCGTCTTCATGTCCGAAGACCGTGAGTCATCCGGGTCAGTCTTGTCGTCAGACTCTTCTTCACGGCGACTCACTTGCGCACCGGGAAAAATCGTCACCTCACAAAATCCGCCCATATTCCTGCGACGGGCTCGAACCATCGGCACGCCGAACTCAATCACAAGCCCCATGATCGCCTCCTGAGCCAGGGGTGAATGGTGGGTACAAAGCATGTCGACGCCAATTCTTGGGAAAACATGCTTCTCGTTCAGCAATTTCGATCCTCTGCCCCGTCGGTTAACAAACAGTTTACGAATTGCGAGGCATTCTATCGATGTGGGAGTTTTCAGCTAGAATTCAAACGTTCGCGTGAGCGAATCATTCAATCCGTCGGGCCGCTTCATGACGTCACATCCCTTTTCCAACGGGATTTTAGGCCTGGTCCGCAACACGGACGCAGAACGCGCTCGCACGGTCCTCAAGGACGCGACGGCGCTCTTCGTTTCCGAGCCTTTCCACTCCCGCCAGGAAATCGCGATGTACGAGGAACTGGCGCTGCAGTTGATGCGCGTCACCGCGTTGCGCGAACGCATCGAGATTGCCACCCTCCTCGCCGCCTATGAGAACGTGCCGCCGGCCGTGCTGCGGGTGTTGCTACAGGACATCTATCCGGTGGCCTCCGTCATTCTGGAAAAGGCCCCCTACCTGCCGGACGTCGAGCTGCTTTCGCTGGTGGCGACCGCGCCCTCCAGCCATGTGGAGCTGGTCGCCGCGCGCAAGCAGCTGTCGCGCCCCGTCGTCGAGGCGCTCCTGAACAAGCTGGCACCGGACGTGCTGCACGTGCTGCTGCTCAACCAGTCGATCACGCTGCCCGAGACGGCGATCCCCGCGCTGGTCGATCTCGGCTGCGACTATCCCGCCATTGCGCGAGCGCTCGCTGCCAGGTTTGACGACGTGCAGGATACCGATCTGATCGAGTTGTTCCTGCATCTTGATGGCCGTGGCCGCCGCCGTGTCATCCAGGCGCTGGAAATCGCCGCCCTGCGCGAGTTTGCCGCCCGGCGCCCCTTGCCCAAGGTGCCGATGCCGGACCCGGAGAAGGTCGCAGATCTTGCCGCTGCCTGCCTCACGCGCGACAGCAACGTCATGGCCGCCACGCTGGCCAATCTCATCGGTGTCGAGCAGATCTTTGCGCGCAGCCTGCTGGACGATCAGGGCGGTGAGCCGCTGGCGATCGCTCTCCGCGCCGCCGGCCTCGATGCGCCGCTTGCCACACGCGTGATCCTGTTCTCCGGTCAGGCCGACGTGCGCAATTACCAGGAAGTCAAGCGACTGGTCGAACTCTTCGAAATGGTGTCGCTGCGCTCCTCGCTGCTGCTGGCCGACCGCTGGCGCGGCATCCGCCGCGAAATCCCGGCCCGCCGCGGCTATGTCCCGCAGACCCAGACCGGAACCCCCATCCGCACCGGCACCGACCAGCGGACCGCGACCCCGCAGGCCGCCACGGAAACGCTGCGCCGCGACCGGGCCTGAGGCCGACGCCGGATCTCCACCCAACACGTCAGGAATGAGTTGAAGACACGAGCAGAATCCTCGTAGTCTTGTCATGCGTTCATCGGAGGATGGTGGCTGCGCATGTCCTGTTGAGTGGCCGTCGTGACGCCACATTGATCTCATCATCATTCCCAATGTCTTTGGAAAGGACGAGGTGTGACTGTCGGAGACTGGCCCCTGCTTGCGGTTGCCCTGCCTTTTGTTGCCGCAGCATTGACGCCCTTTGTCCTGCGTTATGCCGAAGCGGCCGCGCCCTACCTGCTTTGTCTGTTCCCTGCCGCCATCTTCGCGGCTTTTGCCGCTGCCATACCCGGGATAGCAGCCGGTCAGTCACTGAACTGCGGCATCGATTGGCTGCCGGCAGTGGGCATTCGCCTGTCGGTGCGGGTCGATGGCCTCTCCAGCCTGTTCGCGCTGCTGATCTCGGGCATCGGCACCTTCATCGTCCTCTATGCCGGCGCCTACATGAAGGGCCATCCCGGGATCGGGCGCTTCTTCTCAAGTCTCTTCCTGTTCATGGGTGCGATGCTCGGTCTGGTGCTGGCCGATGACCTGATCAGCCTGTTCGTCTTCTGGGAAGGCACCTCCATCGCCTCCTTCCTGCTGATCGGCTTCGACCACACACGGCAAGCGGCCCGTCGCGCCGCCTTCCAGGCGCTGGTGATCACGGGCCTTGGTGGCCTGTCGCTGCTCGCAGGCGTGCTGTTGGCCGGGCAGATCGCCGGCGTGCATTCGCTCACCGAACTCCTCGCCAGCGGCGAGGCCTTGCGTGGCTCGCCCCTCTATCCGCTGGTGCTGGCGCTGTTTCTCGGGGCCGCCTTCACCAAGTCTGCGCAGATGCCGCTGCATGTGTGGCTGCCCAATGCCATGGAAGCGCCGACGCCGGTGTCCGCCTATCTGCATTCGGCCACCATGGTGAAGGCCGGCGTCTATCTGTTGATGCGCCTCAACCCGGTGCTCGGCGGCACCCCCGCCTGGGAGAGCATCCTGCCCTTCGTCGGTGGCGTCACGCTGATCGGCGGCGCCCTTCTCGCCCTGCGCCAGACCGACCTCAAGCTGATGCTGGCGCAGACCACCGTCGCCTCGCTCGGTTTGCTGGTGATGCTGATCGGTCTCGACACCGACGCGGCGATCGCCGGCGCTGTCGCCTATCTGCTGGCGCATGCGCTGTTCAAGGGGGCGCTGTTCATGGTGGCGGGCGCCATCGATCATGAGAGCGGCACGCGCGACATTCGCCGTCTCGGCGGTCTGCGCCGCGCCATGCCGGTCACCTGTGCGGCGGCAGCGCTTGCGGGGCTTTCCATGGCCGGCATTCCCGGCTTCTTCGGTTTCGTCGCCAAGGAAACCCTCTATGGCGCGCTGGCCGATCTGCGGGTCTGGGCGGCGATCGCGCTGGCGGTCTGCGGCAACGCCCTGATGTTCGCCATCGCCGGCCAGGTGGCGCTGCGCCCCTTCCTCGGCGCGCCACGCGCCACGCCGCGTCACGCCCACGAGGGGCCGATCGGCCTCTGGGCCGGGCCGCTGGTCTTCGGCGCCAAGGGGCTGGCGATCGTGCTGGCGCTGCCGCTCGCCGTCAGCCTCACCCTTGGTCCCGCCGTCAATGCCGTCGCCGGGCACCCGGTCGATCTCACCCTGCATGCCCTGCCCGAGCACGTGGAACTGCCGCTACTGCTCTCGCTGCTTACCATGGCACTGGGCGTCGCCGCCTATCTGTCGGCCGACAGACTTCGCTCCTTGCTCGATACGCTGGCAGCGGTGCTGAAATGGGGGCCGGACCGTGGCTTCGATCAGGCGATTGCCGCGCTGTTGCGCCTTGCCACCCTCGTCACCCGCTCCCTGCAATCGGGGCGGCTCGAAGCCTATATCACCGCCACGATGGTGCTGACCGCGCTGGCCCTTCTGGTGCCGATGACCGTCCATGGGGAATGGCCGGCGCTGCCGGTCTGGCCGCATCTCCTGCTGCATGAATGGGCGATTGTTGCGATTGCCTTCGTCGGCCTCGTGGCGGTGCTGCGTGCCCGTACGCGGCTCACCGCCATCGTGTCGCTGGGCGCCCAGGGCTTTGCCGTCGCCACGCTGTTCATGCTGTTCGGCGCGCCGGATCTGGCCTTCACCCAGTTCATGGTGGAAACGCTGTCGGTGGTGATCCTCGCCCTGGTGATGACGCGCCTGAAACTTGCCGAGCGCGACCACCGTCCGCTCGGCCAGAAGGTCATCGACGGCTCAATCGCCGGTGCGGCCGGGCTCGGCTTCGGCGCGCTGCTCTTGCGCGTCACCCAGACGCCTTTCGACAGTCGCCTCAGCGATTTCTACGAGGCCAACAGCCGCCTGGTGGCGCATGGGCGCAACGTGGTCAACGTCATCATCGTCGACTTCCGCGGTCTCGACACCATGGGCGAAATCGCCGTGGTGATGATCACCGGCCTTGCCATCCTGGCGCTGGTGCGCGTGCGCGCCCGCATCGTCATTCACAAGGAGGACGACCGGTCATGATGGGAACCGTCATCTTCCGCACGCTTTCGCCCCTCATCTCGGCGCTGACGCTGATGCTGGCCGTCTTCGTCACGCTGCGCGGCCACAATGATCCGGGTGGCGGCTTCATCGGCGGCCTGATCGCCGCGTCGGCCTTCGCCCTGCTCGGCCTGTCGCATGGCGTGCCGGCGGTCCGGCAGGCGCTGCGTTTCCATCCCATGTCCTACGCCGGCTTCGGTCTATTGCTGGCCGTTTGCGCGGGGCTGCTGCCGATCTTCACCGGCCGCTCCTTCTTCACCGCGCTCTGGACCTTTCCTCAGGTGCTCGGCGTGGAGATCGCCTTGTCCACACCGATGTTCTTCGACATCGGCGTGTTCTTCGTGGTTTCCGGCGCCATGACGTCGATTGCCCTCAGCCTCGAGCAACGGGGAGGCGGCGTCTGATGGAAAGTGTGTTCGCCCTGCTGGTCACCGCCTTCATGGCCGTCAGCGTCTACCTGATGCTGTCGCGGCACATCATCCGCGTTCTCATCGGCCTTGCCTTGCTCGGCAATGGCGTCAATCTCCTGATCTTCACCGCTGGCCGCCTGACGCGCGAGACGCCGCCGCTGATCGCGCCCGACGCCGAAGCGATCACCGGCATCGTCGCCAATCCCCTGCCGCAGGCGCTGATCCTGACGGCCATCGTCATTTCCTTCTCCTTCTTCGCCCTGTTGCTGGTGCTTGGCTTCCGCGCCTATCAGGACCTCGGGACCGACGACACCGACGGCATGCGCGCCGCCGAACCGGTCGACGACCCCGGCCCGCCGGAGGGTTACTGATGGCCGCCGCCGACGTTTCCGCCGCCCTGATCACAGCGCCTGTCCCGCTGTCCGACTGGCTGGTCGCCCTGCCGCTGGCCATCCCCGTCCTTGCCGGCGCCGTTCTGGTGCTTCTGCGCCAGCAACTCAAGCAACCAATCATCGTCGCCGTGGCGGCGCTCCTCGCCATGCTGGTGACCGATATCGCCCTGCTCGCGCGCGTCCTGCAGCAAGGGCCTGTGGTCATGTACATGGGCGCCTGGAAGCCGCCCTTCGGCATCGTCTTTGCCGCTGATGTGTTCGGCACCTCGCTGGCAACACTCGCAACCTTTATCGCCCTCCTGGCCACGATCTATTCGGCCGCCGACGTCACCTGGGCGGAGCGGCGCTTCGGCTTCTATCCTTTCCTGATGCTGCTGATGGCCGGAGTCACCGGCGCCTTCCTCACCGGCGACATCTTCAATCTCTACGTCTGGTTCGAGGTGCTGCTGATCTCCTCGACCGGATTGCTGCTGGTCGGCTCCAAGAAGCCGCAGATCGATGGGGCGCTGAAATACGGGCTGCTCAATCTCCTCGCCACGACGCTGTTCCTGGTGGCGACCGCCTATCTCTACGGCGTGCTGGGCACGCTCAACATGGCCGACATCGCCCTCAAGGTGCGCGCCGCGCCGGCGGATACGCCGCTCGTCACCATTGCCGTGCTCTACCTTGTCGCCTTCGGCATGAAGGCTGCGGCCTTTCCGCTGAATTTCTGGCTGCCCGCCAGCTATCATGCGCCGGGCGCCGGTGTGTCGGCGCTGTTTGCGGCCATCCTGACCAAGGTCGGCATCTACGCGCTGATCAAGACGGAGGTGCTTCTGCTGGGTCCGGTGTCGGCGCATTTCGCGCCGGTGATCGCCGCTGTCGCCGGCGCCACCATGCTCACCGGCGCGCTGGGTGCGCTGGCGCAATCGGAGCTGCGGCGCCTGTTCGGCTGGCTGGTGATCAACGGCATCGGCAGCATGCTGATGGGCCTTGCCATCGGCGGCGAGGCCGGGTTGACGGCCGGCATCTTCTACGCCCTGCATTCCATGGTCACCATGGCGGCACTCTATTTCTGCGGCGGCCTGGTCGAGGCTCTGGCAGGTACAGATCGCCTGACCCAGCTGGGTGGGGTGCAGAAGCGCGCGCCTCTCCTTGGAGCGGTCCTGCTGATCCTGTCGCTGGCGGTCGCCGGCCTGCCGCCATTTTCCGGCTTCTGGCCGAAAGTGCTGCTGGTCAAGGCGGGCATCAGCGCCGGCAGCGGCGGCCTGGTCCTCGTGTTGCTCGCCAGCAGCCTCGTCACCACGATCGCCATGGGGCGGGTCTATCTGTTCGCCGTCTGGCGCGATGCCCCGGATGCAGCCGCCCAGACGGGTGCCAACGGGCCCCGGTCGCCCGGCGCATCCGTGCTGCTTCCGACCCTGGTGCTGACCGTGCTCGTGGTGGCCATCGGCCTCTATCCCATGCCCGTGCATGAGCTGGCGGCCCGATCGGCCGCGGGCCTGCTCAATGCCGATGCCTACAGCCACGCCGTTCTGGGAGGCGCGCCATGACCGCCCGTTTCCTCATTCCCGTGCTCATGGCGCTGACCTGGGCGGCGATCTCCGGCTCGTTCACTGTCGCCAATCTGTTGTTCGGCCTGCTTCTGGGCGCCGCAGCGCTCTGGCTCTTGCGCGGCGCCCGCAACGTCACGCCGATCCGGGTGCGCCCGCTGCCGCTCGTCCGCCTCATCGGGGTGTTTCTGGTCGAGCTGATCAAGTCTGGCCTCAAGGTGATGGCGCTCGTCCTCAAGCGCGACATGCAGCTTCAGCCCGGCATCGTCGCCGTACCGCTGCGGCTCACCGGCGACTTTCAGATCACCCTGCTCGCCAACCTGATCACATTGACGCCGGGGACGCTGACGGTGGACGTCGCTGCCAACCGCAGCTGTCTTTACGTCCACTGCGTCGACGCTTCCGACCCGCAAGCCGTCATCGCCGACATTCGCAACGGATTTGAGCGCCTTGTCGAGGAGGCCTTCGCATGAGCGCCGAAGCCATTTTGCTCCTGGCCGCCAATGTCACGCTCGGCGTGCTGTCGCTGGCGCTGATCATGACCGTGATCCGGCTGGTCCTCGGCCCGACGCTGCCGGACCGCATCGTGGCGCTGGATCTGCTGGTCGGCATCGTCATGGGCTTCATCGCTGCATTTTCGATTCGCACCGGGGTGCGCAGCTATCTCGACATCGCCATCGCACTCGGCCTCGTCGGCTTCCTGGCCACGGTCGCCTTTGCCCGTTACGTGCTCTGGCGCGGACAGGCAGGGGATGCGCCGGCCACCTTGCCGGATGGCGACGAATCACCCCTGACACAGGACAAGGACGCCGGCTCGCCCTGACGAAGGCCGACGCGGTGCCAAGCATCGTATCGGAACTTTTCACCTGGGCATTTCTAACAGGGGCTGTAGTGTCCGCAAGACAGACAGGATGAAGCCATGCAATTGCTACTCGCCATTGCCACCGCATCTCTACTTCTCGTCGGGTCCATCTTCGCCCTGACGGGCGCGCTCGGCCTCATCCGTTTTCCCGACGTGTATACACGCATGCACGCTGCATCAAAGGCGGGAACTCTCGGCTCCGGCTTCTGCCTTGCCGCTCTCGCCGTTCATGCGCCAACACTGGATGTTATGCCTCGTGCACTCGTTGCCATTGCCTTTTTCATGCTGACAGCGCCAATTTCCGCCCATCTTCTGGCTCGTGCCGCACTGCTGGCAGGTTACATGCCTCTCGGTGCAAACGATGCAATCAGTAAACAGTCTGTCAACCAAGACGACGTTCCGTAAAGGCCCTTATATCGGCAAGCCGGAAGGTCGTATTTTCACCTTCCTCAAAAATCGTCAGTTCATGATGGAATCATCCCAGACAGATTTTGCCTTGAGCACCGTGCGGTCATCTATTTTCATAGCGCACCGACCTAGCATTCATGGCCGTTTGAGTTTACCCGCACCGTATAAAACGTAATAATTTGTGGGATGCACTTGTTTTCCTTTTCTAGGCGCTGTAATGGATTTTGGAAGCTTGAATATCCAGTGTTTCCTGCGTCTGTCTGATGTAAACTCATGACGTCCGATTGTTTGCGCAGGGGTGAATGTACGGGACACAAGATGATCCCGCCTGAGATAGGAATGATGGAAAGATGAGTGACATGGACGACGATCTGACGATAATCGACCTCGCCGCGCACATTGTTGCTGCCTACGTGGGTAATAACACTGTTCCGGTCTCTGAACTGCCGAACCTGATCTATGACGTCGTCGGCGCGCTGAACCGTATTCAGGGCGGTGCTCCCGCCGAGGTCGAGGCCGAACCGGTGAAGCCGGCGGTTCCGGTCAAGAAGTCGGTTACCAACGACTACATCGTCTGCCTTGAAGACGGCAAGAAGTTCAAGTCGCTGAAGCGCCACCTGCGCACCCACTACAACATGTCGCCCGAGGAATACCGCGAGAAGTGGAACCTGCCGGCCGACTATCCGATGGTCGCCCCCAACTATGCCCAGGCCCGTTCGGACCTGGCCAAGAAGATGGGCCTCGGCCAGCAGCGCCGTCGCGGCCGCTGATCCAGTCCTTGAAGGTTATCCTTCCTGCAAGCCCGGCGGTTCATCCCGCCGGGTTTTTTGTTGTCTGCAGTTCCATGTCCGCCGGCCCGGTCGGCGATGCCGCATGGTCGGCCGAGACTTGACCGCCTCGCAGGGCCGCCAGGTTTCGCCTTTCCGCCTTGTAGGCCTGCACCAGACCCAGGTGCCGGTTGAGGTCATAGGTCCAGTGCCCGGAGCGCCCGCGCATGCGCTCCTGGCGGAGCGCTCGCGCCAGCAGCTTGCACAACCTATTGGTGTTTTCTAAAGTAGAAGACCGAAACTCGGTCGGGTCGACCGGCAGCAGTCTGGCAAGTCCGCGCTGCCGGTCATAGGCCTCGGCTCCCTGCTTGAGCATCACGGCCCGGCTTTGGGCAAAGCGTGCCCTCATCCGAAAATCGGTCAAAGTTTCAGTCATGTCGTGCCCCAGATGCGTCTGAGGCAAGCATCTCACACTTGTTCGGCGCGGGGATAAGTCTGCGACGACGACCGCTGCGGGGCGATTTTGCGGTCTCGGGGACTGCCCGATTTTGAAACAACCAAAAGTTATCCCCGCTGGGTATAAGTCATGCTTTCCTAGAAGGGCAACCAGCAAAACCGACGATAGCGTCGGCCCATCTTGGAGTGTGCTTCCGTGTATGTCTCAATCAAAGACACAAGTTCCGAAGCTCATCGCTATGAAGACCTTTCCTCCAGCGCAGCTTCCGAGTTGCCGGACGAGGCTGCAGTGATCGAACAGGCGGTCCTGAAGGCGTTCGACCTGCCGCTGCGGTCGCTGCGCAGCCGCCAGCGGGGACAGGCGCATGTCGCCTTCGCCCGACAGGTCGCCATCTATGTGGCGCATGTCTACATGGGCATGACGCTGACCAAGGCGGCGCGCCTGTTCGGTCGCGACCGGACGACCGCCGCATATGCCTGCCGCATCGTCGAGGACAAGCGCGATGATCGTCGGGTCGACCTCAAGGTCGAAGCCGTCGAGCGCGCCCTCGAGAACTGGATCTTCCCTGTCGAACCGCGCGCCCTGCGCAGCTCGCCGCGCCTCATGGAGAGCCTGCAATGACGGCCGCGTCCCGATCAACCTGCCGGAAGGCGCCGTCCGCACGGCCCGCGGAGACACCGCAGATCAACGCCGCCGAAAGCCCTCTCGCCTGGCTGTTCAGCCGTCGGGACAAGGACGGCGCGCCACTGATTGCGGCCCATGAGTTCGCCGCCGGTGAACGGTTTCGCAGCGACTATACTTTCGCCGCCCTGATGCCGCGCACCACCATGAACTGGTCCACCATCGGCGGCCGGGCCGAACGCCGTTCTGGTGCCGGAGGCGGTGCCGTGCTGTCGGATGCGGTGCTGGACGCACGCGCCCGCGTCGACGCGGCATTGACCGCTCTTGGACCGGACTTCGGCAATCTCCTGATCGACGTCTGCTGCCATCTGCGCGGACTTGTTGAGGTCGAACGCGACAAGGCCTGGCCACAGCGGTCCGGAAAGGTGGTGCTGCGCCTCGCTCTCGCGGCGCTCGCGCGGCATTACGGCCTCGATCCGGAGGCACGCGGTGGCGCCCGCAGCCTATCGCGCCAGTGGGGCAGCCCGGACTTCAGGCCGACGCTGACGCCGCCACCGCCGCTTCCTTCCTGATGCGCTCCACCATGGATCTCAGGCCGTTCGACCGCTGCGGCGTCAGGTGTTCCTTGAGATTGAGTTCCTCGAAGACCGCTTCGGGATTGATGCGGAGAACCTCCGAAACACGCTTTCCCGAGTAGGTGGCGTGCAGCACGGCGACCAGCCCCTTGACGATATGGGCATCGGAGTCGCCGTCGAATTCCAGAACGGGGTCGGCGCCCTGCCCCATGTGGATTGCCAGCCAGACCTGACTGGTGCAGCCCCGTACCTTGTTGGCGTCGGTCCGTTCGCTTTCGTCCAGCGGCGCCAACATCTTGCCGAGCTCGATGACATAGCGATAGCGGTCTTCCCAGTCGTCGAGGAATGAGAAATTTTCGCGAATCTCGTCAAGCGTGACAGTCACGGGGCAGATCTCCTGAGGCGCGCCCGCCGGCGGGCGCAGAGCGTGATTGCACTCTCCTACAACATCACGGCCCCGAATGTATGCGGTTTTTCTCCTACCGTTGCCGGGGCGCCCAAAAGAAAAGAGACCGCCGACGCACGGGGCGAAGGCGGTCTTTGAGTTCCCGGAACCATCGAGGTTCCAGGCAGGGAAACAGAGAGGAGTAACCCGGTTGGACGTCCGAGCCCGGGGGTCAGATGTCCTGCGGGGCCTTGGCCGGGCCATGCCATTCGGTGGCAAGGTCCGACGAATTGAGTGTGCCGTGGTTGACGCTGGCCGTGCCCGAAGCGTCACCGAGCTGCTTGTCGATGAAGTCGGAGACGATGCGGGCGCCGGTGCGGGCTTTCAGCATAAAGGTGGTGCCGACCCGTTCGCCGATGGAGCAGGCGGCCGGATTGCGACCGCAGAAACCGCTCACGTCATTGAGCGCTTCCTGGGCGGCGCTTGCAGCTTCGAGAGCACCGATGGGTTGTTCGTTGCCGGCGCGGGACTGTCGCGCGGCATCCTGATCAACCGGTATCAGCATGATCACCACCGACAGCCAGAAGGCTGTCCGGATCAGAAACATCATGGCATCTATCCCTGTCGATATCACCCTCTTTGAGGGCGTCTTGTTGGACTTTCCGCCTCACCCGCACCGGTTATGACCGGCTGGGGCAAAGGTCGTCGTCGTGATGACAACAGGTGTAGCAATGAGGTTTTAGGATCACATTAGGTGCTTCATTCAAATCGCAACGAGTTTTGAGGCAAATTTGATTCAAATTTTAGCAAAGATCTACGCAAATTACCGGAAATGGCGGAACTCCGCGCGAATGCAAGCTGTTGCACGAGCCCAAAACCAGCATTCACCCTCGCTTAACCCTGAAATCGATCTGTTGTCCGAGACACCCTTCCACCGGCTTTTCCGTTGCCCGCCGGACCATTTCGTCAAGACTCCATAAAGGCGTCCATGGCACCGTTCATGTCAGATAAGAGAAGCGGACCCGCCGCTCCGAGGTGTCCCGGCAACAGCCGGATCGCAAGCAGGTAAAGCAGGTCAGCCCCATTTTCCCGCCCAGGATCCCAAGTCCTGAAAACGGGAAATTGTAATGCGTAGACATGGGGATGCGTTTTGCGTAGCCGAGAAATCAGAGGCGCTCTGCAGCGATCGCTCGACCAGTTCGTGCATGCATCGGCTGCAGACGACAGCGCCGAAGCGCACAAGCATCGTGGCTTCATCGCCGCCCATCTCGCCAGTGGCTTTGCCGCCCTGGCGCTGGTGCCGCTGAGCCTTGTCTCCAATCTCGGCGTCGCAGGCTTTGCGCCCTCGGCGCTTGCCATTCTCGGTCTTGAAAGTCTCGCCGCTCTCTATGTGTCCCGCACCGGTCGCCTCGGTGAAGGCTATCTGCTCTCGTCCATCATCCTGACGGCCCTGGTCTGCTGGGTGGCGCTGCACACCGGCGGCCTCTCCTCCTTTGCCGTGGTCTGGTTTGCCATCGCGCCGATCGAAGCGGCCATGTCCGGTCGCCGTCGGGTGATCGGCTTTGCCTCGCTCGCCGGGGTGATCGGCTTTGCCATCGTGGCACTGCTGTCGCTGGCCGGCGTCGGCGCCGGACCGCTCGCCTTCCCCGGCAGCTCGGCCTTCCTCAACACGCTCGCCAGCATGCTCGGCCTTAGCTACGCCCTCGGCGTTGCCGTCAGCATCGAAAAGCGCGAACGCATGGCAGCCCGCATGGTCAGCCTGCAGGAGCGCCGCTATCGCCTGCTCGCCGACAGCATGAGCGATGTCGTCACCTGCCATGGCGTCGATGGCGACGTCACCTTTGTCTCGCCCGCCGCCAAGCGGATGATCGGCGTTCGTCCGTCCGACCTGCAGGGCGACGGCCTGTTCCGCCGCGTCAACGTGGCCGACCGGCCCGCCTATCTGACGGCCCTGTCCAATGCCCTGCACGAAGGTGAAGGCCTCGTGCGCTATCGCGTGCGCCGCGGCGATGATCCGGAAGCCGACGGCTGGCTCTGGGTCGAGTCCTCCATGCGTCGCGCCGACGACAAGAGCGTCGATGGCGCCGCCGTGATCACCGTGACGCGCGATATCTCCGATCGCAAGGCGCATGAAGACGCGCTTGAGGATCTGGGCCGCCAGGCGGAAGCCGCCTCCTTTGCCAAGACCCGCTTCCTTGCCAACATGAGCCATGAGCTGCGCACGCCGCTCAACGCCATCATCGGCTTCTCCGACATCCTGGCGCAGGAGCTGTTCGGCAAGTTCGAGTTTGATCGCCAGCGCGAATACTCCCGTCTGATCAAGGAGTCGGGTGAGCACCTGCTGCAGGTGGTCAACGACATTCTCGACATGTCCAAGATCGAGGCCGGCTCCTTCGACGTGACGCCCGAACCCTTCGATCTGAAGCCCGTCGTCGAACGCTGCACGCAGTTCGTCGCTCCCCAGGCCGAGAAGGCGCAGATCACCATCGGCGTCGACGTCGAGCCCAGTCTGCCCGAACTCACCGCCGATCCGCGCGCCTGCCGCCAGATCCTGCTGAACCTGTTGTCCAACGCCATCAAGTTCTCCAATGCCGGCGGTCAGGTCACCTGCGGCGCTCGCAAGGACGGCCGTCGCATCGTGATCTTCGTCCGCGACCAGGGCATCGGCATTTCCTCGACGGACCTTCCCAAGCTCGGCAATCCCTTCGTCCAGGCCGAGTCCGGTTATGACCGGCGGCACGAGGGCTCGGGCCTCGGCCTGTCGGTCGTCAAGGGCCTCGCCGCCCTGCACGGCGGGCAGATGTCCATCGCTTCCGAACTTGGCAAGGGCACCGAAGTCACCGTGTCCCTGCCGATCACCCCGTCCCGCGAACAGGTCACCCACCTGCCCAAGGTGCAGAAGCTCGATGAAGGTGTCCGTTTGACGAGGAGGGCCTGAGATCATGGCACGCTCCGCAGCCGTTCAGAAGCCCAGCGTCCTCCAGGGCGTCATGCGCCTGGCTCTCGGGAACCCGATGGCCACGGTCGGCGGCCTGGTCATGGCGACCATGGCCACGGCCATCATCACCAATGCCCTCGCGCTGCAGCGGGGCATGCACCCGGCGCCGCTCTTCTATGGCACCAGCCCCTTCGCCACGTCGTCCACGCCGCATCCTGCGGCCGCAGACTCGCAGCAGCAGACCCAGACGTCGATCGTGATCGGCATCCAGCAGGGGCTGGCCGAGTTCGGCTATTACAAGGGCAGCGTCGACGGCTTGCCCGGTCCGCAGACGTCGCAGGCCATTCTGGCCTTCGAGCGCGCCTTTGGTCTGGCACCAACGGGCGAAGCCAGCGACCGCGTGCTGTCGGCGATCCGCACGGTCCAGAGCAAGACCTCCGGGGCGACGCAGACACCCGTGGTCGCCGACCCGATCACCGTCGGTACCGTCTCCAACGTGGCGCCGGTCACCCTCTCCGTCCCGATCCCCTTGCCCAAGCCCGGTTCGGGCGCAGCCCAGCCATCCGCCCAGACGGCCGCAGCGCCGCAGGTAGCGACACCGACCGACAACGGTGACAGTGGTTCGATCGCCAACCTGATCGCCGCCACATTGCCTGGTGCCGATCCGGTTGTCGCCAAGCCGGTGCCGCATGTGAATGCCGTGGCGCCCGTCGCCCTGGCGGACACCGGCGCACCGGCCGCCGACGCCGGGATCACCCGCATCCAGCAGTCGCTGGCAGCGCAGGGCTTCGGTCCCCTGGCCGTCACCGGCCAGCTTACCGACGAGACGCGCGACGCAATCCGCCGCTTCCAGACCTATTACGGCCTGCCCGCCACCGGCGAAATCAACGAACAGTTCCTGTCGCAGATGGTGAAGGTCGGCGGTCTGCAGGTGCATTGACCCCCGTCCGGTTTGCCTCATGGCCTGCATGCCGCTATGGATGGCGGCATGCAGCGCATCACCTCCGATTTCTTCGTCTCCGCCTATGTTCGCCGTCGCAATGACGGCGGGCGCTTCACGGCCGTGGTCAAGCGCGGCGCAGCGGAGGCCGGGGCGATCTTCGTCAAGCTTGCAAGGCTCGATCGGACCGCCGATCTCTATGGCCCGGTGCCGCAGATGTTCCTCGATGAAACCGACCCCGCCGTGCGCGGTGGCCGCGTGTTCGAGCGCCTGATGACGGCCGCCGCGGAGTTCGAGGTGGACGAGCGCCTCTCCCGCGAGCGGGGCTTCGATCCGGACTGCTGGATCGTTGAGACCGAGGATCCCAGCGGCGACGTACAGCTCGATGTCATCCTGCTGTGAGTGCGCAAACGAGGTCTCGCGGCCCATGATCCCCTGACGGCTTTTCGCAAAGCGGTTGCTACTGGCGGCACATGAGACTATGTGTCCGCCCGTTTGCAGCATTTGCGGAGTCCCTCGATGACGACCTCCCAGTCTCCCCGCGCCGAAAAGCGCCCGCTCAGTGTGAGCCACCACGGTGTCGAACTCACCGACAATTACGGCTGGCTGCGCGCCGACAACTGGCAGGACGTGATCCGCGAGCCCTCCCTGCTGGCCGCCGACATCCGGGCCTATCTGGAGTCCGAGAACGCCTGGTGCGACGCCTATATGGCCGACACCGCCGATCTCAGGGACAAGCTGGTCGCCGAGATGCGCGGCCGCATCGTCGAGGATGACAGTTCCGTTCCCCTGCCCGACGGTCCCTATGCCTATGCCTCGCGCTATCTTGTCGGCGCGCAGTATCCGCGCATCATCCGCACGCTGCGCGACGGTGGGCCGGAGGAAGTCCTGCTGGACGCCGACGCGCTCGCCAAGGGCAAGCCCTATTTCAGCCTGGGCGGCGCCAACCACAGCCCCGATCACAAGCTGCTGGCCTGGAGCGTCGACGACAAGGGCTCGGAATTTCACACCATCCGCATCCGCGACCTCGAGACCGACAAGGAACTCGTCGACGAGATCCCCAACACGTCGGGAGAAGTGGCCTGGGCGGCGGATTCCAGGTCCTTCCTCTACACCTGGCTCAACGACAATCACCGCACCGAGAAGGTGTTCCGCCATGTGATTGGTACCCCGGTGTCCGAGGACACGCTGGTCTACCAGGAAGACGACGCCGGCTTCTTCAATGGCGTCGGCAAGACCCAGTCGGGCCGCTTCCTGGTCATCGACAGCCATGACCACGAAACCTCGGAAGTGCGCCTCATCGATGCCGCGACGCCCGACGCCGCCCCGCGCCTCGTCGCCCGCCGTGAAGCGCTCACCGAATACTCGGTGGAAGACGATGGCAACGGTCGCCTGTTCATCCTCACCAATGCCGACGGCGCCGAGGACTTCAAGATCGTCAGTGCACCGCTGGCCTCGCCCGGTCGCGACAACTGGGTCGACGTGGTGGCACACGAGCCGGGCCGGCTCATCCTGTCCATGTCGGTGTTCAAGGGCCGCATGGTACGCCTCGAACGCGTCGGCGGCCTGCCGCGCATCGTGATCCGCGAGCTGGTCAGCGGCCTTGAGCACGCGATCTCCTTCCCGGAGGAGGCCTATTCGCTCGGCCTCAGCGGCTCCTATGAGTTCGACACGTCTTTGATCCGCTTCACCTATTCCTCGCCGACGACGCCGGCGCAGATCTACGACTATGACATGGGCAGCCATGAGCGCTTCCTGCGCAAGACGCAGGAGGTCCCCTCGGGCCACGAGCCGTCCGACTATGTCACCCGCCGCATCCAGGCGCCGGCCGAAGATGGGCAGACCGTACCGGTCACCCTGCTCTATCGCGCCGACACGCCGCTCGACGGCTCGGCGCCCTGCTTCCTCTACGGCTATGGCGCCTATGGCATTGCCATTCCCGCGTCCTTTTCCACCAAGGTGCTGTCGCTGGTCGATCGCGGCTTCGTCTATGCCATCGCCCATATCCGCGGCGGCAACGACAAGGGCTATCGCTGGTACCTCGACGGCAAGCGCGAAAAGAAGACGAACACCTTCAAGGACTTCATCGCTGCCGGTCGGCATCTTGTCGCCGAAGGATATACGTCCGAAGGCCGCATCGTCGCCAACGGCGGTTCGGCCGGCGGCATGCTGATGGGCGCCATCGCCAACATGGCGCCGAGCCTGTGGGGCGCGGTGATCGCTGTCGTCCCCTTCGTCGACGTGCTCAACACCATGCTGGACGACAGCCTGCCGCTCACCCCGCCCGAATGGCCCGAATGGGGCAATCCGATCGACAGCGTCGAGGACTTCAAGCGCATCCGCGCTTACAGCCCCTACGACTGCGTCGAGGCCAAGGTCTATCCGCCCATCATGGCGATCGCCGGCCTCACCGACCCGCGCGTCACCTACTGGGAACCGGCCAAGTGGGTCGCGCGCCTGCGCGAACTCAAGACTGACGACAATCCGCTGGTCATGCACGTGAACATGGAAGCCGGTCACGGCGGCGCCTCGGGCCGCTTCGACGGCCTCAAGGACTTCGCCCTTGAATATGCCTTCGCCATCAAGGTGATGGGGAAGATGTAAGCAGGCCTCGCCGGAGGTCGTCTTGCGAAATGACCGACGGGCGAACGAGGTCTCCCACGTTCGCCCATTCGTCCGAGAGCAAGATGCTGCTGTTTGCAGATGGCTGGGACTGCCCGGCCCGGCGCATGCCGTCATTGCGACGGAAACGCGCCGATCACTGGATATCGACCGTCACAGTCCCCGTGCAACTGCTTGCGTCGCTGGTGGATCCCACCTCCTGGGCGCTCAACACCACCGTATAGGTCTTGCCTTGGGTGACACTGAACTCCTTCAGCGCGGTCCAGCTTCGGTTTGTCCAGTAATTGCCACCGGTGTCGTCCTTGGCATCACCCGTGGCAACTCCCCAATAGCGTGCATCGCTGGCAAATGGCGTATCGGCACTCTTGCGGAGCTCAAGATCAATTTCCTTGCGCTCGCTCGTCTTCCACATCAACTGGCTGCAGAAGCCTCGACCGTTGACCACCGCAAGTCCCGTCTTTTTGGGAAGGAACTTGAAGCTGTATATGGTCTTTGTACTGGCGTCGATCGGAAGCGCCACCTGAGTGAAACCGCCGAGGTGATGCAAAATGGTGGGGGTCGCCTGCGGTGCGGCACCCTCGCTGTTTGCTCCCGGCTGAGCCGAGGCATACAGCGGCCACATGATAGAAGAAACGGCAACGACTGTGGGGATCAACTTCATTTCAAACTCCTTCAAAATCTCAAGCTACAACTAAATTGCAGACCAAATTTTCGTACTGCCTCACGGCGGAAGAATGCATCTTCGGAAACAACGCTCAATCGGTCGTCCATCGATCACACACGCTCCGCTGAGCTACAGTAGCAAAAATATATTCATAAAGCCACATTCTTCCTCAAAAAAGCAGTTTTCGACACATCGCTGAGGGGTCGGGGATGAGAGGGGCAACTCGACTTGAAGCAAAAACTGCTTACGGTCTGAAAATCCTGGTGAGTGCCAGCGTTGTGGGGGGCCAATCAAGGCAAGATGTCGTCCGTCTGTCGGTGACGCCTCGGTTCCGAAGGCAATTGCAGTTCAAACCGCGAATGGCCGAAGTCCACAATATCCCACACGGAAACCCCACATACCCTGGTCCGCCGCGAGATGGCGATCGTCCGTCCGGCAACAGCACATCTCCCGGATAACAGATCCTTGCAAATTTGCAGTCATCTGCCTATATTCCGCATAAACGCAGGAACACCCGATGTCTGCTCTTGTCCAAACCCAGCCCTTACCCTCCTTCGACGGCGTCAGTCCGCGCGATGCCTTGCGTGGCGCCTTCCTGATCTTCGACGCGTGGAAGCTCTCCGGCGAAGATGCGCGCCTTCTGCTCGGCGCGCCGCCGGAACGAACCTTCTACGCCTGGAAGAAGGGTGAAGCGGCGCGACTGTCGCATGATACGCTGAGGCGCATCGGCTACATCGCCGGCATCTTCAAGGCCTTGCAGATCCTCTACACCAATCAGGCGCTCGCCGACGGCTGGCTTACGCGCCCCAACCGCGCCTTTGGCGACCGACCACCGCTCGACCGTCTGCGCGGTGGCGACGTCACCGACCTGGCCGCCGTCCGCGCCTATCTCGACGCCGCCCGCGCACCCTGGAGCTGACGGTGCCTGAAACCTTCGTCGACTGGCCGCGCGCCTATCGCATCATTGCGTCGCGCTATCCCCCCATCGATCTGTTCGAGCGCCTGACGCCCGACCCGGCCGTCTGGGACGCGCTGATCGCGCTGGAAATGCTCACCAACCCGCGGGTTCGCGACGAAGCCGGCCAGATCACCCTGGTGCCGGCCGACGAAAGGGTCAGCGGGCCCGGTGCCAGCTATGTCATGGCCTCCTTCACCCACCTCAACCCGAAGGGCTCGCGTTTCAGCGACGGCAGCTATGGCGTCTACTATGCCGCCGCCGACTTCGAGACGGCGCTGCGGGAGACCGTGTTTCACTTCGAAGCCTTTGCCCGCGACAGCGGCGATCCCATCCGCGACGAGGACATGCGCGTGCTGGTCGGCACCGTCGCCAACGCCTTCGAGGACGCGACCAGCCTCACCGATGCCGAGCAGGCGGCCATCCTTGCGCCGGACAGCTATGGCGCCTCGCAAGCCTATGCCCGAAAGCTTCGTGAGGCCGGCAGCAATGGCATCCTCTACCCGTCGGTCCGCAATGCCGGCGGCCTTTGCGTCGCCGCCTTCAAGCCGATTGCCGTGGGCATTCCCACGCAGGAGCGGCATATCCAGTATCATTGGGACGGCCAGCGGGTGACGCGCTATTTCGACTATGCCACCCAAGCTTCGGTGCCCGTTGCCACGCTCTGACGGCGCACAGCCTCAGCGGAAAACCTGACAAAAAATCAAGGTATTACACAAATCGGAAGAAGTTCCGATGACAGGTGGCTTCGGGAACGAATTTCTTTAGGATCCTTGTCGGAACACCAATATTTTCCCCGCGCCCTCATTGCCGATGTCCGGGTTAATGACTATGTTCCGCCATGCAGCGACGGGATGCCGTTTTGGCGTCCCGCGCGATCCCGATGTGTTGAAACGCACGGCGACGGCTCTCGGTGCCGTGTCTTTCAGCACATCAGGTCCTTTCATTCTCTTTCCTTGACGAGGAGAACACCATGGCTTTCGAACTTCCCGAACTCCCCTATTCCCACGACGCGCTCGGCCCCTACATGAGCCGCGAGACGCTGGAATACCACCACGACAAGCATCACCTTGCCTATGTCAACAACGGCAACAACCTCCTCAAGGGCACCGAGTGGGAAGCCGCTTCGCTCGAGGACGTGGTGAAGGGCTCGTTCGGCAAGAACGCCGGTCTGTTCAACAACGCCGCCCAGCATTACAACCACCTCCTGTTCTGGAAGTGGATGAAGCCCAATGGCGGCGGTGCCATCCCCGGTGAACTCCTCAAGAAGATCAACGAGGATCTCGGCGGTCTCGACAAGTTCCGCGCCGACTTCATCCAGGCCGGCCTCACCCAGTTCGGTTCGGGCTGGGCCTGGCTGTCGCTGAAGGACGGCAAGCTCGTCATCCAGAAGACCCCGAACGGCGAGAATCCGCTGGTGCTCGGCGCCACGCCGCTGCTCGGCGTCGACGTGTGGGAGCATTCCTACTACATCGACTACCGCAACCTGCGTCAGAAGTATCTCGAAGCCTTCTTCGACAATCTGGTGAACTGGGACTTCGTGGCTGAGCTCTACGCCAAGGCCGGCTAATCAATAGAAATATTTCAATAACAAACCTCCGCACCAACTGTGCGGAGGTTTTCTTTATCACTATGCATCAATTCCCAATTGTCATACTTTCTTTCTGCGGGTACCAAACCGCGCGAAGCATGGAATCATCGGATTCTGCGCATCAATCGTGAAAAATTTTTCTCGGAGCTATTTTCATCGTGTCGCAGCTGAGCGATCATCTGGACAAGGTTATTGTCATTGTCGACGATAACATCAAGTTCATCCAGTTGATCCGCGGGATGCTTCGTGATTTCGGCTTCACGCTCCTGCATGACTTCAGTGACGCGCGCGAAGCATTTCTCTTTGCCACACGAACGCATGTTGATCTGATCATCACCGATCTGATGATGACCCCGATGAACGGTTTCCAGCTTGCCGAGCGCTTGCGACATGCAGATGTGGTCGTCAACCGGGTGGTCCCGATCCTCTTGCTGACCGGTCACGCCGGGCGCAACAATATTCAGAGGGCCATATCCTCCGGCATTGATGAAGTGCTGGTGAAGCCGATCTCGGCCCGTCACCTGCATGATCGCCTGCTCAGCGTCTTCGACCGGCCGCGCGTCTACATCAAGACGCCCTCCGGCTATTTCGGCCCTGACCGGCGTCGGCGCAACGATCCCAACTACAAGGGCCCGGAGCGGCGCAAGGCCGACAGTGCCGACGTCATCACCACCAAGACCCTGGTGGAGATGCGAAATGACGCCCGGCGCAAATACGGCAACCTCGCACCGAGTCCGCTTGATCCGTCGGACGAGAAGCCACTCCTCGTCGGCCCGATCGTCACCATCCCGATCACCACGATCACGCCGAGGCGGGACGCGGAGAACCCGCCGCATCCGCGCAAAGCCGTCAGGGTCGATCTTGACGACATGGCGCCGCTCGATCTCGGACGCGTTGCTCTGCCCGGCGAGGGCGAACAGCCCTCAAGCCCACCGGCGACAAAGACCTCGCCGCCACGCGGGCGCTGAGGTCGCGTCATCGCCGGTTCGCATGGGCGATCGCCAGCAACTGCGGAACCAGCCGTGGAATTTCGCTGGCGACGGCGTGATCGAGCATCTTCAGCCAGCGTTGCGGAATGGCCTGCAGGCCGTAGGTGGCGCCCGCCAGCATGCCGGCAATGGCGCCGGTGGTATCGGCATCGCCCCCCTGATTGACGGTCCTGATCAGGCAGGCTTCGAAACTGTCCGTTGTGAACAGCCCGTGGAAGGCGGTTTGCAGGGTGTCGACCACATAGGCCGAGGACATGCCCTTGTAGGGATCGAAGGCGAAATTCGGGAAAGCTCCAACCAGCGCGTCGGCGCTCTTGCGGGCCAAGCCGATTCCGCCGCCTGATATCAGGCCCGACGCCATCTCCACCAGCGTGCGGCAGGCGGCATCCGAGAGCGGGTGATTGTGGGTGATATGCGCCTGTGATTCCACCCAGGCCGCGCCTTTTGCCGGATCTCCCAGCGTTGCCAGAACCACCGGCAGTACGCGCATGGCCGCACCGTTGCCGGCATCGCCCTCATTGAACGGCGTTTGCACGGTGCCCTGCGCCATGAAGCGGCGGATGCCACGCCGGCAGGTGTTGCCCACGTCCTTCGGCCCGGTGCGCAGCCAGGCGGCGAACTCTTCTGCCACGTCCTGCAAGTCGAGCGTGCCCTTGCGGGCCAGGGATCGGGCGAGCGCCAGCGACATGTCGGTGTCGTCGGTCACCTGCCCTGCCTTGAGATGCAGCCAGCCGCCGCCCTTGATATCCCTGAGCTCGCCGTGCTCGGCGGCAATCTCGCCGCGCGTCATGAACTCGACGCTGGCGCCCATGGCATCGCCGATGGCAAACCCGAGGAAGGCAGCCAATGCCCTGTCGGCCGTGTCGTCAGACGACTGCATGCGCACCTCCCTTATCTCGCCGTCACCACGCGATAGTCGCCGCCGATCACCAGATATTCGCCTTCGCCCTTCAGCGGGTGCGATGTCATCAGCGTGTTGAAGAACAGGATCTTTTCCCGCGGCACCTCGGCCGTCAGCACGATGTCGCCGAAGCAGTCGGCGATCTCTCGATCGGCAGTGAAGGAACTCAGACTGTTCATGCGCATCACCACCTGGCGGCGGTCGATGCGCTCGGAGATCGGATGTTCGTCGAAGCCGTTGATGCCGCGATAGAGCGTCAGATGCGTTTGGCCGACGGCGGCAAAGCGCGCCAGCGCCCATTGGCAGAACTCGTAGAGCAGGTCGAGCTGGGTATAGATCGAATTGTTGTGGAAGCGGCTCGACATCTTCTCCTGTACATAGACGAGCCAGTCTTCCGAATAGACCTTGTCCAGCACCGCCTTGTGATAGGTCGGAAAGATGCCGAAGCGGCTTTCGACCCAGCCCTTCAGCACCGCGCCTTCCGGACTGTTGCTGTCATAGCCCCAGCCCTTGATGAGGCGCAGGTAGGACGAGCGATAGCGCCGCCGCCCCGCCTCGCGCGGGCCTTCGCGCTGTTCGAGGTCGATGCCGAACATGGCCATCATGTATTTGGCGAAGGCTTCGCCCGCCTCGTCGAGATCGCCGGCAAGATCCAGCATCTCGAACAGCGGCCCATTCATCTCGCGGACGCCGGAGATATGCACCGGCTCGGGGCGTTCATTGAAGGCGCGATCGGCGAGATAGGCTGTCGACATCCCGACAAGGTTTGTCGAATGGCCGATCATCTGGTGTGGCTTCAGCGGAAGCGGCGCAAGCGCCCCTCCGCCCCCCGCATCAGGGTTGGCGCCCGTCATTGTCGATTTCGCCCCGTTTTGCCGGCTCATGCCTCGGGGCGATCACTGTGCCGCGCCGGATCCCCTGTGATCAGGTGATCCTGACAAGCCCGCACCGATCAACGCCCCAAACCTCTATTGCAAGAGGCGGACCAGACCATGTCCTTATACTCGCTCTGCATGTTGTAGAGCCAGTTGCGGCAGGACTTCTCGGTCTTGAAGCAGGGGTGCTCATTGGCGGTCTTGTAGCGGATGAAGCCGAGATCCACCTCCTTGCGCCCCCAGAAGGATCCCTGCCACAGCTTTTCCGGCCCCACCGCCGCCGCCAGCGAGCTGCATTCATAGGGTTCCGTCGGCCGGACGATGAAGTCGGCCGCATGGGCCGACGTCACCGCCGTCAGGCATCCCGTCACCAACACCAGTGCAAACGCGCGCATGTCCGCCTCCCTGAAGCTCTCACAGAGTGCCATTATCCTGTGCAAATGCGGCATTTATAGCGTCGTCGGCTCACAGCCGGCCGTGGGCAAAGTCCCAGTAGAGCTTGCGCGCCCTCTGCGCCACCGGGCCGATCGGCTTGTCGATGCCGTCGAAGCGGGTCACCGGCATCACCTTGGAATAGTTGCCCACGGCGAAGACCTCGTCGGCGGTCTCGATGTCTTTCAGCTTCAGCACCGCCTCGCGCGCCGCAATGCCGTCCTTGCCGAGCAGCCCCAGCACGCGGGCGCGGGTGATGCCGGCGAGGAACGTCCCGTTGGCCACCGGCGTCAGCGCCACACCATCCTTGACGATGAAGATGTTGGCCGTCGCAAACTCGGCCACATTGCCGAGCATGTCGCAGATCACCGCGTTGTCATAGCCCTTGGCCTTGGCTTCCAGGATGGCGCGGCCGTTGTTGGGATAGAGGCACCCGGCCTTGGCCTCCAGCACTGCCGTCTCCGGCAGCGGTCGACGGAAGCCGGTCGACGCGGCGGTGAAGCCCGTGGGTTCCGGCATGGCGGATTCATAGATCGTCAGGCAGAAGCGGGTGCTGTCGGCCATCGGCGGCACGCCCATGAAACCGCCCTCCTCGGCCCAATAGGTGGGGCGGATGTAGAGGGCCACGTCGCCCTTGAACTTGCCGCACCCTTCCCTGGCCAGCGCCTCGATCTCCTTGGCCGCCAGGGTCGGCTTCAGCCCCATGGCCGTGGCGCTGCGGTTGACCCGTTCGCAATGCTTGTCGAGGTCGGGCGTCACGCCTTCGAAGAAGCGCGCCCCGTCGAACACGGACGATCCCAGCCAGAAGGAGTGGGTGCGCGGCCCCCAGATCGGGGCATTGCCCTCGAACCACTTGCCGTCCATCCATGTCCAGGTTTGCGACCAGTCGACCATGTTGAATTTCCTTAAATGTTTGAATGTCCTGCTCGGAGTGATTATCCGAATGGGAGGTTGCGCCTGCCGTCCGATTCCCTATCATCGACCCGCCACGACGGGACTTCAACATGAACCACGCCATTTATCTGTTCGACGCCTACGGCACCCTGTTCGACGTTCATGCCGCCGTGCGCAAGCATGCCGCCGGCCTCGGACCGGACGCGCAACGCCTGTCGGATCTGTGGCGTGCCAAACAGCTCGAATATTCCTGGATCCGGTCGATGACCGGCACCTATCGCGACTTCTGGCAGTTGACCGAGGACGCGCTGGACACCGCCTTCGCCGCCTTCCCGAGTGCCGACAAGAGCTTTCGTGCCGAGCTTCTGGAGTCCTACCGCTCCTGCGATTGCTATACGGAAGTGCCCGAGGTGCTGCGCGAGTTGAAGCACGAGGGCGCCCGCATCGCCATTCTCTCCAACGGCAGCCCGCGCATGCTGAACCGGGTGGTGCGCGCCAACAAGCTCGATGAGCTGATCGACGAGATCCTCTCCGTCGACGCCGTCAAGATCTACAAGCCCGACGCCCGGGTCTACGATCTGGCTGCCACGCATTTCCGCGTCTATCCCAGCGCCATTTCCTTCCAGTCGTCCAACCGCTGGGACATCGCCGGCGCCTCCAAGTTCGGCTTCCGCACCGTCTGGCTCAACCGCTCCGGCGCCATCGACGAATACCCCGACATGCCACCGGCCGCCGAGCTCAAGGATCTCAAGGGGCTGATGAGTTTGCGGTGAGACGCAAAGCAGCTCAGGAAAACCCATTGATGCAGCGATCTTGTTATGATCTGTCCTGATGTGTATATTTCTTCTCATCCATACACATTTGGAAGCCCGTCATGCGCACCAATATCGAGATCGATGATGACCTTATTGCGGAAGCCATGACCGCAACCGGCCTCAAGACCAAGAAGGCCGCGATTGACTTTGCTCTCCGCGAGTTGGTGCTGGCCAATCGGCGGCGTGAAGCCATTCGGGCGCTGGACGGCCTGGGCTGGGACGGCGATCTTGACGAAATGCGAGCTGACATTCCAGAGGACGTAAGCGCCTAGCCATGATCGTGGTCGATAGTTCGGTCTGGATCGGGCTGCTACGTCAATCCAAAAGTCCGGCCACTGATCGCATTCGTCATTGCAAGGATCCTAACGAAATTCTTGTCGGGGACATCATCCTTCATGAAGTGCTCCGAGGCGCGCGAGACGAGGCGCATGCGCAAAGTATTTTGCGCTGGTTGCAAACCTTCCCCGTCGTCGAAATGATGGACAAACAGCGCGCCATCAACGCCGCCGCAAACTACCGCCGCCTGCGCGAAGTCGGCGTGACCGTCCGCAAGACCGCCGACATGATCATCGGCACCTATTGCCTCGACGAAGGCCACCTGCTGTTGCATGAAGACCGCGATTTCGAGCCCATGGCCGTCCATCTCGGTCTTCGCTTCGCATAGCCTCCACGAGCATGCCTCTGGCCCAGGCAGATATTTCGAAGCAAGGATTGCCAACGACCGGGGATTGGTTACTCTCGGTTCTAGCGGCCATTTGTCTCGATTAGCTGGCGCGCTCGATGCTGTTTTTCGACATCCATTTCAATGTTACCAAGGGGCAATCATGTCTTTCTTCGCACCGCTGGCCACGGCCTTTGCCGTCTCCTTGCTCGCGCTCCAGCCGGCTTCCGCCGGCGGCTTGGACGCCTTGACCCTCAAGAAGCTGGAAATGCTTGCCAAGGCCTCAAATGAGCAGGCGGCAAGCACCGGATCGCCCCAGGCGACCATCAACGGCAGTGGCTTCATTCAGGTTACCGCCACGGTCACCTTGAAGTCCCCCTCGCTCGCCACGTCCAAGGTCACCTGCACGCTCGAGACGTCGGTGATGGACAACTTCACATCGTCCTATCTGGACACCGCGACAGCAAATGCGACGGTCAAGAGTGGCAAAGCCACTTGCACCATCAAGATGGCCGTCAACTGGCCCGGCCTGACGTCCGGCTCCGCGCTGGCCGTCTCTCTCAGCGTCCTGACGCCGGACGTCTCGGCGACCACGATCGCCCGGACGCACACGCGGACTCTGTCGAGCAGCGCGACCATTCCGACCAACGGCAGCACGACTTCCTTCACCGCCGCCGTTACCCTCTGACGCTGCGGCAAGATCCGGGAAGGGGTTGCCGCCGTTGCTACTGCGGCAACCCCCATCGCATTCAGCCGATCACTTCAGCAGGCTGCCCAGCACGCCGCGAATGAGCGCGCGACCGATCTGGCTGCCCACCTGGCTCGACACCGAGCGAACCACCGATTTCACCGCAGCTTCCGCCACGCCCTGCCGTCCGCCCCAGGGCGAGCGGCTGGACTCGCGTTCCTCGCGCGCTTCGCGACGGGCGCGCTCGGCGGGGCTTTCATACTCGTCGAGGCGCGGGCTGTGCGCCGGTTGGTCGGTCTGCTCCGGCTGCGGCGCCGGCTGACGGCTCGCGCCGCCCCATCCGAAGTCGGGGATGTGAAAGCCGGTGTTGGTGCGCGTGGTGGGCGGCACGGCCGTCTCGCGAGCGGGACTGCGGCCGTTGGCACGGGCAGCCAGAACCTCGAAGGCGGACTCGCGGTCGACAGCCGCCTCGTAGACGCCGGCGAGCGGACTTGCCGCGATCACCTGGGCGCGTTCGTCATCGGTCAGCGGCCCGAGGCGCGAGGACGGCGGACGGATCAGCGTGCGGCCGACCATGGACGGCACCGCCTTGCCTTCCAGCATGGACACCAGCGCCTCGCCCTGGCCGAGCTGGGTGATCGCCTCGTAGGTGTCGAAGTCCGGGTTGGCGCGGAAGGTCTCCGCCGCCACCTTCACCGCCTTCTGCTCGCGCGGCGTATAGGCGCGCAGCGCGTGCTGCACGCGATTGCCGAGCTGGGCGAGCACGCTTTCGGGCACGTCGAGCGGGTTCTGCGTCACGAAATAGATGCCGACGCCCTTGGAGCGGATCAGCTTGACCACCTGGTCCACCTTGTCGAGCAGCGCCTTGGGCGCCTCATCGAACAGCAGATGCGCCTCGTCGAAGAAGAACACCATCTTCGGCTTGTCGGGGTCGCCCACTTCCGGCATCTGCTCGAAGAGTTCCGACAGCAGCCACAGAAGGAACGTGGCGTAGAGGCGCGGCGTCTGCATCAGCCGGTCGGCGGCGAGCACGTTGACGGCGCCCATGCCGTTGGCCGTCACCTTCATCATGTCGGAGAGTTCAAGCGCCGGCTCGCCGAAGAAATTCTCGCCGCCCTGCTGCTCCAGCACGAGAAGCTGGCGCTGGATGGCACCGACCGTCGCCTTGGCCACATTGCCGTAGCGGGAAGCCACCGCGTCGGCATTGTCGGCGAGATAGGTGAGCATGGACCGCAGATCCTTGAGGTCGAGCAGCAGCAGGCCTTCCTCGTCGGCGATCTTGAAGGCGATGTTCAGCACGCCTTCCTGCACGTCGTTGAGTTCCAGCATGCGCGACAGCAGGAGCGGCCCCATCTCCGACACCGTCGTGCGGATCGGATGGCCCTTCTGGCCGAACAGGTCCCAGAACACCGTCGGGGCGCCATTGAGCTGGTACTCATCGGAGAAGCCGATGTCATGGGCGCGCTTTTCCAGGAAGTCCTTCACCTCGCCCGGCGCGGCGATTCCGGAGAGGTCGCCCTTCACGTCGGCGCAGAACACCGGCACGCCGGCTTCGGACAGTCCTTGCGCCAGCACCTGCAGCGTCACGGTCTTGCCGGTGCCGGTGGCGCCGGTGATCAGTCCATGGCGATTGGCGAGCTTCAGCGTCAGATATTCGGGCCGTGTGCTCGACCCGATGTAAACCTTGCCTTCCTCCAGCATCTTCTCTCCTCTGCCGACCTTCAGCGGCTCTACCCTGTCTTTACCAAGGTTTAGCACAGGTCAGACGAAGCAGCCAACGCACCGGAGGGCCTATCGCTTGCCCGTCGGCATCAACTCGGGTAAGCCCGAAGCCGACACGCCACCCGCCCTACCAAACCCAGGAAGCGCCGCCATGCAGGATACCATCGACACCATCGCCTCGACTGTCGGCATCAGCCCTGAGCAGACCGACGGCGCCATCCGCATCGTTCTCAACTTCCTGCACAAGGCCGGCCCGACCGAGACGATCGAAAGCCTGGCGTCCGAACTCGGCGCCGCCGACTATCTCAGCGCCGCGCCCAAGGCCGGCTTGCTCGGCTCCATCGGTGGCATGTTCGGCGGCATGGGCGGGGCCATGGCGGCCTTCAGCGCCCTGCAGGGGCTCGGGCTCGACATGGATCAGATTCAGGGTGTGGTGAAGAACCTCATCGACATCGCCCGTCAGAAGATCGGCGACGAGAAGGTGGAAAACATTCTCGACTCCATCCCGGGCCTTGCCCAGCTCATCTGACGACCAGGATCGTCCTGAAGACAAACGGCCCGCCGCGGATGAACCGGGCGGGCCGTTTTCATGTCGTCACAGCGGATCGTCTCAGCTGTCGGTCAGGGTGATCTGGCCGTAGCGAAGGGCTTCCACAACCGCCTGCGTCTTGTTGCTGGCGTCCAGCTTTTCGCCGGCGTTCTGCAGGTGCGCGTGGACGGTGCGCTGGGAAATGTTCAGGTTCTCGGCGATTTCCTGCGCGGTCATGCCGTTGGCCGTCAGTTCCAGCACCCGGCGCTCGCGGGCCGACAGATCGCCCGGACGGGAGTCGATCAGATAGCCGAGGGCGCGCAGGCGGCGGAAGGCCTGATTGCACAGGAAATCGAAGGCCACGAGGTCGAGCTCGGTCAGCGACAGCGCCTCGCCAAGACCGATCACGGCCGCCTGATAGGGCGGGATCGAGGTTATGGGAACCGCGACGATGCGCGCCGACGCCTCGGGACCGGCCGCCGCCACCAGATCGGAATGGCCGGAAATGCTCACACCGTCGATCAGGCACGGCCGATGGGCAATGCGGCAGCGCTCCAGGACCGGATCACCACGATTGATTGTAATCAGCTGCCCGCGTTCCGAACGGATATCAGGCCACTTGATATGCAACACCAACGGCTCAACCGGCCGCCCCGGCATCGGGAGCCCAGAAATGAGGATATGGCTGGCGCCATGCCCAAGCAATCGCTTTTCAATGACATCGAAAATGCGGTTAGCGCTGGAACACGTCCGCAATCCGACTGCATCAGCAAGGATATCATCAGGTGTATTCATGTTTTTCTACCCGACTTTCTGAAACTGACAAGACGTCGCTTTCCATAACAGGCAGCGCCATCTGCGACCGACTTCCACCACACCGAACGCAACTATAAAACAACACAATGAGCCATATATATTACAAAAAAGAGATCATTCAAACCCCAAATGTCAAAGGACCTGTTCTTTATCCCGATTGAACTCGTTTCTTAGTTGCACATCTACCTCTATGAATCGACTGCCATTTCGCAGCGCCTTGCGCATCCTGCATACAAATCATACAAAATATCGCGGTTATAGGCACAAATACGAATGGCTGAAACATTGCTGCAATTTTCACCGCAGATAGCGTGCCGTCCTCCACTACCACCCCACACGCGGATTTCGAGCTCGTGCGTCACAGCCTCGCCTTTTGACTAGCTGGCGCTTGAATCCAAATCCAATATAACCACCACGCATATCTAGACTCTCAGCAACGCAGGACTTGTACGGCCATGAACATCGATCTTCGAGGCCTTCCGGACTTTGAAACCGGGGATCACAGTGCATGGCTCGCGGTTGCCCAAAAGGCACTTGGCGAGGGCAGCCTTGATCGATTGTCGCGCAAAACCATAGACGGCATTGCGTTTCCGACCCTCGCTCAGCCTTCGCCGAACAAGCACCCGCTAAGTCTTCGTCCTGTTGCTACGCCTTGGACAATTGCCCAGTCCGTAACGCTCGGCGATACCGCCGCAGCTAACCGGATCATCCTAGACCACCTTGCGCATGGTGTCGGAGCAATTGAACTCAGGTTGCCCGATTACGGTTGCGACGCCAATACTGGCAACCGGTTGCTGGCAAACCTCAAACACGCCTTCGAAGGTGTGTACACAGATCTTATACACACACATCTGACACTGTTTCCAGCCACCCACGATTTATTTTTGGGAATTACACCCTTATTAAGCGCATTGCGAGCATTTTCACCGAATGCAACTTTTCATTTCGGTATTGATCCAATCACCTTCAATCTGGCGCAAGGCCGGCCTGTTTCGGAAATGCAAGTTTCCGCAAGCACTTTTGCAAATTTGATCGGCGACCTTGACGAATTGGGCGCAGCGTCGACCGCTTTCAGCTCCCGTGGCCAATATTGGCATGCGGCCGGCGCGACCGAGGTTCAGCAGATTGCACTGGCGATCAGCACCGCCGTGGCCATCCTCGACATGGCGCCGGACGCTGATTCGCGTCGGGCGGCCGCATCGAGACTTGAGTTTCGACTGGTCGCAGACCCAAATCAGTTTGCTACCATCGCGAAATTCCGCGCATTCCGGCAACTCTGGGCCCTTGTGCTTGAAAGCTGGTCGTTGCCGCAGAGCCCCGCGTTTGTGCATGCCGAACCCGCCTGGCGTTCGATGACCCGCCGCGACCCTTGGGTCAACATTCTCCGCTCTACCATTTCGACCGCTGCCGCTGCACTGGGCGGCGCCAACACGATCACCACGGTCCCCCATACCGCCCTGCTCGGCACGGCCGATGATGATGCACGCCGCCTGTCGCGCAACATCCAGTCGGTCCTGCTCGAGGAGTCCAACCTGCATGTGGTCGGCGACGCCGCGGCAGGCTCAGGTGGCCTCGAAACGCTGACCGACCGCTTCGCCGAAGCGGCCTGGGCCGAAGTCCAGCTGATCGAGCGCGAGGGTGGCCTCATCCGCAGCCTGGCCGACGGCCGCATTCAGGCCCGCATTGCCGAGGCGGACGCCAAGGAGCGCAAGCTCATCGCCGCGCGCCGCCTGCCGATCACCGGCACCAGCACCTGGCCGCTGCTCGATGAAGCCGTGCCGGCGCTGTCGGGTGAACCGGACCTCGCCGCGCCCGGGCCGAACCTCACCCGTCTTGCCGAGCCGTGGGAAGCGCTGCGCGATCGTTCGGACGCCGCGCTCGCGTCAACCGGCAGCCGGCCCACCGTGTTCCTCGCCAACCTCGGACCGGTCGCCGCCTTCATCGCCCGCAACAACTGGACCAAGAACCTCTTGGAAGCCGGCGGCATTGAAGTGCGCCAACCCGATGGTGTCGTCGCGTCGGCCGAGGCCGCCGTCGCCGCCTTCCGCGCCTCCGGGGCTTCGGTCGTCTGCCTCTGTTCGAGCGACGCCATCTATGCCGATCTTGCCACCGCCGTCGCCACCGCCCTCAAGGCGGCCGGGGTGCGCCATGTGGCGATTGCCGGCAAGGGCGGCGAGCTCGAGGCTGCCTTGCGAGAAGCCGGCGCCGATCGCTTCATCCACGACGGTCTTGATATGGTCGCCCTGCTCGGCGACCTGCAAGCCGTCATCACCGCGCGCTGAAGGAGACTGATCCGATGGTTACCCGCCCCTCCTTCGCCGACATCGCCTATCGCCGCGTCGACCTTCCCACCGACGCCGGCGCCGCCTCCGCCTGGACCACGCCGGAAGGCATCGACGTCCAGCCGGTCTACACCGCCGCCGACACCGCCGGACTGCGCCACACCGAGACCTGGCCGGGCTTGGCGCCCTTCGTGCGCGGCCCCTATCCCACCATGTATGTGCAGCAGCCCTGGACGATCCGGCAATATGCCGGCTTCTCCACGGCGGAAGACTCCAACGCCTTCTATCGCCGCAATCTCGAACAAGGCCAGAAGGGCCTGTCGGTCGCCTTCGATCTGGCCACCCACCGCGGCTATGACTCCGACCATCCGCGTGTCGCCGGCGACGTCGGCATGGCGGGTGTCGCCATCGACTCCATCTACGACATGCGCACGCTGTTTTCCGGCATCCCGCTGGATCAGATGAGCGTTTCCATGACGATGAACGGCGCGGTGCTGCCGATCCTGTCGCTGTTCGTGGTTGCCGCCGAAGAACAGGGCGTGCCGCAGGACAAGCTCTCCGGGACCATCCAGAACGACATCCTCAAGGAGTTCATGGTCCGCAACACCTATATCTACCCGCCGGCGCCGTCGATGCGGATCATCTCCGACATCTTCTCGCACACCTCGGCACATATGCCGAAGTTCAACTCCATCTCGATTTCCGGCTATCACATGCAGGAAGCCGGGGCGACGGCCGATCTCGAACTCGCCTATACCATCGCCGACGGCATCGAATATGTGCGCGCCGGCATCAAGGCCGGCATGCCGGTCGATCGCTTCGCGCCGCGCCTCTCCTTCTTCTGGGCGATCGGCATGAACTATTTCATGGAGATCGCCAAGCTGCGCGCCGCGCGCCTGCTCTGGGCGATCCTGATGAAGCGCGAGTTCGATCCCAAGGACAGCCGCTCGCTGTCGCTGCGCACCCACAGCCAGACCTCCGGCTGGTCGCTCACCGCGCAGGACCCGTTCAACAACGTGGTCCGCACCATGATCGAGGCCATGGCGGCGACGCAGGGCCACACCCAGTCGCTGCACACCAACGCGCTCGACGAGGCGCTGGCACTGCCCACCGACTTCTCCGCCCGCATCGCCCGCAACACCCAGATCGTGCTGCAGGAGGAAAGCGCCACCACCAAGATCATCGATCCCTGGGGCGGCTCCTTCTATGTGGAGAAGCTCACCTATGATCTCGCCAGCCGCGCGCTCGAGCATATCAAGGAGGTCGAGGCGCTCGGCGGCATGGCCAAGGCCATCGAGGCGGGCATCCCCAAGCTGCGCATCGAGGAAGCCGCCGCCCGCACGCAGGCCCGCATCGACAGCGGTGCCCAGGCCGTGATCGGCGTCAACAAGTATCGCGTCGAGGGCGAGAAGCCGATCGACGTGCGGCAGGTGGACAATTCCGCCGTGCGTGCCGCCCAGATCGCCAAGCTCACCGCGCTGCGCGCCGAGCGCGATCCCAAGGCGGTCGAGGCCGCACTTGACGCGCTGACCCGCGCCGCCTCGGAAGGCTCGGGCAATCTCCTCGCCCTCTCCATCGACGCCGCCCGCGCAAAGGCCACCGTCGGCGAAATCTCGCTCGCCATGGAAAAGGTCTTCGGCCGGCACAAGGCGGAAATCCGTGCTATCTCCGGGGTCTACAAGCGCGAGGTTGCCGCCATGTCCGATGCCCTCAACACCATCGCCACCAAGGTCGCCGCCTTCGAGGAAGCCGACGGCCGCCGGCCGCGCATTCTCGTCGCCAAGATGGGCCAGGACGGTCACGACCGCGGCCAGAAGGTGATCGCCTCGGCCTTCGCCGATCTCGGCTTCGACGTGGACATCGGGCCGCTGTTCGCCACGCCGGAGGAAGCCGCCCGCCAGGCCGTCGAGAATGACGTGCACGTGGTCGGCGTCTCCTCGCTCGCCGCCGGTCACCTGACGCTGGTGCCGGCGCTGAAGGCGGCGCTGGCCGCCGAGGGCCGCCCCGACATCATGATCGTGGTGGGCGGCGTGGTGCCGCCGCAGGACTATGACGCGCTGACCGCCGCCGGCGCCGCCGCCATCTTCCCGCCCGGCACCGTCATCGCGGAGGCCGCCAGCGCCCTGCTGGACAAGCTGTCGGCCCAGCTCGGGCACTGACAGCGGACGTTTGGGCCTGAAAGGCAAAACCGGCGGCTCCCTTCCAGGAACCGCCGGTTTGTTGTCTTCAGGCTGGCAGTCCGTCAGTCGAGTTCGACAGCGATGCCACCAAAGCCCGGACTGCCGGTCCGCAACTTGTCCCAGCCGGGGAAGGTCTCCGGCTTGGGCGCGGCCTTGCTGTTCATCAGATCGGCGCTCTTGAAGGCCAGCACGCGGCCGACCCCGGACAGCTGGAACGGCTCCGACGCGCCGCAGTCGGTGCCCTTGACACCATATCCCTCGTCATTGACCCAGAGCTGCGGCGTCGCGCCGGTCTTGCTGGCGGTAAACAGACCGCCCGGGCAAGCGAAGGGCTTGCCGAAAGCGCCGCCATAGGTGCCGGTGGTGAAGCTGCCGCCAGCCCCCGGAACGGCACGGACCAGGGTCTTGGCCGGCTTGTTGCCGCCGTTGTTGGAAACCCAGATGGCGCCGCCGAAGCTTGCCACGCCTTCCGGCGCATTGAACAGCCCGTCGACCGGGTTGCAGCCGTCGATGTTGTTGGAGAGGCAATAGCTGGGGTTCGGATTGAGCGGATTCTTGTAGTCGAAGGTGCCGGCCACATTCAGCGTGGCATCGTCGAACTTCAGCAGAATGCCGCCGGAATACTGGCCGACGACCCAGAAGCCGCCGTCGGACGCCACAGTGAGACCAGCCGGCTGATCGGGCGAGTTCACCACCACCCGGTCGACCTTGTAGCTGGCTGCCGTCACCTCGGCCGCGGGAATGCGGTAGAGCGAGTTGGCGGCATAGCCGCTCAGCCACATGTTCTTGTGCTTGTCGAAGGCGATCCCCACGAGGCCGCTTCCGGCGAAATAAGCGTGACCGTCACTGGCGAGACCTGCAATCGTCTTCACATAGGCGCGGTTGGACGTCTTGTAGACCAGCACCTTGTCGGCGCCACCGAAGCCGCTGTTGCAAGCCACATAGAGCTTGCCGGAAGAGACGGCGACGCTGTTGGGATTGCAGTTCTTGCTCGCCAGATTGATGACGGTGCTGGTCATCTTCACAGGGTTGACGGTCTGGTCGATGTAATAGCGATAGATCTTCTTGCCGACATAGTCGGGCACCCAAAGCGTCTGGTGGTGCACGCCGGAAGGGACTCCCGCCAGCGCCTGTCCCGCCAAGAGGGCACCGGCAAGCGCGCCTGCCGCCGACAGCAACATCCTGAAACCACGCATTCCTGATACTCCATGATCAATAGCCGGCCCGGAGCGCTTTCCGGTCAGGTGCAATCACCTGATCGACAAGAAATCGCTCCGTAGTCATCAGGCCGGGCGTCCGCCGACGCGCCTTGCCCGAAACAAGGGTGGCGTCGGTTGCGCTTACTTGCAGGTGGGACCGGTGGTGATCTGAACACCAACGAGATTGAGGTTGGTCGTGATGGCCTTGGCTTCGACGTAATAGAAGCCCTTGGCTTCGTCGATCAGCGGCTTGCTGATCGCCGTGGTCGTCACCTTGCGCATGTTGGTGGTGACGCCCGACTGGCTGGTGAGGGTCGCCAGAACGGACGGCGCGGTCTCCGCCGAGGTGCTGACGATCGCCTTGCGCTTCAGCGTGACCTTCAAGCTGTCGTTGGCGTTGAGATCCTCATAATACATGCTGACGGAACAGATCTTCTCGCCGTCCACGGGGAAATCCACGTTGGCATAGAAGGTCTGCTCATCAGTCGGCACCAGCATGCCATTCTCGACATTTTCCACCGTCGAGCTGGTGCAGGGGCAATGGCGCACGAAGCTCGGGCCGGACAGCGAGATGATCTTGGTGGCAGCGCTCGCCGGCATCGATGCGCCAGCTGCAAGTGCAAGGGCGAAAGTCCCCAGAAGGGCGGAATACTTCAACATTTGAAAACCTCATTGTAAAATCAAAGACCTGCTCATCGGCAGGGCTATACGTCTTGCAGAAATGCAACTTCTGGCGCAGCGAAACAATGCAACATGAAATCGATAATCAAACCGCCGCCGATCTTGTCTCACGCAAGACTGGGGGATATTGTCAGCATTATTCCTGATCCGCAAGGGGACACGGTCGATCTCCCCTCATGCCTGGAAGTCATTTTGTCGGGGTTGCCCAAGTCGGCTCAACCAGACCGTAGATAGATTATTGCTACTCATTTTCGGAGCCACGTTCATGACCGCCAGTTTCCGCACTGCCCTTGCGGCCTTGCTTCTTTCGTCCGCCCCCGTTCTCGCCAATGATCAGGCGATCGTCGTCTTCGATGCGTCGGGCTCCATGTGGGGGCAGATCGGCGGCAAGGCGAAGATCGAGATCGCCCGCGACACGCTGAAGTCCGTACTCTCCGGACTGCCCGCCGATCTCGACCTCGGTCTGATGGTCTACGGTCACCGTGAAAAAGGCAGCTGCCAGGATATCCAGCTGATGGTACCGCCCGGTACTGGCAATGCGGACGCCATCAACAAGGCCGTCGCCGGCATCCGCCCCAAGGGCATGACGCCGATCACCGCCTCGGTCCGCCAGGCTGCCGAAGCGCTGAAGTATTCCGAGCAGAAGGCCACCGTCATCCTGGTCACCGACGGCCTCGAGACCTGTGACGCCGACCCTTGCGCCTTGGCCGACGAGCTTGAAAAGTCCGGCGTCGACTTCACCGCCCATGTGGTCGGCTTCGGCCTGACCAAGGACGAGGGCAAGAAGATTGCCTGCCTCGCCGACCGCACCGGTGGCAAGTATTTCTCCGCCGACGATGCCAGGACGCTTGGCGAAGCGCTCAAGGAAACCGTGAAGGCCGCCGCCGAGCCGGCGCCCGCACCAGCGCCGGCGCCGCAGGAAGTGGCGGTCGACCACCTGTTCGAAGGCACCGCCACGCTCGCCGAAGGCGGCCAGCCCTTCACTGCCGACGATCTCTTTTGGGAGATCCGCAAGCCCGATCAGGCCGACGGATCTGTCGGCGCGACGGTCGAGTCCACCTACGGTGGCGTCTTCAAGCCCGAGGTCAAGGAGCCCGGCGATTATGTGGTCAGCGCCCGCCTCGGCAAGGTGAAGATCGATATCCCCGTCACGCTCAAGGCGGGCGAGGATCTCAAGCAGGACTTCGTGCTCAACGCCGGCATCGTCAAGATGGACGCCACCCGCACCGAGGGCGGCAAGAGCGAGCCCGACGCCTCGATCACGCTGACCACCGGCCTCGGCGACGAAACCAGCTATGGCCCGTCGAAGTTCTTCGTGCCGGCCGGCAGCGTCACCTTTGCGGTGAAGATCGGCGACGCCACCGTCTCCAGTCACTTCGACATCAAGGCCGGCGAGACGGTGGAGAAGACCGTCGTGGTCGGTGCAGGCGTCGTCGTTGCCAAGGCGCTCTACGCGCCCGGCGGTCCCGCCGTCGAGGGCGGCGAGATCTTCTTCGAGGTTGACGAGCCCAAGGCCAACATCGACGGCACGCGCAACTCCGTTTCCAACGGCTACGGCGACGGCGAGAAGTTCGACCTTGGCGCCGGTGATTATGTGCTGTTCGCCCGTCTCGGCGCCGCCACCGCCGAGGTACCCGTCTCCGTGAAGGCCGGCGAGCGCACCGAGGCCACGGTGATCCTGAATGCGGGCGTCGTTGGCATCAAGGCCGACGGTCTCTACCGCACCGACATCGTCGGTGCCGCCAAGTCGATCGACGGCAAGCAGAAGGAGTTCAACACCTCCTATGACGCCGACTACAACTTCACCCTGCCGGCCGGCGACTATGTCCTGCGCGCCTGGCTCTCCTCCGACAGCGAGGAGCGCAAGGAGTTCCCCTTCACGGTGAAGGCCGGCGAACGCACCGAGGTGACAGCCACCAAGTGAGGGTGGCCTCCCCCGCCCTTCCGCGCTAACCTCGTCACCCAAGCGCCCGCCGCGAGTCGTCTCAGCGTCTCGCGGCGATTGTATTTTGATACGAGAGTGCCGTCCGGAGTTCCCATGTCCCTTTCCGCCGTTCTCACCCGCATCGACGCCGATCTGCAGTCGAGCCTCGATCGCCTGTTCGATCTGTTGCGCATTCCCTCGATTTCCGCCGATCCGGCCTACAAGGCCGATTGCGCCCGCGCCGCCGACTGGCTGGCCGCCGAGCTCACCGGCATCGGTTTCGACACCACCGTCCGGCCGACGCCGGGCCATCCCATGGTGGTCGGCCATTACACCAAGGCCGGTCCGGACAAGCCGCATGTGCTGTTCTACGGCCATTATGACGTGCAGCCGGTCGACCCGCTGGAACTGTGGGACACCCCGCCCTTCGAGCCGTCCATCGCCACCATGCCGAACGGAACCAAGCGGATTCTCGCCCGTGGCGCCGAGGACGACAAGGGCCAGATGATGACCTTCGTCGAGGCCTGCCGCGCCTATGTCGCCGTCACCGGCGCCCTGCCGCTCAACGTGACCATCCTGGCCGAAGGCGAAGAAGAGTCCGGTTCGCCCTCGCTGGTGCCCTTCCTCGAGGCCAACAAGGCGGAGCTGTCCAAGCAGGTCGCCATGATCTGCGACACCGACATGTGGAACCGCGACACGCCGGCCATCGCCTGCATGCTGCGCGGTCTTGTCGGTGAGGAGTTCACCATCTCCTGCGCCGATCGCGACCTGCATTCGGGCATGTTCGGCGGTGCCGCCCTCAACCCGATCCATGTGCTGACGAAGATCCTCGCCGGCCTGCATGACGAGACCGGCAAGGTCACCCTGCCCGGCTTCTATGACGGCGTCATCGACATTCCCGCCGATCTGCGCGCCAACTGGGACAATCTCGGCTTTGACGGCGCCGCCTTCCTGAAGGACGTCGGCCTCACCGCCCCGGCGGGCGAGGTGGATCGCACCGTGCTCGAAAAGATCTGGGCGCGCCCCACCTGCGAGGTCAACGGCATCGTCGGCGGTTATGCCGGCGACGGCTTCAAGACCGTGCTGCCGGCGAAAGCCACCGCAAAGGTGTCCTTCCGCCTCGTCGGCAAGCAGGACCCGGTGAAGCTGCGCGCCGCCCTGCGCAAATATGTCAAGGACTCTCTGCCGCCGTCGGCCTCCGTCACCTTCCACGAGCATGGCGGCAGCCCGGCCGTGCAGCTTCCCTTCGACAGCCGCGAACTCGCCGCCGCCCGCGCCGCGCTCACGGAAGAATGGGGCAAGCCCGCTGCCATCACCGGCTCGGGCGGCTCGATCCCGATCGCCGGCTATTTCCGCCACATCCTCGGCATGGACGCCTTGATGATCGGCTTCGGCCTGCCCGACGACCGCATCCACAGCCCCAACGAAAAGTATGAGCTTCAGTCCTTCCACAAGGGCATGCGCTCCTGGGCTCGCATCCTCACCGCGCTGGCGGGCTGAGGTCGACACGGGCCGTCGCGTGGCACCACGCAGCGCGACGGCCCTTTCCCGTGTCCACCTGACCGGCGCCGCCCGCGCCTTTTGGTCCTGCGGTCGGGCGTTCACCGCACCGTTCGTCCCCACGCGAGGCGTCAAAATTTACCCTTATCGGACGCCGCGGCCCCACCTCCGGGCGGGGCCCGATCTCACTCCAGGCGTGCCTCCATCCGCCCAGGCACCCATATTTCCGTCTGATTTCAACAGCTTGGACAGTCAACTCCCCAAGCTTCGCGGGAAGCCCGTCGCAACTTCCGCCAAGCCTTCACGGCTACTCCCACCAAAGTTTGTCCCACCAAACGGCGTGATCACCGCTATCTGCAAGGCATCGATTTCCTGACTCACGATCCCTCGGGTCCGTGCAGCCTTCCGGGTGTTTCATGCGCACATCATTCATTTTCGCCGCGGGCGTGTTTTCCTCAGCCCTCTTGATTGCCCCGCTGGCCCAGGCCGGCGTCACCATCACCAAATCGGCCATCAGCGCCGGCAAGCTCGTCGTCGAGGGCACGTCTTCGACCGGCAGCTCCATCACGCTGGATGGCAAGGTCACGACCGCCATCAACGCTTCCACGCGCAAGTTTGCCTTTTCGGCCGTCTACCTTCCCAAGGATTGCATGGTCTCGCTGACGCTCGGCTCTTCCAAGACCGTCGTGTCTGAAGCCGTGGTGGCCGATTGCGGCCCCAAGGGTCTCGACGCACGCGGTGCCTGGTCGTCGGCGGTGACCTATAGCGCAGACGATGTCGTCACCTTCGGCGGCTCCACCTGGCGCGCCAAGCCCAACAGCAGTCCCAATCTCAACAAGAACCCATCCAGCCAGACCGCCTTCTGGGAACAGCTCGCCGCCAAGGGCGATACCGGAGCGACCGGCCCCAGGGGCAACACGGGCGCGACGGGGCCGCAGGGTCCGGCAGGTCCGACTGGTCCCGCCGGTGCCGACGGTGCGATCGGCCCCGCCGGCCCCAAGGGCGATACAGGGGCCGCCGGCCCGCAAGGTCCGACGGGTCCGCAAGGTCTCACTGCGCGCGGCGCCTGGTCGCCGGCCACGACTTATGTTGAGAACGACGTGGTCACCAGCGCAGGCTCTGCCTATCGGGCGCTCGCCAACGCCGGCGCCAACCTCGACAGGGACCCGGCAACCCAGACCGCCTTCTGGGAGATCCTTGTCGCCAAGGGCGCGACGGGCGACACGGGGGCTACGGGCCCGCAAGGCCTGAAGGGTGATACGGGTGCGACAGGCGCGACAGGCCCGCAAGGGCCGGCTGGTCCCACCGGCCCAACGGGCGCGACCGGTCCGCAAGGGCCTGCCGGTCCCACCGGCGCGACAGGTACGACGGGCCCAGCCGGTCCCGCCGGAGCGACAGGTACAACAGGCCCGGCCGGTCCCGCCGGCGCGACCGGCATTGTGACGGTCAGTCGGCTTGGCGGCGCTGTAGTGGCAATTCCGGGAAACACCTACGGTTTTAAATTTGCAGGAGGGACGACCACCGTCTCTGCCGCTGTCGGGCAAAAGATTGCTGTGCAGGCAAGTGCTGTGGTCGGCCTCAGCACAGCCAATGCTTCCCAGGAAATAAACGTGAATGTGTGCTACCAAACCCCTGTCGGCAGCGGCGGAGTCACTCCATTCAATCCGAGTTCGTTTTTGGCGACACCCGTTACATCCGTGCGGTCCATCGTCTCGGCAAGCGACATGATGAGCGTCGACTCTGCGGGCGACTACAGGGTCGGGCTCTGCATCTCCAATCCCAACGCCGCCACGCTTGGCAACAACGACTATTCGATCGGCTATGCCATGGTGTTCAATTGATCCGGCCATCCGGTTTGTGCGGCCCTCACAGCTTGCCGACGGGATAGGCCCTTCGGCTGGCCACATAGCTGATTTGACACCTTCCCCACCCTCGCCTTACTTTCAACCCAACGTCGGACCGGTCAAGATACTCCCGTCATCGCGTGCGATGGGGGAGAGCTGCGGGGTTACCCCGCGGCAGCCTTGTTACCTGGACACTTCCGCCGCATGAACAGCACTGGGCTCTGCCCAGGACCGCTCATGCAGGACATGTAGGGTTGATCGGTCCGACGCCTGTCTGGGGGAGTTGATGCAAGAGGAGCGCACCCCGCCCATTGGCCGCACGGCGCTGGCCTCGGCACTGGTCCACGCCCTGTCGACGACGGCGGCCTGGACGGAGACGGCGCTCGTCGACACGTTCACTCACGTGCTGCAAGGTGCCGCTCCCGGCTCGGTTGCCTCTCTTGCGCGTCTGCTGGCCGCCGATGCGTCTGTCGCCTGTGGGCCGGAGCGTCGCCTCGGCCAGATCATCGAAGACGCTCCCTCCTTCGTCCGCATCCTGCAAACGGTCCAGCGCCGCCGCCTTGTCCTGGCGCCGCCTCTCACGCCGCCGCTGTTCCGGCCAGCATCGCGATTTGCCGGTCTTCCCCTGCCCTGCCTTGCCACCAGCGGCGAGCTTGCCGCCTGGCTCGGCCTGACGCCGACCGAGCTCGACTGGTTCGCCGCCACTCTGCCGCAACGGGGCGAGACCCAGCCACCGCTCCAGCATTATTCGCTCCGCGCCGTCGCCAAGGCGAGCGGCCGGCTGCGCCTCATCGAAGCGCCGAAGACGCGACTGAAAGCCATCCAGCGGCAGATCCTGGCCGGCATCCTCGCCCATGTGCCGGCGCATCCGGCGGCACATGGGTTCATCGCCGGCCGCAGCGTCCTCACCGCCGTCAACCCGCATGCGGGCGAAGGCCTCGTTGTGGCCGTCGATCTTGCGGATTTCTTTCCCTCCACGCCGATCGGCCGCGTCTGGCGCCTGTTCCGGCACCTCGGCTATCCCGACGCCGTTGCTCATCTTCTCACCGGTCTCGTGACGACGCGTACGCCCTCGCCGGCGCTCGATGGCCTGCTGCTGCCGCCGGAGACACGCCGCCGGCTGCGCGTGCGGCATCTGCCGCAGGGCGCGCCCACCTCGCCGGCACTCGCCAATCTCGCCGCCTATGGTCTGGACGTGCGCCTGTCCAGCCTCGCCTCCCGGCTCGACGCCAGTTACAGCCGCTATGCCGACGACCTCGTCTTCTCCGGCAGCGGGCCGCAGTTGCGCCAGTCGCAGCGCTTCCTCCGCCTGGTCTCCGAGATCGCCGCCGCCGAGGGCTACGCCCTCCACCCCGACAAGACGCGCATCATGCCGTCGAGCGGCCGACAGCAGGTGCTCGGCGTTACCGTCAACGCGCACCTGAACCTGCCGCGTCCAAGCTACGACCTCCTCAAGGCCATCCTCACCAACGCCTGCCGCCACGGCCTTGCCAGCCAGAACCGCGAGGGATTGCCGCATTTTCGCGACCACCTCAACGGCCGCATCGCCTGGTTCGAACAGGTCAATCCGGCTCGCGGGCTGAAGCTGCGGGCACTGTTCGACCGGATTGCGGAATGAGCCCGAGACGGGCGCCGGCCCAATTATGTATTTTCCCTTAAATTTGTTGCACCAATCACGAACCCGTGAAAACAATTGACGTGCCGCAGGCCCGCCGCAACGTTTCGCGGCGGGCCTGCGGTTGCTGTTTCCCCGGGAACAGCAGGATGGGCGATCTCCGTCTAGTTTCGTTTCATAGTTTTGGCCCAGCAAGCAGGATCATTCCCATGCCCTTTTCCCGCATTTTCCGGTCACCTCTCCTCGCCGGCCTGGCGTTGCTTTCCGCCGCTCCGGCCTTTGCCGGCGTCACCATCACCAAGTCCGAGATCGCCGCGGGCAAACTGGTGGTCGAGGGCACCAGCTCGTCGGGAACCACCATCAAGCTCGACGGCAGGTTCACCGCCAATATCGACGGATCGACCCACAAGTTCCGCTTTTCCGAAATCTATCTGCCCGTGAGCTGCATCGTGAAGCTGACGCTTGGCAACACCGCGAACACGGCCGCCCGTGCCGTCGTGGCCAATTGCGGCCCGCGCGGGCTCAATCCTCGCGGATCCTGGTCCTCCACCAACACCTATGTGGAAAATGACGTCGTCACCCAGGCCGGCGCCACCTGGCGCGCCAAGGCCACCGACGCCGTCAACAAGAACAAGACGCCCACTTCCAGCGGCGACTTCTGGGAAAAGCTCGCCGCCAAAGGCAACACCGGTGCCACGGGGCCTGCCGGTCCCAAGGGGGACAAAGGCAACACCGGTGCCACAGGCCCTGCCGGTCCGAAGGGCGACACCGGAGCCACCGGGCCGATCGGTCCGCAGGGACTGCCCGGCACTGATGGCACCCCCGGAACGCCTGGTGAGCAAGGACCGCGCGGGGCAACAGGCGCAACCGGGCTGACGGGGCCTGCTGGTCCACGGGGTGAGACGGGCGCGACAGGGCCGCGTGGTGCCACTGGATCGCAGGGCGCGACGGGACCGCGCGGCCCGGCTGGCCCACAAGGCCCGACCGGCAGCTTCAGCGGTCGCATCATGTATGCAGCCGTCCGGTTCGATGGCAGCATTTCCCATGCCAGCGGCGTACTCTCCGCCAGCCGTGTCGCCAACAAGGATGGCGTCTATGCCGTCAAATTCGCACAAAATGTCGATAACTGCGCGCTGCAGGCCACGTTGATCAGCGATTTCTCCGGCTCGTCGCGCATATACATTGGTCCGGAAGCCGAAGTTGCCGGCACAAGCCGCCGGCCGAACTTCGCGCGCGTCATAACTGCCGGACTTGTCCCACAAGATGACTCGTTCAACGTACTCGCCATCTGCAATTGAGCGTCGGCCGCGATCAGATCAGGTCACTTTCGCCAGCCAGGGGAGATATGGAGACGGCCATTGGAGAGTTGGGTCCTGTCTTTGCCTCGGGGCACAGGACCAAGTCCAAGTAGATGTTGACGGCTGGGTGCTGATCACCAACTGACCCCCGCCAAATAAACTGCGGGCGCACGAGGTTTTCACCCCGTACGCCCGCCGCTCTCCCCCTAAACTCCTGAGCCCGCGCCCTCAGCTGTCGCGGAACAGCATGCCCTGCGCCCGCTCGATCTCCTCGGCGTCGTGGCCGATCTCGGTCGCCACAAAAAAGTTTTGGCAGAGGCGTACCGCACAACCCGATCTTGGATTGGAAATGGCATCTTTCGCATCGCACGAAAACCGCGCTGCAAATCGGGTCAAGGAGGCAAAAGCCAAATCGCCCGGCGATCCGTTGAAAAAGCAGGTAATTATTGGCATTTTGCCACACTTTACCCACAATAACCACAAAATACCTACGCATATTGACCTATCGCGGCAACTTATGTATGCGTCAAGGGGAAAGTTCGGCCCGGAACCGAACATCAACATGCATCGATAGCACTTGTTACGAATTTGTTTCATTTGAAAATATTTGAATGCACGCCGCATATTTGGGTCAAATTGTTCTCTCGATCAGCCCGTAACTCAGGGCCATAGCCACGCCAGAACCTCTCGATGGGTATATTTGGAGGATCAAATTTTGAAGCTCGCTCTTTCAACGACCGCAGGGCTCGCTCTGCTCGCCGCCAGTGGTACTGCTTTTGCCGGCGTTACTGTTACCAAGTCCGAAATTTCTGCCGGTAAACTGGTGGTTCAGGGTACTGCGTCCAGCGGCACGTCCATCAAGCTCGACGGGCAGTTCACGGCGCCCGTCGATCCGGCGACCCATAAGTTCTCCTTCTCGCAGGTATATCTGCCCAAGGATTGCATCGTCGACCTCACCGTCGGCTCCTCCGCCACCGTCGCCGCGCAGGCCGTCGTCGCCGATTGCGGTCCGCAGGGCCTCAACGCCCTTGGTGCCTGGTCGTCGACCACCACCTACGAAGAAAACGACGTGGTCAGCTACAAGGGGTCCGCCTGGCGCGCCAAGGCGATCGGCAGCGCCAATCTCGACAAGGATCCTTCGACGCAAACCGCTTACTGGGACCAGCTGGTCTCCAAGGGCAGCACCGGCGCCAAGGGCGCCACCGGCGATACCGGACCGCAGGGCCCCAAGGGTGATATCGGCGACACCGGGCCGCAAGGACCGCAGGGACCCAAGGGAAATACGGGCGCGACCGGACCGCAGGGACCGAAGGGAAATACGGGCGCGGCTGGGGCTGACGGTGTTGTCCTTGGCAGCACATTTGGGAGCGACCTGCCCTATGTGGACTGGAACACCATGTACGGAAAATGGCGGTTCATAGGCCAGACCACCTCCATCACACTCCCCCAAGGCAAAACCCTTATCGCCCACGCCACAGTCCCGCTCTACAGCGTGTCAGATGTCTTGGTCGCAATTGCGGTTTGCTATCAGGCCCCAAACACCCCATCCGCACCGGTGGCAGCCTTCAATCAGACTACTCCAGTATATGTATCTGACACCAAGGTATATGCTCAAACTGACTCAGCCAAGTACTTAACTAAGGGTACTTGGACGATTGGCGCCTGCATCAGCTCTACACAGACAACCAGCCTCAACCTGACCGGAACATTCGGTTTCGGCTGGGTCATGGCGATCAATTGATATTTATCCGGGAGTTCATGTTATGACCAATTTCTTCGCCAAGGCGCTTGTCTATTCTACGGCCATACTTGCCCCCGTCACCGCCCAGGCCGGCGTCACCGTCACAAAGTCGGAGATCGCCGCAGGCAAGCTGGTCGTCGAGGGCACCGCATCCAGCGGTTCTTCGATCAAACTCGACGGACAGTTCACGGCCACCGTCGATCCGGCGAGCCGCAAGTTTGCCTTCTCGGTGCTCTACCTTCCCAAGGATTGCATGGTCGACCTGACCGTCGGTACCTCCGCAACCATTGCCGCCCAGGCCATCGTTGCCGATTGCGGACCGCAGGGCCTCAACGCCATGGGCGCCTGGTCGTCGACCGCGACCTATGAGGAAAACGACGTCGTCAGCTACAAGGGGTCCGCCTGGCGCGCCAAGGCGACCGGCAGCGCCAACACCGGCAAGGACCCCACGACGCAAACCGCTTACTGGGACCAGCTCGTCTCCAAGGGCAGCACCGGCGCCAAGGGCGCCACCGGCGATACCGGCCCGCAGGGGCCGAAGGGTGACACCGGAGATACGGGGCCGCAGGGTGAAACCGGTGCTCAAGGCCCGAAGGGTGATACTGGCGATATCGGCCCGATGGGCCCGCAGGGGCCGGCTGGCGCCACCGGCCCACAGGGACCGAAGGGGGCAACAGGTCTGCCCGGGCTTGCCGGTGCCACAGGCCCGCAAGGCCCCAAGGGCAACACGGGTGCGACCGGACCGCAGGGTCCAACCGGCGTGATCTCGACGATCTCGCTTGCCTCGACCGGAGGCGACACAATCCGTGGCGTTCAAGATTTCAACAAGACTGTCTTTATCAACTCAACGCACCTTGCCACTATCAAGACCACAGCCAACCAGCGGGTCATGGCGTCCGAATCCTTCCAGTTGCGGTCGTCGGACACGGACGACGAAAACGGTATTGTGATCTCAATGTGCTACAGAGATGCATCGAAACCGTCTTCGGCGCCCATACTTTTCAACCCCAATCTCTACATTAAAGATTCGCTGCCTCCTGATCAGTCGACCTCGTCAGTATACTCTGGCTACCGCACGTTGACCTATTCGGCCACGAAGGTCATGGCAGCCGGCACATGGCAGATCGGCGCATGCATCTACTTGTTGCAACCGCATGATGTTTGGGTCGGCAGCACCGATGGCTATATCATGGTCACCAACTGACCATCCCAAAAACACCGCGGGCGCACGAGGTTTTCACCCCGTACGCCCGCCGCTCTCCCCCTAAACTCCTGAGCCCGCGCCCTCAGCTCGCGCGCAGCTCCGACAGCGTTGCCGCGTTCGGGCAATAGTCGGTGAAGTGACGCTGGGCCGTGTGATGCTCCAGGTCATAATGGCAGGCGCCCTTGTGCTCGCAGGCGGCACAGGTCATCTGCAGGTCGCGGAACAGCATGCCCTGCGCCCGCTCGATCTCCTCGGCGTCGAGGCCGAGTTCGGTCATCATGCGGTAGAGTTCGTCGGCGGCGTGCTGGTCGTGCTCCACGGCCGACAGCAGCTGACCGACGCTGAGGCCCAGGTCCGTCGCAAGTTCCGTGAGGCCGACGTCGCCGAGCGACTGCAGTTCGGCCATTGCCCGCCGCTGAGCGGCCCGCTCCTGCCACCAGCGCACAAAGCGGGCGAGAACGGATTCATGATGGGCAGTATCGAGATATGCCATGGCTTTGCTCCTGTCCGTGAGCGTCGTGATGGCGGCATTGACGTCGTTGGACGGCTGCGCCTCGCGCTCCGGCGGTGGTCCGACTCTTCGTTCGGAACCGATCATGACTAGCTTTTTACACCAAACCAGTGAATCAGACGTTGATCGGAATCAATAAATCCACCGCTCTTTAAGGTCAAACCCATGGAATTACAGACTAGGTTATTCTGAAATTTCAATAGATTGAGACAAAAGTTCATCAGTACACCTACGTAACTTACCCCTTGCATGCAGTATTGATAGAAATGTGACTTTCACCATATAAATTCACGAAAGCAGTGTCTTTCACAGTTCCAGGGCACGCTAACCCGGCAACCTCGGTGTCATCAGCGGATTATTGCCCCGGACATGGTGATGTTGCGCTGCCGGTTCCTGCGACCGGACGACCGTTGATGAACACGCCGGAGGCGCCGCCCACCACCACGCCGCCGCATTCGGTGGGGCTGCCGACGGTCACCACCGGTCGGCCATTGATGAAGACATTGGACGACCCGCCGGTCACGACGCCACCCGCTGATGTCGGGTCGCCGACGGTGGCGGCGGGCATGCCGTCGATGAGGACATTGACCTCGCCGCCGGTGATCACGCCCGGCCCACCGTTGCCATCCACGGCACCGCCGTCGGCAAGGGCGCTCGTGCCGGTCATGACAGCCAAGACCAACCCGAGCCCTACTCGTCCACAGGTTCCGATCATCGTCACGCACTCCCCTTCTACCGACCGCCGACGCCCTTCCGGCCGTATCGCTCCGCAGGATTGGCTGGACCGCAGCAACTTCGTCGATGTGATCCCATCATTTCCCAGTCTTTGAGGCGACGCAAGCCATCTCTGACCTCCGATACCGGCTTTTACGATTGTTGACGATGTGATTTGAACAGAGTAGTGAGTGAAACAACTCAGAACCGGAGGCGGGTCCCCTCAATGAAAGTCACGCTCAAAACCGTTGCGGAAGCGGCGGGCGTCAGCATTGCCACGGTCGACCGCGTGCTCAACCGGCGTGAGGGCGTGCGGGGGGCGACTGTCGAAAAGGTGGAAAGTGCCATCCGGCAGTTGGGTTACGCGCCGTCGTCGCTGGCGGCCCGCGTTCAGCCGTCTTCCAGCAAGTTCATGTTTTTGCTGCCGAAAGGCAAAAACCCCTTCTTCATGGCGCTGGAAAGCTCGATCCGCCAGCTCGGCGAGTGGCTGCCCTTCAAGGGCGCGACCTTCGATATCCGCCATGTCGACATCTTCGATGGCGAAGTGCTCGCTGCCGCCTTGAGGGATGTCCATCATGCCAATTACGGCGGCGTCGCCGTCACGGCGCTGGATCACCCCTCGGTGCGCGAAGCGATCAATGCGCTGAAGGCCGAGGGAATCGCCGTGGTGACGCTGGTGTCGGACGTGCCGTCGTCGCGGCGCGACCGCTTCATCGGCATCGACAACACCGCCGCCGGTCGCACGGCCGGCTCCATCGTCGGCCGCTTCCTGCCGGGGCGCACCGGCAAGGTGGCGCTGATCGCCGGCTCGCTGGCGCTGCGGGACCACGCCGAACGTCGCTTCGGCTTCGAACAGGTGATCGCGCAGGACTTTCCCGACGTGCAGGTCATCGCCGTGCGCGAGGGGCGCGACGATCCGGCCCGCGTGCGCACTGCGCTTGACGAGATCCTGCGCGAGCATCCCGATCTCTCCGGCATCTACAACGCCGGCGCCGGCACCTCGGGCATCATCGCCGCCCTTGAAGCCAGCGGCCGCTCGCGCAGCATCATCTGCGTCGCCCACGAACTGACCGACGAGAACCGGGCCGCGCTGATCCGCGGCACCATCGACGCCATCATCAATCAGGATGCCGGCCACGAGGCCCGTTCGGCGGCGCGCGTCATGCAGGCGCTGACCTCGGAATGGTCGATCCTCGACGACCAGGAACGCATTCGCATCGACATTTTCCTGCGCGACAATCTCTGGTGAGACCGAAAATCAGCAAGCGGAGCAGCTGAACCTGCAACCGCTCGGGAGGAGTTCATGAGCATTTATCTCGGCCTGGACATCGGTACGTCCTCGGTCAAGGCGGTTCTGGTTGGCGATGGTGAGGCCATCCTCGCCTCGGCCACCGTGTTGCTTGAGGTCACCCGTCCCCATCCCGGCTGGTCCGAACAGGACGGCGACAGCTGGATCGCGGCGACGCAAGGCGCCATCGACAAGCTGAAGGCGAGCCATCCCAAGGAGCTCGCCGCCGTCACCGGCATCGGCCTCTCCGGCCAGATGCACGGCGCGACCCTGCTCGACGCGGCTGACAAGCCGCTCCGCCCGGCTATCCTCTGGAACGACGGCCGCTCGGCGGCCGAATGCGCCGAGATCGAGGCGCGCTGCACGGCTTCGCGCGCCATCGCCGGCAATATCGCCATGCCCGGCTTCACCGCGCCCAAGCTCGCCTGGGTCAAGAAGCACGAGCCGGAGCTCTTCGCCAAGGTCGCCAAGGTGCTGCTGCCCAAGGATTATGTGCGCCTCTGGCTCACCGGCGAATATGCGTCCGACATGTCGGACGCTGCCGGCACGCTCTGGCTCGACGTGGGCAAGCGCCAGTGGTCGCCGGAGCTTCTGGCCGCCACCGATCTCAATCTCTCGCACATGCCGCGCCTCGTTGAAGGCACCGATGTCTCCGGCTCGCTGCGCGACAGCCTGGTCAGCCGCTGGGGCATGTCCAGGACGCCCGTGGTCGCGGGTGGCGGCGGCGACAATGCCGCGAGCGCCGTCGGCATGGGCGCCGTCAAGCCCGGCGTTGCCTTTGCCTCGCTCGGCACGTCCGGCGTGCTGTTCGTCTCCAACGCCTCCTTCTCGCCCAACACCGACGGCGCCGTGCACGCCTTCTGCCATGCCGTGCCCAACACCTGGCACCAGATGGGCGTGATCCTCTCGGCCACCGACAGCCTGCAGTGGCTGTCGCACCTCCTCGATACGCCGGCACCCGACCTTACCAAGGGCCTCGATCCCAAGCCGGCCGCGCCGTCGCCGCTCCTGTTCCTGCCCTATCTGTCGGGTGAACGGACCCCGCATAACGACGCCGGCGCGCGCGGCGCCTTCGTCGGCCTCAGCCACACCTCCGATCGCGCCGCGATGACGCAGGCCGTGCTTGAGGGCGTCGCCTTCGCCTTCCGCGACTGCCTGCGCGTGCTCAATGACGCCGGCACCGATATCACGCGCGCCTTCGCCGTCGGCGGCGGTTCCCGCTCGGAAGCCTGGCTGCAGATCATGGCGGCCGTGCTTGACCGGCCGCTCGACATCACCGCCGAGGGCGACTACGGCGGGGCCTTCGGCGCTGCCCGTCTCGGCCGCATCGCCGCCACCGGCGACGATCCCTTCGAGACGCTGACGCCGCCGCCCGTCGCCCGCAGCATCGAACCGGACAAGGCGCTCGCCGCGGCCTATGCCGATCGCTACGCCAAGTATCGCGCCCTTTATCCTGCCATTAAAGCCGCCCTCGCCTGAGGCCCGGCACAACACGAGGAAAGATCATGACGCATCCGTTCTGGGACGGCATCGAGCCCGTCAAGTACGAAGGCCCGGAGAGCAAGAACCCGCTCGCCTTCCGCTATTACAACAAGGATCAGGTGGTTCTCGGCAAGCGCATGGAAGACCACTTCCGCTTTGCCGTCTGCTACTGGCACAGCTTCGCCTGGGGTGGCGGCGATCCGTTCGGCGGCTCCACCTTCCTGCGCCCCTGGTTCGACGGCAAGAGCGAGCTGGAGCTGGCCAAGGTGAAGGCCGACGTCGCCTTCGATCTGTTCCAGATCCTCGACGTGCCCTTCTACACCTTCCATGACCGCGACATCGCTCCGGAAGGCGCCACGCTCGCCGAGTCCAACAAGAATGTCCGCGAGATCGTCGACATCTTCCACAAGAAGCAGAAGAAGACTGGCGTCAAGCTGCTCTGGGGCACGGCCAACCTGTTCTCCAACCGCCGCTTCATGGCCGGCGCCGCCACCAATCCGGACCCGGAAGTCTTCGCCTATGCCGCCGCGCAGGTGAAGAACGCCATGGACGTCACCAAGGAACTCGGTGGCGAGAACTATGTGCTGTGGGGCGGTCGCGAGGGCTACGAGACGCTGCTCAACACCAACCTGCGCCAGGAGTTCGACCAGCTCGGCCGCTTCCTGCAGATGGTTGTCGACTACAAGCACAAGATCGGTTTCAAGGGCGCGCTGCTGATCGAGCCGAAGCCCAAGGAGCCGACCAAGCACCAGTATGACTTCGACGTTGCCACCGTCTATTCCTTCCTGAAGTCGGTCGGTCTCGAGAAGGAAATCCAGGTCAACATCGAGCAGAACCACGCCATCCTCGCCGGTCACACCTTCGAGCACGAGCTGGCGCTTGCCTCGGCTCTCGGCATCTTCGGCTCGGTCGACCTCAACCGCGGCGACGACCGTCACGGCTGGGATACGGACCAGTTCGCCATGAGCGTGCCGGAACTGACGCTGGCCATGCTGGAGATCATCAAGGCCGGCGGCTTCACCACCGGTGGCTTCAACTTCGACGCCAAGATCCGCCGCCAGTCGCTGGAGCCGGTCGACCTGGTCATCGGTCACGCCGCCTCCATGGACGCCGCCGCCAGGGCGCTGCTCAACGCCGCCGCCATCATCGAGGACGGCCGTCTCGCCAAGCATGTGGAAGACCGCTACGCCGGTTGGGGCGACAAGGAAGGCAAGGCCATCCTCAAGGGCAAGCGCAGCCTTGAAGAACTGGCCGAGTATGTCGAGAAGAAGTCCATCAACCCGCAGCCGGTGTCCGGCAAGCAGGAATATCTCGAAGCGCTGGTGAACCTGTTCAACTGACCGCTTCACAAGCTGCTGAAATGTCGTCGGCCGGGACTCGCTCCCGGCCGATGTTTTTTGCGCGCGTCTTTCTCAGCCTCTGGTGCCGAAGTCAGTGCGGCTTGAAATTGGTCTCGATGAAATAGGTGTAGTTGATGTCCGACGAAAAGCGGACGTCGAGCGAGGAGAGGTTGGTGAGGCGGCTGTCCGAGATCGGCAGCGTACGCACCACGGCCGAGTTCACGGTGATCTGCACCATGTCGGCGATCGGGTTGCCGGGATGGAAGGCGTAGAGCGTATAGGTGACCGGGCTGGTGCCATAGCGCAGCGACTTGGCGAACAGCTTGAAGCCGGTCAGGTCGAAGGTCTTGCCCGGCAGCGTGAAGGTGGCGCCCTGCCGGTTGGCGACATAGAGGCCATTGGCGCTGGTCTTCACCGTCCAGCCGGTCGGATAGAGCTGCCCCTGCGCCTGAACCACGAGGCCGGTGGTGTCCTTGGCCACACAGGTCGGGCAACCGGAGACCGGGGCGCTGGTATAGGTTGCCGTGTCGGCATGGGCGGAGGCGCCGGTCAAGCCAAGAGCCAGCAGGACGAGCGGCATGGCCTTCGGGTGGGGCATAAACGACATTTCGAAAATCTCCTTGAGAAAGCGCGCAGGTCGTCCTGATGCGGGGGGCATTCAGGTGCGCGTGGCAGGCTGTTGCCGGACTGCAAGAGCGGCGCGCGCTTCAACACTCCCCTCTCGCCAAACGTGCCATCCCAGGAAAAATTCCGCGCGCCGTGGCCGCACCTTCGGGCGCCCTCAGGCGCCCCCATGGCGGGGCTTGCGCCTGCGCTTCATCGGCGAGTGCCGGCCCCTCGCGGCACAGGCCGCCTTCTGCTGCACCACATGCGGTACCCCATGTCTCTTTGACCAAGGTTACACACAGAAAAGTGACGATCGGCAGCGATATTTTCTGTAACTTCACTGGTGTTCATATGATTTATATACCTTGAGGAATATGTTTTCATCGCAACCAGGTATATCCGGTCTGCACTTTGCGGTACGGTTTCACCTGCATCTTTACACCGCAGTGACCGCCTGATGTCCCCGCCCCAAGATGGCGCCGCGCTTGGATCAAAGCCGCTGAAGCGAGGTACGTTGAGAGGCGAAGGACTTGAAACCTTGTAGGATAAACGCTCGCCCTACGTGCTGCCTGCACAATGCAAACCTGATGATGGCATCAACTGCATGTTACGAGGCAATACCTGCGGGGAGACATTTGGGAGATGCGTTCGTACCGGCTGTTATTGGAATTGACAGTCGATATACTATTCGAGTTTCGCTTTCGCTCACGCTAAGCTAGAAATTCGAAGCCACTCGAAACACCGATGCATCCGCGTTCGGTGGGTCTGTATGAAGTGCCGACCGAGTTGTCCTGCCTGGTCGGCATGGTCTGTGCTTGCAGGACTTGCATGCCAACTCGAACCACGTCAGCCCCATGATCAAAGACGTCTACAACTCTCTACACTCCCGCACAGGTATCGGCGCCACAGCCGAAGTCCGTCAGTTCGCACCTGTCGAGTTCTCGGGCTTGTTCATGCCAAATCCGGCTATCGTGATTGTGCGTCGTGGCAGCAAGACCATTCGAGTGGGCGACGACGTCTTTCACATTTCTGCCGGCCAGGGCGTCATGGTCAACGCCTGCGTGACCATGGACTCGTCCTACGAACTGGGGGAGGACGGTTTCGATGCGGTCTGGATGGGCTTCGATCAGTCCGTCGTCGAGGCCTTCCACCGTCGGTATCCACCGTCAGTCACCCCCATTCGCCACGCGGTGCGGTTCGAGGCCTGGAGTGGCGGCATGGAAGAGGCCTTCCACAATGCCGCCGTCGCCCTCGCAGCCCCCTTTGTCTATCCTGAGGACATTGCCCGCCATCGCATGGAAGAAGTGCTGCTGTGGCTGGAACGTCAGGAACTGCAGTTCTCTTCGGTGCGCTCCGTCAGCCTGGCCAACCAGATCCGAAGCCTGATCTTCATGGAGCCGGGCATCGATTGGTCGAGCCACGTGGTTTGCGAGCGCCTCGGTCTCAGCGAGGCCACCATGCGGCGGCGCCTCGCCCAGGAAGGGCACTGCCTGCGCAACATTCTGACGGACATTCGCATGTCCACGGCGGTGTTCATGCTGCAATCGACCGGCATGCCCGTCTCGCAGATTGCAACGGCCGTGGGGTACGAATCCCATTCGCGGTTTGCGCTGCGCTTCAAGGATCGCTTCGGCTTCCCGCCGACCGTCATCCGTGGACATCAGCGCCCCGGCACCAACGACCTGCCGGCCTTCATGGATGAAGACTATCGCGCCATCGCGGAGTGATATCGGGCGCCAATGAAGATAGCCATCGGCAACCCGCTTGCGCCAAAACGGCGCGTCGGTGCCTGTGGGATTTTGTTCGCTGCCCGAAGAGCCTGTGCCTCAGCCCCTTGTGCGAACCGGTGCATGCCGCAGCCAGCACCGGGCCAGTCTCCGGCGACTACAGCCCAAGCAGACGCGCCACATCGTCGGCCGCCGCTCCCGGTGCCATGGCCCCGGCCGCAACCTGCTGCCGACGGGCTTCCAGAAGCGCGCGGACTTCGGGATCGCGCTGCAACCGTTCGGCAAAGCGGGCGTTGATCATTTCGTGCATCCAATGCACCTGCTGGGCGCTGCGCTTGTCGCGCAGCTTGCCATTGGCGTCCATCACCTGCCGATGCCGCTCCACCTCGGCCCACAGCACATCCAGCCCCTGATTGGCGAGGCCGGAGATGGTCACCACCGGTGGCGTCCAGTCCTTTGAAGCCGGCGCCAGGATATGCAGCGCCGCGCGATACTCGGCCGCGGCGGCGCGCGCACGCACGGCCCCCTCGCCGTCCGCCTTGTTGACGGCGATGATGTCGGCCAGCTCCAGGATGCCCTTCTTGATGCCCTGCAACTCGTCACCGGCGCCGGGCAGCATCAGCACGAGGAACACATCGACCATGTCGGCCACCGCCGTCTCCGACTGGCCGACGCCTACGGTCTCCACCAGAATCACGTCGAAGCCAGCGGCTTCGCAGACCAGCATGGTCTCGCGCGTCTTGGCGGCCACGCCGCCCAATGTGCCCGCCGAGGGCGACGGCCGCACATAGGCATTGCGGTCGGTGGCAAGCTGCGCCATGCGCGTCTTGTCACCGAGGATGGAGCCGCCGGTACGCGTCGAGGAGGGATCCACCGCCAGCACCGCCACCTTGTGCCCAGCGGCCGTCAGATTGGCGCCCAGCTGGTCGATGGTGGTGGACTTGCCCACGCCGGGCACGCCGGTGATCCCGACGCGATGAGCCCGTCCCGTATGCGGCAGAAGGCGTTGCAACAGGTCGCGCGCCGCCGCCGCGTGATCGGGCTTGCGGCTTTCGATCAGGGTGATGGCGCGGGCCAGCACGGCGCGTTCGCCCGCCAGCACGCCCTCGGCGAGCCGATCGACGTCGATGGCGGGGCGGTGGTGCGTCATGAGGCGATCGGCACCCAGATCATGCGCTGCAGTGTGGCCGTCGCCAGCGTCGCGTCGTCAGGCAGGCCGGAGGAGGAGATGTAGCCCGGCACCGAGAAGACGAAGCTGACGTTCGGCGCATTGCGCGCCTTGCAAATCGCCATGCCGAGCCAGTTGCCCTGCCCTTCGCGGCAATCGGACCGGCTCATGCGCGCCTCACGGAAGCTCATGCCGATACGTTCGCCATTGGGGCCGGCAAGGCGTTCGGACACGCCGTGAATGGCGCCGATCTGCCCGTTGGATCCCGGCAGCACCTGCATCACCTGCAGGCCATCCTGGAACAGGGCCAGCGCGGAGACGCTTTCCGAACTCTCCGTCGCCATGGTCACCGGCGTCGCCTCGAACCCGGGCATGGACGCCTGGATGGCCTTGGCCGAATAGGGCGTACCGGCGGCCAAGCCTGGCACCCCGGCGGCAGAAAAGCTCACTGCCCCCCGCACCGGCGGCGCGGAGACGGCAAAGTCATCACCGCCACCGACTGCCGAACAGGCAGCGAGTGGCGCGAGGGCGAAAAACGCCAGAAGGCGGCAATATGCAAATCGACTGATCATGCCTCCGGATAGCATGAAGCGCAGCGGGGGTGAACGGCTTTGTTGGCGCAGGGCGGGGGCAAAAAACCGGCCAAAGGCCGTCCAGGTACGAGGATTGTCATATGTTGCAGTTATTTTTCCAGCAATATACGCATCAGGTTGCAGACCTTCGATCTACCCTTGCACTCAGCTGGTGCGATATCGTCAAACATACTGATCCGGTGACCCCATGTTCCGAACTCTGAAATACGCTCTTCTTTGTGGCCTGGCAGGCGGCACCATGGTCGCCCATGCGGATGAGCCAAAGTCACCAGCACAAGCGGCCCGTGATCGTCGCTTTTCGGAGCACATCCTGTCCAAGGCCGAAGTTGCCGAGCTTGGGAAAGCATCGACCTCCGCGATCAGCAACGATGAGATGAGCGGAGCCCTTTCGCTCGGCACCGCGCTGCCTGCCAAGGCGACGTTCAAGTTTGCGGGGTATACCACCAATCTCGGCGACTGGGATATCGAGCCCTACGCCGCCGTTGCGACGGCCTGGTACAAGTTCACGGCAACGAAGACCCAGGCTCTCACGGTGTCTGTCGGGCATTCGAGCACTGGAAAAGCCTTGGGGCTTTCTCTGATTGTCTCCGAAAAAGGTTACGGCCCCAAACAACAGTCCGAGTCAGTGTCTGCGACTATCACGGGGGGCGGAGCCCCGCTGAAAACAACGTTTCATGCCGAGAAGGGCACCACCTATTACTTCCAGGTCGGGATGCAGTATCCCTATTCCAGCGCTATGGCAGCTTCGAGCGCGATCACCGTGAACCTCACCGCGCCCACCAGCTACGCCATTCCTGGATGGTACCCGTTCTCCGCACATAAAGTGCTCACGCACCTTGAAAGCGATATGGGCAAGAGTGTCACCTTGTTCAACGAGGGCAACAGCGCCTACTCGCTGAAGTCCAGTTTGGAATATGCTCCCAAAACAGATGCGTTCCTCATGATGTCCAATCTTGGAACACACACTGTTACGGCAAGCGGCTTGGTCGAGCACGTGCCCGACCTCAATACGTCTTCGACCGCCTTCTCGAAGGCAGGTATCTATTCCGCGACGCTGCACTTCGAAGACAAGACGTTCGGCAACACGATCAGTCCTGCCACCTACACATTCATTTCGCGCAGTGAAAGTGACTCGTCTCTCGAGCTCGGCTACTCACTGGTCCAGTATGATCCTGCCCCCGTCCAAGCGGGAGCGACGGCCCAGTATGATCTGAAGATCACCGGACCGTCCTCGGGCAAGGCAACGGGGTGCAAGGCCCTGTATGATGGCGCCCTCGACTACCGCTTCTACAAGACCGATCGCCTTACCCCACTTGCGGCCTTGAACAAGCCTGTAGACATCGCTGCGAACCAGGCAGTCATCCTCCGCTACTATCTGTCGACCAACAAGAACGCACCCGTTACGGGCCAGGCATTGCTGGCGGCCGCCTGCACGAACTCGAAGACGCTCGTACTGGATCTTTGGGACCGCCCGTATATCGTCACCACCGCCGGTAATCCGAATGTCGTCTCGGTGACGAAGACAGGGAATGGCGACAAGATCGGCATCGAGCAGGAAGGCGTCACGCATCAGGATTTCATCATCAAGGCGCCGGCTGTCGCTAGTCGGGTCGAGGTTTCGTTCCCCAACCCCTTCATTGTGCATTCAGATTCGGGCAGCACGATAAGCTACACCATGTTCAATCCGAGCCCTTGGTCCTGTATTGTCGACGCCAAGGATCGATGCATCACTAGTGGCGGACAAACACTTCGCTTCGACTTGGCGGCCAACAAGAGCGCCAAGGTCAGGTTCTTCTTGCGCGGGGCTACGCAGCTTACCCTAGATGACACCCGAAATAAGAGCTACGTTCTGAACGTGACCGTGAAGCAAGTCACCAGCGTCTTCGACAATCGCGAACGACTGTATACGGTCTACAATCAGTTCTTCACACCCGTTCTGCAGTAACGCCTGCATTGGGGGGCGCTATCCTCCCCCCAACCTCTCCACCAGCGCGGCGATGGCAGGCTTCCTGCGCTCGCCGCGCCGGATGGCCACCGCGATGTTGCGGCGGATCTCCGGTTCGATCGGGCGGGCGACGAAGCCGCCGCGGTAGCTGGATATCAGCAGGCCCGGCATGACCGAGATGGAGCAGCCCGCCTCCACCATGGCCGATACCACCTCGAAGCCGTTGCAATAGCCGTTGACCTCCGGCTGGAAACCGGCACGGCGGCTCGCTTCAAGGATGGCCGAGGAGTAGGCGCTTGAGGCTGTGTCCAGCGCCCACTTCTCCCCCTTCAGATCTTCAAGTCCCAGCGTCTCCCGCTCCGCCAGAACGTGCCCCGGCGGCAGCACGGCGAACAGACGGTCGTCGCAGACCGGCACCGTCTCGAAGGCCCCGCCCGTCTCGCTTGCGTCGATGGTGAAGCTGTCGATCATCGCCGCATCCACCTGCCAGGCGCGCAAGGCGTTGATCGCTTCATCCGGCTCCATCACCTGCAGCGTGACGCGCAGCGCCGGAAAGCGGATCTCGAGATCGCGCATCACCGCCGGCACCAGCGAGGCGGCCACCGAGGGGAAGGCCGCGAAGGTCAGCTCGCCCGCCACTTCTGCCCGTGCTTCGGCAAGATCGGTGCGCGCTTCCTCCAGGATGGCGAAGATGCGATCGGCCTGTGCCACCAGCCGCTGCCCCGCCGGCGTCAGCCGCACGCCACGGCCGCGCCGCTCGATCAGCGACACGCCGGCCTCATCCTCCAGAAGCGCGATCTGCTGCGACACCGCCGACGGCGAAATGAACAACGCCTCCGCCACCGCCGCCATGGTGCCGCGCTTGGAGAGTTCGCGCAGCGTGCGCAACCGGCTGAGATCCATGCCACCAACCCTGCATTTTTGCTAATGATATACTCAAGTCCATTTAAGTAGACCTGATGGTTCGCCATGTCTAGAATTTGCGCATGCCGCGACGGTCGGCAGACCGCTCGCGCAATGCCCCGCGCCTTTCCGGAGACTTCAATCGCATGAGCACCCTGCACGCCGGCTATTTCTCGACCGGGCTTGACGCCGATCCCGAACTTGCCGCCGCCATCGCGGGCGAGCTCAAGCGCCAGCAGGACGGCATCGAGCTGATCGCCTCGGAAAATCTCGTCTCCCGCTGCGTGCTGGAAGCGCAAGGCTCGGTTCTCACCAACAAGACGGTCGAGGGCCTGCCCTATGGCCGCTATTACGGCGGTGCCGAGTTCGCAGATGCCATCGAGGCGCTGGCGGTCAAGCGCGCCACGGAACTGTTCGGCTGCGCCTTTGCCAATGTGCAGCCGCATTCCGGCTCCAATGCCAATGCCGGCGTCTATCTCGGGCTCCTCAAGCTCGGCGACTGCATCCTCTCCATGAACACCGCCGCCGGCGGCCATATCAGCCACGGCCACCCCGCCACCCTCACGGGCCGCGACTATCGCATCGTGCCCTATGGCGTCTCGCGCGAAACCGAACAGATCGACATGGCCGAGGTACGGGCGCTGGCGCTCAAGGAAAGGCCCCGCCTGATCATCGTCGGCGGCTCGGCCTATCCGCGCTCCCTCGATTTTTCCGGCTTCCGCGCCATTGCCGACGAGGTCGGCGCCTTCTTGATGGTGGACATGGCGCATTTCGCCGGCCTCGTCGCCGCCGGGGTCTATCCGCATCCCTTCCCGCATGCGCATGTGGTGACGTCTACCACCTACAAGTCGCTGCGCGGCGCCCGCGGCGGCCTCGTGCTCTGGAACGATCCGGCCCTCACCGACCGCATCAGCTATGGCATCTTTCCCGGCGTGCAGGGTTCGGTGATGATGCATGCGGTCGCCGGCAAGGCCGCCTGTTTCGGCGAGGCGCTGAAGCCCGAGTTCAAGGCCTACAACGCGGCCGTGATCGCCAATGCCCGCGCACTGGCCGAAACGCTGCAGCAATGCGGCGTCCGCATCGTCTCCGGCGGTACCGACAGCGGGCTGATGCTGGTCGATCTCGCCGCACGCGGCATCGACGGCTCGCTCGCCGCCAAGGCGCTGGAGGCTGCCGGCATCGCCGTCAACAAGAACCTGATCCCCTTCGATCCCAATCCGCCCGAGGCCCCCTCGGGCCTGCGCCTGTCGGCCAACGCCGGCACGGCGCGCGGCTTTGGCGTCGAGGAGTTCGTCGCCATCGGCCAGATGATCGACCGCGTCTTGCGCGCGCCCAAGGACGAGGCCGTGCTCGCCTCCGTTCTGGCGAGTGTCCGGGCCATGGCCGCCCGTTTCCCCATTTATACCAAGGGGCCTTGAAAATGACCTTGGTATTCCCTTCGTCAATTTCTCATGCACTTGATGCATATGAGAAATTGACGAGACCACAAAGCGCGGATGCGCCAGCATCCTCGCGCTTTGGTATTATTGAAGCAGGATCAATGTCATGAAAGTCGCGGTTCTCGGGTCGGGCGTCATCGGTGTCACCACCGCCTGGTATCTCCTGCAGCGTGGTCACGAGGTGACGGTCTATGATCGCCAGCCCGGCCCCGCGCTTGAGACCAGCTACGCCAACGCCGGCGAGATCTCGCCGGGCTATTCCACGCCCTGGGCCGCGCCGGGCATCCCGATCAAGGCGGTGCGCTGGATGTTCATGAAGCACGCGCCGCTGATCCTGCGCCCCAAGGCCGATGCGGCCATGCTGTCGTGGATGGTGCAGATGCTGTGGAACTGCACGGCCGAGGCCTATCAGCTCAACAAGAGCCGCATGCTGCGCATCGCCAATTACAGCCGCGACAGCCTGGTGGCCCTGCGCCAGGAGACCGGTATCGCCTATGACCACCGCAGCCTCGGCACCGTGCAACTGTTCCGCAAACAGTCTCAGGTGGATCACGCCGCCCATGACACCGAGATCCTGAAGCGCGACGGCGTCGCCTTCGAAATCCTCGACCGGGCCGGCGTCATCGCCGCCGAACCGGCGCTGGCCCGGTCCACGGAAAGCTTCGTCGGCGCCCTGCGCCTGCCGGAAGACGAGACGGGCGACTGCTTCAAGTTCACCAACGCGCTGGCCGCGCTCTGCGTCGAACGCGGCGTCCGCTTCGTGCAGGACACCGCGATCACCGCGCTGACCCACGAGACCGACCGCGTCACCGGTGTGGTGACCGACAAGGGCCCCATTTCCGCCGATCACTATGTGCTGGCGCTCGGCTCCTTCTCGCCGCTGCTGGCCCGCTCGCTCGGCCTGCGCCTGCCGGTCTATCCGGTGAAGGGCTATTCGCTGACCGCCCCGATCACCGATGCCGCCCTCGCCCCGCAATCGACGCTGCTGGACGAGACCTACAAGATCGCCGTCACCCGCCTTGGCGACCGCATCCGCGTCGGCGGCATGGCGGAAATCTCCGGTTATACCACCAACCTGCCGCCGGCCCGCCGCGCCACGCTGGAATATGTCGCCTCCGGCCTCTTCCCCGGCGGCGACTACAAGGCCGCCGAATACTGGTCCGGCCTGAGGCCCATGACGCCCGACGGCACGCCCATCGTCGGCCGTACGCCCTATCGCAACCTCTCCATCAACACCGGCCACGGCACGCTGGGCTGGACCATGGCCTGCGGCTCCGGTCGCCTGCTCGCCGACCTGATCTCTGGCCAGAAAGGCGAGATCAGGTCTGACGATCTGGGGCTGTCGCGGTATTGAGGGGGGCCGTCCTTGCCTCTCTCTTAGAACAGCACGAAGTCGTTGGCGGCCAATTGCGGAGCACCGTCGAGCAGGATCATCTCGACGAGATTGAATTTGGTCCCGGTGCCGTCGAGGTCAACCTGGACGAGGCCGGTGTCGGTGTCGTAGAGGATGGTCGGCAGCGCCTTGGTCACCGTCGGGTTGGTGCCCTTGACGAAGATCGCCTGTCCGTTCTGCGTCCAGGTGGTGCCCTTTGAGAACCCCTTGTAGTCGCCGGCTACCGAAAGCTGAATCTGATCGTAGCCGGTCGAGAAGCCGTAGATGGTATCGCGCGACGATGTTCTGGCGTGATCGATGATGATGTCGTCCGGACCGGAACCCGGATAGATCAAGTCCTTGCCGAAGCCCCCCCGCAAGACGTCGGCACCGCCGAAGCCCTTGAGGATGTCGTTGCCAGCATTGCCGATCAGCTTGTTGTCGCCGGATGTGCCCAGCAGCGTGTCGGCAAAGCTGGTGCCCGTTGCGCCCTCGACATTGAGGATGGTGTCGCCAAACGCCTCGCCGGCGTTGGAAGAGCCATCAGTCACGGCAAGGTTGATCGTCACGCCCTTGGAGATACCCGCGTAGGACACGACGTCAACACCGTCACCACCATCGACAACGTCCTTGCCGGTGCCAGGCTCCAGAAGATCGTTGCCGGCCATGCCCGACAGCGCATCGTTGCCACCGAGCCCGGACAGCTTGTTGTTGTTGCCATTGCCAACCAGCGTATCGCCGAAGGGGGAACCGACGAGGTTGGAGATACCCAGGAGGGTATCCCCCGACGCATCGCCTTTGAAGCCTTTCCCCTTCGTCAGATTGGCGTCAACACCCGACGCTGCCGACACATAACTGGCAGTGTGGTTGCCTTCGGGATTCTGGATGAAAAAGTAATCAGCCCCCGGCCCGCCGATGAACGTATCGTTGCCGCCTGTGCCGCTATAGAGAAAATCGTTGCCCCCATAGCCATAGATCGTGTCGCTAAATGCCGTACCGGTGAGGTCGTCGACACCATTTGTCCCCTTGATGATTCGGCCGGTCGTGGCGGTATCGAGCACAGTCATCTTGAGGTCTCCGTTGTTATCCACCCACGAAATCGAAAAGCGTCCGTCCGCCATCACGTCGATGCCGGGTTTGGTGCCGTCGGTCTTGCCGAGATTGGTCACCCGATAACCGCCGAGTGCGGTACCACTCGCCGTGTAGAGGTCGAAGGCGACATCAGGTCGGACGACCTGGGCTGTCGCGCTATTGACGGCCTCTCCCCTCAGAACAGCACGAAGTCGTTGGCGGCCAGTTGCGGCGCACCGTCGAGCAGGATCATCTCGACAAGATTGAATTTGGTCCCGGTGCCGTCGAGGTCAACCTGAACGAGGCCGGTGTCGGTGTCGTAGAGGATGGTCGGCAGCGCCTTGGTCACCGTCGGGTTGGTGCCCTTGACGAAGATCGCCTGTCCGTTCTGCGTCCAGGTGGTGCCCTTTGAGAACCCCTTGTAGTCGCCGG
>NZ_JAKJIC010000002.1 GCF_021864535.1 Oryzibacter oryziterrae
GGCCGCACGGCTTGAGCATTCGATCCGCGAGATCCGTGACGAAGTGGTCGCCACCTCGGGCGTGGTCGAGCATTCCAAGACGGAGGCCGACAGCTCGGCCCGCGAGATCAAGGACTTGAACGACGCGGCCATCGGCATCGGGTCGGTGGTGGAAATCATCCGCGCCATCGCCGAGCAGACCAATCTGCTGGCGCTCAACGCCTCCATTGAAGCCGCGCGTGCGGGTGACGCCGGACGCGGCTTTGCGGTGGTGGCCGGTGAAGTGAAGGCCCTGGCCGAACAGACCGGCAAGGCCACGGCGGAAATCTCGGGCCGCATCGCCGACATCCAGTCGAAGACAGGCGGGACCGCCGCGCGCATTGCCGCCATTGCCGGCATGATGGACCAGATCAACCGCATGACCCTGACCGTCGCCGAGGCGGTGGAGAAGCAGACCGCTGAGACGCGCGAGATCTCCAATGCTTCCGAAGCGGCCGCGGAAGGCGCAGGATCGCTGGCCGCCAGCATCAGCAGCGTTTCGGCCATGGTGTCGCGCACCACGGCGACAGCGGAGACGCTGCGCCATCACTCGACGGAAGTGAAGCGGCAGGCGTCGGACCTGTCGCGGGAGATCGATGGCTTCGTCGACGCCTTCCGGAAGGGACCGCTGGCGCGGGGGTGACGGGCAATGCTCCGGTGAGTACGCTCGCGGTGGGGCAAAGGCGACGTCACGGAACAGGGAATCGCTGCGAGGCGCGCTGGCTCCGCAGCTCGCGGCAACGGTCGGCCCCGCGATGGAGGCGCCTCGATTTACGTCGCCTTCCTGCATGAAATAGATTCAGTTTCTTCTAATATATGAATATCTGAAATAACTTTGCGTCCTAGAGCGCCGGGGGAATATGGCTTGCCTTCAAGCCGCAGGCCGACCATGCGACAATGCACACTCGCCGCCTTTTGCCATGGAGCCGCAGTTGACCGAATTCACCCCCTACGCTTCCCTCGCCGGGGGACTGTTGATCGGATTGTCGGCCGTTCTCCTGATGGCGGGGCTTGGCCGCATCGCCGGCATCACCGGAATCGTCGGGCATCTGTTGCCGCCCTGGCGCGGCGAGGTCAAGGGACGCGCCGCCTTTGTCGCCGGTCTGGTGGCCGCACCGCTGATCTTCACGCTGTTCCATCTGCCGCTGCATGCGGTGACCGTCGCTGCGTCGACACCCGCGCTCGTGGTGGCCGGACTCGCGGTCGGTGCCGGGACGGTGCTCGGCAATGGATGCACCAGCGGCCATGGCGTCTGCGGTCTGGCGCGTCTGTCGCCTCGATCCCTGGCTGCGACGCTGACCTTCATGGCGGTCGCCTTCGTGACCGTCTTCATTGTCCGTCACGTGATCTGAGGTCTGACGATGCGTATCGCCCTGCAAGCCATCGCCGGCCTGATCTTCGGCCTTGGTCTCCTGATCTCCGGCATGGCCGATCCGGCCAAGGTGCTGAACTTCCTCGACCTGTTCGGCAGCTTCGATCCGAGCCTGATCCTCGTGATGGGCGGGGCGGTGATGCTCACCTTCGTTGGCTATCGCCTGGCCTTTCGGCGCGGTCAACCCTGGCTCGCCAGCCGCTTCGACCTGCCGGTTCTCAAAGCCATCGACCTGCGCCTTGTTGCCGGTGCCGCGCTGTTCGGCCTCGGCTGGGGGCTCGCCGGCTTCTGCCCCGGCCCGGCGCTGGTGTCGATCACGCTGGCTGGAACCTCGGGACTGATCTTCGTGGCGTCCATGCTGCTGGCAATGACGGTGACGCAATCCTGGCTCGTCCGCCGTCAACAGGTGGCCGGCGCCGACGCCTCCTGAGCGACCCTTTCGAGATCAGCCATGTGGACATGACAAACGGGCGGGGCGCCATCGCATCCCGCCCGTTTCATATTGTTCGATGCCCCGTCATGGGGACGACCGGGGCCAGCCGCCGATCTTACTGACCGTCGTCGGCGCCATCATCGGAGCTATCGTCACCGCCGTCATCAGCGCTGTCGTCGCCGCCGTCGTCCTGGCTGTCGGCGCTGTCGCCACCGTCATCGGGAGCGTCGGCGCTGTCGCCGCCATCATCGGGGGCGTCCGCACTGTCGCCACCGTCGTCGGGAGCGTCGGCGCTATCGCCGCCATCATCGGGGGCGTCGGCGCTGTCGCCGCCGTCAGCGGGAGCGTCGGCACTATCGGCACCAGCGTCCTCGCTGTTCACCGCTTCATCGGTGGCTGCGCTGTCTTCCTCGCTGGTGGCCTCGGTGTCGACCTGATCGATCTCGTCGGAGAGGCCGCTCTCTTCGTAGGAAGCGTCGACAGAGGCTTCGATCTCGGAGTCGGTGTCGATCTCGGAGGAATACTCGCTATATTCTTCCGAGGTCGCGCTGAGCTCGTAGGATTCCTCGACCGAGACGGTCTCCTCATAGGATTCCCAGGAATACTCTTCGTAGTAGCTGTAGGACTCGGTGTAGAAGTAGCTGGTTTCCTGCGAAGCGTAGGTCCAGTAGGTCTTGTAGTCGGCCGCATAGGTGGGATCGTAGGCGACCACATACTCATAGGTGCCGGACGAGTAGCCGAAGACTTCCGCCAGCAGCAGGTCGACCATCCACAGGGCGGCGGCGTCCTCATTGGCCTTGTTGGCTTCGGCCAGCAGGGCGAGCAGGCGGGCGTCGGACGCCGAATAGCGCGAGTCCTTGCCATGCTTGGAGGACATCTCGGTGACCTTGGCGGTCAGCGCCTGGATGCGCTTGCTGTTCTCGCCCTTGGCCTTGTCCGAACCGCCGGACTTCTTGGGGGCGACAACCTGGGCATACTGACGGAACAGGCCGTTCAGCGCCGTGAGATCCTTGTCGATCTTGGCGTCTTCGATGCCGGACAGGTCCTGGGCGCTGCCGAGCTTGGCAAGCGCGGTGGCCGCGGCGGGCAGAGCCTTGCCGAGAGCCTTGCTGTCCTTCTTCTTGGCGGCAGCGTCGAGAGCCTGGTAGGCATCGATCGTGTCGCTGAGCGCCTTGGCGAAGGTGGCCGACTTTGCACGCGTGTCCTTGGGCAGGGCGGCGTAGGTGTTGGCAATCGACAGCACCGCAACAGCCTGCTGCTCCAGCAGCTTGGCAGCGGAGGTCTGAACCGCAGCTGCCATCGCCGGCAGGGCAGGCGCTGCAACAAAGGCAAAGCTGCCTGTCGCCAGGGCGACCTGGAGGAGCAATACACGTGACAGTTTTTTCGACATTTAGGTTCCCTTGAGTGGAAGGACATCTGCCGATTGTTGGCTGAACGGCAGTTACAGGTTCAAAAGTCTGGGTAATCCGGCTTCCAAGGCATCTTGGCGATGGGCATACGACAACGCGAGAACGCGACCGGCTGCGGCGACGGCAGATCCGGCGGAGGTCCTTGAATCCTTTTCGGTACGCCCCACACAACTCTACCTAATATATTGGGAGCTCCGAAAATCAGGTTAATTGCGACAGTTTCCAAAGAGTTAGCTTGCGCCTCGCAGAGATTGCGGAGGCGTGAGACAACCTTACGGTCTGATTGTGGTGACAATTTGCAGAAATAGTTTCGTTGTCTGCGGGCGAAGTGTCGTCGCACGACACGGCATCGGATCAGAGCACGCGGATGTATCCCATCATGCCCGTCTCCTGATGCTCGATCACATGGCAATGCAGCATCCAGTCGCCGGGGTTGTCGGCGACGAAGGCGACGCGGGCGCGCTCGCGCGGAACGGTCAGCACCGTGTCGGTGTAATGCGGTGGCAGGTTGTTCTTGTTCGAACCGAGATAGGTGAAGCTGTGACCGTGGAAGTGGATCGGGTGGAACTGCTTGGAGATGTTGGAAAACTCGAAGATGTAGCTCTTGCCGCGCTCCAGCACGGCCAAAGGCGGCGGCAGCTTCTCGTGGCCGGTCTCCGGCCAGGTGGTCTTGTTGATCGACCAGAAGGTCTTCTGGCTGAGGCAGAGGCTGTCGATGCCCGGAAAGCGCTCGGCGTCCGCCGCCAGCAGCGAGCCTTGCGCGGTCGACGAAAGCTCGAAGGCGATGGTGGTGGCGTTGCCAAGGTCCGGTGCCGCCACACGCGAGGCGGCAAGCGGGGCCGGATCGAAGGCTTGGGTCCGCTTCGGCGTGCCTGACGCCTTGAGATGGGCGAGGACGGCGCCTCCGGCAGTCCGATAGTCCATGAAGGTGGCGACGCCGCCATCGGCCGGCGTGCGGACCACCAGATCGATGCGCATGGCCGATCCCATGCGCCAGGTTTCCAGCGGGAAGGGCGTCACCGCCATGCCGTCGACGGCAATGATCGCCGCCTCGGCGCCCTCGAGGCCGAGCTCGAGAATGCGCGTCGGATCCACATTGTAGAAGCGGATGCGGACGTCGGCGCCGGCGGGAACGGCGATCTCGGGCTCTACCTGGAAGTTGACGCTGCGCAGCTTGCCGAAGGTGCCGGCATTGGCGGCACCATTGTCGGTGAGGAAGGGTTCGAAGGTGGGCGCGGTGCCGTCCGGGCTCATGTGCCAGTCGCGATAGACCAGCACTTCCTCGTGGTCATAGGGCTCGGTTTCATCCCCCTCGACGATGATCAGGCCGGCGAGACCGCGACCGAGCTGTTCGGCCGTGTTGCAATGGGTGTGGAACAGGTAGCTGCCGGTATCGGGCGGCACGAAGCTGTAGTCATAGCTTCTGCCCGGCGCCACCGGATATTGTGAGATATAGGGCACGCCGTCCTGATCGATCGGAATGCGCAGGCCATGCCAGTGGATCGACACGTGTTCATTGGCGCGCGTGAGATTGTTGACGAGATGGGTGTCCAGCCGGTCGCCCAGCTTCATGCGCACGATGGGGAGCGGGGTGTCCGGCGAAAAGGTCCAGAGCGGCAGGTTGCGGCCGCCAAAGCAGGGCAGGGACTGCGGCCGCTCGGCGACGTCGAGCTCAAGCCTGACGGTTCGTCCTGACGTCGGCTTGGGTACGGGGCCGGGATTGCGCGGATTGGCAAAGGAGGGGCGGGGTTGGGCGAGAGACAGGAGCGGCAAGGCGGCCGCACTGGTCAACAGTGCTCGGCGGGACAGCATTCGCGCCTCCTTCAAAAACATGAATGCTGTTTACATCTTTTCAGGCGAAAGGCAATCCGGGACATTGCCCATGGTGCGGCGTGACCGCTCCTGGCGCTCTAGCAGAGGGATTTCGCGAGAATGTGACGGTCCATCAGGACCGGGCACGCCAGGACTGGCGGGCGGCAAAGTCCACGATGGCACTGGCGGGCATCGGGCGAGCCAGGCCGTACCCCTGAAGGAAGTCGCAATCGAGCGCCTTGAGCACCTGCACATGCGCGTCGGTTTCGACGCCCTCGGCAAGCACGCGGATGCCCAGCGAATGGCCCATCTGGATGATGGCCTGCACCAGACCGCGCTGTTCGGTGGAGCTGGTGATCGCGGCGATCAACTGACGGTCGATCTTGAGCAGGCTCGGACGCAGGCGCAACAGGCTGACGATCGAGGCATGCCCGGTGCCGAAGTCGTCGATCTCGATGTTGATGCCAAGGGCACCGAGATGATGCAGCGTGGTGGCAACCGGCTCGTCGATCTCGTCAAGAAAGATGGATTCGAGCAGTTCGAAGGCAATCGTGCCCGGGCGGATGGGCAGCGTCGACAGGGACTTGATCAGGCTCGGATCGCGCAGGCGCTCGGAAGAGACGTTGACCGAACACTTGGGGACGATAAAGCCGCGTGCCTCCCAGGCTGCGCAATCGGCGAGGGCCTGTTCCAGGATCCGCCGGTCGATCTCGGCGACCATGTCGAGATCCTGCGCGATGGCCAGAAACTTGTCCGGCGCCAGCAGACCACGGGTTGGGTGCTGCCAGCGTGCCAGCGTCTCGACGCCGACGATATCGAGCGTCTGCCCGCAAAACTGCGGCTGGTAGACGGGAACGAACTCGCCGCGGTCAAGACCAAGCAGGATCTCGTCCGAAGTCTGGCGGTTGAGCACCATGCGGTTGCGCGATTCGTCGGTGAAGAATTCGAAGCGGTTCCGCCCCTTGTTCTTGGCCTGATAGAGCGCGATGTCGGCGTTGAGCAGCAACTGGCGCGGATCGAGGCCGCTGCCGTGGCCGACAGAGATGCCGACGCTGGCGCCGTAGCGGCATTCTATGTGATCAACATGCACCGGCTTGCGCATGGCATCGATGATGCGCGTGGCAAGCTCGGCCAGGTCTTCGAGATCGGTGAGACCGGGCGCAAACAGCGCAAACTCGTCGCCGCCGATGCGTGCCGCGAAGTCGCCTTCGCGGGTGTTCTCCCGCAGGATCGCCGCCGCCTTGTGCAGCACGGTGTCGCCGACATCGTGACCATAGGTGTCGTTGATCTGCTTGAAGCGGTCGAGGTCGATGTGCAAGACGCCGAGCCCTTGCGACGACAGGTCAGGATCGAGCGCCATGCGAACAAGCTGGCTGTCGAGATAGCGCCGATTGGGCAGGCTCGTCAGGGGATCCAGAAGCGCCACGCGCTCGATTTCGGCCTTGGCGATTTCCAGTTCACGGTTGCGGGCCTCGGCAAGGCGATGGGCATCTTCGAGGGCCTTGCGCAACATGCGGTCGTCGGTGACGTCCCAGTTGGCGCCGATCATGCGTCGGTGACCGTCGGCGTCGATGAAGGGGAGGGTGTGCGAGCGGATGAAGCGGACCTCGCCGCTGGCCACGATCACCCGGAACTCATCGAAGAACGGCAGCAGGTTGGCGACGTGGTGATTGACCTTGGCAAACACCCTGTCCCGGTCTTCGGGATGCAGCATGTTCTCCCACAGGCCGCCGATCAGGACCTGCTGTGTCTCTTCCACCTGGTAGACGCGGAACATGCCGGCGTCCCATCCGGCGGTGCCGGCATCGAAGTCTGCCTCGAAAACACCGATGCGCGACGCTTCCAGCGCGACCTGCAGCCGCCGTGACAGGCGCTCGAGGGTCTGCTCGGAGCGCTTGCGCTCGGTGATGTCGATATCGGTGCCGACGATGCGAAGCGGCTTGCCGTCCTGGCCCCATTCAACCGTGGTACTGCGGCACTCGATCCAGATCCACTCGCCGTTCGTTCGCCGCAGTCGATAGTCGTAGACGTTGCATACCTGCTCGCCGTTTCGCTGACGCAGGACAAGGTCGGTGATGCGATCGGTGTCCTCAGGGTGCACCGCAGCCATGAGCTCATCGAGCGAAATGGGCGTTGTGTCCGCGGGATCAAGGCCACGGAGCAGCTTCCAGGAGTCGCTGAAATAGGGGCGTTGCCGCCGGGTGTCATATTCCCAGATGCCGGTTCGCGCACTGGCCAGCGCCTGATTCCAGCGGGCTTGCTTCCTCAGAAGCTCGGTCTCGCGGGCGGCGATGTGGGACATGTCCTGGAACTGCAGAAGGACTGCATTTCGACCGCTTCCGTCGCGCGCTGCCTTGAGCCAGACGCGGCAATGGGAGACGCTGCCAGCACCATCAAGGCCGATGTCGCGCGTCTCCACCCTGTCAGGGGCCATCAGGAGGACGATCATCAAGGCCTTGAGAGGGGGATAGTCTTCTGCACGAACCAGGGCACCGAGATGGGCGCTGACGCCGGGACGGAGATCGAAGAGCTCGGCAGCGAGCCCGTTCAGCTCCACAATCAGCCCCGTTCCATCGGCAAGCACCGACGGTAACGGCAGTCCGTCAAGCCAGCCCCGCCGAAGCGGCTGCGTACCATCAGGGTTTGTACTTAGTGTGGTCGCTTGGGTGCTCAACGCGATCTCGATGAGGAAAGACTTATTGTCGTCATACACGGTACCATTAAATAGCGAGTAAATAACGAAGTATGCTTTGGGGTTCTGTCTTGTTCGTGGCGCTTTTGTTGGCGTGAGGTATGCAGAAATATGTACCCGGAGATGATTGTCTCGGCAAAGACTGCAAAAAAGATCATTCAGGCATTGTATTGAGACGACAATGCCAAACGCACAGACACAGTGTCGTGGTAGAATTTTCTCGCGTTTGAGTCGTCGGGACGAGGCGCGGGCTCTGCCGCGACGCGCGGGGGCGGTGCGACAAAATGTGCCAAATGCGTCTGATCCGGTCGCCCGCGTCGGCGTAACCGTCAGGTTGCAGTCAGGTTGGCATGTCATTTCATGTCAGCCTTGAAATGGAGAAACAGCAAATGAAGAAGTCAAGCCAAGGGTACACGGCCATGCAGCTGGCGCTGCATTGGGGTATCGCCGTCCTGGTGCTCTACCAACTGGTCTTCGGCGAAGTGATGGGCGATCTTGGCCATTACCTGCGCGGCCTCAAGGAGAGTGGCGCCCAGCCCGATCCGACGGTGCTTGATCCCCTGAACCAGGGCGCAAACCTGCATATCTACGTCGGCATCGCCATTCTGCTTCTGACGGCCATTCGCTTGCTGGTTCGTCTGTCCGTCGGCGCGCCCGAGCCGGTGCCGGGACCGGCGCTGCAGGTCAAGGTGGCCCAGCTCCTGCATTTTGGCTTCTACGTGCTGCTGTTTGCCGTGCCGGTGACCGGCCTGCTGGCCGAATATGTCAGCCGTGAGTTCGGCGACATCCACGAGCTGGCCAAGCCCGTGTTCATCGTGTTCATTCTGGTTCACGCCGGCGCCGCGCTTTACCACCATTTCGTGGTGAAGGACTCGACGCTCATGCGCATGATGAAGCCGGGCAGCCTCTGAGCCACGGCTCGGGCTGACCGGCCTTGTGCCGCCCGTCAGCCCGGGCGGAAGGCAACGACGACGGACGGGTCGGTCTCGATCCGTCCGGCCTCGATGAGATCGAGGCAATAGGGCACCGCCGGAAAGACGGCGTCGAGACAGACATTGATCGACGACGGCTTGCCCGGCAGGTTGATGATCAGCGTGCGGCCGCGCGTGCCGGCCGTCTGGCGCGACAGGATGGCCGTCGGCACCTTTTGGAGGCTGATCTTGCGCATCAGCTCGCCAAAGCCGGGCAACTCCTTTTCCATAACCTGACGCATGGCCTCCGGCGTGAGGTCGCGCGGCGCCGGTCCCGTGCCGCCGGTGGTGAGGATCAGATCGACCTTCTCCTCGTCGCAGAGGCGGATCAGCTCATCGCGCACGCTGTCGACGCCATCGGGGATGATGCGGATGACCGGCTCCCAAGGGCTGGTGATGGCAGCCGACAGCCAGGCGGCCATGGCAGGACCGCTCAGATCCTGATATTCCCCCCGCGAAGCGCGATCGGATATGGTGACGAGCGCGATACGGACCATGGCAGGCTGTTCTCCCCGAAATCTGTGGTGGACCATCCTCCTATCACCGGCGCACGGCCTTGGACAATCCGGGGCGAATCGGCAAACAGTGCCGCTTGATCTCGCCAGTCGGCGATGGCGGACCAGTTCAGCGTAACGGATAGCCCATCAGGATGACCATCAGCGTAGACATCGGCGGCAAGGGCAACGGCCAGCGGGCCTGCTTCGACCTTGAGGAACTGCTCGCGACCCGCCTGCTGGTGCAAGGCAATTCCGGTTCAGGCAAGTCGCATCTTCTGCGCCGTCTGCTCGAACAGAGCGCGCCCTGGGTGCAGCAGGCGGTGATCGATCCGGAGGGCGATTTCGTCACGCTTGCCGATCGCTTCGGCCACGTGGTGGTCGATGCCGTCGGCTCCGAGCGCGATCTCGCCCTGATCGCCGCCCGCGTGCGCCGTCACCGGGTGTCGGTGGTCCTGAATCTGGAGGGCCTCGATATCGACGGCCAGGTGAAGGCCGCTGCCGCCTTCCTGAACGGCCTGTTCGACGCCGAGCGGGATCACTGGTATCCCATGCTGGTGGTGGTGGACGAAGCGCAGCTCTTTGCGCCGGCCGCATCCGGCGAAGCCGATGGCGAATCGCGCCGCGCCTCGCTTGCCGCCATGACCAACCTGATGTGCCGCGGCCGCAAGCGCGGCCTTGCCGGCGTGATCGCCACGCAGCGTCTGGCCAAGCTGGCCAAGAATGTTGCGGCCGAGGCGTCCAACTTCCTGATGGGCCGCACGTTCCTTGATATCGACATGGCGCGCGCCTCCGACCTGCTCGGCATGGACCGGCGGCAGGCGGAGACCTTCCGCAATCTTGAGCGCGGCCACTTCGTCGCCCTCGGTCCGGCCATCACCCGTCGTCCCGAACCGGTGAAGATCGGCAATGTGGAAACGCGCGGTCGTGGCGGTGGTCCCGCCCTGATGCCGCTGCCCGAGACCGTGGGCGAGGAAGCGCGCGAGCTGATCTTCCGGTCCGTACCGGGCGAACAAATCCCGCGCGGGCCGGTGTCGCAGGTCTCCACCGCCGACATTCTCAACCAGCTGGCCCAGTCGCGTCAGGCCCTGGCGCCCGAACCCGAGGACAACCCGGCGCAGGCCGATCTCCTCGGCATGATGGAGCGCGACGAGACCATCGAGGAGATCCTCACCGAGATGCTGGCCGAGCCGGAGGCGGCTTTCGCGCAGGTCTCCATGCTCTATCAGGACTTCCTGGTGCGCTGTCGCATCAAGCGCGTGCAGGGCGAAAGCCTCGATCTGCCGTCCTTCCGCAAGCGTCTGGCCCTGGCGCGCGCCGGTGTCGAGACGGAAACGGTGGACGAGGACGCCTGGAAGCAGGCGACGCTGATCGCCGCGGCCCTGCCCGAGGACATGCGCGGCGTGTTCCTTCTGGTGGCCAAGGCGGCACTGCAGAAGGCGCCTTGCCCCTCCGATCTCGAAATCGCCAAGGCCTATGGCACCCGCAGCCCGTCGCGGGCGCGCCGGCTGCTCGCCTATATGGAAGAGCGCGGCTTCCTGGTCTGCGCGTCCGACCTGCGCGGCCAGCGCATGATCCAGCTGCCCGACCTTGGCTGGCAAACCGCGCCGGGCATGGCGGATGCGCTCGCAGCCGAATGATTTTCCGGTGAGATAGGTAACGCACCCGCTTGGCGGCGGGCAGAATTCCTGCGATTAGTTGAAGCACATACAATTATTGCGTCGGCCAGTCGCGGGAGGAATCGGCGCTGGCTGCGCAGGGAATGTCTCCGGCAGGGGTGCCGCAGAGGCATTCGGCTGGACCGGACAAGGGAGAGAGCCATGAGCCTTGACTATGTCGATGGCGCCGCCACGGCGGTCGTCGATCTCACAAGTGTTGCCTTCGGCGAAGTTGAACGGACGATTTTCCGCTCGGGTCGCCTCGCCGCCTCGGTCTTCCGCTATCCCACGGGTGTGGATGCCGTTCGCATCGGCGATGGCGACAATGAAATGGTGATCCTGCCCTTCCAGGGTCAGCACATCTGGCGCGCACGCCTTGGCGGCCGCGACGTCACCATGAAGAGCATGTTCGACATGCCGCGGCCGACGCTGAAGTTCTTCGAGACCTATGGCGGCTTCTACCAACATGCCGGCGCCACGGCGATCGGCGCGCCGGAGCCGGGCGAGCGGCGCGAGCAGCATGGCGAACTGCCCAACGCCCCCTATGGCGAGGCGGCCGTCTATGTGGGCGAGGATGCTGACGGGCGCTTCATTGCCGTGACCGGCCGCTACAATCACACGGTCGCCTTCGCCACCAACTATGCCGCTGTGCCGGTGGCCAAGGTCTATGAGGGCAGTGGCCGCATCTTCGTCGGCATGACCGTCACCAACCTCAAGGCCTCCCCCATGGAGGTGCACTATCTCGGGCACCTGAACTGGCGCGCGGCCGACCACGCCGAGCTGTTCGGTACCACCATCGACAGCGGCGAAGCCTTCCGGGTGCGCCAGGAAATCCCGCCGCATATCAAGCCGGGCCCGGGTTACGTGGAGTGGATCGACCGCCTTGCCAAGGATCCGACGCCGGCGTCGGTGCTGTCGCCGGACAAGCTGTTCGCGCCGGAAGTGGTGTTCACCTTCGACAGCCTCACCGACGATGCAGGGCAGGCGCATTTCCTTGCCGTCCATGGCGACGGCAGCGGCGACTATGTCTCCTTTGCCCCGCTCGGCGGTTCGGTGCGCTGGATCTGCCGCACGCCCGATCAGGATGCGCTCGGCCTTGCTTTCCCCGTGCACTCCGTGACGACGCCCGGTAAGGTGAACGGCGTGCCGGTTGAGCACAAGCCGCTTGGGCCCGGCGAGACCTTCAAGGTCGGTATCCGCGCCGGCGTTCTGCCGCCTTCCGAGGTGGCGAAGGCCAAGGCGCATATTGCCGGCGTCAAGGCTAGGCACGGCTGACGGTACGATGGAGCGATCGTCCGGCCGGCGTGATGAGAGGAAGCGATGACCACCACCGTCTTTCACCCCGACGTCTACCGGACCGATCTCAAGCCGCGCAGCTATTGGCAGGCGACCGCCAAGGTTCGCGCTGCGGTGCCGCTCGAAGGGGCGCGCTCGACCGAAGTGGCGATCATCGGCGGTGGCTACGCTGGGCTCAGTGCCGCGCTGCATCTGGCGCGCGACTGCGGTATCGAAGCGGTGGTGCTGGAAGCGAGAGACTATGGCTGGGGCGCCTCCGGCCGCAACGGCGGCTTTGCCACCATCCCCGCCACCAAGCTGTCGCTCGCCGACATGATCCGCCGTTACGGGGAAGGCGAAACGCGCGCCTTTCATGCCATGCAGCAGCGTGGCCTCGATACGGTGCGGGCACTGATCGCCGATGAGGCGATCGCCTGCGACGTGCAAGGCGACGGCAACTATGAAGTGGCCCATAGCCCAGCGGTGGTCGACGATCTCAAGGCCGCCGTCGAAGCCTGGCGCCAGTTTGGTTTCGAGGGCGAGTTCCTGAGTCGCGAGGCCTTTCTGGAAGTTGGCCACGCAGGAACCGAGCAATTCGGCGCCATGCGGTTTCCTGGCCATTTCGGTCTGCATCCCATGAAATATCTCGGCGGACTGCGCGAGGCTGCGGAGCGCCATGGCGCCACCCTCTACGCCCAGTCGCCCGTCATCGGCTGGGAGAAGAGCGGCGGCCTGCATGTGCTGCGCACGCCCGGTGGCGAGGTGAGCGCCCGCCATGTCATCCTCTGCACCAATGGCTACACGCCCGACGGCCTGCGCAAGGACTTCGACAATCGCACCGTTCCGGCGCTCTCCAACATCATCGTCACCCGTCCGCTGACACCGGAAGAACTCGCCGCCGAGGGCTGGAAGACGGAGTGCACGCTGACCAATGCGCGCGATCTCCTGTTCTATTACCGCCTGCTGCCCGACCGCCGCATCCTGTTCGGCGCGCGTGGCGGCACGTCCGGATCTCCCACCGAAGACATGCGCATGAAGGCCTGGCTGACCCGCCGGCTCGGTGAAGTCTTCCCGTCCTGGGCGGACGTGGATGTGGAGTATTTCTGGAATGGCCTCGTCTGCCTGACGGGCCGCCTGACCCCCGCGATCGGGCGTCTCGACGACGATCCGACGGTGTCCTACGGCTTTGGCTGGCACGGGAGCGGCGTGGTGGGCGGCACCATCGCCGGACGCTTGCTGGCGGAGGCCCTTTCGGAAGGCGTGGCAACGCCCTTGCGCTTCCCGAAGCCGGTTCTCGGGCTGCCACCCAATCTGTTCCACCCGCTTGTGCGCCGCTTCGGCCTCAAGGCCGCCTATGTCTGGTACGCCTATCGCGATTGGCGCGCCGGCCGGGACTAGGGGCGGCGCTCGTGAGAGGGCACCCTCGTCGGATTACCGGAAAAACCTCGATTTCATAGCATCTTGCCTGTCGTGGCCTCCGCGTCGCTGCAAGCTCCGAAGCCGTAACGGCACGCGCTTCAAGGGGCGTGAACACACAAGGTCGTTACATGCACATCACGACTTGGTTCCGTATCTTCACGGATATCATCGCCGGCTGTTGACGGCACCCCCACTATTTGCGTGATCAACCTGCCCCTATCTTCAGATCATCGATGCGACGCCAAGTGGTTCGCACCGAACCTCAGCCGAAGGAAAAGAAAAGTTCGGCGAGGTTCAATCAGATCAAAATTGAAATGAAGATCAGGAGTCAAATCATGAAGAAGATCGTCCTCTCTGCCGTCGCTCTGGCGTCCATCGTTGCTCCGAGCCTGGCCTTCGCCAACAGTGTCACCTACTGGGATCCCTCGGCAGACGACAGCCATGGCGAGATCGTTACCATTCATTCGGGTAGCGATGCTGCCGCCGACGCTGCGAGCGCCAAGGCGGATGCCAAGACCTACAACTCGACCCTGTCCTACTATGATCCTTCCGCCAGCGACCACGGCGGCGGCCAGATCGTGATCAAGAAGGTGGGCGAGGATCAGCCGTTGATCGCCACCCATGATGCCGGCACCGGTTCGCAGGCGTCGCAGATGCAGCGCTTCCTCGCCTATCGGGCGGACGCTCAGGACAAGTGACCGCAACGGCGGTCCAGCACGGCTCTTCAGAGCTCAAAAAAGCGCGCCGGGATCTCCCCGGCGCGCTTTGTGACTCGCGAACACATTGGTGCGCCTCAGCATTTCGGCCCTATGTGTTCAAGGGGGCGCTGCGCACGATCGCGTGATAGCCGGCTCACGATTATGTTCCGGGCGTTCACGTTTCCAGTCGCCGTCAAGTGACGACACCCCCTCTATTTCCGTGATCGATCCGTCTCTATCTTCCAATCATCGAAGCGAGGCCAAATGCTTCGCAAGAAAAGATCAGCGGTTCGCAGAAATCGGGCCGAGATTCAAAGTTGAAACAAAGACAGGATTTAGAAATCATGAACAAGATCGTCCTCTCCGTCGTTGCTCTCACCGCTCTTGCTGCTCCCAGCCTGGCTTTCGCCAATGGCGTGACCTATTGGGACCCGTCGGCCAACTCGTCCTCGGGTGAGATCGTGACCGTTGCCCCGGGCAGCAACGCCGCTGCTCAGGCCGAAGCCGCCAAGGCTGACGCCGGTCTCTACACCACCACCGTGTCCTTCTACGATCCGTCCGCCAACTCGTCCTCGGGCGACGTCGTCTCGGTGAAGGTGGGCGCCGGTCAGGCTCTGGTCGGTACGCATGACGCTGTCGCCGGCTCGCAGGCTGCCCAGCTGGATCGCTTCCTGCAGTATCGCGCTGACGCTCAGGACAAGTAATCGCTTCATTGGCACCAGGCCAATCTCAGATGCGCGTCGGGTTCGCCCGGCGCGCTTTTGCATTTCCTGGGCGGAAGCTCGCGGCCGTTTTGCAAGCGTCGGCGATCCCGTGCTCACGAAGCCGTGTGAGATCTTCACGAAAAGGCTCCCACTCTGTTGACGAGAACGCCACTGTTTCCGTGATCGATTGGCTCCTATCTTAAGGTCATAGCAGCGACGACAAGTCGATCGCCGCAAAGAGTTCAGTAAAGAGATGGATCTGGGTTCCATCTTTACTTTCCAAGAACAAGCCTAAACCCAAGGAGTTCAATCATGAAGACCTTCGTGCTCTCCGCCGTCGCCCTGACCGCTCTGGCCATCCCGAGCCTGGCTTTCGCCAACGGCGTGACCTATTGGGATCCGTCTGCCAACTCTTCGTCCGGTGAGATCGTCACCTTGGTTCCTGGCGCCAATGCCGGTGCGCAGGCGGAAGCCGCCAAGGCCGATGCTGCCCGCTACACTGCCACGGTCACCTACTATGATCCGTCGGCCAACTCGTCGTCGGGCGACATGGTGACCAAGAAGGTCGGCATGGACCAGCCGCTCATCGGCACCCATGACGCCGGGTCCGGCTCGCAGGCCGCTCAGATGCAGCGCTTCCTGCAGTATCGTGCGGATGCCCAGGACAAGTGATTGTCCGGCTCTGCCAGGAAATGAAAAGAGGCGCGTCGGGTTTGCCCGGCGCGCCTTTTTCTTTGGCAAAAGCCGTCCGCCTTACTTCGAGCCCGCCTGCGCGCGGCCGGCGATGAGGTCGCGGTACCACTTGCCGGAAGCCTTGATGGTGCGCTTCTGGGTTTCGTAGTCGACATAGACGATGCCGAAACGCTTGGCGTAGCCATAGGCCCATTCGTAATTGTCCATCAGCGACCAGGCGAAATAGCCGCGGATGTCGATGCCTTCTTCGATGAGGTCGGCGAGCACCGTGAGATGGCCGTCGAGATAGTCGATGCGCTCGGGGTCGTTCACCTCGCCGTCGACCATTTCATCGAATTGGGCGCAGCCATTCTCGGTGATGTAGATGGGCGGCAGCTTGAAGCGACGACCCATGTCCTTGATGAGATGGGCAAGCGACGGTGCGTGCACTTCCCAGGTCATGGCCGTGCGCGTGACATTCTCGAGCTGGATCTGGGTCGCCGCGGGGAAGGGCACCGACGGATCGGCGACCACGCGATCGGGGAAGTAATAGTTGATGCCGAGGAAATCGAGCGGCTGGGAAATGATCTTGAGATCGTCGGCTTCGATCTTCGGCATGACGGGCCCGAGCGCTTCCATCACCGCGGCGGGATAGCGGCCGGCGAAGATCGGCTCGGCGAAGACGCCATTGTGGAAGGCGTCGTAGCGCTCGGCGGCGGCGATGTCCTCGGGCTTGTCGCTGCCGGGATGGATCGACTTGGCGTTCAGCACGATGCCCACGGGCATGTCGGGCTTGTGGGCGCGCACCACCTGTACCGCAAGGCCATGAGCCAGATTGAGGTGGTGCACGGCGGCCAATGTCGCCTGCAGGTTTTTCTCGCCCGGCGCATGTTGGCCATAGAGATAGCTCAGGAAGGACGAGCACCAAGGCTCGTTCAGCGTCATGACGCCTGCCAGACGGTCGCCGAGACGTTTCATCACGGCATCGGCATAGTCGGCAAAGGCGTAGGAGGTGTCGCGGGCGCACCAGCCGCCGCGGCCATGCTGCTCGATCGGCAGGTCCCAGTGATAGAGCGTGGCGAAGGGCTTGATCTCGTTCTTGAGCAACTCATCGACCAGGCGATCGTAGAAGGCGAGGCCCTTCTCGTTCACGGCGCCGCGTCCGTCGGGCACCACGCGCGGCCAGGCAATGGAGAAGCGGTAAGCGTCGGCGCAGAGCGACTTGATCAGCTTCACGTCCTCGGGCATGCGGTGATAATGATCACAGGCAACTGCACCCGTGTCGCCGTTGATGACGCGGCCCGGCGTCCGCGAAAAGGCGTCCCAGATGCACGGCTTGCGCCCGTCCTCGTCATGGGCGCCCTCGATCTGATAGGCGGCGGTGGCGACGCCGAACAGGAAGTCCTTGGAAAATCGATGGGATAGGGTATGCGAAGACATTGTTCCTCCTCTGGACCTCGCGTCGGTTTTTTCGATGCCTTTCAGATATAAATAGATGGCATGAATCGGTTCATAAAAAAAGTACTGCCATTTGTTTCTAGAAGTCACATTGTTCGGGTATAGCTGCTCGCTCAGATCGGAAAGCGTGGTTCGTTCACCATGGGAAATGTGTCGTTGCAAAACGCCGTCAAAATTGCCTCCTTCGTCGTCGTTGCCGGTGGCCTGTTGATTTCGCTTGAAATGGGCCTGTTGGCCGGCTTGCTCGCCGGCTTGCTGGTGCATGAGACCGCGCTTCTGGTGGCCCCCTGGTTCCGCAACCACACGGGCTGGACGCAGGAAATGGGCAAGGCGGTCGCCCTCATCGTGATTGTCGCGCTGATCTCGCTCGGCATCACCGCAGCCGTGGTGGCGGCGTCCTCGCTGTTTTCCAATGACTCCGAAGGCCTGATTGCGCTCCTCAACAAGATGACGGCCGTCGTCGAGACCGGCCGCAGCTATCTGCCGAGCTGGGCTGCGGAGTATCTTCCGGGCAATACCGAGGAGTTGCGCCATCAGGCCGCGCAGTTCCTGCAGGCCAATGCCTGGGCATTGCAGCGCTTCGGCCAGGATGTCGGCCGCATCCTCGTCTACATCCTGTTCGGCATCATCATCGGCGGCCTCGTGCTGTTCCGCAAGCCGCCGACCGAGCAGGCAGGCCCGCTCGCCGTTGAGATGAAGGAGCGCATGGCGCGTCTGACGCTGTCCTTCCGCCGCGTGGTCTTTGCGCAGATTCGCATTTCGGCGCTCAACACGGCGTTGACGGCCATCTTCCTCGGCGTGGCGCTGCCCTTCTTCGGGGTGCACCTGCCGCTGCTCAAGACCATGATTGCCGTGACCTTCGTGGTCGGTCTGCTGCCGGTCATCGGCAACATCATCTCCAATACCGTGATCGTCGTCGTCAGCCTCGGGATCTCGGCCGGGGCCGCCATTGCCGCTCTCGTCTTCCTGATCGCCATTCACAAGCTCGAATATTTCGTCAATGCCCGCATCATCGGCGGCCAGATCAACTCTCGCGCCTGGGAGATGCTGACGGTGATGCTGGTGATGGAGGCGACCTTCGGCATTCCGGGCCTGATCGCCGCGCCGATCTTCTATGCCTACGTGAAGGAAGAGCTGAAGCAGCACGACCTGATCTGAGCTGGAACAGTCAGGCGCTTGTCACCTTCGCCGACCCGATATACCCTCAGGTATATAACGGTGAAGCGGAGCTCTAACATGTCGAAATTTGCAACACTTCTGGCCACTGTCGCCTTCGGTCTCTCCCTGTCGGCCGCCTCGGCCGCCGATCAGGTCAAGATTTTTGCCGGCGCCTCGATCGCGCCGTCGCTTCAGAAGGCCGCCGATCTCTACAAGGCGTCCGGCAAGGATGTGGAATTTGCCATCACGCCAGGTGCCTCCGGCCAGTTGGCCAAGCAGATCGAGGCGGGGGCTCCTGCGGACATCTTCGTCTCGGCCGACGTCAAATGGGAAAAATACACCGAGGAAAAGGGCCTGGTGAAGCCGGAGACGGCCTATGATCTCGCCGGCAACGATCTGGTGCTGGTGGCCGGCAAGGACGCCGACGTCGCGGTCGATCTCTCGGCCAAGGACAGCCTGCCCAAGGTGCTCGGCGACGAGCGCATCGCCGTTGGTGAAGCCAAGTCGGTGCCGGCCGGTGCCTATGCCGAGGAAGCGCTGAAGAAGCTCGGTCTCTATGACGCGGTCTCCCCGCATTTCGCGCCGGCGGAAAACGTCCGCGTCGCCCTGCAGATGGTCGCCCGCGGCGAAGCCAAGCTCGGCATCGTCTACGCCACAGACGCCAAGGCCGAGCCGGGCGTGAAGGTGATCGCGACCTTTGCCGCCGACACCCACAAGCCGATCGTCTATCCGCTGGTGGTGACCAAGGACGGGAGTGCGGCCGCTGCCGACTTTGCGACCTGGTTGAAAACCGAGAAGCCGCAGGCCATTCTGGCCGAAGCCGGCTTTGCCAAGACGGTCAAGTGACAACGGCCCTGCCGTGCTTTGTCTCCCGCCTGTGACGATCGAGGCCCATGATCGACCTATCGCCTGACGCCTGGATTGCCATAGGCCTGTCCTTCAAGGTGGCCGCCGTCTCAACGCTCGTGTTGCTGCCGGTGGCCACTGCCCTCGCCCTGATGCTGGCCCGCGCCGATTTCCCCGGCAAGGCACTTGTGGATGGGCTGATTCATCTGCCCCTGGTGCTGCCGCCGGTGGTCACCGGCTATGCCCTGTTGCTGCTGTTCGGCCGAAAGGGGCTGATCGGCGCCTTTCTCGACCACTATTTCGGCATTGTCTTCGCTTTCCGCTGGACCGGCGCCGTACTGGCCGCCGCCGTGATGGCGCTGCCCATCGTGGTGCGCGCCATCCGCCTGTCGATCGAGGCTGTGGACCGCAAGCTGGAAGAGGCGGCCGGCACGCTGGGTGCCGGCCCCGTCGCCACCTTCTTCCTGGTGACCCTGCCCTTGGCGACGCCCGGCATTCTCGTTGGCGCCACGCTTGGATTTGCCAAGTCGCTGGGCGAATTTGGCGCCACCATCACCTTCGTCTCGAACATCCCCGGGGAGACGCGCACCATCGCCTCGGCCATCTACACCGCCAGCCAGTCGCCGGATGGAGACCTTGAAGCGCTGACGCTGTCGGGCATTGCCGTGGCCATGGGCCTCGGCGCCCTGGTGCTGTCGGAAGTCATCGCCCGCCGCAGCCGGAGGGCGCTGTGATGCTGGAAGTGGACGTCGCAAGCCGCCTCGGCAGTTTCGAGCTCAACGTCGCCTTTTCCGGCGGCGAGGGCGTGACCGCTCTGTTCGGGCCGTCGGGTTCGGGCAAGTCGTCCGTCATCAAGCTGATCGCCGGTCTTGCCGCACCGGATCGCGGCCACATCGCCCTCGATGACCGCCTGCTCTGTGATACCTCGGCCCGCGTCAACCTCAGGCCTCACCGTCGTCGCGTTGGCGTGGTGTTCCAGGAAAGCCGCCTGCTGCCGCATTTCAGCGTGCGCCACAATATGCATTTCGGCCGCTGGTTCTGCCCGCCGGCCGAGCGGCGCATTGAAGAAGGGCCGGTGGTCGAGACCCTGGGGATCGGCCATTTGATGGAGCGCCGGCCGGAAACCCTGTCCGGTGGCGAGAAGCAGCGCGTGGCCATCGCGCGCGCGCTCCTGTCGTCGCCTCGCCTCCTCTTGATGGATGAACCGCTGGCGGCGCTCGACTGGGAACGCCGCCGCGAGATCCTGCCGCTGATCGAGCGCCTGCGCGACGATTTTTCCATTCCCATCGTCTATGTCAGCCACGCGGTCGAGGAAGTGGCCCGCCTTGCCGCGCGCGTCGTGGTGCTCGACCGGGGCCGTGTGGTGCGCGAGGGTGCGCCGGCGGATGTGCTGCACGCCTCGGGCGCGGACACCGGCGACCGCTTCGGCATCGCCTCCGTTCTCGAAGGCCGCCTCGGCGCGCCGGACGTGGACTATGGGCTGACGCCCGTGGATCATCCGGCCGGGCGGCTCTGGCTCACCGGGGTCAACGGCCCCGCCGGACGCAGCGTTCGCGTCGTGGTGCGCGCCACCGATGTGTCGCTGGCCACCGAGCGGCCCAAGCACATCACGATCCGCACCGCGCTCAAGGGCGAGATCGCCGCCGTCAACGGCACGGGCCCGCAACTGTCGCTGGACGTGAAGCTCGAGGGGGGCGCCATCCTGGTCGCCGCCGCGACCCGCCGCGCGGTGGACGAACTCGGCCTGCGGCCCGGCGTGCCGGTCTTCGCGCTGATCAAGTCCGTGGCCATTGACGAACGTCCGGTCTGAGCGCAAGGACCGCCGAAGAAAGCGCACACGTTCCTGTGAGCCTTGAAACAAATCCTGTGTGGCCAACGAATAACGGGTAGAGTTCTCCCGTTGCACAGGACTGGAAGATGCTGCCCTGGACCGATCGCGCCAATCGATTTTCGCCCCTCAAGGCTCTGACTTTTCTGATCCTTTTCCTGCCGACCTTCTGGATCGGCTGGCGTCTTGCCTCAGGAGCCATCGGGCCTCGCCCCTATAACGCCGCGGTGCACGAGACTGGCGACTGGATGGTGCGCTTCCTGCTGGCCTCGCTCGCCGTGACCCCCTTGCGGCGCATCACCGGCTGGAACAAGCTGATCCAGATCCGCCGCATGCTCGGCGTTGCGTCCTTTGCCTATGGCCTTGGCCATCTCATCCTCTACACCGTCGACATGAACGGCGACCTGGTGAAGGTCGGCAGCGAGATCGTGCTGCGCTTCTACCTGACCATCGGCTTTATCGCGTTGACGGGGCTCGCCCTGCTGGCCGCGACCTCCACCGACAGTGCCATCCGCCGGCTCGGCAAGCGCTGGAGCGTGCTGCATCGCCTCGTCTTTCCGATCACCGTGCTGGCCCTCCTGCATTTCTTCCTGCAGTCCAAGATCGACGTCTTCCAGGCAACGCTGATGGCCGGTCTGTTCCTCTGGCTGGTCGGATGTCGTCTGGCCGCCCGTAGATGGGCGCTGACCCTGCCGGTGCTGCTCGGTCTGGCGATTGCCGCCTGCCTCGCAACCATGGGGCTGGAATGGCTCTGGTATCGCCTTGCCACCAACATCCCCGCGAGCCGCGTGTTCGCAGCCAACTTCAGCCTCGCCGCTGGCCTGCGTCCTGCCTGGTGGGTGGGCGCCACGGCGCTGGCGGGATTGGCACTCAGCAAGACCTTGCGCGAAAGCCTCAGGGCAATGACCGTAGGACGGCAGCAGGTGTCCAAGCCCTGAGGCTTTGGGGATCTCCGACTTTCTGCTCGGGGGCTGCGATCACGAAGGCTCTGGAAATCGCCGGCGCGGCATGCTGTACTTGCCGTTAGATACAAATCAGATTCATTGGGTCGGGCCGGCGCGTGGGGGAACAGGCGGGTCGGAACTGGCCAATCATTCATTGGGGGGATCATGCGCCAGTTTGCGGCGACGCTTGCCTTGGGCCTGGCGCTTGCGGCCTGTCAAAGCGGCGAGGGCGAAAGCGTTCAGCCGGAGGCCGTGACAACGCCGGCACCTGTGATTACCGGTGCTCTGGGCGCGATGCGCAAGGACGCGGTGACGCCTGACGCCGAACTCAGCGCCTTTCTCGCCGATCTCGCCGCCAAGGCCGGACGCAGCCGTCCGGACGGGGCAGCGGACAGCGACTATGCCGATGTGGCTTCCCTGTTCGCGCCGCGCCTCACCGTCTTCAATCGTGGTCTGGAACCCGACGAGCCCTGGCATCGGATGGCGCCTGACAAGCGGTCGCCGCTGGCCGTTGCCGAGTCATTCCTCGTCGAGCAAGGCGAGCTGCCGCCGGGCGCAAAGGTACCCGACTATCGGCCGGAGCTGATGCAGGTGCTGGTTCGTCACGCGAGCGCGCCGATGACCTATGGCCGCATGCCCGGCTTTCCCGGTGCGGTCTGCTCGGACGCTGAGCTGACTGTCGACTGGTCCGCAGCCAAGGCGTTTGCCGCCACCGACGACCTTGATACCGCCAGCCTGCGCCTTTTCCTCGACGCGCGGCAGCTTCGCGCCGAGCCGAAGGCCAAGGCGCCGGCCGTCGGTACGCTGCCGGCGATGACGCTGTTCCTGTCCAATTATGATGGCGTGCAAGGCGCGCTGGACAAGGGCTGGCTGCAGGTGACGCTGTCCAATGGTGTCAAGGGCTGGGTGCAGGATCCCGACGAGGTCTTTCACGGGCTCAGCCAGCAGCATCTGTGCTTTGGTCGAGAGGGCGGTCATTACCGCGTCATAGGGTTTTATGCCTACGGCCTTTGAACGTCCGAGAGGCGGAAATGGGCTTATGATCAGCCCGTAAGGGCCAGGAGAGTTTCTTGAGGCCGCGATTTGTGTGCGGGCTCATCCATCGGGGGGAAATGATGTCGGTTTACAAGGCTTCCGCGGCGCTTTGCGTCGGTCTCGTTGCGTCGCTGCTCGGCATGGGCGGTGCACTGGCGCTTGATCGCCATGTGGTCATCGTCAACAACACATCCTATACCATCAATGAATTCTACGCCTCCTCCGTCGGGCAGAAGTCCTGGCAGGAAGACATTCTGGGCAATGATACGCTTGCCCCCGGCGCCAAGGTGCGCATCAACATCGATGACGGCACCGGCTATTGCAAATACGACCTGCGCGCCGTTTTCAACGACGGCACCGACGCGGTGAAGCAGGGCGTGAACATCTGCGAAGTGCGGACCTTCACCTTCAACGAGTGAGGCGGTCCGCCCGCCTTTGAAGACAGCCTCAGACGTCGATCAGCTCGAAGCGGTCGACGTCCACCAGCCCCTTGTCGGTGATCTTGAGATGCGGGATCACCGGCAGCGGCAGGAAGGCCACCTGCAGGAATGGCTCGGCCAGCGTGACGCCGAGGGCTTCGCGCGCCGCACGGCGCAGCGGCAACAGGTCGTCATGCACCTCGCCATGCGACTTGAGGCTCATGAGGCCGGCAATCGGCAAGGCGATCTCTGCCAGCACCCGCCCACCCTCGGTGACGACAAAGCCGCCCTCGATCTCGCCGAGGCGGTTGACGGCCAGTGCCATGTCGGCCTCGTTGGCGCCGACCACGGTGATGTTGTGGCTGTCATGGCCGACCGATGAGGCGATCGCGCCACGCTTCATGCCGAATCCCTTGACGAAAGCGCAGCCGATACCGGCTCCGGGGGCGGACTTGCCGTGCCGCTCGACCACGGCCACCTTCACCACATCCTGATCGAGGTCGATGAACTTCTCGCCGTCGCGGAAGGGCAGGCTGAGGTCCACGCGCGCGGTGATGATCTTGCCGGGGATGATGCCGATCACCGGCGTCGACGGGCCTGCGGAGCGCACGCGGAAATCTTCGGCGGTAACCCGGCGCGCCTTGACGCTGTTGCGACCAATCGGGGCGATCTTCGGCCGGGCCGCGAACAGGGTAGGCTCGACGAGACGGCCTGCCGCCACGGTGGCGCCGACGCGGCAGGTCTCAAAGTCATCGAGGAGGACCAGATCGGCGCGATAGCCCGGGGCCACAAGGCCGCGATCATAAAGGCGGAAGGCGCGCGCCGCCGACCATGAGGCGATGCGATAGGCCACGAAGGGCGGCACGCCCGCGGCAATGGCGGTGCGGACGAGGAAGTCGAGATGGCCTTCTTCCGCGATCTCGAGCGGATTGCGGTCATCGGTGCAGAAGGCAAGGAAGGGCGAGGTGCGCTCGGAGATGATCGGCATCAGCGCATGCAGATCCTTGCAGACCGAGCCCTCGCGGATCAGCACCGTCATGCCCTTGGAGAGCTTTTCCATAGCCTCATCGGCGCGGGTGCACTCATGATCGGTGCGAATGCCGGCGGCGAGATAGCCGTTGAGATCCTTGCCGCGCAGCAGCGGGGCGTGCCCGTCGATATGCCCGCCCTGGAAGTCGATCAGCTTGTCGAGGCAGATCGGGTCCTTGTAGAGCACGCCGGGGAAGTTCATGAACTCGGCAAGGCCGATGACCTTGGAATGCCCGACATAGGGCGCCAGATCGGCGGCGCGCAGCGTGGCGCCGGAGGTTTCCAGATGTTCGGTGGCCGGCACGCAGCTTGACAGCTGCACGCGCAGGTCCATCACCGTGGTCTCGGCCGAGCGCAGGAAATAGTCGAAGGCTTCGGCGCCCAGCACGTTGGCCATCTCATGCGGATCGCAGACCGCCGTGGTGACACCATGCGGCAGCACGCAGGCATCGAACTCCTGCGGGGCGATCAGCGACGATTCCACATGCAGATGCGTATCGACAAAGCCCGGCACGATCACCTTGCCGCGCGCGTCCACTTCCCGCTTGCCGCGATAGTCGCCGAAGGTGCCGACGATGCGGTCGCCGCTGATGGCCACGTCGGAGGCGACAAGCTCGCCGGTGACGAGATCAAGGAAGCGGCCGCCCTTCAGCACGAGATCGGCGTCGGCAACGCCGCGGCCCTGGTCGATCATGGCGGAAAGGCTGTCGTGGGTCAGTCGGGTCATGGGCAACCTGTGGCAGTTGGAAGCGCGGCGAAAGCCAAGCAATCGCCGTTCCAACTACTGACACGGCGGCGCGGCGCTGGAAAGGCTTTGCAGGAGGCGCTTATTGCTTGTTCTGCATGTGGAAGGCGAGCTGCTGGATCGGTTCGAACACGATGTCGCGCAGTTGCTGGCTCTCCACCGTTTCGTTGAGCGCCCGGCGGAAGCACAACAGCCAGCCGTCGCGCTCGCGCGGACCGATCGGCGCCGGCAGGTGACGACGGCGCAGCATGGGGTGGCCATACTTGTCCTGGTAGAGCTGCGGCCCGCCGGTCCAGCCGGTCAGATATTCGTAGAGCTTTTCCTCGGCTCCGGCGAGGCTCGGCCCGTGGATGGCGCGGCATTCGCGCGCCTCGGGCAGGCTGTCCATCAGCTCATAGAAGCGGCGCACCAGGGCCCGGATGGTTGGCTCGCCACCAAGCGCCTCGTAAAGGGTGATGGTTCGGAGGCTGTCGTCGTCGGTCATGCTTGTGCCTGAGGCTGTTCTGTCCCGCCTTGCTTACAGGAAGGCGGGACAGGGCTCATCAGGAAAAATGGCGGCGCCTGCTCATCCTATGGTCATCAGGCTGGCATTGCCGCCGGCCGCAGCCGTGTTGACGGAGGTGGACACTTCCTCGAGCAGCAGATTGACCGCATAGCCGAGCGCACCCGAGGCGATCTCCTCCCGAGATGCCGCCTGTACCGTCACGATGGCGCCGGGCAGGCCGGCCAGCGTGCCGCAGACGCCGGTGACCGCCGCAGCGTCACCCTCGACGAGAGCGGCCGCAAAGGGACCGGCGGTGGGCCAATCGGCCGTCCAGGTGATCGCATCGGCTAGCGCGGAGGGCAGCTCGGCGGCAAGCGCCTCAAGACGCGAATGGCTGGCCACCACCGGCTGATTGCCGCTGGCAAGGCAGGCGGCCAGCTGGCGCAGGAAGCCCGATTGCGTCTCGGCGATCATCAGCACCCGGCCGCGCGGATGCAGGGCATAGGCGTTGAGCTCGCCGACCGGGCCGGAGAGCTCCGTCTTGAGACCGAGCCGCGACTGCCGGGCGAAGCTGCGCGCGGCGGTGGCATCCTGTTCGGCGCCCCGTTCGTCCAGCCAGGCGGCCAGACTGTCCGTGAGCGGCTTGGCCGCGGAAGTTGTTCCCAAGGGCTGCTCTGGCGGCGGCGTGACGAGGCGGCCGAGATAGAGCGGACCACCCGCCTTCGGTCCGGTGCCGGACAGGCCGCGACCGCCGAAGGGCTGCAAGCCGACGACGGCGCCGATGACATTGCGGTTCACATAGAGATTGCCGGCGGCGACGCGGCTGGTGACATGCTCGATGGTCTCGTCGATGCGGGTGTGCAGGCCGAAGGTGAGGCCGTAACCGGTGGCGTTGATGTCGTCGATCAGCCGGTTGATGTCGGTCCGCTTGTAGCGCACCACATGCAGCACCGGGCCGAAGACTTCACGGCCAAGATCGGCGAGCCCGGCGACCTCGATGATGGTGGGCGCCACGAAGGTGCCGCGATCGGTCGCGCTTGGCAGCGGCAGCTGTTCGACCTTGTGGCCGCGCGCGGCCATGCGCGCCACATGGGCATCGATGGTGGCCTTGGCCTCGGCGGTGATCACCGGGCCGACGTCGACGGCGAGACGGTCGGTGCGGCCGATGTCCAGTTCCGTCAGCGCGCCCTTGAGCATGGTGAGAATGCGGTCGGCCACCTCCTCCTGCAGGCAGAGGACGCGCAAGGCCGAGCAGCGCTGGCCGGCGCTGTCGAAAGCCGAAGCGATCACGTCGCCGACCACCTGCTCGGCCAGCGCCGAGGAATCGACGATCATGGCATTCTGGCCGCCGGTCTCGGCGATCAGCGGGATCGGCTTGCCCGAGGGCGTGGTGCGGGTGGCAAGCTCACGCTGGATCAGCCGGGCGACTTCCGTCGATCCGGTGAACATCACGCCCGCCGTCTCGCGGGCCGCAACCAGCGCCGCGCCGACGCGACCGTCGCCCGGCAGGAGCTGCAGCGCCGCCCGAGGCACGCCGGCTTCGTGCAGGAGGCGCACGGCGGCAGCGGCGATCAGCGGGGTCTCCTCCGCCGGTTTGGCGAGTACCGGGTTGCCGGCCACCAGCGCGGCGGCAATCTGCCCGGTGAAGATGGCCAGCGGGAAGTTCCACGGGCTGATGCAGGTGATGGGGCCGAGCGCCTGCTGGGAGGGGCCGAAGGTGGTCCGGGCCTGCTCGGCGTAGTAGCGCAGGAAGTCGACGGCCTCGCGCACCTCGGCAATGGCGTTGGGGGCCGACTTGCCGGCCTCGCGCATGATGAGGCCGAGGAGATGCGGCATCTCCGCCTGCAGCCGATCGGCGGCGCGGTCGAGGCAGGCGGCGCGTGTTGCCACCGGCGTTGCCGCCCAGTCGGGCGCGAAGGCGGCTGCGGCGGTGAGCGCGGCGCGCACATCCGCCGTGCTGGCCTCACACACCTCGCCGACGTGGTCGCCGTGATCGCCCGGGTTCAGGACCGGGCGAGGCGCCGCAGCCTCCGAGGCAACGGCCAGGATGGGCTCTGCCGTCCAGCTCCTGGCGGCGGACGCCTGCAATGCGGCGTCGAGATCGGCGAGCACGGTTTCGTTCGACAGATCGAGACCTGCGGAGTTGGCTCGCGTGGCGCCGTAGAGGGCGGCGGGCAGGGCGATCTTCTCGTGCGGCGCGCCGGGCACGGCCATGGCGCGCACCTGCTCGACCGGATCGATCACCAGCTCGTCGATCGACACCTTGGGATCGGCGATGCGGTTGACGAAGGAGGAGTTGGCGCCGTTCTCCAGGAGGCGACGGACGAGATAGGCCAGCAGCGTCTCATGGGTGCCGACGGGCGCATAGATGCGGGCGGGACGGTCGAGCTTGCCGGCGCCGACCACTTCCTCATAGAGCGGCTCGCCCATGCCATGCAGGCACTGGAACTCATATTGCCCGGCATGATAGGCGGGACCGGCCAGATGGTAGATCGTGGCGAGCGACTGCGCATTGTGGGTGGCAAACTGCGGGAAGACCGCATCGGGAGCGGCCAGGAGCTTGCGGGCACAGGCCACATAGGCCACGTCGGTGTAGACCTTGCGGGTGTAGACCGGGAAGTCGTCGAGGCCATCCACCTGCGCCCGCTTGATCTCGGCATCCCAATAGGCACCCTTGACCAGGCGCACCATGACGCGGCGACCGGCGCGGCGGGCAAGGTCGATGATGAAGTCGATCACCGCAGGGCAGCGCTTGCCATAGGCCTGCACCACGAAGCCCATGCCGTTCCAGCCGGCGAGATCCGGATCGAGGCAGAGGCTTTCGAGGAGATCGAGGGACAGTTCCAGCCGGTCGGCTTCCTCTGCGTCGATATTGAGGCCGATGTCATAGCCGCGCGCGATGAGCGCCAGCGCCTTCACCCTCGGCAGCAGCTCGCCCATGACGCGCGCCGTCTTGGCGCGGGCATAGCGCGGATGCAGGGCCGACAGCTTGATGGAAATGCCCGGGCCTTCGATGACGCCGCGGCCGGCGGAAGCCTTGCCGATGGCGTGGATGGCCGTTTCGTAATCGCGATAGTAGCGGTCGGCGTCGGCGGCCGTGGTGGCCGCTTCGCCGAGCATGTCATAGGAATAGCGGAAGCCCTTCTTCTCCAGTGTCCGCGCGCGCTTGAGCGCCTCGTCGATGGTCTCGCCGGTGACGAACTGCTCGCCCATCATGCGCATGGCGAGATCGACGCCTCGCCGGATCACCGGCTCGCCGCAGCGGGCGATCAGGCGGGTGAGAGCGGCGCCGAGGCCGCGCTCGTTGACGGTGCCGGTTAGTTTGCCGGTGACCGCGAGGCCCCAGGTGGCGGCGTTGACGAACAGCGAACGGTCAGCACCCATGTGGGCGGCCCAGTCGCCGTCGGCGATCTTGTCGCGGATCAGAGCGTCCCGCGTCGCCGTGTCGGGAATGCGCAACAGCGCTTCGGCCAGGCACATGAGCGCGACGCCTTCCTCGCTCGACAGCGAGTATTCATGCACCAGCCCCTCGACGCCGCTGTTGCGCGGCTTGGCGCGCAGCGCCGTGATGAGATTGCGGGCGGTGGCGGCGATCGCCTGGCGCTGACCGGCGGGCAGGGCCGCTGCTGCCAGCAAGGCCGGAACGCAGATGGTCTCGGGCGTGCGATAGGCGGATGTGATCGCCTGCCGCAAGGGGCCCTGCGGTCGGATCGGCGGTGCAAAGGTGGCAAACGGAGGAGCGGAAGCAAGCGGGGACGTGGGCAGGGGGGCGTTCATGGCTGAAGTCTCCTGTCGGGCATGGCTTCGTCGAGCATCGCTCACGTGGCGGTCGACGAAAATCTGCGGGAAATGTGGGAGAAATCATACCAGTCGGCGTCTGGTCATTTTGCCTGAAATCGACGAAAATGGAAGGCAAATCGCCTATTTGAATAGCCAATGATAGGATGAAGAATGGATAGGGAGCCGAACATAAGTCAACTCGACCCGTTTGACCGGAAGATTCTGGCCGCCTTGGCCGAAGATGGCCGCATGGCGGTGACCGAACTTGCCCGCAAGGTTGGCCTCTCCAAGACACCCTGTCAGGTGCGCATGAAACGCCTTGTCGATGAGGGATATATCCTGGGCTTCCGTGCCGTGCTCAACTTGCCGAAACTCGGCCTCGACCACATCGCCTTTGCCGAGGTGAAGCTGTCGGATACGCGCGAAAAGGCGCTCGACGAGTTCAACCGCGCCGCCAACAAGGTCCGGGAGATCGAGGAGTGCCACATGATCGCCGGCTCCTTCGACTATCTCCTCAAGGTCCGGACCACCGACATCCATAAATACCGGCAGGTGTTGGGCGAAAAGATATCAAGTCTGCCCCACGTGGCCAGCACGTCCACCTATGTCGTGATGCAGCCGGTGAAAGAGGCGGGCAGTTGAGGCAGCTCGTGGTCGATGGAGAGAGGTAATTTATACGGAGGGTCTGGTTGAGATCATTGAGAGTTCGTCAATGGACTAGTCAAAGTTACCATGGGGATAAATATATCGTAAGTTGTTACATTCGGAACCAATTGAATAAGTATCAATATAAACCGACGGGTAATTATTGCGCGATAGCATGGAGTTGAGCTTCCGAGTTCCCTTGCGGGAACCAGATAGACCTTGGACAGGTCGTCGTGCCCCACTCTGCAGTCTAGAGAGTGCATACGTCCATAGACATCTCTTCAGGCTGAGCGCCTGAAAAAGAAGAACTCGCGTTCGATCAAGTGCAGTCAATCACTGCCCCGGCAATTGCCGGGGGGCTGGCTTGTTGCCGATCGGGTGGGCCGGACCGATCAAGGTCCGTGTCCCCGCCGCGGAAGGTCATTCCGGCGGCGCGCGAAGGCATAATCGTGGGGTAGGAAATGAAGCTGACGATCAAGACCCTTCTGGTTGGCGCTGCCGCCCTTCTCGTTCTCCTGATCGGGGTGCTGGGAGGATTGTCTCTGACCAAGATGGGCGCCATGCAGGCGGCAACCTATGACATCACCAACAACTGGATGCCGGCGGTCACCAACCTCGGGCGGGTGAGGGCTGCGGCCATTCAATACCGCATGCTTGGCGCGCGTCACGTGACCAACACCGACGCGGCGAAGATGCAGGAAATCGAGACGTCCATCGGTGCCGCCCTCGCAGACGTCGACACCTATTCGAAGCTCTACACGCCGACGATCACCGGGTCTGACGAGCAGGCGCTGTGGAATGTCTTTGCCACCGAATGGCCAGCCTACAACAAGATCCAGGACCAGATTCTCGACTTGAGCCGCAAGAACGAGAATGAGAAGGCCGCCGAGCTGCTCAATGCGTCGGCGAGCGACTTCAACAAGGCCATGGACTCGCTGAACAAGGACATAGAGTACAACGACAAGGGGGCCGAAAAGGCCAAGGACTTGTCGATCTCCACCTATGAGATGGCCTTCTGGTCGGTGTTGGTGGTGAGTGCCGTTGCGACCCTCTGCGGTCTGTCCACCATCGCCTTCGTGTTGTTCGGTGTGTCGCGTCCGCTGACGCGCATCACGGCGGCCATGCAGGCCGTGGCCGAGGGGCGGCTCGACACGCCCATTCCCTCGGAAGACGCCCGCAACGAGATCGGCGATCAGGCCCGCACGCTGAAGATCTTCCGCGACGGTCTGATCGAGGCAGAGCAGTTGCGCGCCAACCAGGCCGAGCAGGAGCGGCGGGCGCAGGAAGCGGCGGTCGTCGAACGCAATCAGCTGGCTGACCGGTTCCAGGCCTCCATGGGCGCCCTGGCCGATCGCTTCGCCCATTCGTCCCAGGAAGTGGCCTCATCCGCCCGCAATCTTTCGGCCACGGCCGAGGAGACGTCGCGGCAGGCGCAGGCCGTGTCGGGAGCTGCAGAGGAAGCTGCGTCCAATGTGCAGACCGTTGCGGCTGGAACCGAAGAGCTGTCGGCCTCGATCCGCGAGATCAACCACCAGGTGACGAAATCGGCGCAGATCGCCGGCGAGGCCGCAAGTGAGGCCGCCCGCACCGAAAGCAACGTGCGCGAACTGACGCAGGCGGCAGTCCGCATCGGCGACGTGGTCAATCTCATCAGGGACATCGCCGAGCAGACCAACCTTCTGGCGCTCAATGCCACCATTGAAGCGGCGCGGGCCGGCGAGGCGGGGCGCGGCTTTGCGGTGGTGGCCTCGGAAGTCAAGCAGCTGGCATCCCAGACGGCCAAGGCTACCGACGAGATCGGCGCCAAGATCGGTGAGATCCAGGACGCGACCAACGAGACGGTGCAGTCGATCGGCCGCATCGTCAGCACCATCAGTTCGATCCGCGACGTCACCTCCTCCATTGCCGGTGCCATGGAAGAGCAGGGGGCTGCCACCTCCGAGATCGCCCAGAACACCCAACGGGCCTCCACCGGCACGCAGGACGTCACCGGCAACATAGCCGGCGTCGGCCACGCGGCGGAAACCACGGGCGCAGCGGCAACGCAGCTGATGGGCCTGTCGGACAATCTGCAGACTCAGTCCCGAGATCTGCAGCGCGAAGTGTCGGAGTTTGTCAGCAGCCTGCGGGCAGGCTGAAAGGATAACGCCTGACCAGATAAAGGCGCCCGGCGACCACGTCGGGCGCGTCGTTCCTGGGGAGTGTCGATTCCGGAGCCTTCACGCACGCAAGGCAACGCCAACGGCGCAACGATGCAGTGGCCGCGACAGGCGACAGCAACCAGCTCAATCACATCAGTCTTGTGTGGATTGACCGAAGAAGAATGGCGCGCTCGAAGAGATTCGAACTCCTGACCCTCAGATTCGTAGTCTGATGCTCTATCCAGCTGAGCTACGAGCGCATGCCATGGCAAAGAAATTTCTTCGCCGGGATCGGTCGGTCCCGATCGATGGGCAGTGTCTATATCGTCGCGTTTCTGATTGCAAGTGCTTTCTCAGATTTCGTGCGCGAAAATGGGAAAAAAAGGAAAAGCGCTAAATTACAATGGCTTGCATTGTTGGAAGTGGCGCTTCCGCCACCTCCGCTACAGATGAGCCGGATATTGGATCATCCGGTCTTGCGGCTGCGGGCGTCTGCCAGGGAGGCTGAACGGTCGGGAATTTCGATCTCGAAGGTGGCGCCGGGCTGGTTCTCGAGCGCGACGATCGTGCCCCCGTGAGCGCGGATGAGTTCGGCGGCGATGGCAAGGCCAAGGCCGGTGCCGCCAGGGCGCACGGAGCCCTGGAAGGGCTTGAACAGGGTCTCTCGCGTCTTCTCTGGCAGGCCGGGTCCGGTGTCGGCCACACGGATGCGGACGACACTGCCTTCACGCGATCCGGAGATGGTCATGCGCTTGACCATGGCGCTGTCGGCGGTCTGCTCGAGCGCTTGCACGGAGTTGCGCGTGAGATTGAGCAGCACGCGGAAGAGCTGATCTGAATCGGCGTCCACCTCGAGCGAATCGGGGACGGCGTTGACCCATTCGATGCTGGCGTGATGGCTGATGCCGGTGACGTCGGCCACATCGTTGGCGAGGCGCACCAGTGCCACGAGGCGCCGGTTGGGCGGCGCTTCCTGCGCTTTGCCATAGGCAAGGACCGACTGGCAGTAGGTGATCGCACGGTCGATGGTGCTGACCAGCTTGGGGGCGAAGCGCTGCACCGTCGGGTCGGGAATGGAGGTCAGGCGATCTGAGACAAGCTGCGCCGAAGCGAGCAGATTGCGCAGGTCGTGATTGATCTTGGAGACCGCGAGCCCCAGATCGGCCAGGCGGCGCTGCTGCTTGAACATGTCGCCGATGCGGCGCTGGATCGAGGCGATCGCCAGCTCCGCGTGTCCGAGCTCGTCGGTGCGGCCGGAGGGGATGACGTGGTAGGCGGTGGCTTCCGGGTCGTGGCTCCACCGTTCGAGCTGAATGCCGAGCTTGCGCATGGGCTGAACGAACAGGAAGCGGATGCTGTAATAGACCAGCATGCCGGTGATGGCCGAGATCGTCAGCGATATCAGGAAGATGGTTCCCGACGCCTCGATCATGGCCCGCCGCAGTCCGCGTTCGGAGAAGGCGATTTCGATTTCGCCGTCGGCGCCATAGGCTCCGGTCGCCTTGATGGTCCTGTCATCGCCGAGCAGCAGCGTGTTGGTCGCCTCGCTCAGCAGGTCGAGGAAGCTCGTCTGCCGCACGTCGATGCTGCGATCCACCGTGGGTGGGGTGTCGGCAACGGCGACCATCTGCTTCATGCCATCGGTCCGGACTGCGATGGCATAGGCATCGACCTGGGACAGCATGTCGGCCTGGATGTCGCGCGGCGGTGCCTCGGGATAGGCGGTCAGCGCATGGGCGGCGATCACGCCGGTCCGCAGGCGCTTTTCGATCTCGTCCTTCTGGAAGTTGGAGATCAGCGGAAAGTAGATGAGAATGTCCGCAAACATCACGAAGAGAATGGTCATCAGCAGCAGCTTGAAGGAGAGACCCCGCTTGGGATCTCCGAGCGGCATGGCCGTCTCTTCCTTCAACGGCAAATCGTCTGACTGATGCATCTCACCCGTCCCAAATCAAATTGCCCTTCTATCTGTTCCTTTCGTCAGAAATTGGAAGAGGCTGATGAGCGGATCTGGCGAAATATTTTGTAAGATTATGTCCCGTTGTAACACGGCAATGCAATTTTCCTCGGATGCCCAGCGGATTCCGGGTCTGTCTCCCATTGATCCGTTGACGGCGCCGTTGCGCTCCCGTATAAGCCCGCATCGATCGGAGAGGTGCCGGTCTGCCGGGGCGTTTGCCGCTGGCGGAAGGCGCCGCATTTCCATTTTTGGCAACAACCTGCCGACTGACCGGGCGCGACACTGCCGCCGGGGCAGGGGCACGACGAATGAGGACGCCCGCACAAGCGGGCGAAAGAACAATGAAGCGGACTTATCAGCCGTCCAAGCTCATCCGCAAGCGCCGTCACGGCTTCCGTGCCCGCATGGCCACCGCTGGCGGTCGCAAGGTGATTGCCCGTCGCCGTGCTGTCGGGCGCAAGAGCCTTTCGGCCTGATCAGCCGCCGCGTGCGGCTCAAGGCCCTGAATGAGGGGACGGAGCCCGCTGCCATGGATCGGCTGAAGAAGCGCAAGGACTACCTGAAAGTCGCCCGGGGTGCGCGAACGCCCCGGCGCGGCTTTTTGCTGCAATCATCCTGGCGTGAGGGTGCTGTGCCGGGTCTCGAAGCCGAAGCCTCGCGTTTCGGTTTCACCGTCACCAAGAAGACCGGCAATGCCGTGGTGCGCAATCGCATCCGGCGCCGTCTCAAGGAAGCCGTCCGGCTGGAAGGGCAACGCCATGCGGCCCCCGGTCAGGATCTGGTGCTGATCGGCCGGCATGCGGCACTCGACATGCCTTTCGCCGATCTGATGGCCGACGTGGCTGGCGCCATAAGGGCGGCCGGCAAGCGGCGCAATGCGGACGGCAACGGATCGCACAAAGCTGCCGCGCAGAATAAAGAGGTGCCGCCTGCGGCATCAAGCGAGGAAGAAACCCGCCAATGAGTGAAAATCGCAATCTGTTTCTGGCGATCGCCCTGTCGCTCGCGATCCTGCTGGGGTGGCAGTATTTCATCGCCAAGCCGCAGCTCGACAAGGCTCGCATGGCCGAGCAGGCCAAGCAGGAGCAGACGGTGGCCGCCGGCGCTGCCGGCACAGGGGCGCCGGCTGCCGGTGTGGATGGCGCCGTGCCCGTAGCCCAGGCTTTCGTCACGCGCGATGCCGCCATCTCTGCCAGCGCCCGTGTCGCCATCGATACGCCGGAACTGTCCGGCTCGATCAGCCTGACCGGCGCGCGCATCGATGACCTTTCGCTGAAGCTCTTCCGCGAGACCATCGATCCGAACTCGCCGCTGGTGAAGCTGCTGAACCCGTTCGGTACCGAAAACGCCTATTATGCCGAATTCGGCTTCAAGGCGCCCGCCGGCGATGCGACGCCGGTGCCCACCAGCGATACCGTCTGGACGGCGCCCGCCGGCGCCAAGCTGACGGCGACAACGCCGGTGACGCTGACCTGGGACAATGGCAAGGGCCTTGTCTTCTCGCGCACCATCTCGGTCGATCCGCACACCATGTTTGACGTCAAGGACTCGGTCGAGAACAAGACCGCCGCTCCGGTGACGCTCTATCCCTATGGTCTGGTGACGCGTTACGGCGAGCCGAAGGACCGTACCGCCTGGGTGCTGCACGAGGGCATGGTCGGTGTTTTCGGCGACAATGGCCTCAACGAGACGACCTATGCCAACCTCAAGAAGGAGCTGATGGTCAAGACCGATCCGGTTTCCTACGGCTGGCTCGGCATCACCGACAAGTATTGGGCCGCGGTCCTGATCCCCACGGGCGAGGCGACCTTCACGCCGAAGTATTCCTTCGCCCAGGCCGGAACCATCGACACCTTCCAGGCCAACTACCTGCGCGACGCGCTGGCTGTTGCTCCGGGCGCCTCTGCTTCGACCGAGACCCGCCTCTTCGCCGGCGCCAAGACCGTGTCGCGCATCGACGCTTATGAGACGGAACTCGGCATCGACAAGTTCGATCACCTGATCGACTGGGGCTGGTTCTACTGGATCACCAAGCCGATGTTCCGCCTGATCGACACGCTCTACAAGTATGTCGGCAACTTCGGTATCGCCATTCTCCTGGTGACCTTGATCGTCAAGACCATCTTCTTCCCGCTCGCCAACAAGTCCTATGCGTCGATGAGCAAGATGAAGAAGATTCAGCCGGAAATGAACGAGCTGAAGACCAAGTATGCTGATGACAAGGTCAAGCAGCAGCAGGCGATGATGGAGCTCTACAAGCGGGAGAAGATCAACCCGGTTGCCGGCTGCCTGCCCGTCGCCCTGCAGATCCCGGTGTTCTTCTCGCTCTACAAGGTGCTCTACGTGACCATTGAAATGCGTCACGCGCCCTTCTTCGGCTGGATCCACGACCTCTCGGCGGCTGACCCGACCACCGTCTTCAACCTGTTCGGCCTCATCCCCTGGGCGCCGCCGGCCATGCTGATGCTGGGCGTCTGGCCGCTGATCATGGGCGTCACCATGTTCATCCAGATGAAGCTCAACCCGGCGCCGCCGGACCCGACGCAGGCGATGATGTTCACCTACATGCCCATCATCTTCACCTTCATGATGGCCTCCTTCCCGGCTGGCCTGGTGATCTACTGGTCGTGGAACAACACGCTGTCGATCCTGCAGCAGTCCTTCATCATGAAGAAGAACGGCGTTAGGATCGAACTGTTCGACAATCTGAAGTCCACCTTCGGCAAGAAGGCCAAGGCGGGCTGACCATAGAGCGCTTTCCGACCTGACGGAATCGTCAGGTCGACAAGAAATCGCTCCAGATTCAAGAGTTTGAGCACCCGCCGATCATGTTGGTTCAACATGATCGGCGGGTGCTCCAGGCAAGAGGAGTTGAGGGCCATGATCCACTGATCGCCCGGCGGGCGTCGCACGTTCCGCCGCGTTTCACCGCCCCTGGCAAGCCCGATGGGTCCGCCGGGACAAGGTTGAATTTTGCGAAAGCGCAGATCATGGCCCACACCTTCCCTCATCCCGATCCGTCCATCGTTCACCCCATGCCGGAACACCCGCGCGTGGTGTTCCTGAAAGCCGTGGTGGACGCGCCGAATGTCGAAATCGGCGATTTTTCCTATTACGATGATCCGGTGGAGCCCGAGCGCTTCTATGAGAAGTGCGTGCTCTATCACTATCCCTTCCTTGGCGACCGTCTGGTGATCGGACGCTTCGTGGCAATCGCCACCGGCGTTTCCTTCATCATGGGCGGGGCCAACCACCTGATGGGCGGCATCTCCACCTTCCCCTTCCAGATCTTCGCATCGGGCTGGGAGAAGGATTTCGACATGGCGCCGATTCTTGCGGGCCTCAAGGGCGATACGCTCGTCGGCAACGACGTCTGGATCGGGCGCCGGGCGACCATCCTGCCGGGTGTCCGCATCGGCGATGGCGCCATCATCGCTGCCGAAGCCGTGGTCAGCCGCGACGTGCCGCCCTATGCGATCGTCGCCGGCAACCCAGCTCGCGTGGTCAGGCGGCGCTTTGATGAGGGGATTGTGGACAGGCTTCTTGCCATTGCCTGGTGGAACTGGCCCGCCGAACGGATTACACAACATTTGCAACTGATCATGGGCGCCGACGTGGATGCCCTCGAAAGGGTGAGCGGGGAAACGCCATGACCCAAGACCTTGCCGGCCGGGCTCCGATCGATCCCGAGGCCATCCGCCTGATGTTCGCCCGTCCCTGGGTGTTCATTCGCGGCATGCAGACCGTGAACGACCTGCCGCCCCTTTCGGGGACGATCGAGATTGCCTTTGCCGGCCGCTCGAACGTCGGCAAGTCGAGCCTCATCAACGCGCTCACCGGCCAGCAGGGCCTCGCCCGCACGTCCAACACGCCGGGACGGACGCAGGAACTCAACCTGTTCCGCCCCGAGCGCGACGCTGGCCTGATCCTGGTGGACATGCCTGGCTATGGCTATGCCGAGGCGCCCAAGGACAAGGTGGATCTGTGGAACCAGCTGATCCGCGACTATCTGCGCGGGCGGCCCAACCTGCGCCGCGTCTATGTGCTGATCGACGCCCGTCATGGTCTGAAGACCAACGACGACGGTGTGCTGACCATGCTGGACAGGGCAGCCGTCTCCTATCAGATCGTGCTGACCAAGGCCGACAAGCTGAAGCCGGGCGGCCTCGAGAAGGTCGTCGCCGACACCGTTGAGCGCATCCGCAAGCGCCCGGCCGCCTTTCCCGAAGTGCTGGCAACGTCCAGCGAAAAGGGACTGGGCATCGAAGGGCTGCGTTCCACGATCGCGGGGCTGCTGACCTATTAAGAAGACTCCGCCGGCGGTGGGCCAATGGCTCCCCGTCCGGCGCGCTCCGACCGATTGTCCGGCATTTGCGTGGGCGAGGTGATATCCGTCATTGAGGCGTCGCCCATGATCCGCTATACGGCGTGCCGGAATTCTCCCCGCACTGACGATTGAGGCCGGCCATGTCCGTCAACGCCGATACTTCCGCCAGCACCGAAGAGGCCATGGTCTCGCGGGCTCGCATCATTTCCGAGGCGCTGCCCTATATGCAGCGCTATGACGACAAGACCATCGTCGTGAAATACGGCGGCCACGCCATGGGCGACGAGGCGCTGTCGCGTGCCTTTGCCCGCGATATCGTGCTGCTGAAGCAGTCGGGCATGAAGCCGATCGTGGTGCACGGCGGCGGGCCGCAGATCGGCGCCATGCTGGACAAGCTCGGCATCAAGAGCGAGTTCAAGAACGGTCTGCGCGTGACCGACAAGGCCACCGTCGAGATCGTCGAGATGGTGCTGGCCGGCTCGATCAACAAGAATATCGTTTCCGCCATCAACGCCGAGGGCGGTCGCGCCATCGGTCTCTGCGGCAAGGACGGCAATCTCGTCACTGTCCAGAAGGCCACGCGCACCATGCGCGACCCCGACAGCAACATCGAGAAGGTGGTGGACCTGGGCTTCGTGGGTGAACCCAAGACGGTGAACCCGGCCATGCTGGACATGGTCGCCAAGGAAGACCTCATCCCGGTGGTCGCCCCCGTGGCTCCGGGCGAGGACGGCGAGACCTACAACGTCAACGCCGACACCTTCGCCGGCGCCATTGCCGGCGCTCTGAAGGCCGCGCGTCTCCTCTTCCTGACCGACGTGCCGGGCGTGCTCGACAAGCAGGGCCGCCTGATCAAGCAGCTGTCCAAGGCCGAGGCCCTGGCTCTGATCGCCGACGGCACCATTTCCGGCGGCATGATCCCCAAGGTGGAAACCTGCTTCGACGCGCTGGAGCGCGGTGTCGAGGCGGTGGTGATCGTCAACGGCAAGACGCCGCATTCGGTGCTGCTTGAGATCTTCACCGAGACCGGTGCCGGCACGCTGATCACCCAGTAATACCAATTCTGCCCAAGATGCCGACGCATCGGCTCATTGCAGATATTTCGAATTTCTCATCTGCATCAAGGGCATGAGAAATTCGAAAGCGGGATACCGAGGTCATTTTCAATGACACTCGGTATAATCCATGGGCTGAACGCAAGAAAATGAGGGCTGCGGCTGGTGTCGCGGCCCTTTTTTGTTGCGCCACACGACCAACATAGTGAACGTTTAATTAATCGGTTACCCGCAGCTGCCAAACTCAACCTTCCGCCGCTCCGCAATGAGGACCCGCCGTTGAACGCTCCTTCCCATCCCGCCGTCCTTGAAACCCGGCCCGTCCTGGACTTCGGCGGCTTTGCGCATGTGGACTTCTGGCTGTTCGATCTCGACAACACGCTCTATCCGGCCGAGACGAACCTCTTCGCACAGATCGACGTGCGCATCCGCGACTTCGTCGCGCGCCTGCTCGACATGCCGCCCGAGCGCGCCAATGTGGTGCAAAAGGACTATTATCATCGCTACGGCACCACGCTGCGTGGCCTGATGGAGGAGCATGGCGTCACGCCCGATGGCTTCCTTGAATATGTCCACGACATCGACCATTCCGTGGTGCGCCCCGATCCGCTGCTGGCGGCGGCGTTGAAGCGGCTGCCGGGCCGGAAGTTCGTCTTCACCAACGGCTCGCGCCGTCATGCCGAACGCACCATGGACTATCTCGGAATCGGCGATGCCTTTGACGACATTTTCGACATCGTCGCCGCCGACCTGGTGCCCAAGCCCCAGCGCGAGGCCTATGACAGCTTCCTGCGTCACACCGGCGTCGCCCCCGAACGCGCCGCCATGTTCGAGGATCTCGCCCGCAATCTTGCCGTCCCGCACGCCATGGGCATGCGGACCGTGCTCGTGGTGCCCACGGGCGGCCACATCCAGTTTCGGGATGCCTGGGAAGAGGGCGGCGAACAGTCGCCGCATGTGGATCACGTGACGGAAGACCTGAGCCTGTTCGTCGAAGGGCTGGCCGACAGTCGTCGATGATCGCGCGGCGGGGGAGGGTGACGGGCTCCCATGCAAAAAGGGAGCTGGTGTCTCGCGGGCACCTCCTGTATGAAGCCAGCATCGGCGGCTCTCACGAACGGGCCGCCGTTTTCCGTTTCACCCGTAGCGCGCCGATACGGACCTTCTGACGTGGCTTGCCCTGGCATCAGGCAGGGAAGCGCCCAGTTCCAGACATCTGGAGAGAGGGCAATGCGATCCTGCCATTCCGGCAGGTGTTGCATGTGGGTCATTGCGGCAGTCGCTCGATCGTAGCCGAATCAAGCCCAGGGGTCTGCCCGGGCGCCGGCCGCGACTGCCAGACCTAGAGAGATTAATGCCCTTTACCGTGACCAACCCCAGCCTTGCGCGCGCGCTCGAGGCCAAGTCCTACGTCGATCCCACGCCGGTTCAGGCGGCGGTGATCGATCCCGCCCTGTCGGGCCGCGACATGCTGGTGTCGGCGCAGACCGGCTCGGGCAAGACCGTGGCCTTCGGTCTCGCCATTGCCGCGACGCTCCTGGGCGACGCCGAATTCTTCGGCGCCCCGGCCCGTCCGCTGGCGCTGATCATCGCACCGACCCGCGAGCTGGCCCTGCAGGTGCAGCGCGAACTCACCTGGCTCTATGGCGAAACCCATGCACGCATCCTGCCTTGCGTCGGCGGCATGGACCCGCGCCGCGAAAAGCGCGGCCTTGCCGAGGGCGCGCATATCGTCGTCGGTACGCCCGGCCGCCTGCGTGACCATCTTGAACGCGGCGCGCTCGATCTGTCGGACCTGCGTGCCGTGGTGCTCGACGAAGCCGACGAGATGCTGAATCTCGGCTTCCGCGAAGACCTGCAGTTCATCCTCGACACGACGCCGGCCGAACGCCAGACGCTTCTGTTCTCGGCGACGATCCCCAGCGAAATCGCCCGTCTGGCCAAGCATTACCAGCGTGACGCCGCCCGCATCGACGTGATCGACCAGCGCCAGGCCCATGCCGACATCGACTATCGCGCCATCCGCGTGCTGCCGCACGAAGTGGAGAAGGCCGTGGTCAACGTGCTGCGCTGGTTCGAGGCCGGTGCTGCCATCGTCTTCTGCGGCACCCGTGAGGGTGTGCGCCACATGCACGGCGCGCTGGTGGAACGCGGCTTTGCCGTCGTCGCCATGTCCGGCGAGATGGGTCAGAACGAACGCAATCAGGCGCTTCAGGCCATGCGTGACGGTCGCGCCCGCGTCTGCGTGGCGACCGACGTTGCCGCCCGCGGCATCGACCTGCCCGACCTCGGCCTCGTCATTCACGCCGACCTGCCGCATGATCCAGAAGTGCTGCTGCATCGCTCCGGCCGCACCGGTCGTGCCGGCCGCAAGGGCACCAGCGTCCTTCTGGTTCCGATCAGCCGCCGCCGTCGCGCTGACGGCCTGATGGCAGGCGCGGGTATCGTCGCCAACTGGAGCGGCCCGCCGATGGCCGACGAGATCCATCGTCAGGACCAGACGCGTCTTTTGGCCGACCCACTGCTGGGCGAGGCAATTGCCGAGGATGACGCCGAACTCGTGGCCTCGCTGGTCGCGCAGAAGAGCGCCGAGGAACTGGCCGCCGCACTGATCCGCCTCTATCGCGCCGGCATGCCCGAGCCGGAAGAGATCACCGATCCGCGTGAAAAGCCCGAGCGCAAGACGCCGGCGCAGGCCAGCAGCGAGCGCGTGGCCGGCGGCGCCTGGTTCCGCCTGTCCATGGGCTGGAAGGACAATCTCGACATCCGCTGGCTGCTGCCGGCCCTGAGCCGCGCCGCCAAGATCTCCAAGAACCGGATCGGCGCCATCGACATCCGCGACCGTGAGACCTATTTCGAAGTGGCGCAGGACGTCGCGGCCATCGTCGAGCGGGCCGCCGCCCATCCGCTGGAGAACGGCGCCGTGATGGAGCCAATCCCCACGCCCCCCATGGACGTGCGCAAGGGGCCTGACGCCCGCAAGGCCAAGCCGGTTGGCAAGTCTGGCCCGAAGGAAGGCAAGCCCTACAAGCCGCACAAGGACAAGAAGGACGGCAAGTTCCGCCACGGCTGATCGTCCGCCGACCATCAATAGTGTCGATTCTGCAAGCGGGTGGGCGCCAGGCGTCCACCCGTTCGTCATTCTGCGTCCGAATTGCGCGGGCGCGAAATCAGCGCTTGACCTGGAGTGCACTCCAGGGGGTAACTGATGGGGTCGGTTGATCAGACCAAGGAGACCGACCATGAAGATTGGCGACCTGGCGCGGGCGACGGGGCTTACCGTCGACACCCTGCGCTACTATGAAGACATCGGCCTGCTGCCGCCCTCGCAGCGCGATCGCAGCGGCCACAGGATCTACGGCGCCGAGAGCCTGCGCTGGCTGGAGTTCGTTGGCCGCCTCAAGGCGACCGGCATGGGGATCGCCGACATGGTCCGCTATGCTCAGCTCCGGGCCAAGGGACCCTCCACCAATGGCGAGCGTCGCCGCCTGATGGAAGCCCACAGGGCCAAGGTGGCGCTGAAGATCGCTGAGCTCAGCGAAAACCTCGGCAAGCTCGACGAGAAGATCGCCTGGTACCGGGCCGAGGAATCAGCAACCGATATCGCGGAGGCCGCGGAATGAGCGACACCCGTCCCGCACTCGACCGCGGCCGCGACGTGGTCGCCATCCTCAATCCGGCGCTGGAAGACATGCTGGCCGGCTATGACGCCGTGTTGCCGGGCTTCACCGAGACCATGGTCGAGTATGCCTATGGCCGCCACTATGCCCGGCCCGGCCTTGACCTCAGGACCCGGCAGATCGCCACGGTGGCGGCGCTGACGGCGCTGGGTGGACAGACCGGACCACAGCTGGCCATCAACATCCGCCATGCACTCGCTGCCGGCGCGACGCGGACCGAGCTTCTGGAAGTCATCTACCAGATGGCCGTCTATGGCGGCATGCCCGCGGCAATCAATGGCATCAACACGGCACTCGCCACCTTTGCTGACCTGGATGCTGCGGCACCGGCCGCGTGAGAAGGCCAGGGGAAGAGGCTGCGTCATCCCGTAACGCTCGGAGACCAGTTTGGGGAACCGACCCGATCATGCCGTTGTTCAAACGCCTCTGCCTCGCAACCCTCTCGATCCTGCTCTTGTCCCCGGCTGCCGCCGGGGACAACCTTCTGGCTGGAAAGAGCTACATCCTCCAGCTGTCATCCAGCCAGTATGACAGCGGCTACGGTGAGTATCTCGTGCCGCCGCTTGCCAAGTCCATCGCCAAGACCGGCATGAAAGCCAAGGGCGGGCCAGGTGCCGATGTGGTTGTGAACGTCGTCAAACAGGCCGATCACGGCGCCTGGTACGGCAAGGGCGCTGCGCGTCGCTGGCTCTATCGCAACGAGGTGACCGTCGGCTTCAGCCCGGAAAGCTACGACATCCCCCTGAGCGGCAAGCCGCAGTTCGGCATCAAGGTGACCGCGCTTACCGAAAACGAGGACCGCATGGACGAGTACGCCTGCATGGTGGATTTGGCCGTGCGTATGGCAATGTCCAGTTACAAGCCGAAGGGCCTCGTCAAGATCGATGGACAGGCTTGCGTCGCGGCTGGGCACTGATCCCGCAAACCATCCCGTAAGGCGGAGTCAGGCCGGCGCGGTTGACGCGCTGTCCAATGTCCTGCTCGCTGAGCTGCCGCAAGGGAAATGCCCCCGTGAAACACGCCGACCTCCTCCGCGCTCTTGTCGTTGCCGCTGTTGTGTTGAGTGCCGGTGCCGCTGAAGCCGCGCTGGTGGAAGACGGCGCCGTGATCAGCTCGCCTGCCACGGCGCCGCTGCCGCCGGTCAAGCCGGTCGTTGCAAGCGGTCCGGCGACGCGTCATACCGAACCACTGCCCGCCTTCATGAAGGGCGTCAAAGCCACCGGCAGCGCCATCGGTTCCGCCGCAGAGGCCACCGTCGACGCGACGGGCGAAGCGGTCGAAGCCGGATGGTCCGCGACCCGCTCCGGCGTGCATAGCGTCGGCCATTCGGCGCACAAGCTCTGGCGCCGCACAGGCATCCCCCAGCTGTTCAATTGAGCGGGCGCGTCAGCTATTCGCAGCCTCACCTAGGCGCCGCCGGTTGCACAGACGGGCGTTAGTCTCTAAAGACGTCCCGGAAACCCGCCTGTTCTGGAGACGCCGATGACCACGACTGCCGCCTCTGCCGCCTACTCCGATCTCGCCACGACGATCGACGCCGCCTGGGAAGACCGCAACTCCATTTCCGTCGACACCAAGGGCAATGTGCGTGACGCCGTGGAAGCTGCGCTGACCCTGCTCGATGGTGGCAAGGTGCGTGTCGCCGAGAAGATCGACGGCGAATGGCTGGTCAACCAGTGGCTCAAGAAGGCGGTTCTTCTCTCCTTCCGCCTGACGCCGATGCAGATGATCTCCGGCGCCCCCGGCGGGGCCTCGTGGTGGGACAAGGTGCCCTCCAAGTTCGACGGCATGGACGCTGCCGCCTATGAGGCAGCCGGCTTCCGTTCGGTGCCGGGCGCCATCGTTCGCCGCTCGGCCTATATCGCCCCGACCGCCGTGCTGATGCCCTCCTTCGTCAATCTCGGCGCCTATGTCGATACCGGCACCATGGTCGATACCTGGGTGACCGTTGGCTCCTGCGCCCAGATCGGCAAGAACGTGCATCTGAGCGGTGGCGTCGGCATCGGCGGCGTGCTTGAGCCCATGCAGGCCGGCCCGACCATCATCGAGGACAATTGCTTCATCGGCGCCCGTTCGGAAGTGGTCGAGGGCGTCGTCGTCGGCGAAGGCTCGGTGATCTCCATGGGCGTGTTCATCGGCAAGTCCACCAAGGTGATCGATCGCGAGACCGGCGAGATCCACATGGGCAAGGTGCCGCCCTATTCGGTGGTGGTGTCCGGCTCGATCCCCGGCAAGCCGCTGCCCGGCCAGACCTGGGGTCCGTCGACCTATTGCGCCGTCATCGTCAAGAAGGTGGACGAGAAGACCCGCTCGAAGACCTCGATCAACGAGTTGCTCCGGGACTGATCTGTTCGTCCAAGGCTCTTGCATCGCATGAAAGCCGGCAAGAACCGGCGGCGGCTTGTTCCTCCGCCGGTTTTTGCTTATCTTGGGGACATTGAGTGAACAAGAGATGCCGCCCATGAGTGCGTTGACGATTTCAAGCCTCGATCCTGAAACGTTGGCCGGCCTCAACCGACTGGCGGCGACGCACGGGCGGAGCCTTGAGGCTGAGGTTGTATCGATTCTTCGCGGCGCAGCCGTCAGGGAGGATGACGCGATTTTGTCCGATCCCGAACTCGGGCTGGGGAGCAAGATACACGCGCTTTTTGTTCGTCACGGCGGGTTGGACCTTCCAGAGCGTGAGCCTTGGCCGGAAGGCGATCCGAAAGACTTTCGCGGTCCGGAACCTGATCGATGATCGTTCTGGACACCAACGTCATCTCCGAGTTGTCACGCGACAAGCCGGATGCAAACGTGCTGTCCTGGGTCGACAGCCGGCCGCCCGATCGCTTTCTGACCACCTCCATCAGCGTGATGGAAATGCGCTTCGGTCTGGCGATCATGCCTGCAGGTCGGAAACGGACCGAACTGGCGAGAGACTTGGATCTTGTGTTCAATCACCTCTTTGCCGGGCGCGTGCTCCCCTTCGATACCGAGGCCGCTGTCATCTGCGCCCGCATCCGTGCCGAGCGTCGCGCGTCGGGGCGGCCACTCGTGGACATCGCCGATGCGGCGATCGCGGCCATTGCCTTGGCGAGGCAACTGCCGCTCGCGACACGAAACCTCGACGATTTCGCCCATCTCGGGCTTGACCTGATCAATCCATGGGATATGCCTGCGTCCTGATTTCTACGGAGCTGGCTCCAGATGCCCCACGATCCCGTTTCCATCGCCCGCGATCTCCTGATGTGTCCGTCGGTGACCCCGGAGGAAGGCGGCGCGCTTGCCTTCATCGAGGGGCTGTTGAAGCCGGCAGGTTTCGCGGTGGATCGGCCGGTGTTCACCGAAGACGGCACGCCCGACATCGAGAACCTCTTCGCCGGCCTCGGCGCCGGAAATCGCCATCTCTGCTTTGCCGGCCATACGGACGTGGTGCCGCCGGGGCCGCTCGACAAATGGAGCCACGGCCCCTTTGCCGGCGACATTGTCGACGGCTTGCTCTATGGCCGCGGTGCCGTGGACATGAAGGGCGGTATAGCCGCCTTTGCGGCTGCTGCGCTCGACTTCATCGCCGACAAGGGACCAAGCTTCGGCGGGCGCATCTCCTTCCTGATCACCGGCGACGAGGAAGGACCTTCCATCAACGGCACGGTGAAGCTTCTGGAATGGGCGGTCGCGCGCGGCGAGCGTTTCAGCCATTGCATCGTCGGCGAGCCGACCAATCCCAATGCGCTTGGCGACATGGTGAAGGTGGGGCGGCGCGGTTCGCTCTCGGGCCTTGTGACGGTCAAGGGCACCCAGGGCCACGTGGCCTATCCCCATCTCGCCGACAATCCCTTGCGCGTTGCCCCCTCGGTGATGGCGGCGCTGATGGATCCGCCGCTCGACGCCGGCAACGAGCGCTTCCAGCCGTCCAATCTCGAGGTCACCTCGGTGGAGACCGGCAACCGCGCCACCAATGTGATCCCGGCCGAGGTGCGCCTCGCCTTCAACGTGCGCTTCAACGACATCTGGACTGTGGAGACGCTGGAGGCGGAGATCGCCGCACGCGTCAAGCGCGGCGTGGAAGCCTCGACGCTGCGTGAAGGTCGCGACAAGCCCATGGCCTATGCGCTTGCCTTCGAGCCGACCAATGCGGTGTCCTTCCTGACCCATGACGCTATGCTGATCGGCGGTCTCGCCGATGCAGTGGAAGCGGTGACCGGCAAGCGGCCGGAACTCTCCACCACCGGCGGCACGTCGGACGCCCGCTTCATCAAGAACTACTGCCCGGTGGTGGAGTTCGGCCTCGTCGGCCAGACCATGCACAAGATCGACGAATGCGTGGCGGTCGAGGACCTCCAGCGCCTCAAGGTCATCTACCGCACGTTCCTCGATCGCTATTTCGCCGATTGAGGATGCTCAGGCTGCTGGGGCGCGCCTGAGAAACCCCGGCAGCGGCAGCACGATCGTGCCGAGGCCGATGAGGATCAGCGCCATGCCCAATACGCGCAGCGGCGAGAAGGTCTCCCCCAGCACGGCCCATGACGAGACGGTGCCGAACAGCGGCACCATCAGCGAGAAGGGCGCCACCGTCGACGCCGGGTGATGCTTCAGCAGGAAGCCCCAGACGGCGAAGCCGAAGATGGTGGTGGGGATGGCGATATAGAGCACCGAGGCGACGCTGACGAGGTTGGCGTCGGCAAAGGCGGTGACGATGGCCGGCCAGCCCTCGAAGATCAGCGACAGGCCGAACAGCGGCAGCGGCGGGATCAGGCACAGCCAGATGATCATCGGCAGCGTGTCCACCTTGCCGGCACCGCGCATCAGGATGTTGCCCGAAGCCCAGCTAATCGCCGAGGCAATGGTGAGTACGAGGCCGATCGTGGTGAAGTCGCCACCGACCGTCGAGGCGATGGTCAGGAGCCCGGCGCCGGCGACCAGCGCGCCGCCGATCTGCCGCGGCTTTGGCCGCTCGCGCAGCACGATGGATGCAATCAGGATGGTGAAGAATGCCTGCGACTGCAGGGTGACCGAGGCCAGCCCCGGCGGCATGCCGAGCTTCATCGCCGGAAACAGGAAGGCGAACTGGCCGACGAACAGCGTCATGCCGATGGCGAGCATGCGCCAGAGGGGCACCTTGGGGCGCGGCAGGAAGAACACGGGCAGGGAGGCCACCACAAAGCGCAGTGCCGCCAGCAGAAGCGGCGGCACGGTGCCGAGCCCCAGCCGGATCACCACGAAATTGAAGCCCCAGACGGCGGTGACCATGACGGCGAGAAGGATGTGGCGCAGGGGCATGAAGATGGGACTCTCAAGTTGGCCCCGACACTAGCCGCTGGCCGGCGCGCAGGACAGGGACAGTTGAGCGCAGATTTTGCCCCCAACTGTCCGGTCATGGTGCCGGCGCGAATGGGCCCACCGGCCGAAGCCGGCCGGGGGAGCCCGCTCGTCTCGATCAGGCCTGGCGCGCGAGCACCCGGTTAGCCGCCGATACCACCGCCGACAGCGAGGCGGCGACGATGTTGGTGTTGATGCCGACGCCGAACAGCTTCCCGCCGGGATGCTTCATCTCCACATAGGCGATGGCCGCCGCGTCCGAGCCGTGCTGCAGCGAATGCTCGGAATAGTCTTCCACCGACAGGGGGATGCCGAGGTAGATGGAGAGCGCGTTGACGAAGCCGTCGATCGGGCCGTTGCCGTGCCCTTCGATCCGCTTGGTCACGCCGCCGTCGGTGATCTCGGCAGCGCAGACGCGACGCCCCTTCTGCTCGGGGTCGGGATAGGTGTGGTGATCGACGAACTTGATGCGACCGTCCGGCTGGTCGACATAGAGGTCGAGGAAGCGCTCGTAGATGCGGCGGGACGGCAGTTCCTTGCCTTCCTCGTCGGTGATGCGCTGGATCTCGTCGCGATATTCGACCTGCAGGTTGCGCGGCAGGTTGATGCCGTAGTCTTCCTGCATGATGTAGGCGATGCCGCCCTTGCCCGACTGCGAGTTGATGCGGATGATCGCCTCGTAGGAACGGCCGACATCCTGCGGGTCGATCGGCAGGTAAGGCACTTCCCACAGGGACGAATTGGCCGTCTTCAGTGCCTTCATGCCCTTGTTGATGGCATCCTGATGGGAGCCGGAGAAAGCGGTGTATACAAGCTCGCCGACGTAAGGGTGCCGCTCGGGAATGCGCATCTGGTTGGAATATTCGAATACGTCGCGGATGCGTTCGATGTTCGTGCAGTCGAGACCCGGGTCGATGCCCTGCGTGAACATGTTGAGCGCCAGCGTGACGACGTCGACATTGCCCGTGCGCTCGCCATTGCCGAACAGCGTGCCTTCCACGCGATCGGCGCCGGCCATCAAGGCGAGTTCGGTGGCGGCGATGCCGGTGCCGCGGTCATTGTGCGGATGCAGCGAGATCAGCACATTCTCGCGATTGTTCAGATTGCGGCACATCCACTCGATCTGGTCGGCGTAGATGTTGGGCGTCGCCATCTCGACGGTGGAGGGCAGGTTGAGGATCAGCTTGTTGTCGGCCGTGGGCTTGATCACGTCGATGACGGCATTGGAGATTTCCAGCGCCACTTCCAGCTCGGTGCCGGTGAAGCTCTCCGGCGAATACTCGAAGCGATAGCCGCCGCCGGCCTTGGCGGCCATGTCGGTGATCATCTTGGCGGCGTCGACGGCGATCTGCTTGATGCCGGGCACGTCCTTGGCGAAGACGACGCGGCGCTGCAGCTCGGAGGTCGAGTTGTAGAAGTGGATGATCGGGCGATGGGCGCCCTCGAGCGCCTCGAAGGTGCGCGTGATCAGCTCGGGCCGGCACTGCACCAGCACCTGCAGCGACACGTCGCGGGGCACGTTGCCTTCCTCGACGCACCAGCGGGCGAAGTCGAAGTCGGTCTGCGAGGCCGAGGGGAAGCCAATCTCGATTTCCTTGAAGCCCATGTCCAGGAGCAGCTGGAACATGCGGGCCTTGCGGTCGTGCCCCATGGGATCGACGAGCGCCTGATTGCCGTCGCGCAGGTCCACCGAGCACCAGATCGGCGGCTTGGTGATGGCCTTTGACGGCCAGGTGCGATCGGGAATGTTGATCTGCGGATAGGGGCGATACTTGGCAGCGGCGCTGGGCATGCCCTTGGGGGCGGGGGACGTCTCGGTCATGGCTCTCGTCTCTTCGGCAATGGCGCGCCTTTTAGCCCATCGTCGCAGCTTTGGCGACGGCAAAGGAGGCTGCAGGCAGCAAATTCAGACATAGGGATTGAACGAAGGAGCTCACGCACGTCGGCGGGCTATCGGCCGCCGGGCGCTCCTTCACTGGACCCGGCAACCGCTGATAAGGCCGAGCAGAAGAAGCGAGTTTGCAGTCCGCGCACAGTCGCCCGGGGCGGCAAAGCCGACCGGTGAAACGGTGCTGATGGTGGCGGACGTGATCTTCATGAAACGCTGTATACGGGAACGGGGCCGGATTTGGCAAGGGCGGATTTTGCTCGCGGCGGCGTCTCAATAGTCGACCCGCATGAAGCACAAGCCCGCGGCCGGGGCCACCGGGGCGCAGGCCTGGCGGTCGCAGGCGTCAAGGGAAGCCTTGAGGTCGGCAGCCGTCCAGCTGCCGTCGCCCACCTTGCGCAGGCCGCCGACCATGGAGCGGACCTGGTTGTGCAGGAAGCTGCGGGCAGAGACGATGAAATGCACTTCGTCGCCCACCTGCATCACGTCGAGCTGGTCCAGCGTCTTCTCCGGGCTCCTGGCTTGGCAGGCGGTGGAGCGGAAGGTGGTGAAATCATGCTTGCCGAGCAGGACCTTGGCCGCCTCGTGCATCGCCGGCACGTCGAGCGGCACCTTGGCGTGCCAGACCAGATGCCGCTCCAGCGTCGCCGGCGCCCGCCGGGCGAGAATGCGATAGCGATAGTGCCGCTTCCTGGCCGAGAAGCGGGAATCGAAACTCTCCGGGACTTCCTCTGCCTCGACGATGGTGATCGGATGCGGCCGGATATGCACGTTGCCGGCGTCGCGGATGGTGCCGGGCTTCAGCGGGCGATCGATGTCGAAATGGCAGACTTGGCCTACGGCATGCACGCCGGCGTCGGTACGGCCGGCGCCGTTGATGCGCACGTGAGCGCCGGTGAAGCCGAAGATGGCCCGTTCCAGATGATCCTGAATGGCGTCACCCGTCGCCTGGCTCTGCCAGCCGGAATAGTTGGTGCCGTCATACTCGACGAGGAGCTTGTAGCGGGGCATCTCAGCTGAACCTCTCGCCCCCGGCAAGACGCGCGCCGCGGGCAAAGTCGCCGAAGGCCATGGCCTTCGAGCCGGCGCGCTGCACCGTGACGAGGCGGATGGCGCCGTCACAGCAGGCGACCGTGCCGTCGGTGGACAGAAGCGTGCCGGGAGTGCCCGAACCGCTGGCCGCAGCCGCTGCCACCACCTTGACCCGCTCGGGCCCCTTGCCGAGATCGGCTTCGAACCAGGTGCCGGGGAAGGGGGCGAGGCCGCGGATGTGATTGTGCACCTCGCGACCGGGACGCGCCCAATCGATGCGGGTTTCCTCGTTGGTGAGCTTCTGGGCATAGGTGACGCCGTCGTCGGACTGGGCGGTGAAGCTGAGGCGACCCGCTTCCAGCGCTTCCAGTGCCCGGCCCATGAGGCCGGCGCCAACGGCGGACAGCGCGTCATGCAGCACGCCTGCCGTCATCTCCGGCGTGATCGCCACCTCTTCGCCCATGCCGACGGGGCCGGTGTCCAGCCCCTCTTCCATGCGCATCACCATGACGCCCGAGGCCGGATCACCGGCCATGATGGCCCGGTTGATCGGCGCAGCGCCGCGCCAGCGCGGAAGCAGGGAGGCATGCAGATTGAGGCAGCCGAAGCGCGGCGCATCCAGCACCGGCTTGGGCAGGATCAGGCCGTAGGCCACCACCACGGCCACATCGGCGCCATGGCCGGCGAACACTGCCTGCGCCTCCGGATCGCGCAGCGTGCGCGGCGTCAGGACCGGAATGCCGGCGCTCTCGGCCTTCACGTGCACGGGCGACTGGCGCAGCGCCATGCCCCGACCGGCCGGACGGGGTGCCCGCGTATAGCAGGCCACCACCTGGTGACCACGGTCGAGGATCTCGGAAAGGACGGGAACGGAGAAATCCGGCGTTCCCATGAAGACGACTTTGAGCGGCATGGGTGTCCAAGCTTTGCAGATTTGTCCCCTGCTTTCATACCAGGTGAACCGCAAGGTCAAGGACAAACGGCGTCTCGGCAGGGCCCGCGCCCCGGCTAAATGGCCCAGAAGTCGGCGGCCTCCTGCGGCAGGGTAGACAGCAACTGCTCGAAGGCTACCGCGTCCACATGCCGGCGCAAGGCTCTCGCAACATCGCCAATGGCGCTGTCCGGGGAGAAATTGTGGTGCTGGCGCAGCATCTGGGCTTCTCGCGTGAGATCGCTTCGCGAGCCGAAGGCAAGCAGTGGAGCGTCCACGTCCCAGTCGGCAACAAAGATGGCGCGCAGCACGGGCGGCAGAAGGCCGGCAAATCTCAGGGCATCGCGGGGCTTGAGACGCCGCCGAAACACCACGAAGACGCTCTGCACGGTCGTGTAGGCCTGGTTGCGGGTGGCAAGCCCGGTCTCCTCGATGACATCAGCCAGGAACCGGTTGAAGTCTTCGGTCGCGCGCTGATAGTCGAGCGGCATCGGCATGGTCGCACTCCCCGTTTCCTCGGCGACGCGACGATCGGTGTTCACCGACACTGGCTGGACGGCGCGGTCCGCCGCTCAGATCCGCGTCTTTTCCTTGGCCTGCTTGGTGAACTTGCGGATCACCCGGTCGCGCTTGAGCTTGGAGATGTGGTCGATGAACAGCACGCCGTTGAGATGGTCGATCTCGTGCTGCACGCAGGTGGCCAGCAGCCCCTCGGCATCGATCTCCTGCGGCTCGCCGGCCAGATTGGTGAAGCGCACCTTCACCTGGGCCGGACGCTCGACCTCGGCATAATATTCCGGGATCGACAAGCAGCCTTCCTCGTAGACCGACTTGTCCTCGGAAGACCAGAGTATCTCGGGATTGACCAGCACCATGGGCTGGCGGTCTTCGCCTTCGCGGGAGACGTCCATGGTGATCAGCCGGGTCAGCTCTCCGACCTGGATTGCGGCCAGGCCGATGCCCGGCGCGTCATACATGGTCTCCAGCATGTCCTCGGCGAGACGGCGCACGCCGTCGTCCACCTTGGCAATGGCGGGAGAGGTCAGCCGAAGCTGGTTGTCGGGGAGGATCACAAGGGGGCGAATGGTCATCCTGTGCACATAAGGCTCCGGCGAAAAGGCGTCAATAGCGCCGTTTTGCCGGGTTTCAAAAACAATCCCCTCCGGCTTGCAGCCATGGGAGCGCTGGTGCATTGATCGGCTTCATCGATCTTCACGCCGAACCTGCTCCGGGAGCCGAGCCGCAATGTCCATTCTCATCGCCGTCAAGGGCTGGAACCCTGATCACTGGATCCACGCGTTGAAGGCCCAGGCGCCGGATCGCCAGGTGGTGCTGGCGTCCGAAGCCTTTGATCGCGACGCCATTCGCTACGCCCTTGTCTGGAAGCCCGAACCCGGGCTTCTGAAGTCTTTGCCGAACCTGCAGGTGATCTTCTCCCTTGGAGCCGGCGTCGACCATCTGACCACCGATCCGCAACTGCCCGATCTGCCGGTGGTGCGCATCGTCGACCCCGATCTCACCCAGCGCATGACCGAGTGGGTGCTGCTGCAGGTGCTGATGCACCACCGCCAGCATTTTCATTATGCGGCTGCGCAGGCTGCCGGCCAGTGGCGCGCGCGCCGCCAATGGGGCGCGGCCGACGTGCGTGTGGGCGTCATGGGGCTGGGCGTGCTCGGGCTCGACGCCATCCGCGCGCTCAAGGCGCTCGGCTTTCAGCTGAGGGGCTGGAGCCGCACGCCCAAGGTGATCGAAGGCGTACAGACATGGGCTGGCGACGAAGGCCTGGCGCCCTTCCTCGCGGCCACGGACATTCTGGTGTCGCTGTTGCCGCTGACGGCGGAGACCACGGGTCTCATCGACGCCAGGCTGATCGACGGTCTTGCCAAGGACGGACCGCTGGGTGGTCCGGTGCTGATCAACGCCGGTCGCGGCCGCAGCCAGGTGGAAGGCGACGTGAACGCCGCCCTGCGCGATGGACGCCTCAAGGGGGCAAGCCTCGACGTCTTTGCCGTCGAACCACTGCCCCATGACAGCCCGCTCTGGACCGCGCCGAACCTGATCATCACTCCGCATGTGGCGGCTGAAAGCGATCCGGTCGCCCTCAGTGCCTATGTGCTGTCGCAGATCGCCGGCCACGAGGCGGGCGCGGGTCTCGCCAATCTTGTGGATCGGAAACTCGGATACTGAGCTGCGGGAAATTTGCGCAGCAGATGAAGGGCTTCGACACTCCGTCATAACGGGGCCGACATGCGCGGCCGCGACTGCCGAAAAATCGCACCAAATCGAGAGAGTACCGGCCTAAGCAAATGCACCTAGAGAGAAAAGACAGGTGCGAAGCGGCTGGTGGCGACGCTCTGATGGCGCAATATATCCAAAGGAAACAATGCAGCTCCAAATGAATCAATGAGTTAGGCGGGTAACTACTGTAATGCCTGTTACATGCCTGAACGAATTGACGGAACGTGTAACAAACTGTCATATTCGTGGTGTAACGAAGATCGCGGAGACGGCAAATTATCGGCAGCTCAATGAGGTTGCCGGACATTGCCGACCAGATAACCGCGACGCGGGGGAGCCGATTTTTGCGAGTCCGCACGTTACCCGCCAGTGGGAATACGTTTCCGACCGCCTCGGGGTGGTCGAATTTCAAGGGAGCCGTCATGTCTTTCAAGAGCATTCTTTCCTCGTCGATCGCGCTGTCGACGCTGGTGTCTTTCACCGGCCACGCCTTCGCGGGTTCGATGGATGATCTCGTTGCCGCCGCCAAGAAGGAAGGCGCTCTGACGGTCATCGCCCTGCCGCATGACTGGTGCGGTTATGGTGGCGTGATCGACGGGTTCAAGGCCAAGTACGGCCTGACCGTGAACGAACTCAACCCGGACGCCGGTTCGGGCGATGAAGTCGAAGCCATCAAGGCCAACAAGGGCAACACCGGTGACCAGGCTCCCGACGTCATCGACGTTGGTCTGTCCTTCGGCCCGTCCGCCAAGGCCGACGGCCTCATTCAGCCCTACAAGGTTGCCACCTGGGACAGCATCCCCGACACCGCCAAGGACGCCGACGGCTACTGGTACGGCGACTATTACGGCGTGATGGCCTTCGAGGTGAACAAGGACCTCGTCAAGGAAAGCCCGAAGGATTGGGCCGACCTGCTGAAGCCGGAATTCGCCAACATGGTCGCCCTCGCCGGTGACCCGCGCACCGCCAACCAGGCGATCTCCGCCGTCTTCGCCGCCGGCCTTTCGTCCGCTGGTGGCGACGTTGCCAAGGCTGGCGACGCTGGCCTCGCCTTCTTCAAGGACCTGAACGCCAAGGGCAACTTCGTGCCGGTCGTCGGCAAGTCCGCTCCGCTCGCTCAGGGCACCACGCCGGTCATCCTGCGTTGGGACTATAACGCCCTCGCCGACCGCGACACGCTCGCCGGCAACCCCCCGGTTGACGTCGTCGTTCCCGCCACCGGCGTCGTTGCCGGCGTCTACGTGCAGGCGATCTCCGCTTTCGCTCCGCACCCGAACGCTGCCAAGCTCTGGATGGAATACCTCTATTCGGACGAAGGTCAGCTCGGCTGGCTGAAGGGCTACTGCCACCCGATCCGCTTCAACGACCTCGCCAAGAACGGCAAGGTTCCCAAGGAGCTGCTCGACAAGCTGCCGCCGGCTGACGGCTACGCCAAGGCTGTCTTCCCGACGCTCGACGAGCAGAAGGCCTACAAGGAAACCATCAGCAAGAACTGGGACAGCGTCGTCGGCGCCGACGTCAAGTAATCCCGTTCGCTTGAGGAACGACCCCGCGGCGGCACTGCCGCCGCGGCTGGTCACCATGCTGATTGCCGAGAGAATGTCTCCTCCGTCATCGGAGACAGGATCGTTTCTTCGTCTGGAACGCGGGCGCCACGGCAAGTCTTCTCCGAGCTTGCCTCCGGCGCCTTTCCCGTTGCCGACCGCTCGATCAACTCACAGGTCCTGACATCTCTGCGTTCCGATAAAGGCTGACCATGGCCGCACAAGCTCAAGCCGCATCCAAGCCTGTTCAGGGGGGCATCCCCTGGGCCTGGGTTGGCGTCACCCCCTTCCTGCTCTTCGCCATCCTGTTTCTGATCCTGCCGACGCTGTTCCTGGTGGTCGGTGCCTTTCAGGACCCCGATGGCAATCTGACGCTGGCCAATATCGGCGACCTCTTCACGCCGTCGATCCTGTCGGCCTACTGGATCTCCATCAAGGTCAGCCTGGCATCCGGTCTCACCGGCGCGATCTTCGGCGCCTTCATGGCCTATGCCGCCATCGGGGGCGGGCTGCCCAACTGGATCAAGCCGACGCTGATGACCTTTTCCGGCGTCGCTTCGAACTTTGCCGGCGTACCCCTGGCTTTCGCCTTCCTGGCCACGCTTGGCCGGCAGGGTCTGGTGACCCTGTTCCTGATGAATGTCTTCGGCCTCAACATCTACGCCCAGGGTTTCAACATCCTGACCTTCTGGGGCCTGACCATCACCTATCTCTACTTCCAGATCCCGTTGATGGTGCTGATCTTCACGCCGGCCATCGAGGGATTGCGAAAGGAATGGCGCGAGGCTGCCACCATCCTCGGCGCCTCCAACTGGCAGTATTGGCGCCATGTGGCCGGCCCCGTGCTGATGCCGAGCTTCCTCGGCGCGGCCTTGCTGCTCTTCGCCAACAGCTTCGGCGCCATCGCCACGGCCTATGCGCTGACCGGTTCGTCGCTCAACATCGTCACCATCCTGCTCTATGCGCAGATCCGCGGTGACGTGTTGCACAACCAGAACCTCGGCTATGCCATCGCACTTGGCATGATTGTCATCACGGGCTTGTCCAATCTCGCCTACATCTGGCTGCGTATCCGGTCGGAAAGGTGGCTCAAATGAAACAGAACCGCATCGGCCACTGGATCGCCATCATCCTCGGCTCGCTCTATTTCGTCGTGCCGCTGATCGGGACCTTCGAGTTCTCCTTGCGCAAGTTGCGCGGGGTCTACAGCTTCGAAGCCTACCGGGTGGTGCTCGGGGATCCCGCATTCCAGGCCTCCTTCCTTTACTCGGTGGGGCTGGCCTGCCTGACGATCATCATCGGCCTCCTGCTCATCGTACCCACGGCCTACTGGGTCCAGCTGCGCCTGAAGCGTCTGCAGCCCTTCGTCGAGTTCGTCACGCTGCTGCCGCTTGTCGTCCCGGCCATCGTGCTGGTCTTCGGCTATCTCCGGCTCTACAACTCGTCGAGCTGGCTGCCGCTGACCGCCACGGCGCGCGGCACCGACATCCTGCTGACCTTCGGCTATGTCACGCTGGCGCTGCCCTACATGTATCGCTCGGTGGAAACCGGTCTGAAGTCGATCGACGTCAGGACGCTGACCGAGGCGGCAGAAAGCCTCGGCGCAGGCCCCGCCACGATCCTCGTGCGGATCATCCTGCCGAACATCCGCTCCGCGATCCTGTCGGGCGCCTTCCTGACCTTTGCCATCGTCATCGGCGAGTTCACCTTCGCCAGCCTGCTCAACCGGCCGGCCTTCGGACCCTATCTGCAGCTCATCGGTGCCAACCGCGCCTACGAACCTGCCGCCCTCACCATCATGTCCTTCGCCATCACCTGGGCCTGCATGGGCATCATCCAGGTGGTGAGCCGCAATCGCGCCGCCATGCGCAAGTGATCGCCTAGGACACATGACCTCAGACATGACGGAACGCCAACGATGAGCTTCATCGACATCAGGAACCTCAAGAAGTCATTCGGCACCAACACCGTGGTGCATGACTTCAGCCTCTCGATCGAGAAGGGCGAGTTCGTGTCCTTCCTTGGTCCCTCGGGCTGCGGCAAGACCACGATCCTGCGCATGATCGCGGGTTTCGAACTGGCCTCCTCGGGCTCGATCACCATCGGCGGCAAGGACGTGACCTACCTGCCGCCGGCCAAGCGCAACGTCGGCATGGTGTTCCAGGCTTACGCCCTGTTCCCCAACCTGACGGTGGCCGAGAACATCGGCTTCGGCCTGAAGATCGCCGGCGCGTCCCAGAGCGACATCAACACCCGCGTCAGCGAAATGCTCGACATGATCAAGCTGCCGCATCTGAAGGACCGCTATCCCTACCAGATGTCCGGCGGTCAGCAGCAGCGCGTGGCACTCGCCCGCGCCATCGCCGTGCGCCCGCAAGTGCTGTTGCTCGATGAACCCTTGTCGGCGCTCGACGCCAAGATCCGCGTGTCCCTGCGCGAGGAAATCCGCGCCCTGCAGCGCCAGCTCGGCATCACCACGGTGTTCGTGACGCATGACCAGGAAGAGGCGCTGTCGATCTCCGACCGCATCGTCGTCATGTATGAGGGGCGTGCCAACCAGGTCGGCGCTCCCTTCGAGATCTACAACAACCCCAAGACCCGCTTTGTCGCCAGCTTCGTGGGCACGCTGAACATCTTCGAGGCCAAGATCACCGATCGCGCCCGCGGCGCGGTCTCGATCGACGGCCAGACGGTGGTCACCTCGCGCGACCTTGGTGACCTTGGCAATGGCGATACCGCCACCGTGGCGCTGCGCCCGGAAGCCGTCCGGCTCGGAACACCGGTCGAGGGGCGCAACAGCCTGGCCGGCACCATCGGGGAAGTGGCCTTCCTCGGCGCCGTCATCCGCATCGAGGTCAAGCTCGGCGAGTCCGTGGTGTCGCTGGATATCTTCAATGACCCCGGCCTGCACCTGCCGAAGATCGGCGATCAGGCAACCGTGGTGTTCAAGCCCGAAGACGTGTTGGTCATCGATCCGACCTGACGCGCGGCAGCAGGTGAAGACAACCAAGGCCCCGGACGGTGATCCCGTCCGGGGCCTTGCTGTTACACGCAGGACGTCGTCTGACTCGCGGTCATCACTGGGCCGGCGCCGCGTCCTCGGGCCCGCCTTCCTCGTCACCGCCCGGCGCCATGCCGCCCGGTCCCGGGCCGCAGTCGCCCATCATGCCCATGCGATGGCCCATGCGCCCGAAGTCCTGGCCGGCGCCGCCATGGTGGCCCCATTTCATCCAGCCGCGCGGTTCGTCACCTGGCTTGGGCGGCGGCGGAAGATCGTCCCTGGACAAGGCCTTGTCGCCGTTGCGGTCAAAACGGGCGATGAGGCGATCGGCCTGACCTGCCATCTCTTCCTTGGAGATCTCACCGTCGCCATTGCGATCGAGGCGCTGGAAGGCGCGCACCATCATTTCCCGATGCTGCGCCCAGAAATAGGGCTCGAATTCCTGGATGGTGACGCCGCCCTGGCCATCCTTGTTGGCTTCGGCGAAATTCTTGGCTTCAACGGCGTCGATCTCCTCCTGGGTGATCTTGCCGTCCTTGTTGGTGTCGAATTTTTCCATGAGACGGGCGCCCATGGCCGGGCCGCGACCACAGCTGTCGCCGGGGGCGGCGCTCGCCAGGCCAGCGGTGGCGATCAGGGACAGGGCGGCAAGGCTGGTGAGTGTGAGAGTCTTCACGGGGGGAAACCTCCTCGAATGGATCCAGGGCAGCGGGCAATGGGGGTATCCCGCCGCCGACAAGGTCAACATAAGCGTGGTTTGTCGCGAGACTTCGCCGGAAAACGGCTTGAATGTAAGCGGTGGTATCGGCTGTGGCCCTTCGTTACAAAATGATACCATTTCCTGTAGCGAAGATTTTTCCGGGGCTTATTCTGGAAGAACCTCAACCGGGCAAGGCCGAAATGAACGACCCTCAGCCGCATATACTTGTCGTCGACGATCATCGCGACATCCGAGACCTGATCGGCCGCTATCTCACCAAAAACGGCTTCCGCGTCACCACGGCGGAGAACGCACAAATGGCCCGCAAGGCCCTGAAGGCGGCATCCATCGACCTCGTGGTTCTGGACATCATGATGCCCGGTGAGGACGGCCTGAGCTTCTGCCGGTTCCTGCGAGAAACCTCGGACATTCCCGTGATCCTGCTGACCGCCATGGCCGAGGACACCGACCGTGTCGTCGGTCTTGAGATCGGTGCCGACGACTATCTGACCAAGCCCTTCAACCCGCGCGAGTTGCTGGCTCGTGCCCGCGCCGTACTGCGCCGAACGCTGGCCATGCCGCGCAATCGCGACCAGATCGACGCCAAGCGCCTCAAGTTCGATCGCTATGTGCTCGACGTCAACAGGCGCGAACTCCTTGATGCCGAAGGTGTTTCCCTCCCGCTCTCGACCGCCGAGTTCCAGTTGCTGACCGCCTTTCTGAAACGGCCGCGCATCGTGCTCAACCGCGATCAGCTGATGGATCTTACCTCCGGCCGCACACCGCAGATCTTCGATCGCTCCATCGACAACCAGGTCAGCCGCCTGCGCAAGAAGATCGAGGTCGATCCCAAGGCCCCCGAGATCATCAAGACGGTCTGGGGTGGCGGTTATGTCTTCTCCGTCGAGGTCGAGGAGCTCGCCAATTGAGGATTCGCTTGCTTCCGCGCAGCCTCGCCGCGCAACTGACGATCCTGCTGCTGGCGGCCGTGTTGGTAGCCCAGACGCTGACGACGCTGATTTTCGCGGAAAGCCGCCGTTCTGCCATTGATGCAGCCGCGCGCGAGCAGGTGCTCGGACGGACCGCCACGCTTGTCCGCCTGATCGAGGAGACGCCGCCCGAGCAGCACGAGCATATCCTGGCGGCCTCAAGCTCCAACCGGCTGCACTATTCCATCGATGACGCCCCTGTCGTATCGGGAGCGCCGGATCAGAACGCCGATACCTTCGAACAGAACCGCCTGAGCGACGTTTTCGGTGGCGGGCGACAGGTGCGCGCGGAGTTCTTCGATCGCCATCGCTCGGACCTGGAAGACACTCCGGACGGCGCGCGACCTCATGCCGGCGCGCGCCGTATCGGCCAGCCGACCGTCGCCCTTTCGGTGCAGCTCTCCAATGGAAAATGGCTCAATTCCGAGACTTTGCTGCCTCGCCCGGTACTGTGGGCCTGGCCGACCCTGGTCTCGACGCTGTTCATGGCCATCGCCGTGGTGCTGATCGTCGGCCTGTCGCTGCGGCGCATCACCCAGCCCTTGCGACGTCTGGCCGAGGCCTCCGATCGGCTTGGGCGGGGCGAGACGGTGGACGCGCTGCCGGAAGCCGGCCCCGAGGAAGTGGCGCGCGCGTCCCATGCCTTCAATGCCATGCAGGAACGGGTGAAGCGGTTTGTTGCCGACAGGACGCGGATGCTGGCGGCCGTCAGCCATGACCTCAGGACGCCGCTTACCGCCTTGAGATTACGGGCAGAATTCATTGACGACGACGAGATCCGCGAGAAGATCACCGATGCCGTTGATGAAATGACCCGCATGACCGAGGCGACGCTGGCCTTTGCCCGCGAGGACGCTGCGCACGAGGAAACGCACGATACCAACATCGGCGCCCTGGTGCAGGCGGTGGCGGACGACTTCACCGAGCTCGGCCACGACGTGACGATGAGCGGACCGGAACGGCTCGATCACCCGGTCCGCCAGGTGGCGTTGCGGCGCGCGCTCCGAAATCTTGTAGAGAATGCAATACGTTATGGCGAGCGTGCCCGTGTTGCCTATGCCCGGGGCGGGCGTGATCTGGTCATCACCGTCGACGACGACGGCCCCGGCATCCCGCCGGACCGGATCGAGGATGTGTTCGCGCCCTTCACCCGGCTCGAGTCCTCGCGCAATCAGGAGACCGGCGGTGTCGGCCTCGGCCTTGCGACAGCGCGCTCGATCGTACGGGCCCATGGCGGCGAACTGACGCTCGCCAATCGCAGTGGCGGTGGCCTGACGGCGACCATCCGCCTGCCCGGCGCCAACCGCTGATATCCCCGAATCCAGTGCCAGGCGACGTCACGATCATGTCGCCCTGGCCGCGGTGAAGGCGGCGCTGGATGTCACGCATTTCGTGTGCAACGTCGCACTTTTGTCGCATGCATTTGCGACATGCGAGCTTCCGTGTGATGTGAGCTGCGCTCCTGCGCCGTATCGGCTGCGAAGGGGACAATGAGGGGAAGAGGCATGCGCTACGCCATCTACTTTGCACCGGCTCCGGAGGATCGCCTGCACGACCTTGGCAGCCGCTGGCTTGGCCGTGACGCGATCACCGGGGAGACCCTGCCTCAGCCCGACGTCGCGGGGATCTCAAACGGCGATCTGGCGGCGGTCACCAGGGACCCGCGCCGCTATGGCTTTCACGCGACGCTGAAGGCGCCGTTTGCCCTGGCGGACGACGCCACGGTCGAGGACCTCATCGCGGAAATGGAAAGCTTTGCCGGTGAACAAAATGGCTTCGACCTCGATCTGGGTGTCAACTGCCTGTCAGGCTTTCTCGCCCTGACCCCGACCGCGCCGTCCGTCGATCTCGATCGCCTTGCGGCGGAGTGTGTGCGTCGGTTCGATCGTTTCCGCGCCCCGATCTCGGAGGCCGATATGGCCCGCCGCCGTCCGGACTTGCTGACGGAGCGCCAGCGCGGATATCTCAAGGACTGGGGCTATCCTTACGTCTTCGAGGACTTCCGCTTCCACATGACGCTGACCGATCGGCTGGACGGCACGGTGGTCGAGCGGATGGGAGCCGCAGCTCGTACATACTTTGCGCAAGCGTCAGCCGCTCCGATTCGCATTGATCGCATTGCACTATTCAGCGAAGCCGAACCCGGGGCGGCCTTTCGGCTGCAACGTTTCTTGCCGTTTAGTCGTGGAGATATAGGCAACTAAAAGGCAAAACGGGCGGCGCGGCCGCCCGTCGCTCACCTGCTGGCGCGGGATCGACTATTGGCTGATAATGCCGTTGATCCAGGAGTTGATGCTCGAGTAGCCAAGCCGACTATATACGCCAGGATAGTTCTTCATCGCGCAGCCCTGGCCCCAACTAACCACACCCACCAGGGTATTGTAGGACGAGCCGCTCTTGGCGAGCAGCGGGCCGCCGGAATCTCCCTGGCAGGAGTCCTTGGTGCCGTTCGTGAAGCCTGCGCAGATCATCCGATCCGAGATGTGGCCATTGTAAGAAGTTGATTTGTTGCAGGTGGCATTGGAAATGATGGGCACCTGAACCTGACGCAACTTGATCGGGTAATTGTCATCGATCTTGCTGGTGTTGCCCCAACCGACTGTATACTGATTGACGCCCGGCGCCGTGAGCCCGCTCTGGCTTGTGGTGACGAGTTTTGCGGGGGTGACGCCGATGACGCTACTGCTCAACTTGATTACAGCCACATCGTAATCATGCGTGAACGGGTTATAGTTCGGATTGACCGAAATCTTCGCCACCGAATAGCGCGTCCCCCCCTTGGACAAGTCCTGTGTCTTCGCGAGAACCTTGATCCAACCGGTGGGTATGGTCTGGAAAAAATAGTCGTCGAAAACACAATGCGCAGCTGTGACCACGTAATTGGCCTTGACCAACGTGCCACCGCAAAACTGCCCTTGATAGTTGTTGCTGGTCGACGACTTCTCCAGGGCGACAACAAACGGCCAGGCACCCGACGGAGCTTCGGTTCCGCCGATGATGGCGGGAGCGGCGGTATCCGAAGGCGACGCTGCCAGTGCCGGCGAAAGGGCAAGGCAGGCGGCGGTAAAGCCGAGCAAACTGTTTCGCATAAATGACATGATCGTGAGACCTCTCGCTGGTGGATAAATACCGAAAATTTATCCAGCAATTTCAAAATCTTGTGGGCCAACTTGTCGCGCATTCCAGGGTGGCAGATGTCGCGGTCGGATCACCAGGGCAGAAAATGCCCGCTTTCACGCATTCTGCAGGACAGAAGACATGCGAGAAAAACGATACGTCAGGAAGGGCTTATGGTCAAAGCCTAAGAATATACAGGATGTATAAGGTGTAACGGCAATCATTGCGAGTTTTTGCGGTGCTGCGCATGGCGCGCCACCTGCAAACGATCAGGTCAAAGCAATACTTGGAAAACAGCCCGAGACTGAGGGCATGGGCCGGCGGCCTGTTGAGCCCGCGCCCGGTTCCGAACCTGGGGCAAGGATGCAACAAGCTAGAGGCCTGCGCTTGCGCCACTCACCGGCCAGAGGAGCGGACCTTCTTTGACCGGTGAGGTACATTGGCTTCAGGCTGCGGAAACGGCGGTGGCATGGCCCCACCGGTTTGTCTTACTGGCCGATCTTCGCCTTGACCCAGTTGTTGATCTCGGGAAGAGCAAGGCGGGTATAGACGCCCGGCAGGTTCTTCCGGGCGCAGCCATAGCCCCAGCTCACCACACCAGCCTGGAGCTTGAAGGCCCCGCTTGCGTCGGCAACGATCAGCGGGCCGCCCGAATCGCCCTGGCAGGAGTCCTTGCCGCCGGCAAAGGTGCCCGCACAGAACATGCGAGGCGTGATTTCGCCGTCATAGGATGTTGCCGAGTTGCACTTGGCCCTTGAAAGGATCGGGACCTGAACCTGCTGCAGCAGGGTGGGAAAGTTATCGTCTTTGGTGGACATGTTGCCCCAACCGATGACAAAGGACTTGTCGTTGACCGCAGCCAGGGTGCTTTCCTGAGCCGGCTTGATCAGCGCGATGGGCTTGATGCCCGTGACGGGCTTGTTCAGCTTGATGACCGCAAGGTCATAATCCATGGTCTTGGGATTGTATTTGGGGTGCCGATAAACCGCGGCTCCCTTGAATACCTTGCCGCCGGACTCCAGGTTCTGTGTGCCTGCCAGGACGAAGACCGTTGATGCGGGAACGACACCATTGTCCTCGCGCGTAATGCAATGTGCGGCGGTCAGGACGTAGTTCGACTTGATGAGGGTCCCGCCGCAGAACCAGGCCGAACCGTCCGTGTCGTCAACTTCCAAGTGGACCTGGAATGGCCACTTGCCCTTGGGAGCGGTGGTGCCGCCAATGATCTGTGCCGAACCTGTGTTGCTTGCACCACTTGCGAAAGCCTGGCTCAAGGAAAGACCCGCGATAGCGAGCGCTAACAAACTCTTGCGAACAAAAGACATGATTGGGAAGCCCCTTAAGTGTCACAACAAAGCCGATCGTCCCCGTCGGGCGCGGCGGCTGACGGCAGCTAAAGGTCGCGCCAGTTAAAAGGGGCTTACGGTCCGCTGAAATTACCAGGGGACCGCAGAGGTCAATCAAATCAGGGGCTCAATACGGCGCCCAGACGTCGCCCATCTCGACATAAACCGACTTGATCTGCGTATAGGCGTCGAGCACGGCGCGGCCGTTCTCGCGGCCGAGGCCGGATTGCTTCATGCCGCCGAAGGGCATCTCGACCGGTGTGAGATTGTAGGTGTTGATCCAGGTGGTGCCGGCCTTGATCTTGCCGATGACGCGATGGGCGCGGGTGATGTCGGCGGTGAAGACGCCGGCGGCAAGCCCGAAGGGCGTGTCGTTGGCCCGCGCAATCACCTCGTCCTCGGTCTCGAAATCGAGGACGCTCATCACCGGCCCGAAGATCTCCTCGCGGGCGATGCGCATGTGGTCCTTGACGTCGGCAAACACGGTGGGCTCGACCCAATAGCCGCTCTCGAAGCCCTGGATCTTCGGCACGCCGCCGCCGCAGACGAGGCGGGCGCCGTCCTCGCGGCCGATGGTGAGATAGGACAGCACCTTCTGGTGATGCTCCTCGCTGACCAGCGGACCGAGATGGGTGGCCTCATCCAGCGGGTCGCCGAGGCGGATCTTCTCGGTGCGCATGGCGAGCTTCTCAAGGAAGGCATCCTTGATCGACGCCTGCACGAAGACACGCGTGCCGTTGGAGCAGATCTGGCCGGTGGAGTAGAAGTTGGCCAGCATGGCTGCGGAGACGGCATTGTCGAGATTGGCATCCTCGAAGACGATCAGCGGCGACTTGCCGCCGAGCTCCAGCGTGACCTGCTTCAGCGTCTGGGCGGCATCGGCCATCACCTTGCGGCCGGTGCCGCTTTCGCCCGTCAGCGACACCTTGGCAATGCCGGGATGGCGGACGAGGGCGCGGCCCGTCTCGGCATAGCCCTGGAGCACATTGTAGACGCCGGCTGGCACGCCCGCCTCGTGCAGGATCTCGGCAAGCTTCAGGGCGCTGAGCGGGGTGTTCTCCGCCGGCTTGAAGATCACCGCGTTGCCGGCGGCGAGCGCCGGGGCGGCCTTCCAGGAGGCAATCTGGATCGGATAGTTCCAGGCGCCGATGGCGGCGACCACGCCGAGCGGCTCGCGGCGGGTGTAGACGAAGGACGAGCCGAGATCGACGTGGGCACCCTCGATGGAGGCGGCGAGGCCGCCGAGATATTCGAGCGCGTCGGCGCCGGAGGTGGCGTCGGCCACCAGCGTCTCCTGCAGTGCCTTGCCGGTATCGAGCGTTTCAAGCTCCGACAGCTCGCGATTGCGCGCGCGCATGATGTCGGCGGCCTTGCGCAGGATGCGGCCGCGTTCGCGACCGGGCATGGCGGCCCAAGCCTTCTGCGCTTCGGTGGCAGCATCGACGGCAGCGTTGACGGTGGCCTCAGTTGCGGCATTGAGGCGCGCGATCACCTCGCCGGTGGCCGGGTAGCGGCTCTCGATCAGAGCGCCGGCGGGATCTTCCACATACTGGCCGTTGACGAAATGGGAGGCGGTCGGTTGGGCGCGCATGGAAAGCTCCTGGGGGAAAGTCTGAGGGGCGATAGCGTTGGAACGCCCAAAGGTCAATTGCTTTGGCTTGCAGGAAGAGAGGAGTGGCACTGCGGTGGCTCACCCCTCTCCCTGTCCCTCCCCCGCAAGGGGGGAGGGACAGGGAGCGGGGTATACCCCGCTCCCACCCTCACGACGGCTTGCGCAGGATCGCCTTCATGATGGCTTCCGGGCTGATGGTGCCGACCACCTTGCCGTCGTCTTCCACCAGGATCGGAGCCCCCGACGCCACCGAGGCAGCCATGACCGACTTGACGGGATAGTCGGCGGGAACGACGCAGGACTGGCCCTTGACTGGCGTGCCTTCCGGCAGGCGGATGGCGCCGTCGGCCACCGCATAGCCGGGGCCGGCCTCCATCATGTCGGACGCGCGCAGCACATTGAGCGGGTTCATGTGCGCCACGAACTCGGCCACATAGGGCGTTGCCGGGTTGAGCATGATCTCCTGCGCGGTGCCCACCTGCACCACACGGCCGGCGGCCATGATGACGATGCGGTTGCCGATCTTCATGGCCTCGTCGAGATCGTGGCTGACGAAGAGGATGGTGCGCTTGAGCGAGCGCTGGAACTCCAGGAGCTCGTCCTGCAGCTTGTCGCGGATCAGGGGATCGAGCGCGGAGAAGGGCTCGTCCATCAGCAGGATCGGCGCATGCGTGGCGAAGGCGCGGGCGAGGCCCACACGCTGCTGCATGCCGCCCGAAAGCTGGTGCACCTTCTTGCCGGCCCAGTTGGTGAGATGCACGAGGTCGAGCTGGGCGGCGACGCGCTTGTCGATCTCCGCCTTGTCGACACCGGCGAGTTCGAGCCCGAGCGCCACGTTGTCGGCGACGGTGCGCCAGGGCAGCAGGCCGAACTGCTGGAACACCATGGCGACACGCGAGCGGCGGATGCGGCGCAGCGTGGCGGCGTCGCACTTGGAGACGTCGACCTCGGTCTCGCCGTCGCGCACCCAGACATTGCCGCGCGCCACCTTGTTGAGGCCGTTGACGGCGCGCACCAGCGTGGACTTGCCCGAACCGGACAGGCCCATCAGCACGACGATCTCGCCTTCCTTCACCTCGAAGGAGGCTTTCATGACGCCGACGATCTGGCCGGTTTCGGCATTGATCTCGGCGACAGGCCTGTCCTGGTCGATCAGCGGAAAGGCCACGGAGGGCTGCTTGCCGAAGACGATGTCCACATTTTCAAAGCGGACGGCATTGGGAGCGGAAGCAAGAGACATGGACAATCCCTCAGTCGTCGACGCGGCAGATGCGGTCCAGCATGATGGCGAGCAGAACGATCGCCAGGCCGGAAGTGAAGCCCATGCCGATGTTCACGGAGTTGAGCGCGCGCACCACGGGGACACCGAGACCGGCGGCACCGACGAGCGCGGCGATCACCACCATCGACAGCGAGAGCATGATGGTCTGGGTGAGGCCGGCGAGGATCTGCGGCATGGCGTAGGGGATCTCGACCTTGATCAGCCGCTGCCAGGGCGTGGCACCGAAGCTCTCGGCCGCTTCCACCAGCGCCGTCGGCGTCGAGGCGACGCCGAGATGGGTGAGGCGGATCGAGGCGGGCAGGGCGAAGATCACCGTGGAGATGAGGCCGGGCACCATGCCGAGGCCGAACAGTACCAGCGCCGGGATCAGGTAGACGAAGGTGGGGATCGTCTGCATCAGGTCGAGGATCGGCCGCATGGCCGTCATCAGCCAGGGGCGGCGGGCGGCGGCGATGCCGAGCGGCACGCCGATCACCATGCACACCGACGCGGAGGCCAGCACCAGCGCCAGCGTCTGGGTGGTTTCCTTCCAGTAGCCCTGGTTCAGGATGTAGAGGAAGCCGAGCACCACGAAGATCACGAGCGGGATCGAACGCTTGAGATAATAGGCAAGGCCGGCAACGATGGCGACGAGCACCAGCGGTGGGGGTGCCTGCAGCAGGAAGAGAATGGCCTGCACGCCGGCTTCGAGCACGAAGGAAATGGCGTCGAACACGGGGCTGGCATTGGTGGTCAGCCAGTCAACAGCCACCTTGGCCAACTGGCCGACAGGAAGCTTGGTCTCTGTCAGGAATTCCATGGAAATGCCGCCTCCGGGTCATCTCATGCGGGAGCGTATGCGGGCGCAAAGGCGCCGGGACGAGAGGTCCGCGCGGCGCGGGGTGTCCGGCGCCCGCGAGGGCCGGCGCCGGAGAATGTCGTCGGTAGCGATCAGAGGCCGAGCTTGGCGGTCACTGCGTCAACGGCATCGCCGCCGTCGAAGGTGGTGACGCCTTCGAGCCAGGGGGCGATCACGTCGGCATGGGCCTTGAGCCATTCGCTGGCCGCCGCCTTGGGCTCTTCGCCGCCGTCGAGGATCTTGCCCATCATCTCGTTTTCCATCGCAAGGGTGAACTTGAGATTGGAGACGAACTTGCCGGCATTCGGGCATTCGCCCACATAGCCCTTGCGCACGTTGGTATAGATGGTGGCGCCGCCGTAGTTCGGGCCAAACACATCGTCACCGCCGGTCAGATAGGCCATCTGGAAGTTGGCGTTCATCGGATGGGGTTCCCAGCCGAGGAAAACGATCGGCTTCTGGTCCTTCACCGAACGGGCGACTTCGGCCAGCATGCCCTGCTCGGAGCTTTCGACGAGCTCGAAGCCCGTGAGGCCGAAGGAGCCCTTGGAGATCATGTCGAGGATCAGGCGGTTGCCGTCGTTGCCCGGTTCGATGCCGTAGATCTTGCCCTCGAGCTTGTCCTTGAACTTGGCGATGTCGGCGAAGTCCTTGAGGCCGGCGTCATAGGTGTACTTGGGAACGGCCAGCGTATACTTGGCGCCTTCGAGATTGGCGCCGAGGGTCTCGACGGTGCCCTTGTCGGCATAGGGCTTGATGTCGGCGGCCATGGACGGCATCCAGTTGCCCAGGAAGACGTCGATGTCCTTGTTCTCGAGCGAAGTGAAGGTGACCGGCACGGAGAGCAGCTGCACGCTGGGCTCGTAACCGAGCGCTTCGAGGATCACCGAAGCGGTCGCCGTCGTGGCGGTGATGTCCGTCCAGCCGACATCGGAGAAACGGACGGCCTTGCAGCTCTCCGCGTCGCCTGCCAGCGCAGGCACGGCGCCGGCGACGAAAGCGGCGAGACTGGCACCCAGAATCCAGGACTTCATGCTGCTACTCCCTTGTTGCAGATCCCCTGCCAGGAACATCCCCCTCGGACGTCCCGCATGAAACGACCCCTGTCGGTCAGGGCCGCGATTCAATACGCATTCGGCCTTGTGGCCAATGCCTAAATTGCCGCGACAAACAAAAATCACGACATCCCTGCTGTCCGCAGTCCGTCGACGCCTCTTGCCAGGGTGTTCGATCGCTACGGCTTTTTCCTTAAGTGTTATCCAATCATTGCTCCCTTGCGGGCGCAAGTTTTTCTTGATTGACGGATCAATCAAAAATACGCTTTTCGCTCGAAAACAGCCGATTTGTCGCTTTTCTTCAAAGTTGGCGCCGGTTTGCCCCCGCGCGCCACCGCCTCATTTGGCGGCATGGATGGGAAAGAGGCGCTGTCGGGCCTACGGAGAACCACGATGCCCAAGACCGGAATGCAGCCTCGCCGCAGACGGGATCTGATCGAAGCGGCGATCGAAGCGATCCACGACCGCGGCATGAGCGGCGTGACGGTCGGCGACATCGCACGCCGGGCCGGTGTCTCCTCGGCGCTGGCGCATCACTATTTCGGCTCGAAGGACGACCTGTTGCTCGCCACCATGCGGCACCTGCTCGACGATCTCGGCGCCGAGATGCGCCGCTCGCTGTCGGCAGCCATCGGTCCGCGCGAACGTCTGTCGGCGCTGGTCGCCGGCAACTTCGGACCTGAACAGTTCCGACCGGCCGTCATCTCGGCCTGGCTCGCCTTCTACATGCAGGCCCAGCATGACGCAGAAGCGGCGCGTCTGCTCAAGGTCTATCTGCGCCGCCTCGAATCCAACCTCGTCCACGCCCTCCTCGAACTGATGCCAGCCCCGGTGGCGCGCCAGACTGCGCGCGGTGTCGCCTCCATGATCGACGGTCTGTGGCTGCGCGCCGCGCTTCCGGCGGTGTCGATCACGGCCGGGGACGCCATCGAACTCATCGAAAACTACATCTCCGAAATGGTGAACCGCTATGTCGCTTGAAGCTGATTTCGTCATCGTTGGTTCCGGCTCGGCCGGCAGCGCCATGGCTTCGCGTCTCAGCGAGGACGGCAAGCACACGGTTCTCGTCCTCGAGTTCGGCGGCACCGACGCCGGCCCGCTGATCCAGATGCCGTCGGCGCTCAGCTACCCCATGAACATGGACCTCTACGACTGGCGCCTGAAGGCCGAGCCGGAAGCCGCCCTCGGCGGCCGAGCGCTGGTGACGCCGCGCGGCAAGGTGGTCGGCGGATCCTCCTCGATCAACGGCATGGTCTATGTGCGCGGCCACGCCCGCGACTTCGACACCTGGGCCGACATGGGCGCCACCGGCTGGAGCTATGCGGACGTGCTGCCCTATTTCAAGCGCATGGAGCATAGCCACGGCGGCCAGGCCGGCTGGCGCGGCACCGACGGGCCGCTGCATGTGACGCGCGGCAATCGCAAGAATCCGCTCTACAACGCCTTCATCGAATCCGGCCGCGCCGCCGGCTTCGGGGTGACGGAAGACTATAACGGTCAGCGCCAGGAAGGCTTCGGCCCGATGGAAATGACCATCTGGAAGGGCCGCCGCTGGTCGACCGCCAATGCCTATCTGAAGCCGGCGCTGAAGCGGCAGAACCTCAAGCTGCAGACGCGGACACTGGCCCGCAAGGTGGTGTTCGAGGGCAGCCGCGCGGTCGGCGTGGAAGTGGAACGCGGTGGCAAGGTGGAAGTGATCCGCGCGCGCCGTGAGGTGATCATCGCCGCCTCCTCGCTCAACTCGCCCAAGCTGCTGCTGCTCTCGGGCATCGGACCTGCCGCCGAACTCGGGGCGCTCGGAATCCCGCTGGTGGCGGATCGGCCGGGTGTCGGCAAGAACCTGCAGGACCATCTCGAAGTCTACGTGCAGCAGGAAGCCAGCCAGCCGATCACGCTGAACGGCAAGCTGGGGCTGTTCTCCAAGGGGCTGATCGGCCTGGAATGGCTGCTGTTCAAGTCGGGCCTGGGCGCGACCAACCATTTCGAAGCCTGCGCCTTTGTCCGTTCCAAGGCCGGCGTCGACTATCCGGACATCCAGTTTCACTTCCTGCCCGCCGCCATCCGCTATGACGGCAAGGCGCCGGCCGGCGTGCATGGCTTCCAGGCCCATGTGGGGCCGATGCGTTCGAAGTCGCGCGGCGAGGTGACGCTGCGTTCGACCGATCCGCGCGAGGCGCCGCGCATCCGCTTCAATTACATGAGCCATGAAAGCGATTGGGCCGACTTCCGCACGGCCGTCCGCCTGACCCGCGAGATCTTCGGCCAGAAGCCCTTCGATCCCTATCGCGGCAAGGAGATCCAGCCGGGCGCCGACGTTGAGACCGACGACGAGCTGAACGCCTTCCTGCGCGATCACGTGGAGAGCGCCTACCACCCCTGCGGCACCTGCCGCATGGGCCGAGCCGACGATCCCATGGCGGTGGTCGATCCGCAAGGTCGCGTCATCGGCGTCGACGGCCTGCGTGTCGCCGACAGCTCGATCTTCCCGCAGGTGACCAACGGCAACCTGAACGGCCCCTCGATCATGGTCGGCGAGAAGATGTCCGATCACATCCTGGGCAAGACGCCGCTCCCCAAGCTCAACAGCGAGCCCTGGATCCATCCGGACTGGCAGAACCGCCAGCGGTGAGAGAGGCTGTCCGAACTATCTGATTTGAAGCCGGTTGAGCGGGAAGGGTCTCCACAAAAAAGCGGAGTTTACCATCTTCCTTAGGCTGCCCTTATGACTCCATCTGCAATCCTGCGTAAGGATTTTTGCTTTGATGGGGGCATCATGCGCGTGTTTTTGATCAGCGTATTGCGGGTCTGCTGGGCGGCACTTGCGCTGGCCATGCTGGCCGGAACGGCGTCGGCCACAACCGGCACCATGACGCTGACGGCCAGCAAGACTTCAGTCACTGAAGGCGGCAGTGTCGACTTCACCCTGTCGGTCACCGATGGCGACCCGATGCCGGATCAGCCGACCTACATCATGTACGTGAATGACAACACCGATCTTTACGGTGACTTCACGTCCAACCCCATGACCGTCAGCCGCGCCTTCGACAAGGCAGGCACCTATCATGTGATGGTCTGGGTGAACACGGCGGCGAGCAAATATTGGTACAGCAACGTTGTCGATATAACCGTCCAGAAGCCGGTTTTCGACACCACGACTTCGCTGACGGCGACGCCTGCGGTTGTGATGCCAGGAAGCAATGTCACCCTGAAGGCAAGTGTGACGGCCTCGGACAGGACGGTGTCCGGCGGCACGGTGACCTTCAAGGATGGGGCGGTGACAATGGGTACAGCCAACGTTGCCGCCGGCAAGGCGCAACTGATCAAAAACAACCTCGCCGTGGGAAGCCGTTCCATCACTGCCGTTTACAACGGGCTGAGCAACGGCACAGGGGACAATTTCAACCCATCGACATCGTCGTCGGTGACGGTGAAAGTTGGGGCGAGCGGCTCCATCAGCCTTTTGACCAGCTCCGATCATCTGAAGCCGGGCGACCCGATCAAGCTGACAGCTACGGCGCTGGACGGGAGCGGCAAGCCGATCACGACGCTTCGCGGGCAGGTGGCCACATTCAAGATGGGGACGACCACGCTCGGTACAGCGACGCTCGGCAACAATGGTGCTGCCAAACTGACAACCACGGGGCTGGCTTTCGGCACGCAAAGCATCACTGCAACCTTGTCGGCCTTGTCGTCGCCGGTCTCAAAGCCGCGAACGGTGCAGGTGGATTATTTTGGCGACCCGCAGACTCTGATATCCGGTGCAAGCACAGACTACTCTGCAGGCAAGGCTGCCGTAGCGTCTTTGTTTGGCGGGGGTAACGTCATTGTCAGCCAAGATCCGATGAATCATGGTGCGATCGATTTCTTCAAATCGAGAAAAAGGACCAATATAATCATTTTAGGCAGCGCTTTTGAAGTTGGCGGCATTTGGGTTGGTCCCGGCGTCTACGATGGCAAAGGTGCTTCTGAGTATCAGGGGTTCATAAGGTTCATCAATAAAGATGACAGAAGTACATTAAATATGACGTTTATTTATACGGAGGGAGCGGGTCTTAAAATGACAGGGGTAAACAACCCCCCTGACGAGCATATGTCGGCCCCTGTTGCGTTGCAAATTTCAAATAGTAGCATAAAATTTGTGTCTACCGATAATAAAGGTAATTTTGACTATGACACTTGCAACTCAAAATGTTCTAGTACGCAGGTCAAGAACTCCATTGTTCTGAATGCTGATATAGCTTCAAAGCGTCTTCCTGGTGGCAAGCTGGCTGTCATCTTCCCGACCACTGTTTCCGCAAAATGCACGTTGAGCTACACACTCGACAATATCACTTTCAAGACACGTCAGGCGAACACAGGCGCCTGCAATTTCGCAGTGCCGCCTTTCATTGTCGCCATGGGCGGCAACAAATTTGGCATTGCCTGGGCCAACGGTGCCGGAGCCAACAAGCCGGTAGCCTTGCAGCTTGCGACTTTCGACGAGAATGGCTCCTTCGTGAAGCAATTTGGTGGCTTTGCGACGTTGCCGACGAACCTCAAGGGCGTGGATCTGCAGCTGATCGACCAACAGCACTATGCCCTGACCTGGAGTTCTGTAGTGAAGAACAAGCAGGTTGTGAGCATGGCCTTGTACGACACGAAGGGCGAGCAGGTGGGGACCACTTTGCAGCTGGCTGACTCGGCCTACTATCCGAAGTTCACGCCCAGCTATGGGGCCAACCAGGCCCCAACAAAGCAGGGCTATCTTGTGAGCGAGGTCTACAAGTCCAGTGACAAGACCTGGAACCTCGTCAGCTATCCCTGGCAACTTCCCTGATCCGTGAACTGCCCGCGTTTCTCCTGGGCGCCCGAATGTGCAAGGGCCCGCCGGTCACCTTGACCGGCGGGCCCTTGCCATTCAGGACAATCCGCGGTCGTTCAGTCCTATGCCGCCCGCAGCGAGGTCACGAAGGTCTGGACTTCGCGCTGCAACTGGGCGGACTGCGAGGTCAGGCCCTCGGACAGGCGCATGAGTTCAGTCGAGGCCGTGCCGGTCATTTCCGCGGCGCTGCCGACGCCGGAGATGTTGGCGGTGACGTCGGAGGTGCCGGTGGCGGCCCGTTGCGTGTTCTGGGCGATCTCGTTGGTGGCCACGCCCTGCTGCTCGACGGCGCCGGCGATGGCCTGCGACGACTCCTGGATCGAGACGATGGTCTTGGTGATCAAGGACATCGAGTCCACCGTGGTGTGGGTGGCGTTCTGGATTTCGCCGATCTTGCGACCGATCTCCTCGGTGGCCTTGGCCGTCTGATTGGCCAGTTCCTTCACCTCGGCGGCGACAACCGCAAAGCCGCGACCGGCTTCACCGGCGCGCGCCGCCTCGATGGTGGCGTTGAGCGCCAGCAGATTGGTCTGGGCCGCGATGTTGTTGATGAGGTCGACCACTTCCCCGATCTGGTTGGCGGCCAGCGCAAGGCTCTGGATGTTGTGCGCGCTCTGTTCGGCGGCGGTGGCCGCTTCCTGGGCGATGCGGTTGGAGGCAGTGACCTGGTTGGCGATCTCGCGGATCGACGCGGCCAGTTCCTCGGTGCCGGCGGCGACGGTCTGCACGTTGGAGGCGGCTTCCTCGGCAGCGCCCGTCACGGCCTGGGCCTGACGCGAGGTTTCCTCGGCGGTGGCGGACAGGCCGCGCGCCGATTCGGCCACATCGCCGGACGACTTGGCAAAGCCCGAGGCAAGGTCTTCCATGCGGCCAACGAATTTCTCGGCGAGCGCGGCGCGTGCCTGGGTCGCTGCGGAGATCTTCTCGCGCGCCGCATCTTCTTCGATCCGGCGTTTCTGCGCACCGGAAAGCTCTTCGCGGAACATTTCGAGCGCGCCGGCCATGGCGCCGATCTCGTCATTGCGCTCCTTGTGCGCGATCTGGACGTTGTAGTCGCCGGACTGCATGCGCTGCATGGCGTCGATGCTCTGCCGCATCGGCACGGCAAAGCGCTTGTTGAGCACGAAGGCCGCGCCAAGGCCGACGACGAGCCCGGCGATGATGGTGAAGATCACGGCGATCGTGATGGTGGATTGCGCTTCCGCCATGGCCTCCGCGCGCGTGGTCAGCAAGGAGGCTTCCGCTTCCTTGAAATCCTTGATGACACTGCGGATCGCGTCGAAGCGCTTCTTGCCGAGGCCCTGACGCTCGACGTCGCGGGCCTGTTCCTGCGTGGCCGCATTGCCCATGAGATCGATGGCGTGATGGGACACCTCATCCTGCCAGCCCTGGACTTCGGTGGCGAGGGTGGCAAGGCGGGCTTGTTGGGCGGGGTTGTCGGAGGTCAGCGACTTGGCCTTGTCGAGCGCTTCCTTGAATTCGGTTTCGCCATTCTTGAGGGGGTCGAGATTGGCGGTGTTGCCGGTGACCATATAGCCTCTGAGACCGGTCTCCTGGTTCACCATCGTGGCAAGGATGCGGTCTGCCTCGGTCATCACCTGGTAGGTATGTACGGTCCAGTTGACATTCTGCTCGACGGTTGTGTTGGCCGTCTCAATGAAGATGCCCGTGGCCAGCCCGGTTGCGATGATCGCTCCGAATGCCGTCAGCAACTGGCCGCGTAGTTGTAGTCCCTTCGCCATGCAAACCCCCATGCCCAAGCGAAATTAAACGAAGATCCGACATCGGTCGTGCGATGGTATTGATTGAAGAGGACACAAGGTCACCGGCGCAGAGGCCGCGTGATGTAGTCCAACCAGCTTCCTGTCCTGCCTTCAGCCTTTGGTTTCAGACCGTGCCTTCGGGGCACCGGCAAACTTCAGGTCAGACACAACAGGGACGACGCGGTGTATGGATGCAACAATATGCATATATAGGTTAATAAGGCGTTTAACTTGTTGGGTTGGCTGTTCCCTTTGGCCTCAAAAAGCCAAAAAACGCGGCGCTGGGAGGCTCGACATAGTATTTTGTGGTTCTTTGTGCTGCAGATCAATCAAGGATAGCCGCAGAAAAACCTAAGCAAACAGGTGCATCGATCATATGAAGTGTTCGAAAATCAAGACGGCTGGGGTTTCTCAATAGAAAGACCTGCGGTTCATCTTAATTGAGCGTGCAATATTTTTCATGAACAGCAGCGCGATGCCGCAAGAGCGGCAGCTGCGACCCGACCGCAACAGGGCGCGCGTCCCGTCAAGACGGGCGCGCGTGCCATGTCCGATCGGAGTCTTGCCCCGAAGACGTCAGGCGCCGATCTCGGTCGGCGACACCCACTTCATCACCACGATCGACAGCGGCGGAAGCGTGAGTTCGAGCGATTGCGCCATGCCATGGCTCTTCTTTGCCTTGGCCTTCTGCTGGCCCTTGTTGCCGGTGTTCGAGCCGCCGTAGATCTCTGCGTCCGAATTCAGCACTTCCTGCCAGGTGCCCGCGCGCGGCACGCCGACGCGATAGCCCTCGCGGGGCACGGGCGTGAAGTTGCACAGCACGAGACAGGGCGCGTCGGCCTCGAAGCCCCAGCGGATGAAGGCGAAGGTGGAGTGTTCCGCGTCGTCGGCCACGACCCACTGGAAGCCGCCGGGCTCGTGGTCGCGCGCATGCAGCGCGGGTTCGGCGCGGTAGAGCGTGTTCATGTCGCGCACGAAGCGCTGCACGCCCCGGTTCTCGACCCGGCTTTCCAGCCAGAGATCGATGGAGCCGTCGTGGTTCCATTCGCGGCCTTGGCCGATCTCGCCGCCCATGAACAGCAGCTTCTTGCCCGGGTGGGTCCACATGAAGCCGTAGTAGGCGCGCAGGTTGGCGAACTTCTGCCATTCGTCGCCGGGCATGCGGCCGAGGATGGAGCGCTTGCCGTGCACCACTTCGTCATGGCTGAGCGGCAGCACGAAATGCTCGGAATAGGCATACATCATCGCGAAGGTCATCTGGTTGTGATGATACTGGCGATGGATGGGCTCGAAGCCCACGTAAGCCAGGCTGTCGTGCATCCAGCCCATGTTCCATTTGTAGGTAAAGCCGAGCCCGCCCTCGCTGAGAGGGGCCGAAACACCCGGCCAGGCCGTGGACTCCTCGGCGATCATCAACGCGTCGGGAACTTCCGTGGCGATGATGCCGTTGAGATGCTTGAGGAAGGCGACCGCCTCCAGATTCTCCCGACCACCGAACTTGTTGGGGATCCATTCGCCTTGCTTGCGGCTGTAGTCGCGGTAAAGCATGGAGGCGACGGCATCGACGCGCAGCCCGTCGATATGGAAGCGCTTCAGCCATTCGAGCGCGGAAGCGACCAGGAAGCCGACCACTTCGGTGCGCCCGAAGTTGTAGATCAGCGTGTTCCAGTCCTGGTGGAAGCCCTCGCGCGGGTCCTGGTGCTCGTAGAGCGCCGTGCCGTCGAAACGCGAGAGGCCGTGGCTGTCGGTGGGGAAATGCGCCGGCACCCAGTCGAGCAGCACGCCGATGCCCGCCTGGTGGCAGGTGTCGATGAAGCGGGCGAAATCGGCCGGGCTGCCATAGCGGGCCGTCGGCGCGAACAGGCCGAGCGGCTGGTAGCCCCAGGAGCCGCCGAAGGGGTGCTCCATGATCGGCAGCAGCTCGATATGGGTGAAGCCCATGTGCTTCACATAGGCGACCAGATGCTCGGCCAGGAAGGCCCAGGTCACCGGCTGGCCCTGAGGCCGCTGCCAGGAGCCCGGATGCAGCTCGTAGATGCTCATGGGCGCCGTGCGGCTCTGGATCGCCGGACGGTTCTTCATCCACTCCTGGTCATGCCAGGTGAAGGGGGTGGGATCGGTGACGATCGACGCCGTCGCAGGGGCGAGCTCATACTGCCGGGCCACGGGATCGGCCTTGTCGGGCAAAAGGCCCCCGTCGGCGCCGATCAGTTCGAACTTGTAGGCCTCGCCGATGGCAAGGCGCGGCACGAACAACTCCCAGACCCCGCATTCGCGCCTCAGCCGCATGGGGTGGCGTCGGCCGTCCCAGCTGTTGAAGTTGCCGATCACCGAGACGCGCCGGGCATTGGGCGCCCAGACGGCAAAGCGCACGCCGGGGATGCCGTTCACCTCGGTGCGGAGCGCACCCAGCGTGTCGGCCAGAGCCCGGTGTTGACCTTCGGCCAGCAGATAGACGTCCATCTCGCCGAGCAGCAGCGGGAAGGCGTAAGGGTCTTCGGCTTCATGCAGGCTGGTCGGCCACTGAACGCGCAACTTGTAGCGGCCGGGGTTGCCCTTGACCATGCCGATCCACAGGCCGGCTTCCACATGGGCCAGCTCGCAGAGCACCTTGCCGTCCTCGCCGACGGCGGTTACCGAGAGCGCATTGGGCTTGAAGGCGCGGATGGCAGTGCGGGCGCCGGAGACCGGATGCGGCCCGAGAACGGCGAAGGGATCACCATGCGTCCCCTGGGCCAGAGCCGAAATTGCGCCGTCGAGCACGCCCTCGCGCAAGCCGAGATCCACCATTGCCGCCTCCCAAACCGCTTTTATTTCTGTCAGGTTAGCCGGATTGTCGCATGAGGGCAAATGGCTTTGTCGGCCATGTCCAGGAAATGCACGCGCAGGCAGTCAATAGCCCGACAGCGGTCGTCAATGTACGAATACCGGCGACGGTCCGACGACCACCTGGGTGCCGGTGAGTGCCTTCGAGCTGCCCTGGACATCGGTCACCGTTGTCGCGCGCCAGTCCTGCGGCACGTGTCTGGTCATGGACCCAGCCGTGGACCAGAGAACATGGGTGACCTGCCGGCCTCGCGCCAGGGTCACGTGCACCAGTGAGCCGGTCTCCGAGGCTGCCGTCATCGTTGCGCCGCTCATTGTCCGCATGACAAAGGCGTAGGCCTTGCCGGCGGCAACCAGTGTCTTGTGGTCGGCTGCGGTAAAGACGATGCGGTTGTTGTTGTCCCATGTGTAATAGTGGAAGCGAGAAAGCCCCCAGAGCCAGTTGAGGAGCATGCTGCGAGCCACGTAAGCGCTCGCGGTGCCGCTATCCATGAGGTCAACGGGTAGGACGCCGTCGTACCAGCCCTGTTCGGTGTTCCAGATCGGCAGCCGGGTGAGACCGTGCGAAGCCATCGCAGCGCGCACCAGCGTCGCCGAGCGTCGCATGTCTTCGGGCCGATCCACATAGAAATGGTAGCCGATTACGTCGACAAGCGATCCGCCGCCGGCGTCGAGGAACTGGGTCAAGCCCGACAGGCCTTCCACGCCGTTATACGAGGGGGAAACGATCCGGGCTTGCGGATCGATCGAACGGATGGTCTGCCGGGCGATCGCAGTAAGGGCAACCATGCGTCTGAGGTCGCCGCAGAAGAATTCGGCATAATTGGGCTCGTTCCAGATTTCCCAATAGCGGATCTTGCCCTTGTAGCGGCTTGCCAGGGCCTGAATCCAGGCGCGCCAGACCGAGTCCGATTTCGGCAAGGCGCATTGCCCCGGACCATATGGCGACGGTGCGTCGGGGCGCGCCGAGGCCCAGCGCGGGGTTCTGCCGCCGAGGGTGTAGATCACGTCCGCTCCATGCGCTGTCGCAGACGCAACACGCTGATCCAGACCGGACCAGTGAAAGACACCCTCTGCCGGACTGACGTCCGCCCATTGGGCGCCGACGCCGCTGCCGTCGCTGGAGCGGTCGCCGTCCCAGATCCGGATGCTGCCGAAATGAGGCGCGCTCGCCGGCCAAGGCGTATCCAGGTAGTTGAAATGGGTGCCGAAATAGCGGCTGGGCACCGGCTGGCTTGGCGGCTTCGGGAGGAGCGGCGCCGTGCCGGCGCCTACGACCTGGACATCATCAAAGGAAAAGGTGCCCCGATCGTTCGAGAACAGGACAAGGCTCGTGGAGCCCTTCGACGCGAGGGCAGGAAAGGTGAAGGCCCGCCAGGCTGCTGTCGCGGTCACCTCGACCTGGCCGTAGACCGCATAAGGCGAATCGGTCTGGCGGATTTGCACGGTGACGGTCTGGTGCGACGACGATCGCAGCCACAGGCGAACCTGCATCAGCTGCCGGGTTGTCGTTGGGCGCGGCAGGGTCTGGATCAGTTGCGCCCCGGCGCCGGAAAGCAGCGTCACGGACTGCGCCGCGGCGCCTCCATGCCGGGAGCGGGTGTCGAGCGCGTATCGGACATGAGGGGATGGGGTCATCCAGCAACTGTTGTCGTTCCATCCGACGGCCAGCTTGCCCGTGACATATGGACAGCTGCTCACCGCAAGCGCGGGCGTTTCAACGCCGCCATTGACGGTCAGGTTCGTGACGGCAGCCGATGGCGAAATCCCGGACGAAAAGATGCAAAGAGCGCAGACAACAACAAGGCAGATATCAAACAGGCGAAACATCCAGGATCGCTCCAAGCGGACGGTGCGTCAGCAAGGTGGGGCGTGTGCCGCTTGCTTGCGATTGCGGCTCTCTGGCCTGACGGGGCTGATTTTGACCGATGAGACGTCTGTTCGCAACATGGCGTCAGCCGCATCGGCATTTTTCCCGCAACAAAACTGGCCGCAAACGGGGCTTCACGGTTCCGACAGCATGGCCTTGAGCCGCGTCCAGCGCCGGCGGATGCGGGCGTCGGAAATTGCCATTTCCAGCGCCGAGGGTTCGGCCACCAGCACCACCAGCTGCCGGCCGCGCGTGGCGGCCGTGTAGAGGAGGTTCCGTGCGAGCATGATCGAATGTTCGCGCACCAGCGGAATGACGACGGCCGGATACTCCGAGCCCTGCGACTTGTGGATGGTGATGGCATAGGCGCGCGTCAGCGCTTCGAGATCCTCAAGGCCATATTTGACGTCGCGTCCGTCGAAGGAAACCACCACCTCGTCTTCACGCGTGCGGACACGCTTGAGGATGCCGAGATCGCCGTTGAACACGTCGCGATCATAGTCGTTCTCGATCTGCATGATCTTGTCGCCGACCGCATAGGTCTGGCCGAAGCGCTCGACCTGATCGATCGGGGCGCCGTTGAGCAGGCGCGCCAGCTGGTCGTTGAGATTGCGCGCGCCGACCACACCCTTCTGCATCGGCGTGATCACCTGCACGTCGCGCATGGCGTCGAGGCCGAAACGGCGGGGAATGCGGGTGCCGACCACTTCCAGGATCTTGGCGAGCGCGTCGTCCGAGCCGCGCGCTTCGACCACGTAGAAATCGGCCAGTTCGCCGGGCGGTGGCGGCTCGGGCAATTCCCCGTGATTGATGCGATGCGCGTTGACGATGATCCGGCTTTCCTCGGCCTGCCGGAAGATCTCGGTAAGGCGGGCGACTGCAACCGCGCCCGAAGAGATGACGTCGCGCAGCACCTGGCCGGGGCCGACGGAGGGCAACTGGTCGACGTCGCCGACCAGAATCAGGGCGGCGTTGAGCGGGATCGCCTCGACCAGCGCCGCCATCAGCGGCACGTCGACCATGGACGCCTCGTCGATGACGATCACGTCGGCCTCCAGCGGTTCCGAAGGGCCGCGCCGGAAGCCGCCTGTGGAGGGGTCGATTTCCAGAAGGCGATGAATGGTCTTGGCTTCGCGCCGGGCCTGCTCGGCCATGCGCCGCGACGCGCGCCCGGTGGGGGCGGCGAGCGCGACGGTGAGCTTCGAGCCGGCGATGGTGGCCAGCAGCGCTTCGAGAAGCGTGGTCTTGCCCACGCCGGGGCCGCCGGTGATCACCGACACCTTGGCCTCGGCGACAACAGCCAGCGCATCGCGCTGCGAGGCCGACAGCTGCTTGGCGCTCGACGCTTCGAAGCGGGCGATGGCCCCCTCCACATCCACCTTGCCCCAGGGCGGGCGCCCCGTGGAGAGCGCCTTGAGGCGGACGGCAACCGAGCGCTCGAAGCGCGTGAGACGTCGGGCGGCGAGGCAGGCGGTGCCGTCGATCTCCACTTCCTCGATGTCGCCATGGCGGATGGCCTCGCCCAGGGCGTCTTCGACGGCCATGTCGTCGACGGCGAGCAGGCGCGCCGTGCGGTCGATGATCGCGCCGCGCGGCACGGCGGTGTGACCATCGTCGGCCGCATTCTCGAGCGCATAGGTGATGCCGGCGCGCAGACGCTCCGGGGCGGACTTGCCGATGCCGAACCGGGCGGCGATCTCGTCGGCGCCCTCAAAGCCGATGCCGCGCACCTCGCGGGCGAGGCGATAGGGATCTTCCTCCACCAGCTTCACCGCGTCCGGACCGAAGTGCTTCCAGATCGACACGGCGCGCGCGGTGGAAATGCCCTTGTCCTGAAAGGCGATCATCACGTCCTTGACCGCCTTGCGCTCGCGATAGCTCTCGGCAATGCGCGCCGCGGTCTGCTTGCCGAGGCCGGGCACGGTGACGAGCCGCATGGGCTCGTTCTCGATGATCTCCAGCGCCTTGGCGCCGAGCACCTGCACGATGCGTTCGGCCATGGCCGGGCCGACGCCGGCGATCAGGCCCGAGCCGAGAAAGCGCAGCACCGCGTCCTTGCCGGAGGGCTCGTGGGTGGTGATGGTTTCAGCCCGGAACTGCAGGCCGTGGACCTTGTCGGTGGCCCACTGCCCCTCGGCCTCGACCTTCTCGCCCGCCGACACGGTGGGCACATGGCCGACGAGCGCGACCGGGTCCTTGCGACCGCGCACGCGCACGCGCAGCACGGCAAAGCCGTTGTCGGCGTTGTGAAACGTCACGCGCTCCACGGTGCCGGTCAATCGGTCGAAAAGCCGCCCTTCTGATGCAGAATCATCGTTCATTGAGCCCTTTATGGCGCGTGACGCCCCTGTTCGTCGAGCCTTGTTCGCGGTATGTATGCGCCGCCCGCCGTTCGATGCCCAAGCTGTCGGCGCCCGGCGGGACGCATTGGAGAGAACTTGTTCATGTCGTCCACGTTGACCCGCCGCGAAATGCTCGGCCTGCTCGCGAGCCTTGGCCTTCTACCCCAGCTTTCCGTCGAAGAGGCGCTTGCCGCCGCCGACAAGACCCGCCTCGGCAAGGCGACGGAGTTTTCCTTCGCAAAGCTGATGGCCGCTGCCAAGGATCGTGCCTCCAAGCCCTACGTGCCTGAAGTGCCCCGCGCCGCCGACACGCTTGAGAAGATCGATTACGACCAGCATTGGAAGATCCACTTCAAGGAAGATCACACGGTGCAGGCCGCCGGTGGCAAGGCGCCGCTGCGCTTCTTCCACCTCGGGCGCTATTTCAAGCTGCCGGTGGGCATTTTCCTGGTGGACGGTGAAAAGGCGCGCGAAGTGCTCTATTCGCCCGACTATTTCGAGATCCCCAAGGATAACCCTGCCAACGGTCTGCCCGATGACATCGGCTTTGCCGGCTTCCGCGTGATGGAGCCGGGCGTCGAGCGCGACTGGCTCGCCTTCCTCGGCGCCGCCTATTTCCGCTCGTCGGGGGCGCTGGACCAGTATGGCCTTTCGGCGCGTGCGGTTGCCATCGACGTCGCCATGCCGACGCCGGAAGAATTCCCGCGCTTCACCAACTTCTATTTCGGTCCGTCCAAGACCGGTCTTTTCACCATCTATGCCGACCTCGAGGGGCCGCGCGTGTCCGGCGCCGTGCGCTGGGACATCTCGCGTGGCGGCGACGTCACCGGCAAGCAGGTGGTGATGGACATGGCGGTGCGCTTCTATCCGCGCGAGAACATCGCCCGCTTCGGCGTTGCGGCGCTGACCTCCATGTTCTGGTATGACGAGACCAACCGCCAGAAGGCGCCGGACTGGCGTCCGGAGATCCACGATTCCGACGGCCTGGGCATCTGGACTGGCGCCGGCGAGCGCCTGTGGCGTCCGCTCAACAACCCGCAGAACGTGATGACGTCGACCTTCGTCGACAACAACGTCAAGGGCTTCGGCCTGTGCCAGCGCGATCGCAGCTTCGAGAACTACCAGGACGACGGCGTCTTCTACGAGAAGCGCTCGACCGTCTGGGTGGAGCCGACCGGTGAATGGGGTGCGGGCGCGGTTCAGCTCGTGGAGATCCCGACCGACGACGAGATCCACGACAATATCGTCGCCTACTGGATCCCGAAGGAGCCTGCCAACAAGGGGACGGAGATCGCCTTCGACTATCGCCTGACCTGGGCCGGCGACGAGCCGCATGTGCCGACCGTCGGACGCGTCTACTCGACCCGCCTGGGCTTCGGTGGCGTGCCGGGGCAGGAGCGTCCCAAGGGCGTGGTCAAGTATGTGATCGACTTTGACGGTGGCGAGCTGGCCAAATACGGCCAGAAGGACGGCGTCGAGGCCGTGGTCAGTGCGTCGGCTGGGACGGTTTCAGGCGTCTACACGCTGCCGGTCGTCGGCACCACGCGCTGGCGCGCCGTGTTCGACTTCAAGGCTGCTGGCCCCGAGCCGGTGGACATGCGCTTGTTCCTGAAGACCAAGGACAAGACTCTGACCGAGACCTGGCTCTATCAGCATCACAACGAGACCTTCGTCTGGCCGAAGTGATGTCATGAAAATCGCGGGGTGGCCGGCAGCATGGCCGGCCACCCCGCGCATGTCTTCAATGGGGGCGGCGCGGGTCGCGCGATACGTCGTTGCCCTCGATCGCTTCCGTGTGATACCAGCACGGATCGATGGCGTCGCAAACGGCGAAGGATTGGGCTTGGGGCGTGAAGCGCTGAACCTGATCGTGAGCGGCAAAGCGCCCGCGAGCCGGAAATGCGATGATCTCGGCGCTGGTGCGGGAGTTGATGCTGGCCATGTCTTTCCTACCCCGGCTCGGCCGTGAACTGGAAAGGCCAGTCCCGCCTTGCCGTAATTTTGAGTGCAAGAATTCATTGCCGCATCCACTGAAGATGCGAGCTCTTTGAACTGCGACTCTTTTTTGTCCGCAAGCACTTATGCGGTTTTTACAAGATAAGAATGGTCACACTCCATGCAAGTTGGCTAGTGACAAAATTAGCAATTGCATAACATTTGATCACTAAATCTGCTGCCTAATTGTGCATCTATGCCGATTGTCCGGCAATCTACCAATCCTTAACCATTCAATAACGGGTCAATCTGCCTAATTTGCGGGCAGGTATGCAGCCGGCTGACTTTTTGTCCTCATGGCCAGGGTGTCCGGATTTCGCGGAAAACCGGGAATGTCCGGCTCATTTCCGCCATTTGCCGCGGTCTCGGCTCGCCGGCTGATGGCACTTGGCACGCATCCTGCAAAAGAGGAACCGCTTCGCAGGTCCCGGAGCGCGCTCTGGCCACCGGAACCGTTCGAGTTAAGTTCAACACGCGCCGCCATCGGCTTTTTGAGAGGCACGCAATGACCAAGTACAAGCTGGAGTATATTTGGCTTGACGGCTATACCCCGGTTCCCAATCTGCGCGGCAAGACGCAGATCAAGGAATTCGACGCTTTCCCGACGCTTGAGCAACTCCCCTACTGGGGCTTTGACGGCAGCTCGACGCAGCAGGCCGAAGGCCACAGCTCCGACTGCGTGCTGAAGCCGGTTGCCGTGTTCCCCGACCCGACCCGCACCAACGGCGTGCTGGTCATGTGCGAAGTCATGATGCCCGATGGCGTCACGCCGCACGCGTCGAACAAGCGCGCCACCATCCTCGACGATGAAGGTGCCTGGTTCGGCTTCGAGCAGGAATACTTCCTGTACCAGAACGGTCGCCCGCTCGGCTTCCCCGAGAACGGCTACCCGGCCCCGCAGGGCCCCTATTACACCGGCGTCGGCTATGCCAACGTGGGTGACATCGCCCGTGAGATCGTCGAAGAGCATCTCGACATCTGCCTCGCCGCCGGCATCAACCACGAAGGCATCAACGCCGAAGTGGCCAAGGGCCAGTGGGAATTCCAGATTTTCGGCAAGGGTTCCAAGACCGCTGCCGACCAGATCTGGATGGCTCGCTACCTGCTGCTGCGCCTTTGCGAAAAGTATGGCGTCGACGTGGAATGGCACTGCAAGCCGCTCGGCGACACCGACTGGAACGGCTCGGGCATGCACTGCAACTTCTCCACCAAGTTCATGCGCGAGACCGGCGGCAAGGATTACTTCCTCGCCCTCATGGACGCCTTCGCCAAGAACTGGAAGGAGCACATCGAGGTCTACGGTCCGGACAATGACAAGCGCCTGACCGGCAAGCACGAGACGGCTCCCTGGAACAAGTTCTCCTGGGGCGTGGCCGACCGTGGCGCCTCGATCCGCGTGCCGCACAGCTTCGTCAAGAATGACTACAAGGGCTATCTGGAAGATCGCCGCCCCAACTCCCAGGGCGACCCATACCAGATCGCTTCCCAGGTCCTGAAGACCATCGCGGAAGTTCCCCTGAAGTCTTCGGCTGCCGCCTGAGACTTGACCTCAGACAGATGAATGCAAACGGCGCGGGCAGCAATGCTCGCGCCGTTCGGCTTTTGGGAACGGATGCAGGGACGGAGCGTCAGCAGCAGGCGCCAACGGCCTCGGTGTGCGTCTGCGTTGCGGCCGGACCGCAGTCGAAGGCGCCGAAATGGGTGGAGCGGTCGCCGAGGACGCGGAAATGCCGCGCGAAGCGGCTGGTGCCGACCATGGCGGCGGTGTTGCCGCAGACCAGCATCGGCTTGCCCGTGATGAAGCTGTGATGATCGTCGAGCTGATAGCCGTGCGGCTGGCCGGGGATGGTGCCGAGATAGGTGGCCACCTGGCCGTAGTCCTCGCAGCGGTCCTCGAGGCCTTCGACCTTGAAGGCGCGGATCTTCAGCGACCAGAAGGTGGTCGGGCCGACCATCAGTTCCGCATAGGGATGATTGATGGCGATCGGCGCCTGCCGCAGCACCCGATAGTCGGGCCAGCCGACGTCGGCCATCAGCCGGCGAAAATCCTCCACATAGAGCGCGCCGCCCAGGCATTCGCCGACGAGCAGCGGATCGGTCGCCACATGCGGCGGCAGGCGGCGGCTGGAGAAGACGTCGGAGAACAGAAGTTCGCCACCGGGCTTCAGCACGCGGTGGATCTCGGAGAAGACGCGGCGCTTGTCGCCTGACAGATTGAGCGCACAGTTGGAGATCACCACGTCGACCGAAGCGTCGGCAATGCCGAGGCCGGCGAGGTCTTCGAAGGTCCCGTCGCGCAGGGAGACGTTGGAGACGCGATGGCCCAGGACGCGCGCCTGTTCGGCCTGGTGCCGACGGCCGACTTCGAGCTGCTCCGGCGTCATGTCGACGCCGATCACCCGGCCTGTTTCCCCGACGAGAGCCGAGACCAGATAGACGTCGCGCCCGCTGCCGCACCCGAGGTCGAGCACGGTCAGGCCCTCAAGGTCGTCGGGAATGGGCGAACCGCAGCCGTAGAAGCGATCGAGGATCTCCGGGTGGATGTTCTGCACGATGGCCTGCAGCTGCGGCGACAAGGCCTCGGTCGAGCAGCAGGCCCCGGTCTTGAGATCGGTGGTGCCCTGGAGTTCCGAGCCATAGTAGCTCAGGACGTCGCGGCGGCTCATCAGGAGAGACTTTCCGCAAACAGGATCGAGCAGCATCCGAGATCGAAGCCCGCCTGGCCATTGTCGAGGCGTACTCCTTCGGCAAGGCTGTAGGTGACTTCGCGGCCGTGCCGCCGCCCGATGGCGAGCCCGGACTGCTTCAGGATCTTGAGGTGGTGGGACAGAAGCGTCGGATCAATGCCGATGGCAGCCTGCAACGCACCGGCGGTCATCGCCCGGCCATTGAGCAGCACCATCACGGACCAGCGGGTGGTGTCGGCAATGGCTTTCAGGCGGCTCACACAATAGTCGGCAGAGGTTCGGTCCAGATCCGGCATGGCAGTGCCCTGTTCTCGGGTTCTTGAGCGTGCGACCGCCAGTCCGGACAGGACAACGGCTCGGTCCACGCTGCACACACCAAGCGACAGATTGAACGGACTTTCAATTCAGGAGGCATACCAACCGGACTAGAACCTATGCGTCTTGCATAGATTGATCAGGCTAGTGGTTTGATTCCGACATTTGCATCCGTCTGATACAACGCGCAGAGCAAATGTCAGAATCTGAAAGGCCACTAGCAAGCTATTGTTTCTAGTGGAGCTTTAGACTTTGACATTTGAGCGCGAGACCGATGTCATCCGGGACTCAAATGTCAAAGTCGCTCCACTAGACGCCGGATGGAGCGCACCGGCTGCCCGGCTTCGGCGATGCGGCGGATGGCACCGTCGAGCGGCTCGACGACCGTGAGCATGTGATGGCCGTTGGCATGCAGCAGACGGTTCGATCCGGAGACGATGCCCACGTGGCCCTTCCAGAACACCAGGTCGCCCCGCTTGAGGTCGGCAATGCCGCCCTTCCAGTCCACCGGAGCACCGAGCGCGGCTTCCTGCATGTCGGTGTCGCGCGGCGCGGCAATGCCGGCTGCGGCCAGCGCGCTCTGCACGAGGCCCGAGCAATCGATGCCGAGGGCAGTGCGACCGCCCCAGAGATAGGGCGTGCCGACGTAACGCTCGGCCACCGCGACGAAGTCGGCTTCCGCAGGGACAGCCTCAGGCGCGAGGTGGCTTGCGACGATCGCACGCCCATCCGGCAACAGACCATAGACGAGACCGCGGCGTTCGACGGTGCCAGTGAGCGTGACGCGCGCGCCCTCCGTCAGTTGCCCGACCGCCGGCAGCTTCATGTCCGGGCCGGGATAGACAAAGGTTCTGAGGGCGGTGACCCGATGGGTCGGAGCCGGATCGGCAGGTCCCAGCGCGTCGGAAGACAGATAGCCAACATAACCGTCCCGCTTCAGCTGGACCCAGGCCCAGCCCTCGCTGTCGCGCTCGAAAACGTCGACGTCCTCGCCGAACACCGCTTGAGTGTCCAGGCCGCAGTCGCTGCGCGGTTCCGCCCGGAGATCGGCAACGGCGACGGCAACGCGACTGCGCTCGGCCGCGACGAAGCGATCGGCTTCCACCTTGCCCTTGAGGAAATCGGCGGCAAGGTCGGGACGAGCCGGCGTGAGCCGACGGTCGAAACTGGTCATCGCGGCAGATCCTTGGCCTTGCCGACGATGGTGTCGGCCAGCTTTTCCAGAAACAGGGAGCCCTCGACCGTGCGGTGGACGATGACATTGCGCCGGTCCGCTTCGTCGCGCTTGCGTCCGAGCAGCTTCAGCTCGCCCATGGTGTCGAGCGCCCGGGTGATCGCCGGCTTGGTGACGCCCAGCTTTTCGGCGAGGCCACGGACCGTGTGCGGCGGCGGTTCGAGATAGACGGTCAGCAGCACCGTGACCTGGCGCGGCGACAGATCGGCCCCGTTCTCGCGCACGATGGCGAGGGAGACGTCGTGCCAGAGCCTGAGGGCCTGAGAGGGGCGCATGTCGATGGGCATGCGTCCCTTCTACACCAGGATCGTTTCGGATGCGTTATTAAAGCGCGATCAGCCGAGCGCTTCTGCGAGATCGGCAATCAGGTCGTCGGCATGCTCCAGCCCCACCGACAGGCGCAGGATTCCCTGGGTAATGCCCAGTTCGAGCCGCGCTTCCTCGGTCAGGCGATGATGCGTCGTGGTCGAGGGATGGGTGACGAGGCTCTTGGCGTCGCCCAGATTGTTGGAGATCTTGATGATGCCGAGACGGTTGAGCGCCTTGAAGGCCGCTTCCTTGCCACCCTTCACCTCGAAGGCCACCATGGTGGAGCCGCCGAGCATCTGCCTGGCGCAGATATCGGCCTGCGGATGGTTGGGCGAACCGGGATAGTTGACGCGGGCGATGGCCGAATGGCCTTCGAGGAAGGTGGCGATCTTGCCGGCGCTGGCGGTCTGACGCTCGACGCGGATCGGCAAGGTCTCGAGGCCCTTCAGCAACACCCAGGCGTTGAACGGGCTGAGCGAGGGGCCGGTCTGGCGGATGAACACCTGCAGATGCTTGTCGAGGAACTCCTGGTCGCACAGCACCACGCCGCCCAGGCAGCGGCCCTGGCCATCGATATGCTTGGTGGCCGAATAGACCACAACATCGGCGCCGAGCTTGAGCGGCTTCTGCAGCATCGGCGTTGCGAAGACATTGTCGACCACAAGGCGCGCGCCGGCATTGTGGGCGATGTCGGCCACAGCGGCGATGTCGACCACTTCAAGCGTCGGATTGGTCGGGCTTTCGAGGAAGAAGGCCTTGGTATTGGGGCGTACGGCAGCCTTCCAGGCGGCGAGATCGCGGCCGTCCACCAGCGTGCAGGCGATGCCGAAGCGCGGGCAAAGGTCTTCCACGATATAGCGGCACGAGCCGAACAGCGCCTTGGCGGCGACCACGTGATCGCCTGCAGACACCTGGCTGAGGATCGCGGCGGTGACCGCTGCCATGCCCGTGGCGGTAGCGCGCGCCACCGGGGCACCTTCGAGCAGCGCCATGCGCTCTTCGAACATGGAGACGGTGGGGTTGCTGAAGCGGGAGTACTGGAAGCCGGGGTCCTGGTTCAGGAAGCGGGCTTCGGCCTGCTCGGCGCTGTTGTAGACAAAGCCTTGCGTCAGGAACAGCGCTTCGGATGTCTCGCCCCACTGCGAACGGCTGGTACCGCCGTGTACGAGAGCGGTTTCCGGGTGCCAGCTACAGGTGTCCTTGCTCATCAAAATTGTCCTCTGCCTGAAGCGCGCGGCCAATAAAAAACCCGGCGCGCAAGATGCCGAGCCGGGTGCGTCTGACTGACTTTTCCGTCCCGACCTTTTAGCAACTTTGTTTAACGTGGCGGCAAGCCGGTCGGCTCAAAGAACCACGATGAGAGATTTCTACGCCGCACGGCGCCGCCGGTCAAGGCGCATGCTGCGCTTGCTGATCCGTCTGAAGCCTATGCGGGTAGGGGGTGCGATTGCACCAAAAATGCGGAAACATTTGTCATTCTGAATTTAACGCAATGGAAAGCGCGTCATGACAGAGTAAGGCATCGGAGTTCTCATGTACCAGTCCTTGTCAGCAAATCGCCAGTATCTCATCAGGATCATCTTGCCCGTCGCGGGGCTGCTGGCAGCGTTGCTGATTGGCATCACGTTCGGCTTGTTCACCCTCGCCGAAGTTCAGACGTCGGCGGCCATTGCCGAACAGGTCAAGCTCGCCAACGGCGCCATCCGGACCCACGGCGAGTATCTGGAGACCGGTGCCGTCGACTACGGCCACTGGGACGAGGCCGTCGAGAACATCGTCACCAAGTTCGACTTCGATTGGGCCGACGGCAACATCGGCATGTCCGGCCAGGACAATTACGGCCTGAGCATGGTGTTCGTGCTGGGGGCCGACAACAGCACCGTCTATTCGCGCGTTGACGGCGTGGGCGGCAACAGCGACATCAACAGCCATCTCACCGGCGGCTTTCAGGAACTGCTGAACCGCTGGCGCAAGGGAGATGACCATCTCGGCAGCGTCTCGGGTCTGATGATGGCCGATGGGACGCTGGCCATGGTGGCGATCGCGCCGCTGCGGCCCTACGAAGACACCGCAACCAAGCAATATACAGGCTACGGCGTGGTTTTCGTCGACAAGATGGATGATGAGATGCTTGGGCATCTCGCGCATGACTATCTGCTGCCGGGCTTGCATCTTGATCGCGGCAACGAGACGGGGCTCGACCTGCGTGCCTCCATCGCGCTGTCGCAGGAAGACCCCAGCCAGCGCTTCCGCCTCGTGTGGACGCCCAATCGCCCCGGTGACACCACCCTGCGCACCCTCGGGCCGGCGATCGGCCTGATCGCCCTCTGCTTCTGCCTGTTGTCCGCCTTTGTCATGCGGCACGTGATGTCCACCTTCCGTCAGCTGAAGGACAGCGAAGCGCGGGCCATGCACGATATCCTCACCGGTTTGCCGAACCGCCAGCTGCTGTTCGATCGTCTCGATCGTCTGGTCGGCACACGGCGTACCGTGCGCCCGGAAGCCGCGGTGCTCTATCTCGATCTCGACGGCTTCAAGGCGGTGAACGACACGCTCGGTCACGACGCCGGTGACGCTGTGCTCCTGCAGGTGGCCGAGCGCATGCGCGATCTTTGCCGCGATCGCGACACTGTCGCGCGGCTCGGGGGCGACGAGTTCGCCATGGTGATGCCCGGCGTGACAACCCGCGAGGCCATCGAGCGCCGCGCAACCGAGATCATCACCCGCATCGCCGAGCCCTTCCACGTGGGGGCGGCGACCGCCCGCGTGGGCGTCTCCATCGGCGCCGCCATCTCGCCGCACGATGGCACGGACTGTGCCGAACTGCTGCGCAAGGCGGACGTCGCACTCTATGATGCCAAGTCCGCCGGAAAGGGCGTCGTCCGCTTCTTCAGTGACAGCGTTTCGCCGGAAAAGTCGGGCAAGGACGCGAATGTGCGCTGGGTCGCCTGACGGCGGTCTTCGCATGCTCAGTTGAAATCCTGAACACAGGCGCGCTATGGCTTGGGACCGAGTTGTTTCCGGTGCCCAAAGGTCCTGCCCCATGATCCTGCCGAGCGGCATCCTGCCTGCCCACCGCATTGTTGAACTGGCGGCCTCCGGCGCCCTCAGTGCCGACCGGCCATTCGATGCCGACCAGGTCCAGCCCGCCAGCATTGACCTGCGCCTCGGCCGCATCGCTCATCGCATGCGCGCCAGCTTCCTGCCGGGGGCCACGGCATCGGTGGAGGAAAAGCTCGAGCGCCTGCGCCTGCACACCATCGACCTGAGCCAGGGCGCGGTGCTGGAAACCGGCGGCGTCTATCTGGTTCCGGTGCAGGAGCGGGTTGCCCTGCCGGCTTCCATATCGGCGTCCGCCAATCCCAAGAGTTCCACCGGCCGCATCGATGTCTTCACGCGCCTGATCACCGACCGCGGCGTCGCCTTCGATCAGATCCCGGCGGGCTATACCGGGCAGCTTTATCTCGAAGTCTCGCCGCGCACCTTCCCCGTTCTGGTGCGGGAAGGCTCCCGCCTCAGCCAGGTGCGCTTCCGCAGCGGCGATACGCGCCTGTCCGATGCGGATCTCGCCGACCTGCACCGCCTGAGCCCGCTGGTCGATCGCGAGCCGGCGCTGCTCGACAACGGCCTGTCGCTGTCCATCGATCTTGCGGGCGCTGGCCCGGGTGCGCTGATCGGCTATCGCGCCAAGCACCACACCGGCGTGATCGACGTCGACCGCAAGGCCGCTCTCGAAGTGCTGGACTATTGGGAACCGATCCATGCGCGCGGCGCGCCGTCGCTGATCCTCGATCCGGACGAGTTCTACATCCTCGCCTCGCGCGAAGCGGTGCAGGTGCCGCCCGAGACTGCGGCGGAAATGGTGGCCATCGATCCCCTGGTGGGCGAGTTCCGCGTCCACTACGCCGGGTTCTTCGATCCCGGCTTCGGCCATGCACCGGCGGGCGGCACAGGGTCGCGCGCCGTTCTGGAAGTGCGCAGCCACGAAGTGCCCTTCATCCTCGACCACGGCCAGACCATCGGCCGCCTGGTCTACGAGCGCATGAGCGAACTGCCGCGCCAGCTCTATGGCCAGGGCATCGGCTCCAACTACCAGGCGCAGGGCCTCAAACTCTCCAAACACTTCGCTGGCGGCTGAGCCTACTTGACACGACCCGGTCTTGCTGCGATCTAGGAACCCGCGCGGGTATGGTGAAATGGTATCATGCGAGCTTCCCAAGCTCTTGGCGCGGGTTCGATTCCCGCTACCCGCTCCAGCTCCTTTCCTTTCGTCAAGCATTGAGCATCAGCTGCATCAGTCGGGATGACTGTGCTGGTTGCCGTCTTTCGTGCCGGTGATGGTGTCGTGCGGTGTCTTGTGCCAGTGGTGTGGCCGGATCATCAGGTCGAGAAGTGCGTGCCAGGCGGCGAAGGAAACCAGCAGCCAGTAGAGCGGCATCTTCAGGATGTCGCGCCGCAGGTCGGTTCGCTCCACTGCGCGCAGGGCGTGCCAGGCCAGCAGCATGCTGCCGACGTAGCCGCTTGATAGCCCCACCGCCGCGCCCGAAATCAGCAGGGTGTCGGTAAAGTCGATATCGTCGGGGGCGTCGATGTAGCCGCTGGCATAGCCGGCGATCAGGCCGAGCCAGCACAGGTGAGCGAGCGGTGCCACCACGGTGGCGGCCATGTGAAACTGGAAGGTCACGGCGTTGAGGAGGCCCATCTCGCGGATCAGCGCCACGGGATCGCGCATATGCACCATCCATGTGATCAGCCAGCCCTTGATCCAACGGCGCCGCTGGCGCATCCAGACGCCGATCCGGTCGGGCGCGTTTTCCAGCGTTCGGCTCTCGACCACCCCAACCGAGTAGCCGAAGCGGGCAAGGCGGGCGCCAAGGTCGGCATCCTCGGTGACATTATAGGGGTCCCAGCCGCCGGAGACGTCGAGCGCATGTCGCTTGAAGTGATTGGACGTGCCACCGAGCGGCATGGGCATGCGATGATCGGCGAGCCAGGGCAGGATTCCGTGAAACAGGCTGGCATATTCGATGAGAAACTGTCGCTGCAGGAAGCTGTGCGCATGGTCGATGTCGAGCCTGGCCTGCACGCAGGCAAGGTGATCCGGCCCCTGGATGAGGGCCGCGGCCGCGAGACGCAGCTGGTCGCGCGCCGGCCGATCCTCGGCATCGAAGACGGTAACGATGTCGCCGCGGCAAAAGGCGAGGCCATAGGCGAGCGCCCGCGGCTTGGTGCGCGGCAGTCCATCCGGCACGATCGAGACCTGCATGTGTGGCCGGCCTTGGATGGCGGTCTCGGCGGCGAGCCGCGTGGCCTCGTCATCGGCTTCGACCAGGATGCGGATCTCCAGCCGGTCTTGCGGGTAGTCGAGGGCGGCGAGGGCGGCAACCAGTTGCCCGATCATGTTGGCTTCCCGGTAGAGCGCCACCATCACGGAATAGGACGGCAGTTCGGAGTCCGGGAGGTCCGGCAGCGCTGGCTGGCGCAGGCGGAAATCCACAAAGGCCTGCCAGCGCAGAAAGCCGAGGCCGACAAAGGTGACGACCGAAGCCAGGAACAGCAGGGCGGCTCCCGTCCAATGCTGGAAGAGAAGGCACGGCAGGACCCCGGCACAGGCGGCCGCGACCAGCACGCGCTGCAACGGCGACGGAGCCCTGTACGCCGACATGAGCGGTGCGATCGCGGCCAGATGGCCGGTCGTGGAGCGCTCGGTGTCCGTGGCAATGCTGGCCTCCAATCGCCGTCGGAGGCGCCGGGGCGTCGTTAACGAGAGGTCCTGCCCGCTGTCGCTGGCGATGAGGTCCTTGAGCAGCCCCGAAACCTGTTCGAAGGAGGGGGCAAAGACGGTGCGTTCGCTGCCGCGCCGGCGAAAGCGGGCGAAACGGAGCGCAGCCAGCGAGCGTGGGACCAGGGGGTAGGCGCGAGCCAGTTCGTGACGGGCGTCGAGCGCCACGAAGGGAAGGCCGTATCGACGCGCGATCTGCCCGTAGACGAGATCCTCGCCATTGAGCCGACCTGCGGCAAGGGCCTGAAGGGGGCGAGGGCTTTCTGAGGCGCGCTCCAGCTCGTCGAGCGAGAACGGGCCGGTGTCATAGAGGCGCGGGCTGTTGCCCTGCGGGCTGAGACGTACGAGGGCGGCGACGCGAGAGCGTGCGGCGGCCGCCTGTGCGAGCGCGTCGAAGGAAAGGTCGGACGGCAGCAGCAAGGCAAACCGCGGTCCGCGAGTTCCGCCGCCCATGTTGCAAGCTGCAGTGTCGGGTGAAAGTTGCACGCCGACGGTATCGAGTAGTTCCATGAGCCTGGACGTTGCCAGCTTCAACGGTGGCCGGGTGTTTTCCTCGGCGGCCGGCAATGCGTCGGCAATGGCAGGCTTTGCAGCTGCAACTGTTTCGGTTAGCGTCTGCGGGGAACCTGCTTTACTCGGCATGGCTGCGGACACATGTGCACGACGATTTTTCGCTTAGCAATTTTATGTGCAATGATTGCAACCGGAGTCAATCCGTCTCTTGCAGAAGGTGTATATGTTCCTGCGCAAAATGCCATTGCAGCATCTCCACATATCGGCAGGACTGCGGGAGATGGCGAGGTCAAGAGCAAGGTCGCCTCGCTCCGCTTCGTCACAACCGACGATTTCCCTCCCTACAGCTTTCTCGACGGCCAGGGCAATCTGACGGGCTACAATGTCGAGCTGGCGCGCCGCATCTGCGAGACCTTGGTCATTGCCTGCACCATCCAGGTACGGCCTTTCGCGCTGATGGTGCAAACCCTGCGCGAGGACAAGGCCGATGCCAGCATTGCCGGTATCAAGGATACGCCGGCGTTGCGCCATTACCTTGCCTATACGATGCCCTACCTGCGCTTGCCGGCCCGCTTCGTGACAGCGCGCTCCGGCGTGACGATCGATGGCCCGGACAGCCTTGCAGGCAAGACCGTGGCGGTGGCGAGCCATGGTCGCTACGAGGACTTCCTGACGGATTTCTTCCCCCGCGCCCAACGCGCGCCGATGGCGTCCACCGAAGACGCCCTGGCAGCGGTGAAGGCCGGCAAGGTCGATGCAGCCTTTGCAGGCGCCGTCGACGCCGCCTTCTGGATGGCCGGACCGTCTGCTGCGGACTGCTGCCGGTTCTCCGGCGGCGTCTATACGGAAGCTGCCTATTTCGGTGACGGGATGACCATTGCGGTCGCTGCCGGCAATGATGACCTGCGCCGGGTTCTCGACGGCGCCATTGCGAGCCTGGACAGCGACGGCACGCTGGCCGACCTCGCCGCGCGTTTCTTCCCGGCCGATCTCCATTGAGGCGCGGGCACGCAAGCTCAGCAGATGTTCCGTCCGCAGCAGAAAACTGCTAAGGTGTTGCTCCAAGGCCCCTATTGCCGCTCTCTGCCAACCGGAGCCCGTATCGAGATGTTCAGCGCCGTTACCCATTCGATCGTCATTTCCGTCGAGCCGAACTTCCTGCCGCAGGAATCGGACCCGTCGGAGAACCGCTTCGTGTGGTCCTATCGCGTGGTGATCGAGAACCGCAGCGATCGGGCAGTTCAGCTGATCGCCCGCAAATGGGACATCACCGACGGCAATGGCGTGCGCCGGGAGGTGTCGGGCCCGGGCGTCGTGGGGCAACAGCCGGTGATCGAGCCGGGCGAGGCCTTCGAATATTCGAGCGGCTGTCCGCTGACCACCGACAGCGGCATCATGTCGGGCAGCTACAAGATGGTCGACGAGCATGGCGAGACGCTGCACGTGACCATTCCGGCCTTTTCGCTCGACCTGCCCGACGCGCCGCGCGTGTTGAACTGAGGGCTCCTGTCCGCTGTTGGCACCTGCCACTGGACGGGCCGGTCGGCAATGCCTATCTGTCTGTGCAGTGTAAAGGCTTGAAGGACTTGGCCATGAACGATTCCCTGTCCCGTTTCTTCGGGGACTCCCCGGCGCGTGTGCTGTTGCGCCTGGTGGTGCTGTCCTTCGTGGTCGGCGTGGTGCTGGCAGCCCTTGGCCTTGAACCCTATGACATCGTCAATTCCGCGATCCGCTTCGTTGAGCATGTGTGGGAAATGGGCTTCTCCGCCATTGATCGCGCCTGGCGCTATTTCCTCCTTGGCGCCGTGGTGGTGATCCCCGTGTGGTTTGTGCTGCGCCTTCTGAAAGTCGGCAAGCGATAAGCTTCGGGGCCTTGCGCCCGCCTGCCCGATCGGATGAAGTTGCTGCCGGTGAATCGGAACAGCAAGCGGTGCAACGTGCGGGACAGTCGACTTGAACAGGACTTTCGGGTCGACAGCCGGGCCGTCTTTGCCATCGCCCTGCCGATGACGCTCGCCTTTCTCACCGTGCCCCTGATCGGTGTGGTGGATACGGCCGTGGTCGGCCATGCGGGCGACCCGGCGATGATCGGCGGTGTGGCCGTCGGCGCGCTGATCTTCGACGTGGTCTTTTCCACCTTCAACTTCCTGCGCAGCGGCACAACGGGACTGACCGCTCAGGCGCTCGGTGCCGGCGACCGGGTGGAGATCGACGCCAGCCTGTTGCGGGCGCTGGTGATTGCGCTTGTCGCCGGTCTCGCCATCGTGCTCCTGTCCGGACCGCTGCTGACGGCCGGTCTTGCCTTCGTATCGCCGAGCGAGGCGGTGGCCAGCGCGACGCGCCGCTATTTCGCGATCCGTGTGCTGGCCGCCCCGCTGTCGCTCGCCAACTTCGCCTTTCTCGGCTGGCTGCTCGGGCTCGGTCGTGCCCGGGTGGGGCTGGCGCTGCAAATCCTGTTGAACGGCACCAACATCGCCCTGGCGATTGGTCTCGGTGTGGGGCTCGACTGGGGCATCGAAGGGGTCGCCTGGGCGGCCGTCTGCGGCGAGACGCTGGCCGCCGCCGCGGGCGCCCTGCTGGCGCTTCGCCTCGGCTGGGCGGGCTGGGCGGTTGCCGCGCGTCAGGTGCTGGAAGGCTCGGCCTTCCGGCGAATGCTGGGTGTCAACCGCGACATCATGATCCGGTCCTTCGCCCTCCTGGGCGCCTTCGCCACCTTCACCCGGACGGGCGCGCAGTTCGGCGACGCCATCCTCGCGGCCAACGCCGTGCTGATGAACTTCTTCCTGGTCGGCGGCTATTTCCTCGACGGCCTTGCCACGGCCGCCGAACAGTTGACCGGCCGCGCCCTCGGCGCGCGGCGGGCGCCGGAGTTCCATGCCGCTGTCCGGTTGACGCTGATCTGGGGCTTTGCCTTCGCCGGTGTGGTCGCCGCGCTGTTCTGGCTGGCCGGAACGCCGCTGATCGCGCTGATGGCGACGGCGCCCGAGGTTCGCAGCGCTGCCGCCGCCTATCTGCCCTGGGCGGCGCTGACGCCGCTTGCGGGCGTTCTGGCCTTCGAGATGGACGGTATCTTCATCGGGGCCACCTGGTCGGCGGACATGCGCAACATGATGCTGCTGTCGCTGGCCCTCTTCGTGGCGATGCTCTTCGTCGCCGTGCCCGCCCTCGGCAATCACGGCCTGTGGCTGTCACTGCTGGTGTTTCTGGGCGCACGCGGCATTTCCCTGTCTCTCCGGCTGCCCAAGCTGGCGGCCCGCACCTTCGTCAAGGATGTGAAGAATGCCTGACTTTCAGCTCGACCCCCGCCTTGCCGGCGACACGCTGGTGATCGGCGATCTCGCGCTCAGCGGCCTGTTGCTGATGAACGAGAGCACTTATTGCTGGGCCATCCTGGTGCCCCGCCGATCCGGCCTCACCGAGATCATCGATCTCGACAGGGCCGCACAGGGGGTGCTGATGGAGGAAATTGCCGCCGTCAGTGCCGCCATTCGGGCCATCGCTGCGCCGCTGAAGATCAATGTCGGTGCGCTCGGCAATATCGTCAGGCAGCTGCACGTGCATGTGCTGGCCCGCCACGAGGGCGATCCGGCCTGGCCGGGACCGGTGTGGGGCAAGGCGCCTCCCAAACCCTACGAGCCTGCCAAGGCCGCCGAAATCATCGCCCGCTTCCGCGCCGAGCTTGCCCCGCATATCAGGATCTCATGATGCCCATGACTTTGTTTTCCGACGCCTTTCCGGTCCTGGACTGGTCGCGTGCCAATGGCTTTTCCGGCGGCGGGCTCGATCGTCGCTCGGATCTGCGGGGGGACAGCGCCGCGCTGGACGAGGCGTTTGCCCATCCCGACGTGCGGTTGATGCTGTTCTTCGGCGACCAGATCTGGCTCGGCGGCGGCGAGAACCCCTTCGCCTATCTCGAGGGCGACCGGGCGCGCACGGCCGTCTGCACCAACCGCCTTTTCCTCGGGCTCGATGCCGACGATCGGCCCTGGTTTGCCGGCGAACTTGTGTCCGAGCCAGTGCTCGGAGAGGGCGAGCGCCTCACCGATCTGCGCTCGCTGGCGCTTGAGGGGGAAGTGTCCGCCGAGGTGTTCGGCCCGGCGGCGCAGGCGCGCTCCATGCTGTTCTGGCACAAGCGCCACGGTTTCTGCGCCAACTGCGGCGCGCCGACGGCGATCGCGGCCGGCGGCTATCAGCGGGATTGCGCCGCCTGCGGTTCCCAGCATTTCCCGCGCACCGACCCGGTGGTGATCATGCTCATTACCGATGGCGACAGGGCGTTGCTTGGACGGCAGTCCCGCTTCAAGCCGGGAAGCTATTCCTGCCTTGCCGGCTTCATGGAGCCGGGCGAGACGGTGGAGGACGCCGTGCGGCGCGAAGTGCGCGAGGAATCGGCCATCAAGGTCGGACGCGTGCGCTACCACTCGAGCCAGCCCTGGCCCTTTCCGTCCAACCTGATGCTCGGCTGCATCGGCGAAGCCGAGAGCCAGGAGATCACCATCGATCCCAACGAACTTGAGGATTGCCGCTGGTTCAGCCGGCAGGACGTCAAGGCCATGCTGGCCGGGGACCATCCGCAAGGGCTGTTCTGCCCGCCGCCGCTGGCCATCGCCCGCGTGCTGATCGAGGCCTGGATCAACGGCTGAAAAGGCTGTCACCGGTGACGAATGTCGCCGGTGACCTGCTGAAGGCTCGGATCACTCGCCGCGGCGAAGGCCGAGGCCCGCGTTGGGCTCGCGGATATTCTCGCGGAAAGGGCTCGCCGGATAGCTGCCGAGCACCCGCACCTCGTGGCTGAAGAACTCGAGTTCCTCAAGGGCGAAGCGCAGGTTCTGGTCGTCGGGATGACCGTCCACGTCCGCATAGAACTGCGAGGCGAAGAACTGGCCTTCGAGCTGGTAGCTTTCGAGCTTGGTGATGTTGACGCCGTTGGTGGCAAAGCCCCCCAGCGCCTTGTAGAGAGCGGCCGGCATGTTGCGGACGCGGAAGATGAAGGACGTGATGGTCGGCACGTCCAGCGCCGGGACGGGGGCAGGAGTCGGCGACAGCACGATGAAGCGCGTGGTGTTATGGGCGGCGTCCTCGACATTCTCGGCGAGAATGTCGAGGCCATAGATCTCTGCGGCAAGGCGCGGTGCCAGCGCGGCGCGGGTCTTGTCGCCGCTTTCTGCGACCTGACGGGCGGCGCCGGCGGTGTCCGCAGCGACGATGGCGCGCAGGCCATGCTTGCGGATGATCTTGCGGCACTGGCCGAGGGCGTGCACGTGGCTCTCCACCGTGCGGATGTCCTCAAGTCGTGCGCCGGGCACGGCCACCAGCTGGAAGCGGATCGGCAGGAAGAATTCGCCGGTGATGTAGAGCTTGGAGCGCGGCAGCAGGTGATGCACATCGGCGACCCGGCCGGCGAGCGAGTTGTCGATGGCGATCATGGCGAGATCGGCCTGACCCTGCTCCAGGGCGGCAAAGCAGTCTTCAAAAGTGGCGGTCGGCACCGGCTCAGCGTCGGGAAAGACGGATTGAACGGCGATATGGGAGTTGGCTCCTGGCTCTCCCTGGAAGACGACCTTCAGCTTCTGAGACATTTCGGTAGCACTTTCGGCTAGAGCACCCGCCGATCATGTTGGACCAACAGGATCGAGAAGCGGCCGCTCAACTTTTGAATCTGGAGCGATTTCCTGTCGATCCGGTGAGTCCACATGATCGACACGCGCTCCAGTGACGCGCATCCGCGCGGCTCTGGCTCTAGCAGCCGCGCGGAAGGTTGTCACCTGCGATGGCAGGAAGGTCTGCGGATCAACCGCCGAGGACCTGGCGGGCGCGGTCGAGGTCGTGCTGGGTGTCGACGCCGAGCGGCACGTCGTCGACGATCGCCGCGTCGATGCGCATGCCGGCTTCGAGGAGGCGCAGCTGTTCCAGTTTCTCGCGCTTTTCAAGTGTCGACGGCGGCAGCTTGACGAAGGCTTCCAGCGCGGACCGGCGATAGGCGTAGAGGCCGATGTGATGATAGAGCGGTCCATCGCCGTAAGGGGCGGTGGCGCGGGTGAAGTAGAGCGCGCGCAGGCGGCCGTCCGCCACCGGCGATCCCACGATCTTGACCACGTTGGGATCGGTCTTCTCTTCCTCGCGGGAAATGATGGCCGTGAGCGTCGCCACGTCCACCTTCGGATCGGCGAGCGGGCTGAAGCAGGCGCGGATGGCATGCGGCGCAATGGTCGGCAGGTCGCCCTGCACGTTGACGATATAGTCATAGCGGCCGGCGGAATCAGACTTCGATATCGCCTCGAAGATGCGGTCGGAGCCGCTCGGATGATCGACGCGGGTCAGCACCGCGTCGCCGCCGGCGCGCTTGATGACGTCGGCGATCTGCTGATCGTCGCAGGCGACGACGACGGGGCCGATCTTGGCCTCCATGGCGCGGCGCCAGACGTGTACGATCATCGCCTCTCCGGCGATGTCGGCCAGCGGCTTGTTGGGCAGGCGGGTCGAGCCCAGGCGGGAAGGAATGACCACCAGGGCCTGAAGCCCGCTTGTGTCAGCCGACGTCATCAAAATCTCCTTGAACTGAACCTGCAACCGAATGAGACGAAAGTCCCGGCATCGTCAATCCTTATAAGTATGGACAGAACGCGAGGAAAGTTTGTACTTTCCGGCGAAATCCCTTATGAAGCCGCGTGAGAATACGGAACAGACGGCGCAATCCGGCCATGCGGCTTTTTTCATGGCCCGATTCTGCGCCGGTCTCGCGATAGGTTAGCTGGAGCCCTCGATGTCGCTTGAACTCAACAAGATTCTCGGTGCTGTCCTCGGAACCGTGACATTCACCCTTGCTGTCGGCTTTGTGACCGAGCTGGTGTTCAAGAAGGAGCCGCCGGCAAAGCCGGGTTTTGAAATCGCCGTGGCCGAAGCTGCCCCGGCCGCTGCAGCGACTGCCGGTGCTCCGGCCGCTGCCGGTGCCCCCGCCGCCGCTGCGGCTCCCGCTCCGGCCGCCGAAGTTGTGGCTCCGATCGCCGAACGCCTGAAGACCGCCGACGCCGCCAAGGGCGCCACCACCGCCAAGGCCTGCGCCGCTTGCCATTCGGAAGACAATTCCGGTGCCAACAAGGTCGGCCCCGGCCTGTGGAACGTGGTCAACCGCAAGCCCGGCACGCACGAAGGCTTCAAGTACTCCGACCAGGTGGTCGCCTTCGGCCAGACCGCGACTTGGGATTACGACAATCTCGACAAGTGGCTGACCAGCCCGAAGGCTCTGGTGCCTGGCACCAAGATGGCTTTCGCCGGCCTGAAGAAGCCCGAGGATCGCGCCAACGTCATCGCCTATCTGCGCACGCTGTCGGACAACCCGGCACCGCTGCCCTGATCGATCGGCACGATGGCTGAACAATGCGACGGCGGCTCCTGACGGGGCCGCCGTTTTCGTTGGGGCTCAGCCGGGGATCGGCCGATCGGCCCAGCGCGCGACGGCGCTGTTGGTGACGGCAGTGATCGAACTCAGTCCTTCCCGGTCGAGGCGCTGGCTGAGGCCCGAGCAGATGTCGGCCACCGCATTGCCGCCGGCATAGATGAAGGACGTGTAGATCTGCAGGAGATTGGCCCCCGCGGCCAGCTTCTCATAGGCCTGATCGGCCGTGGCGATGCCGCCGACGCCGATGATCGGCAGATCCGGCCCGAGACGCTGGCGCATCTTGGCGAGCACGATGGTCGAACGCTCGAACAGGGGCTGGCCCGAGAGGCCGCCGGTCTCCGCCGCATGCGGTCCGCCGATGCCGTTGCGCGACAGCGTGGTGTTGGAGATCACGAGGCCATCGAGCCCGCGCTTGAGGGTCACCTCGGCAATGTCGTCGAGGCCTTCCTCGCTGACGTCGGGCGCGATCTTGACCAGCAGCGGCACGCGGCGACCAACCGTGGCGATCGTCGCATCCCGCGCCTCGACGCAGCGGGCGATGAGATCATCAAGCGCGGCGCGCGCCTGCAGGTCGCGCAGGCCCGGCGTGTTGGGCGAGGAAATGTTGGCGGTGAAATAGTCGGCGACGCCGGCGAAGACGCCGATGCCGGCCACATAGTCGGCGGTGCGGTCGGCACTGTCCTTGTTGGCGCCGACGTTGACCCCGACGAGGCCCGGCTGCCCGGCCCGCTTCTTCAGGCAGGCGAGCGCATGGGCATGACCCTTGCCGTTGAAGCCGAAGCGGTTGATCACCGCCTGATATTCCGGCAGGCGGAAGACGCGCGGACGCGGATTGCCTGGCTGCGCCCTTGGAGTGATCGAGCCCACCTCAACGTAGGAAAAGCCCTGCCGCAGCAGCGTGCTCACCACCTCGGCATTCTTGTCGAAGCCCGCGGCGAGCCCGATCGGATGCGGGAAGGCGAGATCGAACAGCCGCACGGCAAGCCGCGGATCGGGTGCCACGGGCAGGGACGGCACCAGCCCGGTCTTCATGGCGGTGATGGCGAGGATATGCGCCGTCTCCGGATCGAACTGGCGCAAGAGGCGGGCACTGAGGGTGCCGAGAAGGGAAGCGAGGCTCATCGTCCGGTCTCCAGATCGGGGAACTGATGCAGGCCGTCCGGCCCGAGCGGCAGCGGCACGGCCCAGACGACCGCGGCGAGATTGAGCGGCCCGTAGAGATGCGGGAACAGGGCGCCCCCGCGCGAGGCTTCCCACTTGAGGGGCTCGCCCAGCGTGGTCGCGCGCACGGCGATCAGCAACAGATCGCTCTGGCCCGCGAAATGCAGACGGGCGGTTTCCCTGACTTGCGCGGCGGCGGAGAGATGGATGAAGCCGTCCTGCACGTCGATGGGCGCGCCGGTGAACAGGCCGCTCTCCTCGGCCCGGCGCCAGAGTTCCACCGGTGCGATCTTGTAGACGAGGGCGTTCATGGCGGCTGTCTCCCCGAAGCTGGCGGTTGATGCTGCTGCCATAGCGGAAGCTGGCCCATCTCGCCAGTCCCGGCAGTCGATCTCAGCGGTGATGCGGACGGCACAGACCGAGAAAAACTTGCGCCTTGGCGTGAAGGACCGATTCAAATCCCGCGCGTACTAGGCTAAGGAAGGGCATGATTTGGCGTCGGGCAGACAAAGAGAGGCCGCAGGCCGTTCCGCGCAAGCGTGGCTTTCTGGCACGCTGGACGCTGCCCATCGTGATGGGCCCGTTCATCACCTTCGGCGTGCTGGCCTATCTCAACAAGCTGGCCGTGGAACACCCCAACCCGGGGCCATCGCCGACCATTCTCGATTTCGGCAAGGTCAACCATCCGAAGGTGCCGCTGAAAGTCGGCGAGCCCGGCGTGCTCGACCTCGGCAATGTGCCTCCCCCCGGCGAGGGCAAGGCCCCCGTCCGCACTGGCGCGGCGGTCAACGATCCCCTGCTGTCCCAGGGACAGGTGGACGCGCCCGAGGCGCCGCCTGCCTTCGATGTGGAATATCCGCGCGTGACCGTGCTCGACGCCGTGCATTTCCGCGCCATCAAGGACAAGACCTCCACGGTCGTGGCGCTCAAGGGCGTCACCGGGCCGCTGTTCATGGAAGTCTGCACCGACAGCAACGAGAAGACCTGGAAATGCGGCGCCCGCGCCCGCGCCGAACTTGCCCGGCTGGTTGGCCCGCGCAGCATCGGTTGCGTCGAACCCGAGGCGCTCGACGACAACACCACTTCGGCGGACTGCTATGTCGGCAGCCGCAATCTGACGCAATGGATGGTGCAGCAGGGCTGGGCCGATCCGATCGACCGAGGCGACGCGACCCTGGCCCCGCTCTATGACGAAGCGCGCGCGGCCAAGCGTGGACGCTTCGGGCTGGCGCCGGACACCTCCGCGCCCTCCCAATGAAAGCGAAATCCGGCCATCATGTCGCTCGTTGATCAGGTCCTGCCCATCTTTCTGCTGATTGCCCTCGGCGTGATCAGCCGCCTGTTCAACTGGCTCGACGATGCGGCGGTGGCCGGCCTGCGCCAGATCGTGGTGCGCCTGGTGCTGCCGTCGATCCTGTTCCTGTCCTTCGTCGATATGGAACTGTCGAGGAGCTATCTGTCGATCGTCGGTATCGTCTTCGCCGTCTGCGCCTTGAGTTTCGCCATCGGCTGGCCGTTAGTGAAGCGGCTCTATCCCGCCGATCGCTTCACGCCCTTCCTGACCGCCGGCTATGAATTCGGCATGCTCGGCATCAGCCTGTTCGTCGGCGCCTATGGGGCCGGCGCGCTCGCCTCCATCGCGGTCATCGGCCTTGGCCACGAACTCTTCATCTGGTTCGTCTTCTTCGCCTTCCTGATCGCGGCCCGCGACGGTTCGGCCAGGCCGGCAGATCTGCTCATGGGCTTCCTGCGCAATCCGGTGACGGCAGCCATTCTGGCGGGGCTTCTGCTCAACATGCTTGGAGTGAGATCCGGCCAGCTCGAGGCCATCGCCGGCCTCGGCGCGGTGATCAAGACCTTGCGCTTCCTGGCGCCGATGATCGTTCCGGCGGTGTTGATCGTCGTCGGCCATGGCTTGCGCTTTGACGGCGCCGACGGTGGCAAGGTCGTCCGCCTGATCGGCCTGCGCCTGATGATCCAGCTGCCGCTGGCGCTGGCCGCCTCCTTCTTCGTGCTCGGAACCCTCTGCGGCTTCGACTTGCGCTATCAGGTGGCCCTGTTCACGCTGATGATCCTGCCGCCGCCCTTCATCGTGCCGCTGTTCATGCCCGACAAGGCGGAACTTGCCGGCGAGCGGGCGCTGATCCTCAAGGTGCTCACCGTGCATACGCTGGCGTCGCTGGCTGTTTTCGCCGGGATCATCGCGGCCTTCCCGACGTTCTAGCTTCGCGCGGGCGTCAACCAGGATGCGAGCCAGCATCGGACGACGAGTCGCCGACCGGCTGATAGCTGTTGCCGTTGGTATTGTCCCAGCCGACATCGCTGGTGCGGCGGCGTTGAGACGGGTGCGAAAAGGAAAAGGCAATCACCAGTCCGATGATTGCGAAACCGCCCACAATGCCGAGGATGATCGCCATGTCCTGAGGCTCCGGCCAAGCACAACGCTTGCGCGCAAGTGTACGCGAAACAGCCGTCCGGGCCAAGCCAGGAAACAGAAAGGGCGCGCGCCTGAGCCCGCCGCCCCACTCTGTGACTGGATATCGGCTCAGCCCTTGGACAGCGTGCCGTCCAGCGCCTGGCCGATCATCTCGGCGGTTTCCTTCAGGCCATAGAGCGCGACGAAGGAGCCGAAGCGTGGGCCCTTCTCCTGGCCGAGCAGCACCTGATAGAGGGTCGCGAACCATTCGAGGCTGACGCCCGGGCCGCCGTCGGGGCTCTTCTTGGAGAGATCCTGGAAGCGCTCGAAGGCACGGCCCACCGACAGCACGCTGTCCTGGATCGTCTCGGCAGAGGCGTCGGTCGGCAGGGCGAGCAGGACCTCGCGCAGCTTGGCCAGCGCCTGACGCTCTTCGGCATCGGGCGTGCGGAAGGTCTTGAACGGCTTCACCCGGTCTTCGTAATAGGCGATGGCATAGCCGCAGAGCTCGTCGAGCTTGGGATGGCTCGACGGCGTCACGCCCGGGCTGTGCCGGCCGATATAGGACCACAGCGCCGCCTTGTCATGCGCATGGCTGGCCGAGACCAGATTGAGCAGCATGGTGAAGCTCACCGGCACCGGTGTCACCGGCGGATTGCCCGAGTGGATGTGCCAGACCGGATTGTTGACCTTGGCGTCGGCGTCCATCTCCGGATACTTTTCCAGGAAGGCGAAATATTCATCGACGGCGCGCGGGATCACGTCGAAGAACAGCCGCTTGGCCGTCTTCGGCTTCTGGAACATGTAGAGCGCCAGGCTGTCCGGCGAGGCATAGGTCAGCCATTCGTCGATGGTGAGGCCATTGCCCTTGGACTTGGAGATCTTCTCGCCATTCTCGTCGAGGAAGAGCTCGTAGTTGAAGCCATCAGGCGGATTGCCGCCGAGCACCTTGCAGATCTTCGACGAGGTCTTGACGTTGTCGATGTGATCCTTGCCGCTCATCTCATAGTCGACGCCGAGCGCCGCCCAGCGCAGCGCCCAGTCGGGCTTCCACTGGCACTTGGCGTGGCCGCCGGTCACCGGCGTTTCGAACCGCTCGCCGGTGTTGGGATCGGTCCAGACAATCGTGCCCGTCTCGAGGTTGCGCTCCTCGATCGGCACCTGCATCACCACTTCGGTCTTCGGATGCACCGGCAGGAAGGGCGCATAGGTCTTGCGCCGCTCCTCGCGCAGCGTCGGCAGCATGATCTCCATGACCTCGTCATACTTCTCCAGCATCTTGAGAAGCATCTGGTCGAAGGTGCCCTTCTTGTATTCCTCGGTGGCCGACATGAACTCGTAGTCGAAGCCGAAGGTGTCGAGGAAGGAGCGGAGCTTGGCATTGTTGTTGTGGCCGAAGCTCGCATGCTCGTTGTCGAAGGGGTTCGGCACGTTGGTCAGCGCCTTGCCCAGATTGGCCGTGAGCAGATCGCGGTTCGGCACATTCTCGGGCACCTTGCGCATGCCGTCCATGTCGTCGGAGAAGCACAGCAGGCGCGTGGGGATCTTGTCTTCCGTGATCACGCGGAAAGCCGTGCGCACCATGGTGGTGCGCGCCACTTCGCCGAAGGTGCCGATATGCGGCAGACCCGAGGGGCCATAGCCCGTCTCGAAGATCACCGGCCGCGCCTCGCCTTTGCGTTTCTCGATCCGCGCCACGATCTTCTTGGCTTCCTCGAAGGGCCATGCCTTGGAGCGGCCGGCCGCAGCGATGAGCGCGGGATCGGAAAGGGCGGAGAGAAGCGCGGTGGTCATCGTTGTCCTCAAATGACGAAAAACGCCCGGAAACGGGCCGGCGGACAGTAGGGAGGGGGCAAGGAAAGGTCAAGGACGGTGCAAGCGCTGTTACGCAAAAATGCAAGAGAAAGGCTTGGTGCCGCATGGACATGCGCGTAGGCCTTGGGCAGGGTGAGCAGACTGGGGCCGATCGGGAGATGAAACATGTCGTGGTTGAGCTTTCGCCTTGCCGTTATCCTCGCCATGCTGCTCTCCGCCGGACCAGCCCTGGCCGCGCAGAAGCTGGCTTTCTTCGGCTACCGCATGATCAACTCCTCCATGCAGGAGACGAGCGCCGTCGAGACGGGGCGCATCGCCACGCTGACGCGCGAGTTCGAGGCGCGGGTCGGCGCGTCGGGAAAATATGAGATCGCGCCAGTGCCCGAGGCGGCGCGCGCGGCGCTCGCCAAGACGGCGGGCATGGGCGAGTGCAACGGCTGCGAACCCAGGCTCGGCGCCATGGCCGGGGCCGATCTGGTCGCCTGGGGCACGGTGCAGAAGGTCTCCAACCTGATCCTCAACGTCAACATCTACGTCGCCGACGTGAAGACGGGGCAGTTCACCTTCATCAAGAGCGCCGACATGCGCAACAACACGGACGAGAGCTGGCATCGGGCACAGGAATATATTCTCAAGAACTATTTCCTTAAATGAGAGGGCGCCGAAGCCGCTTGCGCTTTGGTCCGCACTGTCCCACATAGGGTTTCTCGTTTTGCCAGAGGATAAGATGACCAAGCCGCTTTCCGTGCACGAAGCCCTGATCTGGGTGATGGTGACCACCGCTGTCGCCGATCGCAACATGACCGAAAGCGAACTCGACCAGTTCGAGCGGCTGATCGGTTTCCTGCCGGTGTTCCAGGGCTTTGAAGGCAGCGTGGGTGCCATCGCCGACACGTGCTCGGCGCATCTGAAGAGCGACGACGGCATCGACCGCATCCTCGACAAGGTGGTGGAAGCTCTGCCGGCGCGCCTGCACGAGACCGCCTATGCGCTGGCCATCGAAGTGGCGGCGTCCGACCTCGACGTGCGCCAGGAAGAGCTGGTGTTCCTGCAGATGCTGGAAGATCGCCTGGAGCTGGACAAGCTCGGTGTCGCCGCCATCGAGCATTCGGCGCGCGTCCGCTATCGCAAGCTCTGATCGGCCACCCCACCCATGTCCCGCGCCAGCCTCACGTCGGGTGACGTGATCGCCGATCGCCGCTACGAATATGCGCGCGCCTATGCCGCCGCCGATGATTTCGCCGCGGCGCTGGATCTCTACGCCCAGGTGCGCGAACTCACGCCCGAATGGCTGCCGGCCATGCTGGGCGAGGCCGATTGCCTGATCGAACTCGGTCGCGGCGAGGAGGCCGCGCCCATTCTCGCGCGCATGGTCGAGCTCGATCCGGACGGCCTGTTCGGGGCGGAGTTGAAACTGGCCGCGCTGGGACTGGCCGCCGCCCCGGCCGCACCGCCGACCGCCTATGTGAAGGGCCTGTTCGACAGCTATGCCGACAAGTTCGACAAGGCGCTGGTCGGCGATCTCGGCTATCGCACGCCCTGGCATCTCGCCGACCGGCTGGCACTGCTCGATCCCAAGCGGACCTATGGCTCCGTGCTCGACCTTGGCTGCGGCACCGGGCTGATGGCCGAAGCGCTCGGCGATCTGGCCTCGGGCCTTGTGGGCTGCGACCTGTCGCCCGGCATGCTGGCGAAGGCGCGCGTGCGCGGGCGTTATCAGCGGCTGATCGAAGCCGATGTGGTGGCAGCTCTCGACGGCGAGGCCGGTCCCTTCGATCTCATCACCGCCGCCGACGTCTTCGTCTATGTGGGACGGCTCGAGGCGACCTTCGCTGGCGTGGTCAAGCGCCTGGCGCCCGGTGGGCTCTTCGCCTTCTCGGTCGAAGCCGCAGAGGAGGGCGATGGCGTGCAACTGCGCGACAGCCTGCGCTATGCCCATGGCGAGGGCTACGTCCGCGCACTCGCAGCTGCTGCCGGTCTCGACATCCGCGTTTTCGACACGGCACCGCTGCGGCTCGACCGCGGCAAGGCGATCAAGGGCTATCTGGTCCTGGCCCGACATGGAAACAAAGCCGCCAATCCCTGATTTTGTTCTTCACTTGTTCTGGAAAATAGGCTCTACTCCCGCCCCATGGACACCGTGGAGCGACCTCTGCCGCAAAAATTTCTCGACTGGTTCGCCGGGCGCGGCTGGAGCCTGCGGCCGCATCAGGCGACTTTGCTGGAACACGGGCGTGCCGGCCATTCGGCGCTGCTGATCGCCCCTACCGGCGCCGGCAAGACGCTGGCCGGCTTCCTGCCCAGCCTCGTGGAGCTGAGCCAGCGCCCCAGATGGAAGCCGGGCACGCGGCGGCGCGGCGTGCACACGCTCTACATTTCGCCGCTGAAGGCGCTCGCCGTCGACATCGAGCGCAATCTCGAACGGCCGATCGCCGAGATGGGGCTCAACATCACCATCGAGACGCGCACCGGCGACACCTCCGCCTCGCGCCGCCAGCGGCAGAAGCTCATTCCGCCCGACATCCTCCTGACGACGCCCGAACAGCTGGCACTGCTGATCGCCGGCAACGACGCTTCGGTCTTCTTTGAAGACCTGCGCACGGTGATCTTCGACGAGTTGCATGCGCTGGTCACCTCCAAGCGCGGCGATCTCCTGGCGCTGGGCCTCTGCCGCCTCAGGACGCTGGCGCCCGGCCTCCGCACCGTCGGTCTGTCGGCCACCGTTGCCGAGCCGGACGAACTGCGCGCCTGGCTGATGCCGCAGCAGGGCACAGACCTCGTTCTGTCCGAGGTGGTGACCGTCACCGGCGGCGCCAAGCCGGAGATCCGCATTCTCGAGGCCGGCGACGCCATCCCCTGGGCCGGCCATTCGGCGCGCTATGCCTATGCCGATCTCCTCGACGTGATCGCCGCCCATCGCATGACGCTGATCTTCGTCAACACCCGCAGCCAGGCGGAACTGGTCTTCTCCGAACTCTGGCAGATGAACGACGACAATCTGCCGCTCGCCCTGCATCACGGTTCGCTCGACGTCGGCCAGCGCCGCAAGGTGGAGGCGGCCATGGCTGACGGGCGACTCAGGGCCGTCGTCGCCACCTCGACGCTCGACCTCGGCATCGACTGGGGCGATGTGGATCTCGTGGTGCACATCGGCGCCCCCAAGGGGGCGAGCCGGCTCGCCCAGCGCATCGGCCGCGCCAATCACCGCATGGACGAGCCCTCGCGCGCCATATTGGTGCCGGCCAATCGTTTCGAAGTGCTGGAATGCAAGGCGGCGCTCGACGCCAATTATCTTGGCGCGCAGGACACCCCGCCGATCCGCGCGGGCACGCTGGACGTGCTCGCCCAGCATATCCTCGGACGGGCGGTGGCCGGTCCCTTTCGCGCCGACGACCTCTATGCCGAGGTGACCTCCGCCTATGGCTATCGCCATCTCGACCGCGACAGCTTCGACAAGGTGGTCGATCTCGTCGCCACCGGCGGCTACGCCCTCCGGACCTACGAGCGTTATGCCAAGATCAAGCTGACGGCGGACGGCACCTGGCGGCTCACCCATCCGCGCTTTGCGCAAGGCTATCGCCTCAACGTCGGTACCATCATCGAAAGCCCGATGCTGAAGGTCCGGCTCGGCGGCAGGGCGCGCGGCAGCGGCCCGGTGATGGGCGGACGCGTGCTGGGCGAGGTGGAAGAGTATTTCTGCGAGCAGATGGCCGTCGGCGACACCTTCATGCTGGCCGGCGAGGTGCTGCGCTTCGAGGGCATCCGCGAGACCGAGGTGATCGTCTCCCGCGCCAAGGCGCAGGACCCGCGCATTCCCGTCTATGCCGGCGGCAAGTTCCCGCTCTCCACCTTCCTGGCGGCCGGCGTGCGCCGGATGATCTCCAACCCCGAGGAATGGCGAAGCCTGCCCGGTCCGGTGCGCGAGTGGCTGGAGCTGCAGCGGCAGTTCTCGCGCCTGCCGCGGGAGAACGAACTCCTGGCCGAGACCTTTCCCGAGGGCGACCGGCACTATCTCGTGCTCTATCCCTTCGAGGGACGGCTCGCCCATCAGACGCTCGGCATGCTGCTGACCCGCCGGCTGGAGCGCTTCGGCGTCGGGCCGCTCGGCTTTGTGGCGACCGATTATGCGCTCGGCATCTGGTGCCTCCATGACGTGGGCGCGGCCTTTGCGACCGGGCGCCTGCCGCTCTCGAAACTCCTCGATCCCGACATGCTCGGCGATGATCTCGAAGCCTGGATGGCGGAGAGCTATCTGCTCAAGCGCACCTTCAAGGCCTGCGCCATGATCTCGGGTCTTGTTGAGAAGAATGCCATCGGTGCCGAGAAGACCGGGCGGCAGCTGACTGTCTCCACCGATCTCATCTATGACGTGCTGCGCGAGCACGAGCCCGACCACATCCTGCTGCGCGCCACCTGGGCGGACGCCTCGTCTGGGCTTCTCGATCTGCACCGGCTCAGCGACATGCTCTCCCGAATCACCGGCCATATCGTGCATAAGCGACTGGACCGGATCTCGCCGCTGGCCGTGCCCATCATGCTGGAGCTCGGGCGCGAGCGGATTTCCGGCGCGGCCGAGGAGGACATTCTCGCCGCGGTGATGGACACGGGGTTGGCGGCGGCAATGCGATGACGGGACTGGCGGCGGTTGCTTCGGAACGGGAGGAGACCTCGGGCGTGCTGACGCGGGACGGCCTCGTCAATCTCAACGGTGCCGCCGTGCGCTTCGACGCGGCGGGCGTGCTGCATTGGCCCGACGAGGACCTGCTGGTGGTCGCCGACCTGCATTTCGAAAAGGGCTCGGCCCGCGCGGCGCGCGGCGCCTTCGTGCCGCCCTATGATACCCGGGCGACCATTGCGGCGCTGGAAGGCGTGGTCAAGCGCCTCGCGCCGCGTCGCGTCATTGCACTGGGCGACAGTTTCCATGACGAGCGGGCGGAGAGCCGGCTTGCCCCCATCGATCTTGATCGCCTGGCGGCGCTGGTAGCGTCGGTGGAGTGGATCTGGCTCGAAGGCAACCATGACCCGCTGCCGCCCTCGACGGTGGGCGGCACCTGCCTCAAGGAACTGGCAATCGACCCGCTTTGCTTCCGCCATGAGCCACGCGCCGGGCGCCAGCGCGGCGAGGTGGCGGGCCATCTGCATCCGGCTGCCAAGGTAGGGCGCGTGCGCTCGGTACGGCGCCGCGCCTTCGTGACCGACGGCGCCCGCTGCATCCTGCCCGCCTTCGGCGCCTATACCGGCGGCCTCAATGTGCGCGACAAGGCCTATGCGGGCCTGTTCGAGAAATCGCGGCTGATTGCCTGGATGATGAGCGACGGCCGGCTGTTCCCGGTGCGGGCGGGCGACCTTCTGAGCGATTGAGCGTCAATCCCGCCGGAACAGCACGCCGGCCAGCCAGCCGGTGAGGCAGGCGATCAGCACGGTGGCGAAGCCATAGGCGACGGGCTGCTGATGGGCGGCATCGGTAACGAACTGTTCGAAGCCGGTCTTGCGGATGTTGAAGTCCTCCGACGTCCTCGACAGCAGCACGCCGCCCGAGAAAAGGTAGACCGTCGCCGTATACCAGCCGACCGGCACATTGGCCGGCAGGTCGACCTGCGAACGGAAGAGCTGCGGGCTCAGGAACTCGACGCCGCCTTCCTTCAGGGCAAACAGCTTCTGCTGCTGCATCAGGCGGATGAAGGCGCCGTCGAAGTCGGTGCGGATCGGCGGCAGCGGGCCGGGCGGATCGTTGATCGGCAGCATGTCGAAGCCGAGGCCGAGCCGGGCGCGGACACCCACGCTCGCCACGTCGGGCATGGGGGCCGTGGTGGAAATCGACAGGAACGAGGGGACGGACCGCAGCTTTTCCGATTCCCGGTTCAGCCAGATGCCGGCCGTGCGGTCTTTGCGGCGGGCCACGATGGTGCGCGGCGGGCCGGATAGCGTAACCACCAGGTGATAGTCACCATTGCGCGAAATGGTCTGCGCGTCGCGCTCCACGGTGCCGAAGATGGTCACCTGGCTGCCGGTGAAGTTGGAGGTGATGGCGACGCGGTCGCTGGACAGCGCGGTCACCAGGTTCTCCGCACGGGCAATGCCGGGCAACAGCGTGAGGACGACGAGGGCGAGCAACCGGAGCGCGGTCATGACGCCCCTCCGGTGCCGGACAGCGAATAGATCTCCGTGGGCGTGACGATCAGATCCACGGCAAAGCGCACGCCGACCGCCAGCACCAGAAGGCCGAGCAGCAGGCGCAGCGTCTCACCGCGCAGGCTCTGGCCGACGCGGGCGCCGAACTGGGCGCCCACCACGCCACCCACCATCAGGCAGAGGCCGAGGATCACATCCACCGTCTGGTTGGCGCTGGCCTGCATGAGGGTGGTGAAGGCCATGGTGCCCAAGGTCTGCATCAGCGTGGTGCCGATGACGATGGTGGTGGGCACGCGGAGGAGATAGATGAGCGCCGGCACCATGATGAAGCCGCCGCCGATGCCGAGGAGGGCGCCGAGGAAGCCGATCATCACCCCGAGCCCGATCACCGGGAAGACGGAGATATAGAGGCGCGAGCGTTCGAAGCGCACCCGCAGCGGCAGCTTCTGCATCCAGCCATGCTGGCCGGGGCGCTTGACCGGCAGCTGCGTGCCGCGCTTCTGGGCGATGAGCGCGCGGGTGGATTCCACCAGCATCAGCGCGCCGATCGTGCCGAGGAAGCCCACGTAGCAGAGCGCAATGACGAGATCGAGCTGGCCGACCTTGAGCAGCAGCGAATAGACGAGCACGCCGAGGCCGGAGCCGGCGATACCGGAGACCAGCAAGAAGCTGCCGAGCTTGAAGTCGACGGTCTTCTTGCGGATGTAGGCCAGCATGCCCGAGGCCGAGTTGGCAACGATCTGCGAGGAGACCGAGGCCACCGCAACGGCCGGCGAAATGCCGGAGAAGATCAGGAGCGGCGTAAGCAGGAAGCCGCCGCCCACGCCGAACATGCCCGACAGAAAGCCGATCGCCGCCCCCATCCCGATCAGGATGAAGACATTCATCGGCAGTTCCGCGATGGGCAGGTAGAGTTCCAAGGAGGCAATCCGCTTGCAAGATCGTTGACCGATCCTATGCATAAAAACTTTGTCAAAATCGAAAAGGTAAGGCGCCTGCCAACTAAAAATTTGGGGTGTGTTGCCGCAGACCCTGCCTGAAACGACAATCCCCGCGCTGGCGGGCGCGGGGATTGGAGACGTAAAGCGTGGATGCGAGGGTCAGATCGGCTGCGCGGTGATCGCGGTGATCAGGGCCGCGTCGATCTCGCCGGTCGCCGGCAGGCCCTTGGACTTCTGGAAGGCGGCGATGGCGTCCTTGGTCTTCTTGCCCATCTTGCCGTCGGCCGGCCCCACGTCGAAGCCGTGTGCCGTCAGGACATTCTGGATCTTGGCGATCAGCCGCGTCTGGTCGATCGAGGCGGTGCTGCCGGGGGCGGCGGTCCAGGCCGGATCGAGCGGGCCGTCGTCGTTGGCGGCGGGATCAACCGGCTTGGCGGTCCAGGTTTCCACCGCGAGACGCGCCCGCGCCAGATCGTCCTTGGACAGGGCGAGGGCGACGTCGTCGCGCTTCTTGGCCGCGTCAGCATCGCCGCCGTTGGCCGCGATGGCGAACCACTTGTAGGACGAGGTGAGGTCGCGCGGCAGGCCGAGGCCGCGGGCATAGAGAATGCCGAGGTTGAACTGGCTGTCGCGCACGCCGAGATCGGCGGCCTGCTGGAACCACTTGGCGGCCATCTGATAATCAGGCGCACCAAGACCGCCCTCGGCGTTGAGCACGGCGAGATTGTGCATGGCCTTGGCATTGCCCTGCGCAGCGGCCTTGCCATACCAGACCGCGGCCTGCTTGGGATCGCGCACCACGCCTTCGCCCTTTTCGAACAGGCTGCCGAGGCGATATTGCGCAACGGCCAGTCCGCCGTCGGCCGCGTGATGGTACCAGGTGGCAGCGGTCTTGAGATCGGCGGGCACGCCCTTGCCGTCGGCATAGCGCGAGGCAACTTCCATCTGCGCCCGCGGATTGCCGTCGGCAGCAGCCTGACGCAGGGCCATCGGGCCCACGGCGGACGGCGGCAGGTCGGCCTTGACCGGAGCCATCGCGGTGGCCACGGGGGGCGCAGCTTCGGTAACCGGAGGCGCCGTCATGGTCTGCGGCGGCACGAGAGCCGTCGTCGACGGTGACGTCTCAGCGCCGGACGGCGATGCTACCGGGGCAAAGCTGTTGGCCGGCAGGTCGGTGGCCTTGGCGCCGAACCCGGTCGACGCGGTCACCGAGGGCATGCCGGAGAGATCCGACGAGGCCGCAGCCGAGGCATCTTTGGCTTCCGGAGCAGCGGCAACCGGTGCCGGCGTGTCGCTCGGGGGCGCTGCGGCAACCGACGTGTCGCCTGAGGCATTCTGCGCGGAAGCGTCGGCTGACGCCGGTTCCACCGGGGCCGGTTCGGCGGGAACCGAGGTCTCCTGCGCGACGGATTGGGTATCGCTGCGGTGCTCGAGGAACTGCACGGCCAGTCGCGTCCCGCCGGCGAGCACCAGAAGGGCTACCGCACCGATGCCGATCTTGCGGCCATGCGCCTTCAGGACATCGAGGAGACGCGAAGACTTGCCGCCTTCGGCAGGCTGCGCCATGGCGACATGGGGCGCCTGACCAGGCTCGGCCGTGCCGGCAGCGAGAGCCGCCCGCCGCGCAGCGGCAATGAAGTCCGCCTTGGACGGCGTCGCGGCGGCGTCCTTGGCATCGGCTTGCGGCGCGCGCGCCGGCTTCTCCCCGGTCGGACGGGCGACCCTGGGTTTGCCCGAACCGGGTTCGAGCGGCAGATTGACGTCGAAGGGACCGGGGGCGGCATCCTCGTCGGGCGTCGCCGCGAGGGGCGGCTCCTGGCGCGGCTTCGGGGCCTTGGCCTTGCGGCCAAAGATGCGCGGCATGTCCTCATCATCGGCGGCTGGGGCTGCGGCCGGGCGCTGCAGCTTGCCGGTCAGTGCCTTCTCGATTTCCTGCCAGGTGCCGTTGTCGCGATCCTCGGGCTCGGCCACCGGGGCGGCAGCCGGCTCGACCGGCTCGTCGAACATCGTGTTGCGCCGTGCGGCCAACTCGCGGGTCGCAAGACGCTCGACGGCTTCGCAAATGGTCAGCAGCAGTTCGCGGTCGCGCTTGGCATCGCCGCGCAGATCCTCGCTGAGGCGGGAAATGTTGCCCTCGACAGCCGCCAGAAGCGCAACCGCCTCGCGGTCGCTCCCGGATGCCGCGTAAGAGGCGCCCGCCTGAGCGTTGCCGGCCAGCGACACCGCCATGGTTGCTTCGAGCTTTTCGAGCGCATTGGCCAGGGCGAAGACTTCCGCCGGCCGCGATTCCAGCTTGGCGACCACATCCGACAGGCGCTGTTCGATGCGGATGATGGCATGGGCATCGAACTGCGGCAGGCGCATTTCGCCGATGCGATCGGTGATGAGGCGCAGCTCCTGCTCGACGCGATCGACCGTCTGGGTCGACAGCGTCGTCACCTCGCCGCGCAGCGCGTCGATCGCGCGATCGACGGCGGCAAGGTCCTTGGTGGTGGCAAAGTCGATTTCCGACAAGGACCGGGTCAGGCTCTCTACCCGGTGCTCGAGTTCGGTGAAGCGATTGCCCGAAGCGCTGGACGACAGGTGGCTTTCAATCCGCGCAAGCGCCCCCATCAGGTCTTCCGCCTGTGGCGGAACGGACGCGGTCAGGCTGCTGTCCACCGACTGGGCCAGCCGCCCGAGATGGGTTTCCAGCTGCTTGAGGGATGCCTGATCAAGCGGGGTATCGATACGGTCGAGGCGGGAGAGGATTTCGGCAAGCTTGTCCTCGAGACCGTCGAGCCGAGGCCCGTCAGCGGTTTCGATGCGCGCGCCGAGTTCGTCCATGCGGGCGATCAGCTTGTCGAAGCCGGCCAGCGTGCGGTCACGGTCCTGGCCGAGGGCATGCTGGACGGCATCCATGTCGCGGGCAAGGCGGGGCAGACCGTCGGTGACGCGGGCCAATTGCTCGACGGCGGTGGACTGGCGCTCGAGCTCGTGGGCAAAGCGCGGCAGTTGTTCTGCGCGCTGGGCAATCTGGCCCATCAGGGCCGTCTGGCGACTGGCGACTTCGCCCCAGCGGTCGAGGGAATCGAGACCGGCAAAGCGCTGCTCCAGGGACTGGATCTGGCGGCTGACGTCGGCAAGATGCGAGGAGATGGCAGAGATGGTCTCCCGCTGATCGAGCGTGGCGACCGCTCCGGCGAGATCGCCGATGCGCCGGTTGAGCTCCAGCATGGCGCGACCGTCACCGCCGCGGTGCACGAGTTCGGACAGGTCTTCCAGCCGGGCCGCGATGGCGTTGACATGGGCATCGGTGGGAATGGTGTCGAACAGCCGGCGGATGTCCGCAAGCTGTTGCACGAGGTCCCCGAAGGAGCGTTGGTTGTCCACCAGCGGGCGGATGCTGTCGAGGCGATCCACCAGCGAGGCAAAGCCGGCTTCGAGGAGTCGCGGCGAGTTGCGGGCGGCCAGATCGCTCAGCATGGCCTTGAGTTCGCCGACGTCGCGCTGCAGCCCCTGCAGCGGCTGACTGCCATAGTCGGTCGCCTGCGACGGCGCGGGCTCGGCATAGCGACGGCGCGGGGCCTCTTCGCGGAAAGAGGGGCTCTCGGGACGGCTCAGGGCCTGAACACGGGCTCCGAGATCGGCGACATCCTCGCGGAAACGGCTGGACGGTGTGGCCCGGTCGACAGAGCCGCGCTCCAGCGCATCCCGCTTGCGCGAGATCTGCTCGATGGCCCGCTGCAACTCGTCGGACGCGGAGGCACGCGGTGCCGGCGCTTCGCCCGCTGCCGGCGTCAGCATGCGAATGCGCTCGCCCAAGCGATCGAGCGAGGACAGGATCTTTGAGACCGATTCGTCTTCCGAACGCCGAGGCGGCGCTCCGCGGTGGGACGGACCCGTGGCGCTCAGCCAGTCGTCAACCGTCTGGCCAGCGCGGGCGGCGGTGTAATCTGCGTCCCGCTGCGTACTGCCATAGGTTCCGCCGTCAGTACGAGACATTGCCCGCGACGCCATCGTCCATCTCCCCAATCGGCCGGATCGGTCGGACGCGCACCCAAGGGAACGCACGTCCTCCATTCTTTCAAACTGGCTCGACTTTCGGAAATCACGGTAAACAGGCGGTTAACATCAGTTAACGAACGCAAGGTATTTTTAAGCGCTGTGAAAAATACCTTACGCCAGCGCGTCGATTTGGAGCCAAAAGAGGTCTTTCAGCCATAACCTGCCGACCAAATCGCAACTTGACCTAAACGTCAGCTCATGCCCAAGGTATCGTACAATTGCCGATATCGATCGATCCGGCCGCGCGGCAACGCTGTTGTCTCTGCGCCTTGAATTGCGTGACCCAAGAGGCCCGAACATGACCAACGCCGTGGACCCCGAAGCCGACAGCGCCATCGGTGCGCCGATTGCAGATGAGCTCGATGTCGACGATGGGCTTTATCCCAAGGGGTCGATGTTCTCGATCGGCGATCTGTCGCGCGAGTTCGACGTGACACTGCGAACCTTGCGCTTCTATGAGGATCGCGGCCTGCTCAATCCCAAGCGCGACGGGCTCAACCGCCTCTACTCCCGCCGCGACAGGGCGCGCCTGAAACTGGTCCTGATGGGCAAGCGAGTGGGCTTTTCGCTCACGGAGATCAAGGACATGCTCGATCTCTACGATCTGCGCGACGGCCAGGTGTCACAATTGCGCGTGGCGCTGGGCCGCTTCAACGAGCAGATCTCCATCCTCGAACGACAGAAGAAGGACATCGAGCAGGCCCTGACGGAGCTTCGCCGCACGACGGCGGTGGTGAGCGGCCTTCTCAAGGAAAAGGAAGGAAAGGCGCCCCGCTGAGCGGCGGTCGCCATCTTTGTGACGCAAGCGAGCACCATGGTGTGTCACCATGTCGGAGCTTGGGGGACGGACGCTTCGAAAAGGTCTGAAGCGCCATCTTGAGCTTGAACTCCGACCAGCCTGGAGGATGCGGCATGCAGACCAAGCTTACGATCCTTGCCATCACCTGTTTGCTTTCAGCGCCGGCTCTGACCAGCGCCATGGCGACCGACCAAGCGCCGGCTGGGCCGAAGGATGGCGTTGCCGACACGTTTGCCTTTGCCCCTGCCGACGGGCCTCAACTCCGCATCGATCGCCGCGATGGCACCGTGTCGCTCTGCGAGCAGACCGCGGGCCAATGGGCCTGCAAGCTGGTGGCCGATGACCGCAAGGCTTACGAGGACCGTCTCTCCGAGGTGGAGGCCGAGAATGCGCGCCTCGCGGCCCGGGTGAGCGAACTCGAACGCAAGCTCGCCGACAGCAGCCCCATGCTGGGCTCGTCGGACCAGCAGAAGCTGGACGAGTTCCTCGATCTCTCGGACCGCATGTTCCACCATTTCTTCAATATGGTGGAGGATCTGAAGAGGCAGGAGAACAAGCCCATCTGATCAAAGTGGGGCGCAAGTGCTGCAAACAGGGTTGCAGCCACTGGCGCTTTTGCGAATTCTTAAGCATAATCAGCCGGCTGGACAATTGATCCCGGGCGCTTGCCAAAAGCGCTGCGGGACAGGCTGGAGGATGGCATGCTCAAGGAATTCCGGGAATTCGCCCTCAAGGGCAACATGGTCGATCTCGCGATCGGTGTGATCATCGGCGGTGCCTTCGGTGGCCTCGTCAACTCGATCGTTGCGGATCTGCTGATGCCCATCATCGGCGTCATCACCGGCGGCATCGACTTCTCCAATCTTTATGTCCAGCTGTCCGGCACGCCGGTGATCAACGACCTCGCCGCCGCCCGCAAGGCCGGCGCAACGCTGGCCTACGGCAACTTCATCACGCTGGCCATCAACTTCCTGATCATCGCCTTCGTGCTCTTCCTTGCGGTGAAGGGCATCAATCGCATGAAGAAGAAGGAAGCCGAGGCACCTGCGGCGCCGCCGGCACCGGCCGCCGACATCCTGCTGCTCACCGAGATCCGCGATCTCCTCAAGAAGAGCTGACGTCCTGAGCCGCCGCGTGTAGTCGCCAGCTCCTGGCGGCTACACCCAAAGATCGAAAATGACGAGTTGGCTTGAGCGGATTCGCCCTGCTAAGAACAATCACCTAGTGGACAGGGCCTGACATTTGAAATCGAGATGTCGCCGTCGGACCGCTAGCGCGCCTGCGCCCCTTTCGAGTTGCGCCGCCGCAGGAAAACCCGGTGTTGTCAGGGCAAGGTGAAGATGGCTTTTTCCGAAGAAATGCTGGCGAACGTGCGGGCCGAGGCGCGCAATGCGCCGGCGAGCGGCATCGTCGAAGTCCACAAGCGGGGGCTGGCGCGTCCGGGGACCATCAAGCTCTGGGTGGGGGAGGGCAATCTTCCCACGCCCGACAACATTCGCGCTGCTGCCGCACGATCGCTGGCCGACGGCGAGACTTTCTATACCCATCAAGCCGGTCTGCCCGAGCTGCGGCAGGCCCTGGCGACCTATCATGACCGCGTCTACGGCGGTCTTGCCGGTGCGCCCTTCAGCCCGGATCGCTTCCTGATCACCGGGTCGGGCATGCACGCGATCACGCTGGCGGTAGCCTGCGTCGCCGGCAGTGGTGACGAAGTGATCGTGCCCTCGCCCGCCTGGCCCAACTCGTCGGCTGCCGCCGGCGTGAACGGCGCCGCCATCCGGCAGGTGCCGATGCGCTTTGACGCGGCAGGCTGGGATATCGACATGGCCGCGCTCACCGCGGCCATCGGCCCGCGGACCCGGGCGATCTTCATCAACAGTCCGTCGAACCCGCTCGGCTGGGTGGCAAGTCGGCAAAGGCTGCAGAGCCTGCTCGATCTCGCGCGCCGGCACGGCCTGTGGATCGTCGCCGACGAAGTCTACGGCCGTTTCTGCTTCCTGGACGGGCAGCCCGTGGCGTCGTCCTTCCACGAACTGATGGCCGCCGACGACAAGGTGATCTTCGTCAACACCTTCTCGAAGAACTGGGCGATGACCGGCTGGCGAATCGGCTGGATCGAGGTGCCGCCGGCACTCAACGAAACCGTCCAGAACCTCATCCAGTATTCGAGTTCGGGCACCGCCACCTTCATGCAGCGTGGCGCCATCGAGGCGCTGGAGCATGGCGAGGCGTTCATCGAGTTCCAGGTCAACCGCGCCCGTCACAACCGCGATCTGGCGCTCGCGCGGCTGCGCGACACCGGCCGCGTCCGCCTCGCGGTTCCCGACGGCGCCTTCTACATGTTCTTCGCGATCGAAGGTGAAACGAATACCCGCGACCTCTGCCTGCGCCTCGTTGACGAAGCCGGTGTTGGCATTGCGCCGGGGACCGCCTTTGGCGAGGGCGGCGACGAGTTCATGCGGCTTTGCTTTGCCGGCGATCCGGACATCCTCGCCGACGGGCTCGATCGCCTGGTCAACTGGCTCGGACGCAACCGTCGCTGACCGTCTTCCGGCGCCCGATGGAAGATATTGCATTCACGCGGAAAGCCCTTTTCCGCCAGAATGATGCAGTGACTTGCCAGCACCAATGAACTGCGTTTATTGCAAAATCGAAATATGGACGGGGCCGAGGGCTAGGCAAGGGCGAAAAATAGTGGATCATAAGGCCCAAGGATTTTTTCGTTTTCGCCGGTGAAATTTGATTTGGCGCAGATACGACTTTCACGAGTTGGTGCATGGTTCATCCGGAGTTGCACGAAAAGGTCGATGACGGATTGACTGAGCGGTCTTCGCAAGAAGCCAGAACAAGGTGTGGCAAAGGTGTCCGTCAAATACGGGGTCGGTAATGGTCAAGGTTGACGACCGGAATACTACGGTGAATGAAGCCCGCTTCGAGAGCCTGCTGGATACGGCAGCCGACGGGATCATCGTCATGGACGAGCGTGGTCGTATGCTGGTCTTCAACAAGATCTGCGAGACCATGTTCGGCTACAGCTCGGAAGAGGCTGTGGGCAAGCCGGTCAACCTGATCATGCCGCCGGAATTCTCGACCGATCACGATCGGTATGTCCGCAACTATCACCGTACCGGCGAGAAGCGGATCATCGGCATCGGCCGTGAAGTCTCCGGCATGCACAAGGACGGAACGGTGTTTCCGCTGGAGCTGTCGGTCGGCGAAGCGGTGACGCCGGAAGGCCGGCAATATATTGGCGTGCTGCGCGACCTGCGCCCGCGCCGCGCCGTGGAAGTGCGCGTGTCGCAGCTGCAGGCTCAGGTGGTCCACATGACGCGCCTGTCCGCCATGGACGAGATGGGCGCCGCCATGGCGCACGAACTCAACCAGCCGCTTACCGCGCTCCTGCTCTATCTGCAGGCGGTGACGCGGCAGATCAAGAATTCACATGCCGAGGGGCAGGTGCCCTCCGAAAAGGTTCTCGGCGTGCTCGACAAGGCCGTTACAGAGGCCGAACGCGCCAGCCATATCGTCCAGCGCATGCGCCAGATGGTGGAAAAGCGCGATCCGGAACGGGCGACCATCGATCTGCGTGAAGTGGTGAACGAGGCGCTGGATCTCAGCGAGTTCGTCGCCCAGAGCGCAACGGTGACCATCCGCCGTGTCTACGGTCCCAACCCCATCTGGGTCGATGCCGACGCCACGCAGATCCAGCAAATCGTTTTGAATCTTCTGCGCAACGCGCTCGAGGTTGCCAAGGAAAGCGAGGAGCGCTGGGTCAAGGTGTCCATCGGCTCGGACGATCGCAGCGCGGTCGTCAGCGTGACCGACAGCGGGCCGGGCTTCTCCGAAGAAGTCAGCCGGTCGCTGTTCAAGACTTTCAGTACAACGAAGAAAAGTGGAATGGGTCTCGGTCTCGCGATCTCGCGCGCCATTGCCCAGAACCACGGCGGTGATTTGATGGCCGATTCCGGAGGAAGCGGCCAAGGCGCAACCTTCACACTCGTTCTGCCCGTGCATCGGGCAGCTGTCGACGAGGGGTGATGAATGGAACCCGGCCGTCTCCACGGGATTGCCGGTCAACAATGGGGCCTTGTCCCCGGCGGGCGGACCGCTGATGCAAGCGGACCGTCGTTGGGAACAAGGTGGGCTAAAGGCTGATCGAGAGCCGCCGGAGACCTCCTCCGGACATCGCAAGGCCGCGTGATTGAGGAAGACGAAAATGGGTGAAGCTGTCGAAGGAAAGATCTTTGTGGTCGACGATGATGCGGCGGTGCGCGATGCCCTGTCGGTGATCTTCGATATGGAAGGATATGGCGTGCGGACCTTCGCCGATGGCGATCAGTTCCTGAACGCGCTGAAGACCGAAGGGCCGGCCTGCGTGCTGCTCGACGTGCACATGCCCGGCAAGTCCGGTCTCGATATCCTGAAGTCGATGGACGTCGGCACCTTCCCGGCACCGGTGTTCATCATCTCCGGCCAGGGCGATATCCCCATGGCCGTCAGCGCCATCAAGGCCGGCGCGACCGACTTCATCGAGAAGCCCTTCGACGCTGAGACCGTCGTGATGCGCGTGCGCGAAGCCATCGCCAGCTACGGTCGCCATCAGGCCAACGGCGTCGCCGCGATGAACTTCCCCGGCGCCGAGCACCTGACCCCGCGCGAGCGCGACGTGCTGCAGGAAATCACCGGCGGTGCCTCGAACAAGGAAGCCGGCCGCAAGCTCGGCATCTCGCCGCGCACCATCGAAGTCCATCGCGCCCGCATCATGGAGAAGCTCGGCGCGCGCAATGCGGCCGATCTCGTTCGCATTGTGTTGACTGCGCATACGGGCGAACACGGATAATAATTTCCGATAAAAAAATGCAAGTTATCAGTCTGCCGGTTTGCCCCGGCAGACAATGGGGTATCGCATGTATTTCGTCGTCGAAGATGATCCTGCTGTTGCCGACGCGCTCGAGTCTCTGCTCGAAGGCGCGGGGCTGGAGGTTTGCGTCTTCGGATCGGCTGAAGAACTGATGCGCAACGGCCTGCCCAAGGCCAACGACACCATGATCGTCGATCTAGGCTTGCCCGGCATGAGCGGCGGTGAACTGGTTCGTCGCCTGGGCAAGGTTGGCGCGGCCCCCCGCGTGATCGCCATTTCCGGCAAGTCCTCGCGCACCATTGCGCGAGAGGTCGAGGGCATCAACGACATCAAGATCCTGCGCAAGCCGCCGTCGGCGGATTGGCTGGAAGCCATCACGGCCTGATTGTCGCGCCTCGATGGAGGCTGGGATTGCTTGCAGCGAACGTCGGGCGTCTGGGCGTGCGGCGGAGTTCGATTCTTCCTCTCCAGTGGAGGGGGCTGCGCATTTCCTTGATTTTCCGCGTAATCCGCGGGTATCCCGCTCATGTTTTGCTGACTGCGCAAATTTGCATGGCTGGGGTCCAGTTTATGGAAAGCGCGTAATAGTCGCTCCAGACGTCGCTCTGGACCTGAAAAACACACATTTTCGTTTTTGTGATTCGCGTGGATCCAGCGTGTCCGGCGTCTGGCGCATTCCCGGCCATCGATGCGAGCTGCAGATTTATGCCGCCTATATTGCGGTTTACTACAATCATTTCAAAAAAATCTCATGCTTTTGTGGCAAGATCTTGATTGTTGATTTGACGGATCGCAGTGGATCGAGAAACATATCAAGTAATATTTATGCGTAGTTGGGCGTACGTAGCGGCACGAATTTTGTGTCTCTGGGTATTTACCTAATGTGCGCTGGTCAAGTTTAGCTGCCGTATGTCAGATCGGGAAAGCGAAGCAGCGGTCGGATACAAGCTCGTAAGGCCATGGACGGATGGTCCCTTGCGGGAAAGCTGCTCTGAACCGGGTCTCATCGAGGAGGGATCGATGTTCGTGGAAAAGAAATCTGCCTTTGAACCGGGCAATCAGGCTGATGGCATGGTGTCCATGCACCATCACAACAGCCGCTATTCCGGCACCAAGATGAAGGCGCCGGTCGATGACAGCGCCTGGCTCAGCTTCCGCTCTTCGCCGCGCGCTCGGCTGGACCGCTTCGAGTCCCATGACATCCTGTTCCATGAGGACGATCCGGCCACCAATCTCTACGAGATCGCGTCCGGCCAGATCATGCTCTATCGCCTCCTCGCCGATGGGCGCCGCCAGGTGGTGGACATCCTGTCGGAGGGCGACCTGTTCGGCCATTCCATGACCGGCCTCTACGACTGTTCCGCCGAAGCGCTGATGCCCTGCGAAGTGCGCATCCTCGATCGTCGCGATATCGAGCAGTCCAGCGAACTCCTCGGACACGTCAACCGCTGCCTGATGAGCCGCATCGAAGTCCTGCACTCGCACGCCGTTCTGCTCGGCCGCAAGTCGGCGACCGAACGCGTCGCCAGCTTCCTGATGCGCTTCGTTCCCGGCCGCGGCGTGGTTGGCTGCAGCGGCCCCAAGGCCGACGTCGACCAGCAGGTCGTCGTCCTCAAGATGACCCGCCAGGAAATCGCCGATTATCTCGGCCTGACCATCGAAACGGTCAGCCGCGTGCTGTCCGATCTCAAGCGCCGCGGCATCATCTCCATCGAGAAGAACGACCGCATCAAGCTGGTCGAAGTCTGCCGCGTCTGCAAGATGACCGGCATTCACTGACCCATCCTCCTCGATCGACCTTCCAGCGGCCGGATGCGCATTGCGTTTCCGGCCGTCATTCTTTTCAAGCGCCGCAAAAGATGCGGCAAGGGCGTCACACCGCCACCGAATGGCGACCGCCCCTGCCGAGATAGGCGTCGAAGGCCGACGCGACCACGCGGGCGAGCTCCACCTTGTGTTCGATGATCGAGACCTTGTACCCGTCGATCGTCAGCCAGCCGGCCTTGACCATGGGCGCAAGCGACTCGAGGTCCGCGGCGAACATCTCCGGCGACACCCTGTGGTGCGCGGCGATGGCTCCGAGATCCACGTCGAAGAAGCACAGGACCTGCTCGATCACGTCGGCACGAACGAGGTCGTCCGGCGTGAAGATCCGGCCCTTGTGGACGGCGAACTTGCCGGCCTCTATGGCGCGCTGCCAGGGCGCGTTGGCCGTTTCATTCTGGGCATAGCCCCAGGGCGTCTTGCCAATCGAGGAGGCGCCGAAGCCGAGCAGGGTGTTGGCAGCGTCGGTGGTATAGCCCTGGAAGTTGCGGCGCAGGGTGCGTTGATCGCGCGCCCGCGTGAGATCGTCCTCCGGACGGGCGAAATGGTCGATGCCGATTTCCTCGTAGCCGAAGGCGTCGATGGTGGCACGCGCGATGCGCGCGAGCTCATGACGAGCGGCGCTATCGGGCAGCAGGCTCTCGTCGATCACCTTCTGATGCGTGCGGAACCAGGGCACATGCGCATAGCCGAAAAGCGAGATGCGGTTCGGCGCCAGACCGGCCGCATGCAGCGCCGTCTGGCGGATCGAGGCCGGGGTCTGCCGCGGCAGGCCGTACATCAGGTCGAAGCTGATGGCGCCGATGCCATGCCCATGAAGGTTTGCGACAGCCGCTTCAACCATTTCCAGCGGCTGGATACGGCCGATGGCCTCCTGCACTGCCGGATCCAGGTCCTGGACGCCGAGGCTGGCGCGGTTGATTCCCATGCGCGCCAGGAAGCGGGCATTCTCACGGGTGAGATGGCGCGGATCGAGCTCGATGGCGTGCTCGGCATTGCGGCGAATGTCGAAGAACTCATGCAGATCGCCGACGATCTTCTCGAAGGACGCCATCGGCACCAGGTTCGGCGTGCCGCCGCCCCAGTGGATATGCGAGACCTTGAGCCGTCCGAGGCGGTCGGCTGCCAGCGCGATTTCCTTGCGCAGCACCTCCACATAGGCTTCGATCGGCGCATCCTTGCGTGTCGCCTTCGTGGTGCAGCCGCAATAATGGCAGATGGTCCGGCAGAAGGGGATGTGGATGTAGATCGACACCGCCTCTTCCCGGTTGCCGATCTTGTCGAGCCACGCCCCATAGAGTTCCGAATCCACGTCCTGATTGAAATGGGGCGCGGTTGGATAGGACGTGTAGCGGGGGACCGTGGCGCGGATCACGCTCGACAGGTCCAGCGAAGGGAGGGACATGGCGTTCATGCTTCCTGTTTGCGGCACGGACGGCGCCCCGGCATTGATCGACATCAAAGAAAACCCTATTCGGGTTATTCCGCAGTCTTGCGGGGATGGAGCGTGGTCGGACAAGGCTTCGGAACAGTCGGGACCTGCTTGCCCGTCCGGAGCGTCCGCCGAAGCGGTGCTTTTGCGGCCAAGTGATTCTGGCATCTGGCAAAAGACGGACTACTCAGACTTTCGGTGCATCGGCTTGCACCTACCGTCTTCGCCTGCACCCCGACATCGGTAGTCCCTCTCCGCAATTTTCCGCAAAAACAGGCTCTTAGCGGCGAGAAGGCGGCATAAGTGGTGAGTCAATTCCCCTATTTAAAGGGGTAGATATTGATTTCGATCAAGGTTGCCCTGCTTCAAGCCCACTAGGTTCGGCCCGAACTCTCGCGTATTCGGCGCGGGGCTCGACCAGTGTGACCGCGGATCACCCCCGGGGGAGTGTCTGAATTACCAAGGGGCGGTCCGGACAAAATACGGGGCGACAATCATGACAGCGCAGAGGGCAAAACCTCTCATGTCGCTTGAGGAGGGGGGCTTTGCCGTCTTCCTGGGGCTACTCACTCTGCTATGCGTTCTGCTCGCCGGTAAGGCGCTCGATCCGGTCTTCGCGTTCCACGCGACGATCGGCGCGATTGCGTCAGCGGCAGGCGTTTATCTCATCGTCAAGGCTTACATCGACCGTGCCGGCAAGGAAGTTCCTGCCGAAATCAACGGTAAGCCCAACTACAACTACGGACCCATCAAGTTCGCCTCGATCGCGGCGATGTTCTGGGGCATTGCCGGCTTCCTCGTGGGCGTGATCATCGCCTTCGAACTGGCGTTCCCGAACCTCAGCATGGGTCTGGAGTGGATCAACTTCGGTCGCCTGCGCCCGCTGCACACCTCCGCGGTGATCTTCGCCTTCGGTGGCAACGTGCTGCTGGCGACGAGCTTCTATGCCGTGCAGCGCACCTGCCGCGTCCGCATGCCTGGCTTGGTCGCGCCCTGGTTCGTCATCCTCGGCTATAACGTCTTCATCGTCATCGCTGGTACGGGCTACCTGCTGGGCGTGACGTCGGGCAAGGAATACGCCGAGCCGGAGTGGTATGCCGACCTGTGGCTGACCGTCGTCTGGGTGGCCTATCTGCTGGTCTTCCTCGCCACGTTGTGGAAGCGCAAGGAGCCCCATATCTACGTGGCCAACTGGTTCACGCTGGCCATGATCGTCACGATCGCCATGCTGCATCTGGTCAACAACGCGGAGATTCCGGTGTCCTTCTTCGGCACCAAGTCTTACGTGCTGTGGTCCGGCGTGCAGGATGCCATGGTTCAGTGGTGGTATGGCCATAACGCGGTGGGCTTCTTCCTGACCGCCGGCTTCCTGGCCATCATGTACTATTTCGTGCCCAAGCGCGCCAATCGTCCGGTGTATTCCTATCGCCTGTCGATCGTGCACTTCTGGGCGCTGATCTTCCTGTACATCTGGGCCGGTCCGCACCACCTGCACTATACCGCGCTGCCCGAATGGGCCTCCACGCTGGGCATGACCTTCTCGGTGATGCTGTGGATGCCGTCCTGGGGTGGCATGATCAACGGCCTGATGACGCTGTCCGGCGCCTGGGACAAGCTCCGCACCGACCCGGTGCTGCGCATGCTCGTGGTGTCCGTCGCCTTCTACGGCATGTCGACCTTCGAAGGTCCGCTCATGTCGATCAAGGCGGTCAACAGCCTCAGCCACTATACGGACTGGACCATCGGTCACGTGCACTCCGGTGCGCTCGGCTGGGTGGGTTACGTCTCCTTCGGCGCGCTCTATTGCCTGGTCCCCTGGGTCTTCGGCAAGAAGGACGTCTACTCGCTGAAGCTCGTGGACTGGCACTTCTGGATCTCGACCCTGGGTATCGTTCTCTACATCTCCGCGATGTGGGTGTCCGGTATCATGCAGGGCCTGATGTGGCGCGCCTACACCTCGCTTGGCTTCCTGCAGTATTCCTTCGTGGAAACCGTTGAGGCGATGCATCCCTACTATGTGATCCGTGGGCTCGGTGGCGTTCTGTTCCTCACCGGCGCGCTGATCATGGCCGTCAACCTCTACCTGACCATCACCCGTGGCGAAGCCGAAGAGGCCGAACCTGCTGGTGCTCTGGCTGCGGCCGAGTAAGGAGAGCCGAGCCATGTCCTTGTTCGAAAAACATGCAGTTTTCGAGAAGAACTCCATCGTTCTGCTGCTTGGCATCCTGGTTATGGTTGCCATCGGCGGTCTGGTGGAGATCGTCCCCCTCTTCTATCTGAAGAGCACGATCGAGACGGTGGACGGGATGCGTCCCTATTCACCGCTCGAACTGGCCGGCCGCAACATCTACGTCCGTGAAGGGTGCTATCTGTGCCATAGCCAGATGATCCGCCCGATGCGCGACGAGATCGAGCGTTACGGTCACTTCAGCCTGGCCGCCGAAAGCCAGTATGATCATCCCTTCCAGTGGGGCTCCAAGCGTACCGGTCCGGATCTTGCCCGCGTTGGCGGCAAGTATTCCAACGCCTGGCACGTGGCCCACTTGAGCGATCCGCGTCAGGTCGTGCCGGCTTCGGTCATGCCCGCCTACGCCTTCCTCAAGAACGCTCCGCTGAAGGCTGATCGCATTGGCGACGACATGAAGACCCTGCGCATCGAAGGCGTCCCCTATACGGACGACGAGATTGCCCAGGCCCAGGCCGACCTGGCAGCCCAGGTCAATCCTGACGGCGACAGCTCCGGCCTCCTCGGCCGCTATCCCAAGGCTGTGGTTGCGGACTTCGATGGCGACCCGACCAAGGTCACCGAGATGGACGCTCTTGTCGCCTATCTGCAAATGCTTGGCACGTTGGTTGATTTCTCGACCTACGACGACAAAGCCAACCTGCGTTAACCCGGGGGGTCATCATGGGCTTCACCTACGAACAGGTTGCAATGTTTGCCCAGCAGAGCGTGACGATCTACTTCTTCGTTCTATTCCTGGCCATCCTCGCCTATGCGCTGTGGCCGAAGAACAAGGAGCCCTTCGATCACGCCGCGCAGATCCCGCTTGAGGAGGATTGAGCCATGGCTCAACACGGAGAAATCGACAAGGTCACCGGCGTGTCGACCACCGGTCACGAGTGGGACGGCATCAAGGAACTGAATACCCCGCTGCCGCGCTGGTGGCTGTGGCTGTTTTACATCTGCATCGTCTGGGCCATCGGATACTACTTCGTGTATCCGTCCTGGCCGCTGGTCTCCGACTACACCCGTGGTTATCTGGGCTATTCGCAGCGCGAAGCAGCTCTGACGGATGCGGCGGCCGGACAGGCGTCCCGCATGGTGATCGGTAAGGGACTTGAGGCGGCGACCTTTGAGCAGATCAAGGCCGACCCGAAGATGCTCGAGTTCGCCATGGCCAACGGCAAGGCGGCCTTCGGCAACAACTGCGCGCCCTGCCATGGTTCGGGTGCCACCGGTTCGCCCGGTTATCCGAACCTGCAGGACGACGACTGGCTGTGGGGCGGCACGCTTGATGCCATCCAGCAGACGATCACGGTGGGTGCCCGCTCGACGAGCCCCGACACCCGTCAGAACGTCATGCCGGCCTTTGGCCGCGACCAGATGCTGACCGCCGACCAGATCGACAAGGTTGCCGACTATGTTCTGTCCCTGTCCGGTTCGGGTGGCGCTGCCACCGACGAAGGCAAGCAGATCTTCGCCGACAACTGCGCGGCCTGCCATGGCGAGGGCGGCATTGGTAACCAGGATCTCGGTGCGCCCAAGCTCACCGACAAGATCTGGCTCTACAGCGGCACCAAGGAAGCCATCGTTGCCCAAATCAACAATCCCAAGCTCGGCGTCATGCCGACCTGGGGCGGCAAGCTCGACGCTGTGACCATCAAGTCGCTCGCGATCTATGTCCACGACCTGGGTGGCGGCGTCTGATTGACGCGCCTTTCCTGATAACTTCGGCGGCGGGAACCTCGGTTCCCGCCGTTGTCATTTGGGGCTCTGTTGTTCGCCGATGCCGCGCTAACGCCTCTGAGTCGTCGTTGGCTGGGGTGATGACAACCCCGGCCAAGCCGGCAAAATGCGCCCTGCAAACCTATTTTATTTTTAGACCTTTGTCGAAATCTGGCGGATTTCCAAGGGTGTGGTCATGTGGTGTTTGACCTTTATCAAAGCATGGGCTAACCCGGCCTCCTATGGTGCAGGCGCGCGTCAGGGCGGACGACGGGGCTCGGCGACGGCGCAGCGAGGAGTCGGGCGACGATGCGCGTCGAACAAGACGGTTCTGCCGGAGGCGACGGCCTCTATTCGGCAGCAAAGAAAAACTATCCAGCGGCAGTCAGCGGGCGGTTGAGGACCATCAAGTGGGCGGTCCTGATGATCACCCTCGGTATCTACTATCTGTTGCCGTTCATTCGCTGGGATCGCGGACCCAACTCGCCGGATCAGGCTGTTCTGATCGACATGACCGGCCGTCGCGCCTATTTCTTTTTCATCGAGATCTGGCCGCAGGAGGTTTACTACCTCACCGGTCTTCTGGTGATCGCGGCGATCACGCTGTTCCTGATGAACGCGGTCGCGGGCCGCGTCTGGTGCGGCTATCTCTGCCCGCAGACGGTCTGGACCGACCTGTTCTTTGCCGTCGAGCGCCTGTTCGAAGGCGATCGCCGCGACCGGATCCAGCTGGACAAGGCGCCGTGGAGTGCCAACAAGATTGCCCGCAAGGGTGCCAAGCATGCCACTTGGCTGCTGATCGCCTGGTGGACCGGTGGTGCCTGGGTGCTTTACTTCGGTGACGCGCCCACCATGGTCCGCGATCTGATCACCGGAAATGCGTCCTTTGCCATCTACATGTGGATCGGCATCCTGACCTTCACCACTTACGCGCTCGCCGGCTTCATGCGCGAGCAAGTCTGCGTCTACATGTGCCCCTGGCCGCGCATCCAGGCCGCGCTGACCGACGAGTGGGCGCTGAACGTCACCTATCGCTCCGATCGTGGCGAACAGCGCATGTCGACCAAGGCCGCCGCCAAGGCGCGCGAGGCCGGACAGCCGGCCGGCGATTGCATCGACTGCTATGCCTGCGTCAATGCCTGCCCGACGGGCGTGGATATCCGCGAGGGCATGCAGCTCGGTTGCATCCAGTGCGGCCTCTGCATCGACGCCTGCGACACTATGATGGAAAGGGTCGGTCGCGAGCCCGGTCTGATCGGCTACGACACCGACATGAACATCGAGCGCCGCAAGGCCGGCAAGCAGCCGATCTATCGGATCGTGCGCGCCCGTACCGTGCTCTATACGGTGCTGATTCTGGGCATCGGCGGCGTCATGCTCTACACGCTGATGCATCGCACCTTGCAGGACATCAGCGTCCTGCACGACCGCAATCCGCTCTATGTCGAGCTGTCGACCGGCGGCATTCGCAACGGCTATACCGTCCGCTTCATCAACAAGCGCTCGGAAGAACGGTCCTTCTCTCTCGATGTGAACGGCCTGCCGCAGGGTTCGGCCACGATCGAGGCGCAGGGCATCGAGACGGTTGTCTCCGGCCTGCCGGTGGTCACCGTGGCGCCCGATGATACGCGCGAGTTGCGTGTGGTTGTGACGGTTGCACCGGGCGTGGCTCTGCCGCCGTCAACCGACATCATCTTCCGCATTGTTGACATGAAGACCGGTGAAAGTGCCCGGACGGGGGACTTCTTCAAGGCCGATGACGATCACGGCGAGGCTGAAGAGCACAAGCCCTGAGCGTCAGGCTCCGAACTGTCGCCCGGCCCCGCGAGGGGCCGGGCTTTCCGCTTCAGACAATCCCGCGAGGAGGGATCATGAGCATTGCCGTTGATGGAAACAAGCAGCGTCGCCTGACTGGTCGCGCAGTCCTGCTCTGGCTGATCGGCTTCTTCGGGTTGATCTTCGCGGTCAACTTCGCCTTCGTCTATTTCTCCATTTCCACCTTCCCCGGGCTGGAAGTGGAATCGAGCTATCAGGCTGGGCAGGACTTCGAGAAGGAAGTTGCGCTTGGCCGCGAGCAAACTGAACGCGCCTGGAAGGTTGACGCCTCGGTCAAGCCTGCCGGCACCGACGCGGCCGTGTCCATCAGTTTTGTCGACAAGGCGGGCGCGCCGATCTCGGGTCTGGCGGTTTCCGTGCAGCTGATCCATGCCGTCGACCCGACCCATGACCACACCGCCAAGCTGTCGGAGACCGCTCCTGGGGTCTATACGGCGTCGCTTGAAGACGTTCCCGATGGCAGCTGGGTGCTGAACATCGAGGCCGACAAGGACGGCCAGCGCCTCTTCAAGAGCCGCAACCAGCTTGACTACAAGCGCTCGTGACCCTGGGCGTTCCGGTGGGCGTTCGGACCTTCGGTTGCAGGAGTAACCTGCTGTGACGGCTGTTCTTTCAGAGGGGCTAGCGCCCGAGCTCCCTGCCGCGGCCAGCCAGCGGGAAGAACACGATTGGACCGCCTTCACGGTCGCGGACAAGGATGGCGCGCGTCGGCTCGAACTGGCGGTCAGCGGCATCACCTGTGCCGCCTGCATGACCGATATCGAGCGGGGACTGAAGTTTGTCCCGGGTGTCAAGTCGGCGCGGGTGAACCTTGCCAGCCGCCGTACCTCTGTCGTCTATGACCCCGAGGTCATCGGTCCGGTTGCGGTGCTCGATCGCATGGCGGCGATCGGTTATCCCTCGCATCCCTTCGATCCGGCGCTGGCCGGCGATCGGCGCTCCGAAGCCTCGCGCGAACTCCTCCGGTGCATGGCGGTCGCTGGCTTTGGCGCCATGAACGTGATGCTGATGTCGGTGGCCGTCTGGGCCGGCAACGTGACCGACATCACGCCGGAGACCCGTGACTTCTTCCACTGGATGAGCGCGCTGATCGCCATCCCCGCGGTGGGCTATGCCGCGCGGCCCTTCTTCCGCAGCGCCTTCGGCGCCCTCAAGCGGCGTTCGGTGAACATGGACGTGCCGATCTCCATCGGCGTGACGCTGGCCATGGGGCTGTCGCTGGTCAACACCATGCTGCACGAACTCGAGGCCTACTTCGACAGCGCCTTGATGTTGCTGTTCTTTCTGCTGCTGGGTCGTTTCCTCGACGAAAACATGCGCCGCAGAACCGCGGTCGAAGCCGAGACCCTGGCGACGCTGCGGGCGGAGTCGGCCGTCCGCATCGCCGAGGACGGGACGCTGTCGCGCCTGCCGCTCAGCCAGGTGAAACCTGGCGATCGCATCCTCGTCCGGGCCGGGGAAAGAGTGCCGGTGGATGGCAAGGTGCTGTCGGGGCGGTCGGATATCGACATGAGCATGGTAACCGGCGAGACGCTGCCGGCGCGGGTGTCCACGGGGAGCATGGTGCATGCGGGAACGCTGAACGGCGCCGGAGTGCTGACCGTCTCGGTGACGGCGGCGGTCGAGGGGACGCTGATGGCCGAGATCGAGCGGCTGATCGGCGAAGCCCAGACCGCCAAGGCCGGAACCTTGCGACTGGCCGACCGGGCGGCGCGCGCCTATGCGCCGGTGGTGCACAGCTCGGCCTTGCTGACGGCGGTGGGCTGGATGATCGCCGGTGCCGGCTGGCACAACGCCCTGATCAACGCCATCGCCGTGCTGATCATCACCTGCCCCTGCGCCCTCGCACTCGCCGTTCCGGCGGTCCAGGTTGTGGGCGCGGGTCGTTTTTATCGCAATGGTATTCTTCTCAATGCCGGCGACGCGGTCGAGCGCCTCGCCAAGGTTGACACCATCGTGTTCGACAAGACGGGAACGTTGACGCTGCCCGATCCGGTGCTGCTCAACGGTGCGGAGTTCGACGCCCAATGCCTTGATGTCGCCGGGCGGCTTGCCCGTGGCAGCCGCCACCCGCTGGCCCATGCGCTGGCCGAAGCGGTGGCGGCGGGGGCCAGCTTCGAAGGTATCGAGGAGACCCCCGGCGAGGGTGTCGCCGTGACCCAGGAAGGCCGCCGGCTGCGCCTCGGCTCCCTGGAGTTCTGTGGCGTCGACCATGACGCTGCCCAGCGCGTCCGCACGGACTATCCGACCGCCTCGCTGATTGCCTTTGCCGACGGCAGTGAACCGCCACGCGTCTTTGCTTTCGGCCAGACCCTGAAGGCGGACGCCGTCGAAACCGCAGAATCCTTGAGAAAATCGGGCTATCGCCTCGAAATCCTGTCAGGAGATCGCGAGGCCGCTGTCGCCGACATCGCCCGCGCTCTCGACATCGCCGCCTGGAAGGCCGAATGCGATCCGGCCAGCAAGATCGAGCGATTGAAGGCGCTGAAGGCCGAGGGGCGCAAGGTGCTGATGGTCGGCGACGGCATCAATGACGCACCCTCGCTGGCGGCTGCTCATGTGTCCCTGTCGCCTGTCTCGGCGGTGCACGTGGCGCAGGCCGCTTCGGACGCCGTGTTCCTCGGCGACCTGCTGAAGCCGGTGACCGTCTCGCTCGAGATTTCCAAGGCCGCCTATCGCCTGATGATGGAAAATCTCGGCATAGCCGTTATATATAATCTGTTCGCCGTGCCCATCGCGGTGGCCGGTTATGTGACGCCTTTGATTGCTGCCCTGGCAATGTCGGGGTCGTCGATGATCGTGACCCTGAACGCGCTGCGGTTGCGGCGGGTCGCCGAGCCGCCGGAGATCCGGCCGCTGCAATCGGCTGATGGCGAAACCGTTGGAGAAGCCGGATGAACGTCCTCGTATTCCTCGTGCCGATCGCCCTGTCGCTGGGAATGCTGGGGCTCCTGGGCTTCATGTGGTCGCTCAAGAATGGCCAGTATGAAGACCTGGACGGCGCCGCCTGGCGCGTGCTGCAGGACGACGACCTGCCGCAGGGCGACCACAAGCCCTGAACTCCCAAGGCGACTGGATCGTCAGACCTGGGCGATGCGCGATCACGCCGGGCCTGTCGGTCCGCTCGGCGGAAACGCGGCCTGGTTGCAGGGGCGTGTGCAAATGCGCTGGCCAGGATGTCGCGCTTTTGTCGCTCTGGGCACCGATGGCGACGGCGGGAATGTCGCGGATATGTCGCCCGCGCTGCCGATTGTCACATTCAGCGAAAATGATCGGTCGCACGCGGCCTGAATGTCACGGGCGCGCGGATTGTTGCCCCCACTTGTCCCCGCCTGCCGGCGCCGCAAAAGAAAAGGGGCCGGTGCAGCACCAGCCCCTTTCGATATCGATGATTGGCCTGACGCCGATCAGCCGCCGGCGGCGCGGAAGATCTGCTGACGCAGGACCATGTCGTCGTCCATCAGCGTCGGCGTCTCGAAGGTGAGGCCGAGCGTCTGCCAGACGTCCACCAGAGCGGTGGCCAGCTGCACGATCAGTTCGTCGTTGTGGAACGGCGTCGGCGTGATGCGCAGGCGTTCGGTGCCGCGCGGCACGGTCGGATAGTTGATCGGCTGGATGTAGATGTTGTGCTTCTCAAGAAGGATGTCGGTGGCCTTCTTGCACAGGTCGGGATTGCCGACCAGCACGGGAACGATATGCGTCTCGCTCGGCATCACCGGCAGGCCGGCGGCGGTGAGCACGGCCTTGGTGCGGGCAGCCTGGCGCTGGTGCGCATCGCGCTCCACCTGGCTTTCCTTGAGATGGCGAATTGAGGCGGTCGCCGCGGCGCAGAGGCCGGGGGGCAGGGCGGTGGTGAAGATGAAGCCGGGCGCATAGGAGCGCACCGCATCCACCAGCGACTTCTTGCCGGTGATATAGCCGCCCATGACGCCGAAGCCCTTGGCCAGCGTGCCCTCGATGACGTCGATGCGATCCATCACGCCGTCGCGCTCGCAGATGCCGGCGCCGCGCGGGCCGTACATGCCGACCGCGTGCACCTCATCGATGTAGGTGAAGGCGTTATACTTGTCGGCGAGATCGGCGATCTTCTCGATCGGCGCAATGTCGCCGTCCATGGAGTAGACCGATTCGAACACGATCAGCTTGGCGCGCTCGCGACCGGCGGCCTTCAGCAGCTCTTCGAGATGGGCGAGGTCGTTGTGGCGCCAGACCTGCTTGGAGACACCAGACGACCGGATGCCGTGGATCATCGAAGCGTGGTTGAGCGCGTCGGAAAGGATCAGGCAGTTCGGCAGCAGCTTGGCGATCGTCGAGATCGCCGCTTCGTTCGACACATAGCCCGAGGTGAAGATGAGGGCGGCTTCCTTGCCATGCAGGTCGGCGAGTTCGTTCTCGAGCTGGACCAGCGGATGGTTGGTGCCGGAAATGTTGCGCGTACCACCGGCACCTGCGCCCATGCGCTGCGCCGTCGAGGCCATGGCATCAATCACCTTGGGGTGCTGGCCCATGCCCAGATAGTCGTTGGAGCACCAGACCGTGATCTCACGTGAGTCGCTGCCACGATGCCAGAGTGCCGTCGGAAATCGACCAGCCATTCGCTCAAGTTCGGCGAAAACGCGGTAACGCTTCTCGTCCTGAAGGGCCTGGACTGCACTCTCAAAAAAAGCATCATAGTTCATGATAGGATCCATTCCCTCCCGGCGTCGCGCCCTTATAACGCCATTGACGCCGTGTCGAAAGCCACCCCCGCCATTTGACGGGAAAATGCGCCGGTTCCCTTTGCCGCAGGCGCCAACCTAGCCACCTGCACGCTCGATCACTTTGATCGGTGTCAAACTGCGTCCGGGATCTGTCAAAAGTAACTTCCCGTAGCCGCTGGCCCACAGCTGCCCTCGGAAATGACCCCATAGTTTTGAAGGGTTCCGAAAAGCATTTGTATGTCGCTGAAATTCAAGCATGAAAGGGTAAATTTCTCAAGGCCGACCGAGAGGTTATTGCTATGGTAGCTCTACTTACCCGTCGATTGGCTGACGGATTGCAAGGTTTTCCAGGCTTCACGATTTGGTGAAGGTCTGGCGCCGGCCACCGCGCGAGAGAAATCCGAACTGCCCTAACCGGATATTCACTTTTGCCGACCAAGGTCTAGGGGGCATATGGGAGTTCGGCACGTGCAGCTTGATCTGTCATCCCTGACCTTCCTGGTCGTGGAAGATAGCGCATACATGCGGACGATTTTGCGCACCATGCTGCAAGGCTTCGGGGCCCGCCGGATCGTGGAAGCTGAAGACGGCGCCTCCGGTCTCGAAGCGATGGACCGCGCCAATCCCGACATCCTGATTCTCGACTGGGTGATGCCGATTCTCGACGGCGCCGACATGGTGCGCATGATCCGCGTGCCCTCCAATCCCTTCGCCTATATCCCGATCATCATGGTGACGGGGCATACCGAGCGCAGCCGCATCATCGAAGCCCGTCGTCTCGGCATTCACGAGCTGCTGTGCAAGCCGATCTCGGCCAAGTCGCTCTATCAGCGCATCCAGTCGGTGGTGCTGAGCCCGCGCGACTTCGTGAAGACGCCGACCTATTTCGGTCCGGCGCCGCGCGAGATCCGCAACCGCCAGAACATCTGGCAGGCCAAGCCGGGCGAGAAGGCTGCGTCCTGACGCCGCGCTGAGGCCGGCAAGCAGTCGTGAAAATCCTGAAGTTGCGCGAAAGCGGTCGGCGTCCGGTCGGCTGGCGGACTTTGCCGCTTTACCATTCCACCAAATGCGAGATGCACATGCGTGTTGAAATACGTTATTATACCAATCTGCCAGAATGCTGACGCATTGGCTCGTTGAAGATGTTTCGAATTTCTCATCTGCATCAAAGGCATGAGAAACTCGAAATCGGAGTGCCGCGAGCCATTTTCAACGCCTCGTGGTATGACACGCATGCCCCGGCGCAATTGCGCGCCGACCAGACCGTAAGGTCAGGCCAGTGGCTCAATTGATTGGATGACAAGATGTTCAAGACCCGTCGTTTGCTCGGCTTTGCCGCCATCGTTGCCTCCGCCATCGTCGTTGCCTCCGGCCTTGCCGCGATTTCATCCCCCGCAGGCGCGGTGACCCGCCAGATGGACAGCGTTCCGTCGGTCAGCGAGACACCCGCCACCCTGGCGAGCGCCGAGACCTGCAACGTCGATATTTCCGACGTCGCCGGCAGCGATGAAACGTCGCCTCTTTCGGTCGCCGAACATCACTCGGTCGATCTCGATCTGCTCGAAGGTTACGGTGTGTCGGTCGCTTGCGGCACCGGTGCCGGTTCGGCGGCTACCGCCGGATTCAGCGTCGAGACCGATCCCAATCTGAAGGCCGATCGCCTGCCGCTGTGACGACGGATCGAGGCTTTCCGCGCTCTCGCTGCCCACAGACACCCAAGGACCTCGGGAAATTCGCCGCAGATCGCGTCGCCGGGACGTGATCGCTTGCCGCTTCGCTACCCGATGGACGAGGGAGAGGCCGCCTCCCTGAACCGCGCTGGCCTGCCACGTTCGGGGCTTGTCAAAAAACGACCGCGCGTCATGTCGCTTTCCTTCAATGCCGCCGCCGTGTAGGACACTTTCCTTGAGCCGTATTTGTCCGAATAGTTCGGCTTGTGAGTTTCTCAAGCTGATGGCGGTGTCATGCAGCCCTTTTCGGCCTTTAATCTGTTTCGTCGCGCGCTCGGCGGGCACACCAGTTGGCAGGCGCAATGGCGTCAGCCCTCGCTGAAGAGCGAGTATGACGTCGTGATCATCGGTGCCGGTGGTCATGGCCTTGCGACCGCCTATTACCTCGCCAAGGAACACGGCGTCCGCAACGTGGCGGTGATCGAGCGCGGGTGGCTCGGCGGCGGCAACACGGGGCGCAACACCACGATCATTCGGTCGAACTATCTGTTCGACGAAAGCGCGGCGCTCTACGACCACGCCGTGAAGCTGTGGGAAGGCCTCAGCCAGGGCATCAACTACAATGTCATGTATTCCGCCCGCGGCGTGCTGATGCTCGCCCACACGGTGCATGACGTGCAGTCGGCCCAGCGGCATATCCATGCCAACCGCTTGAACGGCGTCGACAACGAGTGGCTCTCGCCGGAAGAGTGCCGGGAGTTTTGTCCGCCGCTCAACATCGCCAAGAACATCCGCTATCCCGTGATGGGCGGCGCCTTGCAGCGGCGCGGCGGCACCGCGCGCCATGACGCCGTGGCCTGGGGCTTTGCCCGTGCCGCCGACGCGCTGGGCGTCGACATCATCCAGAACTGCGAAGTGACGGCGATCCGTCGCAATGCCGCCGGCGCCGTGGAAGCGGTGGAAACCACCAAGGGTACGGTACGCACCAAGAAGGTGGGTGTCGTCACCGCCGGTCACACCTCGGTGGTGATGGGCATGGCCGGCGTGCGCATGCCGCTCGAAAGCTTCCCGCTGCAGGCGCTGGTGTCCGAGCCGGTGAAGCCCGCCTTCCCCTGCGTGGTGATGAGCAACACCATCCACGCCTATATCTCCCAGTCCGACAAGGGCGAGATGGTGATCGGCGCCGGCACCGACGTCTACCCGAGCTATTCCCAGCGCGGCGCACTTCATATTGCCGAGCACACGCTGGACGCCATCTGCGAGCTGTTCCCCATGTTCCGCCGCATGCGCATGCTGCGCAACTGGGGCGGCATCGTCGACGTGACGCCGGATCGCTCGCCGATCCTGTCCAAGACCCCGGTGCCCGGGCTCTATGTCAACTGCGGCTGGGGCACCGGCGGCTTCAAGGCGACGCCGGGGTCGGGCAACGTGTTTGCCCACACCATCGCGCGCGACGAGCCGCACCCCATCAACGCTCCCTTCTCGCTCGACCGTTTCCGTGACGGTTTCCTGATCGACGAAGCGGCGGCCGCCGCCGTGGCTCACTGAGGTCTCGCGATGCTGATCATCAACTGCCCCTATTGCGGCGCCCGCCCGGAAGTCGAGTTCCGCCATGCCGGTGAAGCCCATGTGGCCCGTCCGGCCGGGACCGAGTCGCTGACCGACGAGGAAGTGGTCGACCGTCTCTATTTCCGCAGCAACCCCAAGGGGATGACCGTCGAGCGCTGGCGCCATGTGCACGGCTGCGGTCGCTTCTTCAACGCGGTGCGCGACACGGTGTCCGATTTCTTCGTGACCACCTACAAGACAGGCGAGCCCAAGCCTGACCTCGAAGCTCTCAAGGCAGGAGCGGCGAAATGAGTTTCCGCAAGGCGGCCGGCGGCCGCATCGACCGCAACAAGCCGATCTCCTTCTCCTTCGACGGCAAGACCTACCAGGGCTATGCCGGCGACACGCTGGCCTCGGCGCTGCTGGCCAACGGCGTGCATCTGGTGGGGCGCTCGTTCAAGTATCACCGCCCGCGCGGCATCCTCACCGCCGGCATCGACGAGCCCAACGCGCTGGTGGGTGTGGGCAAGGACGACGCCCATTATACGCCGAACCTGCGCGCGCCGGTCATCGAACTCTATGACGGGCTGAAGGCGGAGAGCCAGAACCGCTGGCCCTCGCTCGGGTTCGACATCGGGGCCGTCAACGACCTGCTGCTGAGTCGCTTCATTCCCGCCGGCTTCTACTACAAGACCTTCATGTGGCCGAAGAGCTTCTGGACCAAGGTCTATGAGCCCAAGATCCGCGCTGCCGCCGGCCTCGGCCGGGCGCCGGAGACGCCGGATGCGGCGCGCTACACCCAGGTCTACCAGACCACCGACATCCTGGTCGTCGGCGCTGGTCCCGCCGGCCTGTCGGCAGCGCTCTCCGCCTCGCGCAGCGGCAAGCGCGTGATGCTGGTGGACGAGCAGGCCGAAATGGGCGGCTCGCTGCTGCACAATCTCACCGAGGTGATCGAGGGCAAGTCGGCCTCCGAATGGGTGGCCGATGCGCTCACCGAGCTCAAGGCCAACCCCAAGGTGACGCTGCTGCCGCGCGCCACGGCCTTCGGCTACTATCCGCATAACTTCATCGGCATCAACGAGCGCCTGACTGATCACCTCGCCAACCCGCCGGCCAACCTGCCGCGCGAGCGCCAGTGGCAGGTGCGCGCCGGCGAGGTGGTGATCGCCATCGGCTCGCTCGAGCGGCCGCTGGTCTTCCCCGACAACGACCGTCCGGGCGTGATGATGGCGGAAGCCGCCCGCGCCTATGTCAACCGCTGGGGCGTTCTGCCCGGTCGCCGCGCGGTGATCGCGACCGCCCATGACAGCGCCTATCGCGTCGCCCTCGACCTCAAGGCCGCCGGCATCCAGATCGCGACGATCGCCGACCTGCGCGGCGACGTCAGCGGCGAGCTGGTCTCCGCCGCCGAGGCCGCCGGCATCCGCGTCCAGCGCGGTGCGGTGATCACCGGCACGCGCGGCCGCAAGCGTATCACCCAGGCGCATGTGGCGCGCATCCAGCCGAACGGCACCGCCGCCGCGCCGGAAGCGATCGCCTGCGATCTCCTGCTGATGTGCGGCGGCTGGACGCCGTCGGTGCATCTGTTCTCGCAGTCGCGCGGCAAGCTGACATTCGACGAGGCGCTGCAGGCCTATGTGCCGGGCCAGTCGGTGGAAAAGGAACGCTCCGCCGGCGCCTGCCGCGGCCTGTTCGACCTTGGCGCCATTCTCGAAGACGGCTGGAAGGCCGGTGCCGACGCTGCGGCTGCGGTTGGCGGCGTGGTCGCGCCCTTCCGCGTCATCGACGTCAAGGGATCGGTCAAGGAGAGCGGCGGCTATCTCGGCGCGCTGCCGCATGGCCGCAACGTCAACACCGTCAAGGCCTTCGTCGACTTCCAGAACGACTCGACCGCCAAGGACATCAAGCTGGCGGTGCGCGAGGGCATGCGCTCCATCGAGCATGTGAAGCGCTATACCACCACCGGCATGGCGACCGATCAGGGCAAGACTTCCAACATGAATGCCCTGGGCATCGTGGCGGATACGCTGAAGACGCCGGTGCCGGCCGTCGGCCTCACCACCTTCCGCCCGCCCTATTCGCCCATCACCTTCGGCGCCTTCGCCGGTCTCGCCCGTGGCGACCTGTTCGACCCGCTGCGCAAGACGCCGTCGCACGACTGGGCGACGCGCGCCGGCGCCGCCTTCGAGCCGGTGGGCCAGTGGATGCGCGCCTGGTACTTCGCCCGTCCGGGCGAGGACATGCACGCGGCGGTCAACCGCGAGGTCAAGGCGGTGCGCAGCTCCGTCGGCATGTTCGACGCCTCGACGCTCGGCAAGATCGAGGTGGTCGGCCCCGATGCCGCCGCCTTCATGAACCTGCTCTACACCAACGCCTGGACCAAGCTCGGCGTCGGCAAGTGCCGCTATGGCGTGATGCTGCGCGAGGACGGTTTCGTCATGGACGACGGCGTCGTCGGTCGCCTGGCCGAAGACCGCTTCCACGTGACCACCACCACCGGCGGCGCGCCGCGCGTGCTCCATCACATGGAAGACTATCGCCAGACCGAGTTCCCCCATCTCGACGTCTGGCTGACCTCGACCACCGAACAATGGGCTGTCGTCGCCGTGCAGGGCCCGAAGGCCCGCGACGTGGTCAGGAAGCTCGTCGGCGACTTCGATCTCTCAAAGGAAGCCTTCCCGCCCATGTCGGTCGCCGAGACCGCCATCGCCTGCGTGCCGGGTCGCCTGTTCTCCGTCTCCTTCACCGGCGAGATCGGCTATGAGCTCAACGTGCCCGCCGACTATGGCGCGGCGCTGTGGGAGGCCGTGTTCGAAGCCGGCCGCGAGTTCGGCATCACGCCCTATGGCACCGAGACCATGCACGTGGCCCGCGCCGAGAAGGGCTATATCATCGTCGGCCAGGAAACCGACGGCACCGCGACGCCCGACGACGTCGGCCTCGGCTGGGCCGTGGGCAAGACCAAGCCCGACTTCGTCGGCAAGCGTGCTCTGGCCCGCCCGGCCATGTCGGCACCGGACCGCAAGCAGATGGTCGGCCTGTTCACCGAGGACCCCAAGGTGGTGATCGAGGAGGGCGCGCAGATCGTGCTCGACCCGAACCAGCCCGTGCCGATGAAGATGGTCGGACACGTCACCTCCTCCTACTGGAGCCCGACCGTCGGCCGGTCCATCGCCATCGCCATGCTGCGCGGCGGCCGCGCCCGCATCGGCGAGACGGTCTACATCCCCATGCCGGAAGGCACCATCGCCGCGAAAGTGGTGGAACCCGCATTCTACGACAAGGAAGGGGAGCGCCTGAATGGTTGACATCTCCAGCGATCGCCGCACGGTTCTCGACGGCCTGCAGTTCACCTCGCCGGCCGACGCTGAGGTGCGTATCGAACCGGTGGCGGCCATGAGCCGGCTCGCCCTGCGCGGACGGCCCGGCATCGAGACCGCGGTCGCCCCGGTCTTCGGCTTCAACCTGCCCAGCACCGCCTGCACTTCGGCGACCGCCGCCGAATATGCCGCGCTCTGGGTCGGGCCGGACGAATGGCTGGTGACGGCGCCGGACGGCCGCGTCGACGTGGTCAAGGCGGCGCTCGAAGAGGCCTGCGCCGGCGTGCCGCATGCCATCACCGACATCTCCCATCGCAACGTCGGCCTGACCATCTCCGGACCGAAGGCGACCTGGGTGCTGTCGCACGGCTGCCCGCTCGACTTCGACCTCGCCGCTTTCCCGGTGGGCATGTGCACCCGCACGCTGCTGGGACGGACCGAGGTCGTGCTCTGGCGCCGCGCCGAGGACACGTTCCGCATTGAGGTCTGGCGGACTTTCGCCGACTATCTGATCGGTTTCCTCAACGAAGCGCGCAAGGAACTTGCCGCATGAGCTTGGAGCGCTTTCCGACCTGACGGAATCATCAGGTCGATTGGAAATCGCTCCAGAGTCAATAACTTGAGCAGCCGCCGATCATGTTGGTTCAAACTGGTCGGCGGCTGCTCTAGATCCGGCAGAGGCTCTGCTGCCTTTGCCGGAAGCCTGCAACAGCCCGACTCATGACCAGTTGGGATGGGGTGCGAGAAGAACTGGCCTCCGGACTAAATCGAATTGATTTGGCTTGAGGCCGGGTCTGGGCCAATTCTGGAACCAATCACTGACACGGCAACGCCGGAAACGGAGCAAGGGAGCGTCGATGGGAGCCACGGCAGCGCGGGGACGGGTGAAGACGAACGGGGTGCCACAGGTACCGGCCCGGCCGCGTCTGTCTGTCGGATTCATTCTGGCCGACAATTTCACCCTATCGGCCTTTGCGCTCTTCGTGGACCAGTTGCGCCTCGCCGCCGATGAGGGCGACCTTTCCCGCCAGATCAATTGCTCCTGGTCGATCATGGGCGCGCGCCCCGAGCCGGTTCGCTCGTCCTGCGGCGTCGGCATCGAGCGCACCTCGCCCTTCACCGAGCCGGAACGCTTCGATTATATCGCCGTGGTCGGCGGCATCCTGCATGCCGGCCGTCAGGTGGACGACGCCACCATCGACTATCTGCGCCGGGCCGCGCGCGCCGGCGTGCCCTTGATCGGGCTCTGCACCGGGTCCTTCGTGCTGGCGCGCGCCGGCCTGATGACCGGACGGCGCATCTGCGTCAACTGGTACCACTATCAGGATTTTCTCAACGAGTTCCCGCACCACCATCCGGTGGCCGATCGCCTGTTCGTGGTGGACGGCGACCGAATCACTTGCCCCGGCGGCGGCTCGGTGGCGGATCTGGCGAGCTATATCGTCGAGAAGTCGCTCGGCCGCGCCATTGCCCAGAAGAGCCGGCAGATCCTGGTGCTCGATCAGGCCCGCCCCGGCACGGCCGCCCAGCCGCATCCGCCGCTGGCCGACAGCATTTCCGACGAGCGGGTGCGTCGTGCCCTGCTGATCATGGAACAGCATCTGGCCGATCCGCTGTTGATCGCCGACATCGCGACACGGCTGAAGCTGTCGACCCGCCAGCTCGAACGGCTGTTCCACAGCGTCATGGGCATCAAGCCTGCCGCATTTTACCGGTCGCTGCGTCTGAAATATGCACGGTGGCTACTGGATAATACGGATAGATCAGTTACGGATATTGCGCTTGAGTCGGGCTTCTCTGACTGCGCCCATTTTTCCAGACATTTCAAGGCGCTTCACGGCATTTCACCATCCGATATCCGCATCCGGGACGGGGGACGGCGGCGGATGGAGGAAGTCGATGGCGTGCTGGCAGGGCAACCGATCGCCGTCGCGGGCCATCGGCTGTTTGAATGAGTGCATCAGGTAGAACAGGTAGACAACGACAACAAAGTCACCAGAGGGATCGAAGAGATGCTTGACCGCTCCAATGACACCCCCCGCGCGCTCCTGGCGCGCCGTCGCCCGGGCTACAGCCTCGAGGCGCCTTTCTATACCTCGCAGGAGATCTTCGATCTCGACATGGAAGCCGTCTTCTACAAGACCTGGATCTATGTCGGCGTCGAAGCCGATGTGCCCGACGAAGGCGACGTGCGCCGCATCGACATCGGCAAGTATTCGATCCTGATCCTGCGCGACGACGACGGCGAAGTGCGCGCCTACCACAATGTCTGCCGCCACCGCGGCGCCCGCCTTGTGGAAGAGGAACGCAAGTCCGTCGCCAAGCTGGTCTGCGCCTACCACTCCTGGACCTATGGCCTGGAAGAGGGCAACCTCATTCGCGCCGACCACATGGGCACGGAGTTCGACAAGAGCTGCCACAATCTCAAGAAGGTGGCGCTGAAGTCGATCGAAGGGCTGCTGTTCGTCTGCTTCGCCGACGATCCTCCTGAGGATATCGAGGAGATGGCGGCCAAGATGACGCCCTATCTGAAGCCGCACGACATCCGCAACACCAAGGTTGCCTTTGAGATGGACCTCATCGAGGAAGGCAACTGGAAGATCACGATGGAGAACAACCGCGAGTGCTATCACTGCGCGGGCAACCATCCCGAACTGACCATTCCCTTGTTCGAATACGGCTTCGGCTTTGCGCCCGACCAGATGAGCGCCGAGAAGATCGAGGACGCCAACAAGTATCTGTGCATGGCCGACAACCTGCATGAGGAATGGGAAAAGAAGGGCTTCCCCTCCAAGGGCTATGATCATCTCGATGACATGGTGACCGGCTTCCGCACCCAGCGCCTGCCGCTCAACCACGAGGGCGAAAGCCAGACGCTGAACACCAAGGTGGCCTCCACCAAGCTGCTCGGCAACATCACCGAGAAGAAGCTCGGCGGTCTGTCCTTCTGGACCCAGCCCAACAGCTGGCACCACTTCATGAGCGATCACATCGTCACCTTCTCGGTGATCCCGCTGACGCCGGACCGGACGATCGTGCGCACCCGCTGGCTGGTGCACAAGGACGCGGTGGAAGGCGTGGACTACGATCTCAAGCGTCTCAACGAGACCTGGATCGCCACCAACGCCCAGGACGGCGCGCTTGTCGGCATGCAGCAGCGGGGCCTGCAGTCGCCCGCTTACGAACCCGGTCCCTACTCGCCCTATACCGAGGGGCTGGTGGACAAGTTCATCAACTGGTACTGCCTGCGCCTGAAGGACCACCTGGGCTGAGTTGGGACGTCAGACCCTCTCCCCTTGTGGGAGAGGGTGCGGCGGAAAAGCGGTCCTTCGGACTTCTTTTCTCATGACTGCGTGGATGGTCCGCCTTCGCGGACCATGACGGCCTTTGCCAGAGTCGAAGCTATTTCGGTGAGTTGGTTCACACGTGACGACGCCGGGGAAAGGGAATGGCTGGATATGTTTACATCGTTACCAACCGCCCGAACGGTGTTCTCTACATTGGTGTGACCGCAGATCTCGAGAGACGAATTCTGGAACACCGATCCCGCGCTGCGCCTGGCTTTACGGCTAGATATGGCTGCGACAGACTGGTTTGGTACGAAGACTATCCGGATATCTCGGATGCCATTCAGCGGGAGAAGCGTCTCAAGACCTGGAATCGTGCATGGAAGATCCGGCTGATCCACGAAATGAACAGCGATTGGCGGGATCTTTATGAAGAGTTGAATCAATAGGATGGACTTTGGCCGACGTTTCCACGCCGTCATGGTCCGCGAAGGCGGACCATCCACGCAGTCAGTGCAAAAAAAGTCCGAAGGCCCGCTTTCCCAAAAGGGGGGCGGAAGGATGCCGAGTTCCGAATGATATTGGTTGGCAATAACGCTATGGAACCATTGCGCTATTGCAGAGCTAGTAAGTAGTATTACACATGGATCGGGCGCGGCAGACAGGCCGCGCCCGCGACTATTGGGAAGCTTGACGGATGACCCTTGCCGCTTCGACGCATCTTGCCGCCCACCTTGGCGATCTGCCCCTCTGGGACAGCGAGGCCGACGATACGCTGGTCTGCCGGGCCGTGATCGACGAGACCGCGGACGTCAAGACATTTGTCTTCGAGGGGCCGGAACCACGCCGCTTCGCCTACAAGCCGGGCCAGTTCCTGACCATCTCCGTCGAGATCGGCGGCGAGACCGTCAATCGCTGTTACACCATCTCCTCGACGCCGACACGGCCGAACACGGTGGCGATCACGGTCAAGCGCGTGCCGGGCGGCATCGTCGCCAACTGGCTGCACGACAATCTGAAGCCGGGTGGCACCATCAAGGGCATCGGCCCCATGGGCGAGTTCAGCTGCCTCAACGATGCGGCGCCGAAATATCTCTTCCTGTCCGGTGGCTCCGGCATCACGCCGCTGATGTCCATGAGCCGGGCGCTGGCCGATCTCGGCCGCCCCGTCGACGTGGTCTTCGTGCACGCCTGCCGCACCCCGAAGGACATCATCTTCCGCGCCGAGCTGGACCTGATCGCCGCGCGTCTGCCGGGCTTCCGGGTGATCCACCTGCCCGAGAGGCAAGATGGCGAAGCCGGCTGGGCGGGTGCGACCGGACGCATCTCCGCTGATTTCTTCAAGCTCTTCGTGCCCGATTTTGCGACACGCTCCGTCTGGTGCTGCGGCCCGGCGCCGTTCATGAAGGCGGCGAAGACGACGCTCGGCGATCTCGGCGCCCCCACGGCGCTCTATCACGAGGAAAGCTTCGACTTCGGCACGCTCACCGGTGGGGCTGCCGAACCTGTAGCGGAGGCGGCGGTCGAGCCGGGCGTGGCCACCTACAAGATCACCTTTGCCAAGTCCGGCCAGGTGGTGGAGGCCCGTGCCGATCAGTTCGTGATCGCCACGGCGCGCGCGGCCGGCGTGCCGCTGCCGGCCTCCTGTTCGGAAGGGCTGTGCGGTACCTGCAAGTCCAAGCTGGTGTCGGGCACCGTGGACATGAACCACAAGGGCGGCATCCGCAAGAAGGAAATCGACCAGGGCCTGTTCCTGCCCTGCTGCTCCAAGCCGACCAGCGATCTGGTGATCGAACGCTGACGGCCCGCTCGGCCGCGGTCGAGGCAAGCCGTCGCAGGCTCAGCCGGTCGGGCCGGGCGTGAAGGCCTGATCGAGGCGGACGAAGTGGAAGCCCTTGGCCTCCAGCGCCTTGATGCCGTCGACCACGCCGGCGCCGGCGTCGCGCTTGGGCTGGTTGATGTGGGCGATGATCACGTCGCCGGTGCGGGCGGCGGCCATGCGCCTGGCGACCTGCTTCTCCGGCAGCGACGCGCCGATATCGGCGTTGAGCGAATAGCCGGCGATGCGGAAGCCGAGCTGCCCGATCAGCGACATGGCGTCCTTGCTGTAACGCGCGGTGGCGCCCCGGAACCAGACGGCGTGATGGCCGAAGGTGGTGGCGATCGCCGCATCGCCGCCCTGGACCTCGCTGGTGACATTGTCCAGACTGCCGGCCGTCTTGAGGCCGAAGACGAAGGAGCGATCCGTCACGGCGGGCACATGCTCGTCGCCGTGGTTCTCGATCTCGAACAGATCCGGATGCGCCTCGATCACGGCGATGGCCTCGGCGTTGCGCTCGATCCAGCGATGGGTGACGAAGAGCGTCGCCGGGATCTGCTCGGCGACCAGTTCGTCGAGAATGCGCCTGTCGGTCTGTCCCATGCAGGCGTCGAAGGTGAGCGCCACCGTCTTGTCGGCGGGCGCCGGCAGGCTGAGGCTGGGCTCCACATCGCCGGCAAAGGCGGGGGCGATGAGGGCGGTCAGCGCGAGCGCCAGGGATACGAAAGACGACAGTCCAGTTGCGCGCGGCGACATGATCAGGGGCGAGGCCTTTCCGGTTCGGAACGCCGTGCTGGTGCCGCAAGCCCAAGGCAAAATCAAGGCGTGGGGCGACCTCGCGAAACTGTGATCGAGCCCATGCAATTTTCGCCAAGTGTTGCGCATATCAGCCATGAAGCAAAAGGCCTGAAACCGGATTCCCCTTTTAGGCCGGATACCCTAAAAAAGGCCTCGAACGTCACTACGGAATTTCCCTTATGTTCTTCATACCCCTGCCGCTCGTGCCGATCGTCTTCCTGATCGCGTCCAACCTGTTCATGACGGTCGCCTGGTATGGTCACCTCAAGTATCCCGACAAGCCCCTGTGGATGGTGATCCTGATTTCCTGGTCCATCGCGCTGGTGGAATATTGCCTGGCCATTCCCGCCAATCGCTACGGCTTCAAGGTCTATTCGGCCGCCGAATTGAAGACCATGCAGGAGGTGATCACGCTGACCATCTTCACGGTCTTCTCGGTGGTCTACCTCAAGGAGTCCCTGACGCTGAACCATCTGGTCGGCTTCGCCTTCATCGGCCTCGGCGCCTGGTTCATCTTCAAGGGGCCGATCCATCTGTAATACCATTTCGCCCGGATGCTGACGCATCGGCCCAATGAAGACATTTCGAATTTCTCATTTGCATCAGAAGCGCGAGAAGTTCGAAAACGGAATACCAAGAGTCATTTTCAATGCCACTTGGTGTAACGGGTCGGAAGCAAACCCGCAGACAACAGCCTCATTTGCCATGCGATACGCCCCGGATAACGCCCCGCGTTTCCGGGGCGTATGTATTCATGGTTCATTCAGTAGCTTGAAATCCCTTGCCAATATAAGCTTTGTAATTTCGTATATTCTAATATAGTGTGATGCATGAGGAGGCGGGAGCCGTCGGGGTGGGAGGACGCCGTGGCGGACCCAGGGGAAACGCCTCGCAGTTTCCAGGGAGGGTTTCATGGCAAGAGTTGCAGTTCTCGGCGCCGGGCTCGGCGGCGTGATCATGGCTTACGAGCTCAAGGATCAGCTTGGGCGCGAGCACGAGGTGATCGCCATCAACAAGGGCACGAGCTATTCCTTCGTGCCGTCCAACCCGTGGGTGGCGGTCGGCTGGCGCGACAAGGAATCGATCGAGGTGGACCTGACCTCGGTTTTCGCCAAGCGCGACATCAAGCTCCACGCACAGGGCGCCGAGCGGGTGCACCCGGCCGAGAACCGCGTCGACCTGATCGGCGGCGGTTCGGTCGACTACGACTATCTCGTCATCGCCACGGGGCCGGAACTGGCTTTCGACGAGATCGAGGGCTTCGGACCCGAAGGCTTCACCAACTCCATCTGCCACGTCGACCACGCGCTGAGGGCCAAGGCGGCTTTCGACCAGCTCGTCAAGAAGCCGGGGCCGGTGATCATCGGTGCGGCGCAGGGCGCGTCCTGCTACGGCCCGGCCTATGAATTCACCTTCGTGCTCGACAAGGCCCTGCGCGACGCCAAGGTGCGCGACAAGGTGCCGATGACCTTCGTCACCGCCGAGCCCTATATCGGCCATCTCGGCCTCGACGGTGTCGGCGACACCAAGGGCCTGCTTGAGAGCGAGATGCGGCAGCATCACGTCAAGTGGATCTGCAACGCCAAGGTCGACAAGTTCGAAGCGGGCATGGCGCATGTCTCCGAGCTCAACGACGACGGTTCGCTGAAGGCCAAACACGACCTTCCCTTCGCCTATTCCATGCTTCTGCCGGCCTTCCGCGGCGTGAAGGCGGTCTATGGCACCGAGGGGCTGACCAATCCGCGCGGCTTCATCCTGGCCGACAAGCACCAGCGCAACCCCAACTTCGGCAACGTCTTCTCGGTCGGCGTCTGCGTGGCCATTCCCCCGCTCGGCAAGACGCCGGTGCCGGTGGGCGTGCCCAAGACCGGCTTCATGATCGAATCCATGGTCACCGCCACGGCGCGCAACATTGCCCGCCTGCTCGACGGCAAGGAGCCGGATGCGGAGGCCACCTGGAACGCGGTCTGCCTCGCCGACTTCGGCGACAGCGGCGTCGCCTTCGTCGCTCAGCCGCAGATCCCGCCGCGCAACGTCAACTGGTCGTCGTCGGGCAAATGGGTGCACGCGGCCAAGATCGCCTTCGAGAAATATTTCCTGCGCAAGATCCGCATCGGCAAGTCCGAGCCCTTCTACGAAAGGCTGGCACTGCAGGCGCTGGGCATCGACAAGCTGAAGGCCATCAAGATCGAGGAAGAATGAGCGCAAGGACCAAAGTGTCTGCCGGTCAAACCGATCGGCAGGCGCCAAGAAAAAGGCCCGCCGGGGGGCAACCCGACGGGCCTTGGCGTGCGAGCTGTCTCAAGCGCGCTGGTGAACTTCTCAACTCTTCGCGGTCTTCGGCTTGTCGAAGCCGGCGGCATTGGCCGTGATCACCGGATTGCCCGGTGACAGCTTCACCGCCTCGGCAAACAGGATCTTGGCTTGCGCCCGGTTGCCGCGCAGCACCTGCGACCAGGCCATGTTGTTGACCACTTCGCCGCGCCGGCCCGACACCGCGACGACGCGGGCATAGGCCTGATCGGCGAGATCGAAGCGACCGAGCCGGTCGTAGGAGGCGGCGAGGCCCAGCCAGGCTTCACCATCCTTGGGGTCCTTGGCGACGACCACCTTGAAGGTGCGTTCGGCGAGGCCATAGTTGGCCTGACGGAAGTAGTCCTTGGCCTTGGCGCGCATGCCGGCCTGGCTGGCGCCAAAGGCCGACAGATCCGGCGAGGCGTCGAGCAGGCCTTCCTCGAACTCACTGCCCGCACAGCCACCTGCGACAAGACTGAGCCCCAGAAGGGCTGCAAGGGCGATGCGACGGGAAGCGTTACGGAGAAGGTAGGCCGACATTTGCAAATCCAGCAAGATGATCTGGATTTGACAATACCAAACAAAGTCTAAACCGCGGTCAATGTAGCGCGTTAAATTGCCTAACCTGATGTCTTGATTTGTTTACAAATGTTAACGGGATGAGCTTGCCGGGCGAGGCTGTCGGGAGCCGACAAGCGAAGGGCGGGAGGAACCCCGCCCCTTAGATTGTCTCGGCAACTCGGTTCCAGCTGAGGCGTGAAACGGCCTCAGGGAAGTTTCTCGAGGACAATGTTGTCGAAGGTCATGGTGGTGACCGGATAGGTCGTCTTCGCCTTGAGGTGCCGGACCTGGATGATATGGCTGCCGGCGGTCGCAAACGTGACGGTCGTGCTCGCGGTGTGAACCGGAATGTCCGCATAGCCGGTGGAGGGCGAGTAGTCCTTCAGGACGTCCTTGTAATCCAGCGCAATGGCCAGCCCCTGGCCGATCTCGTAGGTACGGACGGTGTAGCTGACGTCAACCGAGAGCTTGTAGGTTCCCGCGCTGGGCACATTGAAGAACTGATAGGCGTTGGGATTGGCCGGATAGGCGGCGCTGGTGCTGGCGCCCGGCCGGTAGAGCGTCGAGAGGACCCCGTAGCTCTCGCCGGCAGCCGTCCGGACGATGGAGATGTTCCTTACGATGCGCGGCCAGTTGGTGATCTTCCAGTTGGAGGGGCCGAAATAGGCCGCGCCGATGGCATCGGTCTGCAGCGTGTACTGCTGGAAATCGCCATTTGGGATCAGGTTCTCGGCTTGGGCGCTCGCCAGGGGCAAAAGCGTGAAAGCGGCAATGGCAAGCACGGACGGGAAGTTCATGGGCTGACACCTTTCGCAGGCAATTGAGTTGACCGCAAATGTGCCATCGAAATCGTTGGAACCGAGCGCGGTATGCTAGGCCTAACGTTCCGTGGAACCCCTTATTCCCGCAATCAGAAGAAAACCATGTGTCTCGCCTGCCCATGATGTAGGTACAGGCGGGCACGTCACCCCTTGAAGTGCACGACCACCGGCCAGATGGCCACGAAGAGCACCACGGGCAGGATGCAGGCCGTCACGGGGACGGAGAGTTTAGCCGGCAAAGCATAAGCCTTTTCTTCGGCGGCCGCGAGGCGTTGATGGCGCATGTCGTCGGAGAAGACGCGCAGGGCGTCGGAGAGGCTGGAGCCCAGTTCCTTGGACTGCTGCAACAGCGTGGCGAAGGCGCGGACCTCCGGCACGTTGAGCCGGTCGGACAGCGATTGCAGCGCCAGTTCGATCGGCCGGCCGGCGCGCACCTCGAGGCAGACGATCTGCAGGTTGACGCCGAGCGCCGGATAGAGCGGCGCGAGTTCCCGCGAAACGCGCTCAAGCCCGGCTTCCATGCTGAGGCCGGCATTGGCGCAGACGCCCATCAGGTCCATGAAATCGGGGAAGGCGGTGCGGTTCTGCCGCATCACGGTCTTGGCCGAGCGGTCGACATAGAAGCTCGGCGCCAGATAGCCGCCGAGGAAGGACAGGAGCAGCGCGCCATAGAACAGGCTGCCGGAGGGATCGCGGCCCGAGGCGTAGAGGGCGACGGCGGTGCCGAGCGGCAGGAGGACGGCGAGCAAAACGCGGCTGAGGAAGAACACGGCGACGGCGTTCTGGTCGAAGAAGCCGGCCTGAACCAGCCGCTGGCGCACCAGCTTGATCTTGCCGGCATCCATGGTCTTGACCAGGCTGTCCGCATGGGCAACGGCCTTGTCCAGCATCAGGTTGTTGCGCTTGCGCGGCAGTTCGATGACGAGGGGGGCAGCCGGCTCCGACGAAGACGGCGCCGGCTTGCTCGCTTCGCTGCGCGGCTTGGGCAGATCGACCTTGAGGCGTCGGCGCGCGGTGCTGCGGGCGTCGCGGGCCGAAAGCACGAGATAGATCACGCTGGCCAGAGCCACCAATCCGGCAAGCACCAGAACCGGCCCGAAAGGTCGGTTCATGATGGCACTGATCAACTCGTAGAGGGCGGTCATGGTGGGCCTCAGAACTTGAAACTGATCATCTTCTTCATCATGAGATTGCCGACGCCGAGCCAGGCGAGTGCCCCCATGATGCCGTAGGTGGTCATCGGCTTGCCCCAGACGTCGCCGTAGTAATGCGGCGAGATCAGGTTGAGCACCAGGAACAGCGCCACCGGCATGGCCGTGAGGAAGATGGCGGAGATGCGCCCCTCCGCCGAGATCGAGCGGATCTTGCGCCGCATCTTGATGCGCTGGCGGATGACATCGGTGAGGCCCTGCAGGATCTCCCTGAGATTGCCGCCTGTCGACGACTGGATCGACACGGCGGTAACGAAGAGCGGCATGTCCTCCTGCCCGACGCGCTGCTGCATGTTGGTGAGCGCGGTGACGAGATCGGAGCCATAGGTCACCTCGTCGGCCATCAGGCCGAATTCGGTGCCGATCGGATCGGACATCTCGCGCGCCACCATCGACATGGCGACGGGAACCGGATGGCCGGCCTTCAGCGAACGGATGATCAGCTCGATCGCCTCGGGGAATTGCAGGCTGAAGCGATCCTGCCGCCGCTTGCGCATGTGCCGGAGCACCAGAAGCGGGACAAAGATGCCACCCGTAGGCAGGGCAATCGCGGTCTTCAGCAGATCGTGGGTGAGATTGAAGGTGAGGCCGGCGATGATGACGCCGGTAGCAGCGCAGATGGCCATCAGCTTGGGCAGGCCGATGGTAATGCCGCACTGAACGATAAGCCGGCTAAGCCAGGCGAGGCGCTCGGAGATGTCGCCGGAGGCGGTGAGCCCGCGCTCGCGCCTGAGCGTCACCATCACCTCCTGCCGGCTCTTCTCCGGATCGGAGATGCGCATGCGCCGGTTGACCTTGCCCTTGTCGGCGCCGCCTTCGGTGGCAAGCAGGTAGACCGCCTCGGCCACGAAGATCGCTGCAAATCCGGCGAAGGCATAGAAGATGTAGATCTCCGGCATGGGCGTATCCTCAGACGATCGGCTTGGTCGGGTCGAAGGTGGACGCGGGCAGGGTGATGCCCTTGGCGATCAGTTCTTCGAGAAAGCGCGGGCGGATGCCGGTGGCGCGAAACTCGCCGACCACGGTACCGTCAGCCTCGGTCTTGAGCCTGTTGAAACGGAAGATCTCCTGCATCTGGATGATGTCGCCTTCCATGCCGGTGATCTCGGCGACCGAGGTGACCTTGCGTTTGCCGTCGGACAGGCGCGTGAGCTGGACGATCAGGCCGATGGCCGAGGCGATCTGCGAGCGGATCGAGGCCACCGTCATCGGCATGCCGGTCATGCCCAGCATCTGTTCGAGACGGGCGATGGCGTCGCGCGGCGTGTTGGCGTGGATGGTGGCCATGGACCCCTCGTGACCGGTGTTCATGGCCTGCAGCATGTCGAAGGCTTCCTCGCCGCGGCACTCGCCGAGGATGACGCGGTCGGGGCGCATGCGCAGGGCATTCTTGACGAGGTCGCGCTGGCGGATCTCGCCATGGCCTTCGGTGTTGGCCGGCCGGGTCTCCATACGCGCCACATGCGGCTGCTGCAGCTGGAGTTCGGCGGCGTCCTCGATGGTGATCAGCCGCTCGTCGGGCGAGATGAAGGCCGAGAGGGCGTTGAGCATGGTGGTCTTGCCCGTGCCGGTGCCGCCGGAGATGATGGTGGTGACGCGGGCATTGACGGCGGCGGCCAGAAGTTCGCCCATGGGGCGGGCGAGTGCGCCCACATCGATCAGGCGATCGAGCGACAGCTTCTTCTTGGCGAACTTGCGGATCGATACCAGGGGGCCATCGACGGCGATCGGACGGATGGCGGCGTTGAAGCGCGAGCCGTCGAGCATGCGGGCGTCGCAGGTGGGGTGGCTCTCGTCGATGCGGCGACCGACGGCGGAGACGATCTTGTTGATGATGCGCAGCAGATGCGCCTCATCCTTGAAGGGGATGTTGATCGGTTCGAGCTTGCCGGCGCGCTCGACATAGCAGTTCTGGTGGCCGTTGATCAGCACGTCGTTGATGGTGGGATCGCGCATGATCGCTTCGAGCGGGCCGAGGCCCATCATCTCGTCGTAAACGCTGCCGACGAATTCGGAGAATTCCGTCTCGTTGAGTGCCAGGCGCTCTTCCTGGGCGAAGACGGTGACGTGATTGTAGATCTCGCGCATGACGAGGTCGGGTGCCAGCTTTTCGAGCTTGGCGAGATCCATCTCCTCGATCAGCTTCTTGTGCAGCTTGTCCTTGGCGGCGATCAGCCGGTCGTTGACCGGGCGCGGCAGCGGGATCGGCGCCATCTGCTGCAAGGGCGTGATCTGGATGGCGGCGGGCTTGGCCTCCGTCGGCACGGCGGTGACCATGGCGAGCGGCGCGGCCTCGGTCTGCGCCTGCTGCAGGGCCGAGAAGCGGCTACGCATGGCGCTTCTCCTTCGCCTTGCCGGCGCTGGCGGCGGCCGGTGTGGTGCGACCGAGCCGACCGATGAGGGCTTTCAGCTGGTGCGTCCAGGCGGGGCCGGCGCTCGTGTCCACGTCGGTGACAAGGGTGTTGAGGTCGGCGAGGATGCGCGACGACGGCGCGACGTCCTTGAGCGGCTTGCCCTGATCGAGCGCCTCGCGCACCGCCTTGTAGTCATTGGCGACCGAGCCGAGATAGCTGTCGCCGAGCACCTCGCGCACGTCCTTGATCGAGATGTTGGCGCTGCCCTTGGCGTCGACGCGGTTGACGATCACGCCGAGCTTGCCCTCCTTGCCGATCCGCTCGCGCACGGCGCTGGCGAGCCGCTGGGTATGGCGGATGGCCGGCACCGTCATCTCGGTGACGAGGAACACCTTGTCCGAGCCGAGCAGCACCGAATCCGTCCAGGGGAACCAGGTACGCGGCAGGTCGATCACCACGGTGTCGAAATGGGTGGAGACGAGATCGAGGAGCCGCGTGATGAGATCGGGCCGGTAGCTGCGCATTTCCCAGGGGCAATGCGGCGCCGAGACGATGGCCAGACCCGACTTGTGCCGGCTCAGCATCACGTCGAGCAGCTTGCGATCGAGGCGATCGGGCTGGTTCTCGATCTCGGCAATGTCGAAACGCGGCTCGAGGTCGAGATATTCGGCCGCCGAACCGTGCTGCAGGTTGAGGTCGACGAGGCAGGTGGTCTTGTGGTGCCGGGCGTTTCGCTCGTGCAGCAGGAAGGCGGTCTGCAGCGCCAGCGTGGTGTTGCCGACGCCGCCGGCGCAGGGGAAGAAGCTCAGGATGTTGCAGTCGGGATGCGGGTCGCCGTCGCCCATCACGGCGCGGCGCAGCGTGGCGGCGAGATCGTCGGCGGCCACGGGCTTCACATGGAAGTCGTTGAGCTTGAGCCGCAGGAAGGCGCGGGCGAGATCGGGGTCGAAGGCGCCGGTGACCGCCACGAAGCGCACCGAGGCGCTGGCCATGCGCTGGAGATCGCCCAGCGCGGCGGCCGGACCGTCGGGGAAGCCGTCGAGGTCGGCGATGACCAGATGACAGTCGGGGTCGCTGACCTCCGTCGTCAGCTTGTCCGGCGCCCGTACGGTGAGATTGCCCACCGGCAGCGCCGAGGCACGCAGGGCGGCCGAGACGGTGACGGCCAGCTCTTTCTCATCGGTGATGACGACGACATTGAGGGGCGTATCGGCTGCGAGGGTCATGAGCATCTCTTGGCCAGCGAGTTTCGAGACAGGCTGTGGGCCTTAACGGGTGGCGAGCGCGGGCAGGTCGAGGATGTAGCCGCCGGTGGCGGTGCCGTTGTTGGCGGTATAGGACGCCATGTCGGCGGGGATCTCGGCCTTGCCGTTGACGAAAAGATCGAAGTCGCCGGCCATCCTGGCGCCGTCGAAGGGCGTCGGGATATCGGTGGCCACATCGGTCGGCGTGACGATATGCGGGGTGACGATGATCACGAGATCGGTTTCGTTGCGGCTATAGGCGGTGCTGCGGAACAGCGCGCCGAGCACCGGAACGTCGCCGAGCCAGGGCACGCGCTGGCGCGTCGCCGACCGGCCGCTCTGCAACAGGCCGGCGATGACGAAGCTCTGGCCGTCGCGCAGTTCCAGCGTGGAATCGGCCCGGCGCACCTTGAGGCCGGGGACGGTGATGCCGTCGGCGACGATGCCCGAGCCATAATCGATCTCGCTGACCTCGGGCTTGAGCTGCATGTGGATCAGATTGTCCTTGCCCACCGTCGGCGTGAAGTCGAGGCTGACGCCGAACTTCTTGAAGGCGATGGTGACATTGCCGTTGTCGGACGCCACCGGGATCGGGAACTCGCCGCCGGCAAGGAAGCTCGACGTCTGGCCCGACAGCGCGACGAGATTGGGTTCGGCCAGCGAGCGGGCGAGGCCGCGCGCTTCCAGGGCCTGCACCAGCACGTCGACCCCAATGCCGTTGCCTATGATCTGCGAGATGATTTCGCCGAAGGGGGTGGAGCCAGAGGGCAGCGTGTCCGAGCCGACGCCCACGCCGGTCTGCGTGCCGGCGACCGCCCACTTGAGGCCGAGATCCTTGCTGGCCGAGCGCGACGCTTCGATGAAGCGCACCTTCAGCTGCACCTGCTTGCCGCCGCCGATGTCGACGGCGTTGACCACGTTGCCGCCGAACTGGCTGGCGATCTGGTTGGCCTCGTCGATGGTCTTCTGATCGGCGGCCGTGCCCGACAGCACGATCGAACCGTTGGCGCTGGACACGTCCACGTCGGCGTTCGGCAGCTTGCTTTCGAGCGCCGACTGCAGCCGGTCGGTGTGCAGCGTGATCTCGAAGTCGCCGGCGCCGACGATGTTGCGCTCCTTGTCGAACAGCACGATGCCGGTGAGCCCGCCCTTGTTGCCGAGCACCATGAAGGTCTTGTCGGTGAGCGGCCAGGCGTCGGCGAGGGAGGGATCGCCCACCACGATCTCCGAGAAGGGTCGCGTGGTCTCGATCATCTGCGGCACGCCCTTGGGGATCTTGAAGGATTGCCCCGTGGTGGCCGCGCTCATGTGGATGGGGGCTGCGGCCTCTGCAACCGACACGACCGGCGAAAGGCTTGCGACCAGCGCGACGACGGCCGCGGCCAGGAGGGAGGAGAAAGTCCGCATCATTGAGGCTCCGGCACGGTCTTGCCGCTCGCGGGATTGGTGGCATCGGCGGGAGGCGCGCCGGCACTGGCCGGCACCACGGCGACCGCGTCGATCGGTTGAGCCTGAGGCGCACCGGGCACGACCGGAAGGGCGATCACGTTGACCGGACGCACCGGTCCGCCTGAGCGTACGGGGACGTTGTATTGCGTGAGATCGGTGGCGCGCCGCACCCAGATCACCGCGCTGTCGCTGTCGCCGGTGTCCTTGGCCGTGGAGGCGGCGGAGAGATCGGTGGAGGTGATCGGTTGCACCGAGGCGGACGCCACTTCACCGGCGCGGCGCAGCACCAGCGACAGGCTGCCGACATCCTGGGCCAGCACCAGCTTCTGGGCATTTTCGGGATTGGCTTCCACGGTGACCGTCCGCGCCACCTTGGGCTCGTTGGTGCGCTCGTCGGCGCTCTGGTCGATGGAGAGGATGCGCACGTCCTGCAGGATCACCTCGGCGCGATCCTTGCCGGTCAGCACCACGTCCACATGATCGCCGGGCAGCACGAAGCCGCCGACACCGGCGACGTCGTTGACCTTCAGCGTCACCGCGCGATTGCCGGCGCCGATGAGGCGCGACAGGGCGGCGCGCTCGCCGGGGCCGGTGACCTTGGCCGACAGGATTGGCTCGCTGGCTTCAAGGGGGAAGAGCACGGTGCGGCCGCCGTCGCGCAAGAGATCGTCGATGGTGGCGAAGGCGCCGATCGGCAGGTCGCTGCTTGGCCAGGGAATTTCCTTGAGCTGACGGCGCGTGAGCTCGGAGCCGAAACGCAAGGGCTCGGCGGCGACCACCAGCGTGGCGAAGGTAATCTCCGGTCTGGCGGCCTCGATTTCCTTGATGCGCTGCGAGGTCTGGGTATCGAGCCAACGCTGACCGAACCAGACGGCACCGCCGCCGCAGACGATGGCCAGCAACAACATCACTTTTACACTGCTGCGCATGTTCACGCTTCTCCAGCCTTGCGCAGAGCTTACGGCAATCAAAATAAATTCAAGTTCAGAGAATTAACGTGATTTTATTGGCCGCATTAAAGGTTGATAAGTAAATGAAAATTGCCAATGGCGTTTACACGCTATGAACCATGGCTATACGACGCATTTGCCTGGCCCTCTTCTGATGCTGTGCTAGGATGCGTGAAAAGCCGTAGGTCTTGTGTTCCGTCCATGAGGGGGACGGCCGCCTGCGGCCGCGGGGAGGGCGGGACATGGGAGAGCAGGTTTCCGTGCTGATCGGCACGCGCAAGGGCGTGTTCATCGCGCGCAGCGATGCCGGGCGCAGCGCCTGGCAGATCGACGGGCCGCATTGCGAGGCCTGGCCGATCAACCACGTGATCGCCGATGACACCGGCACGCTGTTCGCCGGCGGTGGCAACGAATGGTTCGGTCCCGCCGTCTGGCGCTCGACCGACGGCGGTCGCAGCTGGAACCATTTCAGTGCCGGCCTGACCTATGGCGAGGGTGGCACCCCCATCAAGGCGGTGTGGTCGCTGGCCCGGCGCGGCAAGACGCTCTACGCCGGTGTCGAGCCGGCGGGCCTGTTCAGGAGCGAGGACGAGGGCGAAACCTGGAGCCATGTGGAAGGCCTGCAGCGCCATCCCTCACGCCCGACCTGGGTGCCGGGCGCCGGCGGCATGATCCTGCATTCCATCGTCCTGCATCCTGATGATCCCACGCAGATCTGGGTGGCCATCTCGGCCGCCGGCGTGTTCCACACCACGGACGGCGGCGAGACCTGGGCGGCGCGCAACTCCGGCACCCGCTGCGACTTCCTGCCCGAGGGGCAGCAATATCCCGAGACGGGCCAATGCGTGCACTGTCTGGTGATGGCGCCGGGACGGTCCAACCGGCTCTATCAGCAGAACCATTGCGGCATGTACCGCTCCGACGACGGCGGCGTCAGCTGGCAGTCGATCGAAAAGGGCCTGCCTTCCACCTTCGGCTTCCCCGCCGCCGTGCATCCGCGTGATCCCGAACGGCTCTATCTGGTGCCGCTCAACGGCGCCATGGAAGGCCGCTTCGTGCCGGACGGCCGCGCCGCCGTCTGGAGCACGGGCGATGCCGGCTCCTCCTGGCACGGCAACCGGGCCGGTCTGCCGCAGGAAAATGCCTTCTTCGGCGTGCTGCGACAGGCCATGGCGACCGATTGCCTGGAACCGGCCGGCGTCTACTTCGGCACCAGCTCGGGCGAACTCTACGCCAGCGCCGACGAAGGGACGAACTGGATCTCGATCGCCGCCCATCTGCCCGTCATCCATTCGGTGGAAACATGGACGCCGCGCAGCTGACCGGGACAGGCACAGGGCAGGTGGACCTGCGCCTGCCCGAGGCGCTGCTCGCGCTTTTTCCGGGCGCCCCGCGTCGACTTCATCTCGGCGCCGGCTCGGTCCGCGAGCTGATCGCCGAACTCGACCGCCGCTGGCCCGGCATGTCCGATCGGCTCACCGACAGCCGCCCGGCGATCCGCAAGCACATCAACGTCTTCGTCGACGGCGAACGCGCGGGCCTGGATACGCCGCTCGACGCGGGCGCCAGCGTGACCATCCTGCTGGCGATCAGCGGCGGCTAGGGGCGCCCCGATCGATCAGGCGGACTCAACCTGATCGACAGAAAATCGCTTCTCTCCAGGCGTCAGTGCCGCCCCCGCACCAATCCGTCAGGCGGCTGAGCGAATGCCGCAGGCGGCCAGAAAGCCGGCGGTGGTGTAGGCGATGAGCGGCTCCAGCGCTGCGTCCAGTCCCGTCGCGTCGAGGCCGGGCTGCGCCAGCGCCTCGATGCGTCCGACGCCGGCGAAGGACGAGACCATCAGCGCTATGGTGAAGTAGAAGGCCTGGACCAGGCGGTCCCGATCCACATCGGGCAGGCTGCGGGCGAAGCGGTCGAGGAAGATCGTCAGCGTGTCTTCCATGTGCAGCTTCAGCAAGGGCGAGAAGCGATCCGACTGGCAGATCTGGGCGATGATGCGCGTGTAGCTCTTCCAGCCTTCGCCGCCGGTAACCGCAAGGTCGATATAGGGCCGGATGAAGATCGTCAGCAGGCGCGCGACACCGAGCACCGAACCATCGGCTTCGGCGGCGGCGAGGATTTCCCGTCGCCGGGCGTTGAGGACATGCAGGCGCCGGTCGATGACCGCCTCGAAGAGCCCCTCCTTCGACTTGAAGTGATAGGACAGCAGGTTGAGCCGGACGCCGGCGCGATCGGTGATGGCGCGCACGGACACGGCATCAAACCCGCCCTCGGCGAACAGGGCCTCGGCAGAATCCAGGATTCGCTCGGGCGTGGTGGCTTTGACGGCCATTCAGGAACTTCCCCTATTGAATTGGTAGGTCGACCGACCTATTATCATCTCCAGCGACGGACCTGACAAGAGATCGATAATATCTGGAGGAAAGAAGACCATGGATACGACCCCTGAACAGCGTGACTTGGCTTACCCGGCATCGGCCGGATCTGTCACTCAGAAAATGTCCGTAGACCTGCCGTTGCCCAACCGGCGCGCGTTTGTCGCCGGTGTGGGCATGCTTGCCGCCGCCACCTGCGGCGCCGTTGCCGGCCAGGCTGCGCCCGGTGGCAAGACCTACAGCTCCTGGCTGGTCGGCACCTGGATGATGGAGTCCTTCACCACCACCGACGACAAGGGCGTTGTCGCCGACGCCATGGGGCCGGGCGCGCTCGGCGTCATCAGCTATTCCGCCGACGGCTGGATGTCCGTCCAGATCATGAGGCCGGACCGCAAGCCCTATGATCATCCCGACCTTTCCGGCGGTACGCCCGAGCAGACGATCGAAGCGGCGCGGACCTTCTTTGCCTATGCCGGCCCCTATGACGTCGATGAGGCCAATGGCATCGTCTACCACAATCTCCAGTTCAGCCTGATGCCCAACTGGCTGGGCGGCCGCCAGAAGCGCTACATCGCGGCAGAGGGTGACGACATTCTGGTGCTTTCCGGTGATCCCGTGCTGATCAACGGCAAGACCCAGGTCACGCATCTGCGCTGGAAGCGCCGCAAGGCCTGACGCCCGAACCTCTCCCTCTCCCATTCCCTCGTCACGACCATCCTCCGACCGGTGATGCCGGTCGGCCGGGCATGATTTTGCCGACACTCCGAGGACACAAGAATGACTGATGCTTCCGTTTACATTCTCTCGGCTCGCCGCACGCCGATCGGCACCCTGCTGGGCCAGTTCGCCGGCATTCCCGCCACCCAGCTTGGTGCGACGGCGCTTGCCGCCGCCGTCAAGGACTCGGGCGTCGACGCGTCCGCCATCGACGAGGTGGTGATGGGCTGCGTGCTGACTGCCGGCGTGGGGCAGGCTCCGGCGCGCCAGGCGGCCATGGGCGCGGGCATTCCGCTCGCCACCGGCGCCACCACCGTCAACAAGGTGTGCGGTTCCGGCATGAAGGCGATCATGCTCGGTCACGATCTGATCCGCGCCGGTTCGGCCGGCATCGTTGCTGTGGGCGGCATGGAGGCCATGTCCAACGCGCCTTATCTCGCCCATGCCCGCGCCGGTCTGCGCTTCGGTGACGCGGTGCTGCAGGATCATCTGCTGCGCGACGGCATCGACAATGCCGACGGTCGCTCGCTCGGCCTGTTCACCGAAGACTGCGCGGCCAAATACGGCTTCACGCGGCAGGCGCAGGATGCCTCGGCCACGGTCTCGGTGCAGCGTGCCAGAGTGCCCAGGCCAGCGGTGCCTTCAACGCGGAAATCGTCGGTGTCGACGTGGTTCGGCAGGGCGTCACCACCACCATCCGCACCGACGAAGGTCCGAAGCGGGCCGACGTCGCCCGCATCCCGCAGCTGCCGCCCGCCTTCAAGCCCGACGGCACCATCACGCCGGCGACCGCCTCCGGCTTCTGCGACGGCGCGGCCGCGCTGGTGCTGACGGGTGAGGCCGGGGCTGGCGGCAAGGCGCCGCTCGCCCGCATCGTGGCGCACGCCACCCATTCCCAGGAACCGGAATGGTTCACCACGGCGCCCATCGGCGCCATCCGCAAGGTGCTCGCCAAGGCCGGCTGGCAGGTGGGCGACGTCGATCTCTTCGAGATCAACGAGGCACTGGCCGCCGTCCCCATGGCGGCGATCGTCGACCTCGGGCTCGATCCGGAAAAGCTCAACGTCAACGGCGGCGCCTGCGCCCTCGGCCACCCGATCGGCGCGTCCGGTGCCCGCATCGTCGTCACGCTGCTGCATGCGATGGCCGCACGCGGCCTGAAGCGGGGCGTGGCCTCCCTGTGCATCGGTGGCGGCGAGGGCGTTGCCCTGGCCATCGAGCGGCTCTGACCCGGAAAGGAGCGCGAGAGATGACCGATGACAGTGAACATCGCACCAGCCCGGAACTGGTCGCCGACAGGCGGAGCGTGATGCTGGGCATCAGCGGCTTCATGGCGGCGCTGGCCGCGTCCGATGCGGCGGTGGCGGCGACGCCGACCCGCAAGATCGTGGACATTTCCGTGGCCATCGAGAATGACCGTCCGTCCGACCCGCCGGGGCTCGGGCCGAAGGTAACCTATCGCGGCCACAAGGAGTCGGCGCCGGGCATGGCGCATTTCTTCCCCGGCCTGAAGCCCGAGGACCTTCCCAACGGCGAAGGCTGGGCGATCGAGGAAGTGCAGCTGACCACCCACAATGGCACGCATCTCGACGCGCCCTACCACTATCACTCGACCATGGACAACGGCAAACGGGCGCTGACCATCGACGAAGTGCCGCTGGAATGGTGCTACCGGCCGGGCGTCAAGCTCGACTTCCGCCACCTGCCCGACGGCCATGTGGTGAGCGCCGCCGAGGTCGAGGCGGAGCTGAAGCGGATCGGTCACGAGTTGCAGCCGCTCGACATCGTGCTGGTCAACACCTCGGCCGCCGCGCAATACGGCACCATGGCCTATCTCAACTCCGGGTGCGGCATGGGGCGCGAGGCGACGCTTTGGCTGCTGGAGCGCGGCGTGCGCGTGACCGGCACCGACGCCTGGAGCTGGGACGTTCCCTTCTCCTTCACCGCCAAGCGCTTCGAGCAGACCCATGACAAGAGCATCATCTGGGAAGGCCATTTCGCCGGCATCCAGATCGGCTATTGCCACATGGAAAAGCTCAGCAATCTCGACGCGCTGCCGTCCACCGGCTTCGAGGTGATCTGCATGCCCGTGAAGATCAAGGGCGCATCGGCCGGCTGGACCCGCGCCGTGGCGCTGGTCGGCTGAGGGAGAACCTGATGACGCACACATCATCGATCGCCGATCGTCTCGTCGGCACCTGGACCCTCACCGGTTTCACGCTGCAGGTGGAGGGGCTGCCGCCGATCCTGCCCATGGGGCCGAACGTCAAGGGCTACGGCTCTTGGGGCGCCGACGGCTGGATGTCCTTCCTGGTCGAGACCGCCGAGCGTCCGCTGTGGGACAGTCCGGCGCCCGACGGCGGCACCGACGCCCAGACCATCGCGGCGGCGCGGAGCTTGCTCGCCTATGCCGGGCCCTACACCATCGACGAGGCGGCGGGCACCATCGCCCAGCGCCTCCAGCACTGCCTGATCCCCAACTGGGTGGGCGACGTTCACCTGCGCTCCGTCCGCTTCCCCGGCGACGGCCAGATGGAACTGACGAGCGACCCGTCGCCCACGCCGGCCGGTGCCGGCCGCTTCGTGCTCACCTTCACACGCAGACCGGCCACGGTGCTCTGACCTCCACCGTCTTGTCAGGACACCACGCCGCCAACGCTCCGCCGTCCCCCCGGCGGAGCGTCTTGTCGTTTGGCAAGGGCTTGGGCGCGGATCGGACGGCACCGATGATCCGTTGGCCGTTGGCGTGCGTAGAGAGGTCACACGCAACGGAGGTTCCCATGATCGCTGCCATCGCCACCTATGTGACGGGTCTCGTCTGCTTTCTCGCGCTGGATGCGGTCTGGCTCGGCACCATGGTGCCGCGGCTCTACAAGCCGGCCATGGGCGATCTGGTGGCAGATCCGTTCCAGCCGCTGCCGGCGGTGATCTTCTATCTGATCTATGCCGCAGGGCTCGCCTTCCTTGCGATTCAGCCGGCGCTTTCCAGCGGCAGGTGGACCATGGCGCTGGTCAACGGCGCGGCGCTCGGCCTCGTCGCCTATGCCACCTATGACCTCACCAACCAGGCGACGCTGCGCGGCTGGCCCGTGGTGATCACCCTGGTCGATCTTGCCTGGGGGACGATTGCCAGCGGCCTGGCGGCGACGGCAAGCTACCTGCTCCTGTCGCGCTGGCTCTCGCCCTGAGCGTCCGTGCGCGACGGCCAGGGGAAGAAGGCCGAGACACGCCGCCGGTAGGCCGCAAAGGCCTCCCCTCGGCTGCGAGCCATATGGGCTTCCAGCGGCGGAATGCCGGAGACGTGCACCAGCAGTGCGTACATGATCGCCGGGGCAAGCAGCGCGCCGGCGCTGCGCAGGTCGAGCCCGCCGACGCCGGTGAGCGCCAGCCCGACCCAGAACAGCCACTCGAAGAAATAATTGGGATGGCGCGACCAGCCCCACAGGCCCCGGTCGCACACCGCACCGGGCTTCTCGCGGCGGAACCGGTTCAGCGTCCGGTCGGCGAGGCCCTCGCCGCAGATGGCCGCGAGAGCAAGGAACAGGCCGAGCCCATCCTGCCAATCGACCGGCCCCGGACGGGACGCCATGGCGGTGGCGGACAGCGCAAGCAGCCAGCCGGCCAGGGCCTGCGTCTGCAGAAACAGGAACATGCGGCGCGGCGCCGCCTCGCCCCATTCCCGCCGCAGGGCCGCATAGCGGGGATCATCGCCGACGTGGGCGAAGCTGCGGCTGAGCAGGTGACGGCCGAGGCGGAGCGCCCAGAGGCCGATCAATCCGGCAACCAGCACGGCCCGCCCCGTCCAGCCAGCCGCAAGGCCGATCGATAGCGCGCCGGCGAAGCCCGACGACAACGACCAGATGCCGTCGACGAAGCCGGAGCGGCGAGTCCGTTCGGCGATCAGCGCGGCGGCAGCCATCGCCAGCATCATCACGGCCAGGGCGGTTGCGGCGCCGGTGATCATGCGCCTAGAGACCTATGAAAGGGCTGACGAGACGACCGATCAGGCTGTGCGGCCGAAGGCGTCCCTCGATGGCGGCGAGGCAGACGCAGGTCTCCGTGCCGATCACCACGGGCGTGTGATGGCTGTCGCCATCCTCTTCGGCCAGATCGCCCTTGGCAAAGCGGCCATGCTCGTCGGTGAAGGCGCCCTGCAGCACCAGTGTCAGCTCGGCACCGGAATGGCCATGCGTCGGCATGCGGCGACCGGCGGCGATGCGTAGGAGAACGAGGGAGGTGCGCTCGTCCTCGGGCACGTCCAGCCGGGTGAAGGCCATGCCCGGTCCCATCCAGCGCCAGCCGGAGTTGACGCGGCCGGCGATCGGAGCTGGCAGGTCGATGCCGAGATCGGGCGTTGTGCGACGCGCGCGGCCGGCCGAGGCACTGGCGGGACGCGGTTCGTCGAGGCGCGCAAGGGTCCGCTCGAACAGGCGCGCGTCGAGATCGGCAGGGGCGAGGCGTTCCAGGAGGACGCCGCCGAGGGCCGTCATGTCACGCGCCTCGCCTTCGCAGGTGTCGCACATGCTCAGATGGCTCTCCACCACCAGCGCAGCCGCCGGCGACAGGGACCCGGCCGCAAAGCGGGCGAGGAGTTCGGGAGTGGGGTGATGCTTCACAGTCATTGGAAGTCGCCGAGCAGTTGGCGCAAACGGGTCAGGGCGAGACGAACCCGCGATTTGACGGTGCCAAGGGGAATGCCGAGACGGCGCGCGATTTCCGTCTGGGGCGAGTCGCCGAAATAGGACAGCGCAATCACCTCGGCTTGCTCGGCCGGCAGCTGGCCGAGCGCCTTGCGGACCCGCGCTTCTTCCTCGCGGCTGATCAGATCGCTGTCGACGAGCGGCGTCGGGTCGAGATCTTCAGGTGTCTCCAGTTCGGCGACGCGCGAGCGCCGCACCAGACGCCGCCGGCGGTCGATGCCGAGATTGCGGCAGATGGTGAAGATCCACGTGGACACCGCCCCCGACTGCAGGTCGAACTGGCCGGCCTTGCGCCAGACGGTCAGGAGCGTGTCCTGGATCAGGTCGTCGCAATCGCTGGCGCCGAAGCCCTGGCGGGTCAGGAAGGATTTCAGCCGCGGCGCATAGAAGGCGAACAGCCTGGCGAAGGCCTGCCGATCGCCGTGAGCGGCGATGGCCGCGACGAGGCGTGCGGCCTCGTGGCCGTCGAGCGGCTCGCCGTCGGACAGAGCCGGTCTCATGACGCGCCCCGCCGATTGGGGCGCCGTCGATGGGGCCGGGAAAGGAAGTGACGCACGTTTCATGCCCTTCATACGCGCCGGATCACGGGGTGGATCACCGAAATCCGGCTAGACGACAACTTTCCTGCGCGCACAGTGATCCCAAAATGTGTGCCCGGCGTAGAAGCGATGTTACATCAATTGCGAAGGCAAGCGGGAGAGGCCATGCACAATGCGACGAAGACCTGTAGCGACCGGTTGCAGATCGCTGTCCTCGGCTCGGGAATCAGCGGTTTGTCGGCTGCCTGGCTGCTCTCCACCCGGCATGACGTCACCGTCTTCGAGACCGATCGCCGCGTCGGTGGCCACAGCAACACCCTGCTGGCGCCGACCTCCGGCGCCTCCATCCCCGTGGACACCGGCTTCATCGTCTATAGCGAAGCCACCTATCCCAACCTCACGGCCCTTTTCCACCACCTCGATGTGACCACCGAGGCGACCGACATGTCCTTCGCCGTGTCCATCGATGGCGGGCGGCTCGAATATGCCGGCTCCGATCTGGCCGGCCTGATCGCCCAGCCCGGCAACCTGCTGCGGCCGCGCTTCTACGCCATGCTCTCGGGCATCCTGAGGTTCTATGCCCAGGCCCCGCGCGATCTTGGCAAGCTCGGCGACATGACGCTGTCCGACTATCTCGACGCCAACCGCTATGGGCAAGCCTTCCGGCAGGACCACCTCTATCCCATGGCGGCGGCCATCTGGTCGACCCCGGCAGCCGACGTCGGGGCCTATCCGGCCGAGGCCTTCATCCGCTTCTGCGACAACCACGGCCTGCTGAAGATCGCCAACCGGCCCGTCTGGCGGACGGTGACCGGCGGCAGCCGCTCCTATGTGGCGCGGCTCACAGACCCCCTGGCCGGTCGCATCATGCTGGGGCGGAAGCCGCGTGTGGTGGCGCGCTCGGACGAGGGCGTCGTCATCGAGGACGGCAGCCGACTGCGCAGCTTCGACCGGGTGCTGCTGGCCTGCCACGCCGATCAGGCGCTGGCCGTGCTGGAGCAGCCGACGGAAGAGGAGCGGCGTGTGCTGGGCGCCTTCCGCTACAACAGCAACGAGACCATCCTGCATGGCGACGAGCGGTTGATGCCGCGCCGCCGGGCGGCCTGGGCGGCCTGGAACTATCTGGCCACCTCCGATCACTCGGCGGGACCGTCGGTGACCTACTGGATGAACCGGCTGCAGCATCTCGATCCCTCGGTACCGCTGTTCGTGACGCTCAATGCCATGACGCCGCCGCGCGAAGAGCGCGTCTATGCGCGCATGACCTACGAGCATCCGCAGTTCGATCAGGCCGCCATTGCCGCCCAGCGGCAGCTCTGGACCTTGCAGGGCAAGGCCAACACCTGGTTCGCCGGGGCCTATTTCGGCGCTGGCTTCCATGAGGATGGCCTGCAGGCGGGCCTGGCCGCCGCCGAAGCCATGGGGGGCGTGCGGCGCCCCTGGTCGGTAGCGGCCGAATCCGGTCGCATCCATCTCGTTCCGGCGCTGACCGCCGACGCGAGGGCGGCATGAGCCTGGCCCCCGCCCTCTATGTCGGGCCGGTGATGCACCGGCGCCTGCGGCCGCGGCCGCACCGGCTGAGATACAGCATCTTCATGATTCATGCCGACGTGGACCGTCTGGAGGATCTTGATGGCGCGAGCCGCCTCCTGTCGGTCAACCGCGCCAATCTCGTCTCCGTCCGCGAAGCCGATCACGGGCCAGAGGGCGCAGGCTCGCTGGCAGCGCGCATGCGGGCGTTGGCGCAGGCGCGGTCGCTCGCCTGGGATGGCACGTCACTGACAATCCTGGCCATGCCGCGCGTCCTCGGCTTCGGCTTCAATCCGCTGAGCGTCTATTTCTGCCGCAATGCCGACGCTGGTCTGGCGGCGGTCATCTACGAAGTGCGCAACACCTTCGGCGGCCTGCACCATTATGCGCTGGACGTGGCCCCAGGTGCCACCGGCACCCTGTGCCAGACGACAGCCAAGGACTTTTACGTCTCGCCCTTCCTGCCGATGGATCTCAACTATCGCTTTCACATCCGGCCGCCGGAGGCGCGCTTCTCGCTGGCCATCGAGGATCGCGATCAGGACGGCCTCCTGCTGGCCGCGTCCCTGTCGCTGACACGTCAGGCGCTGACCACCGCCGGCCTTGCCCGGCTCCTGTTGCGCATGCCCCTGATGACGCTGAAGGTCGTCGCCGGCATCCACTGGGAGGCCCTGAAACTGTGGCTGAAGCGCGTGCCGTTTCACTCCCGCCCCGGCGGCGGCCCCAAGGGCTTCAATTCCAAGGAAAGGCATTCCGCATGACGTTGCTGTCGATCTCCACGCTCGTGCCCTCCATCGTTGGCCTGGCGGTGCCGAGCCGGCTGCGTGTCGCCTTCGTCAGGCGGATGATGGCCCATGTCAGCCGTGGACGTCTGACCGTATTGCTGCCCGACGGCACCCGGCTGGTGGCGGCCGGTCGCCAGGCAGGGCGTGACGCGGAACTGCACATTCTGAACTGGCGGGCGATCAATCGCCTCCTGACCTCCGGCGACATCGGCTTTGCCGAATCCTATGTGGATGGCGACTGGGAGACCACCGATCTGGTGGCCCTGCTCAGCCTGCTCGCCGACAATCTCGATGGGCTGAACAGCCTGGCCGAAGCCTCGCTGCCGATGCGCCTGTTCCAGCGCCTGACCATGCTGCTGCGGCGCAACTCGCGCACCGGCAGCCGACGCAACATCATGGCCCATTACGACCTCGGCAACGACTTCTTCGCCTCCTGGCTCGACGAGAGGCTGATCTACTCCTCCGCGCTCTACGAGGCCGGCGATGACCTGGCCACCGCCCAGCAGCGCAAGCTCGAGCGCATCGCTGACATGCTCGCCCTCGACGGTCGCCAGAGCGTGCTGGAGATTGGCTGCGGCTGGGGCGGGCTTGCCGCCCATCTTGCCGGCAGCGGTGCGGCCCGCGTCGACGGCATCACCCTGTCGCCGGCCCAGCTCGCCTTCGCCCGGCAGGCCGTGGCCGCGCAGGGGGTGAGCGAAGCGGTCAGGCTGGATCTTTGCGATTATCGCGATGTTGCGGCGAGCTACGACCGCGTCGTCTCCATCGAGATGTTCGAGGCAGTGGGGCAGGCCTACTGGCCGGTTTATTTCGACAAGGTCCGCCAGTCGCTCAATCCGGACGGCCGGGCGGTGCTGCAGGTGATCAGCATTGCCGACGACCGCTTCGAGCACTACCGCACCCATCCCGACATGATTCAGACGCTTGTGTTCCCCGGCGGCATGCTGCCGAGCAAGTCGGCTTTCGCCGAAGGGGCTTCCCGCGCCGGTCTTGCGATCCGCGAACGCCTGGACTTCGGCCTGTCCTATGCCGAGACGCTCGCGGCCTGGCGCCGCAACTTCGACGCCGCCGCCCCTCGCGTCGCCACGCTGGGCTATTCCCCCGCCTTCCGACGCCTGTGGTCCTATTATCTCGCCTATTGCGAAGCCGGCTTCCGCACCGGCCAGATCGACGTCAGCCTCTATGTGCTGGAGCGGGCGGAGGTGGCAGAGGGCTGAACCCGCGCATGCCCTGTCATCCGCCGGGGCACGGGGCCACGTCTGGGCCGCCGGCCGCGGAGGGGGCCGCGGCAATGGTATGAAAGGGCGCCGGAGCGATCCGGCGCCCTGTTTGCGTCAGTTGCAATCGGACGCCAGAACCTTGCAATCGTCCTTGCCGCAGCCGACCATGGACTGCTTTTCGGCCTCTTCCTGGGTCGGGGCGTTGCCCCAGCCAATCGAGCTTCCGTTCGACGCAAGGGCGCCGCACTGCTCGTAGGTGGTGGCGAGCGTGCAGTTCTTGCCACCTTCTTCGGCGCAGAACTTCACGGCGTTGTCGGAAGCTTCCTTCTCGGTGTCGCCCCCGCCCACCCCATAATAGGGGGTGTTGGTGGTGGCGTCCGACGTGTCGACGGCAAACGCGCCCCACTTGGTGTCGCCGGCAAGGACAGAGCCGGTGGAAACGGCAATTGCGAAGGCGGTGACGACGCTCAACTTGGCAAAGTTCTTCATGAGATTATGGGTTCCTGTCTCGCTGACTGGCTGCCACACGACGCGGCACAGCGCAAGCATTATCAGCTGCCACCTAAGAAACCCTGAAAGGCGCAGGCTGCAAGCAATTGACTTGACTTGCAATTTCGGTGCAGCCCGTCGCGGGACGCTGTCGAGACGTTGGGAAGGCTTAACGAGCGCGGTCATATGAGGAGGCGAGGGCGTTACGCGAGCGGGCAGGGTGCGGCCGGCGGCTGACCGCGCCTGAGGGCAACTCGGCCCTGGCGAACGCATTGAAAGGCAAGAGCACAAATCAGCGTGCCAGGCGCACGCGAGTCCCGTTCGGACAACAGGAAAAATCGCCGAATGACAACTCTATGTTTTTCAGGGAATTGATGGTGCTGTGAGAGAGGATTGAACTCTCGACCTCTCCCTTACCAATAGAGCAACCCCTTATCTCGGGTGGGCTCTGGTAGTCTCTATAAGTTGCCTTTTCATTTTACGAACAATGGCTTGCCGTCTATAATCGTCTCCGACGGGATCGCCCCGTATCGCTGAAACTCGCTCCATTTTTAACCCCGCGTTACCCCGACATGGCCAAACAGCCGCTGGACAAAGCCAAGGACCCGCCCATCCGCTTCACGGATGCCGCGATCAAGAAACTCAGCCCCGATCCGGAGCGCCGCCGCGAAATCCGCGACGCCCAAACCGATGGCCTCGTACTGCGCATCACGCCGCAGGGGCAAAAGAGCTGGTCCGTCCTCTTCCGTGTCGCAGGCGCGGGCGAGGCCGGATTGCGCGGGCCGCTGCGCCGAGTGACGATCGGAGCCTATCCGCTCGTCAGCTTGGCGGACGCCCGCGACAAGGCGATGGCCGTGCTCGACGCGGCGGACAGGGGCGAAGACCCGGACTCGTCGCGCGACATCGCCGTGAAGGCGCAAAAGGTGAAGCAGGAAGCCGAGAAGGCGAAGACCGAACGACTGATCCGCTCGGTCATCGACCGCTTCATCAATGTCTACGCCAAGGTCAACACGGTGAAGTGGAAGGACACCCAGTTCCTTCTCGAAACCTATGTGGTGCCGCATTGGGGCGATCGACCCATCGACGGCGTCACCCGTGCCGACGCCCACAATCTGCTCGACCAGTTTGTCGCCGAAGACCGCGCCTCCATCGCTCGCGAAGTCCGCAAGCACCTGACGCGCGTCTTCAACTGGGCCGTCGATCGCGACATCATCCGCGCCAACCCGCTCGCCGGGATGGAACGCCCGGAAATCGCCTACAAGCCCCGTGAACGCACGCTGACCATGGCGGAGCTTTCGGCGATCTGGCAGGCCGCGCCGCTAATGGGCTATCCGTTCGGGCCGATCTTCCGCCTGCTGATCCTGACCGGCCAGCGCAAGACCGAAATCGCTGAGGCGCGCTGGTCATGGGTGCGGGCCGATATCGCCGCGCTGGAAATCCCGAGCGACTTCTACAAGACCAAGCGCCCGCAGGTGGTGCCCTTCACGGCGGCCATGCAGACCATCATCGACGCGCTGCCGCATTTCACCATCGACGACTATCTGTTCACGACCAGCGCCGGCCACAAGCCGGTCAGCGGCTTCAGCAAGGCCAAGCAGCGCATGGACAAGCTCTCGGGCGTCACGGATTGGACCATCCATGACATCCGCCGCACCGTCGCCACCGAAATGGCCCGGCTCGGCATCGCCCAGGAGCACATTGAACGGGTTCTCGGCCACGTCATTCCGGGCGTCGCGGGAACCTACAACCGTTACAGCTATCTGGACGAGAAGCGCGCCGCGCTGGAGAAGTGGGGCGCGTTGTGGGACCTGAACGCCGAAGGCGGGGTGATCAAGCCGCCGCGTCGATCTCCAACCGGACGGAAAGCCCGGCCTGCCGCGCAAGGTTGATGAGGGCGTCGAGGCTGAAATTGGCGATCCGCCCGCGCAGCAGATCGTTGAGGCGCGGTTGTGTCACCCCGAGCCGCCGCGCCGCTTCGGCCTGCGTCAGGTTCCAGCCCTCCACAGTGTTGCGAAGGGCGATGAGCAGATCGGAGCGCATCGTCATGTTGGCCGCCTCACTCGGCGCATCTTCGATCGCGTCCCACACGTTGGCGAAGGTCTGGCGTTCCATGGCGATACCTCCGTCTGTAACGGTGTCGGGTCTGATTGGATGTTTATATCGGTTTTGGTATAGTCCGGCAAATTGGTCGGTTTTTGAGTTCAGGCATCATGGTGCGCGTAACAACCCATCCCGGCGAAGTTCTCCGCGAGGAGTTCATGAAGCCGCTCGGCATCAGCGACCGGGCGCTTGCCGCCGCGCTCGGCGTGAGCCGCTATCGTGTCGCGGCAGTGCGACGGGAACGGCGTGGGGTCGATGCCGATACGGCGATCCGTCTCGGGCGCTATTTTGGAACGAGCGCCGAATTCTGGATCAACATGCAGGCGGCGCAAGATCTTTCACGCGCGGAAGGGAACCACCGTGGAATTGACGCCTGAACAGTTCAGCTACGTCCGTGACGTCTATGTCCGGGCGCGCCATTTGGAGGAAGAACAGGTTGGCCGTTCACGGCTGGCGACGATTTCGAAAACCGAATTGAGCGCTGAGGCTCCGACGCAAGAGCTAGAGGATCGCGAAAGACGCCAGAAGGCCAAGGAGTCATTGAAACGCATTGCGCGCCTGTGGGAAGGTGTCCCCGATGAAATCAAGGCTTTCGTCGCCCATGAAGCGCTGATGTCCATTGGCACAAAATTCAACTTCGATCCTTTCGAGCGCATCGATCCGCAGGAAGAAGACAGCGAAATACTGTCGTCATTCCCGTTGAACGTCTTCATCGACGCGACACTTGAAACCCTCGCTGGACGAACGGGCAATTTTTCTGGTCGGGATATTGCCGAGCGGGCTGCGGTACAGGCATTGCTCGAAATTTGGGAGCAATCGCATGGGACCGTCCCCTTCAAGCCCGCACCCGATGTGATGACAGAAAGTCCAAAGCATAAAAGTCAGACACGATTGTTTTGCGAGTTCTGCGCTCCCATCCTGCTCGGTCTGAACCCCGAGAAATATCCCCTGAAACGAGACACGCCGTCACAGCACGACAAGCGGACAGCCACAGCGACCGAAAAGGTCGCCCGTCACTTGCGAGAGATTCGTGAAATATCCAGAAAATCCCGATAATTCGCGTTCTACCTAAAGCCACAGGTCTTAACTAGCGTCGCCCCGTTCCTTTCGATTTCTCTTGGAGCGAGGCAGTAATGAACGCGCCGCACAAACTCCTGACCATCCGCGAAGTCGTCGCGGCGACCCGGCTCAGCAAGCCGACCATCTACAAAATGGTCCGCGCGGGCAAGTTCCCCCGTCAAGTCCGCCTCGCGGAACAGCGCGTTGCTTGGCTCGCCGCTGAAATCGACGGCTGGATCGCCGAACAGGCTGCCACCCGTTGCCGCGCGTGACGGGGGCGATCATGTCCGATATGCTGCTTCCCGATTTTGACCAGACCATCGCGTTTCTCGATGCCTATTCCGGCGACGACCCGATCGTATTGACGGCGATCGTGCCGGATCGCGGTGGCATCGGTTTGCGAACCTTCCGCCCCCGCTCGCAGCCCGACGAAATTCGGTCATGGCTTGAAGGGCTCAGCGGTAAAGCGAACCTCTATTTCACAGTCAATCCCTGCCTTGTGGCCCTGAGCGGCAAGGGCAAGAAGGCCAAGAAGACCGATATTCGGGCGCTGAAGGCGCTGCATGTCGATATTGATCCCCGCGTCGGCGAAGAGTTTGCCGAGGAACGGGCGCGCGCCGTGCGCGTGCTTCAGAACTTCGATCCGCCAGCTTCAATCGTCATCGACAGTGGCAACGGCTTTCAAGGCTTCTGGTTGCTCGACGAAGAACAGCCCGTCGATGGACTGGAAGAGCGCGCGGTTGAGTTGGAGCGGTATAGCCAGCACATCGCCCTGAAGCTCACGGCAGACCATTGCCACAACATCGACCGCATCATGCGCCTTCCGGGCACGATCAACCTGCCGGACGCGAAGAAACGCGAGAAGGGCCGTGTGCCGGTGCTGGCGTCGCTGTTCAGCGTTGACTGGGACCGCCGTTATCCGTTGTCCCGGTTCGTTGCCGCCCCGCTTCGCCGATCTGTGGCGACTACGCCCGCCGTCACCGTGACAACGCCGCGCATACTGGTCGGGCCGGTTGACTTGGACGGGTTGCCCAATACCGTCTCGGATCAGACGAAGGTGGTCATTCTTCACGGCCATGATCCCGACGCGCCGAACCGTTTGCCGTCACGCTCGGAATGGCTTTTCGGCGTCTGCTGCGAGCTGGTTCGGACTCGTGTTGACGACGACGTCATCGCGGCGATCATCATGGACCCTCGGTTCCTGATCAGCGCGTCGGTTCTGGAGAAGAAGGGCAAGGCGGCGGATTATGCGGCGCGCCAGATCCGGCGTGCGCACGAGGAGGCAAACGGCGGCCACCGTAGCAATCGCCCCACCGTCATGTTGACCGAAAGCGAACTGCCCCGCGTGCTCGACGAGGTAGAGGCCGGACTGTTGGCGATGGACGCTCGGCTCTACCAGATGGCGGGCCGACTGGTGCACGTCGAACGCCGTGACGGGCACACCGCGACCCGAGACGGCGCTGCGCCGGGGGCGCTGATCATCAAGGACATCACCGATCATCGCTTGCGCGAATACATGATCGAGAACATCGACTTCCGCCGCCCGAAGGACGACGACGGCGATGCGAGCGTTTCGGTGCCGACGCTCGCCCACGCCAAGCATCTGCAAGCCCGTTCGGACAAATGGACCTTCCATCCGCTTCGCGCTGTCGTCGAAGCGCTGACCTTGTGTCCGGATGGCTCCGTCATCCAGACCGAAGGCTATGATCAGACGTCCGGCTTCTATCTCGACTTCGGCGGCACTGCCTTCCCGCCGGTGCCCGACAACCCGACGCGAGACGATGCGCTCGCGGCATTGGCGTTGCTGAAAGAGCCGATCACGGGTTTTCCCTTCGTCGTCGAGCCCGAGATTGGACCGGGCGCGAGTTCGTCGCGCTCGGTGGCGCTGTCGGCGATGCTGACGGCGCTTTGCCGCCGGGCGCTGCGCAGCGCGCCGCTGCACGCCTTCACCGCGCCGACCATGGCGACCGGCAAGTCGCTGCTTGCCGATGTCGTCAGCATCATCGCCACCGGGCGCTCGGCCACGGTCGTCTCTCAGGGCAAGAACGAAGAGGAAGACGAAAAGCGCCTTCTCGCCCTCCTGATGCCGGGTGAGCCGATTTTCGTACTCGACAATGTCGAGCGACCGATTTCCGGCGATGCCTTCGCGTCGATCCTGACGCAGGAGCATTGGCAGTCGCGCATGTTGGGCCAGAGCAGACAGGTGCAGGTTGCGACCAACGTGCTGATCATCGCCACCGGCAACAACCTCGCCTTCAAGGGCGACATGTCGACCCGCGCCATCGTCTCGCGGATCGATGCCGGCGTCGAAGCTCCCGAGACGCGGACATTCACCGGAGACCTCCGTAAAGACGTTCGCGCCCGGCGTCCCGCCCTCGCCGTCGCCGGCCTGACCATCCTTCGCGCCTTCCACGTCGCCGGGCGTCCCGGCTTGTCCGAGCTGAAGCCCTTCGGTCGGTTCGAGCCGTGGTCCGAACTGGTGCGCGGCGCGCTGGTCTGGCTCGACGAGGCCGATCCGTGCCTCTCCCGCACCTTCGTCGCCCAGCGCGATCTGGCCCGCGATGAGCACGGCGACCTTCTGGAAGCATGGCGCGAGACGATCGGCGCCGGAACCGTGGTGCGGGCGGCGGAAGTCATCGAACGCACGATGCGAAGCGGCGGTTTGAAAGCCTTGGGCGAGGCCGTCGCCAGCATCTGCCCGATGGGTCCGAACGCGAAGCGGCTCGGCCATTATCTGAAGGCGATCAACGGGCGCTGGCTGAATGGCCTCTGCATCGAACAGTTACCCGACCCCAAGCAGGGCGCGCGCTACCGGCTGAAGGATCAGACCCAGAGCGAAGCCCCGAGGCAGACCGAATTGAAGCTGTGACGGGGTTCTCGGGGTTTCCGGGATTCGTTTCGGCCTGCCGCCGCCGTACTCGCCGCGCCGTCCGTCGTCGTCGGCGCGCGCCGCTGTCTCGCGTAGCCCATAGAGAACCCCTTGAACCCCTCGAAGCCCCCGACATTCCCCGAGCCTGTGGAACCGGAAATGCAAATGTGCCCGCGCCGTCCGGCGAGGGGTGAACACCGGCTGTGTTTTCCGGAAGTTGGGGGTGGGGGTGTCCTTGTGGGCTGGCGCATGGCGCGCGTCGCCCCTCGGCATCACATCGGCACGCCATCCCGGCGGATGGAGGCCAGCAGGGCGGGGTTGGGATAGCCGTCCGGCCTCTGCCATTCGCTCTCCCAGATGGGCCAAGGCTGGATCAAAACGCCGTTCTCCAACAAGATGTCATAGGCGATGTCGGCCATCGCCAGCTTGGTCTTGACGAGCGGCCCGGCATCGCCGGACAGGAAGACAGCAAGGTCGGCGTCGCTGTCGGCTCGGTGGTCACGGCGCGCGGCTTCCAAACAGAACCGCGCGGCGGATGGGGAAACTCTGCCGGGCGACGGCGAGGAAGGCTTCAACGGCTTCTCGGGTGGCGGTGTCGGGGCTGGTATCGCTCATGTCTGGTCGCCTGTGCTCATGGCAGGTTCTACCCCGGTGACGACCACCCGGAAAACCCCCTCGAAAATGCCGACGCTGCACCCCAAAAAATCTGGCGCTTTTTCCAACCCGTTGAATCCACCCGGAAAACGAACGTTTCTCGGGTGGATTTCGGTAGACGAGAACAAAAAGTGAACTTATTATCCCCGCCATCAGGAAGGGAGAGTTCATCATGCGCCGCGCCGCCATCTTCAGCCGGGTCAGCACCGACCGTCAGATCACCGACAATCAGCTTCAGCGCCTCCGTGAGGTCGCCGCCAAGGCCGGATGGGAGGTGGTGCAGGTTTACGAGGAAACCGTCTCGGGCGCGGCGGGCAAGGCCAAGCGCGACGCCTATAGCCGGATGCTGGCCGACGCCACCCGGCGGCAATTCGACGTGGTGCTGGCGTGGGACGTATCGCGGCTGGGCCGCTCCTTGCGGGAGCTGCTGGAATGCTTCGAAACGCTGAAGGCGACGGGCGTCGACCTCTATCTTGACCAACAGGGCGTCGACACGACCACGCCCGCCGGGCGCGCCCTCTTCGGCATGGCGGGCGTCTTCGCCGAATTCGAGCGGTCGATGCTGATCGAACGGACCAAGGCGGGGCTTGACCGGGCGAAGGCCCAAGGCAAGCGGCTGGGCCGTCCGTCAACCAGCCCCGAGGTGATCACCCGCATCAGGGACTTGCGGCAGTCCGGCATGGGCATGGATCGGATCGCGCGGGAATTGGGGATCGGGAAGAGTGTGGTGTTCAACCGTCTTGCGGAAGGGAAAGAAGCAAGATCAGTCCAGTGATGGCCTAAACAATTTAGGCCACCTGCGATCTGCATCTTGACCAGCCATCTGTATCCAGCGAAACGACGATTCACCAGAGTAGTACAACTCGGTCTCACCTTCTCTTAAAACATAAGGGAGGTTTCCCTCAATGTCTCCATCCGCCAAAAGCTTGCGGAAACCATCGATACTGTCAGATAGCGAAGAATGTGAATATCTGGTGCGACCATCTTCATCGTCTACCATTTTCCAGTAAATGTTTTTGTTCTTTAGAATGAAGTCAAGATCTTTGTCGCAAATCTCACTACTATTTGTGATATCTAATATTCTAAGGCTCCGGCTATCGACAGATGAAGCTGATAAGAGTTCATCGAGTCTATCCTTTACGCATGGCGATGTCAGAACAATGCAACCGTCATGCCGAATTCTGCATATAGACGGATAAAAATCGGAAAGGTCGATTTGAGACCATGTAACAGAGCGCATATCTCTATCCGGTCGGCCTGTAGAAACATGAATTACCCTCTGACCCTGATCTTTCAGATAGGAGAGAAGCGGAATAAAATCGCGATCGCTGGAAATTAGCCCTAAATACTCATGTTCGCGCATTGTGGCATGTTTAATCATCTCGACTGAGAGAAGCACGTCAACGCCGCTCTCGGAGAAAGTTTTGAATTTGTTGCTGCACTGAGGGCATGTAGTGGATGATTGCTTCGGAACACGCGGCGCGAAATTGAAGAACAGCCCAGAAATTGCCCCATACTGATCTAAAACACGATCAACAAATTCTTTTTCTTTCGGATTTGAATTTGAAACAGATCCAAAAACGTAGCAGCCAGCCAACTCGCCGATTGTATCATCGAAATGTCCGAGCCGCGTTGAGCTAACGAGCAATTCTGATAAGGCGTCCCATCGAACATCTATATCGAAATTCTTGCATAGCTTCCTCGCGTTAATCATTACATTCCAAAAATCAACGAATAATTTGATCCGCCTCCGACCTGATTGAACTACCCGTATCGTGTCTTTTAGTGACATGGCCGCTTCCTTCAGAAGATGCCAGCCGCCCTCCATTGCAGTGATCACAAGGCAGAGTCATGAGCGATCTGGCTCACTTGAAAGACTACAATGATTTTCGGTTGCGTTATAGATAAACAACAAATGCCGCGCGCGCGAGCATCGTATAAAGCGTAGAATCAGGGGCATGAAGACGCCCTGGCACTCCTACACCCGACTGACGGCGGAACGGCGTGATGCCTTCCTCGCCCATCTGGCCGCGTGTGGCAACGTGACGGCGGCGGCAGACGCGATCGGCGTGACGCGGGTCGCCGTCTACAAGCTCAAGGACCGGGACGTGGACTTTGACGAGGCGTGGGAAGCCGCCCTTGACCGCTATGCCGCCGCCCTTGAAGCCGAGCTGCATATGCGCGTCTTCGATGGGCTTCAGCGCCCGGTGTTCCAGCGAGGTGAGCTTGTTGGGCACGAAACGGTCAAGTCCGACCGGCTGCTTGAAATCGCCCTTCGTGCCCATGCGCCCGAACGCTATTCGGAGCGGGTTGCCGCCAAGCTCGAACATTCCGGTACCGCCGGGGTGCTCGTGGTGTCCGGCACGCTGGAACCGTCCGACTGGCTGGCGAAGTTTTCGCCCTCAGCCCCCGGAGGCCACGACGATGACCGGAAAGACCGCGCTTGAGCGCCTGATGGCGTTGCCCAAGCGATACCAATCCGCCGCGCTGGCGGCCATCGCGCGGGCGCGCATCGCCTGCAAGGACCGGTGGCCTGACCTGCCGACCCTGTCGCGCACGTCGAAGGAATTCGAAGTCGAGATGGACAAGCTGGCCGCCATGTTCGGCCATCTGCGCGTGCCCATGGGCAGCACCAACAAGTTCTATTTCGACGCGCTGCGGCATGGCGAGCCGATGAACATCTATCGCTATGATCCCCGGCTCCGGCAGTTCTACAACTTCTTCCGCGCCTTCGTGGCTCAGGACGAAGAGCCGCTGCGCCGGGATTCACCGCCTTGGGCGGCACCTTCGCCGCGCGCCAAGAGCTGAGCGGGCGGAACGCCCAAGGCATCAGCAAGCCGGGCCAGCACCTTGACGGTGGGGTTGCGCACGCCCCTCTCGACGCCCGAGACATAGGTGCGGTCAATCCCGGCTTTGTCGCCCAATTCCTCTTGCGACAGGCCGATGGCCTCGCGCGCCCGGCGCACGTTTTCCCCGACGATCTTGGTGATGCTCGCTTCACTGCTCATTCCCTGAACGAGCCGTGATGTGGACTAATCGTCCACGGACTATGAGTCTCTTTTTGGTTTACGAACCTGCATGTTGACTATAGTCTACAAGTCCAATCTGGAGAGGATTGGACCTCGTGACGCTCGTTGCAAGCGCCGACGAAGACCAGCACCGCCCGATCCACCATTCTTGAGATCGCGCCGGGCACCGGCGACTTCGGGCCATCATGGAAACCGCAAAGCACATCCTCGGCTGGATCGCCATCATCCTCGGTGCTGCGCCGATCGTTCTGGGCATCGGCTGGTCGGTCTGGGAATTCAACATCGCGCCGATGCTGATCCCGCGTGCGGAAATCGCCCGGATCGCCGACCAGGTCATGCGTGACCACCCCGACGACCCGCAAGAATGGGCCTTCATGGAAGAGCACGCCGCTTGGTTCCGCAGCCATACCGCAGAACAAGGGAGATGGCGGCGGGTCCGGTGCGAGTTGCGGAGGCGTCTCGGATGATCGCTTTCCGGCTGGCAGCGATGGCGCAGGGCTGGCGAGCGCGGTTCGCCTGTAGGTCGGGCTGTCCCGCCCTGCCGTTCGCCGCCCTGCTGACCGCGCTGTTGACGACGGGCATAGCGCGGGCCGAAAGTCCCCGCGTCGCCTTTACCGGTCCGCCCGGCCACCAAACGCTCCTGATCGATGGTGAACCCGCCCGCTACGATCCCGAGGCCGATCGACTGATTGCCCGCCTACACCTCTCCGATGGGCTTCGGCAGGTCGCCCGTGACGTGGTGGCCGTCGATATGGCGAAGGGGATCAGCGCGCGGGCAGCGGTAGAGGGGTGGGCAATGCGCCGGCAACATTGCAAATGTCATGTCGGCCAATTACGCCAGTATTTCCAATAGGGCCACGCAGCTAAACGGCTTGTGACTCTTTTCGGTACAGAAGCTCGTCGAGGCGACAGGCTGCACGAAAAACTGCACTTTTGAGGTTTTTATGAGCGGATGTTTGCGACGTGGCGCGTTCGTAGCATTTTAATAGAATATTCGGGAAATTTTCGAGGTTCTTCTGTTCATCAGGCAAGCCTTGAACGGCAAGAGCGAACTTATGCGCCTCGGAATCATCCGTAGGCTCATCTATAATCCCGCTGCCGAATTCCTTGATTAATTGCTTGGGTTTGCCATTATTGACATTATATGCGCTGCGCTTCCCGCTGAGCCGAGCAATTGCACCGTCCCGATGTGACGGATGGCTGGCAACCTCTTTCTGCAAGTGCTCTATGGCCGCGTCGATGGGGATGTTCGCATGATGTAAATAGTACCAGATCGGCTGCCATTCGCGGTTTGAGTTCGCAGAGTTTGCAAGGTACTGAAGAGGCTGTTCGACTTTCTCGCTAGTCAAAAAATTTCGAAGAACTGCGTCGGGGGTTATATTGGCACGAACTATCTTGCTATCGACAGCCTTCCCGTCTGCAGTCACATCTCCAATAAGTCGCAACGCAGGCGCACCCACCTTTTCGTCGAATTCGCCTTCACGAATGAACTTGATTTGATCAAGCAATGCAGGGTCAATGACGATTGATCGTTTCCCATCGTTCAGAATACCTTTGTCGAGATCTGCGATCAGTGCGCGCTCTGGGCCAAGCGCGAGCAGCCGTTCAACCAAAGGGAGAATATCTCGTCGAGTTGATGCATCGCGCGCGTCCAGCATGGCCCGAAGATCGCTGTACTTGATCCGCTCGCTACGGCCCGGATACCGGAAGAAGATATCTCCCTCCTTGATCGTCTTTCCATCCCCGCTTCGCGCAATGACCGGTCGCCCTGGATGTTGCTCAACGTACATCACGCCGATGGTCTCGGAACCTATTGAAATAGTCGTTGTTCGCACCGTTGGGGTTGGATCGAGATACGATTTCGTGAGCTTGGAGAAATCGGACGGATCAGCCTTCGCGAACTCACCGCTCTGCAATCCGATGACCGAATAGCTTTTGTCGTCTTCACCAACTGCGGGCTCGTGTTTGTCATGCACACCGAAAAATATATATCCGCCGCGATTGTTGGCGAGTGCAGCAATGGCGCGCATCCACTCGTGCCAATGTTTAAAACCAAAGTTCCCCTTGCATTCATGCTCATCCGTTTCACCACAGCCCAGACGCCAAGTGCCACCTTCATCTTGGGTGAAATGTGCGGCTATTACTTCCGGGTGAAGTGGTCCCTTTAGCTCTTCAGTCTTTGGCGTTGAAACGGCCCCCCCTCCGGCGGTTCCACCCTCGGCAGCAGCAGCGATAAACGCATCCAGATCAGGATCCGATGCGGCGGCGACCTCGCCACCATATTTTCTTTGCTTGATTTGGGTAATCCGCCCTGAGCTGATCAGACGATCAGGGCGATTAAAATAGAAGTGAACCTTGTCGTTGGCCATCCCGCGCGCAAGCATCGCCTTTATCAGGCCGATTTCCGTATCGGTGATGCTGCGCTTGGCCATGGTCTACACCTCGAACACCTTCTGCACTTCGTCGCCGAAATGGTTGATCACCTTCACGCAGATGCGGCCCGACTTCGGGCGCGGGAAGGGGCGGGAGATGGTGGCGTTCATCTCGTCCCATGCGGTTTCGTCGATTTCGGCCTTCAGGGCGCGCTTCAGGCTGTCGTAGGGGTCTTGGCCGACGAAATAGGCTTGGCGGACGAAGAAGCTCTCCTCGTCATAGTCGTCGTCGATGAACCAGGCGGCGACGTCGTTCTTCAGTTCGCTGCCGCCGGAGGAACGGACTTCGCCCGTCGTTGGATCGAAGATGTCCATGCCCCTGATCTCGACGCGGATTAGGTCGCCGTCGGCCTTCACCACGCGCAAGTCCGGTTCGCCGAAGATGACGAAGAGGTTGCCCGCGCCGGTCGCCTTGAGCTTGTCGCCCATGCGCAGGTCCTGGTTCATGCGCGCCTTCAAGACGGTCAGCGAGCCGAAGTTCAGCCGCGTCTCGTCCACCTCTGGGGCGAAGGCGAAGCCGCAGACGATCAGCGTGTCGTAGAGGTCCGCCGCTTCGCGCGCGGCCTTCTTCACGAGGTCGTAGCCGACCGTGTCATATTCCGGGCCGATGCAGATCGCGGCGCGCTTCAATTCGCCGTTCTCGGCGTAGCGCCCTTCGAATGGCACCAGACCGGAGCGGGAGACGCGCGGCTTCAGCCATTCGAACTTGATGGCCTCGCCCTTCTTTGTGTTTTGCACGCCCGACGCCATCAGGTTGTCGTAGACGACCTGCGCGAAGTCGCTGGACGGCTCGGCGGACGTCGCCTCCTTCAGCGCTTCGGTGTGGGCGTCGTCGTCGCCTTCCAACAGTTCGGCGAGGAACGGGTCTTCGCCCAAGGGCAGCACGCGGTGCGGGCTGAGGCTTTCGACGGTGAAGGGGCCGGAGACGCGGACGATGCCCTTGGCCTTGATCGGCTGATCGTAGAGATATTCGACGTCGGCATTGCGGGCGATGCTGTCGTCGATCTCCTTCTGCCGGGCGCGGCGCAGATCCCACCATGCGGCATGTTCGAGATTGGCGCGGACCGACCAGCCCTTGCCCGCCTCGCGCGGCACCTGCCACTCTTCCCATTTCGTGCCGAGTTCGGCATTGAGCCTGCCGAGGCACGGGGCCATCTGGGCTTCGTAGCGTTCCCAGATCACGTCGATTTCCGCATTGTTGGCGATCGACTTCAGCGTGACGTGCGGTGCGCGCTTGTAAACGAAGCCGTGACGGATGTCGCCGATGAACGGCCCTTCCGCCGGAGGTTTACCCGACAGCTTGCCTTCTTCCAACGCGCCGTCCTTGCTGTCGGCGAGATGGAAATAGTCGAACTTCGCCCCCATCAGCCGGGCACGTGCCAGCGTCAGCGCCACACGGGACGTGTCGATGGTGATCCAGCGACGACCCCAGTTTTCGGCAACATGGGCCGTCGTGCCGGATCCGCAGGTCGGATCCAGAACCAAATCGCCGGGATCGGTGGTCATGAGGATGCAACGTTCAATGGTTTTTATTGAAGTTTGAACAACATAGGTCTTGTCTTCAGATCTGCTTGAAAATTTAACATCAAGCCAAATATTGTTAATGGGGACCACTGGGAAATCGTCAACAAATCTCACATAGCTCAGACTAGTTCCTCTTGGTTCCAGCCGAGCCGCAGCGCCAAGGCGCCTCATCCCGCTTTCGTTGGTCTTCCAACGGTTTTGCATGCTGGGAGTAAATGTGCGCCCTTCAACGGACACAGCAAACCATGACGCTGCGCCTTCGCCTTTCTCTCGTCCCATGCCTTGGCTGGTAAGATTGTCTTGACGATAGAGCTTTGTCCCCTCTGGGAGTGGACTGCCAGCATCTGTCGCCTTCAAAGTTCGCTTTCCGAGGTCGGGCAACAGCAATCTGTTGTATTCTGAAAATCCAGCCTGATCTCCGCCTTTGTCCTTCCAAATGGGTCGATACTTTGCCGCTTCTTTTCTTTTCGAATACCAAAGTACGTAATCGGATACATTTGGCATGTAGTCTTGCGTTTGACTGCTGGTTTTTGCAATTGTAATTTGAGCAAGAGAGTTTGTTGCTCCAAATACCTCATCAAGAAGTGATCGGACGATGTGAATGTTTTCGTCACCAATCTGTACAAAAATGCTTCCGCTTTCGCTCAAGAGATCGCGCGCAACGATCAACCTATCTCGCAAGTAGCTCAAATATGAGTGTATTCCATCCTTCCACGTATCCCGGAACGCCCGCACGACTTCGGGCTCACGAGAGACGCTGTCCTCCTTGCCGTCCTTGACGTCACGGCTCTTGGTCGAGGGCTGCCAGTTGGAATTGAACTTGATGCCATAGGGCGGGTCAAAATAGATGCACTGCACCTTGCCGCGCAGCGCCTCGCGCTCGGCCAGACTGCCCATGACGAGCAGACTGTCGCCGAGGATCATCCGGTTCTGCCAGCGTCCTTCGTCTGGTAGTAGCTTGCCGCAGCGTCTTCAATCCAGCCCTCCGGTAGGCCATTGAAGTCGTGAAAGAAATCAAACTGTGACGCGTCGCCCGACCTGCGTTCGCGGGATTGGCGGCGCAAGTTCTCGATCAACACCTGAGGATGGATCTTCTCCTGAATGTAGATCGGCGGCGCGGCCACCTCCAACGGTGCGCTATCTTCGGCATCCTTGCCGCGCCAGACCAGCTGAGGGTCCAGATCGGGATTGCGCGGATAGCGCAACACCTTCAGCGCCTTGTCGTCGTCCGGCACCAAAGCCTGATTCTCGGCGGTCGGGATGTTGATCCGCTTCGCCGCCTCATGGCGGTAGTTGTCGACGTCGGTAGGGGTGGGAGGCTTGGCCATGGAATATCTCACTCTCGACCGCTGTCACGGTCGCTTGTCGCAGAAATCAAAACCGCTCGTTTGGCGTTGTACTCGCGGGCAACGGTCTCCAGACTGTTTTTGTCTGCCGCCGCAAATCGATAGTCTCCGTGCCAACAACTCAAGAACTGGCCCATGAAATTGGCGAGTGAACGGTTCTCGACTTCCAAGACGGTTCTATGGTTTCCACATCCGGCCAACGTTCCGGCGCGCATCACCCTGACACCCGGTTCCGCGTAGACCCAGACAAACGATTCTGGTGTGATTTGCAGCATATTCTGAATTTGGCCCCGAAGATGATTATCCAACGTGAAAGTTGGGTACATGAAGTTGGTCATAAGCTCGCGAACATTCTGCAATATCTTCGCCTGAACCAGAACACCCTTGGAAACGGAGAAGTCCGGAGAGTTGACGGACAAGACAATCATCAAGTCTGCGCCATACTGCTTTTCCTCCGATGAAGAACCTCTCCACGGGAGCTTTCTTGTCACAACATTCCATCGATAGCCGGAATCGATGACGCCATCGATCGCGTTCTCTATTCTGTCGGCAAGGCGGGACGTGAAGTCGTCCTCATCATGAATGCTCGTTCCGATCCGCTGACAAAGCTGCGTCTCTTCAAGCGCGATCTTGTGTACGATTGCCCGGATAATACTGTCGAAACGCGCGAGCATGGTTCACTCCGCCGCCATCTTGGGAAACACCGCATCCCGGATGATCGCCGCCGCGTCGTAGGGCGCGCTCTTCAGCTCCAGGAAGGCCCAGCGCCCATGCCGCCCCGCATTGTTGACGGCGGGCACCCAGACATTGCGCATGGTCTCGGCCTTGGCGGCGTCCTGCTCGTCGCGCTGGCCCTTGACCTCGATCACCAGATTGAGCGGTCCGGCCCCGCCGTCGTCGATCCGCACGACGTAATCGGGCCTATACCGACGGGTCTCGCCGCCGAACTCGTAGGGCACCTCGAAGCCGAGATTGTGGTTCTTGGCATAGGCGACGACCTCGCCCATGCCTTCCAGCCGCTCGGCCAACCCCACCTCCCAATCCTGATCGTAGACCACATAGTTGAGGTGGCACTTGTCGGCTTTGGTCGCGAACAGCGTCGTCTTGGAGGTGTTGAAATCGACGTGCCGCGTCGTGCCTTCCGGATTATAGGCATTGAGGATCGGCAGCAGCGCGCCACTTGACCCGTCCGGCGGGCCGGACAGCGACGGCGCCAAGGCGCGATAGATTTTCTCGGCCGCGCGGACGGCCAGCGAGCGCCATTTCAGGAATTGCGGTCGCGTGTCCCCGGCGCAGGTCAGGCACTCGGTGAACCACCGCTCGGTGATCCGCGTGAGTTCGGGATAGCGCCAGACCTGAAGCGCGCCGTCTTCGTCCTTGAAATAGGTGCGCAGCAGGAGACCGGCGACGTCGAACACCACCGTCTTCAACCGAAGCTGGTCGGCATGGGTGCGCAGGTCCAGCGTGAAGCCTTCGCCGATCAGCGGCTCGACTTCGGTCACGACAGGCAAGTCGTCCGAGGTGATCGTCATCTTGCTGTCGTTGGTGAAAACCGGCTTCAGCAGTTTGCGCGGGAAGACGATGCGGTAGCCCTCGACATTGGGGAAGCGGATTTCACGTGCCGCCCGGTCCTCCAAGGCGCGGATGCGCGTCACCTTCGGCGGCGGCTTCGGCGCGACGTTCTTGCCCTGCTGGGCGAAGGTGAAGGGCACGCCGAGGACGTCGGCATATTCGACGGGGAAGAAGCCGGTGGCCGGATCGATCTCGTAGGACACGCGTCGGAGGCCGCGCCCTACCACTTGCTCGCAGAGCAACTGCGTGCCGAAGGCGCGCACGCCCATGATGTGGGTGACGGTGTTGGCGTCCCACCCCTCGGTCAGCATGGAAACGGACACCACGCAGCGGATGTCCGCGCCGAGCTTGCCCGGACGCCCGACCGTGTTCATCACCTCGCGCAGGATGTCGGCATCGGTCAGTTTGTCGATGTCGCGCGGGTCGTTGCGGATGCGCAGTTCTTTCTTGAAGGCGGCCAACTCGCCAGCCGCGAGCTTGCGGAAGTCCTCCGACAGCGCCTCGCCGGAATCGAGCTGTTCGCTGTCGATCAGCAGCGTCCGCCGCCGTCCCAGCCATTCGCCACGGCCGTCGACATTAGAGAAGAGCGGCAGCTTGCCGGGCACCAGCCGGGTCTGTGCCTTCGCGCCTTCGCCTTCCGTTACCTCGTAGCCGGAAATCCAGTCGGCGATCAGCTTCGATGTCGCGGTGTTGTTGCACACGACGATGAAGACCGGCGGGCGACCGAGTTCGGGTTCGGCTTCCCATGCGGCATAGGTCGCCTTGTAGTGATCATAGAGGGCTTCGGTCGCCTGAAGCAGCAGGGCGGGCAAGCGCTGCGGGTCCATCAGCGCCTTCGATTGCTTGCCGCGCCCCTTCTTCGGCAGGTCCTTGGCGACGTGCCGGTACACATCGCGGAACTTCGGCAACTCGCCCTGAATGGAGTCGTCGAGCACCGGCAGGCGCGGCACCTTGACGATGCCGCTCTCGATAGCGTCGAGCAGGCCGAAATCGGACGTCACCCATGGGAACAGGGTGCCTTCCGGATAGCCGGAGCCCTTGAGGAAGAAGGGGGTTGCCGAGACGTCGTAGACGGCCTGCACGCTGAGCCTGCGCTGGAATGCTTCGATACCGCTGATCCAGACCCGCGCGGCTTCCTCGTTGCGCTTTGCCTCTTCCTTGTCCTCGGCTGTCAGGGCTTCGCCGTTGCCCTCTTCGTCGCCGACCTTGTGGCGGTAACAGTGATGTGCCTCGTCGTTCAGGACGATGATGTTCTTGCGGCCCATCAGGTCGGTTCCGCCGACGCGCGCGACCATCTCGCCTTCCGTCTCGGTGAAGGACTTCTCGCCGTCCCGTCCGCCGAGGATCTGGCGGTTGAGTTTCGAGACCTGCTCTTTCTCTCTGAGCATAAAGGCGTGGTAGTTGGTGATGACGATCCGCGCCTTGCGGATGCCGTCGATCAGATCAGTCGGGACGAGGTTCAGCGCCTCGTAGATGTTCTCGGGGTCGGACGGGATCAGGACACGCAGCCGGTCACGGATGGTGATTCCGGGCGCGACGATCAGGAAGGCGTCGGAAAACGTCTTGGAATTCGGTCGCCGCGCCTTGTTGACCGCGTGCCACGCGATGATCATCCCCATGACCGTCGTCTTGCCCGAGCCGGTCGCCATCTTGGCGGCGAGACGATAGAGGCCGGGGTTGGCCTCGGCGTTGGCGTCCTGAAGCTGTTTGCGGAAACGGTTCGGCGCGACCTCGGTCAGATAGATCAGCGTCTCGACGGCCTCGCGCTGACAAAAGAACAGCCGCCGGGCACGGGTCGGCTCGCGCCAATGGAGGAGTAGCCGCTGCGTCTCTGGCGTCACGCCCCACTGGCTCGGAGGCAGAGCGCGCCATTGTTCGACGTGCTTGCGGATTTCGTTGATCAGGGCATTGGACGTGACCTTGGCCCCGTTCTCGTCGAACAGTGCAAGTTCCGCCTGTTTTGGACCGCGACGACGGGCTGCCGGGACCGGAACAACCTGAATACTCTCGCGTCGCCCGGCGAGCTTCTTGCCAGTCGGCTGGCCGTCGTCGTCGAGTTCATAATGATGCGTGGGAGGATCGAACGGCGACGTGATGATCGGGTTGTCCGTAAACCCCATATTCGCCTCCCTCTAAGCTGCTGAGCTGATTCAAGTTGAGTCGGAATTCTAGCGAAAGCTAGCACGGACCGCGCACGCCCTTACAGACGGTTATTGACCGTCGTCCACAATTATAGAGCGAAACCAAAGTGGTTGAACGATTTTCTGCCCCAAGAGAAAACGCCCCGCACGAGGCAGGGCGTTTTACCTGTATTGCGTATATTGCGGCACAAGCGTCTTACGCCACTACTCCGCCGTCGAAGCAGGAGCCGGTTCGCACTCATCTGGCTCAATCTTATTTTCAAGATTAAATATGCTGTAGGCGAAACAGAAGCGACGCCAGTAGTCGATACTGGCGTCTGTATTATTTTCAGTCGAGGAGGCGATCCTCGCCCCATCAGCAGCAATTTCCCTCAGCGCTTTGAACACATGCGGCAGCAGATTGATATCGACTTCGGCTTCCCGAGCCATCAATGCCAGCCGAACACCACTGGCAGCCATATTGAAAGCGTTTTCGTCAACAGCATCGCCGACGAAGCTCGAAGCAGTTAAATTGGAAATCTGGGACAGAAGATAGATCACCTCCTCAGGTGACCAGTCATAAGCCGCGCCGTGCTTATCCTGAAATTCGAACATGCATTCCATTGCCTTCACTCCTTTTGTCTAACGGCGGCTTCGATTGCCGTTGGAGGAGCATGGCAAGGAGGAACGTCCCATGAAATGACGAGAATTCCCCGGAAAACGAGGGTAATTTCTGTCATCGTAAAGGGGCTGGATTTGTGCTTTCGCGCGCGCCGGTACGGCGAACGCCATTCGGGATGCCAAAAGGCTGCGCACCCCGGAAGGGCTGCTTTTAACCCCGGACAACTGCTCGAATATGGCGGAAAATGGTGCTGTGAGAGAGGATTGAACTCTCGACCTCTCCCTTACCAAGGGAGTGCTCTACCACTGAGCTACCACAGCAGGCCGGTCCGGATCGCGTTGCGGCGATGTCGTTCGGAACGGGCGCACGTCTGCCATAGTTCTCCGTGGCATGCAAGCCCAAGATCGGAAATTCTCGTGAGTTTTCTTTGCCGGGTTGGGGGCGGCGAGGGGCGGGTGTGGAGAAAACGGGCGGATTTCCAGCTTTTCGCTTGTCTTCACCGAAAAAGCGCAGCATGGAAGGGGCCGTATTTTTCGGGGAAGGGTCATGCCGGATACCGAGCGGGACGATAAGGCGCGGAAAGAGCGCGAAAAGCGCCTTGCCGAGGCGCTGCGTGAGAATCTGCGCAAGCGCAAGAGCCAGGCGCGCGGGCGCCGGGCCGGCGAGGCTGATTCGCGCGTCGGTTTGCCGGCGAGTCCCGTCATCGACAAACAAACGCCGGAAACCGCTGATTAAGCCTGTGGCGACAGGTGCGGGTCGCAGCGGGGCTGCGAGGCCGGCAGACGAAGGATAGGGCGCCCGTGCGGCGTTCCGGGGCAAAGGACGGATAATGGACAAGATCAGGATCATCGGCGGCAACCGCCTCAACGGCGTCATTCCCATTTCCGGCGCCAAGAATGCCGCGCTGCCGCTCATGATCGCCAGCTTGCTGACCGACGAGACGCTGACGCTGGAAAACGTCCCCCGCCTGGCCGACGTGCGGCAGCTGACCAACATCCTGGTCAACCATGGCGTCGACTATGGCGTGAACGGCAAGCGCATCGGCGAGGACCTGCTCACCGGCCAGACCATTTCGCTGACCGCCCGCTCGATCACCGACACCACCGCCCCCTATGAGCTGGTGTCGACCATGCGCGCTTCCTTCTGGGTGATCGGGCCGCTCCTGGCTCGCATGCATGCCTGCAAGGTGTCGCTGCCCGGCGGCTGCGCCATCGGTACGCGCCCGGTCGACCTGTTCCTGATGGGCCTCGAGCGCCTCGGCGCCCAGCTCGACGTGGAAGGCGGCTACGTGGTCGCCAAGGCCCCCGGCGGCCTCGTCGGCAACCGCGTCGTCTTCCCCAAGGTCTCGGTCGGCGCCACCCACGTGATCATGATGGCTGCGACGCTGGCCAAGGGCCAGACCGTGATCGAGAATGCCGCGCGTGAGCCGGAGATCGTCGATCTCGCCAAGTGCCTGATCGCCATGGGCGCGCATATCCAGGGCGCCGGCACCTCCACCATCACCATCGACGGCGTCGACCGCCTGCGCGGTGCCCGCCATCGCGTGGTGGCCGATCGCATCGAGACCGGCACCTATGCCATGGCGGTTGCGATGACCGGTGGCGACGTGCTCCTGGAAGGCGCCGAAGGGTCGCTGCTGGAGAACCCGCTCGACGTGCTGCGCCAGGTCGGCGCCGAGATCACCGAGACCAACTCCGGCATCCGCGTGCGCCGCAACGGCCATGGCATCGTCGCCGCCGACGTGACCACCGATCCCTTCCCGGGCTTCCCCACCGACCTGCAGGCGCAGTTCATGGCGCTGATGACCCGCGCCAAGGGCACCTCGCACATCACCGAGACCATTTTCGAGAACCGCTTCATGCACGTGGCGGAACTGGCCCGCTTCGGTGCCAGGATCTCGCTGTCCGGTCAGGTGGCGACCGTCGAAGGCGTCGAGAGCCTCAAGGGCGCCCCTGTCATGGCCACCGACCTGCGCGCCTCGGTGTCACTGGTGATCGCCGGCCTTGCCGCCGAAGGCGAGACCACGGTCAACCGCGTCTATCACCTCGACCGCGGCTTCGAACGGCTCGAGGAAAAGATCTCGCGCTGTGGCGCCGACATCTCCCGCATCTCCGGCTAGTGCACCCGCCGATCATGTTGAAGCAACGTGATCGAAAAGCGGCTGCTCAAGCAATTGAACCTGGAGCGATTTTGAGACGACCTGACGATTGCGTCGGGTCGGAACACGCTCCGAGCGCCAAAGGATTGACCATGGACCTCGTGATCCGCGACGCCGTTGCCTCCGACGAGGGGCAATGGCGTCAGCTGTGGGCCGGCTATCTCACCTTCTACAAGACCGAGCTTGCGGAAGGCGTCACGGCCCATACCTGGCAGCGCCTGCTCGATCCGGCGTCGCCGCTGTTCTGCCGTGTGGCCTTTGCGGGTGACCGCATGGTGGGCTTTGCCAATTGCGTGCTGCACGAGGGCACCTGGGTCACCCAGCCGATCTGCTATCTCGAAGACCTGTTCGTCGACCCCGACACCCGTGGCGCCGGGGTCGGCAGGGCCCTGATCGACGATCTGCTGCGCCTCGCCTCCGAGCGCGGCTGGGACCGCGTCTACTGGCACACCCACGAGACCAACACGACCGCGCGCAAGCTCTATGATCGCTTCCGCCCGGCCAACGGGTTTGTTGTCTACCAGCTGGACCTGTGACCAAGGCGAGGCGCTGCGTGGGCCAGTGTCTATTTCCCTGCAGGGGTGACCGTCACGTCGTCTCAGGGCGAGAAGTCCGGTTCCCGCGCAAGAGGTGATAGGAAACGCCGGCTCTGCCGGCTACATCCAGTCACCGGCCTTCGTTGCGGCTGTGGCGAAGGTGAAGCACCTTACCGTAGAATGGGCCGTGCCGTCTTGCCATCGTCCCCGTCGCATCCTATCTGCATCAGCAGCAGAAAATGAGGTTGGACGATGGACTTGCTGAAGCTTGCGGCGCTGGACGCCGATGATCTCAAGGTGATCGCCGCCCATGTGCAGGACGCGGTGGGCCAGGTGGGGGACATCCACTGGCGGCCGCAGGAGAAGCGCCTGACGCTGGAACTCAACCGCTTCGTGTGGGAGAAGACCGGCAAGCGCGGCCTTTATGAACGGCGCCGGTCGCTGTTGCACTTTGCCCGCGTCAACGCGGTGCAGGCCGCCCATATCCGGCGCGATGTGCCCGATGCCGTCGTCAGCCTGCTGACCATCCGCGTCGAGGTGAAGGACGAGCCGGCGGCGTGGGTCTTCCTTGAGTTCGCCGGGGGCGGTTCCTTGCGTCTCGATGTGGAATGCATCGAGGCGAGCCTGACCGATCTCGGTCCAGCCTGGTCGACGGAAAATATCCCAACGCACTCCGAAGCGTGATAAAGGGCGGCGGATCAAGAGCGCGCCAGCCGCGCTCCCTTCTGTCTTTTGTCACGCAACTCCGGACGCAGAACCGGTTCCCGCCTTTGCCGGAGTTGTGTGTTCTGCCGGAGTGACACGCCGTGGCCATTCGCCTTGACGATCGGGATGCCGATTTCGAAACCCGCTTTGCCGCCTTCCTGACCACCAAGCGCGAAGTCTCCGAGGATGTGGACAATCGCGCCGCCGAGATCATCGCCGACATCCGCAAGCGCGGCGACGCGGCGCTGATCGAGTGGACGCAGAAGCTCGACCGTTTCGACGCGGGCGCCAAGGGCCTGCGCGTCAGCGAAGCGGAGATTGATGCCGCCGTGGCCGCCGTCGAACCGAAGGTGATGGACGCGCTGAAGCTGGCGCGCGACCGCATCGAGAGCCACCACGCCCGCCAGAAGCCGAAGGACGACCGCTATACCGACGCCATCGGCGTCGAGCTCGGCTCGCGCTGGACGGCCATCGAGGCGGTCGGCCTCTATGTGCCCGGCGGCACGGCGAGCTATCCCTCGTCGGTGCTGATGAACGCGGTGCCGGCCAAGGTGGCGGGAGTCGATCGTCTGGTGATGGTGGTGCCGACGCCCGATGGCGCGGTCAACCCGCTGGTGCTGGCGGCCGCGCGTCTTGCCGGCGTCGACGAGGTCTGGCGCATCGGTGGCGCCCAGGCCGTCGCCGCGCTCGCCTATGGAACGGAAAGCCTGAAGCCCGTGGCCAAGATCGTCGGCCCCGGCAATGCCTATGTGGCCGCCGCCAAGCGGCGTGTGTTCGGCACCGTGGGCATCGACATGATCGCCGGCCCATCCGAGGTGCTGATCATCGCCGACAAGGACAACAATGCCGAATGGCTGGCCGCCGACCTGATCGCCCAGGCCGAGCATGACCGTGCCGCCCAGTCCATCCTGGTGACCGACAGCGCCGAACTGGCCGAGGCGGTGGAAGCGGCCGTCGAGCGGCAGCTGAGCGTGTTGCCGCGTGGCGAGATCGCCCGCGACTCCTGGCGCGACTTCGGGGCGGTGATCCTGGTGCAAGATCTCGCCGACGCCATCCCGCTGGCCAACCGCATTGCGGCCGAGCATCTGGAACTGGCCGTCGCCGATCCCGAGGCCATGCTGCCCAAGGTGCGCAATGCCGGCGCCGTGTTCATCGGCCACCATACGCCGGAAGTGATCGGCGACTATGTGGGCGGATCCAACCACGTGCTGCCGACGGCCCGTTCGGCGCGCTTTTCCTCGGGCCTCGGCGTGCTCGACTTCGTCAAGCGCACGTCGATCCTGAAGGTGCCGCCCGAGGCGCTGAAGATCATCGGCCCGGCGGCGGTGACGCTGGCGGAGGTCGAAGGCCTCGGCGGCCACGCCCGCTCGGTCTCCATCCGCCTGAACTGAAAGAAAAGTCCCGCTGCAAGGCAATGCAGCGGGACTATCGCAGCGGGCAGCCGGGCAGGGCTGCCCGTTGCAATCCGATCACTTCTTGCAGGTGTTTATGCCGAAGAGCGTATAGGCAGGGCAGAAGTTGACAAGGCCGGTCAGCAACAGCACGGCGCCGACGGCGGTCAGTACCCAGCTCCAGCCGCCGATGGCGGACTTGAGAGCGTCGCCGAAGGGTGTCAGCGTCAAGGCCAACAACACGACGCCGACGAGGATTCGCACGAGGCGATCGTTACCACCCACATTCTTCATGGAACTCTCCCGTTGGTGATCGGGCCGAAGCGGCTCGGCCTTAACTCATCGTTATTATATTAGTACATAGTCATGTACATTGATAGAGGCGAGGCGTTGCAACAAAAAAGAAAATGGCAGCGAGAGGGGCTCGCTGCCGATCTCCGGTTTCGGACCTCTGACTGGGGTCAGTGCCGGCAACTGGCGGAATGCACATGGCTTCCATCGGCGGCCACGGCCTTGAAGGCGCCGCTGGCTGCCAGCCGGTCCTGCCGGGCACTGACATAGGCCGACAGGTCTTCCAGCCGCTCCACAACATCGGCGCTGGCGTGGTTGAGCTCTGCGAGTGCGGCCATCATCTTGTCCGGCTGACCCGCCGCCCTCGCTTCCAGCACCTGCCGGGCAACGTTGTGGACGCGTTCATGCGGCCCGAGGATGGCGATGAAGGCGGGCTGGTTGCGCACTTCCGGGTCGCGCATGCCGTCATACCACTTGCCCAAGCGACAGTTGTGATGGTCGGTGACCTCGCTGGGGCGCCATTCCAGCGCGCCCATGACGGCATCGATCACCTTCTTCTTGAACAGGACGTGGTCGATCTTGGCGATCTCGCAGAGCGAGGCGTCGTCGCCGTCATTGTGCCAGCTGGCCGCCTTCTGCGAGAAGCGATCGTTGCTGCCCCGCATCTTGCCGGACATCGTGTGCAGCAGGCCCTCGTTGTCGGTCGCAGTGTCGGCCACCGTGTTGATCGACTTGGAGATTTCCTCCACCGCTTCACGTTGCTGGCGCAGGATGCCGGAAATGTCGCGCATGCGGTGGTTGACGCTGCCGACCTGCGAGGAGATCTGCTCCATCATGGCAAGCGCTTCGGCAATGGAGGCCTGCCCTTCGCCAACGGCCGACTTCGACGCAGCCATGGTCTTGAGGATCTGGTCCATGCCGCCTTTCAGCACCGAAATGCGGTGGGAGATGTCATCGGTCGCCCGCGAGGTCTGGTTGGCGAGCCCCTTGACCTCGGCCGCCACGACGCCGAAGCCCCGGCCTGCCTCGCCGGCGCGCGCCGACTCGATGGTGGCGTTGAGTGCCAGGAGATTGGTCTGGCTGGCGATGCCCTCGATCACCGCGAGGATTTGCGCGATCTGGCCCGAGGCCTCGCTCAGCTGATCGACGCTGCGCGCCGTCTCGTCGACGGCGGAGGCGATGTTGCCCACGGCCGAGGCCACCTTGGCCACCACGCCACGGCCGGCCACGGCCGTCTGGTCGGTGGCATTGGCATCGGCGGCAACGCCGTCGGAGTTGGCGGCGATCGCCTCGACCGAACTCACCAGTTCCGCGGAAGCGGTGGCAATGGTCTGCGCGCCGCTGGTGACCTGCGCCATGTTGCGATTGAGCGCTGTCAGGTCAACGGCGATGTCGTTGAGATCGGCCACCATGTTGGCGCCGACCTTGAGGCTTTCGAGGGCGCCATGCCGGCCGCGCTCGATCAGGGCGCTGGACTTTTCCTGCTCCTTGCGCAGGCGTTCGTTTTCCACCAGGCGATCGCGGAACACCAGCAGGGCCTGGGCCATGCCGCCGATCTCGTTGTCCATGCCCGTATGCGGTACGTCGGTGTCCAGATGGCCTTCGGAGATGCGCGTCATGGTCATGGTCACGTCGACCACCGGCGCGGCCACCCGGCGGCGGACGAACAGCACCGTCGCCGCGCCAAGCACGAGACAAACCGCGGCAAGGCCGAGCGACATCAGGCGGATCTCGAGGAACTCCGCCTTGGCTTCCTCATGCGCGGCGGCGGCCTCCTGGCGGTGGTCCTGCAACAGCGCCTCGACGCCGCCCAGGAGCTTTTCGGAAAGCACTTTGAGCTCGCCGTTGAGCAGCTTGGTGGCGCCGTCCTTGTCGCCCTTGCGCGACAGCGCGATCAACTGGTCGAACTGTGCCTTGTAGGGGTCATAGGCGGCGAAGGCGTCGCGATAGGTTGCCTGCTCGGCCGGATCGATCAACAAAGCCTCGGCGGCGGCCCGATCCTTGGCAAGTTCCGCCAGCGTTTCCGCACATTGGTCTTCCACCGCCTTGAGGTCAGCTTCCGAGGTGACCAGGATATGGCGGGACATGCGCAGACGGAAGCGGATCAGGTCGAACTGCACCTGCCCGAGAAGATCGACGCTCGGGAGATAATTCGCGGCCTCGATCTCAACCTTGTCCTGCAGCTTCTGTGCGATGAAGAAGCCGGCCACACCTTGCGCCAGGCCGATCGCGACAAGCAACCCGGTCGCCAGAGCCAAGACAGTCTTGATTGATCCAGTCCATCGTCGTGTCATCGTCGTCGCCTTGGGTGTCGATGTGAGCAACTTCGCGCCAAACGTGCCGTGCCTGAAGGTCTATATATTTGACCAAGTCATCATCGGACAGGGCTCAGTAGATCCGACTTCAGATGTGCTCAGCAAGTTGGCAGTCTTGCCAAGATTTATAGCAATGACAAAATTAATTTATCATACATGATTTTTGATATCATGTTTTAGTGACGTCTTTTCATGTTTAATTCGTAGATATGCTTATGCGACAAAAGTATTGAGCGGAAGCGAAAGCGGTCCGTCAAAGGCAAGAAGGCCCCGGACCGCAGTCCGAGGCCTTCCATTGCTTTTGCTGGAAAAACACCCCGTCCGCCGGGACCTGCCTGAACGTCTCAACCGCAGCCAGGGCGTGGGGCGCTCAAGCGAGGGGGCGGTCCGGTTCCGCGCGGCGAGCGTCAGCCGAGCTCGCGCTCCATCATCCGGCTGACCGCTGCCGCAAAGGCGGCGGGATCATCAGGTGCTTCGCCGTCGAGGATCCTGGCCTGGCCGTAGAGCAGGGCGGCGGCATCCTTGATGGCGGCCACATTGCCGGCGGTGGCCTTGGCGGTGAGCGCCTTGATCAGGCTGTGCGACGGATTGATCTCGAGCACCGGCTTGGTCCCGGCCGCCTTGCCTTCCTGGCGGGCCAGCAGCTTCTCGGTCATCTTGTCGAGGCCGAAGTCGGCGGCGACCAGACAGACCGGGCTGGTAGCGAGGCGGGCGGAGACGCGCACGTCCGACACCACGTCGGCGAGCGCGTCCTTGAGCGTCGCGGCAAGGCCGGCGGCTTCCGCCTTCGGCGCTTCCTCGGCGCTGTCGTCCACTTTCTTGATGTTGTCGAGATCGGCGGCGCCCTGGGTCACCGACTTGAAGGGCTTGCCCTCGAAGCCGAGCGCGGTGCGCACCCAGAAGGCGTCGACCGGATCGGTCAGCAGCAGCACCTCGAGGCCGCGGGCGGCATAGCCTTCCAGATGCGGCGAGGCCAGCACCTGCTCAGCGCTGTCGCCGAGCGCGTAATAGATCGAGGTCTGGTTTTCCTTGAAGTCCTTGACCACGTCGGTCAGCGTCCGCCAGCTCTCGCCGGAGGTGGTGGTCTTGAAGCGCACCACCTTGAACAGGTCGTCGCGCCGGTCGGCCGCCTCGTAGAGGCCTTCCTTGATCACGGGGCCGAAGGCATCCCACACCTTGGCGAACAGCTCGGCATTGCTGTCGGCGAGCTTGGAGAGTTCGGTCAGCACGCGCCCGGTGACCGCCTTGCCGATCGCCTCCAGCACCGGGTTCTTCTGCAGCATCTCGCGCGAGATGTTGAGCGGCAGGTCCTCGCTGTCGATCACGCCGCGCACGAAACGCAGCCAGGCCGGCAGGATCTCCGCCTCGTCGGTGATGAAGACGCGCCGGACGTAGAGCTTGACGCGGCCCTTGCGCGAGGGATCGAACAGGTCGAAGGGCTTGGTCTCCGGCACGAACAGCAGGACGTTGTATTCCTGCCGCCCCTCGGCGCGATAGTGCAGCGTCAGGGCCGGGTCGTCCCAGGCCATGGCGACGTTGTGATAGAATTCCTTGTACTCCTCAGCGCTGACCTGCGCCTTGGGCTTCACCCACAACGCCGAACCGTCGGCGAGTTCCCGCGTCTCGTCCTTGCCAGCCACCTTCAGCGAGATGGGCACCGGCACATGCGCCGAATAGGCATGCACGATGCGGTCGACGGTATGCTCCTCGGCGTAATCGAGGCTCTCGTCGTTGAGGAACAGCTCGACGCGGGTACCGCGCAAGGGGGCGTCGGCCACGTCCACCGACGACAGTTCATAGGTGCCGAGACCGTCCGACTCCCAGGCCCAGGCCTCGCTGGTGCCGGCCTTGCGCGAGACGACGCGCACCTTGGCGGCCACCATGAAGGCCGAGTAGAAGCCGACGCCGAACTGGCCGATCAGCGCCGTGCCCTCGGCCTTCTGCTCGAGGCTGTCGAGGAAGGCCTTGGTGCCCGAGCGGGCGATGGTGCCGAGATTGTCCTTGAGTTCCTCGCGGCTCATGCCGATGCCATTGTCGGCGACCACAAGCCGCTTGCCGTCCTTGTCCGCCTCGATGGCGATGCCGAAACCGCCTTCGCCGCCGAGCAGCGAGGGATCGGCAATGGACAGATACCGCAGCTTCTCGCAGGCGTCGGCCGAGTTGGAGATCAGCTCGCGCAGGAAGATGTCCTTGTTGGAATAGACCGAATGCACCATCAGGTGCAGGAGGCGGGAAACCTCGGTTTCGAAGCTCAACCGTTCCGTGGTCGTCATGTCGCACTCTTCTCGTTGGTTGCGGGGTGAATTCACGCGCGCGACATATCGGCGAGGCCGGGCGCGGATTCAAGCGTCTGCGGCCCGCTTTCAGACATTTGCGGCGAATTTTCTGGTGGCGCGTCGATCATCGGCTACCTCAAAGGCCCGGTCGCGTCGGGCAAACGCCTGTGCTATCAGACGGCATCCAGCATGGAGGCCATTGTGACCGATCAACCGGAGCAGACGCGTCCCTGCCGCCTCGTGGCGGTGACGCTCGACGAAGCTTCGATCAGCCATATCTCGCGCGAGGTCGATCACGAGCGGCGCGTGGCCATCTATGACCTCGTCGACGACAACAGCTTCGCCCCGGCGGGCCACGACAGCGGCGAGTTCACCCTCAATCTCGCGCTGGTCTCCGGCCGTCTGGTGATGCAGATCGGGCGCCAGGACGGCACGCAGGTGATCACCCACGTCCTGTCGCTGAGCCCGTTCCGGCGCATCGTGCGCGACTATTTCGTCGTGTGCGACAGCTATTATCAGGCCATCAAGACGGCCAGCCCCAGCCAGATCGAAGCCATCGACATGGGACGCCGCGGCCTGCACAACGAGGGCGCCCGCGCACTGATGGAGCGGCTCGACGGCAAGATCGTCATCGACATGAACACCGCCCGGCGGTTATTTACGCTGATCGCCGTTCTGCAGTGGAAGGGCTGAGGCCGCGCGTCGATCGGGCATCGCCCTGACGACCGACCAGGCAAGACGAGAGGCAGATGACCGACGTCCCCGAACTTGAGGAGGAAGAGAAACGGCCCGGCGCCGTGCTGTTCACCTGCTCGTTCAATGCCGTCCGCTCGCCCATGGCCGCCGCCATCGCCCGCCATCTGTTTCCCGGCAAGATCTACATCGCCTCGGCCGGCGCCCGGCGCGGCGAACTCGATCCCTTCGCCGTCGCGGTGATGGAGGAGATCGGCCTCGACATCACCCGCCATCGCCCGCAGACCTTCGAGGATCTCGAAGACGAGAGCTTCGATCTGGTGATCACGCTGGCACCGGACGCCCACCATCGGGCGCTGGACCTCTTCCGCTACAATGCCGTCGACGTGGAATACTGGCCGACGTCCGACCCGACGCTGGCGAGTGGCTCGCGCGATCACATCCTCGAGGAATACCGGGCGGTGCGCGACTATCTGATGGCGCGCATCAAGAAGCGACTCAACTGGAACCCGCAGTTTCAAACCGCCCCGGCGCGGGCTTGAGGCCGGACGGGGCTGCTCTTGAACGCGGTCCACAGACCTGCACGGTTACCAAATCACCAATCCCACGCCTTTTTCCTGCATTTTCGCGGGTCTGCTGTTTATTTCGGCGTTGCTTTGGGCTAGGTATCCGGCACCGAATTCAATCCCTGGAACGAAAATCGCATGTCTGAAAAAGAAGAAGTCCTCGAATTTCCGGGCGTCGTGTCCGAACTGCTGCCCAACGCTACCTTCCGCGTGAAGCTCGAGAACGAGCACGAGATCATCGCCCACACCGCTGGCCGCATGCGCAAGAACCGCATTCGCGTTCTCGCCGGCGACAAGGTGCTGGTGGAGATGACGCCTTACGACCTGACCAAGGGTCGCATCACCTATCGCTTCAAGTAAGCAACTGAGCGCAAAGGTGCCGACCATGACCGACAGCCCCTTGCTGGTTCTGGCCTCCGGCAGCCCGCGCCGCGTCGCGCTTCTGAAGCAGATCGGGATCGAGCCCGGCCTGCTGCTGCCTGCCGACATCGACGAGACGCCGGAGCGGCGCGAGTTGCCGCGCAGCCTCGCCCGCCGGCTGGCGCGCAGCAAGGCCGAAGTGGCAGCACTGCGCCTCGATGCCAGGCTGACCGGCGAGCGCAAGGCGCTGGTGCTCGCCGCCGACACGGTGGTGGCACTCGGCCGCCGCATCCTGCCCAAGGCCGAGACCTTCGCCCAGGCCGAGGAATGCCTCGCGCTCCTGTCGGGCCGCACCCATCGCGTCTTCACCGGTCTGGCGCTCGCAACGCCCAATGGCCTGCGCGAACGCCTCGTGGAGACGCGCCTGCGCTTCAAGCGTCTGTCGGCCCAGGAAATGGCCGACTATCTCGCCTCCGGCGAATGGCAGGGCAAGGCCGGTGGCTATGCCATCCAGGGCTTTGCCGGTGCCTTCGTCGCCACCATGTCCGGGTCCTATTCCTCCGTCGTCGGCCTGCCGCTGCATGAAACGGCGCAGATGCTGGAAGGCGCCGGCCTGCCGGTACGGCAGAACTGGTCCGAAGGCGCGCTGGCATGACCCCGTCGCAGCCGCGCTGCCCCAACTGCGGCGCGCCCACCGATCCCGGCTTCCGCCCCTTCTGCTCCAAGCGCTGCAAGGACGTGGACCTCAATCGCTGGCTGAAGGGCGCCTATGCCATCCCCGTGGTGGAATATGACGACCTGCCCGACAGCGCCGACGATCCCGACGCCGACCGCTGATTTTGCGCGGACCTCTCAATTTTTCCAGCTTTTCACCAGTGCGAGGCCCGATTCCCTGCGTCTGTCCGCACGCGCTTACGCCTTGATCCAAAATCATTTTCCCCGGCTTTCTCCCCAAATTTCAATTTCCTGACAAATTTCCCGCCAAACCCTCTGGACAAGCCTCGCCGCGCTATCTATAAGGCCGATGCTTCGTCGCTGGAGCCAACCAAACCAGCGGCTGATGTGCCTGAGTAGCTCAGTTGGTAGAGCATGCGACTGAAAATCGTAGTGTCGGTGGTTCAATTCCGCCCTCAGGCACCATCCCTTCCCTGAACATTGCAAGTTGACCTTGGCGCCGGGGCTTCGACCTGTTTGCGTGTCGTCGCGGCTATTGGTCAGCGCGCTGATCGTGCATTGAAAATTTCAATTCGCCGCCATAGGGGATATTGCCGAAGTTGCGGGCAAATGCTCCTATGGGTGGTAGGGAGCCTATTGGGGTGGAGATTTTTGATGGCGAGGATTGGCGCGGTTTTGGGCGTGGCCCTGTTGGGGCTGTCGATGGTGTCGGCCGCTGAGGCGGCCACTTGCGGCAACACGGCTGCTGGCTTTGCCGACTGGACGAAGCAGATCCGCGGTGAGGCCATGGCCAACGGCGTGCCGGCGTCGACGCTGGATACTGTGCTGCGATCGGTCAGCTACTCGCGGGGCACCATCAGTGCCGATCGCGGCCAGAAGAGCTTTCATCTCTCGCTCGACGCCTTCATGAAGAAGCGCGGCGGTCCGGCCATCGCCTCGCAGGGCAAGTCGGTGCTCAAGCGCAATGCCGCGCTGTTTGCCTCCATCGAACAACGCTTCGGCGTGCCACCCGGACCGGTCATTGCCATCTGGGGCATGGAAACCGGCTTCGGTTCGTTCATGGGCAACACGCCGACCCTGTCGGCGGTGGCGACGTTGGCCTATGACTGTCGCCGCACGGAATATTTCACCGACCAGTTCTACGCCGCCCTGCAGCTTGTCGACCGCGGCGTGCTGACCACCGACATGATCGGCGCCGCCCATGGCGAGGTGGGACAGACGCAGTTCCTGCCGAAGAATGTGCTGCTCTATGCCGTCGATGGCGACGGCGACGGCCGGATCGATCTGATCCACTCGGCAGCGGACGCGCTGGCGTCAACGGCCAACTTCCTGAGGGGGCATGGCTGGCAGCCGGGGCAGGGATACCAGCCGGGGCAGCCCAACTTTGTCGCGCTTCAGGGCTGGAACGCCGCCAGCGTCTACCAGCAGGCCATTGCCATCATCGCCGGTCGCATCGACGGTGGCTGACGGCCTTGCACCGGTCGAGCAACCGGTTACTGATGTGCGGCGAACACAGGGCTTACGGGGGATTGCATGACGGGCGTATCGGTGGTGTCGAACCATTCCTGCCATCTGGGGGAGGGGCCGTCCTGGCATGCGCCGACCCGCACCATGTTCTGGTTCGACGTGCTCGATCGGCAACTGCTGGAGATGGGCTGGGACAGCCGCACGCTGATCCGCCATGATCTGCCCTTCCATGGCACGGTGGCGGCGACGGTGGACGCGGCGCGTCAGCTGATCGCCGGCGATGCCGGCCTGTTCCTGCGCGACATCCGCACCGGCGCACTCACCGAGCTGATGCCGTTCTGGGACAAGACGCCGGGCACGCGCGCCAATGACGGGCGCACGCACCCCTCGGGGGCGCTCTGGATCTCCACCATGAGCTGGACCTTCGACGATGGCCTCGGCACCATCTGGTGCTATCGGGACGGCGAGATCAGGCCCATCATCACCGGCCTTGCCATTCCCAATGCCATCTGCTTTTCGCCCGATGGCCGCAGGGCCTATTACTCGGACAGCAAGGTGGCGCGGATCTATTGCATCGACGTCGATCCGGCCACCGGCCTGCCCCTGGGCGAGGGGCGTGTCTTTGCCGAGCTGACGGACGGCGGCCCCGACGGGGCCGTGGTGGATGCCGATGGCTTGCTCTGGAACGCCCGCTGGAACGGTGCGGCGGTGGACGCCTATGCGACGGACGGGCAGCGCGTGCAATCGGTCGCGCTGCCGGCGAAACAGACGTCCTGTCCGTGCTTCGTCGGCCCGGACCTCGATCATCTGCTGGTGACGTCCGCCCGCGAGTTCTACGACGCCGACAAGCTCGCCGCCGACCCCCTGGCCGGCCAGACATTCCTCGTCACGGGTAGTTTCAAGGGCAAGGCCGACCCGGCTGTACGGGTGTGATCGCCGGCAGTCACAGAACCGTCAGGACACCGCCTCGGCCACTGCACGGGCCCCGGCCTCAATGACCAGCCGCATGGCGGCGCGGGCAGCTTCGGCATCGCCGGCATCGATCGCGGCAACGATCCGCCGGTGCTCGGCCGCCACTTCCAGTATGCGCACACTGCCGGAGGCGGGCGAGGACAGGCGGAAGGACGTCGCCAGCGCGACCTCGATCACGCTGGTAATCGAGTGCATGAAGGGATTGCGCGACATCAGCGCAATGGCGAGATGCAGCTCGAGGTCGACGGCTGCAAAGTCCTCAGGCGAGATCTGAGGATCCGACATGCGTTCGATCAGGACATAGAGGCGGCTGACGTCCTGCTCGGTGCGCCGACGGGCGGCAAGGGCCGCTGCTTCCGGTTCGAGCGCGGCGCGCACCTCCGACAGGCTGGCCAGAAACTCGCGACTGATGCCGCATTCGAAGTGCCAGGCCAGCGTATCGGAGTCGAAGAGGTTCCAGCACGAACGCTCCAGGACGCGGGTGCCGATCTTGGCCTTGGGCAGCAGGAACCCCTTGGCCGCCAGCGTCTTCAAGGCTTCACGCAGGACGGTGCGCGAGACGCCGAAGCGCGCCATCAACTCGGCGTCCCCTGGCAGCAGGCTGCCGGGCGGCAAGGTTCCGCGCACGATCTCGAGGCCGAGCTGGTGGACCACATTGGCGTGATTGTTCTGGGGCGCCTTGCGCAACGCGCCGGCCCCGAAGAGATCCGTCTTCATGTCTCCCAAGCTCTCCCAGCCCACCTTCGCGCTCCAGACCAACCGTCCGTCAGGTTGAAACGATCCCTTTGATGGCGATTGCCCGAGATCCTTGAATCTGGAACCGTCGCAAGCATTCCCTCTCCCCAAAAGGCGCTGCGCGGCTTGTCCATGATGCCCATGTTGTCATTCGTGCGTATAGCAGGATTATCGCCTAGGCACTGGAAAATCTGTTAGTTTCCGTGGGTATATCCGGATGCTGAATCAATGGGCGGCCGGCGAAGACGAGTTTGCGAGACAATGCGATGAACAAGACCAAGGAAATCATTCTGCGTGGCGATGCCGGCTTGACTGCCCGCTTTGCCCCGGCGGGCGCGCGGCTTCTCAGCCTGGACGTGCCCACGGCCTCCGGGCCGGTGCAGGTTGTCATTGGCACGGCAACGGACACCGATCAGCCGGCCGGCGACACCTGGGGCGGCACCATCTGCGGCCGCGTCGCCAACCGTATCGCCGACGCCTCCTTCGTGCTCGACGGCGTGAAATACGCCCTGCCGGCCAACAACGGCACCAACACGCTGCACGGCGGCCCGGGCGGCTTCGGCCGGCGCGACTGGGACGTCGAGGCCGGCACCGATCAGGTGACCTTCCGCCTGTCCTCCGCCGATGGCGACATGGGCTTTCCGGGCGCGCTGGAGACGACGGCTACCTATGGCCTCAGCGGCACGACGCTGTGGCTGGAGATGACGGCAACGACGAGCAAGACGACGCTCGTCAACCTCACCCACCACGCCTACTGGAACCTGCTCGGCAAGGGCAATGTGCTGGCCCACGAGGTGGAGATCCCCGCCTCGCGCTATACGCCGGTGGATGAGCGGCTGATCCCCACGGGACCGCTGGTGGACGTGGCCGGCACGGCTTTTGACTTCCGTGCGAAGCGGCCGATCAACGGCAGCTACGACCATAACTTCTGCCTCGACGCCGGCCGCGGCGCGCTGCATCTCGGTGCCCGCGTCACCGAACCGGGCACGGGCCGCGTCATGGAAGTGTGGACCACCGAGCCGGGCATCCAACTCTATACGGGCGATCACTTCTCGGATGCGCTGAAGGCGCCCTATTCGGATCTGGTCAAGAATGGCGCCATCGCGCTCGAACCGCAGACCTATCCCAATGCCGCCAACGAGCCGTCCTATCCGAGCGCCGTGCTGCGCCCGGGCGAGACCTATGGGCATCGCATGGAGTGGCGCTTCTCGGGCTTCTGACCGGAGCCGGCGAGAAGCCAGGACCATCAAGAGAAGACACAGGCCGGCTCGCTTGAGCCGGCCTGTCTGTTTCTGGTGCCTGTCGGACACAGGGGCGAGGCTGGCGGAGGGCATAGCCCAAAAGAAAATCGGGGCCGAAAGGCCCCGATTGCATTTTGTCGTTCCGCTGAAACCTTGGGGCTCAGCCCTTGGTGCGGTTGTAGACGTCGAAGAACACGGCGGCCAGCAGCACGAGGCCCTTGACCATCTGCTGATAGTCGATGCCGAGGCCCATGATCGACATGCCGTTGTTCAGCACGCCCATGATGAAGGCGCCGATCACCGCGCCGGTGATCTTGCCGACGCCGCCCGTGGTCGAGGCGCCGCCGATGAAGCAGGCCGCGATGACGTCCAGCTCGTTGCCGAAGCCGGCCTTGGGGGTCGACGAGTTCAGGCGGGCGGCGATGATCATGCCGGCGAGAGCGGCCAGCACACCCATGTTGATGAAGGTGTAGAAGGTCAGGCGTTCGGTGTTGATGCCCGACAGCTTGGTGGCCTTCTCGTTGCCGCCGAGGGCATAGATGCGACGGCCGATGGTCGTGCGGGTGGTGACGAAGGTGTAGAAGCTCACCAGCACCAGCATGATCACGAGCACGTTGGGGAAGCCCTTGTAGGTCGACAGTTCAAAGCCGAGGTAGAGGGTCACGACACCGAGCACGATGTTCTGAACCAGGAAGAAGGCCTGCGGCTCGACTTCGATGCCATGGGCCATGTTGACCGTGCGCGTGCGCCAGGACATGAACACCAGCGCGAAGGTCATCAGCAGCGTCAGGACGAAGGACGACAGCGACAGGATCGGACCCGCCGTACCGAGCGGCGGGATGAAGCCCGTGGCCATGCTCTGGAACTCGGTCGGGAACGGGCCGATGTTCATGCCGCCCAGCACCCACATGGTCATGCCGCGGAAGACGAGCATGCCCGCCAGCGTCACGATGAAGGCCGGGATCTTGTGGAAGGCGACGAAATAGCCCTGCGCCACGCCGATGACGGCACCGAGCAGGAGGCAGACGATCGACGTCGTCACATAGTCGATCTTGTAGTTCACCATCATCACCGCGGCGACGGCGCCGACGAGACCAACCACGGAGCCGACCGACAGGTCGATGTGGCCGGCGACGATGATCAGCAGCATGCCCAGCGCCATGATGACGACGAAGCTGTTCTGCAGCACGAGGTTGGTCAGGTTGACCGGCTTGAACAGCACGCCGTTGGTGATGATCTGGAAGAAGACCATGATCACCACGAGCGCAATCAGCATGCCGTATTCGCGGATGTTCTGCTTGAGGAAGGTACCGATGGAGGGTTGCTCAGCCGCGTCCGGCTTGGTCGTAGCAGTCATTTAGTTCTTCTCCCCAGAGGAGCGCATGATGGCGCGCATGATGCTTTCCTGGCTGGCGTCTTCCTTGCTCAGCTCTGCAACGATACGGCCTTCGTTCATCACGTAGATACGGTCACAAGTGCCGAGGAGCTCGGGCATTTCGGACGAGATCATGATCACGCCCTTGCCTTCCTTCACCAGGTCATTGATGATCGTATAGATTTCATACTTGGCGCCGACGTCGATGCCGCGCGTCGGTTCGTCGAGGATCAGCACGTCCGGATTGGTGAACAGCCACTTGGACAGCACCACCTTCTGCTGGTTGCCGCCAGACAGGTTCACGGCCATCTGATAGATGCCCGACGAACGGATGCGCAGCTTGTTGCGATAGTCGTTGGCAACCTTGCGCTCGGCTATGTCGTCAATCACCAGGCTCTTGGACACACCGCCATGATTGGCCAGCGTGGTGTTGTGCATGATGTTGTTGATCAGCACCAGACCCAGCTGCTTGCGGTCCTCGGTGACATAGGCCAGCTTGGCCTTGATCGCCTTTTCCACCGTCGAGACGTCGGCGGTCTTGCCGTTGATCAGCACATCGCCGGAGATCTTCTTGCCATAGGACCGACCGAACACGCTCATGGCGAACTCGGTGCGGCCGGCGCCCATCAGGCCGGCGATGCCGACCACCTCGCCCTTGCGGACGTTGAGGTTGATGTTGTTGCAGATCTGCCGTTCGCTGTGGATCGGGTGATAGGCGTTCCAGTTCTTGACCTCGAAGATCGTCTCGCCGATGGCCGTGGAGCGCTTGGGGAAGCGGTCGGCGATTTCACGACCGACCATGCCGCGGATGATGCGGTCTTCCGACGCCGGCTCGTTCGAGCAGTCGATGGTCTCGACCGTGGTGCCGTCGCGCAGCACGGTGATCTTGTCGGCGACGCGCGAGATCTCGTTGAGCTTGTGCGAGATGATGATCGAGGTGAGGCCCTGCTTCTTGAACTCGAGCAGCAGATCGAGGAGAGCCTGACTGTCGGCCTCGTTGAGCGAGGCGGTCGGCTCGTCGAGGATCAGCAGCTTCACCTTCTTGGAAAGCGCCTTGGCGATTTCCACCAGCTGCTGCTTGCCCACGCCGATATGCGTGATCAGCGTGGCCGGGTTCTCGTTCTTGAGACCGACCTTGGCCAGAAGTTCCTTGGTGCGGCGCGTGGCTTCGGCCCAGTCGATCACGCCACTCTTGGCGACTTCGTTGCCAAGGAAGATGTTCTCGGTGATCGACAGCATCGGGATCAGGGCAAGCTCCTGATGGATGATGATGATGCCTTCTTCTTCGGTATCCTTGATACCGTAGAACTCGCGCTGCTTGCCCATGTAGTGGATTTCACCCTCATAGGTTCCATGCGGGTAAACTCCCGACAAAACCTTCATGAGGGTAGATTTTCCTGCGCCATTTTCGCCGCAAAGGGCGTGAATTTCGCCCTGGCGCACCGAAAATGTCACATCGCTCAAGGCTTTCACACCAGGGAAAGTCTTGGTGATGTTGCGCATTTCAAGAATGATGTCGGCGCTCAAGACGACGCTCCTCTTCTCATTCACTGTTCTTGTCATTCGCGGGCCACCGCGAGACAAGAAGGCATCCGATTTTCATTCGATGCCTTGATCCAACGCCGTTTGCCGTCGATTTTTTGTGGATTTTGTGCCGGCTGCGCTTGCGGGCGAACGCCCTAAGCTTCGACCAGACCTTGAGAATACTCGCGCGGCGAAACACGGGTCGCCTGCGCTCTCACGCTCTGATCAGCCTGCGGCACCGGCGGCGCACCACCTGTCCGTCTGCCGTGCGCACTCGCACCAAGGCAAACGACCGGTCGCGGGGCCAGCCAGTCCTTGAGGCCCTGTCTCCGGACGCAGCCCCTCACAAGGAATGGCCGCAGTTGGAGGCTTGGTCCTGATCCCACCACACACCTTTACCCGACGGCATCGAGGGGCGTGATGGAAGTCTTCGCAACACAATCCGTGCGGCATCGCAAGCGACGCCGCACGGACTGTAATCCCGAGATTACTTCAGCTGGTCAGCCTTGTAATAGCCCGAGTCGATCAGAGCCGAGGTCACGTTTTCCTTGGTGACCAGCGACGGCTTCAGCAGATAGGCCGGAACGACCTTCACGCCGTTGTCGTAGGTCTTGGTGTCGTTCACTTCCGGCTCCTTGCCCTGGAGAACGTCGTCAACCATCTTCACGGTCACCTTGGCGAGTTCGCGGGTGTCCTTGAAGATCGTCGAATACTGCTCGCCAGCAAGGATCGACTTGACCGACGGAACTTCGGCGTCCTGCCCGGAGATGTAGGGCATCTTCAGATCGCCGGAACCATAGCCCACGCCCTTGAGCGAGGAGATGATGCCGATGGAGATACCGTCATACGGCGACAGAACGGCGTCGACCTTCTTGTCGGTGTAGTTGGCGGACAGGATGTTGTCCATGCGGGCCTGGGCGGTAGCACCGTCCCAACGCATGGTGGCAACCTGCTGGAAGTCGGTCTGGCCGGACTGGACAACGATCTTGCCGCTGTCGATGTACGGCTTCAGAACGCTCATGGCGCCGTTGAAGAAGAAGGTGGCGTTGTTGTCGTCCGGCGAGCCAGCGAAGAGCTCGACATTGAACGGACCCTTGCCTTCTTCAAGACCGAGCGGCTTGGTGAGCGAGGAGGCCTGCAGGACGCCGACCTGGAAGTTGTCGAAGGTGGTGTAGTAGTCCACATTCGGCGAGTTGCGGATCAGGCGGTCATAGGCGATGACCTTGACGCCAGCGTCGTGGGCCTTCTGCAGGATGTCGGTCAGCGTCGTGCCGTCGATGGCGGCAACCACGAGAACCTTCACACCCTTGGTGACCATGTTCTCGATCTGAGCGAGCTGGTTCGGGATGTCGTCTTCGGCATACTGCAGATCGGTGTCATAGCCGGCAGCCTTGAACTGGTCGACCATGTTGGCGCCGTCGGCGATCCAGCGGGCGGACGACTGCGTCGGCATGGAGATGCCCACAGTGCCCTTGTCGCCGGCGAAGGCAGCGGTCATCGTGGAAACGCCGAGCACGAGCGCCGCGGCCAGAACTTTCGTAAGCTTCATAAGTCTCTCTCCCCCTTCAAACTCGTCGGCTCCAGATCATCGGTAGCAGACGAGAATTCCGTTTGGGCTATCCATGTCCGCCAGAGCCTCCCGGCATCCAGCGGTCTCCATAAAGCGAGTGCAGAACACGCCGCTCTATTCTTGCTGTCCGGGGTTTTCGAAGGGGCTGCACTGGCCCTCTCCTTGACCTCGTGACGAAATCATCTTCTACGCCGGAAGTTCGAGCTTTGATTTCTCGCAAACATCACACGGATATATGCGGTGGCCCTGTCACTTCCGAAGCGTGCTTCGGCAGATAACGAAATTCAGATGAAGCAAACTGGCAAAACCCGGAAATGCAATCGCTGACGCGTGTCACCTCACTGATCCCAAGGTAAACACCGCTGCGGTCGGGCATCCAAAAGGACAAGCCCATCCCGTTTGCCAAAGTGTGCTGGATACTCCTCCCGATCTACCGTCTTCTGCATCGTGCGCCCGACAAGCGAACGCCTTGCATGTCTTCCTTATTTGCAGGCTCACACTACTCAAACGCCCATGTTTGAGCAAGTCCGTTAGTTTGAGCCTTGAAGGGGGAACATCTCCTGATTGTACCGCCTTCACGCTTGAACCAAATCGCTGATCTGCAATGCTAATTCCTGCAATGCGATTTAATTCAGAGGCCAAAATAATCGATTGTATCGGAAAAGGCAATACGCAGATTCGCGCTGTAGGCGGGCATTCATAACCGGGAAGTGCTGGCCTACAGCAGTTTTATCCATGTCATTCTTGTGGAAATTGCAAGGCAACTCCCGGCGAATATGCGGAGATCAAGGGGTAGGGACCTGACAAGGCCGGGATTTGCCCCGCGCAGGCCGCCCGGCGACGGGAAGCAGTATTCTCCATAACCTGGCCTCCGCTCAACTCCGCGATTTTTGACGTGATTTCCTCGGAGGAGGGTTACTCCACCGTCACGCTCTTGGCGAGGTTGCGCGGCTGGTCGACGTCGGTGCCGATGAAGACGGCCGTGTGATAGGCGAGCAACTGGACGGGAATGGCGTAGGCGAGCGGCGCGATCGCCGCGGGCATGTCCGGCAGAATGATGGTTTCGGCCGGTTCAAGGCCGGACGCGCCGGCCCCGCGCGTGTCCGTCATCAGGATGATGCGTCCGCCGCGCGCTGCCACCTCCTGCATGTTGGAGACGGTCTTTTCGAAGATCTGATCATGGGGCGCAATCACGATGACCGGCATGGTCTCGTCGATCAGCGCGATCGGTCCGTGCTTGAGCTCGCCCGCCGCATAGCCCTCGGCGTGGATATAGGAGATTTCCTTGAGCTTCAGCGCGCCTTCGAGGGCGAGCGGGAAGTTGGTGCCCCGTCCGAGATAGAGGGCGTGGCGCACCTTGGACAGCGACTTGGCCAGGCCCTCGATCTGATGCTCGACCTTGAGGGCCTCCGCCATGATGCGCGGGATCTCGATCAGCGCCTGCACAAGCGAGCGCTCACCGTCGTCATCGAGCACGCCGCGCTGCCGACCGGCGGCAATGGCGAGGCAGAGCAGGGCGGTGAGCTGGCAGGTGAAGGCCTTGGTGGACGCAACGCCGATCTCCGGACCGGCCAGGGTCGGGAACACCACGTCGCTTTCGCGGGCGATGGTCGATTCCATCACGTTGACGACTGCCGCCACCTTCTGGCCCGCCGCCTTGCAATAGCGCAGGGCGGCCAAAGTGTCGGCGGTCTCGCCCGACTGCGAGACGAACAGCGAGACGTCGTCGGGATCAAGCGGCGCCTCGCGGTAGCGGAACTCCGAGGCGATGTCGATGTCCACCGGCAGGCCGGCATAGCGCTCGAACCAGTATTTCGCGGTGAGGCCGGCGTAATAGGCGGTGCCGCAGGCCGAGATGACCAGGCGCCGCACCTTGGCGAAGCTGAAGTCGCTGTCGGCGGGCAGGCGGATGCGACCGGAGGTGAAGTCCACATAGCGGGCCAGCGTATGACCGACCACTTCCGGCTGCTCGTGGATTTCCTTGGCCATGAAATGGCGATGGTTGCCCTTGTCGACGATCAGCGCCGAGGCGTTGGAACGCGTGACGGCGCGGGCGACAACTTCGCCCGTCTCGTCGCGAATGGTGGCGCCCTCATGGGTGATCACCACCCAGTCGCCATCCTCAAGATAAGCGACCGACGAGGTGAAGGGGGCAAGCGCCATGGCGTCGGACCCCAGGAACATCTCGCCCTTGCCATAGCCGATGGCGAGCGGGGAGCCGCGGCGGGCGCCGATCAGGATGTCGTCGCGGCCGCGGAACAGCAGGGCGAGCGCGAAGGCGCCCTTGAGGCGCGGCAACACACTGGCCACGGCGTCGACAGGGCTGGCGCCGGCTTCCACCGCCTGGGAGACCAGATGGGCCACCACCTCGGTGTCGGTGTCGGATTCGAAGTGCCGGCCGAGGCCTTCCATCTCCTCGCGCAGCTCGCGGAAATTCTCGATGATGCCGTTATGGACGACCGCTACCTGAGCGGTGGCATGCGGGTGGGCGTTGCGTTCGGAGGGAACGCCATGCGTCGCCCAGCGCGTATGGCCGATGCCGACGGTGCCAAGTGGAGGCGCCTTGTCGATGAGGGCCTGCAGATTGACCAGCTTGCCTTCGGCGCGCAGACGGGCAATGGCGCCGCTCGCCTCGAGGGTTGCAATGCCGGCCGAATCGTAACCGCGATACTCGAGGCGCTTCAGCGAGTCGGCCAGTCTGTCGGCAACCGGTGAACACCCAACAATTCCGATGATTCCGCACATGACACCGCTCCGCCGACTGATTGTCTCCACCCCGGTTTGACCGGCTGATGGTTAACGCGGCGTGAACCTAAGGGGGAGCAGGTCATAATCGAAATCAAACTTGGTTGCAGTTTGTTGCGCCGACGCCGGAGCCATCACCGCAAGGTCGCCCGAACTGGTCTGCAAAGGGCGGCTCCGGCGGGCGGGCCTTACGCCGCCAGCAGCCGGTCGAGGAAGCGGCGGAGACCTGCCTGCAGATCGGTCGCGCCCTGGCCGAGGCTCGCCGCCTGCTGCACGACCCGGTTGGCCGCTTCATCGGCAACGGCGGCGGCCCCCTGAACGTCGGAGATGCAGGCGGACACCGTATTGGTCCCGTCCACGGCGCTTTGCGAGGAGCGGGCGATCTCGTTGGTGGATGTGCCCTGCTGCGTCACGGCGGCTGCCACGGCGCCGACAGCGGTGCCGATCTCGGAGACCACGGAGCGGATCTGCCCGATGGCGCCGACCGCCGAGCCGGCCGCCTCGCGGATCGAGGCGATCTGCGCGGAAATCTCTTCGGTCGCCCGTGCCGTCTGCCCGGCCAGCGACTTGACCTCGGAAGCCACCACTGCAAAGCCCTTGCCGGCATCGCCGGCGCGGGCGGCTTCGATGGTGGCGTTGAGCGCCAGGAGATTGGTCTGCTGGGCAATGGACTGGATGATGTCGATCACCGAGCCGATCTGGTCGGCCGTCACGGCCAGCGAGTCGACGATGGCATTGGTGGACTGCGCGTGTCCGTCGGCGTCGCGGGCGATCTTGCCGGACCGGTCGATCAGGCCGGAAATCTCGTTGATGGCCTGGAATAGCTGTTCGGAGGCAGCGGCAACGTTGCGCACTTCGCCTTCCGCCGTGCTGGAGGCGGACGCCATGGTCTCCGACTGGTCGCGCGTCCGCGTCGCCGCGCCGGCCATGGAGGTGGCAAACTGCTCGAGCTCCTGCGCCGAGCGACCGAAGGAGGAGACGAGGGCGCCGATCTCACGCTCGAACTCGGCGGCCAGACGCCGCGTCATCTCCTGCCGTTCCTCTTCCTGGCGCCGGCGCTGGCTGTCGGCATCCTCGGCGCGACGAGCCGCATCACTCTCGGCGCGCTCGCGGATGTCCTCGACGGCACGGGCGATTTCGCCGATCTCGTCGCCGCGATTGCGTCCGGCGATCTCATTGACCTGGTCGCCGCGCGACATGGCCTTCAGCGTACCGGTCAGGCGGCTGATCGGCCGGGTGATCCAGATCGCGATCAACACGCCGACGGCAATGGCGGCGCCCACATTGGCAAGGCCGATCAGCACCATGTTGCGCAGCACCTTGGTCAGCGCCACGAAGGCTTCGGCCTGCGATTGCTCGGCGACGATGGTCCAGGTGCCGCCGAGAGCGGGCACGTCAACGCGTGTTGCCATCATGGGTTCGCCATTGCGCACATAGGTCGTCTGCAGCTGGTCGGCCGCGAAAGACGCGTTGGCCGTGAGAGTGGAAGCCGGCGTGCCGCTGCGGGCGGCTTCGACCAGCGCCGTATCGGCGCGCAGCAATCCGTCGCTGCCGAAGACGAAGGTCTCGCCGCTGTCGCCAAGGCCTTCGCGGTTGCCGAACAGGGGATTGAAATAGTCGGCCCCGAGGCGGATCACGGCGAAGCCACCGGCCACATCCTGCTGCGCCGCGCCCATGGCGACGTTGGACTTGCGCAGCACCGGCGCGACAATGAAGGCCGACGGTCCCTTGTCGCCGGCGACGTCATAGGGCGCATAGTCGACGCTGACACTCGCCTGACCACCGGACCTGGCCTGAGCGATCGCGGCCGCAAGGCCCGTGCCCGCCAAGGCGGGGTCGTCGAGCGTCTTGCCCAGGTCCGCGTCCTTGGCGATCGAGAAGGCGATGCGCCCGTCGGTGCCCACCAGCAGGATGTCGGCAAAGCGCTTCTGATCGGCGAGCGGCTGCAGTTCTTCGAACACCTTCTTGTAGCGCGCGCCATAGAGGGCGTTGATCTGTGAGCCGTTGACCTTGCGGCGCGCCACCGGATCGGGCTCCGACGTCATGGCCTTGATGACATTGGCCGCATCGGGGTTCTTGGCGGAGAGCTGGTCGGAGAGGTCCGAGATGGTCGACGTGATCGTCTTCTGCCCGGCGATAGACTGAACGGACGCCTCAAGGTCGGCGATCTGGCGGCGCAACTCGCCGGCGCGCGTGTTGGAGGCCAGTTCAAGCCGTTCCACCACCGCGGTCTCGATGCCGGATTTCGCGCTGAAATAACCGAGGGTTCCCATCACCGCGACGCAGGCAAGCGCGAGGCCCACCATGGTGGTCGGAAGACGGAATTTCAGGGTGCGGAATACGGCCAGCATGAAGATCTCCGGTCTGTCGACAGGCGTTGTCGAGCAGACGTTGATCCGGATGCATTAACTGCGAGTAAAACTTGGAGAAAAATGATTGTCTTTAAGCAAAGCAATTGGTCGCAGGCGGCGGTGCGACTTGAAAACTGTCAATAATGACGAGTGGCGAGCTGTCGCAGATGCTGCTTTTCCTTCGAGGCTGTCTGCGGCGAGGCGGTATTTATTGTGGGTTTCTCGCCGCAGGGCCGATTGTCCGGGGAATAAAACTATTTCTTCGCCTTGGCCGCAGCCAGACGAGCGCGCAGTTCGCGGGCCCTGGCGGGAAAAACACTCTGGCGGGCCCGGCCGAAGGCCATGGCATCCTCGGGCACGTCGTCGGTGATGACGCTGCCGGCGGCGGTGAGCGCGCCGTCGCCGATCGTCACCGGTGCCACCAGGGTGGAATGCGAACCGATGAAGGCGCCGGCGCCGATCTCGGTCTTGTGCTTGAAGAAGCCGTCATAGTTGCAAGTGATTGTTCCGGCACCGATATTGGTCTTGGCGCCGACGGAGGCGTCGCCGATATAGGTGAGGTGGTTGACCTTGGCCCCGGCGCCGAGCGTGGCATTCTTGATCTCGACGAAGTTGCCCACATGCGCCTCCGGGCCGACGTCGGCCCCGGGGCGCAGGCGCGCATAGGGGCCGATGATGGCGCCGGTGGCAACCTTCGCTTCTTCCAGATGGCTGAAGGCGCGGATGGTGACGCCATCGGCCACCGTCACGCCGGGGCCGAAGACCACATTCGGCTCGACCAGCACATCGCGGCCCAGCACTGTGTCATGGGAGAAGAACACCGTCTCCGGTGCGATCAGCGTGACGCCGGCGGCCATGGCGGCCGCGCGGGCGCGCCGCTGGAAGATGTCCTCGGCGACGGAGAGCTGGATGCGGTCGTTGACACCGGCGAACTCGTCTTCCGGGCCGGTGACCACCACGGCCCTGAGGCCGCGTTCGGCCCCGACGGCGATGGCGTCGGTGAGATAATATTCGCTCTTGGCGTTGTTGTTGCCAATGGCCTTGAGCAGGTCTGGCAGCAGCCCGGCGCGGAAGGCCATGATGCCGGAATTGCACAGCGTGATGGCGCGCGTGGCCGCGTCGGCATCCTTCTCCTCGACAATGGCCGTCAGTCGGCCGTCGCGCACGACGAGGCGACCGTAGCCATGCGGATCGCGTGCCTCGAAGCCGAGCACGGCGATGTCGGCGCCCCTGGCGATCTCGTCGCGTACGCGCTGGAAGGTCTCCGGCAAAACAAGCGGCGTGTCGCCGTAGAGCACCAGGACGTCACCGGTGTGCTGCGCCAGCGTCGCCTCGGCGGCGAGGACGGCATGGGCCGTCCCGAGCCGCTGCACCTGCTCGTGAAGGGCGGCCTCCGGCGCCGTCTTGTGAAGATGGGCCCGAAGCCGATCGGCTCCGGCGCCGACGACCACCGCCAGCGACGAGGCGCCGGCCTTGCGGGCGCTGTCGATCACCGCGTCCACCATGGGGCGGCCGCCCACCGGGTGCAGCACCTTGGGCAGCGACGACTTCATCCGCGTTCCCTCGCCAGCGGCGAGCACAACGGCGAGGCAAGCGGACATGGTCATGGCACGGTCTCCGGCAAATCAGGTTGGAGACTTTTGGCCGGGGCGGGCGTCAGCGTCAAGTGAGGGCACCGACTGCTCTCACTTCATCGCGGTGACGATCGTCTTGCCCAGATGGAACAGGCGCTGTTCGATGTTGACGGGCACCTCGCAGACATAGGTCAGCGACTTCTGCCGCTCGTCGAAGACGCGCAGGTTCCACTGCACTTCGTCATTCTTGGCCTGCAGGGTCTCGAAGGGCGTCTTCGGGTCGTTCCTGAGCGTGTTGAGATTGGCGTCCATGCTCTTGAGCTTGGCGGCAAAGTCCTTCTGCTTGCGGGCGAAGCGGTCGATGCCGGTCATCACATCCTTGCGCTCGGTGTTCATCTTCTGGAACAGGCCTGCGAAGAGCTTGCCAAGCTTGTCGGTCCTGGCCGCGCCAGCGGCGCCGGCGAAGGCGCCGATCTTGGCGTCGGCCTCGTCGAGCGGCACGCGGCGCTGCATCAGATAGACCACCAGCGAGGCGACGTCCTTGTCGTCGCTCCAGCCGGATGTGGCGGGATCGATCGCGGGACCATTCCACACCTGGCCAAGCGCCAGCTCGGGCACCTTGATCTGGACGCAGGGCCAGTCGGGATCGTTGGGATCGGGACGATTGGCCGCCGCCGCCGACGTGATCCCGGCGACCAGCAGCGCAAGGCCGAGCGTGAAGGAGGTGAGAGAGGCTTTCATCACTTCACCACGAACTTGCCGGTGAGGCCCTGTTCGCCGAGACCTTCGCATTCCCAGTCGTATTCGCCCGGGCGGATCGGCACGAACTCGATGGTCACCTCGGCGTCGTCGTCGAGATCCACCGTCTCAAGTCCGGCAATCTCCAGGCTGGCGCGACCGATGTCGATCTGGCGGATCCAGGTGTTGGGGAAGAACTCTTCCGCCGACCACTCGCAGCCATGCGGGCCGACTTCCTTCAGCGTCAGCTTGTAGGATTTGCCGGTTTCCAGCTGATACTCGGGCACCGAGACGCCATAGCCGGTGTCGCCGGTCCCGATTTCCAGCGTGTCCAGCTTCTTGGCCTTGATGGCAAGATCGCCCTCGGCAAAGGCCGGCGCCGAAAGGGCGACGAGGGGCAGGGCGACGAGCACAGTCTTGAACATGGGGTTTCCTCCTCCCAATTTCATTTGAGTGTTCAGCTCACTTGAGCGACGGCCCGATGGCGACACCCCAGGGCATGGAGCCGACCGGGATCGACTTGATGACTTCCTTGGTGGCAACGTCGATCACCGACACGTCGTTGGAGACGCCGTTGGTGGTGTAGAGATATTTCTCGTCGGGCGTGAAGGCCATCTGCCAGACGCGCTGGCCGACCAGGAGATAGTCGAGCACGTCATGGGTGGTGCCATCGATGACGGCGACGCGATTGGCCGGCCCGAGCGCGACGAAGCCGGTCTTGCCGTCGGCGGTGATCTTGATGCCCACCGGCTGGATCGCCTCGGACCTGAGGCCGGGGATCTCGAAATGCACCGTCTTGGTGACTTCCTGCTTCACCGGGTCGATGATCGACAAGGTGCCGCCGATTTCCGAGGTCACCCACAGTTCGGACTGGTCGGTCTTGAAGGTGGCATAGCGCGGGCGGGCGTCCACCAGCACGTTGCCGACGATCTCCTGGCTCGCCGCATCGATGATGTGCGCCATGTTGGTGGTCTCGGAGGTGTTGACGATCATCTTGTCGTCAGGCGACACCGCCATGCCCTCGGGCTCCACGCCAACGGGGATCTCCGCCTTCACCTCCTTGGTGGTGACATCGATGGCGGTGACCAGGTTGTCATTCTCGTTGGCGATGTAGAGCATGTCGCCCTTGTGATTGAGGGCGAAGAGTTCCGGGTCTGGCCCCGACGGCAGATTGTGCCTGAACTCCATGGTCTTGGCGTCGAACACCTGAACCGTGTCGTCGTCGGAGGCGCACAGGTAGAGCTCCGAGCCGTCGTGCGACATCATGATGCCGCGCGGCCGCTGGCCCACGTCGACGGTCTTGATCACCTCCATCGTATCCGTGTCGATCAGGGTGACCGTATTGTCCTTTTCATTGGACACGTAAGCGGTGAAGGCTGCGGCCGGATGGCTGGCCAGCAGGAGCGCCAGCAGCGAGACGGCGGGGGCTGTTCTAGTCACGTGGGTCTCCTCCGGATGGTCTTCTTATTTCAGTTTGCAAGCGGTCTCAGGTTCGTCGATGCCCATGGTGTCGAGTTCGGAGCGCTCGTGCAGGAAGCCTTCCTGCGGCGACACGGACACGATGGTGCGGCCGTCGGTCAGCAGGATCGGCTGGCGCAGTTGCTGGTTCCAGCTGCGCAAGGTGAGCTTCTGGCCCTTGTAGGCGGCCACTTCCATCTTGGGGCCCGTGACATAAGCGCGAATGGTCGCCGCATCGGCGCTCTTGGTCCGCGTCGCAGCCTCCCCGATCATGCGCACAGCCGTCCAGGCGTCGGCGTCGATGTCGCGCATCCAGCGATGGTTCATGTCATAGAAGCGGTTCTGGGTCTGGAACCCGCCCCATTGCTCATGCGTCGGCGACCATTCGGTCGGCATCAGGCCAGCCGAACCGGCCACCGGCTTTGGGTCCCAGGTGCGATAGGGCACATAGGCGGCAAAGATCTCGTTGACGTCGGCCACCACCACCACGTCGTGGTCGGGCGCATTCTGGGTGAACACGGGCATCTGCCGCTGTACCTGGGCCTGCCCGGAATCGGTGCGGGCGGAGGTGTCGGTCTCCGAATAGGTCCGCTCCTCGACGATCTCCGCGCCGAAGCGCCCGGCGGCGCGCTTCAAGGCATCGGCCCAGATCCTGTCGGTCGGCAGCGCGCCGGTCAGCAGGAACCAGTGCGGCCAGCGCTTCCAGACCAGATATTGGGCGAGACCATCGGCCAGCATGGTGTAGCTCGGCACCACGTGGACCACGTCGGCCCGGCAGTTTTCCTCGCGCAGCGAGTCTTCCTTGGCGGCGATGTTGAAGATCAGCGTAGTGGCCGAGGGCTTGTCGTCGGCAAGCTTCAGGATGCCTTCGGCCGGCAGGTCGGCGATCACCAGCGTGACGCCGTCGGCAACCAGAGCGTCATAGGCCTGTACGCCCTCATCCACGGAGTTAACCTTGCGCTCGACCAGTTCGAACTGCTGCCTGGTGAACTTGCCGGTGGTGTTGTTGTCTGCGATGGCCAGCCGCGCACCGGCCAGCCCGCGATCGGCGGTCGGGCTTTCCGGAAAGGACAGGGTTTCGCGCGGCTTGCCCCACTGGATATAGCCGATGCGAATCTTTTGCTGTGGCGCAGTGTTATCTGCGGCAATGGCGTCAGATCCCCAAACCAATGAGGTTATCACCGCAAGTGCAGCGCCGGATATTTCCCTCAGGCCAACTTGTGTATTTTTCATCATTCCAAGTCTTCCTCCCGATGATGCCCGACCCGTATTTTGTCAAACCTTCGGTTGGCTGTCGAACATTACAGATTTTTAATTTTTTGTATTTTGGGATTTTTTCCTTGGATCTTGAAATGTTAATGTTTGAACCATGGGAAGAGTCTTGCCAACCCAACGAAAATTCAAGTCTGCACTTGGAAATCCAGGGTGGGCGAGTTGACGCAGGGGCGCGAAGCGGCGACAAAAAAGACCGGGAATCGGCGAAAGTCGCGGTTTGGCCTCCCCCAGCCTGCTGCTTGACCCAAAGGGGGCGCGCACTATTCTGCAACATGAGGGGACGGTGCCGTTGAGGGACGAGCGCCGGGTCTTTAGGGAGGACCACATGAATCTGTTCAACATCGTCATGGGCATCTGCCTTCTGAGCGATCCGAATTCCTGCCGGGAGCACCGGATCCAGTTCGAAAGCTATGAATCGCTGAACGAATGTATTCTCGATGCACAGTTTTATATTGCGCAATGGCAAGCCGCCAATCCGGGTTGGAAGCTAGGTCCGTGGCATTGCGAATATGGCGAGCAGCCGGACAACGGCAAGAACAACGGCTGAAGGTGCCATCCCGCGCTGGCCAGGGTGCTGGCGGAGAGAGCGGTTCCTGTGGAGGTTTAGAGTGGTCGACGACAAGCCCAAGGAAGCGGCGCTCGAAGTTCGGGGACTGACATTCTCCTATTCCGGCAAGAACGCGCTGGAAGATGTGAGCTTCATGGCCCGGCAAGGGCGGTTCACCGCCTTGCTCGGCCCCAACGGTGCCGGCAAGACCACCCTGTTTTCGCTGATCACCCGCCTGTTCGACACTCGCGTCGGCTCGGTGCACATCTGCGGCCTGGACGTTGCCAAGGCGGGCGCCGGTGCCTTGGCCCCGCTCGGGGTGGTGTTCCAGCAGACCACGCTGGATCTCGATCTGAGCGTCAGGCAGAACCTGCGCTATTTCGGCTATCTGCGCGGCATGTCCCGTCGCGACTGCGACCGTCGCATCGAGGAGGAGCTTAGTCGGCTTTCGATGTATGAGCGGGTGGACGAGAAGGTGCGCGCGCTCAATGGCGGCCATCGCCGCCGCGTCGAGATCGCCCGCTCGCTGCTGCACGATCCCAAGGTCGTGGTGCTCGACGAGGCGACTGTCGGTCTCGACGTCCCGACGCGCAAGGTGATCGTCGATCACGTGCATGAGCTGACCCGCACGCGCGGCCTGGCCGTGCTCTGGACCACCCACCTGATCGACGAGGTCTGGCCCGACGACGATCTGGTGGTGCTGCACCGCGGCCGCGTGGTCGCCAACGGCATTGCCGACGAGGTCTGCGCGTCCGTCGGCGAAGCGACGCTCGACGCCGCTTTCGCCAAGCTGATCGGCTCCAAGCGGGGGGACGCAGAATGAAGGCCCAAGTCTATTATCGCGCCTTCATGGGCATCGTCTCGCGGGAGGTGCTGCGCTTCTTCCACCAGCGCGAACGCTTCTTCTCGGCACTGGTGCGCCCGCTGGTCTGGCTGATCATCTTTGCTGCCGGCTTTCGGGCCGTGCTCGGCCTTTCCATGCAGCCGCCCTACCAGACCTATGTGGAATACAACGTCTACATCGTGCCCGGCCTGATCGCCATGATCCAACTGTTCAACGGCATGCAGTCGTCGCTGTCCATGGTCTATGACCGTGAGATGGGCTCGATGCGCGTGCTGCTGACCACGCCCCTGCCGCGCTGGTTCATCCTGGCGGCAAAGCTGTTCGCCGGCGCGCTGGTGTCGGTGATCCAATCCTATGCCTTCCTGGCGGTGGCAGCCCTGTTCGGGACCAAGGCGCCCATGTGGGGCTATGTGACGGTTCTGCCGGTGCTGGTTCTGTCCGGACTGATGCTGGGATCGCTCGGCATGTTCCTGTCGTCGACCATCCGCCAGCTCGAGAATTTCGCCGGCGTGATGAACTTCATCATCTTCCCGACCTTCTTCCTGTCCTCGGCGCTCTATCCGCTTTGGAAGATGCGCGAGAGCAGCTTCTGGGTCTGGCAGCTGTGCCAGCTCAACCCCTTCACCTATGCGGTGGAGGCCCTGCGCTTTGCCTTCTACATGAAGGCCGAACCGCGGTCGCTGATCGTAGTGGGGGTGACGCTGGTGCTGTTCCTGGCGCTGGCGGTCTGGGGCTATAACCCCAGCCGCGGCTTCACGGTGCGCAAGAAGGGCGGCGACTGACGTCCGCCCCCGTGACCGGTCACTGCCCCGCCGGCCGAATGGCGGCGTCGTCCGGTGAACCGGCGACCACGGCATTCGAGGGCTGGCTGACAAAGCAGCCCCGATCCGCCTGCAGCAGGCCGGCCCCGTAGACCCGGTCGACGCCGGGCGTGCCGAGGTCGCGCGCGGACGTGGCGAGCGCCTTGGAGACTTCGCGCGGCGACAGTCCCGGGCGCTCGGCCCTGAGCAGCGCCACCGAGGCAGTGACGAAGGGCGCGGCAAAGGACGTGCCCGAGCGCGCCTGTTCGCCCTTGCCCGCCGAGGCGACCCAGACATTCACGCCGGGCGCGGCCACGTCCACATAGCTGCCCTGGTTGGCCTGCCGGTAGACCTTCATCTTGCGATCGATTGCGGTCACCGCCACCACCGGTGCATAGGCGGCGGGATAGGCCGGCGCAGCCGAGGGCCCGCCGTTTCCGGCGGCCGCCACCACCACGACACCCGCGTTCACAGCCGCATCGACGGCGGCCTCGAGCACCGCATTGGGCGGCCCGGACAGGCTGAGGTTGATCACGCCCACATGCCGACTGACCAGATAGTCGATCGCCTGGACAAGCCCGACCGTGTCGGTGCGATCCTTGTTGCTGTCGTCGCGGAAGAACGTGTTGACGGCAACGATATGCGCATTCGGCAACAGGGCGGTGCCGCCCCCGCGCCGCCCGACCAGCAGCGAGGCGACCGCCGTGCCATGGCCGGCATCGGACGGATCGGCCTTGGCCTTGCTGTTCTCGAATGTCTCGATCGAGGCGCCGGCGAGATCGGGATGATGGGTGTCGACGGTGGTATCGATCATGCCGATCAGCGGCAGATGCCCGCACTGCGGCGTCAGCACAGGCGACCAGCCGACGAGGTTGCTGCCGAGAAAGCGGTCGGAGCCTTTGTCCTGGCCCGCATCGGCATAATAGAAGTCATTGGCGGCGACCACGGCGCTGCGGCTGAGGGTGGCCACCTCGCTGGCCGCTTCGCGCACGCTGACGCCCTTGGGCGCGCTCAGTGCCACGGTGGCCTTGCGCAAGGCGGTTCCGGTCGATGTCCGGACGGTATAGCCCTTGGCAGCAAGGCGCGCGAGATCGTTGCGGCTGAGGCCGCTGGCGAGCAACTCCCCCTTCACATAGTCATGGCTGTCTTCCACGTGATCGCTGCGTTCGGCCACATCCTTGGGGACCTTGCCCGAATGGCTTTCGGTCGAGCCGGACGTCGTGGATGCGCTGCTGTCATCCGTGCCACCGTCATCGGAGCCATGGTCGTCGGACCCGTGGTCGTCCGATCCGCCATCATCGGACCCGCCGCCATCGTCGGATCCGCCATCGTCCGAGCTGCCGCCGTCGGACCCGCCACTGTCGGACCCGCCGCTGTCGGAGCTGCCGCCATCCGAACCACCGTCATCCGACCCACCATCATCGGAGCTGTTGTCGTCCGAACTGTCGTCCTCGCCGTCGTCCTTGCGCGAGGTGTCAGTCTCGGATGCGACGGCACGGCTTGCGGCGATCAGCGAAAAGGCGTGCATCTCGTCGTCGACGCGCATCTCCAGGCGAAGCGGCATGACGATGCTCACGCTGGCCAGCAACAGACCGAGACGCCATTTTTCCTTGCTGCTCTTCATCTTCCTGCCGCCCCCAACCCGTTCGCTTGCTGCAGGATTGCCCTGCAATCACAGTCCGAATGCTGTCGAAACAGATCTTTTCCGGACAATCCCTGAAACATGAAACGATCGGGAAACACTTATAATCCATTGATCGGGAAAATATCCGCAGCCGACTGCCGCAGCACGGGAATAAACATCGTCAACGCCCGTTAACGAAGCAGATCACAATCAAGGAGCCGCGATGGCTCATCCCGTGGAAACCGAGCTTATCCAGTTGCTGCCGCGCCTGCGCCGCTACGCGCTGTCGCTGTGCAAGTCGGCCGTCCAGGCCGATGATCTCGTGCAGTCGGCCTGTCTGAAAGCCCTTGCGGGCGCCGACGGCTGGATGCAGGGAACGCGCTTCGATGCCTGGGTGTTCCGGATTCTGCGCAATTGCTGGATCGACGAACTGCGCCGGTCGCGTCAGCATGCTTCGCTGGATGACGACGAGACCGCGCTCAACCTGGTGGGTGAACGAGGAGAAGAGGCGGCCATGGAGCGTCTGTCCTTCGACGAAGTGCGGCGGGCGATCGACAGCCTGCCGGTGGACCAGAGGGAAGTGCTCCTCCTGGTCTGCGTCGAGGACATGGCCTACCGCGAGGCTGCCGAAGTGCTCGGCATACCCTTGGGAACCGTAATGAGCAGGCTGGCCCGGGCGCGACAGCGCCTGTCGGACCTGACGGCGCGCACGGGCTGACCTCCGCCTGTCCGCCACGAGAAATGAAGGGTGCGTATCATGACGCTCGTTGATTTCACTGACGAAATCCTGATGGCCTACGCCGACGGCGAGTTGGACGAACCAGCCGCCCGCCGGGTCGAGATGGCCATGGGCGCCGATCCCGCCATCAGCGCCCGGGTGGTCGCCTTCCTGCGCAGCCGCCGCCTCGCCAAGGCGGCCTATGCCGCGCCCGCGGATGTCGAGGTGCCCGAAGCGCTGCGCAAGGCGATCGAGGCGGACATGGCGGCCTTCCGCGAACGCTCCGGTCCGGTTCTGCCGGCGGCCGACAACGTGGTCGCCTTCCCGCGCAAGACCGAGGGCGGCAGGCCGTTCCTGCGCTCGATGATGGCCGCCGCCGCTGCCGTTGTGGCGGCCGTCGGCATCGTCTACGGCACCTTCGGCTGGCAATCGAAAAGCGCGATGGAGATGAACCTCGCCGAACTCGACCACCCGGAAGTGGTTGAAAAGCTGGCGACTTTGGCCTCCGGCGACACCGCCCACCTCGGCAACACCGCCATGACCGCGGTGGAGAGCTTTGCCGGCCAGGGCGGCGAACTCTGCCGCAGCTTCGACCTGACCGATCCCGACAGCCGCACCCAGGCGGTGGCCTGCCGGGCGGGGACAAGCTGGCAGGTGCGCTTTGCCATGGTCGGCCCGGCGCCCAAGGCGACCGAGGGCTATGACACCGCCTCCGGCGACGAGGCGCTGAGCAACTACCTGAGCTCCATCGACGCCGGTCCGGCCATGGACAAGGCGGCAGAAGCAGAAGCGCTGGCCGCGCTCGGCAAGCCGTAACCCCTTGAAACAGAAGCGGGACTGCGATCCGTCCCCGTCCCGCTTCCCAAGACCGGTTGCCCGCTATAGGCTGCTCCCCGACAAACCGAACCGGGGGCCGCATGACCGAACTCCTCACCAAAAGCGTCAGTACCCACGACAGCGCCGAGGACAGCCGCAACGAACAGATCAAGATCTACGTCAACGGCACATACTATAGCCGCGACGAAGCCAAGATCTCGGTCTATGATTCCGGCTTCATGATGGGCGACGGTGTCTGGGAAGGACTTCGCCTCTACAATGGCCATGTCGCCTTCATCGACGATCACATGGCGAGATTGTTCGAGGCGGCCAAGGCCATCGACCTGGACATTGGCCTCTCCCCGGCGGAGATGAAGCGCATCCTCCATGAAACCCTTGCCATCAACGCGATGACCGACGGCGCGCATATCCGCCTGATGGTCACCCGCGGCAAGAAGAAAAATCCCTTCCAGGATCCGCGCCTGTCGGTCTATGGTCCAACCATAGTCATCATCCCAGAATACAAGGTTGCCTCCGAGGCCACCATAGAAAAAGGCCTTCGCCTTTTCACGGTTCATGTGCATCGGCAGACGCCGGACAGCCAGGACCCCAAGCTCAATTCTCACTCGAAACTCAATTGCATCCTGGCGCTGATCCAGGCGCTCAAGGCTGGCGGCGACGAAGCCTTGATGCTGGACCCGCATGGCTTCGTCAATACCTGCAATTCCACCAATTTCTTCATCGTGCGCAAGGGCGCTGTGTGGACCTCCACCGGCGACTATGCCATGAACGGCATCACCCGCGCCAAGGTGATAGAGGCTTGTAAAACCTCGGGAATCCCCGTCTTCGAACGCAATTATTCGCTTCTCGACACCTATGGCGCCGACGAGGCCTTCGTCACCGGCACCTTCGGCGCGCAGACCCCGGTGGTGGAGATCGACGGCCGCACCATCGGCGATGGCCGCCCCGGCCCCATGGTCCGCCGCATCCGCGCGCTCTACAAGGCCCTGGTGGCCGAGGACGCAAGACGCCAGGCGGACATGTCGCACGGCGCCCGGTGAGACAGGAGCCAACGTCGCCCTTAAGGAACACAACGCCATAGAACATGTCGCGCGACCATGTCGGGCCGCGCATCACCCAAAAATCCCCGCCGCCGGAGCTCAAGACCGTGACCCAGGACCTGCCCCCGAGCCATCTGCCGCCCATGACGCTGCGCGACCGCAAGGTGGTCTACGACGGCTGGCTGACGCTGGAGGTCGCCCGCTTCGACACCACCATCCACGGCACCCCCGCCGTGGTGGTGCGCGAGGTGCATGACCACGGCCACGGCGCTGGCGTGCTGGCCTATGACCCGGTCCGCCGCACCGCCGTCCTCGTCCGCCAGCGCCGTGCCGCCGTGCTGCTCGACGGCGGCGACGGCCTGACGCTGGAAGTCATCGCCGGCCTCGTCGACCCCGGGGAAACCGGCGAGACCACCGTCCGCCGCGAAGCCTGGGAGGAAGCCGGCGTCACGCTCGGGCAAGTGGACTTCCTCGGCAAACCCTATTCCTCCCCCGGCTCGGTCACCGAACGCGTCTGGCTCTACCTCGCCGAGATCGACCCCACCGCCCCCCGCGGCAAGGGCGGCGGCATGGCCGAGGAACACGAGGAACTGGAAGTGCTGGAAATCCCGCTTAGCCAACTGGCGGAGCTGTCCGACGCGATGATGCTGTCGGACCTGAAGACGCTGGTACTGGTGGAGGCGCTGAGGCGGAGGCGGCCGGAGCTGTTTTGAGGGGAGGGGGCGGAAGTGGAGAGCAGCATAGGGTGCGAGAGGCTGAGAAATAAACTAAAGATAGTGGTTATTGTTTGCTCGCGAGGAGTTGGCGAGTATATTAACCAATGGGCGTAGGCGACTGCTTCGACGTTTCGCATTTGTGCAATCGACGTGGAGTGAATCGCTGAGCTTGATTGAAGGTCTTGGCACGAGACCGAGAACCTTTGAATATATGGGCGAAAATTTCCATGGCTAAGCAACTCACAAGGACAGCGGTTAGAGTGTACGGCGCTCTATCCGCTTTGGGCAATGGCACTGGTAGTGTTATGGAGAGCTTGCTTCCGTTTTTTGCCCCAATACTTCAAAGACACACTGGTGAAAAACTCAACCCTCACTCGCTTTCAGCTGAAATCAGAGATGCTTACAAGTGGAATTTTAACGCGGATCTTGTCGAGGCATTCGTGCCTCTGTTGGAGAAACACGCTTGGCTTAGAGCGGATCTCGTTCACCAACACGGTACAACTTACACCATCACAATTGACCTAAATGAAGACGAAACTCTCAATCAGAGTCATATTGCTAATGAACTGAGGGATATTGCTAAAAAGTTTAAGGAATTTTCCGAAGCTCTTACCCCGCTGACTACAATCCCTCGAGACGTGGAAGAGTTTGAGGATATTTTGGTCGAATGGCTCCTTTATGTTGAAGCATTTAGTGAGAAAAATATAGAATTTAGGGATGTATTTAGAAAAGATGAAGGGGGTAAGATAGTAAAAAATATAGAAATACCACGAACAACAACCCTGAGGGATGAAGAACATTTTTTGTGCGCCAGATTTGTGCAGCAGATGATAAAACAGGATAGCGGAAGTTCAGAAATACTTGCAAAAATTGCATCAATAGGTCTTTTAACGGAAGTTGTTCAGGATTTTATAAGTCCTTCCACTTCGGTGGAAAGGACAAATCTTGTGGTTTATGTTGATGCCCCTGTGGCAATGGAACTTATAGGTGTTTCGGGAACCGATGCAAAAAACAATATTGAGCCAATCATAAGAGAACTCATCAGAATGGGGGCCGCAGTAAGGATTTTCGGGCAGAGCATAGAGGAAATTAAGCAGGCTTTGATAGCAGTGTTGAGAAACCCGCGGCCGACTGGGCCGACAGCTCAGGCGCTGGCTCGGCGTGAAGTATTGAAAGAATATGTTGTTTCTGCGTCGCAGGCTCCCGAAAAGTTGCTACAGGAATTTGGAGTCCAGCCGACATACCGAACACTTGAGCAAACACCTTCCGAACATAGATATTTTGACACTGAGGACCGTGAGGAATTATTCAGTAAGCTTAGATATGCGGAAAATCTCCACGCGCGCGAACATGATGCAGACATAACGACTCTAACGGTGAGACAGAGAAGCGGCAGAACCTCTTCCGATTTGTTTCAATCGCATGCTGTTATACTGACGCGGAATGGGCTGCTCGCACAAATTGTACGCAAACAGTTTCAGGAAATGCAGAACGGGGCGAGTAATTTTGTCCCTCCAGTTGTTCATAGGCGAGCGTTCGCAACGGCAATGTGGCTCCGGACGGGTATGGGAGCCAGAGATCTAAACATCCCGAAACGCATGCTTCTTTCCAGTTGTGAGAGGGTTCTTGCTATACGCCCAGGAGTGGTCAATGCGGTGAAGCGGCTGACAGATGCGATGGAAGACGAATCAACGGCTCGCCAACTCGATCTCTTAATATCTCAAGACAGAAGTGCACAGGCACTTATGGACAAGACCTTGGGACTCGCTAACGTCGTGACTGAAGAAAACTTTCCTCTTTTGTGGCAGGAAATGCTCCAGCCGCATCTGGAGGAAGAGCGAGAGAAGGGGAAGGCAGCGGTGGCAGCTGAAAGGGGAGCTGCACGGAAGAAAATCGAAGAAGAACGGCGAAAGCTAAAGAAATTTGAAGAGGATCGAAATACAGAAAGAAAGATTTTAGAAGAAAAAATAGCTTCCCTCCGCGAGGATGATCGAATGGCAGTCAAAGGCTTATGTGATGATGTCACACGTATTATGTACAGGAATAAAATGATAAGAATTGTATTTGGTATATCTATTGCTGTATTTTTCTCTGTTCCATTATTGCTTGAATCTAGCATCGCTGTTCGTTTAATTTCGTTCTCTTTTGGAGTCATTATGGCGTTTTTGACTGCAACTGGAGGTCGAATGGTTAGTACTGCGACTTCAGCCTCAAAAGCGCGTAAAATCCTGAAGGATGTGGCAGGCAAGCGTTATCTAGACGCAAAGCTCTCTCAGTTTGAGATTGTGTGGAACGGGCGGATTTTCGAAATCAGTGATTTACCTACGGTCCCGCAGAGTGCCTCTCGAGAGGACTTGTTCATTTATGATTCGTGAATCTTTGCTGGAACAGATGCGCGTCATTTGCCCCTCCCTCCACGCCCTCTTGGACGGACTGCGCGTTAAGCCGTTCTAGAAGGCCCGATAATAATCGCCTGCAGTATTTATACGGTGCACAGACTTGGCTTGGCAGAACGCGACTTTTCAAAGTGGCAAAGAGCACTTTGGATTAGAGAGACGATAGTCTTGAGCCTGTCAATTTTGATGATTAGGCAAAAGGATCCGAAGGCATCTCCTTGAGGAATCTCTTACCTCCCATGCCCACCCATGGCGCTTACGCCCTCGTCATCCGCCTCGACGCGCCTCTCCCCGTCTCGCTCCCCGGACGTGGCGTTGCCGTGCACGCCCCCGGCTGGTATGCCTTTGCCGGCCGCGCGCGGTCCGGGGGATTGCCGCGCGGGTAGGGCGGTATTTTGGGGCCGGTGACTGTTTCGGCGGCGGAGCCGGCGTAGCTGTCACCTCTTGCGCGGGAACCGAATTCCGGGCTTGGATCTGCGGCGTGCAAAGGGTGACAGCTACCGCCTGCGGCGGAAACAGTCACCGGCACGCGTAGGCTCCGCCTTTTCGGCTGATAGGGTGGCGTTGCAAGTGAGGTATCCATGCTCCCCACCCCCGGCGCCTACGCCCTCCTGCTCCGCTTCGACGCGCCTCTCCCCGTCTCGCTCCCCGGTCGGCTCTCCGCCGTGCTTGCGCCCGGTTGGTATGCCTATGCCGGCAGTGCGCGCGGGCCGGGGGGTATCGCCGCGCGGGTGGGGCGGCATTTGCGGGCAGAGAAGAAGCCGCATTGGCATGTGGACAGGGTGACGGCGGTGGCCGGGGCGATGGAGGCCTTGGGGTTTCCCGGCGGCGAGGAATGCGCCGTCGTGGCGGGTCTGCTGGCGGCGGGCGAATGGTCGGTGGCGATGCCGGGCTTTGGCAGCAGCGATTGCAGGACCTGCGCGAGCCATCTTTTGCGCTATGAGGGCGCGGGGCGGCCGGAGGTGCGGCTTGCGGGAGCGGTGGGGCTCGGGGCGGCTCCCGGGCAAGGGGGATGATGGGCTCGCCCTGTGGCAGACGGGGCGCGGCTGGCGCGTCGGGGCCGGGCCAGGCCGTTGACGGGAAGGTCGCATGACGGGGCGGGACAAGGGGCTTGCCGCTTCGTTCAGGGAAGTCTAACAATTTCCCGGCTAAACTCTTTTGATTGTCCTCTCATACCAATTCGCCAGAATGCTGACGCATTGGCTCATTGAGAACAATTCGAATTTCTCATTTGCGTCAAAGGCATGAGAAATTCGAATACGGAATGCCAAGAGTCATCTTCAATGCCACTTGGTATCAGGCAATCAGCTGGGATTTCTGACCATGGCGCCGCACGAACTGCTCCTCAACCTCATCGGCGGTGTCGCCCTGCTCATCTGGGCGACGCGCATGGTCAAGACCGGCATACTCAGGGCCTTCGAGCATCCGCTGCGCCTGATCATCCGTCGCGCCTCCAGGAGCCCGATCACCTCCTGCGGGGCGGGCCTTGCGGTGGCGACGGCGCTGCAGAGCTCGGCGGCGGCGGGGCTGCTCGCGGTGTCCTTCGCCGAGCGCGGCATGATCGAGCTGGCGCCGGCGCTGGCCTTCATGCTCGGCGCCGACATCGGCTCGACGCTGGTGGTGCAGGCGCTGTCCTTCGACCTGTCGCGCGTGGTGCCGATCCTGCTGATCGTCGGCGTGCTGCTGTTTCTGAACGGCGGCGAGGCGCGCACCCGGCAGATCGGGCGCATCGTCATCGGTCTTGCCTTGATGATCATGGCGCTGAAGATGGTGGTGGCCGCCTCTCTGCCGCTGCGCGACTCCCCGGCGCTGGCGGCGGTGCTCAACGCCGTCTCGGGCGACAACCTGATCGGCCTCGTCATCGGCGCCGGCCTCACCTGGATGGTGCATTCCTCGGTGGCCATGGTGCTGTTCTTCATGACGCTGGCCTCCGGCGGCGCCATCAACCCCGAATTCACCCTGGCGCTGGTGCTGGGCGCCAACATCGGCTCGGGCATCCTGCCGCTGGAAATGTCGCCCGGCGCGCTGCCGGCGGCCAAGCGCGTGCTCTATGGCAATCTCGCCTTCCGCATCGCCGGCGCGCTGGTGGCAGTGGCGCTGATGCCGGCGATCTGGCCCGAGCTCGAAGGGCTCGGCTGGCGGCCGGCGGCGCTGGTGGCCAACTGGCACACCGGCTTCAACCTCGTGCTGGCGCTGGTGTTCCTGCCCTTCGTGCCGCGCGCGGCGCGCCTGCTCGAACGGCTGGTGGCCGATCCCAAGACGGCGCTGTCGCCGGCCGCCCCGGTGCATCTCGACGAGGACCTGCTCGACCGGCCGCAGCTGGCGCTCGGCGCCGCGTCGCGCGAGGTGATCCGCCTCGCCGACATGGTGGAGGTGATCCTGCGCGACGTGATCGGCATCTTCGAGGCGCCGCCGCGTATCACTCGCGAACAGCTGGCCGGGCAGGAAAACGCCATCACGGAACTGCAGGATTCCATCAAGCTCTATCTCGCCCGCCTGACGCGCAACCCGCTGGCGGAAGAGGACGCGCACACCTGCTTCGACCTGATCGTGTTCGCCACCAACCTCGGCCATATCGGCGACATCGTCGCCAAGGGGCTGATCGCGCACGCCGACACCAAGCTGGACCGGCACCTGAGCTTCTCGGAAACCGGCTGGGCGGAGATCTGCGAGCTGCACCGCATCGTGCTCGACCAGATCCGTCTGGGCGTTACCGTGTTCATGACGCGCGACGACGCCATGGCGCGCGAGCTGGTCATGAAGAAGGACGCCATCCGCGATTTCGAGAAGACGGCGGTGCAGAGCCACGTCTCGCGCCTGCGCGACGGCACGCTGGAATCGATCGAATCGAGCTCGATCCATCTCGACGTGATCCGCGATTTGAAGCGCATCAACGCCCATATCGCCGCGGTGGCCTATCCCATCCTCGAACGCAAGGGCGTGCTGCGCACGACCCGCTTGCGGGCCGTCTGACCGGCCTTCAGCCCCGGAAGGCGCGGGCCTGCTGCGGCGTGGAGAAGACGTCGCGGTCGAGGCGCGAAAGCATGTAGGAGATGAGGCCGGACATGATCATGTCGTCCTGCCAGGGCAGCGTCTCGATCACCGTGTGCCGGCGCAGATCCTCCACCAGACCGTCCTCGATCGCCGCCATCATCGCCGGTGCGAACAGCGGATAGGCGCGCGTCGACTTGCCGGTGAAGACGATGCGGCTGGGGTTGATCAGCGCCATCAGCCGGGCGAGGCCATAGCCGAGGGCGGTGCCCACCTGCTCGTAGACGGCGCGGATGCGCGCGTCGCCCGCGTGCGCGGCGGCCTCCAGCGCGATCAGCTCGCCCTGGGTGGGGTGGGCGTCGGTCGGCACCGTGTCGGGCGACAGGCCCTTGGCGTCGCGATAGATGGCGTAATCGGCGGCGAAGGCCTCGAGGCAGCCGCGCCGGCCGCAGCGGCAGAGCGGGCCATGCGGCTTGTGGTTCATGTGGCCGAACTCGGCGGCCGAACCGGCGGCGCCGTGATGCAGCTCGCCCCCGACGAACAGGCCCATGCCCACGCCATAATCGATGAACACCACGGCGAAGGTGTCGCCATAGAGCACCGGATCGGCCTCGTGCAGCGCCTGGGCGATCATGTTGGCGTCGTTGGAGAGGGTGCAGGGCCGGCCCAGCTCGGCCATCAGCGGTTCGACAAGGCGCACGTCGGCCTCGCCGAAAGCCGGCGACCACATCACCGAGCCAGCCTTGGTGTCGACGAAGCCCTGCGCGCCGATGGCGATCTCGGCGATCTGGTCCAGCGTCAGGCCGCAATCGCTGACGAGGTCGCGGATCGCTCCGGCGAGCTTCTTGGGGAAGCTGTCGCGCGTCTCCCCGAAGGTGGGCAGCGCCGCTTCATGGCGGACGACGGTCTTGCCGGAAAAGTCGGCCAGCTGCAGGACCACCTGATTGTAGGAGAACTTCACCGCCAGCACATGCGCCGCCTGGGCGGACAGTTCCAGCAGCACGCGCGGACGGCCGCGGCGGATGCGATCGCCGCCGGCGTCGGCGTCAAGGCTGTCGTCGTCGCGGGCGACCACGAGGCCCTCGGCGATCAGGTCGGCGGTGATGGCGGTGATGGTGGCCGGCGACAGATGCGTTTCGGCGCCCAGCTCGACGCGGGCGATCGGCGAGCGCCGGCGCAGGGCCGAAAGCACCAGCGAACGATTCTGGCGCCGCACATTGTCGCTGTCGGCGCGACCGGCCAAGCCTCGACGTACCCCGGACATGGTCCCGATCATGGCCGTCCCCCCAAAACGCGGTTGGACGACGGCAAATGCCGCATGGGCGCGATCATCTTTCTCCTCCCGGCCCGTTCCATCCTTGGTTCTGCCTGACCTCCAGGTAATGCTTTCGCATCTGTCCGGGGCGTTCTGTCGGCTTGACGGGCTTCGTATTTGAGTTTCAATAGTGACACCTTGGCACGTCTGGGTCTACGCTTTTTTTGACCTTCAAACTTATTCGAATACGTCCATTTTCCGGCAGTGATGCCTGACATGGCAGGAGAGCGGCCTTGAAGAGCTTGATCGTCGCGTGTCTCTCGCTTCTTGTCGTGGTCCTTGTCGGGCCGACCGATGCCCTGGCCACGGGGGGCACCACCATCGGCGTCAGCTGGGGCGATTTCCGCGAGGAGCGCTGGCACACCGACCAGGCCGCCCTCAAGGCGGCGGTGGAGGCGGGCGGGCTGCACTATATGGAGACGGATGCCCTGAGCTCCGCCGCCAAGCAGCTCACCGACATCAACAGCCTGATCGACGGCGGGGCCGACGTGCTGGTCATCCAGGTGCAGGATGCCGACCTGATCGCGCCCGCGCTGGCCAAGGCCGCCGCCCGGCGCATCCCGGTGATCGCCTATGACCGGCTGATCGAACAGCCGATGGTGTTCTACATCAGCTTCGACAATCGCGAGGTCGGCCGCCAGCAGGCCCGCGCGGTGCAGGCCGTCCGCCCCGACGGCAACTACGTCTTCATCAAGGGCGACGCGGGCGACCCGAACACCGAGTTGCTGTATGCCGGCCAGCTGGACATCCTGAAGCCGGCCATCGATACCGGCAAGATCAGTGTGGTGGGCAAGGACAATGCGGAAGGCTGGATGCCGGCCAACGCCCACAGCATCATGCGTCAGTTTCTGGTCGCCAACAGCAATCATGTCGATGCCGCCGTCGTCTCCAACGACAACATGGCCGGTGGCGTCATCTCGGCGCTCTCCGACCAGAACCGCGACGGCCAGGTGCCGGTGTCGGGCCAGGACGGCGACCTGGCCGCGCTCAATCGCGTCGCGCTCGGCACGCAGACCGTTTCGGTCTGGAAGGACAGCCGCGCCCTCGGTCGCCGCGCCGGCGAGATCGCGGTGCAATTGGCCAAGGGCAAGCAGATCACCGACCTGCCCGACGTCTCCGTCTTCCGCGGCGGCCCCAAGGGCCTGCCCATCCACGCCGTCCTGCTGACCCCCATCCCCATCACCCGCGACACCCTGAACGTGGTGCTCGACGCCGGCTGGATCAGCAAGCAAGAGCTTTGCAAGGGCGTGAAGCGGGGAATGGTGAAGGTGTGTGACTGAGGGGGAGGGGGGCAGGGGGCGCAGGCTGGTGACTGGATAGAGCCGACCAAAGCCGGTGTTTCCTGTTACCTTTTGCGCGGGATCGACCCGCGTAGGGGGGGGCTGCGCTCCGGAGACGGTCACAGCCAGACTTGCGGGCACGTGATCACCTGCGCTTGGCTTCATTCCCAAGCGAGTTAGCGAATGGCTGTTATCGCTATCCATTCTGTCGGATGGCGGTCATAGCCGCTGCCCAGCCGGCTTTCCACTTCCAAAGAGGCCCACGGGGCCGCCGCGTGCCAGACGGCTTTCAGTTCGTCTCGTGAGAGGTAATTGTAAGTGCGACCGAGCAGATCCTGGCCTTCTGCGGTGCCAGCCTTGAAACTCGCCCACACAAGGCCCCCGCGCATCAGCGCGGTGTGAACCTTGGTGAGTATGTCGCCGAGCTCGCAGCGCGGGGCATGGGTGAGAGACGCACAGGCATATATTCCGTCGTATTCTTCTACGGGAGCGAGTTCGCCGAAGAGCATGGTATGAACCGGCTGGCCAATCCTATGCGAGGCGATGGCCGCAAGTTCCGACGAGCCATCCTTTGCATCCAGCTCGAAACCGGCTTGCAGGATCGCCGCGGCATCAACCCCGCCGCCGCTTCCCAGCTCAAGAATGCGGCCGCGCCTTGGGCAGCGATTCAAAAAGGCATGTAGCCGAGGATTGGGCACATCTCCATCTGCGGCGTAGTGTGCAGCATTCGCGCAGTAGAAGCTGAGAGTTGTATCGAGCATCGGTTGTTTCATCGAGACTAGCCAAAGCGGTAGGATCCAACTCCAGCACGGCGAAGAAAAGCCCAACAAGCTTTTAGGGGGCAATTCAAAAAATCACTCAAGTGGACTTGCCAACAGCTGAACGCGCTTCCAGACAGCTTCTTCCATCCTGTTGCGCCAGACCCCGCCGAGTACACGCTTCCACGTTACCGAGCGACGAGCATACATCTCAATACTATCGATGATCATGCTGCCGTGAATCGCCAAGATATCCTCGACAGAGCCTGCCCCGAGGTTTGCCAGCAGGAGAGCATCGGGATTGAGAGCGATTATGGCGTCGGCTACGAGAAGTGCGTCGTCCGGGTGCACACGCACGAGATGGTCCATACGGTCGTAGGCCCATCCCGATTCAGTCTGTTTGGCGGAATTCCCATGGGTGGTATGTAGGTCAATCCAGGCTCTTGCCAGCGCCTGAATTGCGTCTCCCTCGATCATCTGAAGCGGCTCCCGTCGACCGGCATTTCGCGGATGTCGAAACACGACGGACGTCGTGTTCGTGAGCTGGAAGACTATCACAGAGTTGCCGGCCTTGTGCTGGACAAGCATACGTTCGCCAAAGGCGCGACATGGGCCGGTGACTGGATCGACGGCAAAGCTGACGTTTTTCTGTAACTTTCTGCGCGGAAAGCCGCGACCGAGCTGGGTCTCCCGCCTCAGCGAGGGTGACAGCTACGCCTTGTCGGCGAAGCAGTCACCGGCCCCCGCTAAGCTCGCCTTTGCCGCCCGTCACTCCGCCAGATGCAGGCCCTCTGCCGCGTCCAGTTCGGACTTGAGGCGCTTTTCCTCGGTGCCGCGCGGCTTGGATAGGCCGGCGAGCAGCAGGTAGACGGTGGGGGTGAGGAACAGGGTGAAGACGGTGGCAAAGCCGAGACCGCCCACCAGCACCCAGCCGAGGGCGACGCGCGCTTCGGCGCCGGCACCGGAGGCGAGCACCAGCGGCACGGCACCGACGACGGTGGCGATCATGGTCATGGTGACCGGCCTGAGGCGGATCTTCGCTGCCGTCTCGATGGCCTTGCGCACACCCATGCCTTCGTCGCGCAGCTGGTTGGCGAACTCCACCACCAGAATGCCGTTCTTGGCCATGATGCCGACGAGCATCACCAAGCCGATCTGGCTGTAGAGGTTGAGCGTGCCGCCGGTGAGCGTGATGGCGAAGACGGCGGCGGCAAGGCCGAAGGGCACGGTGGCGATGATGATCACCGCCGACACGAAACTCTCGAACTGGGCGGCGAGCACGAGCAGCACCACCAGGAGCGCGAAGCCGAAGGTGGCAGAGAGGCCCTTGGAGGTCTGCGCCAGCGCCGCCGCCTCGCCGGTGACGGCGATGGAATAGCCCGGCGACAGCACTTGAGCCGCCACGTCATTGGCGACGATCATGGCCTGTGCCAGCGAGGTGCCGGGGCCGAGATCGGCGGTGATCGGCACGGCGCGCTGCTGGCCGGCGCGCGACAGGCCGGGTGCGGTGGCACTTTCCTCCACGGTGGCGATCGACGACATGGGCACGATGCGCTTGTCGGCGGTGCGCAGGAAGACGTTGGAAAGGTCGGTCGGATCGTCGATCGGGTGCTCGCTGGAGACGAGTTTGACGTCCATGGTCTGGCCGCCGACCGATACGGTGGCGATCTTGCGCCCGTCGAGCAGCGATTGCAGCGCCTGACCGAGACCGGTGATGTCGATGCCAAGATCCTGCGCCTTGTCGCGATCGATCTTCACCGACAGCTGGGCCTGGGTCGGTGCATAGTCGAGGCGGATGTTGGCAAGCTCCGGCCGCTTGGAGAGCGCGTCCATCAGCTTGTCGCTCTCGGTGGCCAGTCCCGCAAAATCGGGGCCGACAAGCGAGAAACGCAATCCCTGGCCGCCGCCGCGAATGCCGAGCGAGTTGGAGCTCATGGCAAAGGCGCGGATCGAGGGCAGGGCGGCGAGCTTGCCGTTGATCTCGGCGGCGATCTGCTTCTGGCTGCGGCTGCGCTGGTCCCAGGGGGCGAGCGCCACCATCATGAAGCCGGTGTTGATGTCGCCGCGCCCGGCAATGGCGAAGGTGGATGTGGCCTCGCCGCTGTCGAGATAGGGCTTCAGGATCTCGCCCACCTTGTCCATCTGCCGGCTCATGGCCTCGATCGACACGCCTTGCGGCGCGGTGACGTTGAGCATGATCGAGCCGCGATCCTCGTTGGGCGTCAGTTCGTTGGGCAGGCTGCGGAAGGCGACGAAGGCGGCGCCGGCGAAGACGAGTGCGATGACGATCACCACCATGGGGGCGGCAAGGCACAGGCCGAGCACACGGCCGTAGGCCCAGGCGAGCGGCCGGCCGACGGCGCCGAAGATCGTCGCCATGACGGGGCGATGATGGCCGGGCTTCACCTCGTCGCTCGGCAGGATATAGGCCGCCAGCATGGGGGCGAAGGTGAGCGCGGTAAAGGCGGAAATGCCGACCGCGATGGCCAGCACGAAGCCGAACTCGCGGAACAGCGCCCCGGCAGTGCCGGGCAGGAAGGAGATCGGCACGAAGACGGCGGCGAGCGTCACCGTCGTCGCCAGCACGGCGAAGAACACCTCCTGGGTGCCGAGCACGGCGGCGGCGCGCGATTTCATGCCCATGTGCCGGCGGCGGACGATGTTTTCGAGCACGACGATGGCGTCGTCCACCACGATGCCGGTGGCCAGCACCAGCGCCAGCAGCGTGATGATGTTGACCGAGAAATCCACCGCCCACATGGCCGCCAGCGTGCCGATCAGCGAGATGGGAATGGTGATGGCCGGAATGAGCGTGGCGCGCCAGTTGGCAAGGAAGAGATAGATGACGCCGATGACGATGAGCACGCCAAGGCCCAACGCCATGATCACCTCGTGCAGCGCACCGTTGATGAACTGCGCGTCGTCGGAGGTGACGCTGACGGAGACGCCGGCGGGCAGCGTCTTCTGCAGCGTCGCCACGGCCTTGGCGACGTCCTTGGAGATCTGGATGGTGTTGGAGCCGGCCGAGCGGATGATGCCCATGCCGATGCCGGTGTGACCGTTGATCTTGAGCGCGGAGGCTTCCGTGTCGGGGCCGAGGGTGACGGAGGCGATGTCGCGCACCCGCGTCGTCTCGTTGACCATCAGGTTGCCGATGGCGGCGGGGTCGGTGAGGCGGGCGTCGGCGCGGACCAGCAGCGACAGGTCGCGGTTGGACAACGACCCGGCCGGGCTGTCGATGGAGACGGTGGCGACGGCCTTGGCGAGGTCGGCGACGGTGAGGCCGCGGGCGGACAGCGCCACCTGATCCACGTCCACCTTGAAGATCGGTGTGCGATCGCCGAACACCTGCACGTCGGCGACGCCGTCGACGGCGGAGAGCACGTCGGAAATGCGGTTGTCGACCAGATCGGACAATTGCTCGATCGGCATGCTGTCGGAGGTGACGGCGAGGCGCAGGATCGGGTTGGCGTCGGCGTCGGCCTTGACGATCTGCGGCTCGTCGATGTCGTCGGGCAGGCTGTTGCGGATGCGGCTGACGGCGTCGCGCAGGTCGTTGGCGGCGACGTTGAGGTCGGTGCTGTCGGAGAACTGCACCGTCACGCGCGAGCGGCCGAGGGAGGAGCGGCCGGCAATGTCGGTGACGCCGGCGACGCGGGCGACGGCGGACTCGATCTGGGCGGTGACGTCGGTGTCGACGGTCTCCGGCGCGGCCGAGGTATAGTTGGTGGAGATGGTGACGACCGGCTGGTCGACATTGGGCAGTTCGCGGATCTCGATGCCGCGGAAGGCGGCAAGGCCGGCCACGACGACGAGGGCGTTGACCACCAGCGCCAGCACAGGGCGGCGCACGAACAGGGCGGTGAAGGTATTGCCGGATGCGGACATCGGATCAGCCTCCGTTGGCCGGTGCGGCGGCGTCCTGCCCGTGCTGGTGATGCTTGCGCGTGCCGTCGGCGGGCGCTGTCCCGTCGCTCGGGGGGGCGGCGGCTGGAGCCGTGCCGGGTGTCGCCGCAGCGCCGGCATCGGCGACGGGGGTGACGGCACCGGAGGGATCGGTGGTGCCGAGGCGGACGGCGGCGCCGGCCTTGACGCCCTGCAGGCCCTCGGTGACGATGGCGTCGCCCGCGGCGAGCGGGCCGTCCAGCAGCACCGTGTCGGCATTGCGCTCGACGATGGTGACGCCGACGCGCTCGGCCTTGCCGTCGGTGATGCGCCAGACATAGGAGCCGTCGCGATCCCATTGCACGGAGACGGCGGGCACGGCGACCTTGTGTTCGCCGGGGAAATGCAGCGTCACCAGGAAGGACATGCCCGGGCGCAGGAGGTCGGCGGCATTGTCGATCACCGCCTGCACCACCAGCGTGCGGCTGTCCGCCTCGATCTGGCTGCCGACGGCGGAGACGGTGCCGTCGAAGGACTTGCCTGGCTGGGACGGCGTGGTGACGGCGACGGTCTCGTTGAGGCTGACGCGGGCGGCAAAGGCCTCGGGGACGCGGAACTCCACCTTGAGGCGCGACCGGTCATCGAGCGTCGCCAGCTGGGTCGAGGCGCTGACCATGTCGCCCACCTCGACGCTGGTGAGTCCGATGATGCCGGAGAAGGGAGCATGGGTGACGCGGCGGCTCAGGTCGAGCTCGGCCTGCTTCAGGGACAATTGCGCCTTGGTGAGGTCGGACAGGGCGGTGTCGCGGTCGACGGTGGCGATGGACTGGTTGGCCACCAGCTTGTCATAGCGCGCCACCTTGGCCTGAGCATCCGACAGCGCCACCTTGGCGGTCTCCACCGCGATGGTCTCGACATCGTCGTCGAGCTTGAGGAGCACGTCGCCCTCGGCCACACGCTGGCCCGCTTCAAAGGGGACGGCGGTGACCATGCCGGACGAGCGCGGGAACAGCGCCACGGTGCGCGCCGCTTCCGCCGTGCCGATGGCTTCGACCCGATCGGCGGTGATGGCGTCTGTGGCCGGCGCGGTGATCACGAGGGCGGGGCCGCCGAAGCCGCCACCCTGCCGCCCGCCGCCGCCCTGGTGTCCTCCGCCCTGACCGGCCCCCTGACCGCCACCTTGGCCGCCGCCCTGATGCTGTCCCTTGCCGCCGGACGCGGCAGCCGTGGCGTCCTCCGCCTTGGCCGTGAAGGCCCAGGCGGGCAGCGCGGCCTCGGGCACGCCGAGAGAAACCAGGGTTGAACGGGCGGACGGGTCATAGGCGCCCCAGGCAGCGATACCCGCCACCACGAGGCCGACAACGATCAGAAACTGCTTCCAGAAAGCCATCTGGCGCTCCGACTAAGGACAATTGGCACTTATCCTTATCTTCGCGCCAAGGAGGGCGACAGGGAAGAACATGTAATCAAATGTATCGGGGGCGCCTGGCGCCCCCGAAATCATTTCACAATGTCGTGACGGTCTTCAAAACCCTACCGCGCGCGGCGCAACCAGGGACGTGTGCCCACCGGCGCCTCGACGCGCACTGCCGGCTGGTAGTGGATCTGCGGCGCCGGATCGCGGCCGGCGGCGAGATACTCGCGCGTGATGGCGTGTCGCACCTCGAAGGCGGTGAAGCCGAGGCGCTTCATGTAGGTGATCTGGTCGATCAGCACATTGCCGATGGCGCGTAGCTCGCCCGAAAAGCCGGTGCGGGCGATGCGGGTCGCGTGGCTGAAGCCGCGGCCGTCGGTGTATTTGGGAAAGTCGATGGCGATCACCGCGAGGCGATCGAGGAAGGGCAAGACGGCATTGACGTCGTCGGCCGGGCGCAGCACCACGCCGATGCGGCGGTTGCCGAGATGGCCGCCGTCGAGCGTCGCCTGCAGGTCGGCAAGGGGAACCAGCACACCGCCGCTCTCGGGCAGACCGGCGCCGGCTTCGACCTGCGCAAAGTCATTGGCCTCGAAGGCGCCGTTGCGGAACACGTCGGCGGTGGACACAACGGTCGGCGGGGCCGCCGGGATCAGGGCGCTCTGTACGCTCATGGCTTAGATTCCGCTGCCAAAGGCTTCGTGGCCGAGAAGGCCGAGGTGGATGCCGCATTCGGTCTTGGCCTGGCCACGCCAGCGCCCGGCCCGCTCGTCCTCGCCGGGCTTCACGCGGTCGGTGCAGGGCATGCAGCCGATGGAGAGATAGCCGTCGGCGACGAGACCGTGCGCCGGCAGGCCGTGTTCCTCGCGATAGGCCTCGACGCGGGCGCGGTTCCAGCCGGCCAGCGGGTTGACCTTGATCTTGTCGCCGTCGGCTTCGAACAGCGGCAGCTTGGTGCGCGTCTCCGCCTGGAAGCGCTTGCGACCGGTGATCCAGGAGGAAAAGCCCTCCATGGCGACCGACAACGGCTGCACCTTGCGGACAGCGCAGCAGGCGTCGGTGTCGCGCAGCCACAGCGCGCCCTCCGGATCATGCTGCTGCAGCAGGGCCGGTTGCGGCTGGATCGAGCGCACGTCGGTGAGCTGGAGCAGATCGACGAGGCTGTCGCGATAGCGCAACGTCTCGCCGAACAGCTTGCCGGTGTCGATGAAGACGACCGGCAGGTTGCGATCGATGCCGGCGACCATGTGCAAGAGCACGGCGCTGTCGGCCCCGAAGGAGGATACCAGCGCGATCTCGCCGGAAAAATGCTCCTCGATGGCGGCGCGCAGCACGACCGGGGCTTCCTGGCCGTCATACTGGCTGGAGAGCAGGCGGGCTTCGGCGACGACGCCCTGATCGGGATCGACGGCGAGCGTCATGGCGTCAAGCACCATAGAGCGCCTCCTTGAAGGGCGCCTCGCCGACACGGCGATAGGCAGTGAGGAAGGTTTCGTCCGGCGACTGGCGCAGGCCGAGATAGGCGTCGACCACCTTTTCGACCGCGTCGACGATCTCGTCGGAGGAGAAGCCCGGACCGATGATCTCGCCGACCGAGGCGGTCTCGTCGGGGCTGCCACCGAGGGTGATCTGGTAGACTTCCTCGCCCTTCTTGTCGACGCCGAGGATGCCGATATGGCCGACGTGGTGATGGCCGCAGGCGTTGATGCAGCCGGAGATCTTGATGGACAAGGGCCCGATCTCGTCCTGCCGCGCCGGGGCGCCGAAGCGCTCCGACAGACGCGAGGCCACCGGGATCGAGCGGGCGTTGGCCAGCGCGCAATAGTCGAGACCGGGGCAGGCGATGATGTCGGTGATCGACCCGGCATTGGCGGTGGCGAGCCCCGCCGCCTTCAGCGCGGCATAGATCGCCGGCACGTCGTCCAGCGCCACATGCGGCAGCACGAGATTCTGCTCATGGCTGACGCGGATCTCGTCGAAGGCATGCGCTTCGGCAAGATCGGCCACCACGTCCATCTGATCGGCCGAAGCGTCGCCGGGAATGCCGCCGATCGGCTTCAGCGAGATGGTGAGCGAGGTATAGCCCGGCTGCTTGTGCCGGTGCAGATTGTAGCGGCAGAAGCGGTCGAACTCGGCATCCGCCTTGCGGGCGGCGTCGAGCGTGGCCGATGTCGCCGGACGGGCGGCGAAAGCCGGTGGCGCGAAATAGGCTTTGATGCGCTGCACCTCCGCGTCCGGAACGGTGAGCGTGCCGCCCTTCACGAAGGCGAACTCCTCTTCCACCATGCGGCGGATCTCGTCGATGCCGGTCTCGTGCACGAGGATCTTGATGCGCGCCTTGTACTTGTGGTCGCGGCGGCCGAACAGATTGTAGACGCGCAGGATGGCGTCGAGATAGGCGAGAATGTCCTCCTGCGGCACGAAGGCGGAGACCTCGCGCGCCATCATCGGCGTGCGGCCCTGGCCGCCCCCGACGAAAACCTTGAAGCCCACGCCGCCGGCCGCGTTGCGGACGACTTCCAGACCCACGTCATGGGTGCGGATGGCGGCGCGGTCGTGGGCGGCGCCGGTGACGGCGATCTTGAACTTGCGCGGCAGGAAGGAGAATTCCGGGTGCAGGCTCGACCACTGGCGCAGGATTTCCGCATAGGGGCGCGGATCGTCCACCTCGTCGAAAGCGGCACCGGCGAAGTGATCGCAGGTGACGTTGCGGATGCAGTTGCCCGACGTCTGGATGGCGTGCATCTCCACTTCGGCCAGCTCGCCGAGAATGGCCGGAATGTCCTTGAGCGCCGGCCAGTTATACTGGATGTTCTGCCGCGTGGTGAAATGGCCGAAGCCCTTGTCATAGGCGCGGGCAATATGGGCGAGCTTGCGCATCTGCCGCGCGGCCAGCGTGCCATAGGGCACGGCGACGCGCAGCATGTAGGCGTGCAGCTGCAGATAGAGCCCGTTCATCAGCCGATGCGGCCGGAACTCGTCCTCCGTCATCTCGCCTGCGAGACGGCGCCGGACCTGATCGGAAAACTGGGCGACGCGCTCACGGACAAAGGCGGCGTCGAATTCGTCGTAACGGTACATGGCGGCTCACTCGGCGGCGGAACGGATCAGGAGGCGAAGGGCTTGAGATCGGCCCGGTGGTCGGATTTGACGGTGGGGCCGAAGGCACGGATGCGCTCGCGCAGGCGTACGGGGACGATGGCGCCATCGGCGTCGGTTACGTCGATCACCTCGACCTCGATCACCCGCGCCGCGGCGACATCGGCCTTGGCGGCAAGCTCGGCGGTGGTGGCGGCGGCCTTGTCGGACAACACCTCGGCAGCGTTGACGTCCCGCACCCAATCGCCCGAGGCGGTGCGGAACACGACGTCTCCGTCGGCGAGGCGGTTGGCAGTGACGATCTGCGGCATCGGGGCACTCTTCGCGTGCTGGAAATGGAATTCGACAAATAGCCGAAACACCTGCGCGGGAAGAGCATGAGGCTTCCAAATTGGCGCCAGTGAATAGAAAAAAATGCTCAGTGCGGCAATTTTGGCCGGATGACTTGCCAAGTTGCAGCCTCAAGCTCCGAAAATGGGCCGCTGCAAGCGGGGCTGACGCCCCGAAGATCCGGTGAGAAGGGACCTGAGGCGCGTGCGCCTCAGGACGATGCTACGGCAACCGTGAGCCCGCAAGGGGAGACGACGTGATCTCCCTCTGCAACAGGCGGCTCACCCCGCCCGGAGGGTCTCGACAAAATTCGCCACGGCTCCGCCCATGTCGGCGGCCTGACGCTGCAGTTCGGAGGACAGGCCCATCAGCTGGGTCGACGCCGAACCCGTCATCTCCGCGGCGTGGCCGACGCCGGAGATGTTGCCGGTGACCTGCGTCGTACCCTCGGCGGCGCGGCGGCAGTTCTCGGCGATCTCCGACGTGGCGGCGCCCTGTTCCTCGACGGCCGAGGCGATGTGGCTGGAGATCTCGCGTACCGTCGTCATGGTGGTGACGATCTGCTCGATCGAGGCCATCGCGACACCGGTCGCCTGCTGGATCTCGGTGACCTTCTGCGCGATCTCGTCGGTGGCCTTGGCGGTCTGGGTGGCGAGCTGCTTCACCTCCGAGGCAACGACGGCAAAGCCGCGCCCTGCTTCGCCAGCGCGTGCCGCCTCGATGGTGGCGTTGAGCGCGAGGAGGTTGGTCTGGTCGGCGATGTTCTTGATGAGGTCGACCACGTCGCCGATCTGCTGGGCGGCGGAGGCCAGGTCTTTGACGCGCCCGGCCGAGGCGGTGGCCTCGTTGAAGGCGTGGTCGGCAACCGAGGCCGACTTGACCACCTGGCCGTTGATCTCGCCGACGGAAGCGGTGAGCTGCTCGGCGGCGGAGGCGACGGTCTGCACGTTGGTGGCGGCCTCCTCGGCGGCCGAGCCGACGGCCTGGGCCTGCCGCGAGGTCTCTTCCGCCGTGGCGGAGAGATTGCGGGCGGCATCGGCAACCTGGGTCGACGACGATCCGAAGTTGGCGGCGAGCGCGCCCATCTCCCGCTGGAACTTGTCGGCCAGCGCCAGCCGCTCGGCAATCGCCCGCTCGTGCTGCGCCAGTTCCTGCTGCTTGGCAGCAGTCCGATCGTTGGCCGCCTGGAAGAGGTCGTCGCGGAACTGCAGCAGTGTCTTCGCCATCATGCCAAGTTCATTGGTGCGATCGGCGTAGGGGACGGAGGCATCGAGCTTGCCGCCGGCGATTGTGCCCATCGCGGCGGTGATGCGCTGCATCGGCAGGGCGACGCCGAACACCGAAAAGCTGCCCTGCACCAGGGCGATCAGCGTCAGGACGCCGGTGATGCCGACCACCGACCACCAGACCTTGGCAAATGTCGCGTCGTTTTCATCGTTGACGACGTCGGCATCGTGATTGTTGAGCTCCATGAGCTTGTCGAGAAGATCGCCAGCGTTGTTGTAATATCTGTCCATCTCGCCGCGGAACAGCTTGCCTGCCTCCTCGTCCTTCGAGGCGCGCGAAAGTTCCACGAAAGTCTTGTTCAAGTCGACATAGTGGAGATAGCTGTTCTGGATGTCATTGAACAAGTCGGTCTCGGCGCCCGCTTGCATATGGGACGCATATTTCTTCGACCAATCGGCGAATGTGTCCTGCGCTGCGGCAATGGCCTTTTCCGAAGCATCCTGTTCTGGCGGCGTATTGGCCATCAGGTGCTCGCCACCGGCGATACGCAGATCGCCGATGGCGACATTCATCTCCTCGGCCTGCTGCAGCCCGGAAAGGATATCGTCATAGAGCGTGTTGGCGCCGTCGTTGGTGGTGCTTACGCCGGAGACACCGACATAGCCGACTGCCAGGCACAGAATGAGGCTCAAGGCCGACAAGGTGGCGAGGCCAAACTTGATCGAGACCGATTTCATATGTCTCTCCGACATCCAGTTGAGATCACTTGCAAGTATATTGCCGCGCGTTGCAGGAGAGATCCCCTGCCTCGCACGGCAATCATGTGTCGTGCACACTGAGAATCATTATTTTCATGTGTGTGCGTGTTTGTAGCGTATACTGTGTGTGGTGTTATTTGTACTTTACCGTATTTCGTCAAAATCACGGAAATCGTCATGATTTGGGGCGCGTTCGGGTGGGGAAGTGCAGCTGGATATGGCCGAGTGTTGCGGCGGGATGCTGCGAGGAAAGACAGTAAGATATTAGGAAATAACGATTAGTGGCGGGGTGGTGGTCGAGGTCGCGCACCTTCCTTGCGCCTTGCCGGCAGCGGGCTGCAGCCAGATGATGTGCAATGTAAAGTAAAAACTCCCACAGTAATGCAAAAAATAATCAGATGCGGTGTTCCGACGTTTAGTGTAAAAAGGTAGTGCATGAAGCCGTCGAAGTACAATGAAATTTTATTCTGAAATAGGAAGTATGCATAAATCCATATGTTTCAGATGTCTGTCGTGCCTTCGAATACAGTCATGGTGATGTGGAAAAGATCGGGAAGCTTGAGATAAAGAGAAGTTTTCACATTGATAAAAATGCCAATTTAACCGATTAAAATTCCGCTGATTACATTTTACATTTGATGTGGCGACCGGTTTGGAGACATTATATCAGTACTTTAAACAATGGTAAGTTCTATTAGGGCGCGTAAACTTGGGCCGCGTGAGCGGTCCAATGAGATGCGCCGAGTGCCGTATCTGATCTTGAAGTTGCAGGTTGGCGGCAAAGGGGAGTGCCTTGGGATGCAAGCGGCGTCCGCCAGTGACCGTTACCGCATAGTGGAAGGCGACGGGCCCGAGATGATCTCGGAGAAGCTGAACGACGCCTTCCGGGCGCGGATCACGTCGACCAACCTGTCGGAGATGCAGCACTCGGTCATGAACGGGTTCATGACAAAGATCGGGGGTGTCTTCTGGCAGGAAGGCTTCAGCGGCATCGAAATCGAGACCAGGACCCGCTACCACATGCAGGTCTTCACGCTGGAAGGCGCCATGTCTGTCCATGCGGAAGGGCAACTGATCGAGGGTGGGCAGAACGACCTTGTCCAGATCTCTCCGAATATCCTTATCCGCAAACGCTTCGCACAAGGATCCCGCCACGTCTATCTGGCCTTGCCCGATGACTGCGTCCGCGATCGCGCCCTGTTTCTGTTTTCCGATCGTGGCTACAGCTTCGTTGGCGCTCCGGTGTCGGTCAGCCATCTGACACCGCTCAACAAGATCTCCAAGCGGATCATCCTGAACATCATCGACTATCTCGACGACGCCTCGACGGATCGGCACGACAGTTTCGTGATGGAGTCGCTCGAGTATCTCCGCACGCTCTATGTGCGCAGCCACTATATCGAGCACGAGGGGGGAATGCTGGACGGCGACGCCTGTGCCGGAGACGTGTCGATCCGCATCGCCATCGAACACATCAAGGAAAACTGGCGTCAATCGCTGTCCCTGCAGGACCTGGTGCAGCTGACCGGCGTCAGCCCCAGTACGCTGCTGAGGGCTTTCAAGCGCCACACGGGCATGACACCGATGGCATTTCTCAAGCAAACACGCTTGCGTCGCGCCCGCGATCTGCTGCTGGCGGCGGACAGGCATGTGACGATCACCGAGGTGATCTTCTCCTGCGGCTTCGGCAATACCGGGCACTTCGCCCGAGAGTACAAGGAACTCTTCGGTGAGCTGCCGTCTGAAACGCTGCGACGCAGGGTCCCGGACTGCTTCTGATCCCGACGTCGCGAGCACCGAGCGCCATCTGTCGGGGCACTCGGTGCTTGCGATCTTGTGGTGGCTTGCCCGGGGCTTGCCCGCTCACCCCGCCCGGAGGGTCTCGACGAAACTCGCCACGGCTCCGCCCATGTCGGCGGCCTGACGCTGCAGTTCGGAGGACAGGCCCATCAGCTGGGTCGACGCCGAACCGGTCATCTCCGCGGCGTGGCCGACGCCGGAGATGTTGCCGGTGACCTGCGTCGTGCCTTCGGCGGCGCGGCGGCAGTTCTCGGCGATCTCCGACGTGGCGGCGCCCTGTTCCTCGACGGCCGAGGCGATGCGGCTGGAGATCTCGCGTACCGTCGTCATGGTGGTGACGATCTGCTCGATCGAGGCCACCGCGACACCGGTCGCCTGCTGGATCTCGGTGACCTTCTGCGCGATCTCGTCGGTGGCCTTGGCGGTCTGGGTGGCGAGCTGCTTCACCTCCGAGGCAACGACGGCAAAGCCGCGTCCCGCCTCACCGGCGCGTGCCGCCTCGATGGTGGCGTTGAGCGCGAGGAGGTTGGTCTGGTCGGCGATGTTCTTGATGAGGTCGACCACATCGCCGATCTGCTGGGCGGCGGAGGCCAAGTCCTTGACGCGCCCGGCCGAGGCGGTGGCCTCGTTGAAGGCGTGGTCGGCAACCGAGGCCGACTTGACCACCTGGCCGTTGATCTCGCCGACGGACGCGGTGAGCTGCTCGGCGGCGGAGGCGACGGTCTGCACGTTGGTGGCGGCCTCCTCGGCGGCCGAGCCGACGGCCTGGGCCTGCCGCGAGGTCTCTTCCGCCGTGGCGGAGAGATTGCGGGCGGCATCGGCAACCTGGGTCGACGACGATCCGAAGTTGGCGGCGAGTGCGCCCATCTCCCGCTGGAACTTGTCGGCCAGCGCCAGCCGCTCGGCAATCGCCCGCTCGTGCTGCGCCAGTTCCTGCTGCTTGGCAGCGGTCCGATCGTTGGCCGCCTGGAAGAGGTTCTGGCGCAGCGCCTCGGCGGCGCGGGCCAGCTGGCCGATCTCGTCCTTGCGGTCAACACCACCAACGGTGACGTTGAGGTCGCCGGCGGCGAGCGTGTTGGTGAGCCGCGTGATGTCGCCGATCGGCTGGGCGATGCCGAACCGCGAGGCGAAGAAGGCGATGATCAGGACGATTCCAAGCGCCCCGAAGGTGACAAGATAGGTGGTCGAGATCGTGCTGTTGGTGTTGGCAGACGCTTCGGCGCTTTGAGACTTCATCTGGCCTTCAATCTCGTCAGTCAGAGCAACCAACTGCTTCACGGCATCGTCCAGCAGCGGTCCACAGGTGGCACTCATCTGACTGGTCGCCTTGCGCAGGGTTTCCGCATCGGTACCGCCGTTTGCCATTGCAATGGCGCTGTCGCAGGAGGCGGTGAGCTGGCTCGACACCTTATCGCCGATCTCCTTGAGCCGGGGAGCGAACTCGGGACCCGCTTCGGCTGCCTTGGCGAGCCAATCCTGGAACTTGGCCCTTGCCGTGTCGGACTCCTTGGCCGCGGCGTCCTTGGCGTCAGGCGTTGTGGCCGCCAGGTTCATGTAAAGGCTTGCCGACAGCGATGCCAAATTGCGGTTTGCCCGGACAACGTCGATCTCGACAATGGCTTTGTGATTGATCAACTGGTCGTAGTCCGCGCCGATGGAACGCATCTTCGTTGCAGCGAACAGGGTGGCACCAATGGTTGCCAGGCCGAGGAGCATCAGAAGCGAGACAATCTTCAGGAGCACGGGCAGGTTCTTGAACATTTGAGCAGGCTCACCTTCACGAAAGAATTCGCTATTCCGGCGCCACGCTGTCCATTTTTCCTTAAGATAGAATTAATAACAAAATAAATAAATGTATACGTTAAGTATCTAAGATATCAAATCCTGAATATATCATCCCTGCAGAAGACAAATTCAAATATCGACATAAGATAATCTTGTCGTGTTATTGGGCAGCTCGCAAAGGAAGCTGTCACAGCAGGTCCAGGATCTTGAACCAGCTCATGGCGGCCACCAGTGTCGGCCAGCGCAGGGCAGCGCCGCCGGGGAAGGGCGGCGTGGGGATGGCGGCGAACTGGTCGAAGCGGCCGAGCGTGCCGGCGATGGCTTCGGCGAGGATATGACCGGCGAAGGGCGCCATCATCACGCCCTGGCCGGAATAGCCGGCGGCGACCCAGACATTGGGGCGCGGACGCCGCACATAGGGCATGCGGTTGAAGGTGATGCCGAGCGTGCCACCCCAGGCGTGGCTGACCGGCGCCGTCACCAGCTCCGGATAGACATTCCGGAGGTGCTTGCGCACGAAGCCGGCAATGTCGGCAGGGAAATGCGGGCTGAAGGTTTCGCCGCCGCCGAAGACGAGGCGCAGGTCCGGCGTCTGATGCCAGTAGTAGACCACGAAGCGCGTGTCGCTGACCGCTTCCTCGCCCGGGATCAGCCGCCGGTCGAGCGGCTCGGTGGCGAGGATGAAATTGTTGAGCGGCATGACGCGCGCGTCGGTCTCTGGGTCGAGGCCGCCGAGATAGCCGTTGCCGGCGAGGATCACCGTATCGGCCTGCACTTCGCCCGCTTGCGTGCGCAGCACCGGCCGCGAGCCGTGTACGATCTCGAGGACACGCGAGTTCTCGAAGATCGTGGCGCCGGCCTCCGTGGCGGCGCGGGCAAGGCCGAGGGCGAATTTCAGCGGATGCAGTTGGCCGCCGTCGGGATCGTAGGTGCCGGCGTGATAGACCGGGGTACCGACGCGGGTGGCGGTTTCCTCGCGGCTCAGGAACTGGTGGCGGAGGCCCCATTTCTCCGCCTGGTGATCGAGATGCTTGCGCTCGTCCGCGACCCAGCGCTTCTTGTGAATGGTGTGGATCAGCCCCTCACGCAGATCGCAGTCGATGGCATGTTCGGCGATCAGCTGGCGCTGGAACAGTCGCGCCTCCTCGGCCAGCGCGAGCAGGTCGCGCGCCGCCTGCTCGCCCATGTGCGCGGCAATCCAGTCCGGCCCCATGCGCTGGCCGGGGTGGATCTGTCCGCCATTGCGGCCCGAGGCGCCCCAGCCCACCTTGTTGGCTTCGAGCACGGCCACCTTGAGACCGCGCCGGGCGAGACTGCGCGCCGCCGACAGACCGGTATAGCCGGCGCCGATGATGGCCACATCGGCCCGAACATAGCCCTTCAGCGCCGGATGATCCGGGATGGCGCCGGCACTTGCCGCATACCACGAACCGGTGTGCGGGGCTTTTCCTTGCGGCGGCATGAAGGTGGTCGGATACATGGGGCGGCTCTGCAATGGCGAGAAGGAGTGAGGACAAGTTTAGGTGGGCAAGGGCGGTGCGTCGTGCGTGACGACGCGTAAGAGGTCTGCGGATTTGCCCGTTTTGCCGAGGATATTTTGGGCAGCCATGCGGAAATGACGGGCAGGGCTGTCAAGGGTCACGGGCATTCGCGATGTCTGTCATGGAGAAGTCGTTGCCCTTGAAGAGCAGACGCAGTCCATAAATGCGTGTGCAGGCATAAGAAAAGCAGTCGCCAAAGTTCAAGTCCGCCGGATGGCCGATCGCCTTTCCAAAACGCATGCCGGCATCAAGAGCGGCCAGGCCGACCCGATCCGTGATGGCGACTTCCTGCAGATTGAGCTCCTTGGCCAACAGGGAGACAGCTTCGTGGGCGAGGGCAATCTGATCGGCGGTCGGCTTGCAGTGAGGCGCATCCAGTCTTGCCATCGCATGCGCCAACGAGATGGTCGCCTCATACCGAACAAGCGGCGAGAAGTGAAAGGGACCTGGCGCGGCTTCCAGCAGTTCGACAAGCTCCCGGGCGTCAGGCTCGGGCTTCAGTATGGCTACAATCACGGATGAATCGATGAAGATCACTTATCGCCCCACATGGCGTCAGTGAACGACTTCATGTCGAAATCCGGATTGCCCGGGCCTATCTGGCCAGCTTTCTCACGCGCAGCGGACAACCTGTTCCACAAGCCGGTCGAGTTCTTGACGCGGTCGATCTCGTGTCGCAGCGCCTGTTTCACGGCAACTTCCAGGCTGTCGGCGTGGGTAAGTCGCTTCACTTCCTCTGCCAGCGCGAGCGCTTCGTCGTCTTGAAGATGGAGCTGCATCGTCCAACCCTCCATGGCTAGACATTATCATGGCAATGGCTGTGCGCGCCATGGTGCGCACAGCCATGCGGACGATACAAGATCAACTGCGCTTCACAGTCCTTTGCGTCACCCCATCAGGCCTTCCGCCTTGAGGTCGGCCAGCGTCATGTCCAGCGTCTTGGCGGCGGTGGCGACCAGGAGGTCGGCTTCCTCGTGGCTGAGCACCAGCGGCGGCGAGATGATCATGGTGTCGCCGACGGCGCGCATGACGAGGCCGTTCTTGAAGGAATGGTCGCGGCACATCATGCCGACCTTGCCGTCGCCCTCGAAGCGGCGGTGCGACGGCTTGGCCGGAACCAGCTCCAGCGCGCCGACGAGACCGGTCATGCGCACTTCGCCGATCAGCGGATGGTCGGCGAGCTGCATCCAGCGCGCCTTGAGATAGGGGCCGATGTCGTCGCGCACCCGCTCGACCAGCTTCTCTTCCTTGATGATCTTGAGATTGGCGAGCGCGGCTGCGGCACAGACCGGGTGGGCCGAATAGGTGAAGCCGTGGTTGAAGTCGCCGGTCTCCTCGATGACATGCGCCACCTTGTCGGAGACGAGCACGCCGCCGATCGGCAGATAGCCCGAGGACAGGCCCTTGGCGATCGGCATCAGGTCAGGCTCGACGCCGAAATGCTGGCAGCCGAACCAGCTGCCGAGACGGCCGAAGCCGCAGATCACTTCGTCGGTGATGAGCAGGATTTCCCGCGACTTGCAGATGCGCGAGATCTCGGGCCAGTAGGTCTCCGGCGGGATGATCACGCCACCGGCGCCCTGGATCGGCTCGGCGATGAAGGCGGCGACCTTGTCCTCGCCGATCTCGTCGATGGCCTTCTCAAGTTCGCGCGCCGCCCACAGGCCGAAGTCGGCCGGGCTCATGTCGCCGCCCTCTCCGAACCAGTAGGGCTGGGCGATGTGGTGGACGCCGGGGATCGGCAATCCGCCCTGCTCGTGCATGGGCTTCATGCCGCCGAGCGAGGCGCCGGCGACGGTGGAGCCGTGATAGGCGTTCTTGCGGGCGATGATCACCTTCTTGTCGGGCTTGCCGAGCGTCGCCCAATAGGTGCGCGCCATGCGCAGGATGGTGTCGTTGGCTTCCGAGCCCGAACCGGTGAAGAACACGCGGTTGAAGCCCTCCGGCGACACCTCGGCCAGCGCGGCGGCCAGCTCGACCGCCGGCGGATGCGTGGTCTTGAAGAAGGTGTTGTAATACTCGAGCTCGAGCATCTGCTTGTTCACGGCTTCGGCGATCTCGTGCCGGCCATGGCCGATGTTGCAGCACCACAGCCCGGCCATGCCGTCGAGGATCTTGTTGCCATCGCTGTCATAGATGAACGAGCCTTCACCGCGCACGATCACGCGCGCGCCCTGCGCGTTCAGCGATCGGGTGTCGGAGAAGGGGTGGATGTGATGGGCCGCATCGAGCGCGCGATAGTGGGCGGTGGGGTACTTGTTGTGCAGGGTCATGGGGTCGCCTCGTGACAATAGAGGGGCGCTGCGCCGCAGATCGAAACGTTCCGCGGCGCTGTCGCCGATGGGCTCAAGTGGTATTGCGTGTCGTTCAGACCGCCAGAAGCAGGTGCTGCCGCTCCCAGCTGGAGATCACGTTCATGAAGGTCTCGTATTCCTGCTGCTTGATCGCGCGGTAGGTGGCCGTGAAGCGCGAACCGAACATGTCGGAGAGCTCCGGCGTGTCCTCGAACAGCGCAAGGGCTTCCAGCAGGCCGCGCGGCAGGCCGAAGGGCAGCGAGCGGGCCGAGCCGACGATCGGATCCTCGGCGGTCAGCTTTTCCTGGATGCCGAGCAGGCCGCAGCCCAGCGTCGCCGCCATGGCGAGATAGGGATTGGCGTCCGAAGACGGCACGCGGTTCTCGACGCGACGCGCCTGCGGCCCGGAGTTGGGCACGCGGATGCCGACGGTGCGGTTGTCATAGCCCCAGTGCACGTTGATCGGCGCCGCGGTGCCGCGTGTGAGGCGGCGGTAGCTGTTCACGTAGGGCGCCAGGATGCACATCACCGACGGCAGATACTTCTGCAGACCGGCGATGAAGGAGAAGAACAGCTCCGTCGGGTTGCCCTCGTCGTCGGAGAAGATGTTCTTGCCCGTCTCGATGTCGACCACCGACTGGTGGATGTGCATGGCCGAGCCCGGCTCGCGGCTCATCGGCTTGGCCATGAAGGTGGCGTACATGTTGTGGCGCATGGCCGCTTCACGGATGGTGCGCTTGAACAGGAACACCTGGTCGGCCAGCGCCAGCGGGTCGCCGTGACGCAGGTTGATCTCCATCTGCGCCGCGCCTTCCTCGTGGATCAGCGTGTCGATCTCGAGACCCTGCTTCTCGGAGAAGTCGTAGATGTCGTCGAACAGGTCGTCGAACTCGTTGACGTGCTGGATCGAATAGGACTGGCGCGACGACTCGGCCCGGCCGGAGCGACCGATCGGCGGCTCCAGCGGATAGTCGGGGTCGATGTTCTGCTTGACCAGATAGAACTCGATCTCCGGTGCCACCACGGCCTTCCAGCCCTCGCGCTCATAGAGGCTGGCGATGCGGCGCAGCAGTTGGCGCGGCGCCAGCTCGAAGGCGCGACCGTCGCGGTGATAGGCGTCGTGGATGATCTGCGCCGTCGGCTCCGACGCCCAGGGCACGGCGGCCAGCGTCGAGTAGTCCGGCTTCAGGATGACGTCGCCGTCATTGGGATCGTGCTGGAAGTTGTCGTCTTCTTCCGGATACTCGCCCGTGATCGTCGTGGTGAACACCGAGGTCGGCATCGCCATCACGGGGGAGGAGAAGAACTTGTCGGCGGGCATCAGCTTGCCGCGCGCCACGCCGGCAAGGTCGGACGTCATGCACTCGATATCTTCGATGCCGCGGGAATTCAGCCACTGGCGGGCCTCGGCCAGCGACTCAACCCCGCGCAAGGGGTTGCGGGTCGCATCGGTTGTCTCGGTCGTAACCAGGCTCATGATAAAAATCTCTCGTGTTGTCTTCGCCGCGCGGGTGGACGTTTTGAACCGCACTCGGGGCGGCAACGCGACGGCGTCAATCAGATGGTGTCGATGTCGTATTTGTGATCACAAATTTGCATTTTGTCAAATCGTGACCTTGGGAGCGGCGATCTTGCGGCGGCGTCGAGGCGGCGGGTGCTGCACCTCGGCATCGCGAACGGCATCGCCGATCAACTCCATGCCCTCGGAAATATCGAGCCGAATCGCCTCGGCAAAGGCGGCGGCATCGCCGCGCGCGGCCGCTTCCAGAGCCTGCTTGTGATGGTCGACAAGGCCCGTGGTGCCGACGCGGCCATAGACCATGCGCATGAACGGGCCGAACCGCAGCCAGACGCTTTCGATGAGCGGCAGGAACACGTCGGACAGCGAGCGCTCGTAGATGGCAAAATGGAAGGCGTGGTTGAGCACCATGTAGCGCTCGACATTGCCGTCGGACAGGCTGACGTCGATCTCGTCGTCGATGCGTTTGAGCTGCCGGAGGCACTCCCGATCGATGTTGGGCAGCGCCAGGGCCGCCGCCCGCGGCTCCAGCAGGGCGCGCGCGTCGAGGATTTCCGTGATCCGCTTCTGGTCGAGGCGCGGAACGGTGATGCGCCCGCTGGCGGATATGTCGATGGCCCGCTCGGCCGCAAGGCCGCGGATCGCTTCGCGCACCGGCATCGGGCTGACGCCGAGCTGGTCGGCAAGGCCGCGCAGCGTCATCGGCAAACCCGGCTGGATGCGTCCGATGATCAGGGCTTCGCGCAAGGCCGAGGTGACCCGGTCGCGCGCATTGCTGCGCACCGAAAGGTCCTGCGGACTGGCCTGAGGGCCGGAAAGGGTCGATAGGGTCTGTTCGCTCATCGCTCAGCTCGTTGTGCCTGCAATCAGCTCTTGCAGGCGCTCTCTATTTGTGATCACAATTACGTACGGACGCAATAGGGAAAGTCATTAGGCGGCAAGGTTGGTTCGAACAATCGGCACCGTCCGACGACGAAACGGACAGCGTAAAAGTCGACGACTGACGCTTTTCGGTACAAGCCAAAAAATAGGCACAAGCCTGTTGTGGTCCATGTCCGCCTATGCATAAACTGCAGTGGGCGGAGGCGGCTCGGGATCGTTTGGGTGGCAGGCCCGGACGCGGGGCGCAGCCTTCAACAGGGGGCGGAAGATCTTGAACCGCAAGGCTGATCTGCCGTCGAAGGTCAAGGTTTCATACGTGGCAGGCAGGCAAGAGGGAACAACGAAAATGTCCAAACTTGGATTGCGCGCGCTCGGCGCGGCAGCGGGCCTGACGGTGGCGCTGATCTCGGGCGCTCAGGCCGAGGACAAGGTGGTCAACGTCTTCAACTGGTCCGACTATATCGACCAGTCGGTGCTCGACGACTTCACCAAGGAAACCGGCATCAAGGTCGTCTACGACGTCTTCGATTCCAACGACATTCTCGAAACCAAGCTGCTGGCCGGTGGCACCGGCTATGACGTGGTGGTGCCGAGCGCCGAGTTCCTCGCCCGCCAGATCCAGGCCGGCGTGTTCCAGAAGCTCGACAAGTCGAAGCTGCCCAACCTCGTCAACGTCTGGCCGGACGTGGCCGAGCGCCTGGCGGTTTACGACCCGGGCAACGAATATGCCGTCAACTACATGTGGGGCACCACCGGCATCGGCTACAACCCCGACAAGATCAAGGCGATCGATCCCAATGCGCCGGTCGACAGCTGGAAGATCCTGTTCGATCCGGAAACCGTCGCCAAGTTCAAGTCCTGCGGCATCTATGTGCTAGATGCGCCGGAAGAGCTGATCCCTGCGGCCCTCAACTATCTGGGCAAGGATCCCAACTCCAAGGACTCGGCCGACATCGAAGCGGCGGGCGAACTGCTCAAGTCCATCGCCCCGAACATCCAGAAGTTCAACTCGTCGGAATACATCAACGCACTGGCCAACGGCGACATCTGCCTGGCCGTCGGTTATTCGGGTGACGTGCTGCAGGCGCGCAACCGCGCTGCCGAAGCCAAGAACGGCGTGACCGTGGCCTATTCCGTGCCGAAGGAAGGCGCCAAGCTGTTCTTCGACAACATGGCCATTCCCGCCGACGCACCGCATCCGGAAGAAGCGCTCGCCTTCATCAACTTCATCCTGAAGCCGGAAGAGATCGCCAAGTCGTCCAACTACGTGAGCTATGCCAACGGCAACCTCGCCTCGCAGAAGTTCATCGATCCGGCGATCCTGAACGACAAGGCGATCTTCCCCGACGCCGAGACCATGAAGCACCTCTACGGCATCTCGCCCTATGATCCGAAGTCGCAGCGCGTGCTGACCCGCGTGTGGACCTCGGTCAAGACCGGCATGTAAGCCCTGAGAGACGCCCGGTCGGAAGAGACCGGGCGTCTTGCCTTCGAACCGGCCACGATGCGCCTGACAGGACTTTGCCCTGACCGCGCACCGAGGAGCCATCTTTCGCGGGCCCTGTGACGCCGGACCGGAGAGCCTTGCTTGGGCCCTCGACCGCGGACCAGACCCGGCACTTCAGATTTCATCAATTGAGGTAGGCGATGAATAAAGCGGTGGGCCCGATCAAGCGCAAGTTTGCTCCCTGGGATGATCCGGCGGGGGTTCCCTTCATCCGCTTCGAGAATGTCACCAAGCGTTTTGGTGACTTCGTCGCCGTCGACAACCTGACGCTGGACATCTACGAGCGCGAGTTCTTCTCGCTGCTCGGGCCGTCGGGCTGCGGCAAGACCACGCTGATGCGCATGCTCGCGGGTTTCGAAAACCCGACCGAGGGGCGCATCCTCCTGGACGGCAAGGACCTTGCGGGCATTCCGCCCTACAAGCGCCCCGTCAACATGATGTTCCAGTCCTACGCCCTGTTCCCGCACATGACGGTGGAGGCCAACATCGCCTTCGGCCTCAAGCAGGACGGCATGGAGAGCGACCAGATCAACACGCGCGTCGCGGAGATGCTGCGCCTGGTCAAGCTCGAGAAATTCGCCAAGCGCAAGCCGCACCAGCTTTCCGGCGGTCAGCGCCAGCGCGTGGCGCTCGCCCGTTCCGTGGCCAAGCGGCCCAAGGTGCTGCTCCTCGACGAACCGCTCGGCGCCCTCGACAAGAAGCTGCGCGAGGAAACCCAGTTCGAGCTGATGGACCTGCAGATCGAGCTCGGCATGACCTTCCTGATCGTGACGCACGACCAGGAAGAGGCCATGACCGTGTCCGACCGCATCGCCGTCATGAACCACGGCGTCATCGCCCAGATCGGCACGCCGGCCGAGATCTACGAGCTGCCGGCCACGCGCTACGTGGCCGACTTCATCGGTGACATCAACCTGATCGAGGGCAAGGTGTCCGCCGTCAGCGGCACCCAGCTGTCGCTGACCTCCGAGGGCATCGGCGGCGTCATCGATGCCGAAGCCGCCGAGGGTGGTGACGCGACCGTCGGCCTGGACGCCTGCTTTGCCATCCGTCCGGAGAAGGTGCGCATCTCCCGCGAGGCCCCGCCGGCCGGCAGCCACAATGTGCTGGAAGGCGAGGTCTGGGACATCGGCTATCTCGGCGATATCTCCGTCTACCGCGTCAAGCTCGCCAACGGCACCATCGTCAAGGCGACCGTGGCCAACATGACGCGCATCGTCGAACGCCCGATCACCTGGGAAGACAAGGTCTATCTGACCTGGCCGCGCGACGCCGGCATCATCCTGACCAAGTGAGGAGGACGCCCGATGGCAGACACCAAGGATCCCACCGGCTCCTCCAAGGCGAAATGGCTCGTGGTAGCCGTTCCCTATCTGTGGAGCGCGATCTTCTTCCTGGCGCCCTTCTTCATCATCGTGAAGATCTCGCTGTCGCAGACGGCGATCGCCATGCCGCCCTACATGCCGCAGTTCAAGGACCTGGCGACGGCCTGGGACGCGGTCAGGCAATTCTCCCTCGACAACTACGTTTTCCTGACCGAGGACCCGCTCTATATCGCCGCCTATCTCTCCAGCCTCCGGATCGCCCTGATCTCGACGCTGCTGTTGCTGGCGGTCGGCTATCCGATCGCCTATGGCATGGCGCGCGCGCCCAAGGGGGTGCGCAACGTGCTGGTGATGCTGGTGATACTGCCCTTCTGGACCTCCTTCCTGATCCGCGTCTACGCCTGGATCGGCATCCTGAAGCCGGAAGGCCTGCTCACCATGCTGCTGCAGGCCCTGCATATCTTCGGGCCGGACCAGCAGCTGAAGATCTTCAACACCGAGACGGCGGTGTTCATCGGCATCGTCTACTCCTATCTGCCCTTCATGGTGCTGCCGCTCTATGCGGCGCTCGAGAAGATGGACCACACGCTGCTGGAAGCGGCCGCCGACCTCGGCTGTCCGCCGCTGCAGGCCTTCTGGAAGATCACCTTCCCGCTGTCGCTGCCCGGCGTGGTGGCCGGTTGCTTCCTCTGCTTCATCCCCATCGTGGGCGAGTTCGTGATCCCCGACCTGCTCGGCGGTTCCGGCACGCTGATGATCGGCAAGACGCTGTGGGCGGAGTTCTTCAACAACCGCGACTGGCCGGTCTCCTCGGCCGTGGCGGTGGTGCTCCTCATCATCCTGGTGGTCCCGATCGTGATCTTCCAGAATCAGCAGAAGAAGTTGTGAGGCGCCGATGAACAAGAATCTGACCTGGTTCAACGTCACCGCACTGGTTCTGGGATTTGCCTTCCTCTACATCCCGATCCTGATCCTGGTGATCTATTCCTTCAACGAATCCAAGCTCGTCACCGTCTGGGGCGGCTTCTCGACGAAATGGTATGCGTCGCTCGCCAACAACCAGTCGATCCTGGATGCCGCCTGGGTGACCATCCGCGTCGGCCTGTTGTCGGCGTCGCTGGCCACCGTGCTCGGCACCATGGCAGCCCTGACGCTCGACCGCTTCAAGAAGTTCCACGGTCGCGCGCTGTTCTCGGGCATGGTCTACGCCCCGCTGGTCATGCCCGAGGTGATCACCGGCCTGTCGCTGCTGCTGCTCTTCGTCGCCATCGGCTTCGACCGTGGCTTCTGGACCGTGACCATCGCCCACACGACGCTGACCATGTGCTTCGTGGCCGTGGTCGTGCAGTCGCGCCTCGTCACCTTCGATCGCAGCCTGGAAGAGGCCGCGCTCGATCTCGGCTGCCCGCCGTTCAAGACCTTCTTCATCATCACCCTGCCGCTGATCTTGCCGGGTGTCGTCGCCGGCTGGATGCTGGCCTTCACCCTGTCGCTGGACGACCTGGTGATCGCCAGCTTCTCGACCGGTCCCGGCGCCACCACGCTGCCGATCAAGATCTACTCCATGGTGCGCCTCGGCGTGACGCCGGAGATCAACGCGGTCAGCTCCATCCTGATCGGCGTGATCGCCTTGGGCGTGGTTGCCGCCTCGATCGTGACGAACCGGGCGGAAAAGGAACGCGAACGCGCCGAGCGCGCCGCCTTCGCGCAAGGCTGAGCGAGAGCGGGTTCAAGGTACAAGATGACCGGAGGGCAGGGCGCCAAGCTCTGCCCTTTGCTTTTGGGACTGACGGAAATCCTGTGCGGTAGCGCTGTTCACGCCTTGGGCGGGCGGAACATGTAGGCGACCAGCCAGATCGGCACCAGCACCATGGAGCCGAGCATCATGTTCGGCAGCGCCCAGGCAAAGCCGCGCTGGAGCAGGGCCAGGGCGCTCTCCGGCGTCAATCCGAGCATGGCGAGGAGATCGTTGGGGCCAACGCGAAAGAAGCTCAGCACCACGCCGGTCAACAGCGAGGCGATGGCAAATCGCACAAGTCCCCAAAGAATATCGTACACGCTCGGCCCCAGCTGGTCCCAAGCCCCAGGAACCCGGCGTCAGGCAGAGGATATAGGCTCGTCAGGCCATCAAACGGCTGCGGATGCGCGGGCGGGCAAGGTTACAGACCGCCATTGAAGCGCATCATGATGAACAGCGGGTAAACTCGCCCAAGGGAACCACCTGTGCGGGACTTCCCTGCGCCGTGCAGGACGAGCGTTCGTCGCAGCTGCAGCCGCCGAGGACGGCCGGATCACTGTCGACGCCGGCGACGCGCTGATGGATCAGCTCGACCACCCGGCGGAAGCAGCCGCAGCAGCGGCCGCGCTTGCCGAGCTCGCGATAGACGAGACCGGGCGTGATCAGCTGCAGGCCGTTGTCGTTGAGCTTGTCGATGGCGCCGAGGATCTGGGTTTCCGTCAGCATGTTGCAGTGACAAACCATGCAGGCGCCTGGCTCGGCGAGCAAGTCAAAGGCGGGCGCGGGCGAGTGATGCAAGGAAACCTCCAGCCAGTCACGGCAGGCAACGGCAAAAAACTAGCATGCGTGTTGCCATGCGGCAATCGCAGTTGCGAAGCATTCGCATTCATCCCTATGGATAGGTAAAGTTTGACCGAAGTTCGACGGAGCCGTCAGGTGGCGGCGAGCTGCGCCGTCGCCTTGCTTGGCCGGCTTTGCTGGTCGCCGAAGCTCGAGCGGGCCAGCAGCACCACCGGCAACAGGCCGACGAGGACAATGGTGAGCGCGGCGATCGAGCCGTCCTCGTAGGTGCCGCGTGCCGCTTCGCCATAGACGGTGGTCGACAGCGTCTCGAAATTGAGCGGCCGCAGCAAGAGCGTGATCGACAGTTCCTTCATGCAGTCGACGAACACCAGCAGGCCCGCCGCGGCGACGGCGGGGCGCAACAGCGGCAGGTGGATGGCCCAGGCGATTCGGGCCGGCGGTGCGCCGAGCGAGCGGGCGGCCATGTCGAGCGACGGCGAGATCTTGGTGAGGCCCGCCTCGATGCCACCCGAGGAGACGCCGAGGAAGCGGATGACATAGCCGGTGATCAGCACGATGCCCGACTGCGACAGCACGAGGCCGACGCGTGCATCGGTGAGCCAGCGAATGCTGTCGGCAATCCAGTTGTCGAGCGTGGCGAAGGGCATCAGCATGCCCGCGGCGAGCACGGTGCCGGGGATGGCATAGCCGATGCCGCTGAGGCGCAAGAGGGCGGGCGCTGCCTTGCGCCGCACGAGGCGCGCCATATAGGCCATGAACAGGCCGACGAGGATGGCGATCAGCGTGGCGCCGCCGGCGGCCAGCATGGTGTTGGCGATCCAGCGGCCGAGCGCTGGCGGCAGGCCATGCGAGGCAAGGCGCTCCAGCGCGTGTACGAGCAGATAGCTCGCCGGGACGGCAAAGCCGATCAGCACCGGCAGGCTCGCCAGCGTGCAGGCGATGACAGCGCGAAGACCGGTCAGTCGCCGCGGCGTGACCGGGCGGCCACGGCCGCCGCGCGCCACGAAGCGCTGCCGCCGCCGGCCGAGCCGCTCGACGCCCACCAGCACCAGCACCATCAGCAGCATGACCAGCGCGATCTGCGAGGCGCCTTCGATCGACGAGCGCGTGACCCAGGTGGAATAGATGGCGACGGTGAGCGTCTTGACCCCGAGGAAGGAGGAGGCGCCGATGTCGTTGAGCGCTTCCATCAGCGCAAGGCTGGCGCCGACGGCGACGGCGGGACGGGCCAGCGGCAGCGCCACGCGCCAGAACACGGCGGGCCGCGACCGCCCGAGCGTGCGCGCCACCTCGAGCAGGACCGGCGACTGCATCATGAACAGCGCCCGCACCGGCAGGTAGACGTAAGGGTAGAGCACGAAGCCGAGCAGGGCGATGGCCCCGGGCAGCGAGCGGATCTCGGGGAAGGGCAGGCCGCGCGGGTCGGTGATGCCGAACAGGGCGCGCAACGTGCTCTGCACCGGGCCGACCGGATGCAGCACGTCGAGATAGGCATAGGCGACGATATAGGTGGGAATGGAGAGCGGCAGCAGCAGCGCCCATTCCAGCGTCGCCCGACCGGGGAAGCGATACATGGCGATCAGCCAGGCAAGGCCGACGCCGATCACCGAGATCAGCAGGCCGACGCCGAGAAGCAGGATCGCCGTGGTTTCCACCGCAGTGGGCAGCACCGAACGATAGAGATGCGGCCAGAGGTCACCCGAACCTCTGGCCGCGTAATAGGTGAGACCGCCGAGCGGCGCCAGAACCCCGGCCACTACCAGGGCGCCGGCAGTGAGCCAGAGCCTCTCGGTGAGATCGCGGCGGGAACGGCGTCGTGCGGCGGTGTCAGGCATTGTCCTACCAGTTCGCCAGGATGCGGACGCATCGGCTCATAGAGGGGTTTTCGAGGTCATTTTGAATGACACTCGGTATCAGTCGTCAAAGCCCGTGTCGTCGACCAGCAGGCTGGCGGCCTTGCGCTGCGCGGTGATCTCGGTGAGCGGGGTCGGGTCGATCTTGAGCGTGCCGAGGGCGGCGATGATCGGATCGGCGGCAACGCCGGCCTTCACGGGATATTCGAAGTTGCTCTTGGCATAGAGTTCCTGTGCCTCGTCCGAGGTGAGGAACTCCAGAAGCTTCACAGCCTCGGCCTTGTTGGGGGAGAACTTGGCGATCGCGGCGCCCGAGACGTTCACATGGCTGCCTTCGCCGTCCTTGAAGGTGGGCAGGACCACCTTGATGGCGGCGCCCCAGGCCTTCTGGTCCTCGCCGCCGGCGCCCGAGCGCATCAGGCCGACATAATAGGAGTTGCCCACGCCGATGTCGCAGATGCCGGCGAGAATGTCCTTGGCCACGTCGCGGTCGCCGCCGCCGGGCTTGCGGGCCAGATTGGCCTTCACGCCTTCGAGCCAGGCCTTGGCGGCATCTTCGCCGTCCTTGACGATCATCGCGGCGATCAGCGAGGTGTTGTAGGGATGCTGGCCCGAGCGGATGCAGACCTTGCCCTTCCACTTGGGATCGGCCAGTTCCTCATAGGTTGAGATGGCGCCGTCAGGCACGCGATCCTTGGACAGGTAGATGGTGCGGGCGCGCATGGAGAGCGCGTACCACATGTGCTGCGGATCGCGCAGCGCCGAGGGAACGGCAGCGTCCAGCGTGTCGGACTGGATCGGCTGGGTGAGGCCGCGATCCACAAGGTCGGTGAGGTTGCCGTAGTCGACCGTCATCAGGATGTCCGCCGGCGAATTCTCGCCTTCCGAGGCGACGCGCTCACCCAGACCTTCGTTCATGAAGATGGTGTTGATCGCAACACCGGTCTCCGCCGTGTAGCGGTCGAGCAACGGCTGGATCAGGCCGGGTTCGCGCGTGGTGTAGATGTTCACCTCGGCGGCAGTCGCGGCGGTGATGGCAAAAAGGCTGGAGGCAAGCGCGGCGACAACGCCGGCCCGGCGGAAGGTGAGGGTCATACTGATCTCCAGGAAACAGGGGTCAAGGCCCGGTTGCGAGTGGATAAAACCAGACTTACAGGCTCATGATTTCGTCTGTCAATCAGGAAAAGAACCTTCTCTTCAAGGGCTTGGGAGAAAATGTACTGGAATGGTTCCAATCTATGCCGCAAGTCCTTGCGGGCGTTGGAATTTCAACAGCGCCATTTCGAGCGATGCGCGCACGGCAACCCAGTGCCCCGGGATCGCGGTATCTGATAACCGCGCCGCAGACGGTGTCACGGGGCGCCGCCGGAGTATTCGGTCAGGTCCAGACCATGTCCATCGAGCGCGAAGCGGCTTTGAGTGAACTGTGCAAAAGTCGGCTGAAAGCGGGAGGGATCGTCGAGCGTGCCGGCGTAGATGGTGACGATGTCGGGGGCATGTCCGGGCAGGCCGAACAGCAGGCTGCCGCAGGCCGCGCAGAAGTTTCGCGTCGTGTCGACACCGCTGCCGCCCGCGCAGGTGAAGGAGCGGATCTCCCCCTTCACCCTGAAGCCGTCCTTCCGGAGCACGACAACCGGCATGCCCGCGGAGCCCGACGCCCGCTGGCAATCCCGGCAATGGCAGATGAGGCTGGCGAGCGGCGCCCCCTCTGCGGCATAGCAAACCGAGCCACACAGGCAGGCCCCGGTCCAGGTTTGATCACTCATGACGCCCCCTCAAGCGCTGAGGTCTCGAAAGCTGCGACCGCTCGGCCGCGAGGCCGGAACGGCCGTTATACCAATTCTGCCCAGGATGCTGACGCATCGGCTCATTGAAGACATTTCGAATGTCTCATCTGCATCAACGGCATGAGACATTCGGAAGCGGGATACCGAGAGTCATTTTCAATGACACTCGGTATTATTCCGCCAGCACGCGCGTCGAGGGGAAGGTGATCTGCACCAGTGTGCCCTGGCCCGGTGTCGAGTCGATGCGGAAGGCCGCCCGGTTGGCTTCGACCAGCGCCTTGGTCAGCGGCAGGCCGAGCCCGGTGCCCTGGCCGGTGCGGGTGGTCTGCAGCTGGCGGAAGGGTTCGAGCGCCTTCTCGATGTCGCCCTCGCTCATGCCATGGCCGGTGTCGCGCACGCGCAGAACCACCTCGCCGCTCTCCTCGTAGAGCGTGGAGACGATCACCTGACCGCCGGCCGTGTTGAACTTGACCGCATTGGACAGAAGGTTGAGCACGATCTGCCGCAGGCTGCGATTGTCGGCCACCACCGGCGGCAGCGAGGAGGACAGCGAAGTGCGGATGATGATCCGTTCGCGATTGGCCTGCGGCTGCATCAGCGCGGCGCACTCACGGATCACCTCGTTGAGCCCCACCGCCTCGAAGCTCAGTTCCAGCTTGCCCGCCTCGATCTTGGAGAGATCCAGAAGATCGTTGACCAGGCTCATGATGTGGCTGCCGGACATGTGGATGTCGCGCAGATATTCCTTGTATCGATCCGAGCCCACGGGGCCGAAGCGCTCTTCCATCATCACCTCGGAGAAGCCGATGATGGCATTGAGCGGCGTGCGGATCTCGTGGCTCATCTTGGCGAGGAAGTCCGACTTCTGCGAACTGGCGTTCTCCGCCGCCTTCTTGGCCGAGGTCAGCTCTTCTTCGGCACGCTTCCACTGGGTGATGTCACGCAGGACCGCACAGAACTTGGTGAGCGACACCCGGCCGATGGTCATGAACAGCGGCACCAGGCCACCGCTGACCACCTTGCCGATCACCTCGCGCCCATCGTTGAGCACGGACGACAGGCCATTGCGGCTGAGGCCGTCGAGATAGTCGAGCGCGCTGCGGTGGCTTTCGGGGGCCAGGAGGTCGACGAAGCTGAGGCCCACCATATGCGAGCGCTCAAGCCCGAACAGCGCTTCCGCCGAGCGGTTGGCGCCGATGACGATGCCCTTCTGGTCGAGCACCAGCACGCCGTCGGTGGCGGTGTCCAGAATGCCCTCGAGATCCTCGACGCGCTGCTCGGCAAGTTGCAGGCGCTCGCGGCTGGTGGTCTGGGCCGTCTCCTGCACCACCAGCATGGAGGCGACCGAAGCGCCGAAGGGGATGGAATGCAGACGCGCCGTGACCGGCACTTCCACACCATCCTTGCGGCGGATGGCCGGAATGGTGGATTCGCGCGGCAGGGCCGTGCCCTCGAACACCGAGGCAAAGCCGCCGGCGGCGTTCATCTCCTCAAGGTTCGCATAGGCGGCGAGATCGAGGAAGGCGCGGTTGGCATGGACGAAGTCGCCATGCTTGAGGATGGCCAGCGGCAGCGGCAGCTTGTCGATCAGCGTGAAGTCAAGCGTGGCCGCTGCATCCGGCTTGGCGACCGGGGCGGGCGTTGCCACCGGCTCGGGCTGGACCTGCGATGCCGGCTCGTTCGGACGCGTGAGGAGCGAGCGTGCCGGCGCTTCGGCCGGCGTGCCGCTGCGTCCGCCACGGGCCTCGAAGGCTTCCGACAGCGCCTCGGCGATGCGATCGAAGGCTTCGCGATCGGTCTTGGACAAGCGACCGGAGTCCTCGCGCGGAATCGGGCGGGGAACGATCGGCACGGGGATGACTTCCGCCGTGGTTTCCGTCTGGGCCGTCCAGTCGATATCCTGCTCGCGCGTCGCCGCCAGAGTCTCCTCGACGGTGATCAGGCGCTCGAGTTCGTCGAGATGTTCGGAAATGGTGCGCGTGCTGTCGTCGGGGCCGAGCATGGCGGCAGTGTCGTCGATCGGCGCGATGACGATGGGCTCGGCGGTGTCGACGGCAAAGGCGTCGTCGTTGCCGGCAGGCGGCAGCGGTTCATCGGCGAGGACCGGCTGGGCGTCTTCGACAGGCGCTGGCGGCAGCTCGGCCACCGCTGCGTCGTCGGCGGCCGCGACGGGTTCGTCGCCAAGGCGCACTTCGCCGTCGCCGGACGCCAGCGTGATGGCTTCTTCCACAGGAGTGGCGGCAACGACCGGCGCGGCCTCGACCGCTTCGGCGTCAATCGACGGGGCGACATCGGCGGGCGCGGCGAGGTCTTCAACCGGCGCCTCATCCTCTGCAACCGGTGCCGTCTCGGGGGCGACGGACGCAGCGTCGCCGAGGACGGCGGGCTCTTCCGGCAACAGGCCGGGCAGCGCTTCCGCCGGAGACGGATCCAGCGCGGCAAGGGCAGCCGGGGCGTCGTCCGCGATGACGACCGGCGCGACATCGACAGTCTCGCCGGCGTCCGGCGGAACTTCGGCAGACGGGGCCAGAGGCTCGATGACGGTCTCGACCGCAGCCACGCTTTCCGTGACCGGTGCGGCGAGAGGCAGGTCACTCTCCATGTCGGCGACGGGCGCGTCGGCGGGCGCCGCATCACTGACGAACTCCGCACCTTCCGGTACGGCCACATCGGCTGAGGTCTCGATCGGTTCTGCGACCGGACGCTCGTCGACCGGCGCGACATCGGCTTCCACGACGGCCGGGACTTCGGCGGCGGCAGGTTCAGGAGCCGGCTCGACGGCCGCCACCACTTCCGCAACCGCAACGGCGGCCAGAGCGGCGATCTCCGGCGCCGCCACAGGGGCAACGGTATCAGGTGCGGCCTCGACGAGGTTCGCGATGGGCGCGGTGACTGGCTCGGCTGCCGTCTCTTCCGGCTGGGCTTCCACCGTTTCGCTTGCCGGCACGGCGGCGGTGGCCACCAGCATCGGGGCGGTGAAGGCAGCGCCGGTCTTGATCACGCCGAAGCCGCGATAGCCGCTGAAGCGACGGTCCCGACCGAACACCGGCATGCCAGCTAGATCGATCGGCACGCGCATGTCCGCGTCCTGAACCGGCCAGTCAACGGTAAGGCCGGTGAAGGTGTCGCGCCGCTCCAGCGCCTGAGCCACGCGGTTGCGCGGATCGAGCGCGTAGCGGGTAGCGAGATCGGTCCAGGCCGTGCCGGCAAGATCGCCGGACAGCGGGCCGACGGTGGTGGCAAAATCGGCCGAGACGAAGGAGAAGGCGAGGCTGGAATCCAGCTCGAACACAAAACGCACCGGCCGGCCATGGTCCGGGAAGGCGAAGGTCGTGACGGCGGGCGCGGCCTCGATCTCGGCTGCAACCGGTTCGATGACGGCGTCTGACTGTGCGGTCTCAGCGTCTTCGGGAAGCGCCTCGGGGGCGGCGAAGGCGGGCGCTGCGTCCACGATCTCGGTGGCGCTCTCGACCGGAGAATGGATTTCAGGCGCGATGGCTTCCGGTACGACGGCTTCCGGCACGTCCGACGGTGCTTCAGCGCTGCCCTCCGACGGAAGCGCGGCGACGGTCTCCGCAATGCTCGCCTCGACGGGGGCGTCGGTCACTTCGGTCAGGGTGACTTCGGGCGCGACAAGCTCCGTCTCGGTCTGATCGGGGGCTGCGGCAACCGGCGCGGTCTCCAGATCCGCCTCGTCGGCGATCGGCTCCACCGGCGCTTCGATTGCGGCGGGCGCAAGGTCGGACGACGCGGCGGCTGTGTCCATTTCGGAGATTGCCGACGACACGGTGAGGCCCTCGGCCTGAGGCGCAGGTTCCACCGCTTCCGCCGCGGGGATTGCCGGGATGACGATCGGCGGGGCGTAGGTCACGTCCACGTCGTCGCTGACCGGCAGATCCGGCTCGGCGGTGAAGGCGATCGCGTCCTCGGGATGGGCTGTGACGGCCAGAACCTCGTCGCCGCTCGGCAGCAGGTCCTGCACCGGCTGCACCTCGGCAGGGGCGGTGGCAAGGGGGGCGACGACCGGGGCAACGGGCGCCGCGGGCAGCGTTACTACCGGGGCCGGTTCGACAGGCGTCGCGGGCAGCACAGCGACCGGGGCAGGTTCAATCGGGGTTGGCACCGCGGTGGCCGGCCTTGCCGCGCCGCAGAAGGCCGCATAGGCGGCAACGGGATCGCCGCTGATCTGGCCCGAGCCATCGGCCACCAGCAGCAGCACGGAGCGATTGGCACCGATCTGCAGCCGGCGCGCCTTGCAGACCACAGGCTTGGGCATCAAGCCGCGCGGCAGCGCAATGCGTTCGACGCGCTCGTCGCCCGACCCCAGACTGACGGCGAGGCTGGCAATGCGGCGTACGGCAGGGTGATCGGGCGCAAAGCGGCGCGCCAGCACTTCGGCGGGAGAGCGGAGGCTGAAATAGGCGGCACCGGCGGCATTGGTCCACAGGAGCGAGGTGCCGGAGCGGTCAAAGGCCAGAACGGGTCGCGCGTCTCCGATCAGCGCAGCGAAGGCCGGCTCGCTAGCTGCTGCGACAAACAGTTCCAGTTCATCGGCCATGCCGATCACTCCCACGTCCAAACTGCGATTGCCCGCCCTCCATTGCCACGACGAAATGGTCGGGCCAATTCTTGGTAAATTTGGCCAGAGGTCGGCATGTTCCGTCAAGGTTATGTTAATAGTATGGCAACGGCCCTGAGGCCATCCCGGATGTGCTGACAAGGCCGATCACTTGCAGATAACCTTAATGGCCCCGACAGAATTAAGTTTAATTGCGTCCCTCAACAAGTCGTGATGAACTGTCATCGTTCGGCAGGGGCGCCGATGCTGGTGCCTGCCACATCCCGGACGCGAGGAGACTGCCATGGTCGACAAATTCGTGCCGCCCGAAAGCGCCGCCCAGGCGGCGGACATGTTCAAGCAGGCAGCAACGCAGTCTGTCGACCAGGCCCGCAAGGCCTTTGACGAGGCGCTTGCCGCCACGCGCAAGACCTTGGGCGGCATCGAGGAAAACGCCTCCGAAGTGCAGGATCGCCTGCGTGAGGTGGCGCGCGACAGCGTCGACTTCGCCTCGCAGTCGGCAGAGGCTGCCTTCTCTCTCGTCGAAAGCCTCGCCCGGGCACGCAGCCCGGAAGACGCGCTGGCGCTGCAGAAGGCCTTCATCGAACAGCAGATGGAGCGGCTCGGCCGCCAGACCCGCCAGATCGGCGATCAGGCCGTCCGCACCATGCAGGGGCTGACCAAGCCGTTCGAGAGCTGAGCCTTTCCCCAGGGGACAACCGGTCGCGCCTGTGCATTTGTCGCATTGCAGCATTTATGTTGCAATGCAGCATAAACTCGTGTAGACAGGATCGCAGAAGATCGGAGCGGTGGCAGGTTTCTGCGTCCCCCTTCGATCCGGAAGCCGCCCCCAGAGGGTGCGGCGTCCATCCCCGGCTTCCTGGCGCTGTCCGTATTCGCCTCCAGCCGTTTGACCGACCAAGAAACAGGCATCGATCCATCCGCCTCGTGAGGCGCCGGGCGATGTCGCAGGAGGGATGCCATGACCGACGAAATCAAGACCACCACCACCGAAACCAAGGCCGCCCCGAAGGCCTCCCGCAAGCCCGCCGGCAAGGGCGAGACGATCGACGCCTTTGCGATCGGTGGCTTTGAAATGCCCGAGATGATCCGCGACGCCGCCGAGAAGTCGGCCAAGCAGGTCAAGGATGCCTATGACAAGCTGCGCACTGCGGCTGAAGAGGCTACCGACGTGATCGAAGAGCAGATCGCCACCACCCGCAGCGGCGTCAGCGCCCTGAACGGCAAGGTGCTCGAGAACGCCAAGGCCAATGTCGACGCCTCCTTCCAGTTCGTCCACGACGTTTTGTCGGTGAAGTCCTTCGCCGAGGTGATCGAGCTGCAGACGGCTTTCGCCCGCGCCCAGTTCGAAACCGCTTCCGCCCAGGTCAAGGAGTTCCACGAACTGGCCACCAAGGTGGCGACCGACACCTCCGCCCCGGTGAAGGACGCCTTCGAGAAGCTGTTCAAGGACTTCAAGGCCGCCTGACGCTGGTCGATCCCGAAGAATGACGTCATACCAATTTGCCAAGATGCTGACGCATCGGCTCATTGAAGATGTTTCGAATGTCTCATCTGCCTCCAGGGCATGAGACATTCGAAAGCGGGATACCGAGGTCATTTTCAATGACCCTCGGTATCAGGCCGCCCCGGGGCTCTCCCCGTCGGGCGGCTTTTGCTTGCGCGGCGCACCGTTCCCCGCACGACTGCATGGCAGCTCTCTGAGGCGAGGCGAGGTTGCCTGCTGCCGCAATGACGGCCCATCCCGCTGAATTTCCCAGAAAATTCAGCATTTTCCATCGATTTCACCCCGACCGCAAAAAATGCGCTCGGGGGGCTTGCATTGATGCGGCTATCGAACTAGGTTCCGCGCCGTTGTGCAGCTGTAGCTCAGTTGGCTAGAGCGTCGGATTGTGGCTCCGAAGGTCGCTGGTTCAAGCCCAGCCAGCTGTACCACTTCTTTCAATGACTTAGCTGAGTGTGATGCGGTGCTGCATAGGCGCCGGAGCTGGCTTTATACCAAGTTTATACCAACTGCGTTTGGCGGGCGGGCTGCACGGCGGGGTTCTGGGCCTGGTAGCCAGAGCGACGCCATGGAAGCCGGTTCTCGTCGGAAAATATAGTTAAGAATTTGTTGCGCAACGGCTTTTCAGGAGCTCGGCCTGAAAGTGGGGCTGGCTTGTTTGGTGGCCCGCCTGCTTCCTTCTCACGATCCCCGAATCGAGGCTACAGGCGGCTATCTGCGCCGGCCAAAGACACGGCGCCAAACACCAAGCAGTCCCGCTTTGGAGGCAATTGCTCGGGGCTTGAGTGAAGTCGCACCACGCTATTTGACGGAGCAATCCCGACAATCCTTTGGCTGGGAGCGATGGCAAGTCCGGTCGCGACTTGGGGAAGTATAGAGAGCCAGGTAGTTCGATGCATCTGTGGCTGAACGATAAGATGGATGGACGTGTTGTTGGAGGGGATGATCTAACTAAAAGTAATGATCGCTGAGATCGGAGCCTTCTGATACGATTTTATGGGATTCGGCGGCAAACAATCAAAATTGAACAGAGAAAATATTCGTCGAAATCGTTGATGGATAAAATCCGAGCAATTTAGCCGGCGCCTCATAAAGACTTTTGTCATAGGATATATTCGCCTACCTTGAGGTAGCAGCCTCAGTCAGCAACTTCGCCCATTCGGTCGAAGCAATAGGCGGCTGTCGCCAGTGTTGACGCACCAACGACAGCCTACGCCACATCAACCCTGATTGCGACAGGATACGACATGACGATTGAAATGCATTCCGGCACTTTGCCGCCCATCAGTTCTTACGCTAACTCTGTTAACGCAGAACCACCGAGCCATAATTTCATGGCCGCCTACACCCGCTACCTTCGTCTTCGCGCCGACGCGTTCGACGCCGATCTTTCAAAGACCGACGCAGAGATGTACGCGCTCGTCGGGTCCGAAGCGCGAGCCCTCGCCGAGGCTGCCGCGGCTCCTGCTTATACGATCGAGGAATATGGCCTGAAACTGCAGCTCCTTCAGAGCTAGCTTGCGGAGATCGACGTGGATCATCCTGTGGCACTCCTGGCTGCGGGGTTGACGGCTGACTTGCGCCATCTGTAAGGGACCAGCAAGTGGGAGTAGTCAAATACGGCGGCTGGGCAACTGGCCGCCGCGATTGGTTTGGAGCGGGATGAGTTTGCAATCGCGGTGAGATCCGGACCTTTGAAACTGGCGCTCCAAGCAATCATGGCCAGTGCAGCCCGGCACTCAGATTTTTATGTGCCAATCCGTCGCCGCTGTCGGCTGCGGGGCTCGCGCTTCGAGAGTTTCGCAACGATCAATCCCGCTCAACCCGAGCCTTGAGGCATTTGTCGATCAATCCAGCGAGCTGATCGGGATTGTTAAGGAGGCTGACAATGTCGCTCCGTGTTGCGCGGGAAGCGTGGAGCAAGGCATTGCGCAAGCCCTTGAGGACCAGGTAATCTGCGTCCTCTTCTCGGCGTTCCGATCGCCTCAACGATCGTATAGACGCGTTGAGTTCTGCCTGGCAGTAAGAGCGCTGTCCAGGGTCTTCCACCGCTTGCGCTGCATCCCCAATCTCCTGCTCCATATGGGCTGAAATGCAGGCTTCGAATGCAAGGGCAGTCGCGCGCATGAGATCGCCGTCCGCCAGTGAGCGTCGCGCCAGCGCGGCTTGTATCCAGCTGATCTTTTCGCCTTTCATGGCCCAGTCCAGGCGCTCCTTCAATGCGCTCAGGAAAAGCATGGTTCTGGGCGATTGGCTCTGTTGCGCAACTGCCAGCAACTGGTGCGCGCGCTGCGCAGCTCTGCGCGGACGCAGCATTTTCTCGTCGACATACTGACGAGAAATCAGGTCGGCGATCTCTGTATTGTCCTTCAGGAGCTTGGACAAGGGCCGCATGTCGCCAGTTGCATCCAGTACAGAAAGGGCCCGAACCCACGCGATGATCTCCCTGACTGCTCCAATGGAAAGGACGTCAGCCTGCCCACCGGATTGGGCCTTGATGGAGGCGTAGATCACATCGCGCAATCTTATGTCGTTGAGGTGCTCCAGTGCGAGGGCGCAGGCGAACGTGGTCAACATTACGTCGCGCAAGCCGAAGGTCATGTCGAAGACGACCTGTTCTCCCTTTCTTAAGACCGAAGCAATTTGCCCAGCCAGCACAGCGGATGCCTGTGGATCATCGGCATATGGCGCGATGAGCAAGACGACATCTTCAATGCCAAGATGTTTCGCAAGGTGGCTTTGAAGCTTGTGAACATTCGCTACAGACGCTGTTTGGCTCTCAACCTCCGAAAACAGGTCATATTCCAGCAATGATCCATCCAGTTTTGCGATACGGGCCAGCAGGTCCCAGCCGCTCCCGCGCGTGCCAACGATGATCAGCCGTCTTATGGCATTGTCGGTATCCGCACACATGCGGATCAGCGCTTCTGGCATCCATCGGCTTTCCGCATGTCGTGGGCCGAAATGATAGACGAATTTCTCATAGTCTCCGGTTTTTGGGGTTCCCAGGAGGGTGACCAGCGTGGTTCCTGTCGGCTTCGACGGTCGCGGCGTGGCAACCTCTGCGGGGCGCATGTCGAATGCAATTTGCAACGGCACAAGCCGCGCACCGCATTGATCCATTTGATCCGCGTTCAGGTTCTGCCCTCGCAGATGCTCGGGAACGGTCATCGCCAGGTGAATGTATCGCCCGCCTTTCACGGCTATCTCGGCGGCCAAATGGGCGGGCAGATTGCCGATGACAACGTCACCCGGCTGCACGGATGTCATCTCAAGATGGCCGAACACCTCTGCGCTGATCCCCTGCCGCCGCAGCCAATCTGCTGCACCGCTATGCCGGGTTACAAATCGCGTCGTCATGATGGCCCGCCCCGCGTTGCCATGGCGCCTGCCCCTCTAGGGAGCCGCCTTGCCCGAGCGAAGAGTCCAATGGAGAGTAGGGTTTGTCAAATTTCCACAGGGTAGGCGATGAACAAGTAAGTCAAGCGAAATCGGCGGCATCTATGTGGATTTAACTCGCCTGCAGGGCATATTGACAAAGGGCTGCAGACAGGGGAGTTTAGGCGCTCATGGCGCGCCTCAGCGCTTAGCAACGGCGGGGCATGCGTGAAGGACTTCATCCTTGTTTAGGCGCTCATGGCGCGCCTCAGCGCTTAGCAACGGCGGGGCATGCGTGAAGGACTTCATCCTTGTTTAGGCGCTCATGGCGCGCCTCAGCGCTTAGCAACAGAGAATCTCCTGTTACGGTTCAGGAGAGGAAGTTTAGGCGCTCATGGCGCGCCTCAGCGCTTAGCAACTTGGGTAAACACAACCATGTATGCCTCCTGTGTTTAGGCGCTCATGGCGCGCCTCAGCGCTTAGCAACTAATGGTTAAGCCTTGAGGCTTCCCTTTTAGGTTTAGGCGCTCACGGCGCGCCTCAGCGCCTAGCAACTGCCAATCGCCATGAATGTCTATGACGTGGATTTGGGCGCTCATGGCGCACCTCAGCGCTTAGCAACGGACAGGGCGGCGGTGGGCAGCTCTTTCAGTCTAGGCGCTCACGACGAGCCTCCTTGCTCCCGGATAGGGGTTCACCCTTGGAGGGGTTGACTATTCTTCGTTTTTCGAATGACGATGCTCGCATTACGGGAGGCTGTGCGTGTCGATCTCTCTGAGAATCCCTCAACCAAATGACGAGTCCGGTCGGACCGTGCGCTTTCCGTTGGTCTTGGCGACACACGCTCTCGTGTCGGGCGCAGAGGCAAATTGCCCTGAACTCCGACTTAGCAGTATTTTGGGATTGTTACGGTTCTGGTGGCGCGCGACTTCGCCGTTGTCAACAAGTTCCAACAAGCTACTGGATCGGGAAGTACAACTCTTCGGTGGCCCAGCTACTGGCGACGACAAGAGTAATCAGGGTACAGGGTGCTTTACCGCCTCGGTAGAGTGGAAGGGCCAAGACGGCCTCCTTGGCTTCAAGTCAAACAGTCGTGGGAAGCCTGGCGGCAATCTGGAGTCGTTTCTTGGATATGGTGTGCAAAAAAACCGTCGGAATGGGCTGTTGCCCGGCTTAGTCGGCGAATTGACTATCCGGTTTAGAAGCAACGCAGGCCCGGATTCCCGGGCAGAGATTCTTCGCGCGGTAGAATATCTGCTCCACTTTGGGGGGATCGGGCTCCTCTCGCGCCGTGGCCTGGGTTCGCTCCAACCTTCCGAACAGACTCTTGCGAAAGATACGCTTGTCTCCAAGCTTCAGGCGTTGGTCAGCGCTGTATCCCAAAATGCGAAAACCAGTGACATACCCACTTTTTCCAAAGCTTCACGTGTTCTTTTTCTTCCCGAAGAGGCAAAAATAGGGCGTGATGCCCTGCACGTTATTGCAGACGATGCTGTAGCCTTTGCATCTTTTCTCAGCGGGAAGGGTGTCAACGGCGTGTCGCCGGACAATATTTTTGCTGAGCAACGAGGTAATCAGCGTGCGCCGAGTCCTCTATTCATCAAGATTTTCTCCTATCTCGACGGCAACGGTGCCGAGGTATTTGGAGTGCTGCTGACATACTTACCAACTACTTTTGTAAATGCGCATGAAAATATCATGGATTACATGGGAAGCCTCGTTGAATGTTCTGCCGAGACTCATGCCATTCAAATAAAGTGGAGCCCTTGAGAATGGCTGAGTTTGTGTTGCATTTTCATCTTGGCCCGGTGCAAGCCTTCATTTCAGAAGCGCGACGCACGCGAGACATATGGGCTGGTTCCTTTATCCTGTCCTGGCTTTCTGCTGAGGCATTGGCCGCTGCGCTGGACGGCGCACCAGCCACCAGGGTTTTGTCTCCCAAACTCCCTGACAATGACCCCACATTCATGGCAGTACGGCGCAAGCGCGGTGAAGCTCCTGTCGGAGGGACGCCGTTTCTGGGGACGTTTCCGAACCATTTTTCCGTAGAGGTGAATGACCTGGACGCAGGACAACGTGCTGCCAGAAAGGTGCGCGCGTGCTGGGTAGCCTTGGCTCAGGCGGTCGAGGCTCTCATATTCGACACTAAAATTGACGATTCCACGCTTGGCGAGGTCGACGAGGCTGCCCGTGCACTCTTCAGGCATCAGATCGGTACGATTGACCACACGCCGATGTGGGAGATCTATACCGTTATCGTTGCGAAAGGCGAGTGGGATGATACTGGGCCTTCACCTCTCGCCGTTCGGAAGCTGCAGCGTTGGTGCGCCGATAGTGCCGCAATGCCGGATGTGCAATTGGGGGCGCTCTGTTCCATGCTGCCTGGTTGGCAGGAAATCTCCGGCGTCGATGATGTAACCAACCGCGATAAGGGCAAAATCAGGGACGCATTTTGGACCGCCGTGCGGGCCGCCGTGGTCGCTGCCAGATATGGCGAACACAGAGCCGTTCGGGAAAATGCTATCGAGTGCCTTGATCTGGTCCCCAAAGAGCGTCTCAGTGCCCCGGCTCTCGTCAAGCGCCTGTTTCCGTTGCTTGCCGACGGCACTCTTGAAGGCATTTTTGGGTGGGTCCCCGTTGTCCGTTCCTCAAGTGTCCTAGCGATCTATGACGAGAAGACCCCCTCTGACGTTCGCACGAAGCTCTTGAAATGGTTTAGCAGCTGGCTTTGGCGAAGGGGGGAAGAGGCGCCGGTTCTGAAATCCATCTCGGTTGAGCAAGTTGAAGCACAGGAAGGTCGACAGAGCTTTGTCCTGTGGCCGTCGACAAGTTATGTTGCTGCCGCTCACTGGATTGAGCGAGTACACAAGTATGCCCCGAAGCAGGGGGCGGCTGTTGCCAAGGCCATTCAGGCCTGCGGCAGGCATCTGGCGGTTGCCGAACGAACTCTGTTTATCGGGAGTACGTTGGACGGGGAAAGTTGCCCTCTTGCGCCGGTGGATGGAGCATCGCTGTTCCCGAACACGGTTGAGCGCATGATACGCGACGCCGAACATCAAGCGCCGTTCAAGGCACTTTCCAAGGCGCTGGAAATGCTGGCGGCCGTGCCTCTTGACTCTGCCAACCCCAATGGACCGAAAATAGGCCGTCCCGCTCCGGTCTATGCCATCATTGTCGCTGATGGCGACAAGATGGGCGAAAGGCTCGCTTCCAAGCCGGATTTGAGCAAGGGGCTATCCCACTTCACTCAGGCGCTACGTGGAGGTCTAGATCACGATGTGGGAGCCATCGCTAAAAACAACGGCGTAACACTGTACGCCAGCGCCGATGAAATGATTGCCATGTGTCCGATAGAGGATGCGCTGCAGCTGGCGTTGGACGTGCGAAATAGCTTCTTAGAGGCAACGAAAGCGTTTGATCCCCAAGCGACGATCTCTGTTGCGATTACTTTTGCCCACAGACAGGTCCCACTGTCTTGGGTCCTGAATTCAGCCAAGTCACTGCTCGATGGCACGGCAAAAGACGCCCTCGGCGGCAACGCGTTGGCGATCGAGATTATTGACGCTGGAGGGAGGCGTGCCGACTGGGCGTCATTTTGGCAGGTTGCGCTCATTCCAGGCATGTATCAGGCCCTCGACTTGATTTTACGTGCCGCCCTCAACGACGCACCGCAGTTGGGCTCCAACCAGTTTCTTCACGAGTTTGCCACCTGTCTTGAGCCGTTGTTGTTCGACGACGACACAGTCCCTGCCGCCGCAAGAGCAGGCATGTTCAGACGTCGCGATGTCTTCCAAAGCGGTGACCTGCCACCTGACCTTTATCGCATGACGAGCGAAGAACCGTTCAATCTCGCCAGTCGACTGACTAACGCGCTCATCGCAAAACACTGCCTATCGATGTCGCCTTCTCGCCGCGAGGAACTGACCGAGGCTCTCATCAAGATTTCGGGTATTGACTACCCGGGGGAGACGGCTCAGGCCCACTCGTCGTTGCGGTTGACCCCTTCCGGTATAAAGATTCTCCGCTTTCTGGTTGAGAATTGGCGCGCCCCTGCGCTCGATTTGGAGTAAAGCGCATGAGCGAGCAGCTGCTGACTCTTGACGCATACGATACGCTTTGGTTCCGGGATGGGCGGCCATTTGACCAGATGGACGAAGGGCTGGCCGAAGCCAGATCTGTTTTCCCACCATCACCTTCCACACTTGCTGGCGCAATTGCGTCGATACTCGCGCCATTGATAGGTGACGAGTCTCGCGAATCTGATCACTTCGCTCCCCGCTTGCGCCTTATTTCCGAAGGCGATGAGAGTATGTCCGGTCAGATCACAATGGTTGGGCCGTTTCTAGTCGACGATTCAGGGAACCTGTTTGTCCCGGCTCCTGCAACGCTTATTGCTCCTCGCATAGAGCGCCTCTCCGCTCTGGGTATATCGCATGCAAAGTACATTACTGACCGTCAGAGGTTGGGCATTCTGCTTCCCCGCTCTGATCTGTTTGCGGACGCTCAGCTGCTCCCATTCCCAATTGCGATCAATCCGAAAGGGGACCTATCCAAATACGAGTCCCTGGCTAGCATGGGGTATTGGGTGCGAGAAAAGGACTTTGCGGCACATATGATGGATATGATGCCCCGCAATCTCTTTGTGCCGCGGAGTTCTGAGGCATTTCATCGTGAACAGCGGATCGGCATCGGTGTCACCGCTGCAACTCGAACTGCTACAGACGGCCAACTGTTTGCAGCGCAACACTTGCGCCCCGAAGATCGTGGCAATGGTAGAATGCGGCTGGCCATGATCGTCTCTGACCCACTGGAGCTTGTAGGGAATACACTGGCTGAGCGGATCGCGGTGATAGGAGGCAAAGGTCGCTTTGCTCGCATTGATTTAAAGAATATTGACCTCGCCGCTTTGTTCTCGACGCCCGAGATGCGCCCATGGCGCGAAAAGACAGGTCGGATATACTTTCGTTTGACCGCCATGACGCCTGTGCCGGTCCATGCCGCGAGTCAACTGGGGCTGCAGCTTCCGACCGCCGCCATAGCCGAAATACTCCCTGACTTTAGGGTCCACTCGGTCGTAATGCCACGGCGTCCCACGCCGACTGGTATCTGGAATAGCGTAGGCAAAAGCAAAATGCGGGTCGTCCAGTGCCACTCAGCCGGGACGACTTGGTTTGCCTCTTGCCTGAAGATGGATGGCGACGCCGTGTCTCAAGTCAACGCCATAAGAGAAGCTTTTGTGGCCTCACAGCATGTGCCTGTTGGTATGGCAGATCTCGGGGCAATGGGCTTTGGAAAGCTCATTGCTGGTGAGTGGCCAGACTTTGCGGAACTGCAGTCCCGGGTGAAGAAGGAATTGATTTGATGTCTCAGCGCTTCTGGTGGTTGCGAGCCGCGAGTTCAATTCATGTTGGTGCGGGAGAGACTGGATCCTTGATCGATCTACCGGTCATGAGGGAGGTCACAACCGGTTACCCCTTTTTGCCAGGCTCGGCAATGAAAGGTGCACTTAGGGATCATTGGCGGATACAGAAGGCTAAATCCTTGCCGGCGGCCGAAACAGATGGTTTGACTTGGAGCGAAGTGCTCAAGAAAGCCGATACCTCAGAAATGTTGCAAGATCTGTTTGGCAGCCAGGAAGGTGCAGGGCAGTTGCTGATCGGAGACGCTAGGCTTGCCTTTCTCCCCATGCGCACACTGAGCCATGCTTTCGCATGGGTGACATGTCCCAATGTATTGAGGCGCATGCAGCGCGACCTTGCTTTTGCGAGTGTCGCCAATGTTGCCAGCGAAACACCAATATCGCTGGATGACCAGGACGATGAAAGGGCGCTTTTCGTTGGCGACACACTCTATCTTGAAGATTATCGTCTGAAATCAGCAAAGCCCGAGATCAGCTGCAAAGAAATGGAGGATATTGTATCCATGGCCGGTTTTGCGGGCCTTGCGGATTTCGACTATAAGAACATCGTGATTGTCAACGATGCCTTCTTTGGATACCTCGCACGCCGCCGATTGCCAGTCAGGATGCGTAACCGCCTTGATCCACACACCAAGACAGTTTCGGTCGGAGCGTTGTGGAGCGAGGAAAGCCTGCCACCCGAAACTCTTCTATACATGGTAGTCGCGGACCGGTCACCGCAAGAACAATCCCTTGCGACGTTTTCCAAGGAAGCTCCCAAGTTTCTGCAAGTCGGCGGGAATGAGACGGTTGGCGAGGGCTGGTTGGAGCTCTCGGCGCGGACGGAGTGAACCATGGCACGCAACAACGATCTTCGGCGCTTGGACGACGTGGCGCAGCAAGTTGGGGAGTCGTGCACGAAGCCCTTCCGGCAGGCGGTGGATGCCATTGCAGGCACAGTGTCCACCATTGGTCTTCTCAAAGCACTGCTTATGACTGAGGAAGGTGACGGTCTCGCCGCCGCCGGCATCCTCTGCAATTGGTTGATCAATGAGTTCGAATATGCCCCTGTATTTGAAAGAATTGCGGCCCGCAGCCTTCGTGGGGACCGAGATGGAGAGCGCTGCAGGTCAGTCGTTAAGGGACTGCTCAAGGTAAGCGACATCTCACTCTGGCGGGCAATAGACGAGGAAGCGCTATCCTACTTGTCTCAGCTCAAGCTCTACGCCAAATCTGTCGTCAAGGAAGATCCCAAATGAGCCTTTTCGATGACCTTGTTGACATGAGGAAAGACCGCAGCAGTGGTGTGTTGAAACGCAACGAGGCACCTCTTCCCGCTTTTCTCAGCGATCTGGCGATGACCGAAAGCGCGCAGCCCGGACTTTGGTGGGAACGCTATGGCTGTGACTTCGTAGAACTAATTCCAGAGAAGCCTAACAAGAAGACAGGTGTACCCGAGCCGGCCTATAACACGTTCAAGCTCGAAAAGAAGGAATGGACCGAGAAGCTCGTGAAAATTGCGGAAAACAGTTCCCCCGCGGAGGCTGTTTTGCGCGCCTACGTGGATAGGCAAAAGCGCATTGCTCAATCCATGAGCCCAAATGGCATTTCCTTTACAATGGAACTGTCATCAAGGTTGATAACTGGCACGGGCATTCCACATCCAATCGAAAATGGACTACTCTTCCACCCAACACTGGGATGTCCCTATATTCCCGGCTCTTCTGTCAAGGGAATGGTTCAGTCGTTTGCCGATGAGTGGTTGCGCGGTGACGCCTATACCGAGGTTCCTTCGGAACTAGGCGAGGTCATGACAAGAATATTTGGACAACCGGAGCGATTGGCTGGTAGTCAAGCTCATAAATCCGGAATAACCGCTCTTGGCTCGGTTGCCTTTCTCGACGCGATTCCGATTACGCGGCCAAAGATTGTTGCGGATGTCATGACGCCGCACGTTGGCAAGTACCTGACGGGGGGAGCAACCTACCCAAAGGAAGATGTCGCCCCCATTCCTTTGTACTTTCCTGTGGTAGAGAAGGGATGCAGGTTGAGATTCACTCTCGTACCAACTGTCGCCGCTGGGCTTAAAAATGAAGAGGAAGTTTCCAGCGATATTCTGCTTGCTGGCGGCTGGCTGGTCGCTGGGCTGCGCGATATCGGCATCGGAGCCAAGACAAAGTCTGGCTATGGGCGTTTTATCGGGCCGTGTTGAATAAAGAGTTTACTACTTTGTCGCGGTGTTAGTGTGACTTAAAAGGACTGAAGCTTTGGTGCTACATCGTAGCACTCAACTTTTATTTCCTTTTTGTGTGCTTCATTTTCGCCTCCCCGCACATAAAACATGTATACGTTCTTGGCCAACGCTGTTGTTGCAGCTGCGAAGGCATAGATTCTGTCACCACCTGTAATGTCAATGCCAATCCTGTTATTTTTGTTCGTCGATATATTTGTGATCAATTGGTTGAATAGCTTCTGGATAGATTCAAGATCGTCATTGTCCACTGTCCTAGTATCAAGGGAAATGGCGCTCTTTCCTAGGGTCGCAGTCCTTTTATTGACAATCTCCTGTGTTAGTTTTATGTATGTCTTTAGTTCATCCTCACGTTCTTTCGATTTGTTGTAGTATGAGCCAATAATAAGTATAATCTGTTCAAGATGGCTATCTTCTCCAAGTTGGTCGTCAATTGTTCGCCAGCTTTGCTGCCAAGCAAGTTTGTCTAGGCTCAATCTATCTATCGTCGCTATCGGAGCGATTAGACTTTCCAGTGTGGCTTCTTCCATCTCCGTGCCCGTCGACACTTTTTTGCTGCCATTGGCCGCTGCTTCCAGGAGCTTGAGGTTATCCTCGACTGCGCTTTCGCTGTCCTTTGAATGATCACGCATTGGCGGGGAAAGCGTGATGATCAGGGCATTGACCCGCACGGAGCTGCTTTGATCGAGGACACGCACCCCAAAAAGCCCGAACTGGCTAAGTCCGAGATATGACAATGCCAGAGCCAGGCCGCCGAACCCGACGGCCTGCGCGACCAGCCACCAATTGCAATCCGAAAGCGCCTTCTCCAGTCCGTCGCTCGCCAGTGCGCCAAGGGCGTCGGTAACGATGGAGGCAGGCACGTTGCCACACAGTGCTGCCAGCGAAAGCAATAGAGCAATCCACAGGCGGATATTTCTCTCGCTATGGTCCTTCTTGGGCTTTGATGACGCAGACATCAGCACCTCCCGTTGCAGGAAGATTAGAATGCACCCGTATGCGGAAAGTCAAGCCTTCTCTCCGGCATTCCTCTGTCCGTGTACGGATCTCGATATCCGGAAGTAGGCAAGCGCAGGAGCGCGTCTCCAGCGCCCAAGCAGGTGTCCCAAGGGGGCCAAGATGAAAGGTTGCTAAGCGCATGAGCGCGTTTTCGGCGCCCAAGCCTCCGGACATGGAGCCGAGGGCTCAAGCCCGTAGTTGCTAAGCGCAGGAGCGCGTTTTCAGCGCCCAAGCTTCCCCCCCCAACAAATATGGGAGAATTAGATGTCTGTTGCTAAGCGCAGGAGCGCGTTTTCAGCGCCCAAGCCTTACTCTTTTTACGGAATCGCTCGCTTCTCTAAGGAGTTGCTAAGCGCAGCAGCGCGTTTTCGCCGCCCAAGCTGAAGAAGTTCGTTGTTTCGCTCGTCGCCGCCGTTGCTAAGCGCAGGAGCGCGTTTTCAGCGCCCAAGCTACTTTAAAAGGAGGACGCCATGAGCAATCGGTTGCTAAGCGCAGGAGCGCGTTTTCAGCGCCCAAGCCCAACGTGTCCACAACAATCTTGCAAAATTTTGGTTGCTAAGCGCAGGAGCGCGTTTTCAGCGCCCAAGCGGGCATAACATGCTTTCGGCAAATGCGGCGGTTGCTAAGCGCAGGAGCGCGTTTTCAGCGCCCAAGCTCCCCTTTTGCGGGTAACTCTGGAGAATATCAGTTGCTAAGCGCAGGAGCGCGTTTTCAGCGCCCAAGCCAAAGGAAAATGTCGGCCATTTCTATGAGAAAGTTGCTAAGCGCAGGAGCGCGTTTTCAGCGCCCAAGCCCACCATGACCAAGACCATTTTCTCCCTCGACCTCGAAGAGGTTGCTAAGCGCAGGAGCGCGTTTTCAGCGCCCAAGCGGAATCGAAAATGAACGAAGATCTGAAGAGTTGCTAAGCGCTGGAGCGCGTTTTCAGCGCCCAAGCACGGGTTGTCATTGCCACGCAAACCTTCAGTTGCTAAGCGCAGGAGCGCGTTTTCAGCGCCCAAGCATGGCCTATTCGAACACCGAAGCCACCAGTTGCTAAGCGCAGGAGCGCGTTTTCGGCGCCCAAGCTGACCCAACATACCTCAGAACCCGACAAGAGTTGCTAAGCGCAGGAGCGCGTTTTCGGCGCCCAAGCGGGAATACGATCGCTGAGCGTATGGCGCAGTTGCTAAGCGCAGGAGCGCGTTTTCGGCGCCCAAGCTCCCCCATCTGTAGCCCATTGTCAAGAGGTCCCAATACAGGGCATAGTTCCACATGGATGACGCCGATTTCGCTTGACTTTGCAGTTCCGGATATACCCTGTGGAAAATTCAATCTTCGATCGCTTGGCTACGCTGGACGCTCTCCACCTCGGCTGGACAAAAGTGCTTGCCAACTCTGGTGGCCCGGGGGGAGACGGCGTGAGTGTCCATGAGTTCGGCATGCGGGCGGAGGAGTCGCTGCAACGCCTGGCTCAGGACCTGGCAAATGGCCACTACAAGCCAGGCCCTGTGCGCCGCACGTCCATACCCAAGCGCAGTGGTGGTACGCGGCCGCTGGCCATCCCCTGTGTACGAGACAGAGTTGTCCAGAGTGCACTGCATCAGTTGCTTGAACCGGTGTTGGAGCCGACCTTTTCGGATGACAGCTTTGCCTACCGCCCTGGACGTGGCGTTGCCGACGCGGTCCGCCGTGTGCAGGATCTGCACCGACAAGGTTTTCGGCACGTGATCGATGCCGACATTCGCCGCTTCTTCGAAAACGTGCCTCACATCAAGATGATAGAACGGCTGCAGGATGCTGCACCTGATCCGCGCATTGCCAGGTTGGTGGCGCTTTGGCTTGCCCAGGAATCCGATGGCCGAGGCTTGGCGCAAGGCTCACCCATTTCGCCAATTCTGTCCAATCTTTATCTCGATTACATGGACGATAAGCTGTCGCGGCGCGGGGCGCGACTTGTTCGCTTCGCGGACGACTTTGTGGTGCTGTGCCGCTCCGCCGCAATTGCCAGCGGAACTCTTGCTGGCCTACGAAAAATCCTGTCCGAACTGGGGCTGGAACTCAATGTCGAAAAGACCCGCTTGATCGATTTCAATCGTGGCTTTCAGTTTTTGGGCAAGCTGTTTGTCAAGAGCCTGGTGTTGCCCGGGAGCGACGATGAGTTGACCCTGTTGGACCTGCCAGTGGAGGGAGAGCAAAAAGCTGGCCGACAAGTTGTGTTACCTGACGATTACGAGGATCCAGAAGCAACAGCTCCTCAAGACAAGGTTACTTTCTCACAACCATCGTCGGATCAACTCTCTATCGAACGCGGAGACTCGTTGCCGCCGGAAAGCTGGTTGCCTGACACGCCCGCTGGTCGTGAAGTGCACTCGCTCGCACCGGTTTTGAGGCCGGTCTACTTGCTTTCCCCTGGTCGACGGCTCGGAGTCCGCGGGGAGGCCTTTGCTGTCTTTGAAGATGAAAGGATCGTGGTGCTGCTCGTTCCGCGCCGCATCGGTAGAATAGAAATCGGCCCGGACGCAGACGTGGATGCGGACGCCATCCGCCACGCGTTGGCGTGGAATGTCGAACTCGCGTTTGTCACGTCATCGGGCAAGACCTTGGGTAGTCTTGCATCGCCGCCCCGCCATGCCGCCTGGCACTTGGCCCAATCTGCTGCGAGACTGGACTTGAAGCGTCGCCTGCACTTTGCCTGTGCCTTTGCCGACGCGCGTATGCGCAATCAACGCGCATTGCTTCACCGTCTAAATCGTCGACGCAAGGACGTCACCGTCGGAGAAACCGCTACGAAAATCGGCCGGATTGCCTTGAAGCTGAAATTGGCTGCGACCGAAGATGCTGCGCGTGGCGTTGAAGGTGAAGCAACAGCGATCTTCTGGCCCGCACTGGGGCGCACAATGGACAATGGCTTCAGCCTCTCCAAGCGAGAGCGTCATCCGCCAGCGACACCTGCGGATATGTTGCTGTCCATGGCGGCCGCCACGCTGACGCGCGACATTGAGGCACTGATCCTTCGTCACGGTCTGCATCCCGGAATATCATTTCTACATGCTCCGCGCGATTACGAATGCCCGTTGGCTTGGGACTTCATCGAGCCGTTCAGGGCGCCGCTGGTGGAGGGACTGGTGGTCTACCTCGTCAATAATCGCGTTATTACCGACGATCATGTTGGGCTGAACCCAGAAGGCCACTGGTCGATTTCTCCCGACGGTCGAGCTCGCTTCATTCGGGCCTATGAGGCGTGGCTGGCTCGCCCGATCAAGAACCGACGAACCGGGGGAGAATCTGTTTGGCGTGGACTCATTGAGGATGACATTCTCGCTTTCCGCGATGCTCTGACGACTGGAGCGGCCTTCGACCCCTATGTGATGGACTACTAATAATGAGCCAAACCAAGGTTCTGGCCGTATTCTGCTACGACGTTTCCAAAGATCACGCGCGCAACAAGCTCGCCGACTTGTTGGAAACGGAAGCTGTACGCGTCCAGGAAAGCGTCTTCGAGGGGTGGATGAGCGAGCGCCGTGCGCATGCCATCGGCGAAAAGGCGGTGCGCCTGATTGCCTCGGATGACAGTTTGAGGATCTATGTGCTGCCGCTTGGCAGCGCGATGCGAACGTTCACATTCGGCGCAACTCCGCCAGTTGAAGCCGATGAATTCCACTTGCTTTGACACTGAGCACAGAGTGACAACGCCATTTCTCAAGTCTGTTCAGAGGCGTCTCAACAACGCAAGTGAGGTCCCCTCTGTTGAGAAACTATTCCGGCACCTGCATTGGACAGACGTAACTCTATGTCTCGCAACAAGACCGCTGGTGGAGGATTTGCCCGACCTGGCGGACCGCTTCCGCGGGGCCCTTGGTCGCGCATTGGAGCGCCTGTCCCCACAGACCGATGACGCTTGGCAACTGCTGTTCGGCTCCCAGCTTCCACTTGTTAACGGAGCTATAGTGCGCCCCTATGCGATCCGGGCCCATCGCGAAAAAGGACAGATAATTTGCCTCGTCCGCTTGTTTGGCTTTGCGGATTGCTGGACAGATGAGGTCTCCCACGCCCTGGTGGAGGCAGCACAAACTGGAATTGCGTTGAGGATGCACGGCATGCATCGTGTTCCCCTACCGGTGTTGTCCGTGAAGCGGGCGTTGAGTTACTGGCAGGAGCCGAAAACAACAGCACGCGTAATTGACGTTCGATTTGCGACGCCGCTCATCATCCGTCACAAGGCGAGGGTCTCGGGTGTTCTCGATAGCCTTTACGTTGCTTGTGTAAGACGTGTTGCAGGTATTGCCCGTTGGTGTGATGTTGCGCCCGACACCGCACTTCAGAAAGTCATGATGGAACAAGCGTGGCGCACTGAGGATGTTGACCTGCATCCCGTGGGCTGGACGAGGCATTCCTCAACTCACCCACAAGGGCGTGCAACGACGGGGCTGATAGGGAGAGCGAGAATCTCCAAGCTCAATGCGACGAACATTTCCATTTTAAGAGCCAGCGAAATCTTCCACGCAGGTGGCGGAGCAACGTCTGGGAATGGCGAGATGATTGCTTCATTTTGAGAATCGGCTGGATGTCCGTCTTCGGATTAGGCCGACATGGCCTATCGGTTGGGGGCAAGTGAAGAGTTCACGCCATGTGGGTTCTCAACGGTTCAGAAAATTGGGTTGATCGGACTGCCCACTCGGCGGCGTTATCGGCCTCGGAACTCAAGTTCCAAAATTTGCAAACTCCAAGAGGCAGGTCGAACCACTCCAGTGCGCCGGAGCGATTCAGCTGCATTACCGCAGTCGCGCGCCTTCGACGCCGTCTCGCCGGCCGGAACACCTATCCGCTAATCTTTGCGACTCCGCAGCCTCTGCTGCGGAGCCCGCCATTCTTCTTGAGCCGCTCCGCTCAAGTGAGCAATAAAGTCGCAATGGGCTCGGTGCTGCTCTTCTCTCCAACCACAGCGTCCGCCATCACCTCGGCGATCCTCTCGCCTGTGACCGATGCCTCGCGCTCGAGCTCCTCGGCCAGCGCGTGGATCACCTCTCTCCGCACTTCCAGGATCGCCTTGGCCGCTGCGTAGCGCTCAGCCAGCCTGTGCTCAACCCGGCCCAGCAGATCGGGTGTCTTGGCGATGAGCATGAGCAGATCCTCGTCACTTCGCCCCCCCAAGTGGATTGGTGCAGCGCCAAACCCGAGCTGAGCTTCGATGCGGGCGGCGAGAGTCGTGGCGCGGTAAAGGTCCGAGCCAGGACCACCTGCTGCACCGTCGGAACGAGTGCCCAACATCACCTCTTCGGCGGCCTGGCCCGCAAGGGAGGATCGTGAGTTCTATGCTGTGATCGACCTCTGTGCGGAGCGCCTGTACGTCCTTCCAGACCCGCATCCCGCCACCTGTCACTACTCCAGTTCCGGGGGCATCGATCACGAGATCTCGCTCGATCCAGATGCCTTCGACTCGCCGCCCGCCGAGTACAGTCGCGACAACGGCGTGGCCGACTTCGTGGATCGCCATGCGCCGGAGTTCGTCGGAACACGGCTTGTGCAGCGGCGGCCGCTCAGCCTCAAGATCGGTCAGTTGCAGGGGCTGTCCAGCCTTGCGGGCACGCCGCCGACCGCCGCGGACGAGGCGTTCAAGGTCGGCCCCGGACAAATCATGTGTCCGGCGTATGATGTTCGAGAGATCTGCGTCATCGAGGTTTCCATTGAGATGCAGGCGCAGGATTGCAAGCCGTGCCGCGGCGTCGGGGAGGGGGATCTCGATCATGCGATCTATGCGGCCCGAGCGGAGGACCGCGGGATCGATCAGATGCGGATGATTGCAAGCGCCGACGACGACCAGTCCGTCGCGGCCTTCGACGCCGTCGAGACATTCGAGCAGTGCATTGACCACCTCGGTCTGGTAGCCCTTGCTGTCGCCCGAGAATGTGGTCCGGTCGCCAACGCTGTCGAGCTCGTCGATGAAGAGGATGGACGGCACTTTGTCGAGGGCTTCATCAACAGTCCGCCGCATAGCCGCGAGCATGTCGCCGAGGTGCCCCGCCACTTGCCAACGCGCGAAGGAGCCGACGACCAGCGGCACGCCGCATGTGGTTGCCAGTGCTCTCGCGAAGGTGGTCTTGCCGGTGCCGGGCTTGCCATGCAGCAGCAGACCTCGGTCGACGTCGCGCCACGGCAGACGCCCGGCCGTCCAATCGGCAAGGTCTCGGGCAAGGTCCTGCCCCCATTCGCTCGCCGCCCCCATGCCGGGAAGACTGGCAAGAGTCACGGGGCAGCTCACTGCCATCTTCTGCCGCCCTTCGATTGACGCCACAAGTCGACGCAGCCGACGCTCGATCTGACCGCGATCAGACCCGTTCCGCAGTACCTGGCAGAGCTCGGCAAAGCGCAGCGACGCAAGGGCGGTGATCGCGGAAGGATCGAGCGATAGCCGCAGGCGATGGCGGATCAGGCCGTCAAGCTGGGCAGCCGTTGGCGCTTCGACGGTGATGCGCCTGTCGATCATGTGCAGGACATCTTGCGGGATTGGGGTGTCGCGCTCGAAGGTGACGAACACGCGGCGATGGGCGCGCATGTCCGAGAGAATTTCTCGATGAAGAGGACTTGTCCCCGATCTCCGCCGACTGGGACGCGTCGCCCCGGCTTCGATAATTTCTGTGGCTGCAATCGGCTCCTTTCTAGAGCTTCGGGCAATGCCTGCGCCGATGCGCCGGAGCTCGGGGACTACGTCCGAGGAAGCGAGGCCTTCCGGTAGTTCAAGTGCAATCACCATCGGCAGGTCGGCCCAAAGCTCGGCGATGGGGCGAAGCGCTCGCCGAAGCATGGCATGAACGAGCGCATCGGGGAGTGTGCCATTGCGCGACGGGGCAAAGCGCTTTTCCGCCCGCCGCTGGGTGCGGTGGAACTTGCGCTGGGCCTTTGACAGGCGATGTCCAGGAAGGGCTGCCGAACGCGTGGAGCGGTCGAGAGTGAGGGCCATGATGGATTTTCCTTTCTTGTTCAAGCCTGCGGGCGGGGTGCGTTAGCCTGACGGCCAAGGCGGTAAAAACGTGACTGGGTGCGCGCCCAACCCTCGCGAAGCGCGAGGAGATGCAGCTGCGACGTTGTGATGAGGCGTCCGTTGCCCTTCAGTGTCGGATGCCCGGTGACCGCGCCGGTGAGGACTGGCGCCACCGCCAGTTCGATGGTGAAATGATCCAAGAGCGGGGCATCGGCGAGGTCGGCATCGGTGGGGAACGCGCCGCCAGCGACCCGCGTGAAGTCGTGGGCGAGGGCGTGCAAGCTGCCCGCGGCATTGGTGAGTTCGTCGATTGGTATAGGCTTGTCGAGATCGAAGATGAGCATGAATGGGCTCCAAAGATTGAGGATGAAGCAAGGGGGAGGTGGCACTCAGGCGGGCTGTGCGTTGCCTGGAAGTTGGCAGGGAATGGCGCTTGTCGACATGGCTCCGCCATGGCTGCCGAACTGTTGTTGGGCAGGCTGGCGAAGGCGTCGGAGAGAGGGAGTGCCGGACGATGAGGGGCGCAGGAGCCACTCACATTTCATCGATCAGCTTTTGCCTCTCGACGCACGGAGTGAGCCGCCTTTGCATGGCTTTCCAACAGCAAGGCTCAGCGCCTTGCGGTGAGCGATCAAGCGCCAACAGCGCTCATCCTGCGGCCTTGGGTTCGCAACGGCAGAGGCGCCAAGCACTGGGCCAGGGACGGTAACGATGGTGCCGGAGCCCGCAACGGCACAACTTGGCCTTGCTCGCGTTTTCGACCGGGCGATGGTGGCGGGGCATTTTCCGATGTTGCCGCTGTGGACTTCATCAGCGTCACCAGATGCTCCTGCACCCTTTGAGAAACCGCGTCCGCCATCCGCTCGGTCATCGCGTCGACAAAGCCGACGATCGGCGTGCCGAAGAACGCGTCGAGATCGACACCTTCAATGACCTGACCAGCGATGATGCCGGATCGACCGTAGTAGTCGATGACAATGACTTCAACAGAGCTGACCGTCCGACCCGCGCTGGTGAGCATGCCCCGCAGGATCATCCCTGCTGCGCGCAGATCAAGCCGATCCTGTCGCGCAGCAGATCCACCTTGCGCCCCACCGCCGCGCTTGACCGATGCCGCTATCAGCCTACCGGTTTCGGGGTAATAGCTGACGATGTCGATCAACGCCGTCTTCACGACCGCGCTGCCGACCGGAAGGGTAAGCACGCGTGTTTTTTCCGGGCCATTTGCAGCACACAGGTCGAGTGCGGCTTGCGAGATAGGGACCGCGACCTGCACCATGACTTCCGCATTCCCGCTGAGTTCAATGGCCGTTGCGATGGCGTTCTCGATGAGCAAACCGTGCCGCCGCAACACGCTGTCGAGTGGGCCACGAATGGCGGCGATAGCTTCGGGTATCAGTGGATCAGGTGTGTAGCTGCGGGCAAAGGCTTCCGCTACAGCCGCGTCTGCAGCCTCAGCCAAGGCGGCTGGCAGTTCGATGCGCGGGCCGGACTGAGCCCGAGCGACTGGAGCGTATGCAAACCTTCGCCTTGAAGAGCGAGATCCAGGCTTGCGCTTGATTTTGGGGTAGGTGAGTGTAGTGTGCATTGATGATGTCTCCTTGCGTCGTTTATGATGAGGCAACATTGCATCAAAATAACCTCATTGGCTAGAAGAATCCCAAGTTATGGTTAACGCAAGACAAATTCGTGCCGCCCGCGCCTGGCTTGGCTGGAGCCAACAGGAGCTTGCCGACAGGTCCACCGTCGCCAAACGGACAATCGCGGAGTTCGAGCTTGGCAATCGCGTGCCTTACGATCGTACCCTCCGCGATCTGCGTGAGGCTTTGGAGCGCGAAGGCATCGTCTTTCATTTTGAAGGCATGGCTGGGATTGGGATTTCCGGCCCGTCAGAACCGCTCAGTTGAGAGCGACAGACGCCGGACGCATTCAAGAAGGGCGGCTGCTTGCTGCGGTGGGCGAGGGCCGTTGATTGCAGACGCCTCTCCTGCACGTTGACTTAAATTCCCGGCAACCCAACTCATATTCCCTGCAATGCGGCCCACATTGCAGGTAAGGCTGCTCACCTTGCCTATACTTGGCTTTACCTTGCTGAGACATCATTGCAGGTTTCGGGCACGTCGAGGTACGTTGACTCGAGTTGCGTGCCGCCGATTCAAAAGTCGAAGCGGCTGATTCAAAGATGCGCGCGAGCGATTCAGAGTTCGATGCCAGTGATTCAATACTTGAGATCTGCGATCCAGTCGCAATCGGCGTTACGAGTAGGATCGGATGCGACGCATCTCGCTTCAGGTCGAGTTGCGTAGACCTGATTCAGATCTCTGAACCAGCGATTCAAAGCTCGATGTTTTCGATTCAGAAGTCGAAGCGCCTGGTTCACATTTCGATGCGTGCGATTCAATCGTTAACGCCTTGGCCGTCCCGGGGCGCTGATGAATGGCTGAATACTGACATTTTTCGGTGAATTCGATAAAATCAAATATAATTTAGTCTAAAATACTCAATGCCTTTGACATCCTTTGCAAAGCATAAACGAGGATGGTGAATAGCAAAAATTCAAAATAACGTTCATATTAACTTTCATCATCTGTCTGATTTGGAAAGATGATGCGATTAGATGAGGTAAAAATGGTTGATTTACGTGATTTTCCGAAGGACGATTCATTCGATTTTCGGAGTGAGCTTTCGACGGGCCTGGCTGGCGCCAGACTGGAGACACTGGCGAAGGATGGGGGTGGGCGCCGAAAGACCGGGCAGGTAAGCGATCCTGCTGGCGTTGGGGACGTGACTCTTTCCGCGACAGCGAGCAAGCGCGAGAGCGTTGCGGCAGAGGCAGCTGGGTCAGCACTGGAGGCAGGTCCCGTTCGCAAGCCCGATCCAGCCGCTGTCGACGATTGCATCTCAAAACTCGTGATGCTCGACGGACGCGATCTGCGTACGGATGTAGAACGCGGACGTGTTCTTATGACGCTGGAGACATCATGCGAAGATGGCGCCGAGTTCGCGGAGGTCGTCAAACGTCGAGCGCGCATGACGGATCGGCAGGCCCGCAACCTGATGGGCGTTTCCGAGCGTTTCGGGGCCGAGGTGGACCGGTGGGCTGCAATCGGCGTAACGTCGACACATCTGCGGCATCTGGTCAAGAAATCCGCGGAATTCATCGAAGAATGCTACGCGGATTTCGTCAAAAATGGCATTCCGACGACGGCTGATTTTGCGCTGAAGGTTAAGGGTGCGACGGAAGAGAAGACGGGTTCTCCGGTCAGTCTTCGTCGGGAGCGCGTCGCTTTTCTGAAGGCCCTCGCGCGCCAGGCAGCGGAAGACAATCTTGCTGCATTCCTGCCGCCGCTGGAGAAGCTGGCGGAGGTCCTGGTTGCGGGGCTCAAGAAAAATCGTGACGGTAGCGTCAGTGTTCGCAAAGCCGAGCTTGCGAAAGCTGCTGCCATGCCTGCGCGGACGGCGTGCCGGATTTTGGAAGGCTTTCTGACACATCTGGTGCCGCAGCAGGGCTTCAATGGCCTTCAGTTTTTCGATCGCGTAACGGTGCCTTCGGCAGAGCTTCAGGCGCTGCGTATCGTACTCTTGCAGTTATCGAGCATTGAGATGTGGCCAAAGCACATCGGTGGTGAATGGATTGCGGACACAGTCTTGCCGATGGTTCAGTGGGCCATCGGGGGGGAGTCCGAAGTTGCGCCGCCAGTGGATGCCATTCTCATCGATGCCGCTCGTGCGCCGCTGCTTAACCGAACAATGCCGCAAGATGCGGTGGTGCAGCGCCTGGCCCAGGCGGGCGCTCACAGTGCGCCAACGGATGGCGCGTCAGTGGCGGACAACGACGACGACGCCGACGCTGATGAGCACGACGCCGCCGAGCCAGCGGCCGCTTGATCTCAAGGCACTGACATAACGGTGCCAGCCCGCCAAGGCTGGCACCATTTCCTAGGACGCCAGGAATACGAAATGAAGAGAGCTACCCAAAAATCGACGGATGCTAACAAGCAACGGGCATACCGCAAGCGTCAAAAGGAAAGCGGCGTCCCAACGGCCAACGTGGTCGCTATGGCCACCTTCCGGTTTATAATGTCGGACACATCTCCTCGCAAAAAGAAGCTTCGCGACCGAATTGCTGATCAAGTCAACGACTACCTTATCCGCCGACATCCAGAACTGACTTCACGCGGCGTCGAATATCGCTTTTACGAAATGATCGAAGAAGCCAACCGCATCCGTGCTCTCGGCTGGTTTGATTCCGATATGGGTAACGGCGATACCGAACTCAGTAACGGCGATACCGATGAAAGTTAAGCTAGTCCCCCCGTTACTCCCTGAAACGCCGTTACGGATTGAATCGGATGTATGGAGCTTTTTTGGAGAGGCGTGGACAGTCGGATCGTCGAGAACCGATCGGCAGCCAAGTGATTGCGGGTGGGGGGTGCCAAGTGGCTAACTAGGCAGGGTCTTTGCGTCTTGGCAAGATGTATAGTGTTCTCAAGTTTTGGAACTTGAGTTCCAAAACCTTGTGGCGGATGCATCCAGTCCCTTGTTAGGAAAGTGAGAACACACTTCTAAGATCGCAGAGGGCAGTGCGAGAAACTGGTGAGTTGGCGGTATCGTCAGTGGAGCGCGATCGCCGCCTTTGCATGCAGTGACGAGCCGGACTTGAAGCGAATAGTCCCAATGAGTAAGTACTACACCACGTTCTGAAAGCAATTTAAGATTGAGTATATACTTTAGGTTGTATGTCGGGTATTGTCGTCGGTTCCGACCTCAAGGAATTTGATCAAATTTTTCATTCAACCACAGCCATGTTTGTTTGCAGCGGAAAAAATCTGTCTTATTAAGGTTGCCACAATTGTGGGTGGCCGAATGCGCTGTGTCATGGAGCCATAGCTGCAGGGATGGGTGGCATCTTGGATTTGTTGATTGGCCTCGGTAACAGCGCCCGCTTTGGCATCATGTATGTCGCGCGGTTGCTGACACAGGAATACGTCCCCGGCTTGGTGGCGGTGGGACTTGGGTCGCTGCTCCTATTGGCGATGGTGTTGTTTTCTCTTGAGGCTTGGCGTCGGCGCTCGGCGTTGCAGTGGCTGCATGATCAGATCGTCGGGGCGGGCGGTGCCGCTGAGCTGAAGGAGCGGGTCGAAGACATCAAGGAACGTGCGGACCGGCGCAGCGGCGGGGCCGCAAGGTCCGTCGCCTTTGCCTGGTCGGAATACCGCGAGACATTCGTGGACCACGACGAAAATGGCGTGGCGGTCTTGCGTAATGCGGTACGACCCGGCGCGTTTTTCAATCTTGATGACCTCCGGTTCGGCCCCGGATTCTGGCGCGTCGTGCCTGGCCTCTTTGTGACGGCGGGCTTGTTCCTGACTTTCCTGGGGCTGATTTCAGCTCTCGCGTCCATGGACCTGACGACGCCGGACAAGATCACTGAGTCGCTCAAGACGCTTCTTACGATTGCATCGGCCAAGTTCATCATGTCCTTGACCGGGCTTTTTTGCTCGATTTTCTTCACGATTGTGCTGCGCGTTGGTCTTGGGCGGGTGGACGCGGCAATCCATCGTCTGTGCGGTGCAATCGAAGACCGTCTGAGTTACATCAGCCTTGAAGCCCTCGCCGTGGAGCAACTGCGGACCATCCGCGAGCAGCGCGACAACTTTCGTCAGTTGGGCATGGACATGGTCGCCGAACTTGGCCGGCCGCTTCGCGAAGAGTTGCCGCTTGCCATTTCCAACTCGATCCAGACGGCGATGGGGCCGCTGTTCCAGCAGGTCAGTCAGCTTGGCACCGACAACATGGGCAGCATGGTCAAGGATCTGTCCGCCCGGTTCAGCGACGATGTCGGCCGTGCACTGTCGCAGGCAAGTGAGAGGCTGATGGTGGCCGGCGACCGGATCGCCCAGCTCTCTGAGCGGATGGATAGCAGTTCCGGCCGGATGGGCTCGGAGATGGATGCCGCAGTGACACGACTCGCGCAGGCCGTGGATGATCTGCGCAGTTCCATGGGGGCAACCGCGGAGACCGCCAGCGGCGCATTGAACGCCGGTGCCGATCGGATCCTTTCGGTCATGTCCGAAACGCTTGAGGGAATCCGCAGCAACACGGCGCAAGGGGCGAACTCCATGCAGGAGGCCGCGCAGGAAATGCGTGCGGCCGCAGAGGGCTTTCGCAAGGAGATCGAAACGGCCGCCTCCACCGGGCGTGAAGCGGCTCGCGGCCAGATGGAAGAGGCCAGCCGGCAGGCAAGCGAGGCCATTGGGGGTGCTGCTCAGTCGCTATTGTCGTCCTTCGGCGCCACATCCGCGGAGATCGCGCGCCTGGCCGGCGAACTGACGGCCAAATCCACCCAAGACCTGCTGATGCCTCTTGATCGTGCCAGCGAGAAGTTCAGAGGCCTTGTTGCAAGTCTCGCTGATGGCACAACGAGCATGAACCGGCTGGCCGACGGTGTGAAAACCGCAGCCGATAGTGTCGAACGCGCCTCCGGCCAGCTCAGACAGTCCTCGCAGGATCTCGTCAATGCCACGAGTCCGGTGCGTGGTAGCGTTGAAGCGATCGAAAACTCCATGCGGCTCCTGGGGCAGAGTACCGAAGCGGCGTCCAGCGTCGTGGTACGGTCCGCAGAACAGACGGCGCGGAGTGCAGCCGACGCGCTCGCCTCCGCCGTGGAAGTTCTCGGGGGGCAGCGAAATGCCATCGAGACAGCACTGAACCATTCTCTTGCCATACTCGATCGGCTCAAGGGGCAGGGGGAGCGCTTTGACGAGATTGACGAAAAGCTCGGCGTTGCCTTCGACACCTATACCACCCGCGTCGACACGGCCGTCCGCATGCTCTTCGATCATGTGAAGAAGATGCAGGACGAATTGGCGCCCGCCCTTGGCACGCTGCGTACGGTCGTTGAGAGCGCCGAACAGTTCATCCCGCAGAGCGGGAGGCGTTAATGCGCGCCGGCGGCCGGCGCGCGGAGCGCCATGAGGAGGAAGAAGAGTCCGCCTTCGTATCCATGACCGACATGACGGTGAGCTTCCTGTTCATCGTCATGATCCTGCTGGCCTTTTTCGCGTCCCAGCTCCGATCGACCGACACGGTTCCGCGCAAGGACTATGAGCAGGTGACGGCGGAACGTGACGATGCGATTCACAAAATTCAGGATCTCCAGCAACAGATTGAACGACTGAACGCCGAGGTTCGCGACGCCGAACAGCAAGTTGAACAGTTGAAGGCGGCGGTTCGCAATAACGAGCAGGAAATTAATCGACTGAAGTCGGAGATCCGCGCCAGAGATGAAGAATTGGCCCGCAAAGTCGCCGAGATCAAAAAGCTCAACGACCAGATTGCCGAACTGGAGCGTCAGCTCGCTGCACTGAAACCTGAGAACCGGCTTGAGACCTATCTGTCTGCCGTTGCCGATCAGCGCCGCCAGATGTTGGAGGCCTTGCAGAGCCAGTTGAAGATCGACTTTCCCGATCTCCAGGTGATCGTCAGCGCCGAGATGGATGCACTGCGGTTCAAGGGCGATGGCCTGTTTCAAAGTGGGTCCAGCGAACTGGCTCCCGACAAGAAACTCATAGTCGAGGCCATCGCCGGTCGGCTGAATGAGCTGCTCCCGTGTTTCACCTTCGGTCCGAAGGCGGCTTGGCGAGCCGAGTGCAACCGGGCCGGCGCCGTCATTGAAGCCATCCAGATCGAGGGTCACACGGACTCGACCGGAGATGACAACGCAAACCTGACTCTGTCGACAAGCCGGGCCAACGCAACCTTTTTTGCCATGGCCGCAAGCCGTCCCGATCTCGTCGACTTCCTCAACACGCGCAAGCAGCCGGTGCTTTCGGTGGCTGGCTATGGCGAGATGCGCCCTGTCGAGGACAACTCCACAAAGGAAGGGCGGGCGACCAATCGCCGGATCGATCTCAGGATCATCATGTATACGCCGCGGTCCATGGAGGAGATCGAAGCGGTTCGCAATGCGCTTGAGAATGGCATCGGGAGTGCCAAGCCATGACCGCCTCCTCTCCTGACGGTGACGGAAGAGCCCAGGCGAAGCGCCCGCGCTGGAAGGTGGTCGCGCCAGACATGGAAGCACCACGGTTGCCAGAACCGCTGCCGCTTCGCGCGGCAAAACAGGCCATCCTTGATCGCTGGCCGGACAAGCTGCGTCCGCCGAAGGTCAATCTCGATCAGTTGGTGGCCGAGATGCTGGACCGCGTCAATCGATGGGATTTTCGCAGCTGGACCATCGCACGGACGCTCGATGCCGCCCACGCCTGCTTTGATAGTCAGCGGCGCGAACGGCCGGATCTGGCGCCGCTGCGCCAGTTCTATGCCAATGAAATTGCCGCGACGACCAGCGAGAGTTTCCTTGATGGCATGATGTTGGTCTACATCGGCAGTTTCGTGCCGAGCGCGTCGCACACGCGCCAGCTGGGGCGGGCACTGAATGCGGCGCGTGCAAGGCTCGGGTCCCGGTGGGCAAATCTCCTCAAGGCCGTGCCAGGCATTTTCGACGGCGAGTCAGCCCCTACCCAGATCGCCGGCATGATGACGCATATGCGGGTGCCCTGGGAGGAACTGCCACAGATCGACATTCGATCGCCGCACGCGCCGGGGCTGATGGATCACGTCCATCGCGCTTACGTGGCCCTGATTGCGCCTGGGCTGCGCGAGCCGCGCGAAGTCGACAAGCTGTTGGCCTGGATGAAGCCGGAGGGCGAACAGGTGAGGTCCTCCGGTGGCGCCGAAGTCATTCAGGCGCTCCTCTCGCATTGGATCAGCAGCGAACCGCCGGAGGCCTTGCGCAAGCATTTGGTCGAGCGTCTGACCGAACTCTTCGGTGATCCCCGTATGTATCAGGGCGCCGCATGGGCGGGCGTTAAGCAGGAAGCCATTGATATCTTTTTGCGCTGGATCACGGGCGCCAACATCGATTTCTTCATGGATGTCCTGTCGCAAGTCGAGAGTAGCCGCATGTGGGCACCACGCCGGCGCTTTTGGATGCAGCTCTACAAGCAGGGTCGGATCGATGCAGCCTGGGTTGCCTTCTCCGGCAAGGGCGATTTGTTGGCGCAGAAGCTTATGAAGCTACAAGGACGCCGCAGCGGCCTTGAGTTCGGCAGGCAGGTTGCACGTGCCGATACGTCTCTCCTAATTCTGAAGAGTGGGAACAAGATCATCGTCGAAGGCTCGCACAGCTATCGCATCCACATCTTTCGAGATGGTGAGACTGAAGCGCCGCGGCTTTATCAGAAGATCTACGATTGCGACGACATCATGCGGAAATCTGATCGGCGCACCCGTGGTCTGTCAAAGGCGCACCAATGTCTATGCGCGAACGGAGGTTACCCCTCTCGCTGCCCTGGACGCTGTGCCTGGCAGGATTGGGTCAACGAAAACATCTAGGGGGCAGGGGTGGCCTTTGATTTCTCCTTTGATGCGAACGGCGTCACTCTCTCGCTGAAGCCCGAGAAGCAGGGGCTCTTGTCTGGCCTGCTGAGACGGCAACGTCAGCGCGACCTCACCAGGCTTCCACCTGACGACCGCGCCTTGCTGGTCGCTGTCGCCGACCTGAAGGCGCTGGCAGCGGAGAGGGGGGACGACAGCCTGGTCATTGATGCCCAGCAGATCAGACTGTCTCATGCCTTGGCAGCGGCACTCGATGGGGCATCCGCCGCCATGCTTGGCCTGCCGCCAATGGTTGACCTGACGCTGGCGACGGACGCTGAAGGCATCGTCGGCTCTCCCAACTTCCGTTTGCGCTATCGGTGGCTGAAGAACGGCAAGTCCATCACCTGCCGGCGGGAGGGCGCCATTGTGACCGTTGGCGACAGCCCGAAACGGCTCCCGGTCTGGATGATGGGCGCGCTCGACATCGCCGACGGTTTCTCGCCCGGCACGGATCTGACCAGCCACTGGGCCGCGCTGGGCCGGTTTCGGGAAGCGCTGGATCCCGGCGTAACGGTCGGAGCTCCAACACAAGCCGCGCGCTCGTCCATGTCGGATTTCCTTGCGCGGCTGACAGTCCGTGTTGCCGACCGTTTTGCCATTGCCGCCGATGCCAACGGCGACGACTTCGAGGTCGTGCCCTTCTCAGGTCGTCATCTTCAGCGTGATGGCTATGAGGCCGACGCCCTAGTGCCAGAAGCCGCCAGTGAGTTGGAGGGCGACGAGCTCACGGTCTTTCAGGCTCGCGTCGTCGAACGCGGCGCACTGCCGGCCTACCGGCTGAGCCCGGGTAGCTATCTGGTCGTCGACAAGGCGGCCGCCCCGGCGCTGGACGTGATGGCGCGCAAGCGTCAGGCATCCGTCGCCGAACGGCGCGCCTTCATCCGCAATCCGCGCGCCGACATTGCCGCGGCCATCGAAGCGTCCTTGCGGGCAAGCGGCGACCTTGACGGCCTGTCGCCCGAAGCGGAAGAGGAGGCCATTGAGGCCGCCGCTGCGCCGCTCTTCGTCGAGACGGAGGAGTTCTCCGAGCGCGTGAAGGGCATCAAGGTCTTCGAAAAGGCCAATCTCGACATTGGGCCGGGCAGCGGCACCACCTGGCTTCCCGAAGTGTTCACCCAGACCATACTCGAAGCGCTGGCGACGGCCACGACCCAGGAGGTCCGGCAGCTGACCGCGCAGGTGGCCGAGGCGGTTGCCTCGGGTGAAACATCGGTGCCCTTCAGTGGTGTTGACGTGCCGGCCCGGCCCGAGACCCAGGTTGCGCTTGAGGCGGAAGTGCGCCGGCGCGAGTTCGACGAGGCCGCCCAGCAGGATTATGTGGCCGACATCGAGCAAAGGCAGGGGCCGATCGTCCTTGACGCGGAGACCAACTTCGAGGAGCTGACCTATCTCGCCAACGTCAAGCCGCGACAGGCGGTGGTCGCCGAGGAGGTGCCGGCCGTCATCCGCACGCCGCTGAAAGCCCATCAGGTCGATAGCTTCCACTGGCAGCTTGCCGCCTGGAAGGCGGGGTTGCCGGGTGTTCTCAATGCCGATGAACAGGGCTTGGGCAAGACGTTGCAGACCATCGCCTTCATCGCCTGGCTGAAGGCGAACATGGCGAAAGCCGGAGGCGCTGCGGCGCGCCCTGTGCTGATCGTCGCGCCCACCTCGCTGTTGCGCAATTGGGAAAAGGAAGTGCAGCTGCATGTGGAGGAGCCCGGCTTCGGCTCGATCGTCCGCCTCTATGGCGCCTCCGTTGCCGCCCGCAAGGCCGTCGGCGCTCACGGCAAGGACACCGACCGTGGCGAACAGACGCTGGACTTGAGCTCCCTGCATGAGGCCATCGCCGACGGTCGGGCGCACCGCTATTGGGTGCTGACCACATACACGACGCTCACCAACTACCAGCATTCGCTGGCCCGCATTCCCTTTGCCGCCGGCGTGTTCGACGAGATCCAGGCCATCAAGAACCCTGACAGCCTGCGGGCCATTGCGGCCGAGGGCATGAAGCTCGACTTCCGCATTGGCCTCACCGGAACCCCGATCGAGAACAGCACCATCGATCTCTGGGCGATCATGGACAAGATCGCGCCGGGCTGGCTTGGAACCCTCAAGGATTTCCGCGACCGCTATGCCGCTCCCGACGAGGCCAGCATGCGCGACCTCCATGAACGAGTGTTCCGCTCGCAGCGCGATCTGCCGCCGCTGGCGCTGCGACGCCTGAAGGACGAGGTGGCGCGCGATCTGCCGGCCAAATCGCGCCGGCTGCACCCGCGCCTGATGCCCAATCGTCAGGCGGCGGTCTATGAAGAGGCGCGCGTCAAGCTGGCCGAGGGCGGATTGGGCGCCGCTCTCAAGATGCTGCATCACATCCGCGCCGTCTCGGTACATCCTGCGCTGGACGCGGACGAGGCCGGCCCTGACTTCATCCAGGCCTCGGCACGCCTCAAGGCCACCTTCGACATCCTGCGCCGCATCCGGCAGCGCGACGAGCGGGCGCTGGTGTTCATCGAGCACCGGCGCATGCAATATCGCTTCATCGAACTGGTAAAGGCGGAGTTCGGGCTCGACAGGGTCGACCTCATCAACGGCGACACGCCCATCCCGCAGCGGCAGGCCATCGTGGACCGCTTCCAGGGCGAGGCGGGCGGCGCACGCGGCTTTGATCTCTTGGTGCTCGGCCCCAAGGCCGCTGGCACCGGCCTGACCCTGACCGCGGCAACCCACGTCATTCACTTGTCCCGGTGGTGGAACCCGGCGGTGGAGGAGCAGTGCAACGATCGTGTCCACCGCATCGGCCAGACCCGGCCGGTGACGGTGCATCTGCCCATGGCCATCCATCCCGGCTATCGGGAAAACTCCTTCGACTGCCTCTTGCACAGCCTGATGCAGCGCAAGCGCCACCTGGCCGCCGCCGCGCTCTGGCCCATGGGCGACGATGGCGGCGACGTGGCCGCCTTGCAGCAGGGACTGCAGAGCCAACAGTCCGCCAGCGCGGCCGATCCGGTCTGGTCGGCGATCGGCGCCATGTTCAAGCGCGACGGGGTACCACTGGGAGAGCCGGACGCGGACGGTTCGGTGGCTATTTGAGCCTGGGCTTTGAGGCCTCTGCCGCTTCAAGCGACAGATCCTCAAAGCCCAAACATAATGGGAGACGCTTTGTGATTCGCCTTGTCAGAGGAGGTCCGCGAGAAACTCGGATGCAGGGTTCACACCGGAGACAAATAGCCGTTCCCTTGCCCTGGTCGCGGCCACGTACAGCAGATGCCGTTCTGTCGTATAGACTTCTTCCAGATCCGCCTCGTCGGTGACGGTCTCAATGCGGTCCTGGAGCGGAAGGACTTCATCGTCGCACGCCAGCACCGCCACGGCACGAAACTCAAGCCCCTTGGCGTAGTGCATGATGCCAAGGGCGATGGTGTCGGGCTCGTAGCTCACTTTGTCAGACAACTCAGTGGCGCTGACACCAATGGCCTTTGCGACTGAACGGGCACGATGAAGCTGCTGGTCGGAACGGACAATCAGTGCGATTTCTTGCGGCAAATACCCCTCACCGATGAGCCCCTGCACCCAACCGGCGACCGCGGCTATTTCGGCTTCCGCACTCGGGAACGTTGCAACGACCGGCTCCGGACCAGCGAACACGGAAACCGTGCCCTTGCGTTCGTCGCCAAGTCCGTCCACGTCGGTGATCGACGCTGGCAGGAGGCGATCAGCCGCCGTACGGATCTGCTGTGACGTCCGATAATTGAGACGCAACGTTGAGGAGCGCCCGCGCACATCGACTCCCGCAGCTTTCCAAGAGAAGGGCTGTTGAAAGATCCGCTGACCGAGGTCTCCAGCGAAGAAGAGGCCTTCCGGGCGGCTTCGGGCAAGTGTGGCTAGAAACCTGGCCTCAGCGGGGCCAAGGTCCTGCGCTTCGTCGACAACGGCGAACTCGACGGGCGACAAGCCGGAGACGCTCATGTGCTCAGTCAGCCTTTCGAACACGTCGGCCCAGGTCGTCAAACCACGCGTGGCCAAGCCTTCGCGGCATCTTGCAAGCACAGCCCAAAGCGCCTCGCGCTGCTTGGCACCAAGCCTTGTTTTCCGTCCGAGGCGCGGCACGGTGAGGTAGGCGTCGAGCGTCCGGATCTGCCAGGCGTCAGCGACGTCGGTCCATTCATTGATCAGAAACGAGGCCGAATGAGCCAATCCTTCGCCCGCCGCCGCCTTGACCAGCAGCGACCTGATCACCGCTTGCGGCGCGATGTTTGGCTGGCCGAAGAGCTGCGTGTGCAGGTCATAGGCGAAGCCGGTCAAGGACTGAACCTTGATCCTCCGGGCGAGATCGGGCTCGAAAGCGGTGAGAACGTCAAGCCGTGCCTTCAGAGCGTTGGCCAGCGCCTTGGAAAAGGTGGTCAGCAAGACCGACGTGTCACCATATGCCCGGGCAAGATACACGGCGCGATGCAAAGCCACAATGGTCTTGCCAGTCCCCGCTGAACCGGAAACCCGAGCTGGCCCCTTGTAGTCCCGCTCCACCAGTGCCCGCTGCGTTGGATGCAGAAAGACCGTCCACTTTTCCCAAGGAAATTCCAGGGCGCGCGCCAGCTCCTCCTGGCTGGTGATGAGATGGAAGCGTCGCTGCGCATCCGGGTGTGCATACCCGTCTTGCGGCGGCGCACTCGGACCGATCACCTCTGGCTTCTCGCCGACAGCCAGCTTCAGCAACGTCTCCTGCGCCTCCTGCGGCAGGTGGGTGATCACGTCGAACAGTGTCTCTTCGGTTGCCTCTCGCACGGCGTCTACCCAATCGGCGGGGACGCCAAAGCCCATAAGCTCGAACTTGCGCAGGTTGTCGAACAGGCGCACGCCCTGCGGCGGATTGGCGTCAACGCTGCCGGAGCGAGGCGTTTCGGCAACCTCGATCCTCTCTCGAACTTCCACAAGCTGCATGGCGCCGGTGTCGGGATGCCGCTCCAGCCGCCGCCGTTCCGCCCAGCGATAGGCGTCGTCGTGGTGATTGGCATAGGCGAGCAGGACGCTGTCACCGGTCTTGTGCAGGATGAGCCTGAGATCAGCGCTGACCCGCACCGACCAGAAATTCGGATCCTTGCCATTGTCCAGCCGGTGCATGGACAATCCCGGTGCCGACGGGTCCATCTGAAGATCGAAGGCGGTTGTCTTCACCGCCTTCTGCTCTTGCGCAGTCAGTTTACCCAGCGAGGAGGTGAAAGTGTCTGCGATCAGGAAGTTCATGTCAAAGATACTAGCGTGCTAGAAGGGACTAAATTGAGTTTCGAAACCGCCTCAACAACGTTTTGCGGCCAGATCCAAAGCCTGTATGGAGGGGGGATCGCCATATAGTCTTCCTGACCATAAAGAAGTCGGCTCCGCATATCTGCGCAATACCTGCTCCGCCATGCGTGCCTGTCCGTCGCCGATAGCTTTTCTCCTTGCTGCAGCTTCGATGCAATCTCATGCAGCTTCTCGCACATCCGATACTCGTAGCCGGGCAAGCCCATCGGGTTGCTCCATTGGCCGGCATTCGTTGAATAAGCTTGCCATGCTCGTTCAATAAACAGGGGTAGATCAAGCTCGCCGGGAATGTTGGGATACAGAACGAACGAGGCTGCCCAGCCGGACTCAACCAATCCTAGGTTAAAGGTAGCGCGATCAGCTCTCGACATGCTTGCCAACTCTGCCTTATCGAACTGTGGCGCGACATAGGCCAGCAATCGCCCGTAATTATCGAAGGGAGCTTCTGACACCCTTACGAAAACGCTCCGTTTGGAACCGTCGGGCCTTGTGAGACGCGCTTCCACGCTTGCCTTGAACCATGCACTCGCACTTTTGCCTGAGGTATATTGTAGTGTGCCAGCACAGCCAGTCTTCAACTTTGGCAGAATGTACTCGGCAAATCGGGCTGACACCGGCGCCTTGCCTTCTTCGATCCAGCCAGCAAGCTGCAAGAAGTTGGCATCAATGGTGCGTGCCCGCTCCTCGGATCTTGCGGTCACCTCAGGCGTGTCGACCGATAGCATTCGGATCGGCATTTGAATCGTTGGCGTATCACCATCAGTGACATCGATCAGTTTCTTGCTGCCGATATCTGGAGTGTTCATTCCGGCTGGCAGCCAGATAATTCCAACCGCATCTGCGCTCATGTGCCCGCTCCTCTGGTGATCGTTCTATGCCTTTTCACCCCACCGCAAATACCTTCATCACCTCGTCGCCGAGATGGTTGATGACCTTCACCGCGATCCGGCCGGACTTTGGCTTGGGGAAGGGGCGGGAGGTGTCTGAGTAAAGGCTGCTCCAGGCCTCTTCGTCAATCTCTGATTTCAATGTTGTCTTCAGAGCTTTGTACGGGTCGTTGGCGCCGAGGAAATAGGCGTGGCGGACGAAGAAGCTCTCCTCGTTGTAATCGGTGTCGAGCATCCATAAGGCGATGCCGTCGGTCCCCTCCGACACCACCTCGCCGGTCTGTGGCTTGAACACGTCGACGCCCGACACCTTCACGGTGATCTCACCGCCGCCGACATCGGTGATCACCACGTCCGGCTCGCCGAAAACGACGAAGAGGTTGCCCGCGCCGGTCGCCTTCAGGTCCTTGGCCATGTGCAGGTCGGGATTCATGCGCGCCTTCAAGACCGGCACACGGCCGAGCTTGTCGAACTCGGCGGAATGGGCATCGTAATTGAAGGCGCAGGCGATGAGGATGTCGAACCCGGCATCTCCCGCCTCGCGGGCGGCGGCGACGAGATCTGGGCGCGACACTGTGCCGAACTCCGGGCCGATGAAGACGCCGGCGCGACGCTCGCGCTCGCCCTCCATGAACCGCGCCTCGGCGCAGATGAAGTCGCCCGGCCAGCCGATGAGGCTGGTGAAGGTGATGCGATCTTCCTTGTGTGCTTGCTGCACGCCCGCCGTGCGCAGGTTTTCGAGGATCATGTGGGCGAATTCGGTCACGGCGTCGTCGCGACCGATACCCTCAGGCCGCTTCCGCTTGCCTTCTGAGGCTTCCAGGATGTCGATCAGCTCGTCGTCCCAGTCGACGGCCAAAGTCCGGTGCGGGCTGAGGCTCTCCACCGTGAACGGCCCGGCGACGCGGACTTTCGACGTGTCGACATAGGGCTTGTCGTAGAGGTACTCGAACTCGGCCTTGGCGGCGATCGAGGCGTCGATCTCCTTCTGGCGGCCGATGCGCGCCGCCCAGAAGCGGGCGAGCGGCCCCGATGCCGCCTCGGGCCAGTCCTTCGGCGGCTCGCGCGGCACTTCCCAGTCGAGCAGCGCGTCGGTCGGCGCGTCCTCGCCGGAGGGCAGCTTCATCGCGCCGGGTTTGCGGAAGTCGACGAGCTTGCCGTCGCGTCCGCCGGTCGTGACCTTGAACGGTGTGGCGTGGCCCTTCAGGGCGGCATTGAGCTGGACAAGCGCCGCCTCGACCGCGGGCATCCACTTGTCCCAGATCGTGTCGATCTCGGTGTTGTTGGCGATGTCCTTGAGCATGATGTGCGGGACACGCTCGTAGACGAAGCCTAGACGGATATTGCCGTGCGTTGGCGTGGTGCGTGGCACGGTCCGTGTGATTTCGGCCTCCTTACGCAGACCGTCGGGGCTGTCGGCAAGTAGATAGAACGGATACCGGGCGCCCATAAGCCGTGAGCGGGCAAGCGCGACGGCGACGCGCGACGTGTCGATGGTGATCCATCGTCTGCCCCACTGTTCAGCCACATATGCCGTGGTTCCCGACCCGCAAGTCGGATCTAGAACTAGGTCACCAGGATCCGAAGTCATTAATACGCAGCGCTGAACAGCTTTAGTTCCACTCTGGACCACATAGATTTTCTCGTCTGTGAAGCTTCCTGTACCGGTATCTGACCAGTTGTTTCCGATTGCCTGGGCCTTAAAATCATCAATGAATCGAATGTATGTCAGGCTGTTTCGGGCGGTTCCCACCCTAGATGAGCGTTGCAGGCGCTGCATCCCAATCTCCCCGGTCTTCCAGTACCCCTTGCCTGATCCAAAGAGGCGGCCTTCGACTTTGACGGGAAAACTTCCAGGAGGCCTCTGAGAGGTCAAATTGTCATAGCGATAGACACCTTCTGTCGTCCCGGCACTGATGTTCTGATCCATCAGAGGCCGGATCTGGCCATCGGCACCGCGGATCCATCGATAGACACCGGACTTGTCCGTCTCCAGACTTTTCTCGTTCAAAGGAACTCGGAATTTTACGTTGCTCTTTGATTTAGCATACCAAAGAATGTAGTCGGATGTTCCCGCGATAAGCTCAGACGTTTGGCTGGCAGTCTTGACGACCGTTATCTGAGCGCAGGCATTCTCATCCCCGAACACCTCATCCATCACCGCCCGGACGCGATGCACGTTCTCGTCGCCGATCTGGACGAAGATGCTGCCGCTTTCGGTGAGAAGTTCCCGCGCCACGGTGAGCCGGTCGCGCAGATAGCCGAGATAGGAGTGGATACCGTCCTTCCAGGTGTCGCGGAAGGCGCGGACCTGTTCGGGCTCCCGGGAGAAATGGTCCTTCGCCCCGTCCTTCACGTCTCGCGACGTGGTGCTCCACTGGAAATTGCTGTTGAACTTGATGCCATAGGGCGGGTCGAAATAGATGCACTGCACCTTGCCGCGCAAGCCTTCGCGCTCGGCAAGGCTGGCCATGACGGAGAGGCTGTCGCCCGCGATCATGCGGTTCGACCAGTGCTGGTCGTGCTGGTAGAACTCGGTCTTCGCCTCCATGTCCGGCAGGCCGTTGAAGTCGCCAAAGAGGTCGGCCTTCGGCGGTGCCGCCTCGCGCCGCCGCTCCGCCGTCTCGCGCTTCAGATCGTCGATGATGACCTTCGGGTGCACCTTCTCCTGGATGTAGAGCGGAGGCGCCTGGACGATGAGATCGGACCAATCGGTCATGTCCTTGCCGCGCCAGACGAGCTGCGGATCGAGATCGCGATTGCGCCGCTCATAGGCGATCTCGATCGGCGTCTTGTCCCTCGGGTCCATGACGCTCTCGAACTCGGCGGTCGGAATATTCTTGCGCGTGTCGCCGTGCTTCAACGCGTCCACTTCAATCGGCTTCCTGGCCATCACGTCTATCCTTGAGCGTCTTATTCGGCGGCGGCGAGGCCTGCATCGCGGGCGATGTCTTCGGGCAGGTCGGTTTGAGGCTCTTCGGAGGGAGCGACGAGGATCTCGTGGCCGGTCGCGGCGGCGATCAGTGCAAGAAGCCGCTTCTCCCGATCGGCGAGGAAGGCATCAAAGCTGTCGGAGCGCAGCAGCACCGCGTCGATGCAGTGGCTGACCACGTGCTGGTCAAGCCGGTCGCGTGCGAGCGGCGGATCGTCGCCGATGCCGCGCTCCAGCCGGTCGAGATATGCAGATGGTGCAACGCCGCCGATCTTGCGATTGGTGCGGTAGGCGATCGGCGTCTTGTTGATGATGCTGTCGTAGATCGACGCGGGGATCTTGGCGTCGGAGCACCACTTGTCCGGAAAGACGTGGTGGATGTCGACGCTCTCGTCGAAGAACAGCGTTGCGTCATAGGGTTGCCCTGTGCGGAAATCCCTGGCGCCTTGCCGCAGCAGCAGCGCGTTGACGCCCTTGTAGGCGGCAGACAGGCGGCTGTACATGGTGCGCAACCGATCGGGGCGGAAGCGTCCGTCCTTGACGGTCGTCGGCTCGGCGCCGCCATCGATCCAGGCAGGGACCTCAACGACGTCCTTGGCGAAGCGGGAATCGGTCGCCGAGCCATAGAGTTCGCCGAAGATGCCGCACCAGTACCAGCGGGCGAGCTTGTCCTGCACCGCTGCGTGTTCGGCGCGGTCGCCTATGGCCGCGAAGATGGCGGCAAGCGGCACAAGTTGGCTCTGATAGGGCAGGTCAAAGACGCGGTAGATGCCTTGCTGCCGCAGGAACTTCGCCGCCGCCTTGAAGCCAACCTCGACCGCATCGCGCCAGCGCTTGTATCCCTCCAGCGGGAGATCAAGCAGCGACTGCCGCCCCGAGCGGACGGCTGGAAGATCGTTATCCTTCACGCCATCTGCGATGGCTTGCTCCCGCACTGCCTTTGTGTGGAGGAGCGCGATGGCTTGCAGCACTTCCGTCGGCTGGATCTTTTCGAGGACACCGAACTTCTGGTCGGCGGCGCGACCGAACGTGGCAAGGCGGGTCTGGAGGCCGGTCTGACCGTCGGCACCGAACCAGTCGTCGCGCAGCCGATGTCCACGGGCCGCGTACATTGCGGTCACCAACTCGAAAGCGTCCAGCGCCTTGCCCCCTGTGTTGACCTTTTCGAACACGAGACACACCGCCTCGTGCGACGTGTCGGCTCCGAGCGCGATGACCGGCACCTGATAGCTCTTGAAGTTCTCCAGCACTTCGTTCTTGAAGCGAGTGAATGTCGCCTTGTGCTCCTTGTAGACATTCATGTCCCCACCGAATGCTCCAAGCCAGAAGGTGTCGTATCCGTCCTGCCAGGCATCCCAGTCGAAGACGTGGATGAGCGGGAACATCAGGTTTTGGTATTCAAGCTCAGGCGTGGAGAGGTCCATCTCAACGGACTTGTCGAAATTCGTCTTGATCCGCTTGTCCTCGGGAATGCCGACAATGGCATCCTCGCGGTCGGCGTCCGGCGCCAGCGCCTTCAAGATGTCAATGTAGAACCAGCGCTTCACTAGCTTCTGACGAGGCGTGATGGTCGTGACGACCTCGTTGCGGACGCAGGTCTGATACAGCGAAGTCATCCGCTGCTGCCCGTCGAGCAGAAGTTGGTCGGGTTGAACGGCTTCGGTGCCCGGTTTTGCACCCTGCACAGGGCGGCGAGCGAAGGTATCGGCGACGCCGGGCTTCATCTCAAGCGTCATCAACGCCCCAACGGGGAACGCTTGGGAGACCGAGGCAATTAGGCTCTTGATCCTTTCTTCGTCCCAGACCCAGCTGCGCTGAAAGTCCGGCAACTGTATCTTGCCCGCGCCACAGTCGCGTAGTAGTTCATGCAAGTGAACCGGGTTGGTCTTGAAGTTCATGCGCGGCATCGGTTCCTCACACCACCTTGGTCGCGCCAGCAAAGCTATCGACCAGCCTGCCGAACGCTGTCTGTATCTCAAACACGTCAGTGAACTCGGCAAAAGCCCAGCGGCCAAACTTGCCGAGGTTATTCACGCCCGGCACCCAATAGGCCTTCATCGTGTTGGCCTTCTCCTTGGCATCCTCGCCGCGAAAGCCCTTGATCTCGACGATCAGATTGAGCGGGTCGTCGCACCCGTCGTCGATCTGGACTATGAAGTCAGGCAGATAGCGCCGCGCCATGGAACCTATGAGGTACGGTACCTCCAGCCCCAGATTGTGGTTCTTGACGTAGGAGTGGACCTTCGGATGCGTCTCGGCAACGCGGCAGAACTCCGCCTCCCAGTCGCTGTCACACATCACCCAGTTGACGTGGCATTTGGGCGGTGGCCCCTTGGTGTCCCACCGTGTTTCCTTCGATGTGGTGAAGTTGACAAAGCGGGTGGAGCCCGTCGGGTTGTAGGAATCGAGGATCGCCTTGACCGGGCGGTCTCCCGCCAGCGTCTCAGTGATGGCCGCCTTGATCCGCTCGGCTGCCATGTCGGCGATCTCATTGTAGATCACTTGGGCGGGGTGAGTACCGCCTGAGCACTTCAGGAAGCCGCCATCGAGCCAAGCTCGCGTGATCCGCTTGAGCTGCCCGAAAAGATGCAGCTTGGGCTCTTCACCGGGATCGCGAAACTTGTTGTAGAGCAGATGCCGCGTGAGCTCATAAATGATCTGTGATTGGCGAACCTGATCAAGATAGGCAACTGTCAGATCGACGCCTTCGCCGATGATGCCCTGGTTCTTGGTTATTGACGGTCCAACCAACTCAGGCGTCAGGTTGAGAACGTGATCCGGGCCAAACTGCGCTTCTAGTCTTTCCTGTGGTAATTCGACACGATAGCCTTCGACCCTCGGAAAGACGATCTCAAGCGCATCCCGTTCAGGCCGTACGGCGTGGACCCTAACGGTTTCTCGCGGTTTCACGGGCCCTACGACGACGGGCTTGCCCGTGAAATCAAAGGGAATGCCGAGCACGTCGGCATATTCCACGTTGAAGAGCCCTTCCTCGTTCAGGTCATAAGACTGGCGCCGGAGCCCGCGGCCGACCACTTGTTCGCACAGCAACTGCGTCCCAAACGCACGGACGCCGAGAACATGGGTGACCGTGTTGGCGTCCCAGCCCTCCGTGAGCATAGAAACGGAGACAACGCAGCGCACCTGTTCGCCAAGCTTGCCACGCTTGCCGACGGTGTTGAGGACCTCGCGCAAGAGCGCTGCCTCATCAAGATCGCCGCCGTTACGCAGAGCCTCCGCCGCAGCGCCGCCTCGCTCCAGGATGTCTCGCTTCAACTGCTCGACCTCGTCTGCGGCGGCAGCCTTGAAATCCTTGTCGAGCGCTTCACCACTTTCTAGCTGAGCGCTATCAACGAGAATGGTGTTCGGGCGTGCAAGACGATTGCCATACTCGTCGTAGTTTTGAAACAACGGCTGGTGGCCGTTGAAAAACTGCTCCTTGCCACTGGCGTCGATACGGGTGAAGCCGGACAGATACTTGTAGACCAACTCCGAGGTCGCGGTGTTATTGCACACGACGATAAACACCGGGGGAACGGTGATTTCCTCCGCTTTCCAGGCATCAAAGGTCTTCTGGTAATGGCCATAGAGGGCATCGATCGCCGAGACCAGCAACGTCGGCAGGTCAAGAGGATCAAGCGTCTTGCCCGACGCACGCCCTTTTTTGGGAAGCTGGCGTGGTCCCTTTTTCAACTCATCCCAAAGATTGCGAAACTTTGGCGTTTCGCCGCCGGGCACGTTGTCTGCGACCGGCACGCGCGGCAGCTTCACGATGCCACATTCGATGGCGTCCATGAGTGAGAAGTCACTCATCGTCCATCCAAAAAGTGTTCCCTCGCGATAGCCCGAACCACGCAGGAAAAATGGCGTTGCGGACAGATCATAAACGTGGCTGATCCCCAGCTGCCGGCCCACGGCTTCAAGGCCAGATATCCAAAGGCGAGCGGCCTCGTTATTCTCCTTTGCCTCATCCTTCTCCTCGCCCGAGAGATCGTCTTCTGTCTCACCGTCGGCATCCTTGACCTTTGCACGATAGCAATGGTGGGCCTCGTCGTTCAGGACGGTAATGTTTTTGAGGCCGAGAAGATCACCCATGACACGCTGGAGCATTTGCCCCTCGCTTTCCAGTGTCTGGAGCGTTTCACCTCGCCATCCTTCCAATGCGCTGCGAGTACCCTTTGCGATTTCGATGCGCTCGCGCAGCTTGAAGGCATGGTAATTTGTGATGACGATCTTTGCCCTGTCGATGTCCGCCAGCATATCTGGCGGCACCATCTCACGGGTTCGGTAGTAGCTGTCAGGATCGTTCGGCAGCAGAACCCGAAGCCGATCCCGGATGGTAATGCCGGGAGCGACAATCAAAAAGCCACGAGAGAAGAGCTTCGAGTTCGGATGGCGAACCGCATTTATCGTCTGCCACGCGATCAGCATCGCCATAACCGTCGTTTTGCCCGCGCCGGTCGCCAATTTCAACGCTATTCGCATCAGGCCAGGGTTGGACGCGGCGTTGGCTCCTTCGAGCCACGCCCTGAATCGCTCCGTCCTCTTGCCGAGTTTGGGTGCCACCTCGGCGAGCCAAATTGCTGTCTCAACCGCTTCGATCTGACAGAAGAAGGGTTTGATGCCCTGAAAATTATGATGCCGCCAATGCTTCAGCAGACGCGCCGTCTCCGGCGTAACCAACCATTGGTCGGCGTTGGGGAGTTTGCGCCAACTGTCCACTTCCGATCGGACATCGTTGATGATCGGAGTAGGATTGTATTCCTGTTCTTCGGTGCTGACGTCATCAGCATCACCAAGCAAGAGGTTGCCTTGCTTGGTGTTTTGGCGCCGCTTTTTAGGTTTCGGAACCGGGGTTACCAGAGAGGAACGGCGGCGAGATTGGACGATGACATTCGTTGGCTGTCCGTCTTCGTCGAGCTCCCAATGTTTTCCCGGATAACCATAGGGCGAGTTCAAAATCGGACGTTCAAAAAACGCGTCAACCACGACTTCCCCCAGGTCAAATCACCACACTCAAACTTCAGACAGAAAGAGCCAAAACCTCGCGCAGCGCGTGCGACTCTCTTTCATTACAGGCGAAATTAGGTTGGATTCGAGCTCGGGTCTACAACATATTGAGCCAACGACAACAATTGCTTTCGGTCTTTGTGGAAAAGGAGACGCTCTTCCCGAGAAGCGCCAAGATTTGGCGGTAGCAAAGAATACTCACCTTGATAAGGGCATGACTTCAACGCAGTACACCAATATATCGACCGCCGAGCAGTCGAAACTATTTTCAAAGTCATTGGCACTTTTGATCAATGCGAGTCACGTGTTGATTTTTCGAGGAGTGCCCGTGCGTCCACATTGCTACCCAAATAGGTGGCCACGCTCTCGGGCACATCCACCATGACCCGGATGCCAAGTCCTTCAAGCACTTGAAAAAGCTTGCCCCATTGCACGGTTTCGCCGCCGCGTTCGATCTTGCCCAGGAAATTCTCGCTGACGCCAATGCTGCCGGCGGCATCGTCCTGGCGAATCTTTTGTGCCTTGCGGCTGGCGCGGACCACCTTGCCGATGACGGCTGCGTTTTCGATGGGTATCTTCATCGGGAGATCCTCATGAGTGCGAGGATTTTACGTCGTGTAGATGCCTTTGGCAACCAATCCTTTCGATCGTGCGGATTTTGTGCGTTTCCAGTGCTTCTTGATCGAAATCCTCGTGCTCATGAGGATTGGCCTCCTGGATAAGGATGGCCAGTCCAGGTGGCAGGCACCATGGCATCTTTGGAACTCAAGTTCCAAACGCGGCTCAATACCCCATGAGCTCACTCCTCCCACCCATCTTCGGGTGGCTCCACAGCATACCGCTTGAGGTCGATGCCTCTTCCCTTCTTCTGCGTCGCCACTCGCTTACTCGTCTCCTCAAGCACCTGATACCAGGGCTTATGCGCGTAGATCATGCCCGGCAGGGCGTTGACTGGCGGCAGCCCGGAGGGGCGTCTCCAGGCCTTGTCACAGGCTTCGAAGATCGTGTCCGTCCAGACCTGCATCGCTTCCCGTTTCAGCGCCAGTTTTTGGGATTGATCGTAGACCATCCGTGTGACCGGGGCCTCAGCGAAACTCTTCGCGCCGGGCACGGGCTCGACATGGTCGAGGATTGCGGAGGTTGCGTCCCCGCGGACCTTCAGGTCGGTCAGGATGGTGGCGAGGCTACGGCGCAGGTCATGCGGGGAAAACACCGGAAGGCCCGCCAGCAGGTCGCGGGTCGGCGGCTTTTTGAGCTGTGCAGGCGCGGCTTTTTCTTTTGATTTGTCCTGGGTGCGGGTCCCTCTGAGACGCGCGATCATCTGTCCTACGGCATTGTCTGAGACATGCAGATCTGCCGCCTCACCGGTCTTGCGCGAGATCGCTCGTCCCGAAGGAAAGGCCCAAATTGACGATCTGTCGCTCGTCTCCTTGAGCCGCTGGAAAAGCAGCGCGACGCGCGGAGGAATCGGTAGCGCGTGATAGCGACGACTTTTCATGTTCTCTGCCGGAAAGACTGCGATCCACCATCCCGGCGCGTCTCGATCTGGAACGAGATGCGTTGTCTTCAGCTGCATTGACGCGCCCGTTCTTTGAGCCGTCAGCACCAGCCACCAGAGGGCACAAACGATGGAGTCGGACGTCTTTCGCCGCACGCGCCTGCCGTCGGCCACCCGATGTACTTCGACGAGATAGAGAAGCCTCGCGATCTGATCGATTGTCAGATACCGCTCGCGCGCGGGCGGTTCGTACCTCGCTCGATCTCCCTCCACCAGCTCATCACATCTTCAAGACCGGAACTGTCCTTGTAAAATCGCTTGGCCCACGTCAGAGCGGCGCTGGCGTAGGCGACGACCTTCTTGCTGGCGGTGGGGGAGATCTCGTTGAAAGCCCGGTCCCGTGCCGTCTCCAGGTCGCGCGCTCTGAGAGCATTAATTTGCTTGCCGCGCAGGCGTGTTGGTCGCGCGTGAGCGCCGCTTGGGCAGTTGTGCGCTTGCGAGGTTTGCCTGGCAGCCTGAAGGTCGCGGCCATGTAAGCGGCGTCGCCTCGCCCCCTTTTCGAAGGTGAGCGGCGCTGCTGCGCCTTTTGCTCGCGCCGCGCCAATCGTCGGCGCTTACCAGGTCGAGGACGATGCCGAGGTCTTCGGTCAGAACTCGGATACCTCTCCGACCCTGAACCCGTCAAAGCGCGAGGGGTGATACGGCTTGGGATCGACGATCGGTGCCGCGCCCGTCACCAGGTCGGCGATCAGGTGGCCGGCGCCGGGGCCGATGCCGAAGCCGTGGCCGGAGAAGCCGGCGGCGACGATGAAGCCGGGCAGGCTCGACACTTCGCCGATGGCCGGCACGCCGTCCGGGGTGCTGTCGATATAGCCGGCCCAGGCGGCCGTCACTTCGGTTGATCGCAGTGCCGGGATGAGTTCGAGGGCGCGGGCGTGGGTCTTGGCGATGGTGGCCTTGTCGGGGCGCGGATCGAGAATGCGCACGCGCTCCATGGGCGTCGGCGCGTCGAGCTTCCAGCGGCTGAGACTCTCATGGCCGGAGCGCAGCCCTTCGAGGTTGCCCGGCAGAAGATTGCGCCAGCGGCGCAGGAACATGGGCAGGAACTGCGGAGCAAAGCGGACCTGCTGCGCCGTGGGATCGACGCGCCCGCGCCCCGAGATGGCCAGCGTGTAGCCGCCGTCACCGCGCCGCGTCGTCGAGACAGCGGCCGTGTGGAGGGCGTCCGGCAGCCCTGCGGCCCCGGCGGACACCGACAGGATGGACGAGCGGATCGACGCCATGGGCAGGCGGATGCCGAGTTGATGGCAGAAGGACGATGCCCAGGCGCCGCCCGAGAGAATGGCGACCCGGGTGCGGATGGTGCCGGCCTCGGTGACGACGCCCGAGACGCGACCGCCGGACAGCTCAAGTCCGCGTGCGGCGCAGGACTGGTGCACCGTGCCGCCGAGCTTCTGGACGGCGCGGGCGACGGCAGGAGCTGCCGACGCAGGATCGGCGATGCCATCGGTGGGCGAGAAGACCCCGCCCTTCCAGGCCCGCCCGGTGGCCTGTCCGCGCGCGCTGGCGGCGGCGCCATCGAGCATGTGGGTGGTGACGCCGACGGTGCGGGCAAATTCGCCCCAGCGCGCCCAGCCGGCAAGCTCGGCCTCGTCATTGGAGAGATAGAGCAGGCCGGTGCGGGAAAAGCCGGCATTCTCGCCGCTCTCGGCCTGGAAGGCGTCCCAGAGCGCGAGACTCCTGGTGGCCATCGGCAACTCGCGCGCGTCGCGATTTTGCTGGCGGCACCAACCCCAGTTGCGGCTCGACTGTTCGGCGCCGATGCGCCCCTTCTCGACCAGCGCCACCTTGAGCCCGCGCCTGGCCAGATGATAGGCGGAGAAGACGCCGATGATGCCGCCGCCGATGATCACCACATCCGCTTCGGCGGGCAGGGTTGGGCTGGACGTCAGCGGTGCGAGCGGTGCGGGCATGGCAATCTCCTGCGACTGTTGGCCGACACTAGCGGCAGGCGCGGGGCGATCGGCACCGGAAATCGCGGCCCGACAGCATTTCCTGCCGTTTCAAGCGTCGCTACCGTGTCTTTGTACTGCAAGGCAAATCAAACTCAAGCGTGGCAGCCTGCCGGTGAGATGCTACAGTTCCTGCTGCGGCGCCCCAGAACAAAATGCCGTGCCCTCACTCCGTCCAGGATGGATCGCCATGAAGCTCGACCGCATCGACATCAAGATCCTTCACGAGTTGCAGCAAAACGGCCGCATCACCAACGTGGAGCTGGCCGAGCTGGTCAATCTCTCGCCGAGCCCCTGTCTGATGCGCGTGAAGAAGCTGCAGCAGGAGGGCTATATCGAGGGCTATAGCGCGACGATCAACGTCTCGAAGCTCGGGCAGACGCTGACGGTCTTCACGGAAGTGACGCTGAAGAACCATCGGCAGATCGATTTTGCCCGCTTTCTTGCCGCTGTCGAAAAGCTCGATCAGCTCATCGAATGCCACCTCGTCTCCGGCGGCTATGACTATATGCTGAAATTCGTCACCGCCGGCATCGGCGAGTATCAGACCATCATGGAACGGCTGATCGACATGGAGATCGGCATCGACAAGTATTTCAGCTTCGTGGTGCTGAAGTCGCCGATCGTCCGCTCCCATATTCCGCTGACCAGCCTGTTTCCGATGTGAAGGCGGGTGGCCTGATGCGCAAGCGTCGCGATCCGGCGTCGAAGGTCTCGAGATCCTGAAACAGATGAGAAGCGCACCGCACGCGCGGGGCGTTGCTTTGCCGTTCTTGCGGTGCGTTCCGAATACCGACTGGTTTGGGCGGGGCTCCAGGGGAGCCCCGCTGTCCGTGCCGATTGGGCTGCAGGGAACGCCGTCTCAGGCCGGCAGGGACTCGAGCCAGCGCGGGTCGAGCTTGGGAACCGAGGCAAACAGCAGCTGCGTATAGGCATGGCTCGGCGTGGCCAGGGTTTCGGGCGTCAGCTGTTCCACCCGCTCGCCGCGATACATGACGACGATCTCGTCGCAGATCGCCTCGACGACCGACAGATCGTGGCTGATGAACACATAGGAAAGGCTGAGTTCGCGCTGCAACTCGCGCAACAGCTCGATGATGGCGGCGGCCACCACGGTATCGAGGGCCGAGGTGATCTCGTCGCAGATGATCAGCTTGGGATCGGCGGCGAGGGCGCGGGCGAAGTTGACGCGCTGCTTCTGACCGCCGGAGAGTTCGCCGGGCCGTCGGCTGCGCAGCAGGCGCGGCAGATGCACCATGTCGAGCAGCTGATCGATGCGCTTGTCGCGCGTGCGCCCGTCCATGCCGTGGTAGAAGGTGAGCGGCCGGCCGAGAATGTCTTCCACCGATTTGGCCGGGTTCAGCGCCGTGTCGGCATGCTGGAAGACGATCTGCATCTGCTTGAGGTCTTCGCGGCTACGCTCGGCCGCCGTGGCGGCGATCTCCTGGCCATTGAAGCGGACCTGACCGAGATAGCCGGGCATGATGCCGGCAATGGCGCGGGCAAGTGTCGACTTGCCGCAACCGGATTCGCCGATGATGCCGAGATTCTTGCCGCGCTCAACGCTGAGGCTGACCGATTTCACCGCCGCCACCGCAGGCGTGCCGTCGCGCTTGATCGGGCCATAGCCCGCCGTCAGGTCGCGCACTTCCAGGAGCGGTACCGGCCTGTCTGCCGCGACCTCTGCGGCACGATCCTGCCGCTTGGGCTCGAAGGCGGCCAGCAGCTGGCGCGTATAGGGATGGCGGGCGGCGAACAGGATCTGTTCGGTCGTGCCGACCTCCTGCACTTCGCCATGACGGAGCACGACGATGCGGTCGGCAATCTGCGCCACCACGGCGAGATCATGGGAGACGTAGACGCCGGCGATGCCGTGCCTTGCCGTCACCGCCTTGAAGGCGCGCAGCACTTCCACCTGCGTGGTCACGTCGAGGGCGGTGGTGGGCTCGTCGAAGATGATGACGCGCGGATTGCCGATCAACGCCATGGCGGCTGCGAGCCGCTGCAACTGGCCGCCCGAGACCTGGTGCGGGTAGCGGTCGCCGATGGTCTCGGGTTCGGGCAAGGACAGCGCCTTGAACAGCTCGATGGCCTTGGCGCGGGCCGCATCGGCGGACATCAGCTTGTGGATGGCCGTCACTTCGATGACCTGGGCCATGATGGTCATGGCCGGGTTGAAGGCGGCGGCGGCGCTCTGGGGCACATAGGCGACCTTGGTGCCACGGATGGCGGCGCGCTCGTGTTCGCCGAGCGCCACCATGTCCGCGCCATCCACCCGAACCTCACCGCCGACGATGCGGCAGCCCGGGCGGGCGTGGCCGAGCAGCGTCATGGCGATGGTGGTCTTGCCCGATCCGCTTTCGCCGATCAGGGCCACGATCTCACCCTCGGCCACGTCGAGGTTGACGCCGCGGATGATTTGCAGCTTGCGCCCGGCGTCGGTGGTGGCTTCGACGCGGAGGTTGCGGATGCTGACGAGCGGGGCCATCAGTGCTCCTCCTTGTCGCGGATCTTGGCCGGCAGGTTGTCGATGAAGAGATTGACCGAGATGGTCAGGCTGGCGATGGCGAGCGAGGGGACGATGACCGCCGGTGCGCCATAGGGCAGGCCGCCGATGTTTTCGCGCACCAGCGCGCCCCAGTCCGCGTAAGGCGGCTGCACGCCGAGGCCGAGGAAGGACAGGCCCGACAGGAGGAGCACGATGAACACGAAGCGCAGGCCGAAATCGGCCAGCACCGGGCCGAGGATGTTGGGCAGGATCTCCGCGCGGATCAGATAGAACAGGCTCTCGCCGCGAATGCGGGCCACGAGCACGAAGTCCATGGTGTTTACGTTGACCGCCAGTGCCCGGGCGAAGCGATAGGCTCCGGGGATGTAGATCACCGACAGCGTCAGGATCAGCACCGGGATCGACGACCCGACGGCGGCCACCACCACCAGGCCGAAGAGCTTGGAGGGAATGGAGTTGAGCGCATCGAGAAGCCGGCTCAGTATCGTGTCGACCCAGCCGCCCGTGACGGCGGCGGTCATGCCGAGCACGACGCCGCAGGTGCAGGCGATGGCGACGGCGGCGAGCGAAATGCCGACGGTGTAGCGCGCGCCCATCAGGATGCGGGAGAGCATGTCGCGGCCGAGATAGTCCGAACCGAGCCACAGTGTCCGGCTCATGGGGCCGAAGTAGTCGAAGTCGACGATTTCACCGACCGAATGCGGGATGATCAGCGGCGCGGTCAGCGCCACGACCGTCCAGGCGACAATGATGGCCAGACCGATGAGCCCGACAGGGTTGACGCGATAGCCGACGCGACCGCGAAACTTCGTGCCGAGGACGGCGATGGTGTTGGCGGGGGGGCGTTTCATCTGAGCCTCGGGTTGGACAGGATGGCCAGGATGTCGGCGAGCGTGATGAGGGTCAGATAGCCGAGGCAGAAGATCATCGCGCAGGTCTGGATCAGCGGCAGATCGCGGGTGGCGACGGCGTCCACCATCAGCTTGGCGATTCCGGGATAGTTGAAGATGGTCTCGACGATGATCACGCCGCCAAGCAGATAGGACAGCGACAGCGCCACGGCGTTGACGATCGGCCCCAGCGCATTGGGCAGGGCGTGGCGCAGGACGAGGCGCGGCCGCGAGGCGCCTTTGAGCAGTGCCATTTCCACATAGGGAGTGGACAGCGTTTCGACCACGGCGGCGCGTGTCATGCGGATCATCTGGGCCGAGACCACGAAGGTCAGCGTCAGCACCGGCATCGCGTAGACGCGCAGGATGTCGTAGAAGGTGCTGACTTCATTGGTGAAAGAGAGCGCCGGCAGCCATTTGAGATAGACCGCGAAGATCAGGACCGCCGAGGTGGCGATCATGAATTCGGGCACGGAGATGATGCCGATGGTCAGGATGGTCACGGCGCGGTCGTAGACGCTGCCGCGCCACATGGCAGCGGTGATGCCCAGCGTCAGGGCCAGCGGCACGGCGATGGCGGCGGTGATGGCCGCGAGCTTCAGGGTGTTGACGAAGCGTCCGCCGATCAGGGCCGCCACCGGCATGTTGTTGGCATAGGACGTGCCGAGATCGCCCTGGGCAAGACCCATCAGCCAGTGCAGGAAGCGCAGGATGGCCGGATCGTCGAGATGCATGGCGGTGCGCAAACCCGCCACCGCTTCGGGCGTGGCAGACTGGCCCAGCAGGATGGTGGCTGTGTCGCCGGGCAGAAGCGTGGTGGCGAAGAAGACGGCAAAGGACACGATCACCAGGGTGATCAACGCAATCGCCAGCCGGTTCGCGGCCAGGGATAAAATCCGTTTGTTCACGGCAGTGCGCTCCTTCGTGGAATCCCTGTCGGGAACCATACCAGAAAATGCGTATCAATGCGCAGGGTCTGGGGCCGGAGCCTGTCCGGTGCGAGAGGGCCGCTAGGGCCGCTCCTCTCGCACCACGCGTGGTCAGGCTCCGGGGAGCGTTGCGTCAAGCGTCGAACCAGACGTTCTCGGCGAAGGCATAGCCCATCTGGCCGCCCAGCGGGCTCGGCTCGAGGCCCTTCAGCTTGGACGTGGTGGCGTCGACGTTGGAGAGGTAAGCGGGGATGATGGTGCCGGCTTCGTCGGCCACCATCACCTGCATTTCCGCATAGAGCTGACGGCGCTTGTCCTGATCGAGCGAGGCGCGGGCTTCGAGCAGCATCTTGTCGAACTTCGGCGACTTGTACTGGCTTTCGTTCCACGGCGCGTCGGAGCTGTAGAGCAGCGAGAACAGGATGTCCAGCGTCGGACGCGGATTGATGTTGCCGAAGTGGATCGGCGCCTTCAGCCAGTAATTGTCCCAGTAGCCGTCGGACGGCACGCGCTGAACGTCGAGCTTCAGGCCGATCTCGGCACCGGCGGCCTGGATCATCATGGCCATGTCGACCGATGCATTGGCAGCTTCCGATGCGATGACCGGAATGGTCTCGCCCAGCACGCCGGCCTTGTCGAACAGGAACTTGGCCTTGTCGGGATCGAAGGCCTTGGGCTTCAGATCGGCGTTGTGGAAGAAGTTGGCGGGCGAGATCGGCTGGTCATTGCCGACCACGCCGAGGCCGCGCAAGGCCGAGGCGACGATCTGCTCGCGATTGACCAGATACTTCATGCCCTCGACGAATTCCTTCTTGGCGCCGAAGCCCTGATCGAGGCGGATGTTGAGATTGGTGTAGTTGCCCGAGGTGGTCTTGGACAGCGTGAAGCCGTCGACACCCTCGAACATGCGCAGCGAGCGCGGATTGATGGTGGCGGCAAGGTGAATGTCGCCCGACAGCAAGGCGTTGACGCGCGCATTGTCGTCGCTGATGGCGAAATACTCGAAGGAGTCGACGTGCGGGCCGTCCTTGAAATAGCTGGTGTTGCGCAGGCCGACCGAGCGCACGCCCGGTTCGAACACCTCGCGCTTGAAGGCGCCGGTGCCGATGCCCTTGGAGAAATCGGTCGTCCCGTTCTGCACGATCATGAAGTGGTGCATGGCGAGAATGGTCGGCAGGTCGGCATTGGGGGCGACGAGCGTGATCTCGACCGTGGTCTTGTCCACCGCCTTGAAGCTCTGCATCTGCGCGGCGATCTTGGCGACCTTGGAGCCGGTGGCCTTGTCGAGATGACGCTGCAGCGAGAAGATGACGTCGTCGGCGGTCAGATCCTTGCCGTCGTGGAAGGTGACCCCCGTCTTGAGCTTGACCGTCCAGGTCTGCGCATCCTTGGACTCGATGCTTTCGGCCAGTTCCATGTGCGTGACGCCATCCTTGTCGATGATCGTCAGGCGATTGTAGAAGGCGCAACAGCGGACATAGTCGGTGGACAGCGAGGCCTTGGCCGGGTCCAGCGTGTCGGCGGTCGACGACGACCAGCCGGCCGCCTTGAGCGCACCGCCCGATTTGGGCGTGGCCGCCAGAGCCGAGGTGGCGCGGCCGAACACGGCGCCGCCGGCCGACAGCGCCACGCCGCTTGCCAGCAGCATCTTCATGAGATCGCGGCGGGAGGCCCCGCGGCGGATGGCCCCTTCCACCATGGCGTCGTCGGATCGGGTCCAGTTGGTGATCTTGTCGCTCATGTTTGTCCCCTCTTTGTTTGGTTCGTTTTGGCCTCGGCCGGTTGGGCCGAAGCTGGTCGCCGAAGTTGAGCGCGCTGTCGCGGGTCGTCCTGCCCCCGGACGCGAAATCGCTTCATCCCCTGTGCAATCCCGGACGGCTGGTCCGGCATTTTCTGCTGTCACGTTCCGCCTGGGAACGTCCGTCCCGCCGTGATTGCGGCCACCCTGTCGGCCTCATCTCGGCGTCTACCCTCGATCGCGGCCGCGCCGCGTCTCGATCCCGGGGTCTTCCAGCCGCTTTTCCGTGGCACCTGTGGCTCTGCGGAGCGGCTTTCTGGAAGCCTTGTTGTCTTCCTCCCCTCAAGTTTCGCCGATCGGCAGCACCGGAGTCTCTGATTTCGGGGGCTCAGGCAGCACAATATTGCGTTGAGGTCCGGGTCCGCAGTATTTCGGACTTGCGCCATGGCGCCATTTTGATCGCGCCTATTTCTGCTGCAGCGCAGCGCGGACATCCGGATCTGCCAATGTCTGGTCCAGCGTCTGCGCCGTTCGCTCGACGATGGCGTCGATGTCGGCGTCGGTGCAGCACAGCGGCGGCGCATAGCCGAGCACGCCGGTGGGAAAGGCGCGGATGACCAGGCCGTTGGCCCAGGCGCGATCGAAGATGCGCCGCGCCGGCTCGGCGGCGGCGGGCAATGGCGTCTTGGCGACCTTGTCGGTGACCAGTTCAATGGCGGCCAGCATGCCGCGTCCGCGCACCTCGCCCACCAGGGGGTGGTCCTTGAGGCCGTTGAGCCCGGCCATCAGGCGGGCGCCGGCGCGGCGACCATTGTCGAGCAGGCCATCCTCGTAGAGTTTCAGGGCGGCAAGGCCGACCGCCGCACTGACCGGATGGGCCGAATAGGTATAGCCGTGGCCGACCGCCGCCTTGCCGGCCCCGTCGGCGATCGTGTTGTAGACATGGTCGGACATCAGCACCGCGCCCATGGGGGCATAGCCCGAGGTGAGGCCCTTGGCCACGGTCATCAGGTCGGGCACGATGCCATCGTCTTCACAGGCGAACAGCGGGCCGGTGCGCCCGAAGCCGGTGATGACCTCGTCGGCGACGAAGAGAATGTCGAGCTCGGCGCAGCGGGCGCGCATGGCCTTCATCCAGCCGTCCGGCGGAACCAGGACGCCACCCGAGCCCTGGATCGGCTCTGCGTAAAAGGCCGCAACCCGGTCCGGCCCGCCCAGTTCGGCGATCTTGGCCTCAAGGGCGGCCAGTGACGCGGCGATGATGGCAGCACCATCCGCGCCAACAGGGTTGCGGTAGCTGTAGTGCGACGGAATCTTGTGCTGGGAAGCGAGCGGCAGCGAGAAGCCTGCATGGAAGGCAGGCAGGGCGGTCAGGCCGGCGCCGACCACCGATGAGCCGTGATAACCTTGTTCAACCGAGATGAACTGGTCGCGCTGGGGCTGTCCGAGCGCGTTCCAGTAATAGCGGATGAAGCGGATCGTGCTGTCGACGGCGTCCGAGCCGCCGAGGGTGAAGTAGACGTGGTTGAGCGAGCCCGGCGCCCGTTCCGCCAGTTCGGCGGCAAGCCGGACGGCCGGCTCCGAGCCGAGACTGAAATAGCCGGTGGCATAGGGCAACGTGCGCATCTGCTGCGTGGCGGCCTCAACGATGCTCTCCTGCCCGTAGCCGGCGTTCACGCACCACAGGCCGGCAAAGCCGTCCACCAGTTGCCGGCCGGTGGCGTCGGTGACGGTTGCCCCCTTGGCGGAGGCAAGCAGCCGAACACCCGCCGCCTCATGGCCGCGATAGGAGGCCACGGGATGGATGAGATGGGCGCGGTCGAGTTCGATCAGTGAGTTGGCAAGCATGGGAGTCTCCGGATGGGAGCAGGGCCGCGCGCGCGGCGTGAACGAGGGACGGGCTCAGCCGAAAGCCTGGCTGGCGAGGGCGAAGACGTGAACGGATTGAGGCGCGGGCGCCGCAACGGGGCGCTGCATGACAATGCCGCCGCCCACACGCGTGAGGCCGTGCTGGGCGAGGAAGGCGGCCAGCTCGGCGTCGGCACCGGTGTCGATGCGCAGGAAGGCACCGCTGCGCGCGGCGAGGAAATGGGCGATCAGTCGGCGCGCGTCGGCGGCGTTCTCGGCCACCACCGGGCCGATCACCTCCCCGCGGCCAAAGCAGCGCAGGCCGGCAAAGCCGACGATCGCGCCGGCCCGCGCCAGCACGACGAAACTGCCGACATTGGCGATATAGGCGATGAGACCTTCGCGGTCGGCGCCGGTGGCCTGCCGGTCGAGATGGTAGATGGCGGCCATGTCCTGCGCGGTCGCGGCGCGCAGGCCGGACGGTGGCGCCACTTCGCCTGCCACGCCCTGAAACTGGGCGATGGAGCCGACGGCGGCAAAGCCGAGCTTCTCGTAGAGGGGCAGGCCTTCCTGCGTCGCGACGAGGCGCAACGGGCGATTTCCCGCAAGATCCAGTGCAGCCTCCATCAGCCGGCGGCCGAGACCACGCCCGCGCAGCGCCTCGTCGACGATGACCATGTTGATGGTGGCAGCGCTGCTGCGATAGGGCGTCACGAGGATGGTGCCGACGACGACGCCGGCCGCGTCCACGGCCGCGACGCCCTGGCCCAGCGCCAGAGACATCTGCCAATCCGCGTCGCGATGCGGCCAGCCGGCGGCCCGGGACAGACGCAGCGCACCGTCAAGATGCAACGGTCCGAGCGCGGTGAGGGATATGGTGTCTGTCTGCATGATCGGGGTCCTCGCACGCTCCCGGTGGAGCCGTCGGCACGGGCTGTCTGTGCAAACAGTCTGCTGTGCCCGTCGGGGACGGATCGTCTGAAGGCGGGCCGAAGGACGACATCTTCCGCCGTAGCTCCGGCGCAATGCCGCATCTTATGCTGCGGGGCCGCCCTATAATTTTCTTCAATCGCGGTGCCTCATCGAAAGCGGCCCGGATTTCAAGCCCATCTTCAGATACGGACGAGGACCATGAGCCATTTCCGCCCGAAATACGTGACCTTCGACTGCTACGGTACGCTGATCAACTTCCAGATGGCGGAAGCGGCCCGCGATCTCTATGGCGCGGAGTTGTCCGAGCCGAAGATGCTTGAATTCATTCGGAATTTCTCGGCTTACCGGCTCGATGAAGTCATGGATGCCTGGAAGCCCTATGCGGATGTGGTCCACAATGCGCTCGAACGCAGCTGCAAGCGCAACGGCATGTCCTTCAAGCCGGAGCACGGCACATTCGTCTACAATCGCGTGCCGACCTGGGGGCCGCATGCCGACGTGCCCGCCGGACTGGCCAAGGTGGCCAAGGAGATTCCGCTGGTCATCCTGTCCAACGCCATGGACGCGCAGATCCCCTCGAATGTCGCCCAGCTCGGTGCCCCCTTCCATGCGGTCTATACCGCCCAGCAGGCAGGCGCCTACAAGCCCCACTTCAAGGCCTTCGAATACATGTTCGACATGCTGAACTGCGGGCCGGAGGACGTGGTGCACGTCTCCTCGTCCTTCCGCTACGACCTGATGTCGGCCCATGACCTCGGCATTCGCAACAAGGTCTGGGTCAACCGCGGCCATGAGCCGGCCAATCCCTATTACGGCTATCGGGAAATCAACGACATTTCCGGTCTGCCCGGCGTCTTCGGCATCTGATCGGGAAAAGGGAGGCTGCCGCCATGAAATTTCTCTCCTACTGGCATGACACCGCGCCGCGCTTTCAGGGTGGGGCGGTGGGAGCCGCCGAGGGCGACTTTGACGTGGCGGTGATCGGCGGCGGTTTCACCGGTCTCGGCGCGGCGCTGCAGCTGGCGCGCGCCGGCGCCAGGGTGATCGTGCTGGAGGCCGACGCCATCGGCGCCGGCGCCTCCGGGCGCAATGGCGGCCATCTCAACAACGGCCTTGCCCATTCCTACCTCGCCGCCAAGGCCGAGCTTGGACGGGAGCGGGCGACAGCGCTTTACAAGGCCTTCGATCAGGGCATCGACACGCTGGAACGCCTGATCGCCGAAGAGGCAATCTCCTGCGACTTCCGCCGGGCGGGCAAACTGAAACTCGCCTCCAAGCCCAAGCACTTCCCGGCCATCGCCCGCAACTTCGAGGCCATCCACGCCGAGGTCGATCCCGACACGGCGCTGCTGTCGGCCCAGGAGCTCGAGGCCGAGGTGGGCGCGCCCTTTCACGGCGCCATGCTCTCCAGGAAGAGCGCGATGATGCATATGGGCAAGTTCGTCGCCGGCCTTGCCGACGCCGCGCTTAGGCACGGGGCGGTGATCCACGAACAGGCGTGCGTCACTTCGGTGGCTAAAGAGGCGGGACGGCAGCGCATCGCCACCGACAAGGGCACGGTGACGGCCCGCGAGGTGCTGCTGGCCACCGGCGGCTATACCACGAGCAACTTCAGCTGGTTCCGCCGGCGCATCATCCCGGTGGGCAGCTTCATCATCGCAACGCGTCCGCTGACGGAGGCGGAGGCGAACGCGGTGATGCCGGGCAATCGCACCTGCGTCAACTCCATGAATATCGGGAACTATTTCCGCCTCTCCCCCGATCGCCGGCTCATCTTCGGCGGCAGGGCGCGCTTTTCGGCCCGGTCCGATCAGCGTTCGGACGCCCTCGGCGGCGCGATCCTCAAGGCCGCCATGACCCGCGTCTTTCCGCAACTGGCCAAGGTGGAGGTGGACTATTGCTGGGGCGGCCTTGTCGACATGACGGCCGATCGCTTTCCCCGCGCCGGTCATCAGGACGGCCTGTGGTACGCCATGGGTTACTCCGGCCACGGCGCCCAGCTGTCGACCCATCTCGGCATGACCATGGCCGACGCCATCCTCGGCCGCCCCAACCGCAATCCTCTCGATGGACTCGATTGGCCAGCCGTTCCCGGCCATTTCGGCAAACCGTGGTTCCTGCCGCTGGTGGGCCTCTATTACAAGATGGTGGACTGGGTGAAGTGACGGATAGATTGTTTTGATTTTCGCGGCAACCGGTGCAATATTTTCTGCATGAGCAAGGTCACGGCAAGCAAACCTGTCCGGCGATCAACTACCTCAGGCGCCCCCCGCGCGCTGGGAACAATGCCCGATGGTGTCGTCATCCTCGCGCCGAAAGGCAGGCCGACCAACTTCACGATGACACAGTTGCGCAAGGCAATAGAGGCAGTGCATCGCGATACGGCCACGGGCAAGTTCTCAGATCAGGCATTAAGAGACGAATAGATTGGCGGTGGCAGTCCCCGCCCACCGCCTTGCTCCGGTCTTGCCTGGCGCTCCTCACAGCCCCCCGATGTGGAAGGTCTTGGTTTCGAGATATTCCTCGATGCCCAGCTGCGAGCCTTCGCGGCCGAGGCCGGATTGCTTGACGCCGCCGAAGGGGGCGACTTCGGTGGAGATGAGGCCGGTGTTGAGACCGATCATGCCCGCTTCCAGCGCCTCGGCGACGCGCCAGGAGCGCTTGAGGTTCTGGGTATAGAAATAGGCGGCGAGGCCAAAGGGCGTCGCGTTGGCGATGGCGATCGCCTCGTCGTCGGTCTCGAAGCGGAACAGCGGGGCGACCGGGCCGAAGGTCTCCTCATGCGCCAGCATCATCTCGGTGGTCGCACCCGTCAGCACCAGCGGCGCGGTGAACTGCGCGCCCTTGGCGGCGACCTTGGCCGAGGAGGCGATGGTGGCGCCCTTGGCGAGGGCGTCCGCCACATGCCGGTTGATCTTGGCGATGGCCGCCTCGTTGATCATCGGGCCGATGGACACGCCGGGCTCAAGGCCGGGGCCGACCTTCATGGCGTTGACGCGGGCGACCAGCCTTTCGGCAAAGGCGGCGTAGACGCCGGCCTGCACCAGGATGCGGTTGGCGCAGACGCAGGTCTGGCCGCCGTTGCGGAACTTGGAGGCAATGGCGCCTTCGATCGCAAGATCGAGGTCGGCATCGTCGAAGATGATGAAGGGGGCGTTGCCGCCCAGCTCCAGCGACAGGCGCTTCACGCTGTCGGCGGCGCCGCGCATCAGAAGCGAGCCGACGCGGGTGGAGCCGGTGAAGGAGAGCTTGCGCACCGTCTCGTTGGCCATGAGCTCGGCGCCGATGGCCATGGGCAGGCCGGTCACCACGTTGATGACGCCGGCGGGAATGCCGGCGCGTTCGGCCAGCACGGCAATGGCGAGCGCCGAATAGGGCGTGAAGTCCGACGGCTTGATTACCACGGTGCAGCCAGCGGCGAGCGCGGGAGCCACCTTGCGGGTGATCATGGCATTGGGGAAGTTCCACGGCGTGATGATGCCGCACACGCCCACCGGCTCCTTCAGCACGACAATGCGGCGGTCGGGCGTCGGCGAGGGGATGGTCATGCCGCCGATGCGGCGCGCTTCCTCGGCGAACCATTTGACGAAGGAGGCGCCATAGCGGATCTCGCCGGCGGCCTCGGCGAGCGGCTTGCCCTGCTCGAGGGTCAGGATATGCGCTAGATCTGCCTCGTGGGCCAGCATCAGGCTGTGCCAGCGTTCGAGCAGCAACGCGCGCTCGGCATGGGGGCGCGCCTTCCAGGCAGGATAGGCGTCCGCGGCGGCGGCGATGGCGGCGCGGGTGTCGTCGGCCCCCATGTCGGGCACGGTGCCGAGCACGGTCTGCGTCGCCGGATCGATGACGTCGATGGACTTGCCCGAGGCGGCGGCGCACCAGGACCCGCCGATGAGGCCGGCCTGACGGAAGAGGTCCTTGTCGTTGAGCATGTGCATGGGGCTACCTCGGAGGATCAGGAGAGGGCGGACAGGATGGCGGCGGTGATGGTCTCGGTGCGGTCGCGGCCCGGGCGCGTACCGATTCCGCGCGCGGTCGTGGCCTCGATGGCCGCCATGACGCGGGCGGCGGCATCCTTCTCGCCCAGATGGTCGAGCATCAGCGCGCCGGACCAGATGGCAGCGATGGGATTGGCGACGCCGAGATGGGCGATGTCGGGCGCCGAGCCGTGCACCGGTTCGAACATGGAGGGCGCGCTGCGGTCGGGGTTGATGTTGGCCGAGGCGGCGAAGCCGAGACCGCCCTGGATGGCCGCACCGAGATCGGTCAGGATGTCGCCGAAGAGGTTGGAGGCGACGATCACGTCGAGGGTTTCGGGCGCCATCACCATGCGCGCCGCCATGGCGTCGATGTGGTAGCTGGTCACCTCGACGTCGGGATAGGCGGCGGAAAGCTCGCGCGTCACGTCATCCCAGAACACCATGGAGTGCTTCTGGGCGTTGGATTTGGTGACGGAGGCGAGCTTGCCGCGCCGGGCGCGGGCCTGCTCGAAGCCAAATCGCAGGATGCGCTCGACGCCGGTGCGGGTGAAGATGGCGGTCTCGACAGCCACTTCGTCGGCCGTGCCCTGATGGACGCGGCCGCCGGCGCCGGAATACTCGCCCTCGGTGTTCTCGCGGATGCACAGAATGTCGAAGGCCGATGCCTTGAGCGGGCCTTCCACGCCGGGCAGGAGCCGATGCGGGCGCATGTTGGCATATTGCACGAAGGACTTGCGGATCGGCAGCAGCAGGCCGTGCAGCGAGACGCTGTCGGGCACCTGGGCCGGCCAGCCGACGGCCCCCAGCAGGATGGCGTCGAAGCGACGCAACAGTTCGATGCCGTCCTTGGGCATCATGGCGCCGGTTTCCATGAAATGGGCGCAGGACCAGGGGAAGACCGTGCCCTCGAGGTAAAAGTCGCCGGCCTTGGCCGCGACCTGCAACACGTCCCAGGCCGCTTCGGTGACATCCTGGCCGATGCCGTCCCCGGGGATCAGGGCGATGGAATAGCTTTTCATGGCGGTCTCAGAGTCCGATCAGCACGCTCTTGGAGCGCCGGTTGGCGTGATAGGCCTCGCGGCCCAGATCCTTGCCGATGCCGGAGCGCTTGTAGCCGCCGGTCGGCAGGATGTGGTCGCGCGAGCGCGAGTAGCGGTTGACCCAGACGGTGCCTGCTTCGAGCGCCCGGGTGATCCGCAGGGCGCGCGTGAGATCGCGGGTGAAGAGACCGGCGGCGAGCCCATAGGTGGGGTGGCTGGCGAGCTCCAGAGCTTCGGACTCGCTTGTGAAGGTCTGCATCGTCAGCACCGGACCGAAGATCTCCTCGGTGACGGCCGGCGAGGCGGCATCGACGCCGGTCAGGAGCGTCGGCGCGTAGAAATAGCCGGGGTGATCCATGAAGCTGCCGCCGGTGGCGCAGGTCGCACCACTGGCCCGCGCCGCCTCGACGATGGCCGATATGCGCCCGCGCTGGAGCGCGGAAATGGCGGGGGAGTAGGTGGTCGCCGCATCCCAGGTGACGCCCGGTCGCGCGTTGCGCAGGCGGTCGATGATGGCGGACGACAAGGCGGCGACCACGCTTTCCTCGACGATCAGTCGGGTGCCCGCGACGCAGGCCTGGCCGGCATTGGCCAGGACCGATCCGGCAATGGCTCCGGCGGCCTTGTCGAGATCGGCATCGGCGAAGACGATCTGCGGCGACTTGCCCCCGAGTTCCAGCGTCATCGGCTTGATGCCGGTGCGGGCTACGTTGGCCATGATGGCGGAGCCTGCCGCCGTCGAACCGGTGAAGGACACCTTGGCGACGTCGGCGTGCCCGGTCAGCGCCGTGCCCGTGGTCTGCCCGTCACCCAGCACCACGTTGATGAGCCCCGCGGGAAGGCCGGCTTCCACCGCCAGCTGGGCGAGCCGGATGGTCGAGAAGGGCGTCATCTCGGAGGGCTTGATCACCACGGCGTTGCCGGCGGCCAAGGCCGGGCCGAGCTTCCAGCCGGCCATGGAGAGGGGGAAGTTCCACGGCGTGATGGCGCCGACGACGCCATAGGGTTCGTCGAGGATCATGCCGAAGCTCGCCTCGTCGGTGGGGACCACGGCGCTCCCCTCCTTGTCGGCCATTTCGGCAAAGAAGCGGATCTGCTCGGCAGTCACCGCAATGTCGCCGGCGACAAGCTGGCCGACGGGGCGGGTGGAGGACAGCGCTTCGAGCTTGGCGAGCGTTTCGGCATTGGCCTCGATGTGGTTGGCAAAGCGATGCAGCGCGTTGACGCGCTCGCGCGGGCGTACCCCGCCCCAGTTGCTGGTCTTGAGCGCGGCTTTCGCCGCGGCGACCGCAGCATCCACCACCTCGGCGTCGGCGATGGGGCAAGCCGCATAGGCCACGCCGTCGGAGGGCCGGTGCATGGCAATGCGCCCCTCGGCGGGCAGGAGACGCCCGCCGATGAAATGGCCGTTGGGCAGGTCGATGCTGGCGGGGTCGAAACTGAGGCTCATGGGCTGTCTCCGGATGGGCCGGAAGGAACCGGTGCCGTGAGCCTAGGCCGAGGGGCGGCGCATGGGGTTGCGCTTGCCGCCCCGCCGACGGTCAAATCTCCTGAAAGCGGCAGCAGGCACAGAGCTTTGTTCTGCCGCGCCGATCTGCCCTCTGGAGCGTCAGTTCACCACCACATAGATCTTGCGCACGGTTTCCACGGTCTTCCAGACGCCGGTGAAGCCGGGCTTCATCAGGAAGCTGTCGCCGGCGCGATAGGTGACCGGCACACCGCCGTCGGGCGTGATTTCGACAAGGCCGTCGAGGATGTAGCAGAACTCGAAGACCTCGCCCTTGATGGAGCGCGTTTCGCCTGGCGTTGCCAGCCAGATGCCGGTGAGCACCTTGCCGTCCTTGGCCTCGTCGAGCGCCCAGGTCTTGAAGGTGGGGGCGCCGGCGATCAGGCGTTCCGGCAGGGGGAGACCGTCCTTCGCGGGGAAGGTGGGGGCGGTTTCCAGCGTGACGAGCAACTCGGAAGCGGTGGGCATGGGCAACCTTTCATTCTGGCCAAGGGGTGACGCCAGGCGTCGCGCCGCGAGGCGCCGCCTGTCGGGGAGCGGGCTGTTGGCGCATCAGAGCGCGCAGTGCCGACCGAGCGCGGCGATCATGGCTTCGGCTTCGGACAGTTCGCCGGCGCGGATGTATTCGTCGGGCTTGTGGGCCCGGTCGATGTCGCCGGGACCGCAGATGATCGCGGGGATGCCGGCGGCCTGGTAGAGCCCGGCCTCGGTGCCATAGGACACGGCGGCGATGGAGGGGCGACCGGTCAGAGCCTCAAGCAGGCCGACCAGCGGGGCGTCTGCCGGCAGCGACAGGGCGTGATAGGCGCTGAGGGTTTGCCAGATGGCGCCGTAGCCCCGGCCAACAAGGCCTTCGGCGACCGCGCGTACCGGGGCGAGCAGGCTGGCCGGATCGACCCCGGCGATGGCCCGCGCCTCAAGATCGATCACGCAGCTGTCCGGGATGATGTTGACGGCGCGGCCGCCGCCGATCGTGCCGACCTGCAGCGAGGAATAGGGCGGCGCGAAAACCTCGTCGAGCGGTCCCGCCGTCAACGAGTCGGCGGTACGGACCGCGACGGCAAGCACGTCGGCCATGGCGTGGATGGCGTTGAGGCCGAGGTCGGGGCGGGACGAGTGGCCGGGACGACCGGTCACGGTCAGGCGGGCGGCCGCCTTGCCCTTGTGGGCGCGGATTGCCGTCAGACTGCTCGGTTCGCCGATGATGGCGCCGAGCGGCGCGGCGCAGAGCTCGGGCAGGCGGGCAATGAGATGCGGCACGCCGATGCAGCCAGCCTCCTCGTCATAGGAAAAGGCGAAGTGGACAGGCCGGGCGAGCTTGAGCGAGGCAATCGTCGGCACGGCAGCCAGTGCCGCGGCGATATAGCCCTTCATGTCGGAGGTGCCGCGGCCATAGAGCCGGTCGCCATCGGCGCGCAGGACAAAGGGATCGGTGCTCCAGCCGGCTTCGCCCGCCGGCACCACATCCATATGGGCGGAGACGATATAGCCCGGCACATCGGCCGGTCCGAGGCTGGCGAAGAGATTGCAACGGTCGCCCTCGGGCCCGGTCAGGAGCTGGACCTTGGCGCCGTGGCTTTCAAGATAGTCGGCAATCCAGCCTGCAATGTCGCCATTGGGCCGGCCGACGACGGAAGGAAAGCCGATGAGGCGACGGAGAATGTCGGTGACGGTCATGGGATGTGGCTGGCTCTTGCAGGATGCGGATCGCCCCGGACGGGTGGGCCGCCAGGGTCGGTTCTAGTGCACTGATTCAGTCAGAAGATTCACCTTGAACGGTATTCCGTGCACTCGATTTTCTTGTTTGTGCCACGATTTATCCAATCGGACTGGCCCTTGCGGGGCGTACCATCCGATTGGGGCGATGCACGAGCAGATGGTAGGATGCCCGGCGCGGAGATCGTGCCGAATGCGGCCGCGATTTGGTTGGAAATGCCGCCGGCCCCCGCCTTTGCGGTGCAATCTGTTGCGTGCTCCGGCTAGATTGAGGCAGAAATGACGTGCAGCCGGCTTTGCCCGGCCTTCGTCTGGCAGGGCTGATGCGGCGCAATCGGGAGGACGGCCATGGACGAGACGATGACGGATGTTCCGCCCGACGCCCTCGCCGTCGATGCCTTCGAGATGCGGGTCGTCGACATCAACAGGGCCGATCTCGATCAACTGCACGCGCTTTCCATCGGGGTCGGCTGGCCCCATCGGGCTGAAGACTGGCAGTTCCTGCGCGAGAACGGTCGCGGCGTTGTCGCGCTCGACGAGATCGGCCGGACACTGGGTTCGGCCATGTGGTTTCCGCAAGGCGACGATTTTGCCACCGTTGGCATGGTGATCACGTCGCCGCGGCTGCAGGCCATGGGCACCGGCAACTGGCTGATGCAGCATGTGCTCGGCGAATGCGGGAACCGTTCCCTGCGCCTCAATGCGACGCGCACCGCGCGCCGGCTCTATCTGTCGCTCGACTTCAAGCCGGCACAGACCGTCTACCAGTGCCAGGGCGAGGCGGTTGTTCCCGCTTGCCTGCCGGCCTTGCCGGCCGATCTGCAGATGCGGGCGCTGGACGCGGGCGATCTCGACGAGATCACTGCGCTCGATGCGGCCGCCTTTGGCGCGCCGCGCGGCCCGCTTCTGACGGCCCTCATGGAGAAGTCGGCCGCCCTGGGCCTCTATCGCGCCGGCCGCCTCGTCGCCTTCGCCTTCTGCCGCGGCTTCGGCCGTGGCCATGTGATCGGACCGGTTGTGGCCGAGAGCGACGATACCGCCCGCGTCGTGGTGGCTCCGTTTGTTGTGGAGCATGCCGGCCGCTTCCTGCGCATCGACACCCACCGCGAGAGCGGGCCGTTCAACGCCTTCCTTGCCGACGCGGGCATGCCCGTGTTCGACACCGTGCTGACGATGACGCAGGGCGGCCATTTCGCCGACCCGAACCGCGCCGAGCCGGGCGCCCCGCGCACCTATGGACTGGTGAGCCAGGCTTTCGGCTGACGATCGCCCTGGCGAAAGGCGCCCCCCCTCAGGGCATGCGCAAATTGATGAGCCCGCCGCCGAACAGGCTTTCGCGAGAATGCTCGAGATGGGCGCGCATGAGTTCAGCCGCAGCGACCTCGTCGCGTCGCTTTGCCTGCGCCCATGGGAGAGGCAAGCGTCTCGAGCCGTTTGTGTGCTTCGGCTGCGGATCTGTGCGTAGATTGCAGGCTGCAGATCTTCCGATGCGGCGCAACATGGCTTAAGGACGGGCCCTGAGTTTCTCCCGTGGGGTTCGCGCATTCATGATTCGTCTCGACAGCATCAGCAAGCAGAACGGTCATCACCTCCTGTTCATCGAGGCGTCCGCCGTCTTGCTGCGGGGCGAGAAGGTTGGTCTGGTGGGGCCGAACGGGGCGGGCAAGACCACGCTGTTTCGCATGATCACCGGCGAGGATCTTCCCGACGAAGGGATGGTGGCTGCCGATCGCGGCATCACCATCGGCTATTTCAATCAGGATGTCGGCGACATGGCCGGGCGCAGCGCCGTCACCGAGGTGATGGACGGCGCCGGACCGGTGTCCGTTGTGGCGGCCGAACTCGCCGAGCTCGAGGGCGCCATGGCCGATCCCGACCAGGCCGACAACATGGACGCCATCATCGAGCGCTATGGCGAGGTGCAGGCGCGGTTCGAGGAACTGGGCGGCTATGCGCTGGAGGGGCGGGCGCGCGAAGTGCTGGCGGGCCTCAGCTTCACCCAGGAGATGATGGACGGCGATGTGGGCGCGCTGTCGGGCGGCTGGAAGATGCGCGTGGCGCTTGCCCGCATCCTGCTGATGAACCCGGACGTGATGCTGCTCGACGAACCGAGCAACCATCTGGACATCGAAAGCCTGATCTGGCTGGAGCAGTTCCTGCGCGGCTATGAGGGCGCGCTGCTGATGACCTCGCATGACCGCGAGTTCATGAACCGCATCGTCAACAAGGTGATCGAGATCGACGGCGGCCAGCTGACCACCTATTCGGGCAATTATGAGTTCTATGCCCAGCAGCGGGCGCAGAACGAAAAGCAGCAGCAGGCGCAATTCGAGCGCCAGCAGGCCATGCTGGCCAAGGAAATCAAGTTCATCGAGCGCTTCAAGGCACGCGCGTCCCATGCCGCACAGGTGCAGAGCCGGGTGAAGAAGCTCGAAAAGATCGACCGGGTCGAGCCGCCCCGTCGGCGGCAGACGGTCTCCTTCGATTTCCCGCCGGCGCCACGCTCAGGCGACGACGTGGTGGTGCTGAAGGGAATTGAGAAGCGCTATGGCAGCCGCGTGATCTATGACGGGCTGGATTTTCACGTGCGCCGCAAGGAACGCTGGTGCGTCATGGGCGTCAACGGCGCCGGCAAGTCGACGCTGCTGAAGCTGGTGGCCGGCACGGGCGAACCCGATGCAGGTACGGTGACCATCGGCGCCAGCGTCAAGATGGGCTATTTCGCGCAGCACGCCATGGAAGTGCTCGACGGCGACGCCACCATCTTCGAATCACTTGAGGCGAGCTTCCCGCAGGCCTCGATCGGCTCGCTGCGCAATCTCTGTGGCTGCTTCGGTTTCTCCGGCGATGACGTGGAGAAGAAGTGCCGTGTCCTCTCGGGCGGCGAGAAGGCGCGCCTGGTCATGGCCAAGATGCTCTACGATCCGCCGAATTTCCTGGTTCTCGACGAGCCGACCAACCATCTGGACATGGCCACCAAGGAGATGCTGATCGCGGCGCTGTCCAGTTTCGAGGGCACCATGCTGTTCGTCAGCCACGACCGGCATTTTCTCGCAGAACTCAGCAATCGCGTGCTCGAACTTACCGATGACGGCGTTCACCAGTATGGTGGCGGCTACACCGAATATGTTGCCCGCACGGGCCACGAGGCGCCGGGGCTTCACAGCTAGGCTGCATCCTGCAACCACAGTTAGATTCCTTTGAAGTCGCCTCCATCGACGAGTCCGTGGCGTCGCTGGGGATCGATTTTGAACGTCGTTCAATAATTGAATCACCCAGACAACTTTTCGGGGGGCAGGACTCGGACGGACAGCATATTGCTGCGCAAATTAAGCATGGCTGATACAACTTATAGAAGCATTCGCGCTGCCCGATCAATATGAGAATCTGAATCTAGTTTCAGCGATCTTGCGTGCAGGTAACAATTACAGGCCTTAAAATGACTCTCCAAAGTAGTAAAAACTGCCATCAATATGGATAAGCACATGAACTAACAAAACAAAAATCAAGATATTCAAAATTGCTACAATAAATATTTCACCATTTCCGTGGATCTTGTTCCTTGAGTTTGGGTGCATGGCGTTTCGTGTAACAATTACGAAAGTTAAGCATCGGGCCTCTAGGGGATTGGTAAATGAGCGTCGCCTGTGATGTCCTCGGATTCTCTTTTCGCGTGCAGAATGCCCGCGATCTGCAGAAGAGCGGAGGGCTGAACGGCGGGTGGTCCAGCGGCATGTCCGAAGAGAGATCGGGCGTCGCAGCGGTGGGCCGTAGCTATGAGAGGCAGCTTTAGACAGGGGAAGTGCAGCGCTCTTCTTCCGTCGGTTTCCTCTCGAAAGATTTGCAAGCCAATTCTCGCCGAAGAATTTGAGCGGGAAGTCGATGACAATAGCGGACCTCTCCAACCCATACTGGCAAGGCCTCGAGCCAGGCCGCAGCATGCGGGCCTTGATCATTGACGACAGCAAGTCCGTGCTCGTGTGGATGGGGCGTGTTCTCGAAGATCTGGCCGGGCTCGAAGTGGACCTTTGCGACGTCCCGGAGACCGCCCTGCAGCTCTGTGACGGGCGGCAATATGATCTGGTGGTCGTCGACTATCTCATGCCCGGCATGACCGGTCTTGAAGTGACCGAAGCCCTCCGAGCCCGTGAGGCCTACAAGACCATCCCCATCGTGATGATCACGGCCGAGCGCGACAGCGAACTCAGGCTGCAGGCCGTGCTGGCGGGCGTCAACGACTTCCTCAACAAGCCGTTCGATCCCTTCGAGATGCGCGCCCGCGTCACCAATCTTCTCAGCCTGCGTCGCGCCCATGTGCACCTGGCCGATCATGCCGAACGGCTGACCGAGGCCGTCGCGCGTGCGACCGAGGCCATTGCCAATCGCGAGGAAGAGGTGATCTGGCGGCTGGCCCGGGCGATCGAAATGCGCGACGGCGGCACCGGCGCCCATATCTCGCGCGTGGCCAGCGTCTGCCGCATCATCGCCGAGGGACTGGGCTTCGACGCAGCCTTCTGCCGCATGATCTATCTCGCCGCGCCGCTGCATGACGTGGGCAAGATCGGCATCCGCGATGCCGTCCTGGGCAAGCCCGGACGGCTCACGCCGGAAGAGATGAGCGAGATGCGCGAGCACGTCAATCTCGGCGTCCGCATCCTGGAGGATGGCGCCTCCGAACTGCTGCGCATCGCCGAGAGCATTGTCTCCGGCCATCACGAGAAGTGGGATGGTTCCGGCTACCCACGCGGCTTGAAGGGGGAGGCCATCCCCATCGCCGCGCGGATCGCGGCGGTTGCGGACGTCTTCGACGCGCTTTGTTCGGTCCGTCCCTACAAGCCGGCCTGGCCGCCGGAAGCTGCCTATGCGGAAATCGTCAAGGGTAGCGGCAGCCACTTCGATCCGGCCTGCGTGGAGATCTTCTGCCAGAGGTGGCCGGAAATACTGAGCATCGCCCAGGCAATCAGCGATGTCCCCGACGACGCGACGGGGCTAGCCCAAAATTCATCGGCCGAGGCCGCTGACACCGTGAAACTCAGGGGCACCAATTGATGGATCTGGATCTTCTCAAGCGACCTGAAACGACCCACGCGACCGACCTGCGCCCGCTGGCCGAGCGTCTTGAGGCCGCGCGGGTGCTGATCGAGGAACGCTTCCTCAAGGGCGGCGCGGCGTTGATGTCGGCCTTCGACATTGTCTCCGGCCTCATGGACTCCCTTGAAGGGGTCACCGGTGCGCTTGGTGATACCGCCGACGAAGCGGCGGCCAACCTGATTTCCACCATGGCCGGCATGCAGGCGCTGGTCGCAAGCGAAGGCGCGACGCGGAGCCAGTTGGCCGGCGTGTTGGCCGATGCGCGCGCCATCCCGCCACTGATCCGGGAGATGCAGGGGCAACTGCGCTACCTTGCCACCTGCGCCATCGAAACACGCATTGCCGGCGCCGGCATTCCGGAGTTTGCCGGCTTTGCCGACGACGTGGCCAACTATGTCGCCAATGCCTCCGAGCAGGTTGGCATCTTCTCGGTCCGCGTGAACGAGCTTGCCGCGCAGCTTTCACTGGCCTGCGAGGACCATGGGACGATCGGCATTGCCGAAAAGGCTCCCGCCACAGCCAGGCTGCTTCAGGAAGCGGCAGACGGTGTGCGCCAGCGCGGCCGGGATCTTGCCAAGCTGGCCCAGCGCGCCGAGGTGGTTGCGCGCGGTGTGCAGGGCAAGGTCAGCTCGGCGCTGTCGGCGCTGCAGATCGGCGATGTCACCCGTCAGCGCATCGAGCATGTGCATGCGGGCATCGCCATGCTGTCGGAGGCGCTTGCCGAACCGGCTCTCGCCGAGCCCGCCAATGGGTACGAGGTCGGCCGGCACCTCCTGTCGGCGCAGACCTCATCGCTGACCCATGATTTCGTGGTGCAGACCCGAGCGATCGTCAGCAACATCGAAGGCTTTGCCGTGGAGGCCAGCCGCATTGTCGAGCTGACCCGCAGCGCTCGCTCCGACGGCGCCGATCCCATGAAGGCCATCGAGCACGGCGTGTCCATGGCCCGTGGCCTTGTGCGCGACATCGAGGAGGCTGGGCACAAGGCAACCGGCGCCTATGTGGCGACCAAGAAGGTCGCCAACGAACTGCTGAGCAACATGGGCAGCATCGGCAACTTGCGCAATGTGCGCGACGACATTCGCTGCCTGGCCATCAACGCCTACCTGCGGTCCAACCGACTTGGCCCCAAGGGGCGCGCGGTCGGTGTCATCGCGGCGGAAATGAACACCTATGCCGCCCGCCTGGGTGTGGCGGCCGAGGGGATCCTGAGCCGGCTTGCGGCCATGCAGCAAGCCGCGGCCGCCATCGATGCCAGCGGCGAAGCCCCCGAGGGGCTGGTTGGCCAGATCGACGCCGCCGCCGCCGCCCTGCGCCAGGCAAGCCAGCTCACCGATCGGCACATGCTCGAGGTGACCCGCAACTCCGATGCCGTCGCCGATCGCATCGGCCGAATCGCCGGCGAAGTCGACTTCCGCCATGGCCTGGGCGAGGCGCTGGAGGACTGCTGCAAGATGTTCGGCCCCGGCGCCGTGTTCGCCCGGACGGGGGGCTTCGATGCTCGCCTCAAGGACTTCTCGATACAACTTTATCGCGTATACACCATGGCCAGCGAACGCGACATTCATCGCGATATCCTGCCTTTGGGACTCGAAGAAGTTGCGCAGTCAACGAAAGTAAATAAAGCAATAGATGATGATGACAATTTTGACGATGCTCTGTTCTAGTCGATAACGGGGGAGAAATAGAATAAAAATTTTTTGATAAGTAGGAAGACCGAGGTTATTTTTAAAGTATTGTTTAGGCATGTAATGCAATGTTTGGGTAATGTTAAAGGGGTGATGAGATGGCGAATAGAACGCTTGTGCAGTTACCATCAAACCTCTCGGTTCGGGATATATCAATCGTTCATGGAAAGCTCGCTGAGGTTCTGGATCAAAGCGAATCCATTTCATTGGTCGTTCCGGACGATGCGGTTTCCGATATAAGCTTCGTTCAGCTTGTAGAAGCTGCGAGAGTGAAGGCGGAAGTATCCGGAAAGACGATCGCGCTTGCGAGCCCAGCCAAAGGAAATCTTCGCGAGGTTCTCGATCGCTGCGGTCTGCTGACCGATGCGTCGCGCAATGACCTACAATTCTGGCTACATGAGGAGACTGTACAGTGAGCGCGAGCATCCTGACTGTTGACGATTCGATGTCCGTTCGCATGACGACGCGTATTGCCCTGACCGGGGCTGGCTACAAGGTCACGGAAGCCGTGGATGGTCTCGACGGCCTGAACAAGGCCAAGGCCGCCCGCTTCGACATGATCGTTACCGACCTGAACATGCCCAACATGGATGGCCTCAGGATGATCGAGGAGCTGCGGCGCCTGCCGAACCAGACGGGCGTGCCCATCCTTTTCCTGACCACCGAATCCGACCCGGGCATGAAGAACCGGGCCAAGGCAGCCGGCGCCACCGGCTGGCTGACCAAACCGTTCGAGCCGGATCAGCTCGTCAAACTCGTGAAGAAGGTACTCGGCAGATGAGTAACCTGGACCCATCCGAGATATTCCGCATCGAAGCGGCGGAACTGCTGGAGCAGATAGAGCAGGGCCTGCTCGACCTTGAGCATCGCCTGGACGACCGATCGCTGATCGACGCCGTCTTCCGCGCCCTGCACACCCTCAAGGGCTCGGGCGCCATGTTCGGCTTCGACGCCCTCGCGGCCTTCACCCACCACTGCGAAACCGCCTTCGATCGGGTCCGCAAGGGGCTTGCTCCGGCCACACCCGAACTGGTCGCCGCCGTGCTGGCGGCTCGTGACCACATGCGGGCGCTGGTGGAGGACCAGTTCGGAGAAGATCCGGAAGAAGAGCGCATCCTTCTCGACCAGCTGCAGCGGGCCGTGACCGGTGGCGCCGCCAGCCAGGAGCCTGCCGCCGTCGCCGTCGCTCCGGTGGCCATCCAAGCCGCTCCGACCGCTCCGGCAGATGCCACGACCTGGCGCCTCAAGATCGTGCTGCCCGAAAACGCCATGATCAACGGCACCAATCCGCTGACGCTGCTCGACGAGCTGCGTGAGCTTGGTGACTGCCAGGTCAAGGCGGACCGCAGCCGCATCCCGCCGCTGGAACATCTGGTCCCCACCGAACTCTATCTGTCCTGGGACGTGATCCTCAAGACCACGCATTCCCGCGCCGAGATCGAGGATGTGTTCATCTTCGTCATGGACGAGATGACCCTGGAGATGGAGGAAGTCACCGGCGCCGTGGCTCCGGTTGCTGACGCCAGCCAGGCGTCCAACGTCACGGTACTGCCCGTGCCGCAGGCCCCTGTGGCGGTGGCGGAGACGGTGCCCGAGCGCGCGGTTCCGGAGATTGTGCCCTCACAGGCGGACGTCGCGCGTCAGGAAGCGGCTGCCGACACCCGGCTGCGCCGCAAGACGGAAAGCGTCCGCGTGCCCGCCGAGCGCCTGGACGAACTGATGGATCGCGTCGGCGAACTCGTCATCGCCCAGTCGCGTCTGTCGCAGATCGCCGCCGGCAGCATGGACGTGCAGCTGCGCACGGTCAGCGAGGAGATGGAGCGCCTGTGCAGCGAGCTGCGCATCACCATGATGGTGTTGCGCATGGTGCCGGTCGCCACTCTGTTCGACCGCTATCGCCGTCTGGTGCATGACCTGCAGCGCGACACCGGCAAGCACATCGAACTCATGACCGATGGCGAAAGCACGGAGATGGACAAGACGGTGATCGAGCGTCTCGCCGATCCGCTGGTGCACCTCGTCCGCAACGCCGCCGATCACGGCCTGGAGCCGGAAGCCGACCGCGTTGCGGCTGGAAAACCCGGTACCGGCCGCATCACCCTCTCGGCCCGCCAGGTGGGCGGCGAAGTGATCGTCACCGTCAGTGACGACGGTCGCGGCATCAACCGCGATCGCGTCAGAGCCAAGGCGGAAGCCGTCGGCCTGATCCAGCCGGGCCAGGAGCTGAGCGACAGCGAGCTGTTGCAGCTGATCTTCCAGCCGGGCTTCTCGACCGCGGCGCAGGTCACCAACCTGTCCGGACGTGGCGTCGGCATGGACGTGGTCAAGAAGACCATCGAGTCCCTGCACGGCACCATCGATGTTTCCAGCAAGCTTGGCGAAGGTTCGACCGTCTCGCTGCGCATCCCGCTCACGCTGGCGATCATCGATGGCCTCCTGGTGCGCGTCGGGCAGGGCTGCTACGTCATCCCGCTGCCGGCGGTCGAGGAATGCCTCGAACTGTCGCTGGAAGAAGACTTCCGCTCGCGCGGTCGCAGCTTCCTCAGCCTGCGCGGCAGCCTGGTGCCCTTCATCCGCCTGCGCGAACTCTTCGCGACCGGCACCCAGCCCGATCCCTTCCAGAAGGTGGTGGTGGTCTCCACCGGCAATGAACGCGTCGGCCTCGTGGTCGATCAGATCATCGGCGACCACCAGACCGTCATCAAGTCCATGTCCAAGCTGCATGACGACGTGACGACCTTCACCGGCGCCACCATTCTTGGCGACGGCAGCGTGGCCCTGATCCTCGACGTCGCCAATCTGGTGGCGGTGGGACAGCAGCAGGAGGCGCAACTGCGCGCAATCGCATGAGCAATCTCGCCCTCAAGACCGCAACGCCGCCCTGGTCCGACGACGGCGAACTGGAAGCGCTGACCTTCGACATCGCGGGCGAGACCTTCGCCCTCGAGGCGGCCATCGTCCGGGAGATCCTCGATCTCATGCCCGAGACCAAGGTTCCCGGCAGCCGCCCCTTCGTCAGCGCCGTGATCAACTTTCGCGGCAAGGTCATCCCGCTCGCCGACATTCGTGTCGCTCTCGGGGTCGAACCTGCCGCGGCCACCATCGACAGCCGCATCGTCGTGGTCGAAATGGACCTCGACGGCGTGGAGTCGCTCGTCGGACTTCGCACCGACAAGGTAAATGAAGTCACGACATTGTCCCGGGCTGCCAGCGAGCCGCCGCCGCGCGTCGGCATGAAATGGCCGCCCGAATTCATTGAATGCCTGATCAAGCGCGAAGGGGAGTTCATCATCTTCCCCGACTTGCGCGCGATCTTCGCCTCGACTCGCCGCGCTGTCTGACTGGTGACAGGTAGGTCGGAGTCCAGGAAGTAACATCAAGAAAAACAGGGCCATCAGACAAGTCTCTCACTTGAGAAAGTCAAGTCCATGCGTATCACAATCAAGTTGAAGCTTGCGCTTTCCTTTGCCTTTGTCATCGCGCTCGTCGCGGCGATGGCAGTTATGGCGATCACCAATCTTTCGTCGCTGAACACGGCGATCTCTGAACTGGTGGCAGGTCCCGCAGCCGATCTCAACAATATCCGCGGGCTTAGCGTCGCCTACAACGACGGCGTCCGTGCCGAGAAGAACATCATCATGAACACCAGTGCCACGGAAATCGAGGCATTCGTGAAGTCGGCAGCCAAGGCCGAAGAAGACGTCCGCGCCTACATGGATAAGCTCAAGGCGTCGACGAACCCAGAGGTGGTGCAGGCGACGGGCGTGTTTTCTGGCCTTTACGACCAGATACTGCCGCTGCGCCGGCAGATGATCGCTCTCGGCCAGGAAAACACGACGGAGTCCAATGCGAAGGCTGCAGACATCAGCATGCATGCCGGCCGGGATCTGAACAACAAGGTGATCGTCCAGTTGGCCGCTATGTCCGACCAGATCATCGCCGATATGAAGGCGACCGACCTGGCCACCAACGATCAGTATGAGACTTCCAAGAGCTTCATGCTGGTGTTCATTGCGATCGTCGCGCTCTTCTCTGTCGTCATCGCCATCTGGATGTCGCTCTCGATCGCCCGTGGTCTCAAGCGTGGCGTCGAGCTGGCTGAGGCCGTTGCCATCGGCGACCTGACCCATGACGTCGAGCACAAGGCCAACGACGAGATCAAGGACCTGATCGGCGCCATGCAGCGCATGACCGCCAACCTGCGTGAAACCGCAGGTGTCGCCACCGAGATCGCGGCGGGCAACCTCACGGTCACCCCCAAGCCGCTGTCGGACAAGGACATCCTGGGCGAGTCGCTGCTCAACATGGTCGAGCGCCTCCGCTCGGTGGTTGCCGACGCCATGACCGCGTCCGACAACGTCTCTGCCGGCAGCCAGCAGCTCTCGTCGGCCTCCGAGCAGATTGCCCAGGGCGCGACCGAGCAAGCCTCGTCGGCCGAGGAAGCCTCCTCTTCGATGGAAGAGATGGCCTCCAACATCAAGCAGAACGCCGACAACGCCGCCCAGACCGAGAAGATCGCCCGCCAGTCGGCCAAGGACGCCGAGCTTTCGGGCGACGCGGTGTCCCAGGCCGTCAAGGCCATGAGCACCATCGCCGAGAAGATCGGCATCGTGCAGGAAATCGCCCGCCAGACCGACCTGCTCGCCCTGAATGCGGCGGTGGAAGCGGCGCGCGCCGGCGAACATGGCCGCGGCTTTGCGGTGGTGGCCTCCGAAGTGCGCAAGCTGGCCGAACGCTCGCAGGCCGCTGCCGCCGAGATCTCGCAGATGTCGTCGGACACGGTGAAGTCCGCCCAGCAGGCCGGCGAAATGCTGAACCGTCTGGTGCCGGATATCCGCAAGACGGCGGAACTGGTGTCGGAAATCTCGGCCGCCTGCCGCGAACAGGACATCGGCGCCTCGCAGATCAATCTGGCGATCCAGCAGCTCGACAAGGTGACGCAGCAGAATGCAGGCGCCTCCGAAGAGATGTCGGCGACGTCGGAAGAACTGGCCGCCCAGGCCGAGGAACTGCAGTCGTCGATCGCCTTCTTCAAGGTGGACAACGCCGGTTCGGCTAAGCCGGCACAGGCCAAGCGTCAGCCGCAACGCAGCTCCAAGCCGGCCCATCCGGTGGCACACATGCCTCCTCCGGCCAAGAAGCCGGCCGCTGCTCCCAAGCGGCAGACGGTCGCCGCCCAGCAGGACGCAGCGCGCGGCTTTGCCCTGGACATGTCCATGGGTGGCCCCGACGCTGACGATGCCGACTTCCGCGAAAGTGCATGATCATGACCAAACCGACCTTTGAGGCCCAATTCGTCACCTTCGCCCTTGGCAGCGAAGTCTTCGCGGTCCCCGTGACCGTGGTGCGGGAGATCCTCGATTTCGAGCCCTCCTTCCGCATTCCGAGCGGTCCGGACTATCTGATGGGCCTGCGCAATGTCCGCGGCCAGGGTGTGCCGGTGATCGATCTGCGCCTCAAGCTCGGTCTGGCTCCCACGGTCGCCACCGCGCAGACCCGGGTGCTGGTGGTCGACATCACCGTGGCCGAGCGTCCTCTGACGCTCGGCCTGGTGGCCGACCGCGTGTTCGAGGTCGCTGCCTTCCGCAGCGACCAGATCGAAAGCGCTCCCGATATCGGTATCCGCTGGAACTCCGACTATATCGAGGGCGTCGTCCGGCGCGAAAGCGGCTTCGTGGTGCTGATCGATCTTGCGCGCCTGCTGTCGGCCAACGACGCCTTTGCGCTGGCCGGAGCCGAGAGACGTGAGGCCGTGGCATGACGCAAGCACTGGAAGCTCGGGATACCGACGCGGCATCCGACCGGCTGTCGCCCAAGAACTTCCGGCGGTTGTCGGACTTCGTCAGCGCCTACAGTGGCATCAAGATGCCGCCCAACAAGCAGACCATGCTCGAGGGGCGCCTTCGGCGCCGCCTCCGTATCACTGGCCTGCCGACGTTGAACGCCTATTGCCAGTATCTGTTCGAAGAGGATGGGCTCGAAGCCGAGCTCATCCATCTCTTCGATGCCGTGACCACCAACAAGACCGATTTCTTTCGCGAGCCCAAGCACTTCGACTTCCTGCGCGAGGTAGCCTTGCCTTCGCTGATGGAGGCCGGCCGGACGTCGCTGCGGGTCTGGAGCGCCGCCTGTTCGGTTGGTGCTGAGCCCTACACGGCAGCCATGGTGCTTGAGGATTTTGCCGAGAAGCGGCCCCTCAACTACTTCATTCTGGCGACTGATCTCAGCAGTGACGTGCTGACGGCCGCCCAGAAGGGCATCTATCCTGAAAACATGCTGGCGCCGGTGCCGCCGGTGTTGCGTCGAAAATACGTGCATGCGTCGCGCTACAACGGCAACCGCAACGTCCGCATCTCACCGCTCTTGCGGTCCAAGGTGGGCTTTGCCCGCCTGAACTTCATGGATGACACCTATCCGGTGGGAGATCCTTTCGACATCATCTTCTGTCGCAATGTGCTGATCTATTTTGACAAGCCGACCCAGGCCAAGGTGCTCGGACGTTTGTGCGACTGCTTGCGCCCTGGCGGATACCTGATGATCGGCCACTCGGAATCTGTGACGGGCTTCAACCTGCCGATCCGGGTCGTCTCCAATACAGTGTTCCAGAAGCTATGACCAAGGGTTAGGTCAGTCATCATGCGCATTGATATTAGTATCAAGTCGTATGATGGCTGATGTAATTCTATATAAATGTGACAATATACGCCATATGTACATAACGTTATGCTTTAACATTGCGAATTAAACTGTAATAATATCTAGATAGACAAGAAAAATACTTCAAAATTTCTCGATTTGGAGTCGATTGATTAACCTGAATGTTCCACCCTCGTCACCGGGAAATAGAGGCACCTTATGGGTGTGGTGAGAAGAGGGTTGGTAGTATGCGTATCACCATTAAGTTGAAACTTGCGATGGCCTTCGGCCTGATCATCGCTCTGTGCGGCGCCATGGCAGCGCTCGCGATCATCAATCTCTCGTCCTTGAATGATGCCGTTTCCAACATGGTGAACGGCCCGACGGCCGATCTTCAGAATGTCCGGATGCTCAGCGCCGGCGTCTATGACGGCATTCGCAACGAAAAGAATGCGATCCTGACCACCGATTTCAAGGCGACGCAGGGCTTCGTCGACAATGTCGCCAAGGCGAGCGAGGTTGTCGCCAAATACTCAGCCGCTCTGGCGGCGTCCGCGGATGCGGAGACGCGGGCGGACATGGAGAAGTTCATCGTCCTGAAGGATCAGATGGGCGACTTGCGCAAGCAGATCCTCGATCTGGCGCTGGAGAACACGCCGGAAGCCCAGGCCAAGGCCGCGGCGATGAGCATGACCCAGGGGCGTGCGATCGTCGTCCAGGAGCTGGAGGTGCTCGACCAGGTGGCGGCGCGAATCGACGCCAACCTCAAGCAGACCGATGACGACACGGATGCCCAGTATGCTGCGTCGCGCACCTTGCTGCTGGCCTGCATCGGGCTGATCACGCTCTTCGCCTTGGGCGTGGCCGTGATGATTTCGCTCAGCATCAGCCGCGGACTGCACAATGTCTCGACCGTGATGGGGGCCGTTGCCGAGGGTGACCTCACCTGGAAGGCCGGCAAGCTGCCCAAGGACGAAATCGGCGACATGCTGGCCATCGTCAATGCCATGGTCGAGCGCCTCCGCTCGGTGGTTGCCGATGCGCTGACCGCGTCCGACAACGTCTCTGCCGGCAGCCAGCAGCTGTCGTCGGCCTCCGAGCAGATTGCCCAGGGCGCGACCGAGCAGGCCTCGTCGGCCGAGGAAGCCTCGTCCTCGATGGAAGAGATGGCCTCCAACATCAAGCAGAACGCCGACAACGCCGCCCAGACCGAGAAGATCGCCCGCCAGTCGGCCAAGGATGCCGAGCTTTCGGGTGACGCGGTGTCCCAGGCCGTCAAGGCCATGAGCACCATCGCCGAGAAGATCGGCATCGTGCAGGAAATCGCCCGCCAGACCGACCTGCTCGCCCTGAATGCGGCGGTGGAAGCGGCGCGCGCCGGCGAACATGGCCGCGGCTTTGCGGTGGTGGCCTCTGAAGTGCGCAAGCTGGCCGAGCGCTCGCAGGCGGCTGCCGCCGAGATCTCCCAGATGTCGTCGGATACGGTGAAATCCGCCCAGCAGGCCGGCGAAATGCTGAACCGCCTGGTGCCGGACATCCGCAAGACCGCGGAACTGGTGTCGGAAATCTCGGCCGCCTGCCGCGAACAGGACATCGGCGCCTCGCAGATCAACCTGGCGATCCAGCAGCTCGACAAGGTGACGCAGCAGAATGCGGGCGCCTCCGAAGAGATGTCTGCGACGTCGGAAGAACTGGCCGCCCAGGCCGAGGAACTGCAGTCGTCGATCGCCTTCTTCAAGGTGGATACGGCCGGTGCCGCCAAGCCCGTCCAGGCCAAGCGTCAGCCGCAGCGCAGCTCCAAGCCGGCCCATCCGGTGGCGCACATGCCCAGCCATCCGGCGTCGTCCGGCAAGAAGCCCGCCGCCAAACGGCAGACGGTTGCCGCTCAGCAGGACGCGGTACGCGGCTTTGCCCTGGACATGTCCATGGGCGGTCCAGATGCCGATGACGCCGACTTCCGCGAAAGTGCATGACGTTAAGGAAGATGCGGGATCTTAGCGATAGGATTCCGCATCGCCATTTGGAGCGCCGCGATCATGGCCAAAAAGGTTCGCGTTCTCATCATCGATGACTCCGCCAGCGTTCGACAGACGCTGGCGGGTGTTCTCAGTCAGGACCCCGAGATTGAGGTGATCGGCGTCGCGTCCGATCCGTATGTCGCCGCCAACCGCCTCCGCGAGGATGTTCCTGACGTCATCACGCTCGACGTGGAAATGCCGCGCATGGACGGCATCACCTTCCTGCGCAAACTGATGTCGCAGCATCCCATCCCCGTCGTCATGTGCTCGTCGCTGACGGTGGAAGGGTCGGAAACGCTGCTGCAGGCTCTCGAAGCGGGCGCGGTGGACATCATCGTCAAGCCGAAGATCGGCGCCGCCGACCATCTGGCCGAACAGGCCATGATGATCTGTGACACCGTCAAGAGCGCGGCCAAGGCCCGGGTTCGGGGCGCGCGGCGTCCTGCAGGCGCCGCCGTACCCGCTGCGGGCAACGCGGGGTCGCCCGCCCCCAAGCTGACCGCGGACGCCATGCTGCCGCCGGCGCGCCGTGCGGCCGAAGGTGTGGGGGCCATGGCCAAGACCACGGAGATCGTCGTGTCAGTCGGCGCGTCCACGGGTGGAACCGAGGCGCTCAAGGATTTCCTCGTCGCTCTGCCGGCCAATGCGCCGGGCATCGTCATCGTCCAGCATATGCCCGAGAGCTTTACCGCGGCCTTTGCCAAGCGCCTCAACGGTCTCTGCGAGGTCTCGGTCAAGGAGGCGGAAGATGGCGACCCGGTGCTGCGCGGCCACGTGCTGGTAGCCCCGGGCGGCAGGCATCTACTGCTGGAACGCACCGGCGCCCGCTACCATGTTTCCGTTCGCGACGGGCCACTGGTGTCGCGCCATCGACCGTCGGTCGACGTGTTGTTCCGCTCGACCGCCCGTGCGGCCGGTCCCAACGCTGTCGGTGTGATCATGACCGGCATGGGGGACGACGGCGCGCGCGGCATGCTGGAGATGAAGGAGGCCGGCGCCTACAACATCGCCCAGGATGAAGAGAGCTGCGTGGTGTTCGGCATGCCGAAGGAGGCCATAGCGCGCGGCGGCGTCGATCGCATCCTGCCGCTGGACGACATTGCCCGCGAAGTGATGTGGGCGCAGACCCGCCGATAACGGCAGGAACTGCAACGCAATCCGACAAGGCAAAGGCCGGCGTAGCGCGCGTTACGCCGGCCTTTCCTTTGCGGCAGCCAGGCGATCGTGCGAAGGGCAACATGCGTTGACCATAGTGACCCGCGAAACGTTCGACCGGGAACCTGCGCTTTCATGCCTTGGCGGGCGGCTGTCGGAAGTGGACGGGAGTTTTGGGTGAAAACTCGGGATCTTGGCATTCGAAACGAAAATATTACTTTTATTTTTACGAATACAGTTCACTGCCGGGAGATGATGAACGGGACTTCTGGTACTTATACGAATATTGTATTGTGCCTTCTGGATGTCGATTTTTATGATAGACTGCAGTTCAAGGTGAAGACTTGAAGTTTGTCCGCGGCCAAGCCACTGAAGAGCGCAACAGCTGGTCGCAGATCCGGTGAACGAAGCGCAGATTGATCAAGGGGCCGTAATCGTGCTCGCGCCAGTGCCTCATCCTGTGTCCCACATCACGACCGGTTCGACAGGTCGGGAGCCCCACGGGCACGGCCAACATGCGCCGTCGCACAAGCGCCACGTCAATGCCTTTCATGACACTCGGTCGATCCTGATCATCACCGGTACAGCCGTCGCCCTGGCCTTGCTCACCGGTCTGATCTGGCACTTTTCGCGGCCTCTGGACATCGAGCCGATCGCCTTTACCTCCGAACAAGGCCTGCCGCCCACGGCCGTCGGGCCGGCCGACTTGTCAAAGAAGGTGACCCACACCTATTGGAAAGAGGGCTACGGCCTGTTCCATCACTATTACACCGACCCGCAGACGGGACGCATGATCGACGGCGGCACCGTGCGGGTGGAAGATCTTCTCAAGCAGGGCATCGAAGTGCCGGGCTATGAGGTTGTCCAGCCCAAGAAGGCGCCAGACGACGCGCTGGCCGCCCGCTTCAAGGCCATTCAGGACGAGTTGCGCCGCTAAGGTGCGGGTCGCCCTGATCGGCCCTCTCCCGTCCTCAGCCCTTCGCCCGCTGCAGCATGCCGAAGAGATCGCGCGGCTCGTCCGGATCGGCGAGCAGGTCCAGCTCCTCGAAGAAGTTCGTGCCCGTCAGCTTGTCGCGCACATAGCGCAGCGCCGAGAAGTCCTCGACGGCAAAGCCCACGCTGTCGAACAGCGTGATGGCCCGGTCCGAGCTGCGCCCGCGGGTCTCGCCGGCGATCACCTGCCAGAGTTCCGTCACCGGATGGTCGGGCGCCAGCTGCTGGATCTCGCCCTCGATGCGCGTCTGCTCGGGATATTCGACGAAGATCTCCGAGCGCGTGAGGATGTCGCGATGCAGCTCCGTCTTGCCAGGGCAATCGCCGCCGACCGCGTTGATGTGCACGCCCGGACCGACCATGTTGTCGGTGAGGATGGTGGCGCATTGCTTGTCGGCGGTCACGGTGGTGATCACGTCGACGCCTTCAACTGCCTCTTCGGTCGAGCGGCAGGCCGTGAGGCGGAAGCCGAGCGGGGCGAGGTTGCGGACGCACTTCGCGGTGGCCACGGGGTCTATGTCATAGAGCCTGATATCTTCGATGCCGAGCAAGGCCCGGAAGGCCAGGGCCTGGAACTCCGACTGGGCGCCGTTGCCGATGATCGCCATGCGGCGCGCGCCCTTGGGGGCGAGATGCCGGGCCGCCATGGCCGAGGTGGCGGCGGTGCGCAGCGCGGTGAGCAGCGTCATTTCGGTGATCAGCATGGGGTAGCCGTTGCCCACATCGGCCAGCACGCCGAAGGCGGTGACTGTCTGCCGCCCCTCGCGCATGTTCTTGGGGTGGCCGTTGACATACTTGAAGCCGTAGAGCGTGCCGTCCGAAGTGGGCATCAGCTCGATCACACCATCATGCGAATGGGAGGCGACACGCGGCTTCTTGTCGAAACTTGGCCAGCGGCGGAAGTCCTCCTCCACATAGGCGGCAAGTTCCGTGAGGAAGGTCTCGACGCCGATGTGGTGGACGAGCCGCATCATGTTGTCGACCGACACGAAGGGGACGATGGCAAGCGGGGACAGCGCGGTCATGATCAGGAGGCCCATGCGGTTGTCGGGCGGTCCATGACGGACTTGCCCATGAGGCTGGAAAGCAGGTCGACCATCAGCATGGCGGTGCGGCCGCGCTCGTCGAGGAAGGGGTTGAGTTCCACGAGGTCGATCGAAGAGACGAGACCGCTGTCATGCAGCATTTCCATGGCCAGATGCGCCTCGCGGAACGTGGCGCCACCGGGCACCGTGGTGCCGACGGCCGGCGCGATCGAGGGATCGAGGAAGTCGACGTCGAGGCTGACATGCAGCAGGCCGTTCGCCGCCTTCACCCGGTCGATGAAGCGCTGCAGCAGCGGCGGAATGCCCTGTTCGTCGATGGCGCGCATGTCGTGAATGGTGACGCCGGCCTCGCGCAGGGCCGTCCGCTCCGCCGGATCGACCGAGCGGATGCCGAGCATGGCCACATTGGCGGGATCGACCACGGCGGGGAGGGCGGGGAAGGTGCTGCCGAAACCGGCTTGCCCGGTGAAATAGGCCACCGGCGTGCCGTGCAGATTGCCCGACGTGGTGCTCTCCAGCGTGTGGAAGTCGGTGTGTGCATCGAGCCAGAGCACGAACAGCGGGCGGCCAAGCTCCTGGGCTCGCCGCGCCATGCCCGGCACCGTGCCGGCCGACAGCGAATGATCGCCGCCGAGGAACACCGGCATCGCCCCTTCGCTGGCCGCATAGGCAGCCTCCGCCAGCGCCTCGATCCAGGCGATGGTCTCGGGCAGGCGCTTGAGGGCTCGGTTGCGATGGATGATGACGCGCGCGGGCCGCGGCCGCACGTCGCCGAAATCGGAGACGTCGTGACCAAGCTCGGCCAGCGCTTCGGCGATCCCGGCGGTGCGATAGGCGCTCGGCCCCATCTCGCAGCCCTTGCGTCCCGCGCCATCCTGCACGCCGGCGCCCAGAAGATTGACCCGCATCGATCCCCTCCGATCGGTTGAACAGGCGATCATTGAAGCGGATGGTACTGGCGAAGTGAACAGAGGAAATTGCCAAATCAGGAAATCAAGCTTATCAAAATGGCAGAATATCTGAGCAGATTGACATGGACGCCCTCGACGAGAAACTGGTCACCCTCCTGCGCCACAATGGCCGCCGCTCGATTTCCGATCTCGCCGTCGACCTCGGCGTCTCCCGCGCCACCGTGCGCTCCCGCATGGAGCGACTGGAATCATCGGGCGATATCCTCGGCTACACCGTGATCCTGAGGGGGGACGACATCGGCGCCATGCCGGTACGCGCCATGATGATGATCGAGATCGAGGGCCACGTGATCGACAAGGTGATCCGCCAGCTGGGCGGCTTTCCGGAAGTGGCGACCATCCACACCACCAACGGCCGCTGGGATCTGGTGGTGGAACTCGGCGCGCCGACACTCACCGACTTCGACACCGTGCTCCGCCGCATCCGCTTCCTGCCCGGCATCACCAACTCGGACACATCCATCCTGCTGACGACGCCGCGAACGACGCGCGCACGCCTGTGACCGGCACCGCCGGCGTCGCGGCCAACAACAAGCCCGGTTCCACCCCAATTTTCCCCTTTGCCGATCCCGCCACATCGGCTATAGGAACCCTTGTCCGTCAGCCTGATCGGCTGATTTGCTTTGCGCACCCGTAGCTCAGCTGGATAGAGTGTCGCCCTCCGAAGGCGAAGGTCGTGAGTTCGAATCTCGCCGGGTGCGCCATATTCCGCCGATGTCCCTTTGTGATACGCGGTGGTCGTGTCGTTTTTCCCAAGTCCTTACCCTGAAGCAGTGCAATTTTTCGGGGTGCTCCTTCAGGATCCGGGCAGCCTGTAGAGTTGAACGACACCGGTGATGTTGTCCGCGCCATAACCTTCGTTGATAGCGCGCGCAAAGACGTTTCGCGCAGCTGAAGCCAGGGGCGTGCTTTCGTCCTTCTCAGCAATCGACAAAGCGTAGCCCAGATCCTTTTCGACGATCTCAATCGGAAACATCGCAGGAAATGCATTGAGAAGCATCGCCCCTGCGGCCGCTTTCGCTGCGGGGCTGCAGACGGGTGTGGCCGAAACGAGTTCGACCAAGCGCGCCGGATCGAAACCCCGATACCGCACGGCCTCGATCAGTTCGGCCAGCACCGCCACCTGTATCCCGAACAGCGTGTTGACGGCGAGCTTGGCGGCGGCACCCGCGCCATTCGGCCCCGCATGGTGGACCGAGGCTCCCATGTGCAACAGGACCGCCTCCGCCCGCGACACCGCCTCGGTCGCTCCCCCAGCGAGGAAGATGAGCTGGCGGGCTTCGGCCTGGGGACGCGATCCGACGACGGGTGCGTCAAGGAAGATGGTGTTCCGCCTTCTGCACAGTTCGGCAAGCTCCTCGACCCAGTCCACACTCAGCGTCGAACACTCCACGGCGACGGTCCCTTCGCGCAAGCCGCCGAGCGCGCCGTCCTCTGCATCCAGCCAGACCTGACGCGACGCTATGTCATCTCGCAGCATGCTGAGGACGAACTCGCTGTCCGCGACGGCGGCGCGCGGCGTGCGGGCCACGTCCGCCCCCGCCTCGCGCAGCGCATCCGCCTTCTGCGGGTCACGGTTCCAGACCGTGAGGTCGTGTCCTGCCGCGATGAGATTGCGTGCCATACGGGTGCCCATGGCGCCAAGACCGAGAAAAGCGATTTTCGCCATCACACTACCTCCAGAAGGGAATCGATTGTGAGTTTCGCGGCGGCGACATTGGCTGCCAGCATCTCTTCGCCTGCGGTTGTGGCTTCGATCGCGACAAAAGCCACATCCTCGATACCGAGAAAGTTGAGGAGAAAGCGCAGATAGGGATCGACGAAATTCGCCGCGCCGAACGGGCCGCCAGCCGCATAACCCGACGCGCCATAGGCGCAGACGACATAGGCCCGCTTCCCGGTCAGCAGCCCGGAGAAACTGGCGCCGTCATAGGAAAACGTGTGCCCGATCCGCACGATCTGGTCGATCCAGGCCTTCAGCGCCGAGGGAATGGAGAAATTGTACATGGGTGCGGTGAGGATCAGAATCTCGGCCGAGCGCAACTCGTGAATGAGTTCATCGGAAAGGGCCGTTGCGTTGTACAGTTCGGCGGTCATCCGATCGGCCGGTGTGTAATAGCCGGTGATCGTCAGGTTGGAGATATGCGGGAGTGGCGCCGAGGCGAGATCGCGGCGGGCGATGCGCGGATCGGGCAGCGCTGCGACAAGCCTGGCTTCCAGGTGATCGCCGACGAGACGCGAGATGGAGCCGCTGTCGCGGGCGCTGGAATCGATGCGGAGGATCTTGGTCATTGGGGCGTCTCCTTCAAGATGAGATGAGAAGCGCGCCGCTCTGAAAAGCTGGTCCAGCTCGCGGGCGCCCTGTTGAACAACCCCAATCTGATCGCGATGCCGCCAACATTAAATGGCTTGATTGGAAGTATACTGATGCTTATTTTACATCAATGGATATGCGCCACGCCTCCCTCCTGATCGAAATTGCGCGATGCGGTTCTTTCGCAGAGGTCGCCCGCGATCGAGGGGTCGACCCCTCATGGGTGTCGCGGACGGTCGCTGCGATCGAGGAAGAGCTGGGTTTCCGGATATTCCAGCGGTCGACAAGGCGCGTCGCCCTGACCGAAGCCGGCGACGTTTATTTGCGGCAGGTTCAGTCCGCTATCGCTGCGCTCGATCGCGCCCGTGACGACGCCTTGTCTCTCACTCGCGGGCCGCTTGGCACACTGAGGATGACCTCCACCGTCGCCTTTGGGCAGAAGGTCATCGTTCCATTGCTGCCGCGGTTCCGGCGGGAATTTCCGAACGTCGAGATCGAACTGGTCCTGAGCGACGTCAACCTTGACCTCGTATCCGAACGGATCGATCTGGCCATCCGTCTGGGGCCGGCGGTCTTCGGCGACGTCGTTGCCGCGAAGCTGCAGGACACGCGCTATCGGGTCTGCGCCAGTCCTGAGTACCTCAAACGGTATGGCCGGCCCCAGCACCCATCCGATCTCTCGCAACGCGATTGCCTGCGTTTTCTTTTGCCGGGATTTCGCAGTCTCTGGCTCTTTCGCGATCCGGATGGAGGGATCGAGAAGGTCGAGGTGAAGGGCGGCGTGATGGCATCAGGCGCGCTCGCGCTGCATGCCCTGACGCTTGCCGGAATGGGACCCGCCCTGTTGGCAAACTGGCTTGTGGATGACGACATTGCGGCGGGGCGTCTGGTCGATCTGTTTCCGGACTGGCGCGTCACCGCAACCAGCTTCGAAACCGCGATCTGGATGCTCTATCCGAGCCGTTCATTCCTGCCGAAGAAGGTTCGGGCGATGATCGATTTCCTGAAGGCGGAGGCGACGTCCAACTGGCGGCAATGGACCTGACCTTCTGGAGCAGCACAAGGTCAGCAGAAATGGCACTTTTGTGGCATTAGAGGGCTATGGTGTAGGCATAGTTCTCATCTTCGCCCGGCGCGGTGCGCCAAAAGCTCAAAGTCCTCGAGACATCAAGACAGGCCTGTTGAAAGGCTGCTCGCCGGGGTACTCACCAACGCGATGAGAAACGATGAGACGCTTCGGCCCTGTTTGGGCTGGAGGGTTGGGTCCGGCTGCTCGGCTGCGTTGACAAAAGTCGGCATCCAGATCATCGCGGCGGCGAGGTAGGGGAAGGCGCATTCGCCGGTGACCTTTCCAACAGGTAGGCACATCGGGGCAACACTCAGCATCATGCGCCGAGAAGCTGTGATCAAGGAAGCCGCTGGCGCTAGCCGCTCGAGGGCCGGATCCTGCTCGACAACTCCCATCTGCCCGGCGAACTCAAGCGCCAGGTCGACACCTTCGCCGAGCCCTGCAAACACGCAAGATATTTTGAAAGTCTGGACTATCTGACCCTGGTGGACGTTTACCACGGACGGGCAGAAGCCATCCTGGCCGAGAGGCAACGGATCGAGCAGCGCACGATCGATAATCGCCGCCGGCAGCATGAGTTGCAGGCTGCCTCGATTTGCAATGGGGGATGAATTTGGGCGAAAGCGACATCGGCAAGAGCAGCAAAGCCTATTGGGCGCAGTGCTCAGACACTCATGTGGCAAACGCGGTCTACTACCGGCGCGTCACCTCGCTGCTTCCGGTGATCTGTGACTTGTATCTGAACAAGGATGCCAACGTCGTTGACGTCGGCTGCGGAAATGGCGAGTTGAGTTCGCTGATCGCAGCCCATTGTCGCTCGTTGCGCGGCACTGACATTTCGGAACAGCTTGTCGCCCAGGCAAATGCAAGAAAGATCGCGAACGCCGAGTTCTCCGCCGAGGCAGTCGAGCTGCTTTTCAGGCACGGTGACGGCGCGTACGACACCTCCTTTGCCATGGGCCTGTTTGCAACACTGCATGGCGACGTGTTCGAGGAGACTGTCGCCGAGCTTGCGCGCATCACGAAGCCGGGAGGGTTCGTGGTCACCCGAGATTCGCTCACAAACGGCAGTGACATCGTCAGGCATGTCGTCGACGGCTACCACGCACACTATCGCAACAGAGATCGCTATTTGTCGTCATTTCGCGCCCATGGCTTGCCTCTCGTGCGCGAGGTCTTTCTCGACGCCTTCACGGACATCAACAATTCGCTCTTTGTCTTCAGACGAGAGTAAGCCCCGTTTCGTTGCCGATCACTCGGAAAATCCCCCCTGTTATCCGCGTAAAATTGGACTTTACCGGATAAGGGTGGGGACGAAAGGCAGCGAAGAAAGTAGACCCTGCGGGGTCTACGAAACGCGGAGCTCTGCAGTCCGCCGGCGTTCATCTGGCGAAGATATCCCGTTCATGCCAATCCGAGGCTGGACCCTTTAAGCAGGCGGAGTGTCACAAAATCCGCAGCAAGCGCCATGCGGGAGTCTGTTTCGTCAAGCCGACCGACAACGCCTTCGCCTTGCGTTGGGTCCATTGATCCACCGGACCAATGGCTGTTCCCTCCTCACCTTCAACCGCCGTGTCCGCGCCGAGTGCATGAACGCCAATTGGTTCCTGACACATGCCGAGGCGCGCAAAAGGTTGGGCGCTGGGCGCAAATACTACAATGAGGATCGGCCGCATGGGGCCATCGGCAACAAGCCGGCGATCTTGCTGCAAGTTCCCGGTGACGCAGCCAGCCCGCCACAGTGAAGAAGGTCGAAAACTCTCCCCCTCAGGCGCTCCAGCATTGGGGAGCGGACCACTGTTTCCGCCCAACCGAACTGGCCGTTTGAGCTTGCCGCATGACTGTCGCCACAAACCAACTGCCAGTTGACCGGAGCTCGTCCAAACAAGTCCGCCCCTCCCAGCCTTCCAGGTGTCACTCATGCCAACTCTGCCCAAGATGCTGACGCATCGGCTCATTGAAGAGATTTCGGATTTCTCATCTGCATCAACGGCATGAGAAATTCGAAAGCGGGATACCGGGAGTCATTTTCAATGACACTCGGTATCAGAGGACGGCTGCGCTTGTCGCCTGCAATACGGCCGCATCTGTTCTTTCCAGAATTTGCTGCGCATCGACGCCAGGGGCACACTCGACAATCAACAACCCTTCACCGGTAACGTCGAAAACGCCCAGATCGGTGATGATGCGGTCCACGACAGACTGGCCGGTGAGCGGCAGGCGGCACCGCTTCAGCAGTTTCGGCGATCCGTCCTTGCTGCAATGCTCCATGACCACCACGACGCGGCCGACACCAGCCACGAGGTCCATGGCGCCACCCATGCCCTTCACCAGCTTTCCCGGCACCGTCCAGTTTGCCAGATCTCCGGTTTCAGACACTTCCATCGCCCCGAGGATCGCCATGGCAATCTTCCCGCCGCGGATCATGGCGAAGCTGGTGGCGCTGTCGAAATAGCAACTGTGCGGAAGCTCGCTGACGGTCTGCTTGCCGGCGTTGATCAGGTCAGCGTCCTCCTCGCCCTCGAAAGGAAAGGGGCCGATCCCGAGCATGCCATTTTCCGATTGAAAGGTGACATTGAAGTCGGCCGGCATGAAATTCGGCACCAGCGTCGGAATGCCGATGCCAAGATTGACGTAGCTGCCGGGTTGCAACTCGCGCGCAGCGCGGGCGGCCATCTGCTGGCGCGTCCAACTCATGGGCCAACCTCCCTAACGCGAACCGTGCGCTGTTCGATGCGCTTTTCGGCTCGGCTTTGCACGATGCGATGTACATAGACGCCCGGCAGATGCACTTCGTCCGGATCGAGAGCGCCCAGCGGAACGATCTCCTCAGCTTCCAGGACGCAGACCTTGCCGCACATTGCAGCCGGCGGATTGAAGTTGCGCGCAGTCTTGCGAAACACCGCATTTCCTGACGGGTCGACCTTCCAGGCCTTGACTATGGCGAGATCGGCGACGATGGCGCGCTCCAGTATGTGCGTGCGGCCGTCGAAGTCCTTGTGTTCCTTGCCGACGGCGACCTCTGTCCCGACGCCGGTGCGTGTGTAAAAGCCGGCGATCCCGGCTCCGCCGGCGCGCATGCGCTCGGCCAGTGTGCCCTGCGGCGTAAATTCGATCTCGATCTCGCCGGACAGATATTGCCGCATGAACTCGGCGTTCTCGCCAACGTAGGACGAAATCATCTTGCGGATTTGTCTGGTGGTCAGCAGTCGCCCGAGACCAACGTCATCGACGCCGCAATTGTTCGAGGCTATCGTGAGGTTGCGAATGCCGCTCTCGACCAGGCAATCGATCAGCGTTTCGGGTATGCCGCACAGGCCGAACCCGCCTGCGGCGATCAGCATCCCGTCGGCAAGCAGTCCGGAAAGTGCTTCCTGCGCTGTTGCGAAAACCTTCATGCCAGCTCTCGTCCATATCCAGTGTCGGCGATTGCAAGGAGGAGGTCGCCGCATGAAAGGCGGCGACCTTGCGATCAGAAGCTCGTCGCAAAGTTGACCCAGATGGCGTCGCCCTGGGAGCGGTTCTCGGCCAGCACGTCATGCTGCCACGACGCGCTTATCTGCGTGCCCGGATTGAAACTGTAGGTGAGCGACGGACCAATCGCCAAACCTTCGCCCCGGTGCCCGTCCGCGGCAACGCCAGGCCCATGATCATCGCTGAGCTGCTTGAGGAAGTAGCCGGTAGCGCCCACCTTGACCTGGTCGAAGTTCCATCCGAATGCGTAGTCCACCACGAGTTCGGTGCCCGAACGGTAGTTGGTGGCCTCGTTTTCCGAGTTGAAGATGAGGCGGGCGGCGGCACCCAGGTCGAGGCCCTGAGGATCGAAATAGTGATAGCCCACCGTCGGCTGAACAGACCAATGATTGAGGCCGGTGTTGGCCAGGTCTCCGGCATGGTAGCTGCCGGTCGGCAGGGCGACATCGAGCCCCAGCACGAAGGATTGGAACGGATCCGGATGCCAGGCGAGACCGCCGGTGATCGTTGCGTCGGCGAGCCCCAGCTTTCTGTCGCTGGCAAATGCTGTCGAAAGATCGAGGTTGAGCAGGGGCAGCACGACCTGGCCCCAGACCTGGGCTCCTCCGATCTTGATCGGAGAGACATAGAGGAAGCGGAGCGTTTCCGCGCCTACGTTGACGTTGAAATCGATGGGGATCTCGCGGCCGTTGCCGTCGTTGAGCCGGCTGGACGTGTAGTAGCTCGACTGCGACAGGAAGTAGAGCCCCTCGTAAGGCGGAACGGCGCCAGCAAAGAACTGGGACGCGCCCGGCGCATATTGTGTGTTGCCATTCTCTGCTGCTGTTGCGGGGACAAGCCCCAAAACGGTCAAGGCAGCGGCTGCGTATAGAGATTTGTTCATGTGGCCCCCTCCAGGTCCTGTCACAGACTGCGGATGGCCTCCAACTCCATCCGCGCCATCCGGCCGACACCTGCAGGCAATGGCAAGGTTCTCCGACTACGGCCGATTGGCCGCATCCGCTTGTTTTGGTAGCGATTTCGAGGAATAGGCCGCCCGCCCTGTCGTCCGTCGATCAACCCCTAGGAGAACTACATAAATTTGTAAAATTGATATTCGAAATGCCAGAGATAGATATTTGAAATGCCTTGGGCGTCAGGGGCGCGCCGTTCGTCCGGTCGATTGGGGCGGTCAACATTGACAGCTTCGAGTGGAGGTCCCTTCCTCGCTTGCCTCGGCCTACACTTCGCTTCGCAAGAGTTGGGTCTCGATGCGGATCTGTTCGAGCAGCCACATCAGGCCGGCGTCGCTTGAACGGTAGCGATGCCATTGCACGGCTTGTCGCATCGGCGGTAGCTGCACAGGCAGCGGGATCACGCGGATTGGCAGCACCTTGCTCGCCAGTAGGGCGAGGCGGCAATGCAGCGTCGCGATGCGGTCGGTTCCGGCGACGAGATAGGGGATGGTGGTGAAGTTGTAGGTCGTCACGTCGATCTGGCGGCGGATGCCGAGTTCGTCGAAGCAACGGCTCTCAAGCGACTGCGTACCAAAGGCGGGCTGCATCACCACATGCGAGGCGGCATTGAAATCCTCGAGAGTGAGGTCGCCCGTCGCATACTTCCCCTCAGACCAGGCGATTGCCTGAAACTCTTCCTCCAGAACAACCTCGGAGGGGTTCTGTCGCGACGTGAACTCGTGCGGAATGATCAGCAGATCGACGTCACCGCGCTCCAGCAACCGTTCGGGGGACTGGACCTGATGGTGGAACTGGAACCGGACCTGTGGCGCCAACCGCGCACAGCGCGCCAGTATTGGTGGCGCCACGACGGCGAGCGTGTAGTCGGAAGCAAGGATGTTGAAGCAGCGAGCTGAGTTTGCCGGGTCGAATTGAGACGTGGAATCGATCGTCCATTCGACGCGCACGAGCAGATCCCTGACCGAGTCCTTCATGGACTCTGCGCGCGGGGTCAGTTCCATCCGCCGCCCGATCTTCACCAGGAGATCGTCTTCGAAATAGTCACGCAATCTTTGAAGCGCGCTGCTCATGGTCGGCTGCGTGACATTCATCTTCTCCGCGGCGCCGCTGACGCTCTTCAGGTTGAGCAGGTGATCGAGGGCGACGAGCAGATTGAGATCAAGGCGATTGTTGAAACGCATGGGACAGCCCTCGTTATTGATCCCGTCAATATGAAGGATGTTAACAATCAATTTTTCCAACGCAAGCGGAGCACGTAAAAAACCCATCAGGAGAACACCGGAGCTCAACGTGCCGCAGGTCCTGCACGAGAAGCACGAGAGCCGTGGGAGGCGATGCATGTTCAAGTACTTTCCAACCAACTACGCCTGGAATCTGTCGGTCGACCTCGCCATCGAAATGGGCGCCAGGATTGGCGAGATCGAGGAGATGTGCGCTCCTCTGCAGGAAGCGGCCAAGCAGCCCGACGCCGCCGGCGTCGCGGCGTTTCGCACCACCTGGGCGACCATGGCCGACAAGCTGATCGAACTGGCCGGTGAGGATGAAGCGCGTGGGCGCTTGCTCTCGGCCGGCGAGAAGCTCAATCGCGCTGCCACCTATCTCATCACCTGCGAGCGCCTCCAGGCCCACGGCGCGCCGGGCCGGATAGACCTGTACCGACGCTTCCTCGATACCTTCATCAAGGGCGCCCAGCTCTCGCGCGAGAATTGCGAGCGTGTCGAGATCCCCTATGAAGGAACGCACCTTTCCGGCCTTTTCGTGCGCGCCGAAGGCATCGATGGACCGGCGCCGCTGCTGCTGCAAGTCAACGGCCTCGATAGCACCAAGGAGATGAAGTATCGCGTCGGTCTGCCGCAATGGTTGGCCAGGCGCGGCATTTCCTCCCTGATCATCGACCAGCCCGGTACCGGTGAAGCGTTGCGGCTCCACGACCTCAAGGCGCGCTACGACAGCGAGTACTGGGCGAGTCGCGTGGTCGACTGGCTGCAGGCGCGTGCCGATGTCGACCCGTCCCGCATCGGCATGGAGGGTGTCTCGCTCGGTGGCTACTACTGTCCGCGTGCCGTTGCCTTCGAGCCGCGCTTCGCCTGTGGCGTCGTCTGGGGCGCCAACCATGACTGGCGCGATGTCCAGAAAAAGCGGCTCCAGCGCGAGGGCAGCTTTCCGGTGCCGCACTACTGGGAGCACGTGCGCTGGGTTTGGGGCGGCGATACCATCGAGGAGTTCATGGCCATCGCCGAGAATGTCCATCTCGAGGGTATCCTCGACCGGATCAAGGTGCCGTTCCTCGTCACCCACGGCGAGAAGGACAGCCAGATCCCGGTGCACTGGGCCGAGCGCACCTACGAGCAGCTCGTCAACAGTCCAAAGCGCGAGCTGAAGATATTCACGGCCCGCGAGGGTGGCGTGCAGCATTCCAGCTTCGACAACAGCGCCAATGCCGCCACCTACATCGCCGACTGGGTGGCCGAGACGCTCGGTGGCCGCGTGGCGTGATTGCTATTCTTGGGGGAATCTTATGAAGATCATCGGCTTGGACAGCCTCGTCTTCGGCGTCGAGAGTGTGCCGGACGCCGCGCGCTTTCTCGTTGATTACGGCCTGACACCCGTGGACATCACCGCATCGGGTGGCCGCTTCGAGGCCCTGGACGGCACCTCGATCGAAATTGCTCATCAGGCCGACCCGCGCCTGCCCAGACCTCCGGCTCCCGGTTGCCGGCTGCGCGCCACTGTGATGGGTGTCAACGACACGGACACGCTGGCGCAGATTGCCGCCGAACTCGGGCGCGACCGTGAAGTGCGCAAGCTCACCGACGGATCCATCGAATCCGTCGATGACTCCGGCTTCGTCCTGCGCTTCCAGGTGACGGTACGACGTCCCTTCTCACTGGCGGGCGAAATCTCCAATGCGCCGGGCAGCCCCTTCCTGCGCCCGATCAACAGCCTCGGTGTTCCGCCACTCGGCACGATCATCCGGCCGCGCACGCTCTCCCACGTGGTCTACTTCGTGCCCGACGTGCTGAAGGCCGAGGCCTTCTACGTCAACCGTCTGGGCTTCCGCTGCACGGACCGCTTCACCGGGGCTGGCCCGTTCCTCCAGCCCGGCGGTTCGCTCGATCATCACACCCACTTCCTCATCGGCGCGCCGCCGCACATGCAGGGCGCGGAGCATTTCACCTTCCACTTCGGCGGCCCGTCGGAAATGATTGCCAACGGCTACCGCTTTGCGGAGAAGGGCTACCAGTCTTTCTGGGGGCCAGGTCGGCACATATTGGGCTCGAACTGGTTCTGGTATTTCAACAGCCCGTTCGGTTGCCACATCGAGATGGACGCCGACATGGACATGCATGACGCCCAGTGGAAGCCGCGCGAAGCCTCACTCGGGGCGGACACGTCACAAACCTTCCTGATGAAGATGCGTCCGAAGTGGTCGCCTGGACCCGGCACCCCCGTGAACGGCGACTATGCCTGACCAGGACCCTGACAGCGGTGCGAGTGCCAGCGCTCGACTCTGTCCCGAGGCCGAGATCGTCGAGGGAGCGGCGCGCGGCTTCGATCTTGGGGAGGACGGCGTGGACACGATGTTCGTGGTCCGCACCGGCGGCGTGCTCCGCGGATGGCGCAATGCATGTCCGCATATCGATGGCGCGCCGATGGCCTGGCGCAAGGATGCCTACCTGAACGCCGACGGCTCGCGCATCGTCTGCCACGCCCACGGCGCGGAGTTCCTGCCCGAAACAGGTCTCTGCGTTTCAGGCCCTTGTCTGGGACGGAGCCTGACCTCTGTTCCGCTTACACTCGGCGTGGACGGCTTCGTCCTCGCCGAACCAAGAAAATGAAAATTGGGGGAGATATACCATGACGGCGGTGAGGAAAGTTTTGGTCGTCGGCGGCGGGTTTTCCGGCATGGCCGCCGCCATCGAGATGCGCAAGCGAGGTATCGAGGTCAGCCTCGTCGAGATCGACGCACAATGGCGTCCGGAGGGTGCGGGGATCACCGTCGCCGGACCGTCGCTGCGAGCCCTTCAGACAATTGGCATCTACGACAAGATCGCCGCGCGGGGATGCCTTTCTGACGGGGTGGAGCTTTGCGCGCCAAACGGCGACCGGATCAGCGACATTCCGACCCCGCGTCCGGTTGGCTCGGACGTGGCCGGCGGAGCCGGTATCCTGCGCCCCGAGCTCGCCCGCCTGCTCGCCGATGAGGTCAAGGCGTCAGGCGTTTCTGTTCGAGTCGGCTGCACCTATACAAAGATCGAGCAATCGGCCAATGCGGCGACCGTGACTTTCACCGACGGCACGAAGGACACCTACGACCTTGTGGTTGCCGCCGAAGGTGTCAACTCCAGAACACGCAACGAGCTTTTCCCGGAGGTCAATCCACCGCGCTACCTGGGTCAGGGCGTGTGGCGCGCGGTGATGCCGCGGCCGGTCGAGATCAAGAGCGTCCGCATGTGGCTCGGTGGTCCGGTCAAGGTCGGCGTCAACCCGGTGTCGCCGACCCAGATGTACCTGTTCATCACCGAGGCCCGCCCCGAAAAGGCGCATATCGATCCGAAGGACTTTCCGAACTGCGTCGCCGAGCTGCTGCGACCCTATCCGGATCCGATCCTTCAGGCGCTGATCCCGCACGTCCATAACCCCGACGCGTCCATCGACTATCGGCCGCTCTCCAACCTGCTCGTTCCAGCGCCCTGGAACCGGGGACGCGTGATCCTGATCGGCGATACGGTTGCGGCGACCACGCCCCATCTCGCGTCCGGCGCCGGCATAGGCATCGAGAGCGGCATCGTGCTCGCAGAGGAACTGGGGCGCTCCGCCGACCTTCAGGAGGCATTCGACCGCTTCCATGCCCGCCGCTGGGAGCGCTGCCGGCTGGTGATCGAGAATTCCGAAAAGCTCTGCCGCATCGAGATGGAGAACGGCGACAGGGCCGAACATGCCCGGATCATGCGGGAGTCGATCATCGCACTACTGCAGCCGTTCTGAGGCTCGTGGAGGAGCAAACGGAACAAAAGCAAGACTGACGGGGGAGGAAATCATGGCAACAACGACGGATAGCTGGCCGGGACGGGTGTCCCTCATGGTGGCGCACTGCGCCGGAATGCTCGATCTGGTCGCGCTCCCGGTTTGGGTCGGCGTGCTCATCTCGCACTACAAGTTCGAGCCGCGCGAGGCGGGAGGCCTGGCGACGTTGTTTCTGATCGGTGCCGTGGTCTCGAGCCTGTATTTCGCCTCGCGCTTCACGCGATCGAACGCGCGGTTGCTGGTGGTCAGCGGTTTCATCGTTGCCGCCGTTGCCTTCCTCCTCGCTTCCAGGACTGAAGACTACAAGACGCTGGCCGCGCTTCATCTGGTGGCGGGGGCTGCGGCGGCCTGCGGTCTGTCGTTCACTCACGGCACCATCGCCCGCAGCAGCAATCCGCACCGGCTCTTTGCCATCGTCGGCATGGCGCTCGGCATTTTCGCCATCGTCTTCCTCGGCGCCACGCCGAACCTCATTGCGGCACTCGGTGGCCCTGTTCTCTTCGTAGTCTTTGCTGGCGTCATGGCCGTGGCCGCGCTGACTTCCATCCTGGTCTTTCCCGGCCTGAAGCCGAAGACGGAGACAATGTTCTTCGATCGCGTTGCCCGCATCCGGCCCGCGATCTGGTTCGGCGTCATCGGTGTGTCCTGCATGGGGCTGACACAGGCGATGATGTTCTCATTCATCGAACGCATCGGCGCCGATCGCGGCTTCGGCAGTGATGCGGTGACGGGGGTTCTGATTGCGCTGGGCTTCGTCAACCTCTTCCCGGCTCCGCTCGCCGCCTTGCTTGAAACGCGGATCTCGGCACGCGCCGTCATTCTCGCCGGTCCGGCACTTCAGGCGCTGGTCGCCGTGGCGATTGCGCTCAGCACCAGCTTCCCGCTTTACGCCTTGCCGACGGCAGTGTTCGCCGCGGTGATGATCTTCACCCACACCTTCGCCTTCGGTCTTCTGTCCCGTCTCGACCCATCGTCGCGCGTCGTCGCCGGCACGCCGGCGATGCTGATGATCGGCGCTGCCATCGGGCCAGTGCTGGGGGGAACGCTGGTTCAGGCCTACGGCTATGAGGCGCTCGCCATTGCCGCCGTCATCATCGACGCTGCCGCGATCCTGCTGTTCTCCCGCGTGCCGCTTCCCGACGAGGACTCACTTCCCAACCCGACGATGACTGTCGCCTGATCTGGAGATGTCCACCATGAGCCTACCTTTGATCCGCCGTGTCGTGACGGGCCACGATTCCGCCGGCAAAGCCATCATCGCGACCGACGGAGCCCTCCCCACCGTCGTGGAACTGGCGACCATTCCAGGCACCATCTTCCACGAGGTCTGGCAGACGGCCACGACCCCGGCGACGATCGACAACGGTGCCGATCCCACCGCCGGTCCCCTGCAACTCCCGCCGCCGAAACTGGGGACCCGCATCCGCTTTGTCGACATCCCGCCGGATACCGAGGACTTCCTGAAGAACGGCACCGAACGGATGAAGGAACACTTCGCCAGGACCGGAGACGCGAGGCATTCGACGGCCGACGAAAACGCGCCGCATCCACTGATGCATCGCACCGAAACCATCGATTACGGCATCGTCATCGAAGGAGAGATCACCCTGATCGTCGACAAGGGCGAGGTGGCGCTGAAGCGCGGGGACGTGATCATTCAGCGCGGCACCAACCACGCCTGGGCCAATCGAACGGACAAGACGTGTCGCATGTTGTTCATCCTGGTGGACGGCACCTTCAGCCCGGAACTGCAAGGCTGAGAAACCCGATGCGATTTGCAACCTATGACGACGGGAGCCCCGACGGCCGCCTGCTCGTCGTCTCCCGCGACGGCACGCGAGCGGTGCTCGCGACCGCCATCGCACCCAACTTGATCACGGCCCTCCAGACCTGGGCGACAAGTGCTGCAGCCTTGCAGTGGCTTGCCGCCGAACTGGAGGCGGGAAGCGCTGTCGGCATCGTACCGTTCGAGCCGGAGCGCTGCCTGGCGCCGTTGCCGCGCAGTCCCCAGTGGCTCGACGGCTCGGCCTTCCTCAATCACGGCAACCTGATGGACACCGCCTTCGACAAGGCGCCCATCCCCAACTTCCAGACCATCCCGGTGATGTACCAGGGCGCCAGCGACGATTTTCTCGGCCCGCATGTCGATGTTCCCTTCGTCAGCGAAGCGGACGGCATCGATTTCGAGGGCGAGTTCGGCGTCGTCCTCGACGAGGTGGCGATGGCGACTCCAGCGGGAGCGGCAGGGGAGCGCATCCGGCTGATCGTCCAGATCAACGACTGGAGCCTGCGCGTCCACGGCGCCCGCGAGATCAACACCGGCTTCGGCTTTCTCCAGGCCAAGCCCTCGACCAGCTTCGCGCCGCTCGCGGTCACGCCCGACGAACTGGGGCAAGCCTGGACGGGTGAGCGCGTCACGCTGCGGCTGCACGTGGCGCGCAATGGCGAGCGCGTCGGTTCAGCTTCGGGCAGCGAAATGACCTTCACCTTCCCTGAACTCATCGCCCACGCTGCCCGCACGCGCCGACTGTCGGCAGGGACCATCATCGGGTCCGGCACCGTCTCCAATGCCGACCGAGCAGCGGGGTCGAGCTGTCTGGCCGAGGTTCGAGCCATTGAAAAACTGGAAAGCGGTGCCTCACGCACGCCCTTCCTGCGATTTGGCGAGCGCGTAACCATGGAGGCCCGATATCCAGATGGATCTGCAGGGCCATTCGGCATCATCGATCAACGGGTGGCGGCCTCCGGGCCGTCCGCGTCAAACTGAACGAACAAAGATCGACCACCGGGCAAGCATTGGACGGCCATCACATGGGCCGAGCCATACCAATGGTTTGCTCCGAAGGATGTGAACGGAGGTTCGCTTGACCATACTTGTGACTGGTGCTGGAGGCTTCATCGGACGGGCTCTGGTCAGCAGCCTCCTGACCGACAATGACGGTCCAGCCATCACCTGCGTGGACGTCGTGCCGCAGCCCGACGATCTCGTCCATCCGCGCGTAGTCTGGGTGCGTGGCGGGCTGGACGACGGCGGGACGCTCGACCAAGCCAGTCGGGCTGGTCCCGACTGCGTCTATCATCTGGCCAGCGTGCCTGGCGCCCTCGCCGAGGCAGACCCGGCGCTTGGCCGGCGCGTCAATCTCGATGCGTCGCTCGACCTGTTCGATCGTCTTGCGGCCAGCCCCGGGCGGGCAAGGGTAGTCTATGCGTCCAGCATCGCAGTCTATGGAGCGATGTCCAGAGAGCCCGTTGGCGTCGCAACTCCGACCCAGCCTCTGATAACCTATGGTACGCACAAGCGGATGGTCGAGCTCGCCCTTGCCGATCATACCCGGCGCGGCAATCTTTCTGGTATCGCCCTGCGTCTGCCCGGGATTGTTGCGCGTCCGCCTTCGGCCAGTGGCTTCGGATCGGCATTCATGAGCGATTTGATTCACGCCTTGGTCTCGGGCCGGCGCTATGTCTGTCCGGTTGGCCCGGACGCGACCGCGTGGTGGCTGTCGGTCGCAACCGTGATTGAAAATCTCCGCCACGCGGCGCGGCTTGATGTCACCGGTGTGGTGCAGGTTCCGGCACTGCATCATTCCGTCGGCGAGATTATCGCCGCCATGACGGAGGTCACTGACGTGAAGCCAGAGATCGCCTTCGAACCGGACGAGCGTATCGAGGGCGTTTTCGGCAACTTCCCGCCGCTCGACATCAAGCGTGAGTTGGCGCTTGGTTTCAGACACGACGTGACCACCGCCGACCTGATCCGCAAAGCGGTTGCCGGTTCCGGTGTGATCTAGGTGCTCGTGATAGCCTGGCGGATCGGCAGCTCCCTTCCGGGACGAGCGACATCGACGGCAAGGGGCAGGCGGCTTTTCAAAGCTGGAGCAGACGGTGGAGTGTTACCCGTTCAAAGGCGCAGACATTAAATAATCGCCGTCCCCGCATGAAGGCGCGATCGATCGTGCAGAGTTCTGCTTCGGCGCAGACGCGCGTCTCGTGCCTCTCGGCTTATCGCTGCGTCTCTGTCCGCGCAACACACGGCGGTCCAGAAAGCCAACGACTACGGTTGGCATGAACACTCACGGGGAGCACGTCCCGTCCACTACCGGCGCAACGCCTCGAACTCCAAGCCAAATCGGGCCAGATACTTGCGCAGCCGATCGGCGTCGTTGCCCGAGGCCTTGCGCTCGCGCGAGGCGGCGAACAGGCGGCGGCCGGCGGCGCTGAGCGTCGCGCTCTGTCGGCAGACGGCGACAACGGCGGCCAGCTGGACGCGGTCGAATAGGTCGAGTTCGGCGAGCCGCTTCCTGCCGATAACGGCGAGAGGAAGGCCGAGGCAATCGCCACGAACCTGCTCGATCGCCAGTTCGAAGCCGAGGCTCCGAACAAGAAGTGGGGGGCCGACTTCACCTACGTCTGGACGGCGGAGGGCTGGCTATATGTCGCAGCGGTCGTCGATCTGTTCTCCCGACGTGTGGTCGGCTGGTCGATGAAGGCGGAAATGACGGCGCAACTCGTCACGGACGCCCTCGTCATGGCAATGTGGCGTCGAGGAAAACCGGATGCGCTACTGCACCATTCCGATCGCGGTAGCCAGTACACCAGCGAGCAGTTCCAAAGGCTGCTCGCCGACGCCGGTATCTTCTGTTCAATGAGCCGAGCGGGCAATGTCTGGGATAACTCGGTAATGGAAAGCTTCTTCTCGTCGTTGAAAACGGAGCAGGTCTGTCGGAAGGTCTACCGGACCCGCGATCAGGCAAGAGCTGACGTGTTCGACTATATCGAACGCTTCTACAATCCGAAGCGGCGCCACTCGACCATCGGCTATCTCAGCCCGATCGAGTTCGAAAGAATGGCCGAATTAGCTTAGGAGCGTGTCCACGAAACCGGCAGCAGCTCATTTTGCCGGGGGCTCTCAAGGCGTTGGGGCTAGCCCTCTGGCGAGGGTCCGGGCGAACTCGTCGATCAAGGTGCGAAGATAGCGGTCATCAAGGGTGGTGCCCACGCGCAGATGAAACGAGATGTGCATGGACTGGCCGCCAATGGCGAGGCCGACGGCTTCCAGATTGGCGTCTGCGCGGATCAATCCCCGTGCCTGCAGATCCGTCAGGCGCTCGAGCACACGCTCTGCCCCCTTGAAGACGATGGTTTCCAGTTGCCCCCGGATGTCGCCGTCGCGCATCGAGAAGGGCATGAAGACTTTCATGAAATCCTGGAGCTCAAGAAGGCGCCGGTGGCGATGCAGCAGAAACTGCCTGATCTCGCCTTCGACAGAGTCGGCCGCATCAGGATAGCCCTCGTTCTGCGCCTCCTCGTCGATGTAGGCCGATAGCGCCGCCAGCAGCAGCCCCGCCTTGCCACCAAAGTAACGCGTGATCAGCTGTTCGTTGAGACCCGCTGTTGCGGCAATCATCTTGGTTGTCGCGGCGTCATAGCCGTGGAGGGAGAAGACCTCGACGCCGGCCTCAAGAATTGCCTTCTTGCTGGCCTCCTTGTCGCGCCTGCGGGGGCGAGGTTCGTCTTCAGCACCAACTTCAAGTTCGGGATGTTGGTTCATGTCACTCTCCTCTTCACGGGGGACGTCTGACGACCGGTTCGGCTCCTGCGTCAAAATATGTATGTACGTACTTGACTGTTGTCTAGTCAGAAAGTCATGGTATGTATGTGTGTGGATACATACCGAGATGCGATGCGCGCCTTGGGGTGTCCGCCGAGCGCTTTTCTGCCCCACACAGGCCATGGAGATCCTCATGTTGCCGGAAGCCTCTAATTCCGCCTCCGGGGGCGGAGGGCGGGAGCGACTGCTCCGTCTCTGTCTGGGCATGGCCTGCTGTGCAGGCGTCCTTCAGCTTGGCGGTTGCCAGCAACCCGTTCGAACCGAAGGCGAAGTTCCCGCGGCCGTGCAGGTCCAAAAGGTACAGGCTTCCGCCTATACGCCACGCTTCGTGCTCACCGGCGAGGTTGTGGCGCGGAGCCAGAGCGATCTGGCTTTCCGCGTCGGTGGCCAGGTGATCAATCGCAAGGTCGACGTCGGAGATCATGTGGCAGCGGGCGATTTGCTGGCCAGTCTCGATCCCAAGATCCAGGAAGCGGACGTAGCAGCTGCTGCAGCGGCGCTACAGGCCGCCGACGTGAGGCTCCGGCAGGTGAACGCCAACTTCGAGCGGCAGAAGGCGCTGCTTGAGCAAGGATTCACGACACGCCGCGATTTCGACAACGCCTTGCAGGAGTGCCGCAGTGCCGAGGCCATGCTGGCCGGTGCGCAAGCGCAGTTGGCGATCACCCGCGATGTGCTGTCGCAGACTACGCTCAAGGCGCCGGCGGCTGGCACGATCACCGCTCGCTTCATGGAAGTGGGGCAGGTGGCCCAGCCGAGCCAGCCGGCTTTCGTCCTGGCACTTGATGGCCCCCGCGACGTCGTCGTCGACGTGCAGGAAGCTGCACTGGTTGCCGGAATCAGGGACAGCATTCACGTCGCGCTGCTATCAAATCCCTCGGTCACCGCCAAGGCCGAGATCCGCGAGATATCGCCGACCGTGAGTGCGACCGGAGCTGTACGCATCAAGTTGGCCCTCAAGGAGACGCCACCGGGCATGGTTCTCGGCACCGCCGTCAGGGTGACGGCACAAGCCGCGCCGCGTAGCCTGTTTATCGTGCCCTCAAGCGCTCTCACATCCATCGCCGGCAAGGCGGCGGTGTGGGTCGTCGATCAGCCGGGCGGAACGGTTGCGCTGCGGCCGGTCGAGATCGATGTCTACAGCAACTCCGGTTTGGTCATCGCCAAGGGGCTCGCAGCCAACGATCTGGTGGTTACCGCCGGGACGCAGCTTCTGCACCCCGATCAGAAGGTCACCTTCACGGAGGCCCGGTCATGAGGGGCGTGTCTGTCCTGCTCCTCCTGAGCGGCGTCTTGGGTATGTTGGGCTGCCAAGCGGCTGAGCCGCAAAAGCCGACTGTACGGACTGTCCTTTCAATGATCGTTGCCCCGAAGGCCGGCGTCATCGGGCCGTTCGCCGGATCGATCAAACCGCGCTACGAGTCGACGCTCGCTTTCCGTGCGCTCGGGGCTGTCACTATCCGTGCCATCAACCTCGGGGATTACGTGAGGAAGGGCCAGCATCTGGCTTCCCTCGATCCCATCACATTCGATCTTGCCATCAACAACGCCCGCGCCGCCGTGGCCGACGCCAACGCCCAATATGCCAATGTGGCCGCCGCCGAGAAGCGCGTTCAAGCGTTGTTCGACGAAAAACATGCGACATCGCAACAGCTTGAGGCCATCCAGCAGGCGCGCGTGGCCACAAATGCCGGTGTGAGGCGCGCGCAGAGCCTGCTCGACAAGGCGCTGGAGCAGCGCAGCTATGCCGAGTTGACAGCCGAGTTCGACGGCGTCGTCACCGCCGTCAACCTTGAAGTCGGCCAGGTCGTCACGCCCGGACAGCCGGTGGTGACAATCGCCCGGCCTGATATCCGCGAGGCCGTCATCGACGTGCCCGATGACGTTGCCGGCTCCCTGCATGAGGGCAGTCGCTTTCGCATCGAGCTCCAGGTTGTTCCAGGCATTCAGGCGGACGGCGAAGTGCGCGAGATCGCGCCGAGCGTTGACCCGCTGACCCGGAGCCGCCGAGTGAAGATCTCGCTCCCCACTCCGCCGAGCGAGTTCCGGCTGGGAACAACGATCACGGCCTCGGCCGCGACCGGGCTGGCGGGCGTAATCGAGATCCCCGCATCCGCTGTCTTCACGCAAGACGGACACGAGGCGGTCTGGGTCGTCGATCCCGCGAGCACCTCGGTTGCCGCACGGCAGATCAAGACCGCCCATCCCGGCGACGCAGTTGTGACCGTCCTGTCCGGCCTGCAGCCGGGTGAGCGTATCGTCAGGGCCGGCGCCCACGCACTTCAGCCCGGTCAAACCGTCAGGCTCTCCGAGGAGACGCAGTTATGAACGAGCAAGCAGGCAAACCCCGGAGCGGCAGGAAGACCTTCAATCTCTCCGCGCTGGCGCTCGATAACGCGTCGGTCATCTGGTACTTCATGATCGTGAGCATGGTGGCGGGCGTCCTCGCCTATCTCCACCTCGGCCGTGAAGAGGATCCACAATTCACCATCAAGACCATGGTGATTGCCGCAATGTGGCCCGGCGCTTCGGTGGAGGACACGGTCAATCAGGTGACCGACCGGCTGGAGAAGAAGCTCGAGGAACTGGACCAGCTCGACTATACCAAGAGCGAGACAACGCCAGGCCAGACCACCATCTACGTTCACCTGCGCTCGACGACGAAGGGCCCCGAGGTCAAGGCGATCTGGGGCAACATTCGCCACATGATCGATGACATCAAGCCGCAACTGCCACAAGGCGTCATCGGCCCCTTCTACAACGACCGCTTCGGAGATGTGTTCGGCAACGTCTATGCCTTCACCGCCGACGGCGTCTCCCAAAGACAGTTGCGCGACTATGTGGAGAGCGCACGTACCGCGATCATGACCGTTCCCAACGTGGGCAAGGTCGACTTGATCGGCGCGCAGGACGACGTCATCTATCTTGAGTTCAACTCCCGACGCATCGCCGCGCTCGGCCTCGACCTGCAGACTGTGCTGCAGGCTGTGCAGGCACAAAATGCCATCGTCCCCTCGGGCGTGATCCAGTCAGGCCCGGAGCGGGTCAGCGTGCGCGTCAGTGGCCAGTTCGTGTCGGAGGAGAGTCTCAAGGCCTTCAATCTGCGCGTCAATGACCGGTTCTTTCGCCTGAGCGACATTGTCGACATCAGGCGAGGCTATGCCGATCCGCCATCGTCGTTGTTCCGCTACAACGGCACGCCGGCGATCGGGCTGGCCATCAGCATGAAGGCGGGCGCGAACCTCCTTGAGTTCGGCAAGGGCCTCAATGCCGAGCTGGACAAGATCACCAGTGATCTCCCGATCGGCGTCGAGGTCCATCTGGTGGCCGACCAGCCAAAGGTGGTCGAGGAGGCTATCGGCCACTTCACCCGGTCGCTGTTCGAAGCCGTCGTCATCGTCCTCATCGTCAGCTTCATCAGTCTCGGATTGCGCGCCGGCCTGATCGTCGCACTCGCCATCCCGCTGGTCCTGGCCATGACCTTTCTTGGCCTGCAGCTCATGGGTGTTACGCTGCAGCGTGTGTCGCTGGGCGCGCTGGTGATCGCGCTCGGCCTGCTGGTCGACGACGCCATGATCGCCATCGAGATGATGATCGCCCGGCTCGAACGGGGCGACAGCCTGCGACAGGCGGCGATGCAGATCTACACGGCGACGGCCTTCCCGCGCCTGACAGGCACGCTGGTCATCATCGCCGGCTTCACGCCGATCGCCTTCAATACCTCAGATGCGGGCGAGTATACCTATACGCTGTTCGCCGTGTTGGCGCTGTCGCTGCTGCTGTCCTGGCTTGTCGCAGGCATATTCACGCCGCTGCTCGGCTACTCCCTGTTGCCCAAGCAACTGCACAAGCATGACAAGCCGGGGCGCTTCTTCGTCGCCTTCCAGAAGCTGCTGGCCGCAGCCATGCGCTGGCGCTGGCTGACCATCGGCATCACGCTGGCGACATTCGCCCTGTCTGTCGTTGCGATCCAGATGGTGCCGCAGCAGTTCTTCCCCGCCTCCGACCGTCCGGAGCTCCTGATTGATTGGACGCTTCCGCAGAACGCCTCCATCGAAGAGACGCGCGACCGGATGGACCGCTTCGAGAAGACACTTGAAGGCGATCCCGACATCGATCACTGGAGCTCCTACGTCGGTCAGAGTGCCGTCCGCTTCATTCTGACGCTCGATATCCAGCCACCCAACGCCTATTACGGCCAGACCGTCATCGTCACCAAGGACATGGAGGCGCGCGAGCGTGTTCGGGCGCGGATCGCTCGGGAGCTGAAGGACAACTTCGTCGGAACGGATGCCTACGTGAGCCTTCTGGCGCTCGGACCGCCTGCCGGACGGGCCGTGCAATATCGAATTAGCGGCCCCAGTGTGCAGAAGGTACGCGAGCTGGCGCAAGATCTGGCCACCATCGTCGGGGCATCCGGCGGTGTCGGCGCTCCCATCTACGATTGGAATGAGCCGGCCAGAGTTCTCAAGGTCGACGTTCTCCAGGACAAGGCCCGGCAACTTGGCCTCAGTTCGGCTGAAATCGCCTCGCTGCTCAACGGCACCGTGGGCGGGATTCCGATCACGCAGGTGCGCGACAGCATTTATCTGGTCAATGTCGTCGCACGGGCCGGCGACGGCGAACGCGGCGCCATCGAGACGCTGCAGAACCTGCAGTTGACCAACCGGACCGGCAAAGCTGTACCACTCGCCGCGGTGGCCACCTTCCAGTATGAGCAGGAGCAGCCGGTGATCTGGCGGCGCAACCGGCTGCCCACCATCACGGTCAAGGCCGATATTGTCGATGCAGAGCTGCCAGCTTCCGTCGTCGCCCGGCTCGAACCGGCAATCAAGGCCTTCACCGCCAAGCTGCCAGCCGGCTATCGCCTGGCTACCGGCGGTCCGGTGGAGGAAAGCGCGAAGTCGCAAGCCCCCATCATGGCCGTTGTTCCCTTGATGCTCCTCATCATGGCAACGGTGCTGATGCTGCAGCTCAGAAGCTTCAACCGATTGTTCCTTGTGGCGTCCGTGGCCCCCCTGGCTCTTATCGGCGTGGCCCTCGCGCTTTTCCTCAGCCAGTCCGCTCTCGGCTTCGTGGCGATCCTTGGCATCATCGCGCTGATCGGCATCCTGATCCGCAACTCGGTGATCCTCGTGGTCCAGATCGAGACACTCCGCAGCGAAGGCAGGCGAGCGTGGGACGCGGTGACGACGGCCTGCGAAGAACGCGTAAGGCCGATCATGCTGACCGCTGCGGCCGCAAGTCTCGGTATGGTGCCCATCGCCCGCGACGTGTTCTGGGCGCCAATGGCCTTCGCAATGATGGGGGGCATCATCGTTGGTACGGCACTGACACTCTTGTTCTTGCCCGCGCTCTACGTTGCCTGGTTCCGCATCAAAGAGGAAAGCGATGCGTCTCCACAACCTCAGTGCAAGAAGACTGCCGAATGCAAGATAGGCTGTGTCTACGATGGATCTTGCCCACTGGAGTGGCCCGAGTGAGGTGGAAAGCGGGCTTCCGCATCGCATTCCTGTCTCAGGTGTCCTGGTGTGCCGCCGCAAATGCAGCGGCTTGAGCCGATCGAGGAGGAGACTGCCAGGTTGCGCAATCTGGTCGCGGACGGACACACGATGCACCGGGCGGCTGGGTGCTGCCCGGCGAGGGGGCGATGGCGTTGCTGCGCCTGAACACGATGCCCTCGTGCTCCACCACAAATCACTCCTTCGTATTCCCTACGGTCATGTGTGCGTACATGCCGGTGGTTCTGAATTCGCTCGGGCTTGCGCCGAAATGTCGGCGGAAGACTTTCGAGAAATAGTTGGGGTCGTCAAAGCCGACCAGGGCGGCGACTTCCTTGATGCTGACGTCACCGTTGACTGCCAGCAGCTTCGAGGCCTTGCGCATGCGCTCGGACAGCACGAACTCCGCCGGCGGCACGCCAACCGAATGGGCGAACAGGCGGCTGAAATGGGCCCGGCTGAGGCCGGCCACGGCGGCCAGGGCGTCCACCGACAGGTCGCGCCCGAGATTGGCCCCCACATAGCGCACCACGCGAGCCATGGGGCCGTCCACCTCCGCCTCGCCGGTATGGCCGAAGAAGACGTCATCATAGAGCGCGGCCACAACCCGGTAGGCCAGTGCCGACGCCGCCCCCGGCGTGTCGCCTTCCCCCTCGATCAGCCGATTGCAGCAGTCGGCGAAGATCTCGACCGTCCGCGGCTTTGGCCGAAGGATCGGGCCGGTCACCGACAATGCCGCTGACAATAGTCCGAGGGCGTCCTTGCCGTGCATGGAGATCCAGAAGAACTCCCAATGCTCGCCATCCTGCACCCAGTATCGATGATTGTGCGGGATGAACACCAGCATCGCCTCGCCAGGGTGAATGCGGTGGACCTCGTCTCCATGGCGTAAATTTCCATGCCCGGAGATCGTGTATTGCAGGATGGTGAAAGGCGTCTGCCCTCGCTGGCGGCCATCCCAGTTGTATTCGCTTGTGTTTTGAATGTCATAGCCCGCGCTGGTAGGCATGGTGTGCAAGAGCTGACGCCCGCGGGGCAGGGAGATCGTGGCCATGGATGGCCCCCTAGCCATGAGTTCCTGCAGCATGAAATTACCCTATTAAGCACAATCGTCGTCTGGAAATAGCGTCGGTTATAGGTCCTAATACAGTCAACAAGAAAATAGAAATGCCATCGGGGGGACGGGGACACACGCGCTGCATCTGCGCAGCGGTGACGCACGCCTGAAGGCGGGCTTCCTTATTCTCCTGATGAAATATGCTCTGATTGCAAGAGGTTAGTCTTCCATGTCCAGTTTGAAGATCGCCATCATCGGCGCCGGCAGTGTTGGCTTCACCAAGAAGCTCTGCATGGACATTCTCTGCGTGCCGGAGTTCGCCGACGTGGAATTCGCGTTGACCGACATTTCGGAGCACAATCTTTCCATGGTGAAGGCGATCGTCGAGCGGATCGTGGCGGTCAATCACCTGCCGGCGAAGATCACCGCCACCACCGATCGGCGCAAGGCCCTCGAGGGCGCGCGTTACGTGATCTCCTGCGTGCGGGTCGGCGGGCTCGACGCCTATGCCGACGATATCCGCATCCCCTTGAAATATGGCGTTGATCAGTGTGTCGGCGACACCATCTGCGCTGGCGGCATTCTCTATGGCCAGCGCAACATTCCCGTGATCCTCGACTTCTGCAAGGATATTCGGGAGGTGGCCGAAGCCGGGGCCTATTTCCTCAACTACGCCAACCCCATGGCAATGAACACCTGGGCGGCGATCGACTATGGCAAGGTCAACACCATCGGCCTCTGCCACGGGGTGCAGCATGGCGGCGAGCAGATTGCCGAGGTGCTGGGCGCCGGCCCCGGCGAGCTCGACTTCATCTGCTCGGGCATCAATCACCAGACCTGGTTTGTCGATGTGCGCCTCAAGGGGCGCAAGATCGGCAAGGACGAGTTGATCGCCGCCTTCGAGGCCCATCCGGTCTATTCGCAACAGGAAAAGGTCCGCATCGACGTCCTGAAGCGTTTCGGCGTCTATTCGACCGAAAGCAACGGCCATCTCAGCGAATACCTGCCCTGGTATCGCAAGCGGCCGCAGGAAATCGATCGCTGGATCGACATGTCCGACTGGATTCATGGCGAAACCGGCGGCTATCTGCGCTATACCACCGAGCAACGCAACTGGTTCGAGACCGACTTCCCCGTGTTCCTCGAAGAGGCGGGCAAGACGCTCGATCCAGCCAAGCGCTCCAATGAACACGCGAGCCACATTCTCGAAGCGCTGGAAACCGGCCGGGTCTATCGCGGTCATTTCAATCAGAAGAACAACGGCGTCATCACCAACCTGCCGTCCGACTGCATCATTGAATCGCCCGGCTTCGTCGATCGCTTCGGCCTCAACATGGCGGCAGGGATCACCTTGCCCGAGGCCTGTGCGGCGACCTGCATGGCCTCGATCAACGTGCAGCGCATGTCGGTGCATGCGGCGGTGACCGGTGACATCGACCTGTTGAAGGCTGCCGTGCTGCACGATCCGCTCGTCGGCGCCATCTGCAACCCCGAGGAGGTTTGGCAGATGGTGGACGAGATGGTGGTCGCGCAGGCGCAATGGCTGCCGCAATATGCGGACGCGCTGGGAGCGGCGCGGGCGCGTCTGGCCAAGGGGACCGTCAAGACGCGCGAATGGGCTGGTTCGGCCCGCCGGGAGGTTCGCAACGTGGAAGCCCTTCGCGAGGAGAAGCGGCTGAAGGACGCGTGAAACAGCTGTCATGGAGGGAGCGGGCGCAGGTGGAAACGAGGGCCTGGGCCGGCAATGACGCAACGCCGCGGGGAGCAGCGGCGCAACGGGAGGAAGAACAATCATGCAATTGAAGAGATTTGCGACTGCATTGCTGCTGGGGACCGCGATGACCTTCGCGGTTGCCCAGGCATCGGAGCTGACGGTGGTGCCGGAAGCGCCGACCTTCAAGGGGCTCGCCAAGATCAACTACGTCAACGCCAGCGACATCTTTGAATTCAAGGCCTTGCCCGCCTATCACGAGCCCGGCTGGATCACCAAGAATTTCGTCGACACCGGCAAGCTGCCGAAAGTGGCCGATCGCCTGCCCAAGGAGCCGCTGGTCTACAAGGCCGGCAACATGCCCGACGGCATCGGCACCTATGGTGACGTGATGCGTCATGTGATCGGCGGTCGTCCGGAGGGCTGGAACTACGAGGCCGGGCAGACACAGGGCTGGGGAGGCATCGACATCGGCCTCTATGAGTGCCTGACGCGCACCGCGCCGCTGTTCGAGGTCAATGCCAAGGGCATGGAGCCGCTGCCCAACCTCGCCAAGAGCTGGGAATGGTCGGCGGATGGTCACAAGCTGACCATGCACCTGATCGAAGGCGCCAAATGGTCCGACGGCGTGCCCTTCACCTCGGAAGACGTGATGTTCTACTGGGACGACAATGTGCTCGACCCCAATGTGTCGCCGCTCAACGGTGCCACGCAGGAAACCTTCGGCGAGGGGACCACGCTGAAGGCGCTTGACGATTACACGGTCGAGTGGACCTTCAAGGACGCTTTCCCCAAGCAATATCTCTACAACATGGCCTATGGCACCTTCTGTCCTGGCCCGGCGCATATGCTCAAGCCTATGCATCCGAAGTATTCCAAGAATACCTATGATCAGTACAAGAACGCCTTCCCGCCGAACTTCATGAACTGGCCGGTGATGGGCGCCTGGGTTCCGGTGGAATATCGCCCTGACGATATCATCGTCCTGCGTCGCAATCCCTATTACTGGAAGGTCGACGAGTCCGGCAATCAGCTGCCCTATCTCGACGAGTTGCACTACAAGCTGTCCACCTGGGCCGATCGCGACGTGCAGGCCGTAGCCGGCTCCGGCGACTTCTCGAACCTCGAACAGCCGGAGAACTTCGTCGAGTCGCTGAAGCGCTCCGCCGAAGCCAGCGCGCCGGCGCGCCTCGAGTTCGGACCGCGTCTCATCGGCTATAACCTGGACTTCAACCTGTCGGCCAACGGCTGGGGCGAGCCGGACAAGCGGGCGCAGGCGGTGCGCGAGCTCAATCGCAACGATCACTTCCGCAAGGCGGTGAGCATGGCGACGGATCGGGAAAAGCTCGGCCAGTCCCTGGTGAAGGGACCTTTCACCGCCATCTATCCCGGCGGCATTTCTTCCGGTTCCAGCTTCTATGACCGCAACAGCACCTTCTACTATCCCTTCGACCTGGAAGGCGCCAAGGCCGAACTGAAGGCTGCCGGTCTTGAAGACACCGACGGCAACGGCATCGTCAACTACACCGACGGCCCGATGAAGGGCAGCGATGTGGAGATCACGCTGCTGGTCAGCGGTGACTACAGCACCGACAAGAACCTCGCCGAAGGCGTGATTGGCCAGATGGAGAAGCTTGGCTTGCGTGTTGTGCTGAACGCCCAGGACGGCAAGCAGCGGGATGCGCTGAACTACTCCGGTCAGTTCGACTGGATGATCCTCCGCAACGGTTCCGAGATTGCCACCGTGGTGCAGAACACCCCGCAGCTGGCCGCGGTCGGACCCAAGACGTCCTGGTTCCATCGCGCACCGGAGGGTGGCCAGATGGACCTGTTGCCCTTCGAGACGGAGCTGGCTGATCTCGTCAACAAGTTCACCGCCACGCAGGACGAGGCTGCCCGCGTTGATCTGATCCACAAGTATCAGGAGATCTACACCAAGAACGTCTACACCGTCGGCCTGACCGAATATCCCGGCGCGCTGATCATCAACAAGCGCTTCTCGAACATCCCCTCGGGCACACCGATCCTGATGTTCAACTGGGCGGAAGACAGCATCATGCGTGAGCGTGTCTTCGTCGCCGCCGACAAGCAGGGCGACTTCGAGCTGCACAAGGACAGCCTGCCCGGCAAGCCTGGCGATAAGGGCCCTGTTGAATAAGCTCTCCGTCAACAGGCCCATGTCCCGGCGGGGCGCCCCGCCGGGACATTTGTGCTTCCATACGAGTGTCGAGAGAGAAGCCGCCGACCATGTTGAGATTTCTGCTCGTTCGCATCGCATCCGCCGTGCCGGTGCTGTTCATCCTGAGCGTCGTCACCTTCGCCATCATCCAGGCGCCACCTGGCGACTATGGCGACTACATCCGCATGCAGCTGATCAATCAGGGGGGCGCCAGCTTCGAAGAGGCCGAAGTGCAGGCGCAGGCCTATCGGATCGAGCATGGGCTCGACAAGCCGCTGCCGGTTCAATACTTCAACTGGATTGGCGGCATCGTCACCCGCGGCGATTTCGGCAACAGCATGTTCTACAACAAGCCGGTGCGCGATGTCGTGGCCGAGCGCCTGCCGCGCACCATCGCGCTGGCGCTCACCTGCCACATCCTTGCTTCGCTGATCGGCATCAGCTTCGGAATCATCGCCGCCACTCGGCAATATACCTGGGTCGACAGCCTGCTCTCGACCATCTCCTTCATCGGCATGACCGTGCCACGCTTCCTGATGGCGCTGGTCATCGTCTATGTGCTGGTGTTCCACTTCAACGTCAGTGAAATCAACAGCTTCTTCTCCGCAAGATACGGCGGGGCGCCCTGGTCCTGGGGCAAGTTCGTCAATCTCATCCAGCATGTCTGGCCGGTGATCGTCATCGCCACCTTCGGCGGGCTCGCCTACAACATGCGTGTGATGCGCGGCAATCTGCTGGACACGCTCAACGCCCAATATGTGGAGACGGCCCGTGCCAAGGGCCTGCGCGAGAGCGCCGTCGTGCTGCGGCATGCGGTGCCGAACGCGCTGCACCCGCTCGTCATGTATCAGGGGGTCGTGCTGCCCTACATGCTGACCGGCGAGATCGAGACGGCCATCACCTTTGCCCTGCCCACCGTCGGTCCGGCGATCGTCGGCTCGATGCATGTGGGCGACGTCTACGTGACGGCAACCTTCATGCTCGTCCTCTCGGCGACGCTGATCGTCGGCAACATCATCGCGGATCTGCTGCTCGTGCTGCTGGACCCGCGCATTCGCCTCGGGGGAGGAGCAGAGTGATGCTGGCACCCGCTGAATCTCCTGTGGAACCGGATATCGGATCGGGCATCCAGAGCGTCGGTCAAAGCTACTCGGCTCTGGTCTGGCGCCGGTTCAAACGCTCCTGGACCGGCATGTTCGGTCTGGTCCTCGTGGCAATGATGCTCGCCACGGCACTCCTGGCCGACTTCCTGTCGCCGGTCGATCCGAAGTTCACCGACATCGCCTATTCGCCACCGGAACTGTTGTCCTTCCATGACAAGGACGGCAACTTCGTGCTGCAGCCGCGCATCTACCCGCTGAAGGAAGGCGAGGAGCTCGATCCGGTCACCTATCAGCCGCTGATGGCGCCCGACTATGACAATCCGCGCCTCATCGGCCTGTTCGTGACCGGTGCGCCCTATGATCTGTTGTGGCTCATCCCCACGGACATCCATCTGTTTGGCACCACCGACGGCAAGCCGGTTCACTTTCTGGGGACGGACAAGTTCGGCCGCGACGTGTTGTCCCGTGCCTTCTACGGTGCGCGCATCTCGCTGATGATCGCCCTGACGGTCGTCTCCCTCATCACCGTTGTCGGCACCGCGGTCGGTCTGATCTCGGGCTATTTCGGTGGCCGGTTCGACACCTGGGTGCAGCGCTTCGTCGAACTGGTGCTGGCCTTCCCGCAACTGCCCTTCTATCTGGCGCTGACCTCGTTGATCCCGGTGACCGCGCCGACGTCGGTGTTCCTCGCCTTTGTCATCTTCGTCCTGTCCGCCCTTGGCTGGGCGCAGCTGTCCCGCGAGGTCCGCGGCAAGACGCTGGCACTGGCGCGCATCGAATATGTGCGCGCCGCCATTGCCATCGGCGTCACCGACCGGCGCATCATCTTCCGGCATATCTTCCCCAACGTCCTCAGCCACGTGATCGTGGCGGTGACGCTGGCCATCCCCAATGTGGTGCTGCTGGAATCCTTCCTGGGCTTCCTCGGCTTTGCTGTGAAGCCGCCGCTGATCTCCTGGGGGCTGATGCTGCAGGATACCGCCAACTACTCGGCCATCGGCTCCTATCCCTGGATCCTCTCGCCGGTCGCCTTCGTCTTCGTCACGGTGTTTGCCTTCAACGCGCTCGGCGACGGTCTGCGCGACGCCATCGATCCTTATTGAGGACACGTCCATGCGATCCAACAGCGAATTCGCCCCGGGAACCCGCCTGGACGCCGACCGGCACACGGACCGGCCCTTGATCGACGTGCAGGATCTGGCCGTCAGCTTTGCCGTCGATGGCGAGGAGGTCAAGGCCGTGTGCGGCGTCGGCCTGCAGGTACACCGTGGTGAGACCGTCGCCATTGTCGGCGAGTCCGGCTCGGGCAAGTCGGTCACGGCGCGTGCGATCATCGGCCTGCTCGGCAAGCGATCGCGTGTCGCCAAGGGCGCATCGGTTGCCTATGAGGGCGACAACATGCTGGCCTGGTCGGCCAACCGCCGTCGCGGCATGCGCGGCTCGCGCATTGCCATGATCTTTCAGGAGCCGCTGAGCTCGCTGAACCCGGTCTATTCCATCGGCGCGCAGATCATCGAGGCGATCCGCGTCCACACCCGCCTGTCACGGGCCGAAGCGCGCAAGCGGGCGATCCAGCTGCTCGCCGAAGTCAGGATTCCCGAGCCGGAAACGCGCATCGATCAATATCCGCACCAGCTGTCCGGCGGCCAGCGCCAGCGCGTGATGATCGCCATGGCACTCGCCAACAATCCCGACCTGCTGATCGCCGACGAACCGACCACCGCGCTCGACGTCACCGTCCAGGCGCAGATCCTCAATCTCATCAGGGATTTGCAGAAGAAGCACGGGATGGCGGTGATCCTGATCACCCATGACCTGACCATCGTCCGCAAATTCTCCGACTATGTCTATGTGATGCAGAAAGGCGAGATCAAGGAACACAACGCCACCGACGCCCTGTTTGCCGCTCCCCAACATGCCTACACCCGGCATCTGCTGGGATCGGAACCCCGCGGCACGGTGCCGCCCATCGCCCCGGATGCCCCCACCATTCTGGAAGGACGCGAAGTCCGTGTCGCCTTCACTCTCAAGTCGGGCGGCTTCTTCGTGCCCGATTTCCACGAGTTCGTCGCCGTGGATAGCCTCAGCCTGGCCGTCAAGCGCAAGGAGACGCTGGGCCTCGTTGGCGAAAGCGGGTCGGGCAAGACCACCTTCGGACAGGCCCTGTTGCGGCTGATCGCCAGCCAGCACGGGGAGATCTACTTCGAAGGCCAACCCATCCACGGCAAGAACCGCGAGCAACTGCGCCCGCTGCGGTCGCGCATGCAGATCGTGTTTCAGGATCCCTTCTCGTCCCTCAATCCGCGTCTGACCGTCAGCCAGATCATCGAGGAAGGTTTGATCGTCAACCGGATCGGGGCCAATGCCGCCGAGCGGATCGATCGGGTCCGCGACGCGCTCGATGCTGCCGGCATGCCCGTCAACATCCTCTCGCGCTTCCCCCATGAGTTCTCCGGTGGCCAACGCCAACGCATCGCCATCGCCCGCGCCATTGCGCTGGAGCCCGAGTTCATCCTTCTCGACGAACCCACCTCGGCGCTGGATCTGTCGGTGCAGGCCAAGATCATCGACTTGCTGCGAAACCTGCAGGAGACGCGCAACCTCAGCTATCTCTTCATTTCGCACGACCTGAAGGTCGTCCGCGCCCTCTGCCATCGCGTGATCGTCATGCAGCACGGCAAGATCGTCGAGCAAGGCAGCGTCGACGATGTGCTGACCCGCCCCGCCACCGATTACACGCGCCGCCTCGTGCGCGCGGCCTTCGAGGTTGCCGACTGACCCCTACGCCTTTCGGTCGATTGATATTCTCAGGTTCGTCAATCTTTGATTGCCGAGTTCGGGCTTTGTGTTACAATTGAAAGGTCGGTTTTCCGGCGGTTCTGATCATTGCTGTTTGTCTTTTTCGGGGGAGGGGGACATGGCCGACGAACTCATTTGGAAGCTGCCCGATCACGTCTGCGATGCGGAGGCCGAAAACATCAAGGCTCGGCGTGCGGCTGCCGGGCGTGGCCCCGACAATGGTACGCAAGATCTGGTCGGGGTTGCCTTGTCCGGCGGCGGCATTCGATCGGCGGCTCAATCTCTCGGCGCCCTGCAAGCCCTGGCGGCGGCCGATGTCTTTCCGGCAGTGGACTATATCTCCTCGGTCTCCGGCGGCGGTTATACCTCGGTCGCCCTGCAGGCGGCCATTCTGGCTGAAGCTCAGGGAGCAACACAAAATCGGGAGGCCAACTATCGCGACGATTCCGACGCGCGCTTTCCATTCATCAAGAAGAACAGCGAGGACTACGGCGACTCCTACTACGTTAGCCGCTTGCGGGACTATTCCAACTTCCTCCGCCCCAATGGGATGAAGGACGTCATAAGAGACATGGCGATTGTTGTCCGGGGCTTCTGGGGCAACCTGCTCTGGGTCATCGCCGTCATCCTCGCCCTGAACTCTTTCCTGCTGCTGCTCTGCTATCCGACGCGGGGCAGCCTGACGACAGCGTGGATGCATGCTCTGGCGAATGTCGCGACCCGCCTGTTCAAGGCGCCGCAGCTGGCGGATTGGTGCCCGATCATAGTGCTTGTTCTGATCATGCTTGCGCTGCCGCACATTGTGAAGGCCGGACGTCCTTGGTTCAAGGGATTGGCTTCGATCGGTGTCCTTGTGGGCGTCCTGGTCGTCGCATGGGGTACCACCGGAGTTCTGGCTCTAGGGCACCCGCCCGAATGGGCCGCATCACTGTCGGCCTTGTCGGCGGTCGTTGTAGCCGCCTACTTCACAGTTTATGGCATCATACGGGCGGCTCGGCCGGGTGCTGAGCAGTTCACTTCATGGTCTTCTTTGGGGGGCTGCCTTTTCGTTGCGCTTGGCGCGGCAATCTTTCTCGACCTGCAGCCGCTTGTGCTGCTCTTGTTCCTCGATCAGGTGCTGCTGGTGCCCGGATCGAGGATTGAGGCGGCCATCCTGTTCGGCCTGCTCTCCACCGTCGCGGCCGGGTTGCGGAGCGGCGGCGCCGAGACGATTCTCAAGGTGGTGAAGAGCGCTGAAAAGGCCAAGTCGCGGTCCCCGGTTCTGTCGGGTGCCTTGAACAAGTCTCTCTATTTTGTGGCCGCGCTGATCATTCCGCTGCTGCTGTGGTTTGCGACCCTGTTCGTCTGGGCAACGTGGTTGCGGAGCGGCCCGGCCACGGACGCGACCGGAATGAACCTGCCGACCGGTCTTGGTGCAGTCACTGGATTCCTGTTCCCAAATGACTGGCTTCTGCTGGTTTGTCTCCTCAGTGGCGGGGCTGCACTCTTCTGCCTGCGCGACGCCAACGCCAACTCCCTGCATGGTCTTTACCGTGGCCGCCTCGGGCAGGCCTTTGTGGCCGCTTCGGTCAAGCCCAAGGTCTCCGAGTTTGCCACGCGCGCGAACAAGGCGGATTCGGCGCCCTATCCCTTGTTCAACGCGACCCTCAACATCGCCGGGTCAAAAAAGGCGAACATGCGCGCGCGCAATGCTGCCTTCTTCTTCTTCAGCCCGCGTTACTCGGGGAGCCTCGAAACCGGCTTCGTCGCCACCTCGGAACTGGAAGACGGTAAGCGCGACAAGCTTGATTGCGCGGCGGTGATGGCCATCAGCGGTGCCGCGGTCTCGACCTATCAGGGCACGCATTCCATTCCGGTCCTGGCCCCCACACTCGCCTTCCTCAACATTCGCCTCGGCTATTGGCTTCCAAATCCCCGCCTTGCTCCCGACCCCAAGAGGGGGCGATGCCTGCTGGCCGTGGACGAGTTGCTAGGGCGTCTCGACGAGACGCGCCCCTATTGCTACCTGACCGACGGCGGCCACATCGAAAATCTTGGCATTTACGAGCTGCTGCGGCGGCAATGCGCCCTCATCATCGCCATCGACGGCGAGGAAGACCATCTCATGGGCTTTGGCGCCATCATCTCGCTGCAGCGCCTGGCCCGTATCGACCTGGGCGTGACCATCGATCTGCCATGGCAGGACCTGCGTCCGGGCGACGACGGGCTGTCGAAGGTTCATGCGCCATCGGCCTGATCCATTACCGGAACGGCAACAAGGGCATTCTGGTCTATTTCAAGCCCACCTTGACCGGCGACGAAAACGACTATGTCGCTGAATACAGGAAGCGCCACCCGGCCTTCCCCTTCGAGACAACGCTTGACCAGCTCTTTTCCGAGGAACAGTTCGAGGCCTATCGAGCGCTGGCCTTCCACGCGGTCAAATCCGTGTTGATGGGCGAAGCCGACGTGGCCATCGATCCTGGGTTGGCGGAGAGCCTGTCCAGCACGAAACCTGCAGCGCCCGTCCCCTCCGGGGCGGGCGTGATTGCGCGGCTCAAGCGCAAGAAGACTGCAGGCGAGGCCATCAAGCCCGCTCCCGACCGGGAGAACATCCCGCGGATACCGCTCGATCTTTTCCGTGCCGTATTCAGTCTGTAGCCCTGTGAGAGCCACGCGGTCTGCTGCCCAGGCCGTGGCGTGTGAACACGGAGCGAGACGAATTGGACGCCATTGAAACGGACCGGCTGGTGCTCAGGAACTTTCGCGCCTCGGATGCGGCAGATCTCTTTGCGTATCTGCACGCCCCGAGGGCGAGTTGCTTCTACTCGCTGACGCTGGACGACATGGCCGCCGCCGAAGCCGAGGCGTTGAGGCGCAGCCAGGACGACGAATATATCGCGGTCTGCCTCAAGGCATCGGACCGGGTGATCGGCGATGTCTTCGCCACTGCGGAAGACGACTCCACCTCAATCGGCTGGAACTTCAACGCCGACGTCGCCGGTCAGGGCTTTGCCCATGAAGCCGCGCAGGCCCTTGTCGCGCATCTGTTCGGCGCGCGGCAGGTTCGCCGGCTCTATGCCTATGCCGAAGACGACAATCTTGCCTCCCGCCGCCTCTGCGAAAAGTTGGGCATGCGGCAGGAAGGCGTCTTCCTGGAGTTCGTCACGTTCGGCAACGACCAAAACGGCGTCCCGATCTACGAGAACACCGTGCAATATGCCCTTCTGCGCAAGGAATGGCTTGCCCGGCGCTGATCTGCCGCCGCGGCCTGGACCACTCACCGCCGCTCTGCGAGAAATCGCGCCCGATACTCGGTCGGGCTCACGCCGATGCGCTTGCGGAAATGATGGCGGAGCGCTTCGGGGCTGCCGAAGCCCGAGGTTTGCGCAACGGTATCAACGCTTTCACGCTCCTGGCAGAGCAGACGCCTGGCCGCGTCCACCCGTTCGGCGATCAGCCAGTCGCCCGGCGTTTGACCCGTGGCCTCGCCGAACCGCCGCAGGAAGGTGCGGACGCTCATGCGGCAGGCAGAGGCCATGCGCTGCACGCTCCAGTCGGCGGCAGGATCGCTCCGGATGGCATCGAGCAGCGGCGCGATCGCCGTCTCCTTGCGCTCGGGCACCGGGCGTTCCAGAAACTGCGCCTGCCCACCCGAGCGATGCGCGGGCATGACGAGACGACGCGCGACCGAGTTGGCCGCCGCCGGGCCGAAGTCCCGCCGCACCAGCTCGATCATCAGGTCGATGCCGGCCGCGCTTCCCGCCGAGGTGAACAGGCCGTTGTGTTCACGGTAGAGCGAGGCTGCGTCCACCGTCATGTCAGGATGCCGCGCGCCCAAGGCCTCGGCATAGCGCCAATGGGTGGTGATGGTACCGCCCGACAAAAGCCCGGTCGCCGCCAGCACGAAGGCCCCCGAGCAGATCGACGCCAGACGCGCGCCGCGCGCGTGCGCCGCCCGAAGCCGCGTGACGAGCCTGTCAGGCACGGGGACAGCGGCGCCCTTCCAGCCGGGCACCACGATGATGTCGGCCTCATCCATCAGATCCGCGCCGCCATCGGCCACGAAGGTCAACCCGCCATGCGCCCGCATTGGCCCATCATCGAGAGCGCAGCTGGCAAAGCGATACCAGTGCTCGCCCATCTCCGGGCGCGCCAGTCCGAAGATCTCGGCAACGATACCGAATTCGAAGGTACAGAGCCCGTCATAGACGAGGGCAACCACGAGAGGGCCGGTGAGCTTTGGCATGATCTTGACGTATAATGTCAATCACGCCAATTGCAAGGCCGGCGTCGACCGGCGAGGATCGAGGGGCAAAGGAGATCCCCCATGACCACCACCGTGACAGCCATTCCCCCCGCGCCCAGCGACCTTGCCCGCGAGCATTTTGCCGCCGAGTTCACCTTCGAGACCGATTGCTGGGATGTGCATGACTCCCTGGAAAAGGGAGCCGACTTCGTGCTCCTCGATGTGCGCAGCCCCGCGCTTTACGCCAGGGGGCACATTCCCGGCGCCATCAACCTGCCGCATGGCAAGATCATTCGCTCGAAGATGGCGGCCTGGCCGGATGACACCATCTTCGTCATCTATTGCGCAGGCCCCCATTGCAACGGCGCCGCACGTGGTGCGCTGCGCCTCGCCGAACTCGGCCGTCCGGTGAAGATCATGGCCGGCGGCATCACCGGCTGGATCGACGAGGGCTTCACCCTCGCGACGACCGATCCGCAATGACGCCATTCGCCCGGAACCAGGCGACCTCGTCGCGCAGCGTCTCCGCCACCGGGCGAAATCTCAGGCCGAGTTCGGCTTCGCTCTTGGCATGGTCGTAGCGCGAGCGGTCATCCTCGCGGGCGACCGTGCGGGCCATTGCCCGGCTCAGCAACACCGGACGCCCCGTGACCCGCGCAAGGGCCTCGTAGCCGGCGGCGACCACGTGCAGCAGCCAGAGCGGAATTTGCCGCCGGGGCGCCACGACGCCTGTGGCCTCACCGATCAACGGCAGGAGGTCGGCCATGGTCATGTGCCGGCCGGCCGCTAGATAGCGCTCGCCGCGCCGGCCTTTCTCATGGGCGAGGATCATGGCCCTGGCCACGTCGCGGGCGTCCACCACCGAGAAAGAGCCGGGCGGCACGCCGGGCAAGCGCTTCATCGCCACGTCGATGACCGTCTGTCCCGCCGCCGTCGGTCCGCTGTCGCCGGGGCCATGCATCCAGCCGGGCAGCACCAGCGCCGCCCAGAAATCCGGATGGGCGCCCAGAAAGGCGAGGACTTCGCGGTCCGACAGGATCTTGCTGCGATAATAGTCGTCGGTGTCCCGCTCGTCCCGCAGCATGGTCTCGTCGATGAGGGTTCCGCGCGGCCCGTAGAGCACGGCGACCGAACTGGTTTGGACGAAGCGTCGCACGCCCGCGGCATAGGCGGCTTCCAGCAGGTTGCGCGTGCCCTCCACATTGGCCGCATGAAGTTCCCGCCAATGCCGTCCCCCCTTGTAGGAATCGCGGAAGAAGGCGGCGGTATGGAACACCACGTCAACGCCGGCTAGCGCTGAAGAAAAGCCGGCTAAGTTTAGCATGTCACCATGCACGATCTCGACGTCCAGCCCGGCAAACTGTCGGCGCGCCTTGTCCGGCGAACGCGCCAGCGCCCGCACCTGCCAGCCATCGGCAAGCAGTTCGCGGACAAGATTGTTGCCGAGAAGCCCGGTCGCGCCCGTCACAAAGGCCAGGCGGCGGCCTTGCCGGTTGTCGAAATCGTCTGCCATGATCGCACTCCACAAATGAGGGTGCCTGTTCTATAAGTCTGGACCATGGTCCATGGTCAAGGGGGCAGAGATGTTGATTGGCGAGTTTGCGCGCCGTGCCGGTCTCAGTCAGGACACCGTGCGTTTCTATGTTCGCAAGGGTCTGCTGGCCCCCGCTACGGACGCCCGCGGTGGCCGCAATCCATATCAGGTCTTCAGCGAACGCGACGTCTCCACAGCCCTCATGATCCGCTTTGCGCAGTCGCTCGGCATGTCGCTCAGGGAGATCGCCGCGATCGCGAGCGAGCTTGCGCGCGACGGTCTGACGGCGGCCCGCGAGATCGAGATCATCGACCAGCAAATCGGCAAGCTTGAGGAGAAGGCGGCCGATCTTGCGCGCCTGCTCGGCTATCTCCACACCAAGCGCGACTGGATGGCCCGCGGCAAGTCCGGTGATGAACCCGGCTTCGCCGAGGACGGTCTGTGCCTGACGGCAATTGCCGAGCTGCCTCAGGTCAAGGTCAGGGCAGGTTCAGGTAGCCGTAGACGGCGCGCTTGACGCGCGCTTCCAGCGGCCCCGGCTCGATCTCCCGAAGAGGCCGCCAATCCATCCGTTTCCAGAATGCGAGCCGCGACGGCTTCCGCCGGTTCGAACAGGACGCCTGAGGTCGATCATGCGCATGGAAGGACGCGCTGGTGACCGGGGGCAGGGCGGGCATCCGCGCTCAAGTACCGAAGCTCTCCCGCCACAGCCTGCCGTCAAACGGGATGGCCCGCTTCGCATGCCGCTCCGCCAGAGCGCTCCGCCACCATCCCTCATAGTCGGCGATCAACTGCACTTCGCGCGCCTCGTGGTCAAACTCGAGGCCAACCTCGAGATAGTCGTCGAGGTTCCTGAGGTCGGGCTGGGGCAGGGCACCGTCGAGGGCGGCTTGCCACATCTGGCCATAGAGGTCTTCGAGGCTGCGGACCAGCAGCGGCGTGTCGAACAGCACGCAAGCGTCGCGCCCGGCCTTGAGGCGGTCGCGCAAGGCGCTGAGTTCGTCCGGCGCCTGCGCCAGTGCAATGGCGCGGGCGACGAAGACCTCGGCGTCCTCGGTCACCATCTCCGGCAGGCCGGCCGAGCGGACGAGGCTGCCGCAGACGCGCGATGCGAAGGACCGGCCGCTGAGCGTCAGGACAGGCACGCCCATCCACAGCGCGTCCGAACAGGTGGTGTGCGCGCCATAGGGCGTGGTGTCGAGGAACAGGTCGGCCAGCACATAGCGGGCGAGATGCTGCGGGTTCGGCTTCTTCGGCGCGAAGACGATCCGTCCGCCGTCAAGGCCTAGGCGCACCGCGTGCTCGCGCAGGCGCGTGTCGCTCGCCTCGCCCGAGGAGAGCAGCCACAGCACCGAACCGGGCACGCCATTGAGGATGCGCATCCAGCGTTCGAAGGTGAAGCGGGTGATCTTGTGCGAGCCGTTGAAGCAGCAGAAGACGAAAGCATCGTCCGGCAGACCCACCTCCGCCCGCGACGGCGTCTCCGGCGCCACGATGCGCTGCCGGTTGGTCGGCTGGTAGCAGGGCAGGCGCAGCACCTGCTCGGAATAATGGATCTCGTGGTCGGGCGGAATGATCCACTCGTCCGCCACGATATAGTGGTGATAGGGGCTCGCCACCGTGCCGGGATAGCCCAGCCAGTTGACGATCACCGGCGCCGGGCGGCGGGCGATCAGCTTGGTGCGACCCTCGCGCGTATAGCCGTTGACGTCGACCAGGATCTGGATGCCGTCGTCGATCATCCGTTGCGCGGCGGTGGCGTCGTCCAGGCCGGAGACGTCGATCCAGTGATCGGTCTGTGCCTTGAAGGCGCGGTTCATCGGGTCGTCGGAGGGGATGCCGCAGTAATAGGCGAAGACCTCGACGGCCTCGCGATCATGCAGCCCCAGCACCTCGGCCATCAGATGACCCACTGCGTGCTCGCGCAAGTCGGACGACAGGTAGCCCACACGGAGCTTGCCCGTGTGCGCGAAGGCCTTGGGCCAAGCGGTGGCGATGGTGGGCGGCAAGCCCACGTCCTGCTTGTTGTAGAACCAGGACGCGGCGAGCTGCAGCATGGGGTCGTCGGTATAAGCCGCCATGGAGAGCGGCGACAGGCCCTTCATCAGCGCCGCCCGGCTGATCCGTTCGGTCGGCACCACCACGGGCCATTCGCACTGGCGCTGGCGCAAGGCGAGGAAATGCTGGGCCACCTCGCGCTGGGTCGGATCGATGTCGAGGCTCTGCCGCAGCGCGTCCTCGGCGGCCACATCCTGCGACACACTCTCCAGCGTGCGACCGATCTGATTGAGCAGCGTTGTCTTGAAGCCGATGGCCGTTCCGTTGACCTGCGCGAGCTTCTCGGTTCCCGCCGACCAGCGCAGGATGCCCTGACCGGCAGCCCCCATGCGCTCGAACACCCGGCCAAGGTTGATATAGGACGGCATGAAGTCGTCCTTGAGCTCGATCGACCGCTCGAAGGCCTGACGGGCGGCGTCAAAGGCACCGGCGTCGGTCAGCATCACCGCATAATTGAACAGCACGGCATAGAGCAGCGGGTCGTTCGGATTGGACTGGATCCAGCCGGCGTAGAGCGTCTCGGCTGCCTTGGGCTCGCCCACCAGCTTGAGCTTGTCGGCGGCGCGGATCAGGTCGAGCACCCCGATCTTCTGCTCGCCGGCAGGGGAGTTCGGTGAGAAAGCGCCGTCGCTGGCCATGGGAATCATCCTTGTTGCTGCCCACCGAGAGAACAGACAACCGCCGCCGCCTTCAAGCCCCGCAGGCAGACCCGGTGCGCATCGCCCACCGAAACCGTTGCTTCCACCTTTCCGGATGTTTTCCGGTCACCGTCTGCAGTCGGCCCCGTCAGGCGAGAGCCTTGAGGAGGGCGGCCTGCCGGTCGGGATCGAGGGCGGCGATCTGCGTTACCGTGATCTGGTCCAGCTGCGTGCCGTTCAGCGCATCCAGCTGGTCGATCGACAGCGCCGACAGGAAGCCTGTGCCGAGAAGCGCCATGGTGGTGGTGTTGATGGCGGCGATCTGCTCGCCGGTGAGATAACGCGCTTCGGTCGTGGTCAGGCTGTCGAGCTGGGTTGCGGTGACCGAGGCAAACTGCTCGGCGGAGATCGCCTGCATCTGCGTCTGCTCGAGCTCGTTGATCTGCGTGACGGTCAGCGATCCGATCTGCGTGCCGCTCATGCCGGCGATCTGCGTCGTGGTCAGCGCGTCCATCTGGGTGGCCGACAGCGAGCGCAACTGCACGCGCACCAGACCCACCAGTTGCTCCACGGTCATGGCGGCGATATCATCGGCATCCATCGCGCCGAGCACCGTCGTGGTCAGGGAGCCGATCTGCGTCGAGGTGAGGCCGGCGATCTGCGTCAGGGTCAGCGCATCGATCTGCGTCGTGGACAGACCGGTGAGGGCGGTGGGCGACAGCGCGGCAATGTCGCCGGCGCTGAGCCGCGCCAGCTGCGTCACCGACATCGCCCCCACTTGCGCCGGCGTGAGGCCGGAAAGCTCGGTGGCGGTGAGCAGGTCGATCTGCGTCGTGGTCAGCGCCGCAACCTGCGTCGCCGTCAGCCCCATGACGCCGGTCGCCGACAGGCTCGCAAATTGCGTGGACGTCAACGCCGAGAACTGGTCGGGCGTCAGCGACGCCACAGCGGTGGAGGTGAGCGCTCCCATCTCGGTGCGCGTCAACGCGGCAATCTGCGTCGTGGTGAGGAGCGGCACCTGCGTCGCCGTCAGTCCGGCCAGGCCGGAGGTGGAGAGCGCCGCGATCTGCGTGGTCGACAGGCTGGCCAGCTGGGTCGACCGCAACGCCGCCACCTGCGAGGAGGTGAGGCCGCTCATCTCCGTCGCCGTCAGCATGCCCACCTGTGTGGTGGTCAGGGCGGCGATCTGGCTGGTGGTGAAGGCGGCCACCTGCGTCACCGACAGGCTCTTGAACTGGGTCGTGGACAGCGAGGCCAGCTCGGTCTGGGTCAAACCCGAAATGGCCGCGCTGGACAGGGCGGCAACTTGCGCCGGGCCGAGCGCGGCAAGCTGGGTTGTCGACAGATAGGCGAGCTGCGTGGCGGTCAAGCCGTCAATGCCGGTGGCCGACAAGGCGGAGATCTGCGTGGTCGTCAGCGCGCCGAGTTGCGTCGAGGACAAGGTGGCGACACCAGTGCCGGCAAGACCGCTGATCTCGGTGGTTGTCAGCGTCGCAAGCTGGCCCGTGGTGAGACCTGCCACCTGCGTGGTGGTCAAGGCGCCGATCTGCGTGGTCGTGAAGCTCGTCAGCTGCTGCGTCGACAGCGCGGCGAAATTCGCCGGCGTCAGACCCCGCACGGCGGCGGTCGACAGGGCGGCAAGCTGGGTGGTGGAAAGCGTCGCCAGCTGGGTATCGGCAAAGGCCGCGAGCTGGGTGGCGTTGAGACCGGCAAGTTCGCCCGTGGTGAGGGTCGAAACCTGCTTGGTCGACAGCGCCCCGATCTGGCCCACGGTCAACGCGCCGATGGCGGTGGCTCCGAGACCGTGCATCTGCGTCGTCGTCAGCGCTGCGATCGTCTCGGGGGCGAGGCCCGCGACCTGCGTGGTGGTCAAGGCGCCGATCTGTGTTGCCGTCAGTGCGCTCACCTGCGTGCCGTCCAGCGCGTTGATCTCGGTGGCCGACAGACCGGTCACGGCGTTGGTGGACAGCGCGGCAATCTGTGTGGTCGCTAGCGCATCGATCTGCGTGGCGGCAAGCTGTGCCACCTGGCTCGAGGTCAGGCCGGCAACGGCCGTGGTGGTCAGAAGCCCGATCTGCGTGCTGTCAAGGCTGGCCAGCTGGGTCGATGTCAGCGCGCCGATCTGCCCGGCGGTCAGCGCCGTGAACTGGCGGCTGGACAAGGCATCGATCTGCGCGGCTGACAGGCCCGAGACGCCCGTGGTGGAGAGCGCTGCAATCTGGGTCGTTGACAGCGTCGTCAGCTGCGTCGTGGTCAGCCCACCCGCCTGCGCCGCCGAGAGGCCTGCGAGGCTTGCCGTTGGAAGCGCCGACATCTGGGTGGTGGACAGCGCCGCCAGCTGGCTCGATGTCAGTGCCGCAAGGCCGGTCGAGCCGAGGCCGGATATCTGGGTGGCCGTCAGGCTGGCGATCAGCGTTGTCGTCAGTCCGGCGAGCTGCGTCGAGGTGAGGCTACCGATTTCCGTAGCCGTCAAAGCATTGAACTGGGTGCTGCTCAGCGAAGCCAGCTGTGTCGCCGCGAGACCGCGCACGGCGGTCACCGTCAGCGCGGCAATCTGGTTGGCCGACAGGTTGGCGATCTGGCCGGCCGACAGCGCGCTGACCTGCGTCGTGCCGAGGCCGGCGATGGCCGTGGTGTTCAGCGCGCGGATCTGGGTGCCGGTCAACGCCGCCGCCTGGGTCGAGGCGAGCGAAGCCAGTTGCGCAGCGGTGAGGGCGTTGAGCTGCGTCGTGGCAAGGCCCGCCACCTGCGTTGTCGTCAGGCCATCCAGCGCCGCCGTCGTCAACGCTGCCATTTGTGTGGCGGCAAGGCTGGCAAGCTGGGTCGGTGTCAGGTTGGCGGTCTGCGTGTCTGCAAGGCCGGTCATTTGCGTGGTGGTCAGCGACGCAAGACTGTCGGCCGAAAGACTGGACATCTGCGTCGTGGTCATCTGGCCGATGGCGGTCGGCGTCAGCGCCCGCAACTGCGTGGAGGTGAAGGCGGCGAGCTGGGACGCGCTCAGCGTCGTCACTTGCGTGGCCTTGAGCGCGGCCAGTTCCGAAGTGGTCAGCGCCGCGATCTGGGTGTTGCTGAGGCTGGCGATCTGGCTGGTGGTCAGGCCGGAGAAGGCCGTGCCGGTCAGCGCCCCAAGCTGGGTCGTCGTCAGCGCGGCAAACTGCGTCGCGTTGATGGCGGTCAGCTGCGTATTGGTGAGGCCGGCAATCTGCGCCGTCGACAGCGTGGCGATCTGCGCGGCGGCAAAGGCGGAAATCTGCGTCTCATCCAGCGAGGACAGCTGCGTCGCCGTCAGCGATCCGATCTGGGTGGTGGACAGGGCCGCGACGCCGGTCACCGTCAGGCCGTCGAGGCCGACGTCGGTCAGCGCCGACAGTTGCGTCGTTGTCAGGCTGGCGAGCTGCGTCGTGGAGAAGGCCCGCACCTGGGCCGAGGTCATCCCGGCAAACTGGAGGGCCGTCAGCGAAGCCAGCTGCGTCGGCGCCAGCGCGGCGACCTCGGTCGCGGTCAGCCCGGCGATCGCCGTCGAACTCAGCGCCGCCACCTGCGTGGTCATCAGCGCTGCGAGCTGCGTGGTGGTCAACGCCGCCAGCTGCGTGCTGGTCAGCGCGCCGACCTGGGTCGAGTTCAGCACGCCCACCTGGGCGATGCTGAGGGCGGCAATCTGCGTCGAACTGAAATCGGCCAGCTGGCTGGGCGTCAGCGCCGAGGCCTGTGTCGCCGTCAGCGCGGCCATCTGGGTTGCCGCGAGCCCGTCGAGCGCGCTGTTGGTCAGCGCCGCCACCTGCGGCTTGGTCAGCGCCGCGATCTGCGTTGCCGCAAGAGCGGCCACCTGCAGCGAGCCCAAACCGGTCAGCTGCGTCGTGGTCAGTGCCGCAATCTGGTTGGACGAAAGGCCGGCAAGCTGCGTCGCGGTCAGCGCGCCCAGGGCGTCGGAGGTCAATCCCTTGATCTGCGACGTGCCGAAGGCGGCCACCTGCGTCGTTGTCAGTGCCGCCGCCTGGGTGGTCGAGAGGCCCCCGAGTTCGGTGGCGGTCAACGCGGCAATCTGCGTGGCGGTCAGCGCCTTCAGCGTCGCCGTCGACAGGCCCGCCACTTCGCTGGCGTCCAGCGCCGCGATTTGCGAGGTCGACAACGCCGTCACTTGCGTCGGCGTCAGAGCCCCGAGCTGCGACGCATCGAGGCCGGCGACGGCGGTGGTGGTCAACGCCCCGAGTTGGGTGGTGGTCAGCGCCTTGATCTGCGAGCTGGCAAAGGCGGCCACCTGTGTCGCCGTAAGATTGGCTACTTGCGTCGTCGACAGCGCCGCGACGGCCGTCTCGCTCATGCCGGCGATGGCCGCACCGATCAGCGCACGGATCTGCGTCGTATCCATGCCGGCGATCTGGTCGGCGTCGAGACTGGCGATCTGCGTGCCGGTAAAGGCACTGATCTGGGTCGTCGACAGCGCCGACAGCTGGGTTTGCGCCATGCTGGCGATCTGGGTGCGCGTCAGGCCGGAGATCGCACCCGGCGACAGGGCGGCCACCTGCGTGGTGGTCAGCGTGTCCACCTGAGTGACGGTCAGCGCGCCGAGCGCCGTGGCCGACAGGCCGGAAATGGCGGTGGCCGACAGCGCCTGCATTTGCGTTGTCCGCAGAAGGCCCGCCTGCGTCGCCGTCAGCGCGCCGGCCTGGGTGGCGGTCAGGCTGGCGATCTGCGTCACCGACAGCGCCGCCAGTTCGGTTGCCGTGAGCCCGCTGACGGCATTGGCGGAGAGGGCCGCAAACTGCGTTGTCGCCAGGCTGCCGAGTTGCGTCGTGGTCAGCGCCGCGATCTGCGTATCGGCAAGCCCGCCGAGCGCCGTGGTGCTGAGCGCTCCGAGCTGGGTCGTCGTCAGGGCGGCCATCTCGGTGACCGTCAGTGCCGACAGTGCCGATGACGTCAGGGCGCCCATCTGCGTCGTGCTCAAGGCCCTGAGCCCGGTGACGGTCAGCGCCGCCGCCTGCGTTGCGGCCAGACCGGCAATCGTCGTGGTGGTCAGCGCTTGCAGCTGGGTGGTGGTGAAGGCGGCAATCTGCGTCTCGGTGAGGCTGGAAAGCTGCGTCGAGGTCAGCGTCGCAATCAGCGTGGTGGTGAGAGCCGGAATGTCGGTCCGCTCGATGCCGGCCAGTGTCGTGGTGGTGAGCGAGCGCACCTGCGCCGCAGACAGCGCATTCATCTGCGACGTGTTCAACGCCGACAGCTGGTCGTCGGTCAGGCCGCCGATCTGGGTGATCGTCAGCGCCGACAGTTGCTGCGTCGTCAGGTGGGCGACCTGACTGGTGGTGAGCGCGCCGATCTCCGTTGCGGTAAGGCCGCGCACCTGCGTGGTGGTCAGCGAGGCAATCTGGCTCGTGGCAAAGGCGGCCACTTGCGTCGTGCTCATGGCCCCGAGTTCAGCCGCGGTCAGCGCCGCAAGCTGCGTCGCCGCCAGGGCATTGATCTGCACGGGCGTCAGACCGGCGATGGTGCTGGCCGCCAACGCGGAGATCTGTGTCGACGACAGCACCGAAAGCTGCGTCGCGGTCAGCGCCGCCAGCTGGGTTGCGGTCATGCCCGCAATGGCCGTTCGAGTCAGGGCGGTGAGCTGCGTCGTCGACAAGAGCGGCATCTGTGTGTCGGAGAGGCCAGCCACCTGCGTCGAGTTCAGCGCCGCAATCTGGCGCGTGCTCAAGGCCGCTATGCCCGTGCTGCCGATGCCGGCGAGCGCAGTCGAGGTCAGGGCGCTGATCTGAGAGGTCGACAGGGCGCCGAACTGTGCGTCGGTGAAGGCGGCAAGCTGCGTCTGCGTCAGCCCCGCCATGGCCCAGACCGACAGAGCCCCAAGCTGGCTGTCCGACAGGGCCGAGAGCTGCGTGGTCGACAGGTTGGCCACTTCCGTGGCGGTCCAGCCCTTCATCTGGGTGGTCGACAGCTGCCCGAGCTCGGTGGCGTCGAGGGCGTTGATCTGCGTCGCCTGGAGCGCCCCCACCTGCGTCGAGGTCAGAGACGCGAACTGGTCGGCGCCCAGCGTGTCGATCTGATCATTGGTGAGCGCGGCAATCTGCGTCGGCTCCAGCGCGCCGATCTGCGTCGACGTCAGCGCCGTGACCTGTGTCGTGGTCAAGGCGCCGACGGCCGTGACCGACAGTCCCTTGATCTGCGCCGTCGAGAGGCTGGCGATGATGCTGCCCGACAGCGCCTGCACCACGCCGGCCGGGATCGCATTGATCGCAAGCGCCGTGAGCGCCGCCAACTGCGTCGAGGACAGCGCGGCTATCTGGCTGGCCGTGAAGCCGGACGCAGCCGTCGACGACAGGCCGGACAGCTGCGTCGCATTCAGCGTGCCGAGCTGCTCGGGCGTCAGATTGGTCATCTGGCTGTCGTTCAGGCCGGACACCTGGGAGCGGCTCAACGCGGCGATCTGCGTCGTGCTGAGCACGGCCATCTGCGCCGTCGACAGGGCACCGACTTCCGCCGGCTTGAGCCCGCGGATCTGCGTCGTGCTGAGGCCGGCCAGCTGTGTCGCGCTGAGAAGTCCCATCTGCGTGGTGGTCAGGCTGCCGAGCTGTGTCGAGCTCAGCGCCACAAGGCGCGTGCCCGTCAGCGTCGACAGTTCCTCATCGGTCAGGTTTGCCACCTGCGTGTTGGTCAGCGCGGCGATCTGCGTGGTCGACAGGGAGGCGAACTGTGTCGTGGTGAGCGCCCGGAAGGCCGTCGTCGCCAGCGCCTTCACTTGGGTTGTCGACAGCGCGCCGAGCGCGGTAACGGTCAGTGCCTTGATCACGTCCGCCGGCAGGGCGCTGATCGCTGTCGCACTCAACGCACCAATCTGGGTGGTGGTGAGCGCGCCCATCTGCGTTGCCGCCAGCGCGGAAATTGCCGCACTGGAGAGAGCGGCGAGCTGGGTTGCGTTCAGCACCGCAAACTGTGTCGCCTCCAGTCCCGCAAGGAAGTCCGTACCAAGTCCCTTGATCTGGGCCCCTGACAACGCGGCGATCTGCGTCGTGCTGAGTTCGGCCAGCTGGGTCTCGTTGAAGGCACTCAAGGCCGTCGTCGTCAGACCGCGCATCTGCGTTTCGCTGATGGCGTCGATCTGGCCGGTGGTCAGCGAGGCGACCTGCGTGGTGGTCAGCGCGGAGAACTCGGTCGACGTCAGCGCGTGGAACTGGTCCGAGGTCAGCGCCGCCAGCTGGGTGGTGCTGAGCGCAGCCACCTGCGCTGCCGACAGACCGGCGATCTGCGTCGTGCCAAGGGCGGTGAGCTGGGTGGTGGTGAGGGCCGCCAGGGCCGTTGTCGACAGTGCGCGGAACTGCGTCGTGGTGAACTGCGCCAGATCATCCGACGTGAGCGCGGCAATCGCCGTCGTGGTCAGCGAGTTGACGGCCGCCCCGGTCATGGCGCTCAGTTGCGAGTTGCTCAACGCATCGATCTGCGTGGCATTGAGCCCCGCCACGGCCGAACCGGCGAGGGTGGCAATCTGGCTGGTCGCCAGCGCAGCAATCTGCGCCGCCGTGAGGTTTGCGACATTGTCGTCGCCGAGTCCCTTGATCTGCGTGCTCGACAGGGCCGCGAGCTGCGTCGTCGAGAGGGCGCCCACATGCTCGGCGTCCAGCGCGTTGATCTGGGCCGACCTGAGGCCGCGCGTCTGGATGACCGTCAGCGCCGCGATCTGGTCCGTCGTCAGCTGCTTGATCTGGCCGATCGTCAGGGCGCCGATCTGGCCCGAGGTCAGCATCTGCAGCCGGGTCGTCGTCATCCCCGCCAGCTGCGTGTCCACGAGACCGTTGATCTGGGTCCCGGTCAGCGCATTGAACTGCGTCGTGCTGAGCGCATCGATCTGGCTGTTGGCGAGCTGGCTGATGGACGTGGATGTCAGCGCCCGGATCTGCGTGACATCCATCCGCGCCAGCTGGGTCGAGGTCAGCACCACCAGCTGCGTGTCGCTGAGCGAGGCCACCTGCCCGTCGGTCAGGGCCGAGATCTGCGTCGTGTCGAGCGACAGGATCTGCGTCGTGGTCAGGCTGGCAAAGGCGCCCGGATCGATGGCGGCCAGCTGCGCGCGCGACAAGGCGTCGAGCTGTTCGGTGGAAAAGCGCGTGAGCTCGGTGCCGCTCAGTCCGGCAATCTGCGCCGTCCGCAAGGCCTGCAGCTGGGTATCGGCCAGCACTGCCAGCTGGGTCGTCGACAGGGTGTTGAGTGCGACGACCGACAAGCCCTGCATCTGCGTCGTCGAGAGCGCGGTGATCTGGTCGAGGTCGAGCTGGCGGATCTGCGTCGACGTCAATCCCGCGATCGCCGTGGACGTCAGCGCGTCGAGCCGTGTGCCCGTCAACAAGCTCAGCTCTTCCTGGCTGAGACCGCTGACCTGGGAGGCCGTCAGGATCGACAGCTGGGTCGTCGTCAGGGACGCAAACTGGGTGGCATCGAGCGAGCCGAGGTTGGCGGGTGTCAGGCTCTTGAACTGCGTCGCCGAGAGCGCGGCAAGTGCCGTGGTGGACAGCGCGGCGATGGAATCGGCGTTGAGTGCCCGGACCTGGGTCGTGGCCATTGCCTGCATCTGATCGCTCGACAGCGCCGCCGCCAGCGTCGTGGTCAATCCGGAGATCGCATAGGCACTCAACGACGCGATCTGTGTGACCGACAGGACCTGAAGCTGCGAGGTGGACAGCGCCGCGACTTCGGACTTGGTGAGGCCGCCGACTTGCGTGCTGGTCAGGGCCGCAACCTGGTCGGTGCGCAGCGCGGCCATCTGCCCGTCGGTCAGCGCCGCTATCTCGGAGACGGCGAACCCGGCGATCTGATCGAGCGACAGGGCGGCGACCTGCGCGGTGGTCAGCAGCGAAACCTGTGTTGTCGTCAGACCGGAGATGGCCGTTCTGGAAAGCGCGTTCAGGCGGCTGCCGCTGAGCGACTGCAGTTGCTCGTCGGTCAAGCCCTTCACCTGCGCCGACGTGAGTGCAGCAATCTGCATCGGATCGAGCGCGTTGAACTGGGTGATCTCGAGACTGCCGATATCGGTTGCCGATAGACCCATCAGCTGCGTGGTGGTCATCGCAGCGATGTCCGAGGTCGACAAACCGTCGAGGCTCGAGGTCGTCAGGCCGACGATCTGGGTCCGCGTCAGCGTCGCGAGCTGGTCGTCCGTCAGGGCGGCGACCTGCGTATCGGACAGCCCGCCGAGCGCCGTCGACGTCAGCGCCGCAATCTGGGTGAGTGCCAGCGACTGGATCTGGGTCTCGTCCAGCGCCGACAGCGCCTTGCGGGTGAGAGCGGCGGCCTGCGTCACCGACAGGGCGGCAATCTGCGTTTCGCCCAGAACGGCAACCTGTGTGCCCACCAGGGCCGCGATGGACGAGGTGCTGAGCGCTCCGATCTGTGTCGTCGACAGCGCTTCCACCTGATCGGTCGACAGCGCCGAAGCTACCGTGGTGCTGAGGGCCGCAATCTGGGTCGCCTTGAGGGCGCCGATCTGCTGTTCGCTCAGCGCCTGCACCTGCGTCGTCTTCAGAACGCGGATCTGCGTGGTGGTCAGCGCCCCGATCTGCGTGGCATCGAGCCCGCGGAAGGTCGTCGTGTCGAGCCAGGCGATTACCGCCTGCGGCAGGCCGGGCAACTGCGACGCGCTCAGGGAGGTCAGCGCCGTCGACCCCAGGGCGTCGATCTGCGTTGTCGAGAGGCCCGCCAGCTGCGTCGACTTCAGCGCCTGAATGTCATCGGCGGACAGGAAGCCGATCTGCGTCGTGGTCAACCAGCCGAGTTGCGCCGACGTCAGCGAACCGATCTGCGTGGCGTCGAGCGCATCCACCTGCGTTTCGACGAGCATGGTGAGGGACGTGCGCGGCAGCGACTTGATCTGCGTGGTGGAGAGATTGGCCACCTCGCCCGTCGTCAGGGCCGCGATCTGCGTTGTGGTCAGCGCCGCCGTCTGCGAGCTGGAGAGGCCCGCCAGTTGCGTCGCCGACAGCGACGCGATCTGCGTCGTGGTCAGGCTGCGCACCTGCACGGTGGTCATCGCGCCGAGCTGCGTCGGGGTGATCGCCGCGAACTGGCTTTCGGTCAGCGCCTGCAGCTCGGTCGCCGTCAGGGAGCGGATCTGCGTGGTGCTGAGCGCGGCGATCTCGGACGGGTCGAAGGCGGTGATCTGGGCCGCGTTGAACACGGCCATCTGCGCCGCGCTGAAATTCAGCTGCGTACTGGTGAAAGCGGCGACCTGTTCGGGCGACATGGCCTGCAGCTGCGTCGCCTGCAGCGCCGAAATGTCGGCATAGCTCATGGACGCGATTTCGGTCGTCGTCAGCGCGGCGATTTGCGTCGTCGAATAGGTCCGGTAAATCGACGTCGAGGCCGAAACTGAAGTCACCGCCGTCCCCACATGGAGCTCGAGATCTGAAGGTCACGCGTCCAGTCGCAAGATCGATACCAACAGCGAGCCGCGTGCCAATCAGTAAAACCTTGCAGAATCAATATAGTCTACACTGATTCGCCACAAGGCACGCCGGTGTACCCGGCAAAAATTGCCGGGTGCGCGGCAGGCTTTTCCGCAATCTGAAGAAGAATTATTTTCGGTGGAATGCATTTGAAAAGGCCGCAATGCCGGAACATTTCCGGCCCCGTGGCGACCGGGAATTGCGGCAATGAGCGCGCAGCTCCACCGACGGCAGGTCGCTCGTCCGTGAGGCTGCGCCGACTTGCGGACGCAACGGTGGATAATCTGGTTTCGCGTGCCTTTCGCGCTTCTGTCGCGACATGTTGGTCGCCTCTGGCCGCCGCCGATCAGGCCTTGTGAAACGGATCGGCGAAGGCTTTCCGGCGCAGGCCCGCCTAGCACTACAGTTGCAATATTTGTGATGCCGGTCTGCAAGAGGCAATTTTCTGCGCTTCGGTGCTCACGTACTCAAATGTACGCTTCGCTCCGATGCTCGAAAATCACCCCTTTCGCCACGCCTGACAAATCAGCAACTGTAGTGCTAGCTCGCAAGCGGCGTGTGACAGGCGACCGACCGACCGTTGGCTCCGGCGGTCAGCTTGGGCCGCTCGTTGCGGCAGAGATCGGTGGCGAGCGGGCAGCGGGTCGAGAAGACGCAGCCCTTGGGCGGATCGAGCGGGCTCGGCAGGTCGCCCTCCAGCACGATGCGCTCGCCGGAGGCCGACAGGCGCGGGATGGCCGACAGCAGTGCCCGGGTATAGGGATGGGCCGGGGCGGCGAACAGGCTCTCCGTTTCGCCCATCTCGACGATGGTGCCGAGATACATCACCACCACGCGGGTCGACACCTGCCGGACGACGCCGAGGTCATGGGCGATGAACACATAGGTGAGGTTCAGCCGCTCGCGCAGGTCGGCGAACAGGTTGACCACCTGCGCCTGCACCGACACGTCCAGCGCCGACACCGGTTCGTCGGCGACGATCAGCTGCGGCTCCATGGCCAGCGCCCGGGCGATGCCGATACGCTGGCGCTGGCCGCCGGAGAACTCGTGCGGATAGCGGTCGAGATATTCCACCGGCAGGCCGACGAGGCCCATGAGTTCGGCCAGACGGTCACCGATCTCGTTGCGCGGCCGGATCTTGTGCACGGCCAGCGGCTCGGCCAGCATGTCGCGCACCCGACGGCGCGGATTGAGCGAAGCAGAGGGATCCTGGAAGATCATCTGCATCTTGCGCCGGATCGGCAGCAGCTCGCGCGCGGTCGCCTCCGAAATGTCCTCGCCCTCATAGAGCAGCTGGCCGCCGGAGATGTCATAGAGGCGGGTGAGGCAGCGGCCGAGCGTCGACTTGCCCGAACCCGATTCACCCACCAGGCCAACGGTCTCGCCGGCCCACACCGACAGTGAAACCTTGTCGACCGCGTGCACGGCCCGGCCGGAGCCGGGCATGAAGGTCTTGCCGACCATGTAGCGCTTGGAAAGCTCGCGCGCTTCGAGGAGCGGTGTCGCCTTGGAAGGGGTCATGCGGCGGTCTCCGGCGCAGCGAAAAGAGCGGCCCGGCCGGCAGCGCGGGCGTTGTCATCAAGGAAGCAGAAGGCGTCATGCCCGCTGGCCGACAGCGCCGGCGGCAGGCCGGCACAGGGCGCAAAGCGATGGGCACAGCGCGGGGCGAAGGCACAGCCGGGCGGGATGTTGGCCGGCGTCGGCGGCGTGCCGGGGATCGAGGGCAGACGATGCGGTCGCGGCCCCTCCACCGGCGGGATCGAGGCCATCAGGCCCCAGGTATAGGGATGCTCGGGCGCGGCAAAGATCTCGCGCGCCGTCCCGCGTTCGATGACCCGGCCCGCATACATCACCATCACCCGGTCGGCCACTTCGGCCACCACGCCCATGTCATGGGTGATCAGGATGATCGCCGAACCATGGTCGCGCCGTAGCCGCTTGAGCAGATCCAGCACCTGCGCCTGCACGGTCACGTCCAGTGCCGTCGTCGGCTCGTCGGCCACCAGCAGGGCGGGGTTGCAGGACAGCGCCATGGCGATCACCGCCCGCTGGCGCATGCCGCCGGAGAGCTGGTGCGGATAGCGCCCGAAGGCTGCGGCGGGGTTGGGCAGGCCCACTTCGTCGAGCAGTTCGATCGCCCGCTTCTTCGCCGCCTCCTTGGAGACGGTCTCGTGGGTGCGGATCTGCTCGACGATCTGCCAGCCGATGGTGTGCACCGGCGTCAGCGCCGTCAGCGGATCCTGCGGGATGAAGGCGATCTGCTTGCCGCGGATGCGACGCAGCTCGCGATCGGGCAGCCCGAGGATGGGGCGCCCGCGGAACGCGGCCGTTCCTTCGACGAAGGTGGTGCGCCGGTCGGTGAGGCCGAGGATCGACAAGAGCGACACGGTCTTGCCCGAGCCGGACTCGCCGACGATGGCGACGAACTCGCCGTCGTCGATGCGGAAGGACACATCGTTGATGGCGGTCACACGGCCCCGGTCGGTGGCGAAGGATACCTTGAGGTGGTCGACGTCGAGCAGGGCAGGGCGGATGGGGTCGGTCATGGATCAGGCCTCACGCATGCGCGGATCAACGAAGATGTAGATGAAGTCCACCACCGCATTGGCCAGCACCACGAAGAAGGACGCGTAGATCACGGTGGCGAGAATCATCGGCAGGTCGAGGTTCTGCAGCGCGATATAAGTGAGCCGGCCAATGCCGTTGAGACCGAACACCACCTCGGTCAGCAGCGCCGAACCGCCCACCAGTACGCCGAAGTCGAGGCCGAACATGGTGATGAACGGGATCAGCGACGTGCGCAGCGCGTGTCGCAGCATCACGCGGGCCGGGCTGAGGCCCTTGGCACGGGCCGTGCGGATGAAGTCCTCCTGATAGGCTTCGACAAGATTGGCGCGCAGCACGCGGCCGTAGATGCCGATGTAGAGCACCGCCAGCGAGAACCAGGGGATCACCAGCGTCTTGAACCAGCCCCAGGGGTCTTCCGACAGCGGCTTGTAGCCAAGCGCCGGTACCCAGGAGAACAGCCAGGTGTCGTGGAAGCGCGCCTGCGACAGCAGGTTCATCACCTCGCCGAACCAGAACACCGGCATGGACACGCCGATCAGCGCCAGCACCATCAGCGTTCGGTCGATCAGGCTGCCTTGCGTTGCCGCCGCGATGACGCCGACGGCGAGGCCGCCGATCACCCACAGGACGGCCGCGCCGAAGACGAGAGACAGCGTGATCGGCGTCGCCTCCAGCACCTGCGGAATGACATTCTGGCCGCGGTTGACGAAGGACTTGAGGTCGCGGTCGACGAACAGGCGCTTCATCATCAGCACATATTGCACCGGCAGCGGCCGATCGAAGCCGAAGTCGACGCGCACCTGCGCCACGGCTTCCTGGGTCGCATTGCGGCCGGCGATGCGCGCGGCGGGGTCCGATCCGGGGGTGGCAAAGAAGATCAGGAACACCATGACGGAGATGCCGACCATCACGAAGACCATTTCGGCAAGGCGCCGGATAAGGGCGGTGATCATGATGGCTTACCTCGGACGCAGTTTGGAACGCGGGTCGAAGGCGTCCCGCACGCCGTCGCCCAGAATGTTGAGCGCCAGCACGGTGATGACGATGGCAATGCCGGGCGCCACCGACACCATGGGGCGATTGTAGAGCAGCCCCTGACCTTCCTGGATGATGGTGCCCCAGCTGGCGTCCGGCGGCTGGACGCCGATGGACAGGAAGCTCAGGGCCGATTCCGTGACGATGTTCAGCGCCATCATCAGCGGCACGAAGACGATCAGCGTGGTGGTCACGTTGGGCAGGATGTCGAAGAACAGGATGCGCCAGCGCGGTATGCCGAGGCCGATCGAGGCCAGTACGAATTCCGACCGCTTGAGCGCGATCACCTGACCGCGCACCGGACGCGCCACGTAAGGCACGTAGATGACGCCGATGATGCCGATCGGCAGCAGCAGGCTGCCCGATTCAATGGTGAACGGCCCGATGGTGAGCCCCTGCGCGATCAGGATGATCGAGAGCGAAATGGCGAGCAGATAGACCGGGAAGGCCCAGAGCACGTCGAGAAAGCGCGACAGAACCACGTCGGTCGCCCCGCCGAAGAAGCCGGAGGTGACGCCGATCAGCGTCGCAAAGAACAGGCAGACCAGCGTGGCGGCACCGGCGATCAACAGCGAGTTGCGGCCGCCGTAGAGCAGGCGGGCGGCGACATCGCGCCCCTGCGTGTCGGCACCGAGCATGTATTTCGCGCCGAAGGTGGGACCGATCGGCGTCACGCCGAGGCCGAGGCCCTCGGTGGACGGGGCCATCACCGGCACGCGCTTGCCGTCGATCATGATCTTGGCCGACAGGCTGGAGCGGAAGGGATCGGTGCCGGAAACATACTTGGCATAGACGGGGGCCAGGAGGCAGGTGATCACGATGGCCACCAATACGGAGGCTGCGATCATGGCGGCGCGGTCATACCAGAGCTTGACCATGGCCCTGCGAAACGGGCTTTGGGGGCGCCCCGTCGCGGTGCCGGCGGCGGCTGGGGTCTCGGAAGGCGAAGTTGCGTCTGTCATTCAAATAGGGCTCAGGTGGAGAGGCCACACCGGGAGAGGCGGACGGGGCCGCAGCATGCGGTCCCGTCCCAGGGATTTCAGGTCAGTCTCTCAGAGCGAGATCACTTCACCCAGGCATTGGCGAACAGCCACTGGAACACGCTCGAGAAGGTGTAACCGCCGAGACGGCCCGAGACGAAGTCGACGCGCTTGGGGTTGAACAGCGGCACGAGCGGCGCCTTTTCCATGAAGGCGGCGTCGATCTTGGACCATTCCTCGTTGGCGGCGGCCTGATCGGTCACGGCCAGCGCCAGGGCACTCTTCATCTTGGCGTCGAGATCCTTGTTGCAATAGCCGGAGATGTTGATCGAGGCATCGGAGCCCGGCGTGAACGAGGCGCAGCTGAGCAGGATGTTCAGGAAGTCCGAAGCAGCCGGATAGTCCTGGAACCACTGGCTGATGGAGATCTGGACGTTGTTCTTGGTGTTCTGGATGTAGGTGAACTGGATGTTGGCCGAAATCGGCTTCACCGAGGTGTCATATCCCAGATCGTTCAGCACGCTCTGCAGATAGGTGCCGATGGCCTTGGACACGGCAGTGTCCTCGGTGATGATCGTCACCTTCTGGCCGGCGGTGCCGGAGGCGGCGACCAGTTCCTTGGCCTTGTCCATGTCCGGCGCGCTCCAGGCCTCGCCCGGATCCTGGGTGTAGACGCAGCTCGGCTTGTATCCAGGGAAGCCGGGCGGCAGGATCTGGCAGGTCGGATCGGCCAGCACCGAGCCGCCGAACAGGCCGGCCAGCGCGTCGCGATCGACGGCATAGTTGAGGGCCTGACGCACGCGCTCGTCGTTGAATGGTGCCAGGTTGGTGTTGAGCGGCGCATACCAGAAGGCCATCAGGTTGTTGATGTGCACCTGGTTCTGGAACTTCGAACCGAGCTCCGGCAGACGGTCGGCCGGCGGCGGATCGAACAGCCAGTCGGCCTGGCCATTCTGGATGGCGGTGATGCCGGCTTCCTCGGTCAGGCCGAAGTCATAGTCCACTTCGTCCACATAGCCTTCCGGCTGGGCGTCGACGTTCCATTCCTTGAAATGCGGATTGCGGACCAGCTTCAGCTGCGTGTTCGGATCATAGGATGCGAACATGTAGGACCCGGTGCCGGGGATCGGCGCCGTGCCCACGTCCTTGGCCGGAGCGTCGGCGGGCAGGATCGAGGCATGCGGCACGGCCAGCTTGAAGAAGAACTCGGAGTCGGGCGCCACGAGGTTGATGGTCACCGTACCCGCCGCTTCGTCAGCCACAACGCCGTCCTTCAGCGTGCAGTCGGCAGGGGTCTTGAGGCAGGCGTCGGCGCCGACGATGCCGTTGTAGAAGGTGCCGGCAGTCGGGCTCGCCACCTTGAAGATGCGCTGGAAGGAGGCGACCACGTCCTTGACGGTCAGGTCCTGGCCGTTCGAGAACTTGATGCCCTTGCGGATCTTGAAGGTGTAGCTCTTGCCGTCCGCCGACGGGGCCGGCACTTCCTCGGCCAGATCCGGCACGATGGTGAAGGCGTCGGTGCCGTTCACATGCTTGAAGGCCAGCAGGCCGTCATAGGTCGACTGATAGAGCTGCCAGAACTGCGAGGTATAGTTCACCATCGGGTCGATGGTGCCCGCCGCCGCATTGGCGACGAGACGCATGGTCCCGCCACGATGGGCGGCCATCAGCGCGGCCCGGTCCTCGGCAGCCGAGGCGCCGTGCATCAGCGCGGTCGAGGCAAGCAGCAGCCCGGCAGCGGCCGCAAGGCCACGGCGCAGGGCGGATCCTGTGGGAAGGCACGTCATGGATTACTCCCTCTGGTTATGATTGAGACGTCGGTAAAGGGCAGGGTCAGGCGGCGTCGGTCGCATCGAGGAAGTCGACGGTGACCTTGATGCAGGCCTCCTTCTCTTCCACATGCGGCATATGGCTGGAGTTGGGGAACTTCACCCAGCGCACGTCGCGGATCTTTTCCATGTAGGGCTGGACGGTGGCGGGCGTCGCCTCGTCGAAATAGCCGGAGATCAGCAGCGTCGGCACCTCGATGGCGGGCAGGCGATCGACGATCGTCCAGTCCTTCATGGTGCCGATGACGTAGAACTCGTTCGGCCCGTTCATGGTGTGATAGACGGTCGGGTCGGCGGCAATGGCGTCGAAGGTGCGCTTGACTTCCGGCGGCATCGGCACGACGCGGCAGACATGGGTCTCGTTGAACACCGTCTCGGCGGCGCGATATTCGGCGCTGTCGGTGGTCCCGGCCTTCTCATGCTTGAGGAGGGCGTCCTGCACGCTCTGCGGCAGCTCGCTCCTGAGGCGATAGGCTTCCGAGATCCAGGTCTTCATCTCCGCCGGCGAGTTGGCGATGATCAGCCCCTTGAGGCCGGCCGGCTTGCGCACGGCAAACTCTGCCCCGAGCATGCCGCCCCAGGACTGGCCGAGCACGTGATAGGCCGAGCGCACGCCGAGATGGTCGATCAGGTTGTTGAGTTCGGCGACGAAAAAGTCCGGCACCCAGAAGTCGCCGCCCTTTTCCGGCAGATGCGTCGACTTGCCGTTGCCGATCTGGTCGTAATGGATGACGGCACGGCCACTCTCGGCCACCAGCTTGTAGCTGTCCACATAGTCATGGGTGCAGCCGGGGCCGCCGTGCAGCACGAACAGCGGCGGCTTGCCGCTCTTGAGGTCGCCGGTGATGCGATACCAGGTCTTGTAGTCACCAAACGGGGCAAAGCCCTCGACTGTCGTCACGATGGTCTCCTGTCAGTTGAAGACGATGTTGGGGAAATAGAAGGACACCACCCAGTTGGGCTGGTCGACGATTTCGGAGATTCTGAGGTCGCCGGCCACCGAACACAGCATGTAGGCGTCGACGGCAGCCATGCCGGTACGCTTGGCCAGCAGCTCGACCATGTCGGCCACCGCGTGTCGGGCGGCTTCGAACAGATCACTGCCGATGCCGGTGGTCACCTCATAGCCGGCGACGTCGAGATGGCGCGTCACCGGTCCGGGCGTCGAGAAGCGCGGCGTGCGCAGATTGGCGCCCTTGATGAGATCGAAGGACAGCGTCACGTCCATGCGGCTCTCGATCGCCGTGCCGCACACCTCGCCGTCGCCCTGCGCGGCGTGGGTATCGCCCACCGAGAACAGCGCGCCGGCCACTTCCACCGGCAGATAGAGCGTGGTGCCCGCAGCCAGATCGCGAATGTCGAGATTGCCGCCGACGCGGCGCGGCGGCACCACCGAGTGCAATCCCGGCGCAGCCGGCGCCACGCCGATCGTGCCGGCGAAAGGCTTGAGCGGTACCTTGCCATGCGGCGACCAGGCGGCCGGCGCCAGCGACTTGTCATAGGACCAGAGCTTGAGCGCCGGTTCGGTGAACTGGTCGGCGAGCAGGCCGAAGCCGGGGATGTTGGCCGTCCAGCCGAAGCCGCAGGGATCAAACTCTTCGATATGCACCACCAGGGCGTCGCCGGGCTCGGCTCCGTCGATGTAGACAGGACCGGTCACCGGATTGATCTTGCCGAAGTCCATGGCCCCGATGTCGGCGACCACCGACGTCGGCGTCATCTGCCCACCCGAGCTATCCTGGCACTCGAAGGTCAGGCGCTCGCCCGGGGTGATGGTCTTGACCGGCGCAAAGGCGTTGTTCCAGCCGAAATGATGGTTCGAACGGTGAATGGTGTAGCTGCAGTCACGGCACATCGCCTTACACTCCCGATCGGCCCGGGCGCCCGATTGCGCTGCGTGGCAGTCCGCGCCGGAGAACGATCTCCTCGGCCATATCCTCGATGGTTCGCCGGCTCTCCATGGCCAGCGTGCGCAGGCGCTTGGTGGCCAGCGTCTCGTCGAGCCCCTCGGCCTGCATCAGGATGAGCGTCGCCCGCACCACCACCGAGCGCTTGGTGAGCCGATCCTTCAGGGTCAGGATCTCGATCGCGGCCCGGCGCTTGGCCTCGAAGGCATGCGAGGCGATCAGAAGCGCACTGTAGACGCCCGACGAATGGATCGGCTTCAGAAGATGGGCATCGGCACCCTGCGCCAGCGCCCAGCCGATGCGGCCCGGCGCTTCCGAGCCGATCAGTGCGATCAGCGGCATCGGCGCTTCGCCCGGTCCCCAAGGGAACTGACCGTCATGGCCCATGTCGGCATCGTAGATCACCACGTCCGCACCGGCGTCATCGGCCTGCAGATCCGGCCAGCGGCACGTCACCGTGAGGCCGAGGCGTTCGAGCTGGGCGACGACGGCGTCGGCCACCGCATGCGGCGGATGCAGCACCACGGCGCGCCAGCTGGCGAGTTGCAGGGGAGGGCGGTTGGCGAGCGCGTTGACCATCAGCGGACCACCTTCAAGTGAAAGGGTTGCGCCGGTTTTGCCGGCCCGGCGGCGCGCTCGGAAGCGTGCCGCACCAGATAGGGATCGGGTGCGATCGGCGTTTCGGCGCGATGCAGCACGGTAATGCCGCCATCGGCGCCGACACGGCCGAAATAGGGTCGCAAGTGACTATGCCCGGTCTTGGGATCGATGCAAATCGGGCCGTACAGACTCTTGAATACCGTCTGCGTGGCAAGCCGTCGCACTTCGTCCGGCTCAGCCGCGCCATCCGCCAGCGCAATGGCGCGAGCGAGAATATGCACCGCCGTATAGGGGCCGACGAAGCATTGCGACGGACGGCGGCAATATTGACTGGTTTCCGCCTGGAAGCTGTCCGTGGTGCCTTCCTCAACGCCGTTGAAATACACGGCCGTCGACAGCACTCCGGCTGCGTCCGGCCCGATGGCGTCGATGTCCGCTTCGGTGAGATTGCAGCTGACGATCGGCCTCACGTCCGGGGCAAAGTCCGGATTGCGACGGCCGAGCTCGGCATAGGCGCGGATGAAGGCATAGCTCGACGGGCCGATCAGGTTGGACAGCACGAAGTCCGGCCGCCGTTCCTCGACCGCCGCAATCAGGTGGTCCACGTCCGTGTCGCCGAGCGGCAGATAGCTCTCGCCTACCGGCTCGCTGCCGGCTGCCGCCACGATCTCGCGGGCGATCCGATTGATCTCCCAGCCCCAGATGTAGTTGGAACCGATGAGATAGGGCTGCAAGCCGAAGCGCGGCAGCACATAGTCGAACATCGGCACTATATGCTGGTTGGCGGTGGCGCCGAGATAGAGCACGTTGTCGGACGTTTCGTAGCCCTCATAGGGGAAGGCATACCAGAGCAGCGCGCCGGCCCGCTCCACCACCGGTAGAACCTCCTTGCGGCTCGAAGAGGTGATGGTGCCGATCAGATGGCTGCAGCCTTCGCCGCGCACCAGCTCCTGCGCCGCGCGGGCATAGAGGTCGAGCTGTCCTTCCGGGTCGCGCACATGCGGCACGAAGCGAAAGGCAAGGCTGTCGTCGGCATTGATTTCATCGATCGCCATCCGCGCGCCGGCCAGCGCCGTACGGCCGATCGCTTCGTAGGCACCGGCCTGCGAATAGATGATGCCGATCGGTATGTCCCTGCGCTGTCCCATACGTCCAATCCGCGGAATTCAGGCGAAAAAAAAGCCCCGCACCGCCTCCGGGGCGGCAACGAAGCTCGATTGCTTTTGGCCTCAAGTGCCTATGTCCCGGCGAACCTAAAGCCTCCCCGCCAAGGCCGTCAAGTCGTGTATGCGAATTTTTTAGGCATGCCTTGTATTTTCACACAAAGGTGGCAAGACTCGCGATGATTGCAAGAGCAGATTGTCGGGGTCGATCAGCCTGGCGCCTACCGCCAGGTTTGGCCCGCTGTCGAAGGCCTCGTGTCCAATACCTAGGAGAGGCGCACAAGGCGGTTTGGACATGTTGCGAGCGCAAGCCTTGCGCTAGGTGTACGGGGGCCGGTCGACTGGGGAGAGTCCACCGTAAATCGTCGCGTCAGGGGCCTTCCGCGTTCGTGCGCCTGGGCACCGCCGTCAAGCGACCCACCGGAGGAAACAACATGCTCGGCTTCAGGCTTGGTGATTTGGCCAAAGGCGCAGTGCGCGCGACTATGCTCCTGCTGGCGGCGACCCTGGGACTCCTAGCCGCGTCCCTCGCGCACGCCGCGACACCCGCTCCGGCGCTCAAGAAGCAGCTCGACACCTTTTTCAGCAATTTCTCGGAAGCGGATCTCAACAGCTTCACGGCGGGGCAGCTGAGCGACGACGCCATGCTGGCCTTTGCGCTCGACCATATATTGATCAACGCCCGCAAGGAGTTGAAGCTGACTGAGTCCGGCGAAACCGGGATCGCCGCCGCCGCGCTCGTCGACAAGGTCACGCTGCGCTACTTCGACCAGAAGATCGTGACCGGGCGCAAGGCCAGCTATCCGGTGGTCATTGCCGACGGCGAGGCTTACGTCTTTTCGCAAGTCAGCGGAATGGAGGAACTGGGCGGCGGTCTGTTCACCGCCTCGGGCGACATCTTTTCGGCCGGCTCCGGTGCCGTCATCGATCCGCATGCCAAGCCGGCGGATTGGGCCAAGGCGGGCGAGGATGTCGCCAAGGTTGCCGGCTTCACGGCCACCGTCAAGGCGATCGAGAAGCGCTTTGTCCTGATCGAATATCAGGTGACGCCGCAGCCGTGACGCACCCGCTCTGAAATGCACTTCGGCCGGACCCTGGAAAGGTCCGGCCGATTTGTTCGTCAGATCTACCGGATCAGGCCGCCTTGCTCATGGCCTTGATGTCCTCGTCGACGTCGCCGACCGGCATCAGGTTGAAGGTATCCACCAGCACCTTCAGCACGTTGGACGACACGAAGGCGGGCAGCTTCGGCCCGATGCGGATGTTCTTGACGCCGAGGTGCAAGAGCGCCAGCAGCACGCAGACCGCCTTCTGCTCGAACCACGAGAGCACGATGGAGAGCGGCAGGTCGTTGAGGCCGCAGTTGAAGGCGTCTGCCAGGGCCATCGCCACCTTGACGGCGGAGAAGCTGTCGTTGCACTGGCCCATGTCGAGCAGGCGCGGCAGGCCGGCGACGGTGCCGTAATCATGGCCGAGTACGCGATATTTGCCGCAGCCCAGCGTCAGGATCACCCAGTCCTTGGGGATCGTGGTGGCCAGATCGGTATAGTAGGACCGCTCGCCTTCCGAACCGTCGCAGCCGCCGATCAGGGCGAAGTGCTTGATCTCGCCGGACTTGACGGCATCGATCACCTTGTCGGCGACGCCGAGCACCGCGTCGTGGCCGAAGCCCACCAGGTGCTCGCCCGTCTTGGCGCTGTCGGTGAAGCCCGGAGCGGCGAGCGCCGAGGCGATCACGGCCGAGAAGTCGCGGCCTTCGATATGGCTGATGCCGGGCCAGCCCACGAGATTGCGGGTGAACAGGCGCCCCTCATAGGTCTCGAACGGGCTCATCAGGCAGTTGGTGGTCATCAGGATGGCGCCGGGGAAGTTGGGGAACTCCCGCTGCTGCAGCATCCAGGCGCCGCCGAAATGGCCGACCAGATGCTTGAACTTCTTGAGTTCGGGATAGCCATGCGCCGGCAGCATCTCGCCATGGGTGTAGATGTTGATGCCCTTGCCTTCGGTCTGTTCGAGCAGCGCCTTGAGGTCGACGAGGTCGTGGCCGGAGACGAGGATGGCCTTGCCCGGCACGTGGCCCATCAGGACCGGGGTCGGTTCCGGCTTGCCGAAGGTGTCCGTATGTGCCTTGTCCAGCAGGGCGAGAACGTTGACGGTGACTTCGCCGCACTTGAGATTGAGGCCGATCAGTTCGTTGATGTCGGAGACATTGGCGTCGAGCTTGGCCAGCGCTTCCACCGTGAAAGCGTCTACGACCGGGTCGGCGCGATGCATCTGGCGGGCATGATGGGCATAGGCGGCCATGCCCTTGAGGCCATAAAGCAGCAGTTCCTGCAGGCCCGTGACGTCCTCGCCAAGGGTCTCCTTGCGCGGCAGGATTTGCGACGGACCGGCCCAGGCGACCAGCGCGGCCTGATCGGCTTCAGCGGCGACACCGGCAGCGGCGGCACCGGTGGCGGCCACCACCTTGCGGATCTGTGCGACCACGGCGTCAGCGTCGAAGTTCACATTCGTGACAGTGACAAACAGGGCGTCTTCCAGGAGTTCGGCCAGTTCGGCCGGCCTTGCGGCGGCGTCGACGCCGGCATAGCGGCTGGCGAGGCGCTTGGCCGCGTGCACCAGCACGTCCTGCAGGTCGGCCACTTCCGGCGACTTGCCGCAAGCGCCCACCTTGACGCAGCCGGTTCCCCGCGAAGTCTGTTCACACTGGTAGCAAAACATCTGATTTCTCCGTCGTCAGGCCCCGTAGCCGGGCTCATGCGGCGGAGACTAGAAGCGAGGCGAAATCCGAACGTTGTCCGGGCACAAGGTTCAACGGAATTGTACCGCCGGGATCAGTTGTGGCGATTGCTTAGGCGCAGCCGCCAGGCGTAGATCGATTCCTCGAGACCGAAATCCAGCTGCCGCTGTGCGGCACCATCGGCAACCTCCTTCAGGTTTCGCAGCAGGACGGGCGCGATGCGGTCCGTGGCCATCGGCCGGCCGATCAGATAGCCCTGCAAGCCATCGCATCCCAGATTGGTGAAGAACTCGCGCTCGCCATCGGTCTCGATACCCTCGGCGATCACCACCATCCCCAGCGTATGCGACAGCGACACGATCGACCGGACGATCTCCTCCAGCTGCTGCGGATTGGACTGGACGCCCTTGGCAAAGGACTGGTCGATCTTCAGCACGTCGAAGCCGAACTTCCAAAGATAGCCGAGGCTGGAGTAGCCCGAACCGAAATCGTCGAGCGCAATGCGGATGCCCATGCTCTTGAGCGACTCCAGCTGGCTGATCACCGCGTCACTGTCGGCCAGCAGCACGCTCTCGGTCACCTCGAGCACGATGCGGATCGGCAGCACGCCAGTCTCGTCAATGGCCGCCTGGATGGTCTCCACGAGATTGCGCCCGTCGGAGCTGCGCGTCAGGAACTGTCCCGGCGACAGGTTGATGGCGATGGTGACAGGGGCCGGCCAGTTCTTGCCGATGCGCAAGGAGTTGCGGATCACCTGGGCGCCGATGTCGACGATCAGGCGCATGTCCTCGGCGATCGGGATGAACTCCGATGGCGGTATGTAGCTGCCGCCCGGCTCACGCAGGCGCAGCAACGCCTCCATTCCGACGATCCGCCGCGAGCCGATATCCAGCACCGGCTGGAAGTGCAGTTCGAAACTCTCGTCGGTCACCGCCTGCTGCAGGAGCTTTTCGATCCGCCGCCGCCGTGTCCGCTGGTCATGGATGGCCTCATCGAACTGGACCGCGCGGTTGCGGCCGGCATTCTTGGCCCGATAGAGCGCATCGTCGGCATCGACGATCATCTGCGGCAGCGTCTTGAAGCCCCTGCCATTGTCGGCGCAGCCGATGCTCGCCGAAAGGTCCAGCAGAATGCCGCGGTAACGCATGGGTTCGTGGATCAGGTCCACGATATCCCTGGCAATGTCGAGTGGCGTGGCGCCTCCGGTCTGGATGGCACCTGCCAGGATGAACTCATCGCCGCCAAAGCGGCCAACGGTCATGCCCTGACCGGCAAAGGTGGTGAGGCGACGGCCGATCTCGACGATCACTTCGTCGCCGGCGGCATGTCCGAAGTCGTCGTTGATGTCCTTGAAGTGATCGATGTCGATCAGGGCGACGAAACTGGTTTCGGCCTTGGCAAGGCGTTCGCCCGCCAGCTCCATGAATCGCCCGCGATTGGCGACGCCCGAGAGCGTGTCGATATAGGCCATTTCGGTGACGCGCGCGAACATCTGGTCGCGCTCGCGGGCTCGCATCTGCGCTTGCGTCTTGATCAGCATCAGCGCCAGCGCCACGATGAGCGAGGCGATCGAGGTGCCGAGCAGAATATGGTGTCCGAGCAATTCGGCCGCGGCCAGGTCCGGTTCCACCACCTTGGTGACTTCCATCACCGCCCGCACGTCGTTGAGCTTCCAGTCCTTCTTGGGCGAGTTGACGTCCGTGTCGTGGCAGGAGACGCAAGCCTCCGACACCAGCCGGTCGGCGACGGCAACGCGCAAGACCCGCTTGCCGTGGATCACGTCCCTGCGCTGCACCACCGCAAAGGGATCGGACTGGAACGTCACCCAGGCCGAGGACTGGAAATCATCCATCTTGCGGGTCGCACGCGACGGCCACGGGTAGGGGCTATAGAGCTCGACCCGCGTGTCGGCCGACTTCATGAGGTCACCGAGGTCCAGCGTCATGGTGGCCGGCAGCGGAATGTGATTGGGATTGTTGCGCCAGTCCCAGTCTGCCGTGATCGGCCCGCCAGCCTTGCGAATGCGCGCCACCACATTTTCGGAATAGTACTTGCGCGTCAGCTTGACCTGATCGGCCACCTGCAGGTTCGAACGCTCGACCGCCTGAAGCGTGGTCTTCTCGAGCATATCGGGCAGCAGGAGTGCCAGGATCAGGTTGCCCAGCAGCAGGATCAGCAGCGTTCCGATCACGAACTGGCTGGACAGCATGTCCACCGACGCCGCGGAATCCGGCTGTGACTTGGGCTTGCTCACCCATCTTCCCGTGATGACTCCGTCTCGCGACAGGTCACATTCCGTGATGTCTGCTCCGATATCCTGCATAGCCTTCGCTGACGTCTTCTTGTGTCAGGCTACGGATATGGAAATGGAAATAATTTGAGGTGAACGGATGTCGTCACGATACATATTGCGATTGCTATTTGAGGTCATGCTTTCGAAAAGGCAAACGCGGGAGGCAATAATCCGGTGCTGCAACAGCCTGCAGCTGACTTGTGTTCGGCCTTCGCGCCGCCTTGCGTGGCGCTGAAGAGCCTTGCACCAGGAGCGCCCGATTTCAGGCGCCGCCGATCAAACCATTTGCGCCGGCATCTTCCTTGAGGTCGACGCCGGTCAGCCCAAGATGCAGTGCCTGCCGCACCAGCCAGGCGATCTTGTCGGCGGCGGCCTCGTGGCTGAGACCGTCGGCATGAATATTCGACACGCAGTTCCGCTCGCTGTCGCGCCGCCCCACTTCCGGGGCAAAGGTGATATAGGCCCCGAGGCTGTCCGGTACGCTGAGGCCCGGTCGTTCGCCGATCAGCACCACCACGATGCGTGCGCCAAGCGCCGCGCCCGCCTCGTCGCCAAAGGCAACACGGGCCTGTTCTCCAAGCACGATCGGAGCAATTTGAAGGTCGCCGAGGCGCTTGAGGCACGCCTTGAGAACGCCTTCGGCCTGCTTGTCCACCGCCGCGGCCGACAGTCCGTCGGCAATCACGAAGGCCACGTCATGGGCGCCGGCCTCGATCGTGGCGAGATCGTCGGGATGCACGCGCCGACCGAGGTCGGGACGGGTCAGATAGGTGGACCGATCGCGCGCCCGCGATCGGACGTGCAGTACACCGAGCGGTGCCAGACGCTTGCGCAGGGCGGCGAAGTCCGCTTGCCCATGCACCGCGTCACGGGCCCGCGCATGCGACAGCTGGAAGTCGAGCACAGCCCGGGTCGGCAAGCCGTCGCCCACGCGTCCGAGGCCGATGCGGGCCCGCGTCACAGCGCGAAAGCGGGCGAAGGGATCGAAATCGACGGCGTTGCTCATGCGGAGGCCCTGTAGTCCAGGAGTTTGCGGGAAAAGCCGGCGCCATGCGAGGTCGGGGCAAGGCGCCCCTTGCCGTCCAGCATGTCCATGCGCTTCAGCCAGGCTTCAAATTCGGGGGCGGGTGGTCGGTTGAAGTGGTGACGCAGGCTGACGATGTCGTGATAGGCAAGGCTCTGGTAGTTGAGCATCACGTCGTCGGCGCCCGGCACGGCGATCAGGAAGTTGACGCCGGCGTTGCCCAGCAGGAACATCAGCGTGTCCATGTCGTCCTGGTCGGCCTCGGCGTGATTGGTGTAGCAGACGTCGACGCCCATCGGCACGCCCAGCAGCTTGCCGCAGAAGTGATCCTCAAGGCCAGCCCGGATGATCTGCTTGGAATCATAGAGATATTCCGGGCCGATGAAGCCGACCACGGTGTTGACCAGAAGCGGCTTTAAATGGCGCGCCACCGCATAGGCGCGCGCTTCGATCGTCTGTTCGTCGACGCCGTGATGGGCATCCGCCGACAGGGCCGAACCCTGGCCGGTCTCCAGATACATCACATTGTTGCCGACCGTGCCGCGATTGAGCGACAGCGCCGCCTGCCGACCCTCGTCGAGTACGGCAAGGTCGACGCCGAAGCCGCGGTTGGCCGCTTCCGTGCCGGCAATCGACTGAAACACCAGATCGAGCGGCGCCCCCGCCTCGATGGCCTTGATCGACGTGGTCACATGGGTGAGCACGCAGGACTGCGTCGGAATGTCGAAGCGCTGGCGCAGGCGATCGAACAGCTCCATCAACCGCATGCAGGCTTCGAGATTGTCCGTGGCCGGGTTGATGCCGATCACCGCGTCGCCGACGCCATAGAGCAGGCCGTCCAGTGTCGAGCCGGCGACGCCCTCGGGATCGTCGGTGGGGTGGTTGGGCTGCAGCCGGCTCGACAGCCGGCCGGGCAGGCCGATGGTCGACCGGAAGCCTGTGACCACGCGGCACTTGGAAGCCACGGCAATCAGGTCGTGATTGCGCATGATCTTGGAGACGGCAGCCACCATCTCCGGCGTCAGCCCCGGGGCAAGGGCCGTCAGCACTTCCGGCGTCGCTTCGTAGGACAGCAGCCAGTCGCGGAAGGCGCCCACCGTCATGTGCGCCACCGGCGCAAAGGCGGCGGCGTCGTGACTGTCGACGATCAGGCGCGTCACCTCGTCCTGCTCATAGGGGATCAGCAGATCTTCAAGAAAGGTCTTGAGCGGGATGTCGGCCAGAACATAGCGCGCCGCCACCCGCCGCTCGTTGGTCTCCGCGCCGATGCCAGCCAGCATGTCGCCGGACTTGGGAGGAGAGGCGGCCGCCATCACCGCCTTGAGATCGGCGAAGACGTGACGCTCCTGGCTGAGAAGGATCGAATAACTGGACATGAAACACTAAATAGGCCGTGCCCACAATTCATCCAAGCCGGTTTTCTGGGCAATGATGCCGATGTCTTTGGCATTGTCCCCGCTGATCGGCAATGATGCCGGAAATGTCGGGGCGATGGCGCGAGAATGCAGTGAATTCGTCGGATATGTCGCGCTGGACCGGTCCGATGGGCTCTGCAGCGTGCCGATCTGCTCAAACTATGTTCACCGGAATGTCCGTCCCCGTTCACTTGCTGCCCGTCACCGGGCGCAGGCGCATGGTCGCCATCAGTCCCTGCGGGGTGGCGTCGCCGAGAATGAGCTCGCCACCATGGGCATGGCAGACGTCGCGGGCAATGGTGAGGCCCAGGCCGAAGCCGGTATTGGATGCCGAGGTGCGCGCGCTGTCACCGCGCTCGAAGGGTTCCATCAGGCGGGCGCGCTGCTCGGCGGGAATGCCGGGCCCGTTGTCTTCGACAACGATGTTCACTTCGCCCGCTCGCGGCGCTTCGAGGCGGATTGTCACCACGGTGCCATGGCGGATGCCATTGTCCACCAGATTGGTCACGGCGCGCTGCAGGTCGCGCAGGCGCACCTTCGCCGGCAGCTTCTCCGGCCCCTCGTAGCTCACGGCATATCCGCAGTCGGCAAACTGATCGGCGATGGTCTGCAGCAGTGACGGCAGGTCGGCCCGGGCGAAGGGTTCGGTGCTGCTGGCACCGCTCAGATGCGTCAGCGCCGCCTGCACCAGGGCTGCCATGTGGTCGAGATCGGCGAGCATGGGCTCGCGAATGCTGTCGTCCTCGATGAACTCGGCGCGGAGCCGTAGCCGGGTGATCGGTGTCCTGAGGTCATGGCTGACCGCCGCCAGCATTTGCGTCTTCTCGCCCATCAGCTTGCCGATACGGCCGCGCATGCGGTTGAAGGCGGCGATGGCGGCGCGGATCTCGCGTGGTCCGTCCTCGCGGATGTCGGCGCCGCTCTGCAGGTCGCGAATGCCCTCGATCACCGACACGAAGCGCCGGAGCGGTCCGGTGATCACGATGATTGCCCAGCCGACCACGAAGGTGGTGGCGATCACCAGAAAGCCCAGCGTGATGGTGGTCGGTCCCAGGAAGGGTTCGCGCAGGCCATGCGGAAAGTCGATGGTCAGAAGACTGCCGTCGGGCAGGGCGGCAATCATGTGCCGCGCCGGCTTCACGCCGGCGGGGGCGTTGACGCCATAGAGCCTGATGTCGGGGCCGAGGACGCGCTGCAGCGGGTAACCGTCGATCGGCGTTGCGTCCGCCGGCAGCGGGCCGCTGGCGCTGGCGATCGCAGGGACCACGTCGTTGATCTGGTCCAGAAGGTGCGCCCGTTCTTCCGGAGGTGCGGCGACATAGAGATGCACCAGCGCCGCCACCTGACCGTCGATTTCCGCCGGAGACAGTGGCATCGTGCCGTGCGCGTCATCCCACAGGAAGAACAGCGTCAGCGCCGTGTGCAGCAGGATGATGGCCAACACGAGAAGGGAAATGACCTGGCCGGCAACAGTATCGGAAACCAGGCGCAATCCCTTGATGATCATGTCAGCTCGACCTCAGGCGTGAACAGGTAGCCTTCCGAACGGATGGTCCGTATGAACTCCGTCTTGCCATCGTCCACGTCAAGCTTGCGGCGCAGGCGGCTCACAAGAATGTCGATGCTGCGCTCGAATGGCGCAGCAACGCGCCCCTGCGTCAGGTCGAGCAACTGGTCGCGGCTGAGCGTCAGGCCCGGCCGTTCGGCAAAGGTGACGAGCAGATCGAACTCGGCGCCGGTCAGCGTCACCTGCGTTGCGGCGGGCGAGGTGAGGCTGCGCGCCTTGAGATCCACCGTCCAGCCGGCGAAGGACAGCGTCGTCGCGTCGACCTTGCTGACCCGCAACGCGTTGACCGTGCTGCGGCGCAGGATGGCGCGGATGCGGGCCAAAAGTTCGCGGGCACTGAAGGGCTTGGCCAGATAGTCGTCAGCTCCGATCTCGAGGCCCACCACCCGGTCGATCTCCTCGCCGCGCGCCGACACGATGATGATGGGAATGGTCGACGACGACCGCAGCCGCCGGCAGATGCTGAGTCCGTCTTCGCCCGGGAGCATGATGTCGAGCACAATCAGGTCAATGCGCGAGGTGGACAGGATCTTGTCCATCTCGCGTCCTTCGCGCGCCACCGAGACGCGGCAATCATTGGCCCGGAGATAGCGGGCGACCAGACTGTTGATGTCGTTATCGTCTTCGACAAGGAGGATATGAGGCTGCATGTGACCAAGTGCGGCTGGAACTGTTGACGCAGGAATATCACCGCTTCCCGGGCCGCCAACATCTAAATTGTATCCGACTGTTTCCAGATGGGAGGCTTGAAATGTCGCGATACCCTTGAGTTTATCACGGTTACCATCTGTTAACCTTCGGGGCGCTTGCTGGGCTCATGTATCGAGTAGCGAAGTAAAATCACAAGTGAGGCAGGCATAAATGACCTCGATATCCTCTACCACATCATCCCACAGTCACAAATCGCCCCGCGATTTGCTTCAGACCACACTTCAATCCCAGATCAAGTCGGGCACGATCAGCTCCACCGATGAAACGGCCCTGTCCTCGGCGCTGGACACCATCGACAGCGCGCTGAAGAGCAGCGCCTCGTCGAACTCCGGCAGCGCTCCTCCGTCTCCCGACGAGATGCAATCCAAGATCAGCGGCCTGATCCAGCAGCAAGTCGATGCCGGCAGCCTGACCTCCGACCAGGCCAAGGAACTGTCGTCCGTCTTCTCCAGTGCCTTCTCCGGCAAGACGGATGGCACTCAGTCCGCCGGCGCCATGCCGCCGCCCCCGCCGGGACCTCCGCCGTCGGACAGCGACGGAGACAGTGACGGTTCGACTGCGTCGACCACATCGACCACGTCCTCCACCTCCGGATCGACGACCAACCTGGGCGATCTTCTCAAGCAGCTGCAGGAAGCCCTGAGCTCCGGCTCGTCCTATGGCGCCAGCGGCGCGTCGGCCTCGTCCTATACGCAAGGCTACGTGCTCAATCACTTGGCCTGATCGGCCTTTAGGCCAAAGTCCAGCAAACGCCGCTTCGGTCCCCAGTGCCGAGGCGGCGTTTTTGTCTGGCTGCACATCGGGGGCGTTCGGTCGAACGTCAGCCAAGCCAAAAAAAAATCCTGGCACGCAGCCCGGCGTCCTGAATTTGGCCATTGATTTCAGATGGAAAGACGGCCTCTATGGGATCCGTGCTCCGCGTCATCGCGAGGCATCGGCAAGCCCGCACGGCGAGGCTCGCCGAAACAGGAGGAATGTCTGATGTCACGCCCCGCAGCCGGATGGACCGAGGCCCTGCCGACCGATCGCCTGATCGCCGAGTTGGCTCTCTGGTCGGCTGATCTGATCAACCTTGGCAGCGATATTGCCCGCGCCGAATCCCACGCCGACCTGCTGCACATCGACGTCTCCGACGGTCATTTCTCGCCGTCGCTGCTGTTCTTTCCCGATCTGGTGGCGCGCATCCGCTCGGTCACGGCCTGTCCGATCCACGTCCACCTGATGGTCACCGAATCGGCGTTGATCCCCCAGATCAACCAGTTCGCCGAGGCTGGTGCCGACGTCATCTCCATCCACGCAGAGAACACCATGGTCGCCGATGGCGCCCTCGGTCGCATCCGCGAACTCGGCCTGATCCCCGGCATCGTGCTGAAGGCCGATACGCCTGTCGCCAAGATCGTGCGCCATCTGCCGCGCGTCGGCTTCGTCACGCTGATGGGCACCACGGCCGGCCTCAAGGGCGAGCCCCTGTCGCCGCACGCCGCCCTCCGCCTCACCGAAGCGCGCACCTATATCAAGGCGGCCCGCGTTGATCACCGCATCGTGCTGCTGGCCGACGGCGGCATCGACGAGGCCTCGATCAAGCCGCTGCGCAAGGCGGGCGCCGATGCCATGGTCGTCGGCAGCCTCGCCTTCGATGCGCCTGACCTCGGCGAGCGTCTGGCCTGGATCAAGGGCCACTGATCAGCGGCCGGCTACCAGCCATTGCGGATTGAACCAGCGATCCGCATCGCCGTCATAGGGCAGGCGGTTGATGTCCCAATGCCGGATGAACCTGGCATAGACATCCCACACCGCCGGCCCGCCGCCCACGTAGACAACGCGGTCGGCAAACTGGCTCAACACCCATTCCGGGTCCATGTGCGAGCGGATGACGAACAGCGTCCGGTCGCCCCGCGCAAAGTCGGGAATGGCGCCGATGGTCTTCGGCCCGGCAATCAGCACATGGCCGCGCGTGATGTCGAAGAAGCGTTCGACGTCCGCCACAAACTCGCGGCCAGTGTTGCCTTCCCATGGCAACACGCCATGCAATCCCAATTGTCCCCTTGCGCCGATGGCGCAGATGGATCTGACGTCTGCCAATTGGACCTCCAAGTCCCTGCCTGCCCGAGTGTACCACCGGAGCCACAAGCCGCCGCTCGTCCATCAGGCTGATGTGACCTGATCGGCGTGAGCCCGGGCTTGGCCGTCTGATTCTCCTCCATCATATCCGGCGCACGGCCGCCGGACACTATCTGGAGGACAGGGGTGCAGTACCCCGCAAGTTGTTGAGAACAGGGGCATTGGCAAGACATTTCTTGAGCATGCCCATACCAAAGCTTGTGTTTCACACGGAACTTTAGCAAGTTTCTCCCCTTGGGGCGGGGAAAACGAATGCGTGGATTTGCGACGACACTGTGGGCAGCTCTTCTGTGTGGTGCGACCGGGGCACATGCCGGCGGCTTTGACACCGGACAGCAGAACATCGATCTGCTGTTTGACGAAAGCGACTATGTCTTCAACCAGACCAACACCGTCGTCGGCGGGCGCTTCCACTATTCGAGCTTCAAGCCAGCTGCACCATCCGCCGGCGGAGGCTCCGGCACAGGGCACATTTCGCTTTACGTGCCGCGCGTCGACATGAAGATCGGCCACGGTCCGGTGGATTGCCTTGGCACCTACACCCAGCCGTTCAAGTCGTCGATGCAGCATGACTATGACTGGATGGGAAGCTTTACGACCGTCGACAAGAGCCTGACCGTCGACGAGGTCTCCCTGACCTGTTCCTATGCCCTTTCAATGGGCGCGGGCGCGTTTCGCCTCATCGGGGGCATGAACTACGACTGGGGTGCCTACGACCAGACCCGAAATCCCGACTTCGCGCAGATCAACCCGATTCTGACCAAGCTTGACGTCTCCGCGTCCGGGGCCGGCTGGCGCGGCGGCGTGGCTTACGAGCTTCCCGATACGGCCTTCCGCGCGTCGCTGATGTATTATTCCGACGTCTCGCTCGATGCCACCGGAACGGTCACCAATCTTTGGACCGGCTTTGGCTTTGTGCCGTCAGTCAACGTGAAGGCGGATCGGGTCTACCTGCCACAGGCCGTCGAGCTGCGCGCGCAGACCGGCATTGCCCAGGGCTGGCTGTTGTCTGGCGCGGTGAAGTGGCAGGACTGGAGCACCTGGCAAGACATCGGCATCACCGCAACGCCCTCCGGCACGCCCCTCACCACGCTCCACCAGCGTTTCCGCGACAGCTGGACGGTCAACCTCGGCCTCGCCCACAAGTTCACCGACGATCTCTCCGGTGGCGTCGGCCTCACCTGGAACCAGGGCGTCTCCACCGGCTACAACGAATTTCCCGACACCTGGACCCTGACCACCGGGCTGAAATACGCCCTGTCCAAGAACATCGACCTCACCGTCGGCGTCGGCGCCACGCTGCTCACCGCCGGATCCATGACGGCCATCGATCCGAAAAAGGACTATTCGGCCAGCTGGGACAATAACTACCTCCTGTCGGCCCAGGTCGGGCTGAAGGCGCACTTCTGAGGGCGGGGGGGCGTCCCGCGCTTCCCGCCGCACTCAAGTGCGGGTTCCGCTGAATACTGCCTGCATTTACCAAGTCTTGCAGCTTTCAGTTTATGTGTTGGTGCGCCTTCGCTCCGTAAGAGGCCCCAATGAATACTGCAGAAGTCGCACTGGAGCCTTCGACTCCCATTGCCGTTCAGCCAGCGACCGCGCCATCAGGCGCGTCCACCGGCCGTCTCGATCGCCGCTATGTGACAGCTTATCTCGTCATCCTCATTCTGGCGGCAATCCTGCGGGTGACCCGCATGGTGATCACGTCGGACGATACATTTTATCCCGACGAAGTCTTTCAGTTGCTGGAACAGGCGCACCGTTTCGCGTTCGGCTACGGTTTCGTCCCCTGGGAGTTCCAGATCGGTCTGCGCAGCTGGCTGCTGCCCGGCATGCTCGGGCTCATCCTCAAGGGGCTCGACTATCTTCACTTGGGCACGCCCGAGGTCTATGTCCCCGTCGTGGGCTTTCTGTCCTTCGCCTTCTCGATGACGCTGGTGGAAGCGGCGCGCCGCACGGCAGACCGCCTGGGTGGGCCTCTGGCCGGATTGTTCGCGGCCTTTTCGGTCGCCTTCTACACGGCAAGCGCCGCGGCGGCCCTGAAGATGACGCCGGAAGTCATGGCCGGATATGCGCTGGCCTGGGCGCTCTGCTTCTCTCTCGGTTCAGGTAGCCGGTCCGCCTGGCTTGCCGGCGTGATGATCGGCCTCACCGCCGGTTTGCGCGTCCATTACGCGCCGGCTCTCGTCGGATTGGTCATCACCGCCTACCTCTACCGCAACCGCAATGTCGGCGAGACTCTCAGGCTGATCGTGGCAGCTGCTGCGACCTTTCTTGCCTTCGGCATCCTCGACTGGATCACCTGGGGGCTACCGTTCCAGTCCTATATCTTCGCTGTCTGGGCCAATGTCGGCAAGGGCGTAGCTGCGTCCATCAGCGTCCAGCCCTGGAGCGACTATCTGACCACCTTCGGCTTCGGTTCGCTTGCCCTGATCCTGGCGGCTTTCGATTTCCGGCGCACCTGGCCTGCGCTTCTGGTGGCACTGCTGATCCTGCTGCCGCACACCCTCCTTGCCCACAAGGAGCCTCGCTTCGTGTTCGGCATGCACGAACCGACGCTGGTCGCCTTGGCGGTCTTCGTGGCCGGTCGTGCCACCGCGCCCAGACCGTCCCGCTTGCCGCTGGTCGCCGTCGCTCTGTGCATCGTCATCTACGCAATCCGTGGTCTCGTGGTGATGGCGCTCGATCCCCCCTATCACGCGGTACTGGGCCGGGACATCGGTGCCGCCGTTGCCGAGGTGCGCCGCCAGCCGTCGCCGGCCGGCCTGTCGGTCTTAACCGTGCACTGGGGATGGTTCCCCGGCTATTATCGCCTGCACATGCCCATCCCCGTCACCTTCCACAAGAAGCCGCTGACATCTGTGGATCAGGTCGATCCGGGGATCGATTACGTGGTCGTCGACTTCCGCAATCCGGTTCCGGCAGGCTTCACCTTCATGAACACCTACGGCACGGTCAGCCTCTGGCGCGTGGATCATCCCAGGCAGGCCTTGGCTTCCGGTCCCTCGACGGCTATCCCCTTGGACTTCTCGTGGGACCGTGGCTTGCATGAGGTCTGGCAGGACTGAGGTGTGGCCGCGATCGAGGGCAGCCAGCCCATGCAAACGCAGTCAGTGAGGACAGGCGCTTGACCCTTCGTGCCGACCAACTCCCATCTCCGGCTGGCCGGCACATGTGGCTCGCGCTTGGCGCCGTCTACGCTCTGGCCGTCGCCCTGCGGCTCCTCCGCGCCGGCTTGCCGGACGACAGCTTCTATCCCGACGACATCTATCAGATGCTCGAACAGGCGCACCGCCTGGTCTTCGGCTACGGCTACCAGCCTTGGGAGTTCCAGGTCGGCATCCGCTCCTGGCTGCTGCCCGGTCTGATGGGCGGTGTGCTCAAGGGGCTCGCGGCCCTGGGCTTTGACCGGCCGGAGCTCTACGGCCCCGCCGTCACCGGGCTTGCGATCCTGCTCTCGCTCACCCTGATCGAGGCGAGCCGCCGCGCCGCCCGCAGGCTCGGCGGCGAGCGTGCCGGGCTGATCGCTGCCCTGGCCGTCGCGGTCTATACCCCATGCATCGCCGCCGCACAGAAGATCACGCCGGAGATTGTCGCCGGCTACGCCTTCGCCGCCGCATTGGCCGCCAGCCTGGGGGCTGATCGCCGCTCCGCCCTGTGGTCCGGACTGCTGGCCGGCATCGTCGCCGGCTTGCGCATCCACTATGGCCCGGCGCTCGTGGTTCTCGCGGCAATCGCCTGGCTGCGACGTGACCGCCGCTGGCCCGATCTTGCGGTCTTTCTCGCCGCCGGGGCCTTCGCCTTCTCCATCTTTGGCGTCGTCGACTGGCTGACCTGGGGCGCGCCCTTCCTTTCCTACGTCAATGGCGTCAGGGCCAACATCGGTCACGACGTCGCCGCCTTCTTCGGCGTGATGCCGGTGTACTTCTATCTGCAGGTCTTCGCTGTCGGGGCCATCCTCGCGCTATTCGCGGCGCTTGACTGGCGGCGCACCGGTTGGCTGTTGGTCCCCGTGCTGGTGATCGTCGCGGTTCATTCGCTGATCGGCCACAAGGAACCGCGTTTCATCTTCGCCATCCACGGCCCCATCATGGCCGCTCTCGGGGTGTTTCTCGCCGGTCGCCTGCAGCATCCGCTGATCATGTCAAAACAGCATGATCGAAAGGCGGCTGCTCAAGCCATTGAACCTGGAGCGATTTCCAGTCGACCTGATGATGCCGTCAGGTCGGAAAGCGCTCTGGACAAGGGGCGTGAAGGTCGCCTCCTGGCTGGCGTCGTCATCGCCCTGCTGGTTGCCACCAGCCTCAAGAGCTTCGTGCTGCTCTGGCGCGATCCGGGCAACACCGCTTCCATCTCCAGCGATTACCGCACGGCCGTCCTGGCACTGCGCCGCGAACCGGACGTCCGCGCGGTGGCAAGCTATGGCATTGATTATTTCTGGTTCCCCGGCTGCTATTGGCTGCATGAGGACGTGCCGGTGCAGTTCGTCCGTCGCCTGCCTGCATCCTCGGCGGAGATCCCGGCCGGCATCTCGCATGTCTTCCTGCCCGTCGGCGCCCCGCCGCTTCCAGGCTTCAGCCCGGTTGGCACCTATGGTCTTGTCGAACTGCGCCATCGCGACGAAATCGATCCCGCCGCCCCGCTGCCGCCGATCGACCGCAGCTTGCCGCTCACCTTCTCCTGGGACAAGGGCATCCACGACGCCTGGTGGGATTGATCCGCTCCGGCCTTCCTCACGCCCCTTGCGCGGCGATCAGAGCCTTGGCCGTCTCCGCATCGGTCGCCACCGCGTTGATCAGACCGCCGCCGACGGCGGCGCGGATCGCTTCGGCCTTGAGCGGTGACACGGCCGCGGCGATCCTGAGCGGCACGCGGGCAAGGCCCTCAAGCGAAATCGACATGGTGCGGGAATCGAACTCGGTGCCGACGGGCTGGCCGTGGCTGCCGAAGAAGCGGGCGCAGATGGTGCCCACCGCGCCATGCGCGCGGATCTCCTCCAGCTTGGCCGACTCGATGAAGCCCTCGCGGAACACCGTGGCATTGGCCGAGATGGCGCCGACGCCGACGATGGCGACCGCCATGCGGTCCATCATGTTGAACACGCCCTTCACGGTGCCGGTGTCGTGCAGCACGCGCGCCGTGGCGTCCTCCTCGACGATGGCCGGCACCGGCAGTTGCCAGGCGCGCGCGCCGAGGCCCGAGGCCATGCGGCGGCAGACGTCCGAGGAATGGCTGAAATGTTCCGGCGCGCCCACGCCACCCACCAGCGCCACCACGTCGATGTCGGCCGCCGATACCTTGCGCGTCGCCGCGGCGATGGCGGCCACCGTGGCGCCGTCGGAGACACCAAGCACGTCACCGGGCTTCAGCACATCCTCGAGAATGCGGGCGACCGCCTTGCCGAGCGTGTCCACCGCATGCAGCGGGTTGGGCCGGTCTTCCACCACCACGGCCAGCTTCAGTCCCATGTGCAGCTTGAGCCGCCGTTCGAGCAGCTGATCGCGGAAGGCCTTGGGTGCCACCTGGATTTCGACGAAGCCCATGTCCAGCGCCGACTTCAGCGCCCGGCTCACCGTCGCTTCGGATATCTCCAGCATGCGGGCGATCTCGGTCTGGGGCAGCCGCTGCTCATATCGGAGACGGGCAATCTGCACGATCATGTCTTCGCTGCGGCGCGGGCGGGGCATACTGGATTACCGTTCCGTCAATCGGGAATAACTCGGACAGGTGTATCAGAGCGGGCAGGGCGCCGGCCAGATAAATTTGCAATAAATTTCAAAAATGCCATGTGAAAAAGGGCCGACCTTGCGGTCGACCCTTGAAGCAGGAGAGGTGCTGTCCGCCCTCAGGCAGCGAGGCGCTTGGCCACCAGCTTGCGCAGCTCGCCGAGATCCTTGGCAAACAGGCGGATGCCCTCGGCCAGCTTCTCGGTCGACATCGGGTTCTGGTTCATCGCCCAGCGGAAGGCCTTCTCGTCCATCGGCAGCTTGGCCGGACGATCGGTCAGCGCATCCGGCGAAAGCGCGCGGGCGAGCGTGCCTTCATCGGCGGACAGCTGGTCGAGCAGGGCCGGCGACACCGTCAGGCGATCGCAGCCGGCCAGCGCTTCCACTTCCGCAGCCGAGCGGAAGGAGGCGGCCATCACCACGGTCGAGATGCCATGCGTCTTGTAATAATTGTAGATGTTGCGCACCGAGACCACGCCAGGATCTTCCTCGGCGGTGAAGGTGCGGCCTTCGGCCTTCACATACCAGTCGAGGATGCGCCCGACGAAGGGCGAGATCAGGAAGCTCTTCGCATCGGCGCAGGCGACGGCCTGGGCGATGTCGAAGATCAGCGTCATGTTGGTGTCGATGCCTTCCTTCTGCAGGATCTCGGAGGCGCGAATGCCTTCCCAGGTGGCGGCCACCTTGATCAGGATGCGATCGCGCTCGATGCCGTTGGCCTTGTAGGCGGCGATGACGGCCCGCGCCTTCTCGACGGTGGCGGCGGTATCGAAGGAGAGGTCAGCGTCGACTTCGGTCGACACGCGGCCCGGCACCAGCTTGGCAAGTTCGGTACCGACGGCAACGGCCAGGCGATCGCCGATCGCCTTGACGATGGCGTCCTGCGAGCCCGCCTGCGTGCGGCCCCAGGCCACGGCATCGGACAGCACCTGCTCATAGGCCGGCAGCCCGATGGCCTTCAGCACCAGCGTCGGATTGGTGGTGCAATCCACCGGCTTGAACTTCTTGATCGCGTCGATGTCGCCCGTGTCGGCCACGACGACCGTCATGTTACGCAACTGATCCAGTTTGGAAACCATCACACCACTCCGTAAGTCCAGGGGCTTCCTCCGCCCAGCCTGGCCGCTTGTCTCGCTTGTGCCGCAGCCTATGCCCCAAACATAGTGAGACCTTCGGCTAAATGCAAGAAATATCTATTTTGCAAGATATTGCATTAAACGGAGGGGAATACCGTCCCCGGATCCCGTCTCGCTTTGTCCCAATCGGCACCTCGGCTGCACCTTAAGGTTAACAAGATCTTATTGATGCAAATTGAAATATATCATGTCAGGGAAATCACGTGCATTTGGTCAGCGGGGCGGGCTCCATGAAGACGCATTGTCGATTGTCGGTGGCTTTCCTGGCGTGGGGTGCCCTCACGGTTTCTGTGGCGCACGCGGATTATCTCGTCGACAACGCCGGCGACCCGCTGATGACGGGCCTCTCCATTCCGGCCGACGCGGCGACGCGGGGCATGTGGTCAGCGGTCAAGCCCTGGCCGCTCATCGGTCTGCATGCGGCGCTGATGCCCTCAGGCGTGGTGATGACCTTTGGCAGCCCGCTCGGCAATGGCGTGCAGGACGGCCGCACCTTCGATATCTGGGATCCCGCCAAGGGCTTCGACGGCACCGCTCACTACACGCTGCCCCAGGCTCAGCAGGTCGACGCCTTCTGCAGCGCCGGCACCTTTCTCAAGACCGGCGCCATGTTGATCTCGGGTGGCTCGTCCGGCGCCAGCGGCTACTCCTCCAACGCCAGCACCCTGTTCGATCCGTCGACGCACACGGCAAGCAATGCCGTAGCCGCGCTGAACCTGCCCCGCTGGTACGGCACCATGATCACCGTTCCCGACGGACGGGCGCTGATGCTTGGCGGCGCCAAGCCCTACGTTGTCGACGCCTACAAGGATCCTGCGGCGGCGATCGCCAACAACAATGTGTCGATGACGCCCGAGATCTTCGCGCCCGAAACCGGCTGGACCTTGCTGTCCGGAGCGACCAGCCGCACCGCCTTCGGCCCCGATGACAACAGGTGGTGGTACCCCCACGCCTGGGTGGCACCATCCGGCAGCGTCTTCGGCATTTCGGCAAATCGTCTCTGGTCGCTCGATGTGGCCGGCAATGGGGCGATCAGGGATCTCGGTACCTTCAAGGGGGCTCCGGGCAACGGCTCCACCACCCCCAATGTTGGCGCAACCTCGACCGCCGTCATGTATGCGCCGGGCAAGATTCTGCAGGTGGGGGGCAACGGTGTTGCCAACCAGCAACCCACCGCGTCCAGCAACCAGGCCACCGTCATCGACATCAACGGCACCCAGCCGTCCGTCCGCGATACCGCGCCCATGACCTATCCCCGGCAGTGGGCCAGTTCCATTGTCACCCCCGACGGCAAGGTCGTGGTGACCGGCGGTTCGAAGTTCGCCGACGACGCCGGCACCAGTGCCGTCTACCCGGCTGAGATCTGGTCACCGGCGACGGGACGCTGGACGGTTGCCGCCAAGGCCGCCGTCTATCGCGGCTATCACTCGACAACCTTGCTCCTGCCCGATGGTGCAATCCTGTCCACCGGCGGCGGCGTGCCGGGCCCGGTCAACAACTTCAATGCCGAAGTCTTCTATCCGCCCTATCTGTTCCAGTCTTCGGGCGGACGATCGGTCCTCGCGGCCAGGCCCGCCATCTACAGCCTCAATTCCAACAAGCAGGATTACGGTGCCGGCATCACCATTCGCCTGACCAGGTCGGCGAGTCTTTCCAAGGTGGTGTTGATCGGCGCTTCCTCGAGCACTCATTCGTTCAACTCGACCCAGCGCTATCTGGAGCTTCCCTTCACCGTCTCCGGCACCACCATCACGGCCCGTAGCCCCTCGAGCCGCAATCTCGCACCTCCAGGCTACTATCTGCTCTACGTGATGGACGCCAAGGGTGTGCCCTCGCGCGGTGTCCTCATCTCGCTGGGCAGCGAGTGGACCGCGCCGCCCGTGCAGCCGGCGCAACCGAAACTGACCGTGGACGCGTCCGTCAGTCTCGCCCCGGTCAACTTCCCGGGCTATCTGGTGCGCCACAAGAACTATGTCGCCACCATCGACCAAGTGTCTCAGACCTCCGACGCTCTCGCCAAGCTGGATTCGGCCTTCACGGTGCGGACCGGCCTTGCAGACGCAGCCTGCTACTCCTTCGAAAGCCGCAATTTTCCTGGCTACTTCCTGAAGGCTGACAACGGCGCCGTCGGCCTCAAGATCCGCAACAACGCCGACGCTGCTTATGCCGGAGCGGCGACCTTCTGCGCCCGCAAGGGCATGAACGGCACGGGCTACTCCTTCGAAAGCCGCGCCTATCCGGGGCAGTTCCTGCGGCACCAGAATTATGTCCTGCAACTGCAGACCTTCGACGGCACGCCCCTCTTCAAGGACGACTCCAGCTTCTCCGTCGTTCCCGCTTTGCTGTGAGCCGCCAAGCCCATGAAAAAGGCCCGCGTCGGTGTGTCCGGCGATTTCATCGGACACATTTGGTGAGGCGGACGTCAATGACGCGGTGAAGCGGTGGCAGCCGGGCGCAGGTGCTTTGGCAACTTCCGAAACGACCGCGCTCATGAAACGATGTGGATCGACGTCGATATTTTTGCGTATGCCGGTTTACAAGCCAGCGCTCAATCACCCAATTGGGCGATGTGGAAATCGCCAAGTGACCATAAGGAACCCGTAATGCCGGCGGTCTTGGGTACGTGTAGGCGCGCACGCATTACGGCAATCGCGGATTCAAATTGCTACGTGGGGGCTTTTTTGATGAAGACGCTGTTTCATGCATCCATGAAGACGCCCTCCACATGGGCGAGTGGTCTTGCCCTGGCAGTCCTGCTTGGCATCGGGGCGGCAGGCCCCGCCATCGCTGAAACGGCGACAACCACCACAGCCTCAGCCTCGCCCAATCCTGCCCTTGACAGTGAGGATGTGACAATCCACACGGTTACAGAAGGTCTGTCGCCAATCACTTCCGGTTCCCTCACCTTTCGCGAAGGAGCGACGGACTTTGCTACGGTGTCGGTTGTCCCCGACGAATACGTGAGCGTTGCGGCATCTGAAAAGCACAGCTGCGGGCTCACGGCGGCTGGGTCGGTGCAATGCTGGGGTTACAACGGCTTCGGTCAGCTCGGAGACGGTTTTATAACAGCCCAGTTCACTCCGGAGACGATCATTGCGTCAGGGGCCACCGCTATCGCGGCTGGCCTTTTTCATAGTTGTGCTATCGTCTCGGGCGCGGTCGAATGCTGGGGTACCAACGGGAATGGTCAGCTCGGCGACGGTACCAACACGCAGCACTACACACCGGCGACGGTCATTGCATCCGGAGCGACGGCCATAGCGGCGGGTACCGAGCACACCTGCGCTATCGTTTCAGGCTCAGTCCAGTGCTGGGGCGACAACTCTTTGGGCCAGCTTGGGGATGGAACCACCACGGACAGCCTCACTCCGGAGACGATCATTGCATCCGGAGCCACCGCTATTGCGGCAGGCAGTTTGCACAGCTGTGCCGTTGTCTCGGGGGCGGTCGAATGCTGGGGAGCCAACAGTTCCGGCCAGATCGGCGACGGCACTACCACTGCTAGTCTCACGCCCGTAACGGTCGTTGCGTCCTCGGCCACCGCCGTCGCTGCGGGAAACTCCCACAGCTGCGCCGTTGTCTCCGGCGCGGTCCAGTGCTGGGGAGACAACAGCCTTGGTCAGATCGGTGACGGCTCCACGACGGATAGCCTCACTCCCGTGACGGTCATTGCATCCGGCGCGTCGGCAGTAGATGTGGGCACATATCACAGCTGTGCCATCGTCTCGGGAGCGGTTTGGTGCTGGGGCGCCAACAATATCGGCCAGATCGGCGATGGCTCCGGCACCGAACGAGATTCTCCAGTGATGACCATCGCATCTGGCGCAACGGCGATTGCATCTGGCGCCTTTCACAGCTGTGCGGTTGTCTCCGGAAATGTCCGGTGTTGGGGATACAACAGCAACGCGCAGATTGGCGATGGGACCAGAACCACACGCAGATTGCCAGTGGCTTACGTCGCCTTTGGACGTGCGCTCGCGACTACCACCCACCATTTTGGCGCAGGCTCTCACGACATCTCCGCGGCCTTTGCCGGCACCGCGACACATGCGGCCTCAACATCGGCCACAATTGTGCTGACCGTCAAGGACACCGTGCCACCGACCCTCAGCGTGCCTTCCGACATCACTGTGTCTACCGATGCCGGCCTTGCAACTGCTGTCGTGAACTTCGCCGCTGCAACAGCTTCGGACGACGTGGACGGTCCATTGACGCCGACACAGACCGCCGGTCTCGCCTCTGGCAGCGCTTTCCCCGTCGGTTTTACCACCGTGACCTTCAGCGCAACGGATGCCGCCGGCAACCAGGCAAGCGCATCCTTCAAGGTCAAGGTGGTCGACCAGGAGGCCCCGGTCGTGACTGTTCCGTCCGACATCACCGTGTCGGCGGAGCCCGGGCTTTCAAATGCTGTCGTGAACTTCGCCGCAGCGACCGCAACCGACAACGTGGACGGTTCGGTGACACCGACCCAAACTGCTGGCCTTGCTTCCGGCAGTTCCTTTCCCGTCGGCAAGACGACCGTAACTTTCAAGGCAACAGATGCCGCCGGCAATGAAGGGGTCAAATCCTTCCATGTCACGGTGGTCGATAACGAGGCGCCGGTGGTGAATGTGCCGGCCGACATCACGGCTTTGACGAATGAAGGCGAGTCCACCGCCTTGGTGAGCTACGGTGCGGCAACCGCAACGGACAATGTGGACGGCGCTCTGACGCCTGTCCGGACCGCAGGTCTTGCTTCGGGTAGTGCCTTCCCGGTGGGCAAGACCACTGTGACCTTCACGGCGACGGACGCAGCGGGCAACTCGGGCTCGGCCTCCTTCACGGTTACCGTGAGCGACGACCATACTCCCCCCAAACTCACTCTGCCCGCAGACGTGAGGGTCGCGGCGGAGGTCGGGCATGATACCGCGGTTGTGACCTATTCGGTCTCGGCAACGGATACGGTCGACGGGCCGGTCGCCCCGGTGCTGGTCGATGGCCTGGCGTCGGGCAGTGCCTTCCCGCTTGGCACAACGACTGTGACCTACACGGCGACGGACGTGGCCGGCAACATGGAGAGCCGCTCCTTCACGGTCAAGGTCCTGCGCCATATGCCGGACGGTGGCAACGGAAACGACAATCTCCTCGGCAGCAGCAGCGATGACTTCCTGTCCGGCGGTGGCGGCAACGACACTCTCAACGGCAAGGGCGGGGCCGACGAGATGAGAGGCGGTGCCGGTGAAGACACTTATTATGTCGACAACTCCGGCGACCTTGTCATCGAACTTCCCGGGCAGGGCGATGATCTTGTGAACGCTGCCATCAGCTACACGCTTCCCGCCAACGTCGAGCGTCTCACCCTGATCGGCAAGTCAGCACTCAACGGCAACGGCAATTCGCTCGACAACAGCGTAACAGGAAACGGTGCGGCCAATCGTCTCTCCGGCAAGGAGGGCAAGGACCTTCTGGAGGGGCTTGGCGGAGCGGACACGCTCGATGGTGGCCCGGATGAGGACACCGCCAGCTATTCGGCCTCGCCTGCAAGTGTTACGGTCTCGCTTGCGGCCAATCCACAGAGTGGCGGCGATGCGGCGGGCGACCGACTGGTTGCGATCGAGGACATCAAGGGCAGTCGCTTTGCCGACAGGCTCACCGGCAACGCCGGCGCCAACACCCTTGCGGGCGGGTTCGGCGCGGACATCATCTCGGGCGGTCCTGGTGGAGACGTGTTCGCCTACGGCTCTGTCGCCGACAGCCCGGCGGCAAAGCCCGACCTGATCCAGGACTTTCGTGCATCGGAAGGTGATCGCATCGATCTGACCGCCATCGACGCCAAATCCCTGACGCTCCCCGACGATGCCTTCAGCTTTATCGGCTCCCGGGCTTTCTCCGGTGTCAGCGGTCAGCTTCGCTTCGCCAGCGGTCGCCTCGAAGGAGACGTCAACGGCGACCGCAAGGCTGACATCGTCATCCTGCTCAAGGCGGTAACAAGCTTGCCGGTCAGCGCCATCCGGCGCTGACTTGAACCTTTCACCATTGGCAATCGTCAGGCGGCCATCACCGAGGTGATGAACCGGTCGACCACCTCGCGCAGGCGGGTTGCCTGCGTGTTCATGTCGTTGGACACCTCGAGCACCTGAGCCGCCGACTGCGACGTCTCGCCGACCACGCGGGTCAGGGCGCCGGTTTCGGTCGCCACTTCGCGCGTACCGTCGGCGGCCTGCTGGGCGTTGTGCGAGATTTCGTCGGTGGCGTGGCCCTGCTCGCCCACCGCGCCGGCGATGACGTTGGTGGTGGTGTCCACGTCGGCCATGATGCCGGCAATGTTGCGGATGGCCGACACCGCTTCGTCGGTCGACGACTGGATTTCCGAAATGTGAGCGGCGATTTCCTCGGTGGCCTTGGCCGTCTGGCCGGCCAGCGACTTCACTTCCGAGGCCACCACCGCAAAGCCGCGGCCCGCTTCGCCAGCGCGTGCGGCTTCAATGGTGGCATTGAGCGCCAGCAGATTGGTCTGCTCGGCAATCGCCTTGATCAGCGAGATCACCGCCCCGATCTTCTCGGCCGCCGTGGCAAGCCCGGTGATGGTGCTGTCGGTCCGGGCCGCTTCGTTGGATGCGCGGCGGGCCACTTCCGTGGCGGTCTGCGTCTGGCGACGGATCTCGCCGATCGACGCGGCCAGTTCTTCCGCCGCCGCGGCAACGGTCTGCACACCCGACGACGCCATCTCCGAGGCGCGGGCGGCGCTGCCGGCGCGGTCGCGAGCTTCGTCGGCAATCGAGGCAAGGGCGCGGGCAGTCGCCTCCATCTGGTCGGCGTTGCCGGCGACGGAGCCGACGAGTTCCTCGATCTCACGGCGGAAGTCGGAGATCAGATGCTCGATGGCATCCTGCCGCTGGCTGCGGGCCAGCTGCTCGGCCTCGGTCTGCGCGGCAAGGCGGCGGCGCTCGACGGCATTGTCGCGGAACACGCGAATGGCCCCCAGCATGCCGCCGATCTCGTCGGTGCGGTTCTGCTGGTCGATGGCCACATTGGTGTCACCGGTGGCAAGCCGGCGCATGGCGTCGGTCAGCGTCTTGATCGGATTGGCGATGAGGCGCGACAGCACCAGAGCGATGCCGAGCGCCACCAGCAGGCCGACGCCGAGCGTGATCGTCATCGCCAGCGAGCTGGACGCGCGATTGTCGCTGGCCACTTCCGCCCGGCTGCTGACCAGGGCCTTGATGGCGTCGATGGCAGCATTGGCCGCCTGTCGGGCGTTGTCGCGAGCGCTTTGGAAGGCGTCGGTGCCGGACTTCAACGCGGTAAAGGCGTCGGTATAGTTGTCCAGATCCTCGGTCGGATTGGCGATGCCGGCCGCTGCAACCTGTCCGGCCATGTCGAGCGCCGATTTCACGTCCTGTGTGATCAGGTCTTCGATGTCGGTCGAGGGGGCCAGACGGTAGTTGGCGGTCTGCAGCGACATGGCGTCGGTCACGTCGCCGAGCTTGGCGCCGAGCTGCGACACGGTCTGGGCCTTTTGCCCCAGACCAATCTGGTTCTGCATGTTGTTGACCGCCTGATCCTTCTGCAGGGCGGTCAGGCGAAGAATTTCATCGGACTTGGCGATCACGCCCTCAAGAGCCTTGAGAGCATCGAGTCTCAGCGTCTCCTGCTCGACGATGCTCTGGGTATCGGCCATCGACTTGAACGACTTGGTGAGCGCCGCCATGGTGTCATTGATGGCTTGCGCCTGCGTTGCCAGCTCCGGCGTCTTGGACATCGTCACGATCTGCTTGGCGACGATCTTGGCCGACGACATCGTCTGCTTGGCAATCAGCAAGTTCTTGGCCTGGTGGTCCGAGCCGAACTGGATCAGCGACACATTGGCTTTGAAGGCTGCAATCTGGGTCTTGTAGGCGAGCAGCGTCAGGTCCGACGCTTCCTGCACCTGTTGCTGGGCCGCCGCTGCCTGCTCGCTGGCGGCCTTGAACTGCGCGTCGGCATCGCTCTGGATCTTGAGGGCCGCCGTCTGCAGGGCGCTCAGATTGGTGTGCATGTTCTCGGTTGCCGACGCGATCTGCTTGGCTGCCGCGTCGAGATTGTAGACCGAACCCTGGAAGGATCGTACCGCGCCGAAGGCCGGGGCAAGTTCCGGCGCTTCGCGGTCGCCAAGCCCTTCAAGCTCCTTGACCACGCCGCCAAGCAGATTGCGCGCCGAAGCGAGCTGCTGGGGGTCACGGGCCTCGATGAAGGAGTTGGTCGCGTCGCCGGCATCGTTGACCTGCGCCAGGATCGATGCCGACCGGCTCGTCAGGTCTACAGCGGTGCCGAGGCTGTTCAGGCCGAAGAAGCCAACGCCTCCGACCGCGGCCGATAGCGCGATCAGCGACAGCATTCCCGTACCGATCTTGACCGAGATCGATCGGTTGGACACGAAGGTCATGAGTGACATTGGCATATCGTCCTGGGCAGGCGGGCCGGCGCAATGCCGACAACTGAGTGACTGCCAGAGGATTCGACGGGCTTCGTAAATTATTGGTGGACATACGCGGAAAAAGAGCAACAAACCCCGTCTTTCTTTGCAGTCAACACCTCAGACAGAAACGATTCAAAGCAGCCGGACTGGCGCCGGGCAGCGTATCTGCCCGGAAAAGCGCCAAATCAGTAAAAGTAACAGGTATCGAGAAGATGATCTTGAGCGCTTTTCGCAATGTTAATCATCTGTCTCGCGACTGGAATCACTGGTCGCCCCAAGTGCAACAGCCTTGGCGACATCCAGGGACACCTTCATGATTTCAGGGCTGTCCACGTCGGCCTTGGCCTCGAAGCCGAGCGCCTGGCACATGGAGAGCATGCTGGTATTCTCGCGCAGCACTTCCCCATGGATCTGGTCGAACCCTTCCTGCGAGGCAAAGCGGATGATCTGCCGCATCAGCCCCCAGCCGAGCCCGATGCCCTTGAGATCGGACCGCACCGCCACCGCATACTCCCCGTGCAGATGGTCGGGATCGCCATGCAGGCGCACGCCGCCCAGCATCTCGCCCGTTTCGGGATCGAGCGCGGTAAAGGCCATGGCGCGCGCATAGTCGATCTGGGTCAGGCGGGCGACGAAGCTGTGGCCGAGCTCGCGCACGCGGGCAAAGAAGCGCAGGCGCAGGTCTTCTTCGGTCATGCGTTCGAAGAAGCGCAGATAGAGGTCTTCGTCCTCCGGCCGCACCGGTCGCATGAACACCTTGCGGCCGCTTGGCAGCAACAGCGTCTGCTCCCATTCGGTCGGATAGGGACGGATCGCAAGACGCGGATGGCCGATGCGCTTGCGGATGCGGTTGCTCTCCAGCGCGATGTCGGCACGGACGGAAATGCGCGCGTCCACCACGATCAACCGTTGATGGTCGGCGATCAGCGGATTGAGGTCGATCTCGCGGATGCGCGGCTCCTCGGCCACCAGCTGGGCCAGCTTCACCAGCATCAGCGCCAGCCGATCCTTGTCCACCGGCTTGCGGTCGCGATAGCCGTTGAGCTGGCGGACGACGCGCGTCCGCTCGATCAGGTCACGCGCGAGATTCATGTCGAGCGGCGGCAGCGCCAGCGCCTTGTCGTCGATCACTTCGACCGCCGTACCGCCGCGGCCGAACACGAGGACCGGCCCGAACACCGGATCATCGGCCACGCCGGCGATCAGTTCGACCGCTTTCGGCGCCACGATCATCGGATGCAGAGTCACGCCCTCGATGCGGGCGCCCGGTCGGGCATCGCGCGCCAGGTCGATCACGCGCCGCGCCGCCATCTCCACCGCGTCGGGTGTGGCCAGCTCCAGTTCGACACCGCCGACCTCGGATTTGTGCACGATGTCGGGCGAGGCGATCTTCACCACGAGCGATCTGTAGTCGGCAAACAATCGGCTTGCCTCGCGCCGCGCCTCCGCCGGATTGGCGCAGAGCACGGCCGGTGCCGTGTTGATCTCATAGGCCGACAGGAGGTCGTAGACCTCGCGCGCCGTCAGCCAGTCGCGACCGTCGGCCAGCGCACCGTCCACCACCGCCGTCGCGGTCTTGCGATCGGGCGAGAAACCGGACAGCAGATCCGGCGGCGCTGCCGTCAGCGCCGATTGCGCCTCGGCATGGCGGACCAGCTGCATCAGCCCCTCGATCGCCGCATTGGGTGTTTCCAGCACGGGGATCTTGGCCTTGTTGAACACCTCTTCCCAGCCGTCGTCGGCACCGAGCCAGGCGGCGATCACGGGCTTTGCGCCAAAATGCGTGCGCTTGTAATCGGTGATCGCCTCCACCAGCGCTTCGGCCGCCGCTCGCGAGGGCGCCAGCGCCGTGGGGCAGTTCATCACCACGATGGCGTCGACGCCCTTGTCGGCCAGCACGGCCTTCATGGTGGCGAGATAGCGATCGGCCTGCGCGTCGCCCATCATGTCCACCGGGTTGGCGTGCGACCAGGCCCCCGGCAGCACGCGGTCGAGTTCGGCGATCGTCTCGGGTGCCAGCTGCGCCAGCTGCCCGCCCAGATCGGCGATGCGGTCCACCGCCAGCACACCGACGCCGCCGCCGTTGGTGATGACGGCGATGCGCTTGCCGTTGATGCGCGGTACCAGCGACAGCGTTTCGGCCGCCGCGAACATCTGCCCGAGGTCATCGACCCGCAAGAGACCGGCCCGGCGGAAGGCGCAATCATAGACCGCGTCGAGACCGGCCAGTGCGCCCGTGTGAGAAGCTGCTGCCCGCGCGCTCACCGCATGACGACCAGACTTGATCAGCACCACCGGCTTCGAGCGTGCGGCGGCCCGCGCCGCCGACATGAAGGCGCGCGCGTCGCGAATGCTTTCCACATAGAGCAGGATGGCGCGCGTGTTGTGGTCGGTGGCGAAATAGTCGAGCGTGGAACCAAAACCGACGTCACAGGCGTCGCCCAGCGAAACGAGGCCCGAGAAGCCCACCTTGTGCTTTTCGCCCCAGTCGAGCGCGGTCATGATCAGCGTGCCCGATTGCGAGATGAAGGCGAGGTCGCCGCGCCGGCCGAGCGCCTTGGAGAAGGTGGCGTTGAGGCTCAGCGCCGGCACCTGCAGGCCCACGCTGTTGGGGCCGATCACCCGCATGTCATGCCGTCGGGCGATCTCCGTCACGCTGGCCGTGATGCTGTCCGGCCCCTGGCCGAGACCGGCGGTGATCACCACCACATTGCGCACGCCCTTGAGGCCGAGCAGTTCCATGGTCTCCAGCACCGCCGACGGCGGCACGGCCACCACCGCAAGGTCAGGCCCGTGCGGCAGGTCGGGAATGCTGGGATAGACGGGCAGCCCCTCGATCTCCGCCACGTAAGGATTGACGAAGAACAGCCGGTCGCGGCCGAACTCCATCAGGTTGCGCACCAGAATGGAGCCGATGGAGCCCGGGCGCGAACTCGCCCCGATCAGCGCGATGGACGATGGCTTGAAGAACGGGTCGATGCTTTCGAGGCTCATCTGTCATCCTCGCGCCTGAGGCTGTGCGTGCGCGGTTCGTGGTTGGTCGCCTGGCGCATTTCAGCAACCGGGCCGGTGTCATGGATGATACCGGCCCGGCTTGTCTTGCGCGAGAGGGGGGAACGCTTAATGACTCATCAGCGTCGGAATGGTCATCTGCTCCAGCATGTTGCGCGTCACGCCGCCCAGCACGAACTCCCGGAACCTGTTGTGGCCATAGCCGCCCATGACGCAGAGATTGGCGCCGATGGCATTGGCATGCGCCACCAGCGTGGCGGTCACGTCATTGCCCTGCCGCTCCACGCCCTGCACCGCCACATTGAGGCCGTGGCGGGCCAGATAGGTCGCCGCGTCGGCACCGGGCACGCCATCCACCTTCTTGCTGCCCGAAACCGTGGCGATCTCGATGGACTTGGCACATTTCAGCACCGGCAAAGCCGTATGCACGGCCCGCGCCGAGGTGGACGAACCATCCCAGGCGATCATGATCTTCTCGAAGGACACCGGCTTTTCCCAGTCATAGGGAATGATCAGCAGCGGAACGCCGGCGTCGAACAGCAGCGCTTCGAGGAGGGCCGAGCGCATCGGCTCCGGCTGGTCGGGATTCTCCTGGCCGATCACCACCAGGTCAGACAGTTGCGCCTGCCGCACGATCACCGGCGTGCCGCCCGAATAGACGGTGGCATTGCGCGATTCCGCCGGCACACCCAGCGCCGCAGCCTTTTCATCGAAACGCTTGGCCGCTTCCTTGGCGGCATTCTCGGAGGCATTGATGGCCTCGACCAGATACTCCGCCGGTATGGGGGAGGCGAGGAAGCCCGGCGCCAGCGGCTCCATGGCGAGCGCCAGCCCGGTTGCATGCGCCCCGATCCTCTGCGCCAGATCCAGCGCGGCGGAGGACGCCACCATCCGGTCGTTGTTGACGTCGATGATGGTGAAGATGTCTTTGATGGTCATGAGCACGCCTCCTCGAAGTCGGGCTATTGCGGGTCTCCCGTCAGGCTCGACCTGCCACCGCTCTTGGTTGCCCTCGGCAGGCCACTTACCATCCTCCTGCGGGTCTGAAGGCGCATTGCGCTTGATCAATCAGCGCAAATTCCGGCAAGGCACTCGTGGTTCGATTGTGACATTTGCCTCCGCCGGATACGACCCATCGAGCACATGTCAAAGTCGCTCCACTCGCCGGTGCCTGTTGTGAAAATGGGGATCGGACGGGCGCAATTTCAAGGGGCATGCAATGTTAACCGGCGAGCCAGGGTGGTTCGCCGGCTTGAAGCGTGCCACCGGCTCACTTCCGGTGGGCTTCCGCCTTCCTGCGCCGCCGCCAGGCATGCAGCAGCGGTTCGGTATAGCCGTTGGGCTGGCTGAGCCCCTTGAAGATCAGGTCCGACGCTGCCTGGAAGGCCAGCGATTTCTGCGGCTGTTCGCCGAACTCTTCATAGGCGGGATCATCGACATTCTGGTTGTCGATGACGAGCGTCATGCGCTTGAGCGCATCGTGCACCTGCGCTTCGGTCACGATGCCATGCTTCAGCCAGTTGGCGATATGCTGCGAGGAGATGCGCAGCGTCGCCCGATCCTCCATCAGGCCCACATAGTTGATGTCGGGCACCTTGGAACATCCCACGCCCTGGTCGATCCAGCGCACCACATAGCCGAGCAGGCTCTGCACGTTGTTGTCGAGCTCGGCGGCAATCTCCTCGGCGGAGAAGGTGCGCCCGGTCGCCAGCGGCAATGTCAGCAGGTCGTCGAGGCTGGCGCGCGGCCGCGTCTTGAGCTCGGCCTGCCGCGCCGTCACGTCGGTCTCCAGATAATGCAGCGCATGCAGCACGGCCGCGGTCGGCGAGGGCACCCAGGCGGTCGAGGCGCCAGCCCTGGGATGCACGCCCTTCTCGGCCAGCATGGCCCCCATCAGGTCCGGCATGGCCCACATGCCCTTGCCGATCTGCGCCCGGCCGGGCAGGCCGGCGATCAGGCCGGCGTCCACATTGCCGTTCTCATAGGCCTGGATCCATTTCTGGGCCTTCATCTCGCCCTTGCGCACCATTGGTCCGGCGAGCATGGAGGTATGGATCTCGTCGCCGGTGCGGTCGAGGAAGCCGGTGTTGATGAAGAACACGCGGCTGCGCGCCGCCCGGATGCATTCCATCAGATTGGCCGAGGTGCGCCGCTCCTCGTCCATGATGCCCATCTTCAGCGTGTCGCGGGCAAGGCCCCAGGCGTCCTCGATCGCCGCGAACAGCCGGTTGGCAAAGCCCACTTCCGCCGGACCGTGCATCTTCGGCTTGACGATATAGACCGACCCGAAGCGGCTGTTGGCGCGCCGCCCCAACGGTCCCACGTCATGCAGAGCGATCGCCGAGGTGATCAGACCGTCGAGGATGCCCTCGGGGATCTCGCGTCCTTCGCCGTCCAGCACCGCGTCGGTGGTCATGAGATGGCCGACGTTGCGCACCAGCATCAGGCTGAGCCCCTTGAGCCTCAGCGCCCCGCCGTCGGGCGTCTGATAGGTGCGATCGGCGTTGAGCCGGCGCGTCACGGTGCGGCCGCCCTTCTCGAAGCTCTCGGCAAGGTCGCCCTTCATCAGGCCGAGCCAGTTGCGATAGACCACCACCTTGTCGTCGGCGTCGACGGCAGCCACCGAATCCTCGCAGTCCATGATGGTGGACAGCGCCGCTTCCAGCTGCACGTCGGCGACGCCGGCCGGATCGCCCGCCCCGATCGGGCTGCGCCGGTCGATCACGATCTCGATGTGCAGGCCGTTGCGGGCGAACAGCAGGGCCGACGGATCCGATGGCGCACCGCGATACCCGGCCAGGACGCCCGGATCGGCAAGGCCGGTCTCCGTGCCGTCGGCGAGGCGTACGGCCAGATGATCGTCGGCGATGCGATAGGAGGCAACCTCCGCGTGGCGCCCCGCCGCCAGCGGCACAGCCTTGTCGAGTTCCGCCTTGGCGCGCGCCACCACGGCCACGCCGCGTGTCGCGTCAAAGCCGGGCCCTTTGGCCTTGCCGGGCAGCACGTCCGTGCCGTAGAGCGCGTCGTAGAGGCTGCCCCAGCGCGCGTTGGCGGCATTGAGCGCATAGCGCGCGTTCATCCCCGGCACCACAAGCTGCGGCCCGGCCACCGTGGCGATCTCGGGATCGGTATTGGTGGTCGTCACCGTGAAGGTGTCGCCCTCGGGCACCAGATAGCCGATCTCCTCGAGGAAGGCGCGATAGTCGCCCATGTCGAAGGCTTGGTCGCGATTGGCCAGGTGCCAGGCGTCGATCTTGGCCTGCAGCAGGTCGCGATGCACCAGCAGCACCCGATTCTCCGGGGCAAAGCGCGTCACGATGTCGGCGGCAGACGCCCAGAAGCGCTCGGCGTCGAGGCCGGTGCCGGGCAGGGCTTCGTTGGACAGGAAGTCGTCGAGGACGGTCGCAACGGACAGTCCGTGGCGCATCACGCGCTCGGTCATCGGGGCCTCATTTGCGCGGTGCTTCCAGTGGGGGGAAACGAAGCAGCCGCTTTGCCGGCCATAGAAGCCAAGCGACCGGCAAATGTCCAGCCGTTCCGGGGCGTCTCAGAGGATGTCCTCAGGCATGGATACGTATTTGTCTGGATGGCCATGCTTGGCAAAAGGCTCGCATTCCCGGCAAATGTGATCACGTTGATAACGGTCCCGTAAGGAAAGGGGACTACGTATGAATGGATAGATTGGCGGAGCCATATGTGTGGTCCTCTGCCCCGTTGTGTTGGCTATTTCGTCGCTTGCAAGGGAACCGCTGTAGTGTCGCTTACGGTTCTGGTGTTTGTCGCAACTCTGTTCGGGCTTTTCGCGACAGGCGCACGCGCTTGGAGGCTGCCGCATTTCGCCGGCAAGACAGACTACCTGCTGATCATCGCCTCCTCGGCCTGGTGGTTGGTCTTTGCCGCCGTTGATGCCTATTCGACCGAACCCGCCGACAAGATCCTCGCCTCCGAAATCGCCTGGTATGGCATCATCACCACGCCGGTGTTCTGGATGACCTTCATGGCGACCTATATCCGCGGCAGCGAACCGGCTGCCGCGCGGTCGCACCGTTTCGCCACCCTGGCGCTCGGCGCGGTCACGCTCGCCATTGCGCTGACCAACGACTGGCACGGCGGCATCTATGCCAGCGTGACGCCCGATCCCACGCCGGCCTATCCCCATCGCCTGCATTTCTCGCATGGCTTCATCTACAATGTGCTGGCAGCGGTCGTCTATGTCGCCATGCTGGCGACCACGGTTCAGGTGGGGCTCGCCGCACGCCGCGCGTCGGGTCTGCATCGCCGCCAGTTTCTCGGCTTGCTCGGCGCCGCTCTTGTCCCCTGGGCGGCGAATGCGGGCTACAACTTCGGCAATCTGCGCATCCTGGGCTTTGACCCGACGCCGATCGCCTTCGTCTGCATCCCCGTCGTCTATCACGTGCTGATCGCCCGCCATCAGCTGTTCAGCCTGGCGCCGGTCGCCCATCACGCCGTCTTCAATTCCCATCCAGACAGCATGCTGGTGGTTTCCGCCAGCGGCATCGTCGCCGAGGCCAACCCGGCTGCCATCAAGCTCTTTGAGGCGTCCGGCAATCCGGTGGGCCAGCTCTTCGCCGCCCTCAAGGCCAACTTCGTCCCCCAGCGCACCATTGATGCGTCGGGCCATGCCGCCTCCGAACTCTGCAGCCGGGATGGACTGACCTTCGAACTGCGCAGCACGACCGTCCTTGCCGGCGGCAAGGAGCGCGCCAGCATCCACGTCTTCCGCGACGTGACCGCCATCCACAGCGCCAATCTCAAGCTCGGCATTGCCGCGCGCCTGATGGAGGAACGGCTGGACGCCAACGTCAAGCTGCACGAACAACTGCGCGAGATGGCCCTGCGCGACAGCCTGACAGGCCTCTACAACCGTCGCAGCCTCGACGAGATCTGCGCGTCCATGATCCGCCGCGCCGCCGAAGCCGGCCAGACCGTCTCCTTCGCGCTGATCGACATCGACCATTTCAAGGCCATCAACGACACCTTCGGTCACCGCGCCGGCGATGACGCGCTTGTCCGGGTCGCCGCCGCGCTGACGGCGGAGTTGTTGCCGGGCGAGATGGCCGTCCGCATGGGCGGCGAAGAGTTTCTGCTGGCCATGCCCGACGTCGACGAGGTCTCGGCCTTCCGGCGTGTCGAGAGCTGTCGCAAGGCGCTGTCGCAAGACGGGGCGGGCGATGGCGCCGCATCCGCCGTCCGCTTCTCGGCGGGCCTCATCACTTGCGAAGCGGCCACCTGCAACATCGAAACCATGCTGACCGTCGTCGATCGGGCGCTCTATCAAGCCAAGCGCACCGGCCGCAATCGCACGGTGGTCGCCGCCGGCGACGCGCGCAGCATTCAGGACCGGCTCGCCCGCGTCAGCCTGGGCTGATCTCTCTCAGAACAGCGAGCCCTGGCCGCCTTCGCCACCCTTGGCCCGAACCGGCTTGCGTGCCGGCTTTGTCGGTTCCGCACCGCCCTCGCCAACGGTCGCGGCCACATGGCCGTCGCGGAACTCGATGTCGAGCGCAGCTCCGGCCGCAAGCGCCGCCGCGTCGAACACGGGGCGCCCCTCGCCGTCGCGCACCAGCGCATAGCCGCGCTTCAGCGTCGCCTTGTGGTTCACTGCGTCGAACACCGACACCACCCGCTCAAGCCGCGCCGCGCGCTGGCGCAGCACCTCGGAGATTGCCCGGTCGCTGCGCTGGCGGAGGCTCGCGAGCCGCTCGCCGAGCTGCGCCTGGTTGCGCAGCAGGCTCAGCGGTGACAGACGCGCCGCAACGCGATCAAAGCGCCGCGAATGCGCGTTGGTGTTGGCCTTCAACGCCTGGCCGAGGCCATTGGCCAGCGAATCGAAGCGCTGGCGCGGCAACGCCAGAATGTCGCCGGGCCGGGGCAGGGCGCGTGCCGCGGCCATCAGGCGCGTTGCCCGCACGTCGATCACCCTGGAAATGCCGCCGTTGAGCCGACGGCCGAGATCGTCGAGCTTGTCGAGCAACTCTCGCCGCACCGGCACCGCCATCTCCGCCGCGCCCGTGGGGGTAGGGGCCCGCACGTCGGCGGCGTGATCGATCAGCGTCCAGTCGGTCTCGTGGCCGACGGCCGAGATCAGCGGTATTTCGGAAGCCGCCGCCGCCCGCACCACGATTTCATCATTGAAGCCCCAGAGATCCTCAAGGCTGCCGCCGCCGCGTGCCACGATGATGATATCGGGCCGCGGAATCGCGCCGCCTTCCGGCAAGGCGTTGAAGCCGGCAATGCCCGCCGCCACTTCCGCGCCACAGGTCTCGCCCTGCACCCGCACCGGCCACACCAGCACATGCACGGGGAAGCGATCGGTCAGACGATGCAGGATGTCGCGGATCACCGCTCCGGTCGGCGAGGTGACGACACCGATCACCTTCGGCAGGTAGGGCAGCAGCTGCTTGCGTGAGGCGTCGAACAGCCCTTCGGCGGTCAGCTTGCGCTTGCGCTCTTCCAGGAGCGCCATCAGCGCGCCCGCGCCGGCCGGCTCCAGCGCGTCGATGACGATCTGGTATTTCGACGAGTTGGGATAGGTGGTCAGCTTGCCGGTGGCGATCACCTCCATGCCCTCTTCGGGCTTGAAGCGCAGCTTGCCGAACACGCCGCGCCAGACCACCGCCTCCATGCGGGCGTTCTCGTCCTTCAGCGCGAAATAGGCGTGGCCCGACGAATGCGGCCCGCGATAGCCCGAGATCTCCCCGCGCACCCGCACGAAGCCGAACTGATCCTCAACCGAACGCTTGAGGGCGAAGGAAATCTCCGAAACGCTGTATTCGGCGACGTTGGAAGTGGCGTCGGTCACGGTCTCATCCCAATATGTCGTACCAACTCGAATCTCTCGTCAGCCTTGATGGCACGAGCCGATCGAAAACGGAACAACGGCCGTTGTCTCCAACACCGGCGGCAACGGCTATCCGACCTCAACCTTGCTCGCGTGCAGCAGCCTTTGAAGCCAGACGCCCGCGACCGCCGGGTTTCAGATCCGGCGCTCAGCGCTTGAAGCCGTCGAACATCTTCTCGAACAGCTTGGCATTGGCTTCGGCGATTTCGACGCCGGGCTCGAACATCTTGCCGAAGGCTTCCATGCCGGGAGGCCACTGCAGGCCGGCCGGCTTCCTGGCGTCCTCGCCCACATAGCCCTTGAAGAAGGAGTTCATGGCGTCCTTGAAGGGCGCTGCCATCGCCTCCATCGGGTTGGCGGCATCCGCTCCGAAGGCCTTGAACATGGACGCAAACGGTCCGCTCTCCATCTCCTTGGCAAGGCCGCCGAACAGCGTTGCAGCGATGGTGGGCATCACCTTGGCCACCATGTCGGCCCCGACGCCCGTGATCTTCGACACCTGCCCGGCGATCACGTCGGCGGCGTCGCCCGAACCGAACAGCTTGTCGAGCGCGATGCGCGCCGCTTCGGTTGCCGCCGGCGACACGGCGGCGCTGGCGTCGTCATAGGCCGCCTTGAAACGGGCACCGTCGAACAGCTCCGCCGGGCTCCTGGCGTCGCGCAGGTTGGCGAACGACTTCTGAAAGCCCAGCGAAAACACCGGCAGCAGCGCGCCCGTCAGCTTCTCCACGTCCTGCGTCTTGAGGCCATAGGCGCGGGCAATGTTCTCGATGGCCTGGCCGCCCTGGGCCTGCCGCATCAGATCGTAAAATGTGAACATTGCCGCTCCGCCCCTGCTGACTCGTGGGTTGTCATCATGAAGCCCGCGAAGGCGCGCGTCAAAGGGCGAAAGACGGCGCGGCGGCCCGCCTCATACCAAGTGGCATTGAAAATGACGCTTGGCATTCCGTCTTCGAATTTCTCATGCCTTTGACGCAATTGAGAAATTCGAACTGCTCTCAATGAGCCGATGCGTCAGAAACTCTGGCGAATTGGTATCACAAGCAACAACGCCGCACCACGGCCCAGGCAGGCGGTGGCGCGGCGCAAATGCACAGAGCGTTGGCCCTCGAACGGCTCAGTTGTCGCAGTCGGACACGGCCACGGTGCAGCGGCTCTCGCCGCAATCCTTGATGGCCGCGGCCTTGGCGGCATCCTCGGTATCACCGATGCCCTTGCCGCGCTTGCCCGAGTTCGTGCTCACGGCATAGGCGCCACAGGCCTTGAAGCTCACCACCACACGGCAGCTGGTGTTGCCGGCGTCCTGGCAGTTCTTCACGGCGTCCGCCTCGGCGGCCGACTTGCTGTCGCCAAAGCCGGTGCCATAGCCCACGTCGTTGGCGGTGACCGCCTCACCGTCGGTGGCAACATTGTCATCGATGGCGATGGCCCCATTGGCCAGTGCCGCCTGCGGTAGAAGCAGGGTAAGGGCTGCAAGGCTAGCGATCAGGCTGCGGCGCATAAAAGGTCTCCCATTCAGTTCATTGGCCGTCGGCGGCCATCTCCCCCTCGAAGGACGAGCCGGCCACCGTTGATGGGAGACTAGCCGTTTGCAACAGGTGAATGCCGACAAATTTTGTCGCAATCGCCTATCGCAGCGTGGTCGCCATGTCGCAGGCCGCCCAGAGCTTGTCGATGTCGCCACCGAAGGTCTCGAGCAGCACCTCGGCCTCGGTCTTGCCGCGCTCCACGATCCGGTCGAGCGGCGCCAGATACACCGCCTCGTCCTCGCCCTGGGCGTTGCGATAGGCGCGCCGGACCAGGCCGCGTCGGCTGATCTCCAGCACGTCGCGGGCGATGTCGAGCAGCGAGCGTCCGGCAATCGTCGCCTTGAGGGCCTGTGTCGGCACCGCGTCGCGCAGATCCTGCCGCTCGTCGGTCGTCCAGTCCTTCACCACCTGCCAGGCTTCGTCGAGCGCCACGTCGTCATAGAGCAGGCCCACCCAGAAGGCGGGCAGCGCCAGAATATGCTCGGTCGAGCCCGAGTCGGCGCCGCGCATCTCCAGGAAGCGCTTGAGGCGCACTTCCGGGAACAGCGTGCCCAGATGATTGTCCCAGTCGCCGATATTCGGCACCACGCCCGGCAGTTCGGTCTTCAGCGCGCCATTCATGTATTGGCGGAAGGTGACATGCGTGGCCGGATTGTAGGTATCGTCGCGCTTGACGAAATACATCGGCACATCGAGCGCCCACTGCACATAGCGCTCGAAACCGAAGCCCTCCTCGAACACGAAGGGGACCATGCCGGCGCGCGCATTGTCGGTGTCGCGCCAGATCTCGGAGCGTTCGGACAGGCGCCCCGTGGGCTTGCCGTCCATATAGGGCGAGTTGGCAAACAGCGCGGTGGCCAGCGGCTGCAGCGCGATCGACACGCGCATCTTCTTGACCATGTCCGCTTCCGAGGCGAAATCCAGGTTCACCTGCACCGTCGCCGTGCGGAACATCATGTCGCGGCCACGTGTGCCCACGCGCGGCATGTAGTTGGACATGATGGCATAGCGCGACTTGGGCATCACCGGCGTCTGGTCGAGCGTCCACACCGGGCTCGCCCCGAGGCCGAGGAAGCCGATCTTCAGCGGATCGGCAATTTCATAGACCTGCGCCATATGCGCATGCAGCTCGCAGGCCGTCTCGTGCAGATGCACCAGCGGCGCGCCGGAAAGCTCGAACTGTCCGCCCGGCTCCAGGCTGATCGCGCCACCATGCGTGGGATCCACAAGACCGATCGGCCGGCCGCGATCCAGAATCGGTTCCCACCCGAGCAGTCCGGCCATGCCCTCCAGCAGTTGCCGGATGCCACCCTGGCCCTCATAGGCCACGGGCGCATGCGTGAACTTGCGGAAGCCGACCTTCTCGTGCTCGGTGCCGATCCGCCAGCGTTCCCGGGGCTTGTTGCCGTCCTCAAGGCGAGCGGCGAGTTCGGCCACCGAGGTGATCGGTGTATCGTCGGACGTGTCACGCGCCATAGATTAGTCTCCAAAGGCAATGGGCCGGCACCGTAACCATGTGCAGGCCAATGATCAATCCATGTGACGATCACGTCGATGTCGGACCTGGATTCGCGGTTCCCGACGCTGCGACCCTCTCCCCGGCATGGAACGCAATCCATTGTATTTTCGACATATATACATTTGCATCTGGTGACTTTTGCATGATGTTAAATGTACGATTTAGATTAAAGTCTTACCCATTTACGATTTGCTTACATAGTATTTTCAAGGGCGAGAGTAGTATTTTGATGTGGTCGAGTTTCTGTATTCGATGAAAGGAATTATTTATTTGGTCAAATTAGCGCTTTTTCCCATCAGTTGATGGGTGAGGGTGTTACATGTTCGGGTTTGCATATGAGTTGATGCTGGATGCCAACGACGGAGAAGCGTGCCAGCAGCAGGAAAGCTCTTGCCTCCCCCTGAGCCGGAGAGCCCTGCTGGCGGGAAGCGCGTCGGTCGCCGCCGCTTCGGTTCTGGCCTCGCCGGCCGCTGCCGCGCAGCAGAAGGCCGGCCGCTTCCGCCATCCTGGACTTCTTTTTTCTGCCGATGACCTCAAGCGCCTCGGCGCAAAGGTCAACGCTTCGGCTAGCCCCTGGATCGATGGCTGGCAGAAGCTGATGACCAGCGGCTTTGCCAACGTGAACTGGCAGGTGCATCCGGTTCCGATTCTCTATCGCAACTCCGGCGTTGCCGAGTGGCGCGACAACTACATCCCCCTCTGCCGCGACATCATGGTGGCCTATGCCTGCGCCTTGCGCTGGCACGTCCTCCAGGACAGGACGGCCGCCGATTGCGCCGTGCGGATCCTGAACGGCTGGTCCTCCACACTCACCTTGATCTACACCTCGGCCCGTTATCACGACGGGCAGCTTCTGGCCCGCCTCCAGGGATATGAGTTCGCCAATGTCGGCGAACTCCTGCGCGGCTACGACGGCTGGGCGAGCGCGGACTTCGAGCGCTTCAAGACGATGATGTGCGAGGTCTTCCTGCCGCACAACGGCGGCATCCTCAACATCGACAATGCCAACCTGTCCTCATACGCCAACTGGGAACTCGCCGCCGTCGCCATGGTCATGGCGGTGGGCGTGCTCTGCGACGACGCCGGACTGTTCCAGAAGGCCGTCGACTATTTCAAGCGCGGCGCCGCAAACGGCTCGGTGATGCAGGCGGTCTATTTCCGCCATCCCGGCAATCTCGGCCAGACCCAGGAGGCCGGTCGCGATCAGGGGCACAACACGCTTGTGACGGCCTTGATGGCGCCCATCTGCCAGATGGCCTGGAACCAGGGTGTCGACCTGTTCGGCTATGACAACAACCGCGTCCTGGCCGGTGCCGAATATGTGGCCAAGGCCAATTCCAGGGACGACAGCGGGGCCTTCCATACGGTTCCCTTCCAGCCCTACCAGGTCTTCAATGGCCCGTTGCAAGCCGAGCTGTCGACCGGGGCGCAGGGGATCGTTCGTCCGGCCTGGGCGATCTATTACAATCACTATGTCCGGCGGAAGGGCATCGCGGCGCCCTATGTGAGCCGCATGGTGGCCACGTCTGTGGCCGAAGGCGGCCCGGACAGGACGAGCCACACCAGCGGCGCCTTCGACCAGATCGGCTATGGCACGCTGTTGCTGACCGACACGGCCGTGGTTGCCAGAGCCCCGTCCGGGCTGACGGCGGCTGTCGTCGCCGGTGCCGTCCAGCTCGACTGGTGGGGGATGCCCGGCGCGACCGGCTATACGCTCTGGCGCAGCGGCAATCGTACCACGGGGTTCACCTCGATTGCCACCGGCATCAGCGATGTCTTGACCTATGTGGACACGCCGCCGTCGGCCGGTGTCTATTTCTACCGGGTCACCGCCACGACCGGGAACGGCGAGAGCAAGCCCAGCGATCCCGTTGTGGTTCTCTACGGCAACTATCCCTTCTTGGTCTATGATTTTGCCGAGCGGCGCGGCCCTCAGGTCACCGACCGGTCCGGCCTTGGCCTCAATGGCGCCTTGTATGGAGGCGCCAGTCGCGTCGCCGGCCGCAACGGCCAGGCCCTGGGGCTCTCCGCCGCACAGCCGGGCTGGGTCCAGCTGCCATCGGGCGTCGTTGCCCACATGGGCGATCTGACCGTCGCCGCCTGGGTCTACTGGAACGGTGGCGATCGCTGGCAGCGCATCTTCGATTTCGGCTGGAACACGACCAAATACATGTATCTCAGCCCGGCCGGCGGCAGCAGACAGCTGCAGTTCGGGATCGCGCTGAACGGCTACAAGAGCGAGCAGGGCGTCGTTGCGTCCAAGGGGTTGCCGACCGGCCAATGGTGTCATGTGGCAGTGACCATGACGGGCAAGGAAGTCGCCCTCTATCTGAATGGCGAGCCGGTCGCCTATAGCGACGCCATATCCTTCCCGCCGCTGCAGCTGGCCATGTCGCCGCGAAACTACATCGGCCGGTCGCAATTTCCCGCTGACCCGGCGTTCAACGGCATGATCGATTCCTTCCGCCTCATCGTCGGCGCCGTCGGCCAGGATGAGGTCAAGAGCCTGATGCAGTCCACCTGATCGGGCAGAACCGTCCGCCCCTTCCGCAGACAGGCGGCAACACCTGCCTGCGGACTTGACAAGCCACGGAGCCTCGCCTCTGTTTTGAGCCTTGCGATTTTCATCCTTGCGGGCTCACACGTGTCAAAAATCCTTGTTGCCGAAAATTACCCCGGTTCCCACCTTGGCGCCCTGCGCGCCGCCCTCGAAGCCGCCGGCGTCGAAATCGACGAGCGCTTCATGCACGAGGGGGCCGATCTTCCTGCGAGCCCCGACGGCTATGCCGGGATCATCGTGCTCGGGGGCGCGCAGAATGCGCTGGCCGACGACGAGCATCCCTATCTGCCGCATCTGGTGCGGCTCACGCGGGCCTTCGGCGACGAGGGCAAGGCCGTGCTCGGCATTTGTCTGGGTTCGCAGATCATCGCCCGCGCCTATGGCGGTCGCAATGTGGTCGGCGGTCGTCCGCTGGAGATCGGCTGGCAGAATGTGTGGCCCACCGATGCCGGCCGGGCCGACCCTGTGGTCTCAACCCTCGGCGATGCCGCGCCCATGTTCCACTGGCATTTCGATACCTTCGATCTGCCCGAAGGTGCCGTGCATCTCGCCAGCTCCGCGCTGACACCGAATCAGGCCTTCCGCGTCGGCGACAAGGTCTATGCCCTGCAGTTCCATTTCGAGGCCGACACCCAGCTGGTCGGCGAGTGGGTCGAGGGCTTTGGCGATCATCTCAACCGCGTGGCCCCCGAGTGGTTCGCCACCTATCCCGAGGCTCTCGCCGCTCACGCGCCGCGGGCCGACGCCGTCGGGGCCGCCATCGCCAGAGCCTGGGTGGCGCTCGCTCACCAGTCGCCGAGCGCCGCCTGAACCACGGTCAGCGCCGCCACGGCCGCCGTGTCGGCCCTCAGGATGCGCGGGCCGAGCGGAATGATGGTCACGAAGGGCAGGGCGTGCAAAGTGGTGCGCTCGGCCTCCGAGAAGCCACCCTCCGGCCCGAGCAACACGGCGAGCGGGCCGCGCGGCAGAGCCGACAGCACCGGCCAGGGATTGGTGCTGTTCTCGCCCTCGTCGCAGAAGATCAGCCTCCGGCCCGGCTCGTCCCTGGCAAAGCGGGCGAGCAGCTTGTCGAGCTTCTCCTCGTCCTCCACCTGCGGCACATGCAGCACGCCGCATTGCTCGGCGGCTTCGATCACATTGGCGCGCATGCGCTCGATGTTCACCCGGCTCGCCTGGGTGTGCTGGGTGATCACCGGCTTCATCCGGCCGACACCCATCTCCACGGCCTTCTGCACCATGTAGTCGAGACGTGCGTGCTTGAGCGGCGCGAACAGATAAAGCAGGTCCGGGTCTTTGGGCTGTGGCCGGCTGGCCTTGAGGTCGATCAGCTCGGCGCTCTTGCGCGAGGCTACGTGCAGCTGGCCGCGCCATTCGCCGTCGCGACCGTTGAACACCAGCACGTCCGCCCCTGCTTCGAGGCGCAGGACGTTGAGGAGATAGTTGCTCTGGTCGCGATCGAAGGTGACGGTGACCTCTGCGGCGAGCGAAGCGTCCACGTGGACGCGCGGGGTGCGGAAATCGGAGTGTGCCATGCCGGCTCTATAGCCGAGACGGCCGGTCCGACGGAACAAAAAAAGAGGCGGCATCTTGCGACGCCGCCAGTTGTCGCCGGCAGGGGGCCGGGAAGGGGGCGGGTTCGGCAGGGGACGAGCCGAACCCGGCGCGTGACGGCCGGAGGGCAGGGGCAGGGCCGAGACGCGCGAACTGTTGCCTGATACCAAGCGTCATTGAAAATGACTCTTGGTATTCCGCATTCGAATTTCTCATGCCTTTGACGCAAATGAGAAATTCGAACTGGTATGAGGACAGGACCTGGAGCATCGACCGATCACGTTGGTTCAACCCGATCGGAAAGCGCCCCAGATTCCGGCATCATCAAGCCGCGCAAAGCTCCAGCTGCCTGGGTGCCGGGCACGAGTAACGGATCACCGGTGGCGGCTGCAGGGCCGTCTCGAAGGCGATCGTCGCCGCCAGAAAGGCGTCGCGTGCGGCACGGTCGGCAAAGCCGACCACCTTGCCCTTGTAGAGGGTGAGAGCCTCGCCCGAGACCGGCTTGCCGGTCCACGGGCAGACGTCATTGATGCAATCGGAAAGCCTCAGGGACGTCATTCACTCCTCCCTCTGACCGGGGGCGCCGCGATGTCTCCGCGGATGCCAAGCGCGTAATTGCGGGCGATATCCAGGCTGCGAGCCGCGGCCGTATGGGCCAGCTGCCGCGATACGTCGACCGAAAGCGGTGCCGAGAAGGCATCCCGCAGGTCGTTGCGCGTCAGGCCGATGTCGGCGAGCTCGTAGTCCGTGAAATCGTGCAATTGTTTGGCCACCAGACGATTGGAGACGATCGTCCATGCACGGCCGGACAGGCGCACAAAGTTGCGCACTGCCATGGCAGCGGACGCAAACATGGCGGAAGCGAGGGCGTTCAGCGTGAGGACCGGGGTCATGATCGGCTCCAGAAAAAAGATCGTCAAAAGGGGTGGCGCGACAAGCGCGCTTTCGGTTCAGAGGTTGGTTGGAGGTTGGAAGGAAAGCGTCCCCTCTTTCGGGGAGCGTGCGGACTATCCCAGATCGTCAGTCATTGGTCCAACGAATGTTTTCGATTGCACCAATCTGATTTTGTGATGAGTACCGCCAGGATGGCCGCGAGCGGCCGAAACCGGTCAATTGTTGGCGGTACGCACTTCCAGGATCTGCGCTTCGCGCGCTGCACGGGCTTCCTCTCGCCTCTGGGCAAGAACATAGCTAGGCTTGGTACCAATCTCTGTCAGCAGTGCACCGGCAACGTCCGAACGGCTGATGCCCATGTCGCTGAGTTCGCGGGCGTCCAGCGCCATCAGGCCGAGGGTCTGCCGGCGGTCGATCTCGGCGGCGATGATCGCGCCGATGCCCTTGAAGGCGCGCAGGGCGAGCGTGCCGGTAAATCCGAAGCCGTCGCGCCAACTGCGCACGGTAGACTGGCTGTGGTCGAGGGTCAGTGACATCTTGGCTCTCCTTCAGGCAACGACAGTCCGTTCACGGCGACGGCGTGTCGCGTGGCGAGATCGGTTCATCTCTGGCTGTCTTTCGATGCTGTCGTTATCTCACATGCGCCATCAATCAGTCTAGCGCATGTTTTTCATATTTCTCATCACGGATATTGATGCGTTGTCCGTTTCATCATATGATCAGACCCAACAGCAGCCATCCACCCGAAAACCGCACGACTGCGGCGCGACGCGTTCTCGGGGGCGACAAGAAAATCATGACGGCCGAATGCGGCTTAAATTGGGGGGCACGATGAACGTTCTCGATCTCGACCAGCTTCGCACCTTCGTGGCCATCGCCGAGGTCGGCTCGTTCACGGCTGCGGCCGATGTCGTGCACAAGACCCAGTCGGCCGTGTCCATGCAGATGCGCCGCCTCGAGGAACGCGTCGGCCGACCGATCTTCTCGCGCGACGGTCGCCAGAGCCGCCTCACCGAGGATGGCCACCGCCTGCTCGAATATGCCCGCCGCCTCATCCGCCTCAACGACGAGACGCTGTCGGCCTTCGAGGACCCCGGCCTCACCGGCACCGTCCGCCTCGGCATCCCCGACGACTACGCCGACCGCCTGTTGCCCACCGTGCTCGCCGGCTTCTCGCGCATCAATCCGATGATCGAGATCTACGTCGATTGCCAGCGTACTCACACCGTCGTCGACATGATCCGCGAAGGCGCGCTCGATCTCGGCATCATCAGCCACGGCGCCCACAGCACCGCGCGCGGCCAGGTGATCCGCCGCGAACAGCTCTTCTGGGTCGGCTCGCGCGATCATTGCGTCCACGAGCTCGATCCGGTGCCGCTGGCCCTGGGCCCCGAGGATTGCTGCTGGCGCTCCGAGTCAGTGCGCGCGCTTGATCGCGAAGGCCGTCGCTTCCGCGTCGCCTATACGTCCGGCGCCGCTCTGGCGCTTTCCGGTGCGGTGCTCGCCGGCCTCGCCGTCTCGGTGCTGCCGGAAAGCGCGCTCAAGCCCAACATGCGCATCCTCGGCGCCCGCGATGGCTTCCCCGATCTCGGCCACGCCGAAATCGGCCTCATCCGCGCCGATCACGCCAAGAGCCCGATCCACGACGTGCTGGCCAATCACATCGTCAACTCGCTCAGCAACCTCGCCATCGTCGAGCCGCCCACCGTCGGCATGGCCGCCGAGTAAGCAACTGCGCCCCTTCGCCGGAGCTTGGCTCAGCGCTTGTTCGGTCGGCTCAGGATGATCAGATTGCCGGCCACCACCGCGATCAGGCCGGCAACCGCCAGCGGTGTCCACACATAGCCTTCCTCGACGCTCGATATCGCCAGCGCGAAGATCGGGAAGATGACAGTGGCATATCCCGCCCGCGCCGCGCCGATGCGCGACATCAGCGTCAGATAGGCGGCAAACGCCGCCACCGACGACACCAGCGCCAGCCACAGCATGCCGCCGATGTACTTCGCACTGACGTCGATGGCGAAGGAGCGGTCGTTGACGAGCGACAGCCCCAGCATCAGCACCGCGCCATAGGCCATGCCCCAGGCGGTGGTCGAGAAGATCGGCAGGCCCGACCGCTGGTTGGCGCTCGCCAGAATGCTGCCCGAGCAGAAGAACAGCGTGCCGGCCACGCAAAAGCCGAGTCCCGTCAGCGCTCGCCCGTTGAAGTCGGTGCCGGCGATCTCCGGCCAGAACAACAGCCCGATGCCCATGAAACCCGTCAGCGCCCCAAGCGCCACGCGGCGCTCGATCCGCTGGCCCAGCAGCAGCGCCGACAGCAGCAGATTGCCCACCGACGCCAGCGAAAACACCACCGACAGCAGGCCGGAGGCCAGATAGGCGCCGCCCCGATAGAACAGGTAGAAGTTGGTCGAGAAGATCAGCGCGCCTTGCAAGGCAAAGCGCAGGTGCACCGATGCGGGAAAGCGGAGCCTCTGGCCCGTTGCCGTCAGCCAGGCGAACATCACCGCCGCCGCCAGCAGGAAGCGATAGGCCACCGACACTTCCGGCGCCACCACGCCCACCTGCCATTTCAGCGCAATCCAGCTGGTCGACCAGGCAAAGATGGTGAGGCCATAGAGGCCAAGTTCGACCAGACCGAAGGAATGATGCGGGGCTGCGGCGTCACGGGGTGTGGCAAGCGTCGACATGAAGACTTCCGGCTGAGACGAGAGCCGGCATTGTGGCGGCTGCCCGCCACAGCGTCCAATGAGGATTGTTCGTCGCACCGATCGGTCGTGTTGATCGATCGGTCAGGATCAGCGCGTCACCACCGCAACCGCCGCGCCCGCCATGACGACGCCGGCCGACCGGTTGAGCCGCTGCATCGCACGCGGGCTCTTGAAGAACTCGCGCGCCCCCGCCGCCGCCGCCGCGTAGGCACAGCCGATCGCCGACAGCAACACCACCATGGTCGCCACCAGTTCAAGATAGCCCGTCACGGTGATGCTCTCCAGCGGCACGATTGTTGGCAGCAGCGCCAGATAGAACACGATCGCCTTGGGATTGCCCAGCGTCAGCGCCAGGCCTGCCAGCACGGTGCGCACCGGGCTCTCGGCCGCCTTGGCCGCCACTTCGGCCGGATCGGGCCGCGAGGTCCACAGCTTCCAGGCGAGGAACAGGAGATAGGCCGCGCCGGCATAGCGGATCACCACGAAGATCAGCGCGAATTTCTGCGCGATCGCCGCAAGACCGAAGATGGCCAGCGACAGATAGCAGAAGTCGCCCATCACGATGCCCGCGATCATCGGCACCGCCGCCCAGAAGCCGCCGCCGAGCGCGCGCCCGACGATGGCCCCGATGCCGGGGCCCGGGGTCGCGGCAGCAAGGGTGAAGGCGCCAGCGAAAAGCAGCAGGGAGATCAACGTCATGATGTCGTCCGGAGAAAACGCGGGCCCGTGCATTCGCGAATTGAAGCTTTCGCCATATGCCGAGCGCCGACCAGTATCGAATGCCAATGATAGCGCCACCCGGCCCAGCCTGACAAGGCGCCCTTTGTCTCTCCCCATCGCCAGCTCGGGTCGGGACGCCCCTCAAAAAGGGCCAGAAAACCCTCAAATTTACCTTGAATTACCCATTTCCGCAGGTCGCAAAGCCCGGAAACGTCGGGTTTTGCGATTATTTAACATGGTCACTCAACACTGATCGCATGAAAACGCCCGTTCTCCGCCTCCACCCGTCCGCCATCTTCAACCGCAAGGGCAACCTCGCCGGCTTCGTTGCCACGGCGCCCATGGCGGTGGCCATCGTCGCGCAGCTCGCCCTGATCGCGGCCGTGGCCTATGTCGCCTGGATGAGCGACATCGGGTTGGCGGACCGTCAGGCGGCGCTGGTGGCCAAGCGCCTGACCGACGAGATCGAGTATTATCGCAAGGATATCGGGGACATGGCCGCATGGCACGAAGTCTCCGACATGCTGGACAACGGCCCGTTCGATGCCCAGTTGCTGCAGGATACCTTCGCCTACAGCTCCTACACCTTCGCGCACCAGAAGACGCAGGCGGTCTTCACGCCGCAAGGCAAGCTCGTCTGGCTCGCCGACGAGGGGCTGACTACCGACTCGGCCCGCTATGACGAGCTGTGTGCCGGCTGTTCCGACGTTGCCGCGGCGGTGCAGGCCAAATATGCCGCTGCTGACAACCATTACATGGAAGATCTCTTCAACACGGAAATGCCCTTCGACGAGCGCCCCGCCTTGCCCGCAAGCTATCCGGCGGTGGCCAAGCTGGTGTCGATGAACGGCGAGCCCGTCTACATGATGGGATCGGTGATCAACGCCGCGCGGCCGCAGGATCGCAAGGCCGGTCCGCGCTACACCCTTGTGACGGCGCTGCATCTGGACAAGACCTTCCTCGCCCAGCTCGGGCAGGACCTCGGCATCACCGGTGTTGCCGTGGCAACCGACCGGGCTGCTCTCAAGGACGAAAACAGCTCACCCATCCTGGCGACTTATGACGGGCAGGTTCTGGGCTACATCACCTGGACGCATGAGCGGCCCTCGCTCGCCCTTCTGGTCAAGCTCCTGCCGGTTCTCGCCGTCTTCATGCTGATCTTCACCGGGCTGGTCGGCGCCCTCGTGCGCTGGCTGAAGCGCCTCTCCATCGACCAACTGGCCGGCGAGGTCCTGTCCAGCCACATGGCGCTGCACGACCCGCTCACCGGGCTCGGCAACCGCGCCTATCTTGCCAATGCGCTCGACGAGGTTCTGCCGCAGGCCGTCTCCGGCAAGCATCCCGCCGCCCTGCTGCTGCTCGACATGGACGGCTTCAAGGGCGTCAACGACACCTACGGCCATCAGGTCGGCGACGAGCTGATCCGCATGTTCGCCGATCGCCTGATGCGCGGCGTGCCGTCGAATGCGCGTGTCGTCCGCCTCGGCGGTGACGAATTCGCCGTCATCGTCCCCGACGCCGACCTTTCGCTGATCGAGCGTCTCGGCACTGGCATCCTCACCTTTGCCCGCGAACCCTTCCTGATCGACGGCATCGAGGCCCGCGTCGGCTGCTCCGTCGGTGTGGCGCTGGCTCCGGTTCACGCCGTCGATCGCACCGAACTCCTGCGCAAGGCCGACCTCGCGCTCTATCGCGCCAAGACCGACGGGCGCAATCGCTGGCGCCTGTTCGAAGACTCGCTCGATGTGGGCGCCCGCCAGCGCCGCGAGCTTGAAGAGAACCTGCGTTCGGCGCTCGAGTCCGGCGATCGCTTCTCGCTCGCCTATCAGCCCGAGTTTTCCGTCACCGGCCCCAATGCCACGCCCATCGGCGTGGAAGCGGCGCTGTGCTGGCGCCATGACAGCGGCGTGCTGGTCTCCGCCCGCGACATGATCCGCGCCGCCGAGGAAGTCGGTCTGGCCAGCGAACTCGGCAGCTTCGTGCTGCGGCGCGCCTGTCAGGACCGCAAGGCCATGGGCGAGGGCACCGTCACCGTCAACATGTCGCCGCTCGACGTCGCCGATCCCACCTTCCATGATCGCGTGATGATGATCCTCGACACCGCCGATTTCCCGCCCCATCGCCTCGAGATCGAACTGTCCGATGGTCTGCAGCACGCCAATGCCCCGCAGGTGCTTTCCGCCCTGCGCCGGCTGAAGGCGGCCGGCGTGCGCCTCTCCATCGACGGCTTTGGCGCCCGCTATGCCAACATCGCCCAGCTGCGCACCCTGCCCATCAGCAAGGTCAAGCTGGCGCCGACCCTGCTGCGCGGTCTCGAAGGCAGCCCGGACGCCCAGCGCCTGGTTGCCGCCATCACCGCATTGGGCAAGTCCATCGGTCTTGTGGTGGGGGCTGAAGGCGTCGAAACCGCCGGCCAGCTGCAGTTTCTCAAAGACGCCGGTTGTTCGGTTGCACAAGGAAGCTTCCTCGGCATCGGCGACGCTGCACCCAGCGTGCCGCCCCAGCGCAAGGCCGAAGACAAGGCAGCCTGATCAGGCTGCGCTCCGCACCGCTGCCCGCCGCCCGACCTCGGCGGCGGCGAACATCAGTCCGGCTCCCAGACAGACCGCCGCTGCGCTCGCCTCGAAGAGCGGCAGATATTCTGTGCCGTTCGCCATCACCCCGAACAGCGACGCCGACAGCAGCCGCGCCGTCACGTTGCTGAGGTCGAGCAGCGACGCCGACAGCCCGAGTCGGCCGCGGATCAGGTCCTGCATATAGGCAATGGGAATGCTGACCAGCGCCGAGATGGCAATCGCGCTCACCACCTGCAGGGCAAACACGTCCATCGTGCCGCGCGCCATCATCAGCAGCACGAGATAGGCGGCAAAGATCAGGGCCGCGATGGCCATCAGCGTTTCCCGCTGCAGCCGGCCGATGAGCCGCGCCCACAACATCATGAACGGCACTTCGAGGCCCGCGCAGATGCCGGCGTTGATGCCCACGTCGCGCGTCGTGCCGTGGAAGTCGTTGACCAGCGCCAGCGGCAGCGTCAAGGCGTGCAGTTCCAGCGCCATCTTGATGACCACATAGCCGGCCATGCCCACGAGGCCTGACAGTGCGATCGCCCGCCCGGGCCCGGCATCCGCTGCCCGCTTCGGCTGCTGGCTTGCGAGCCGTCCGGACGCCGTCACTTCCAGCCCGACGAAGATCAGTGCCACCACGCCATAGCCCGCCAGCGGCAAGGCATAGACGTCGAACACCGACCTTTCCGCCGCCAGCCAGCCGGCGAGCGGTGGCGCCAGCATCCAGGCCAGGGACAGGAGCGCCCGCATGGACGACAGCCGCACTTCGCCCTTTTCCCCCAGGCTCTCGGTGAAGAACAGCCGCATGTAGGCATAGATCTGGCCGTTCATTGCGCCGGCCACCGGCTGCAGTGCCAGCACCGAGGCCAGAAAGGTGATCTTGCTGCGAAAGAAGAAGTTGGCGCTCGCCGAGGCGATGCCGAACAGCGCGCAGAAGAGGATCAGCTTGCGCCGGTCGCCCGCCCGATCCGACAGGTGCCCCAGCAACATGGATGCGGCCACCTGCAGCAGCGATCCCGCAAACACGGCGCCGGCATAGGTTGCCGGTGCGAGGCCGATGGTCTCGACGCCGACGATCGCCCCATAGGGCACCGTCGCCCCCAGGGCGATACCGGAACTGAAGATCGAAATGGCGAGCAGGGAAGAGACGGGCAGGGTGCGGGGCATGTTCCCCCGCTTACACGGCAAACTTTCTGCCCGTCCATCAAATCTTTGCGATGGCACCCATCGCCCGTGCTTATCCCACCACGATCAGGTGCAGGCTGCGCGGCCCATGGGCTCCCAGCAGCAGCGTCTGTTCGATGTCGGCCGAACGCGATGGGCCGGTGATCATGTTCACCGTCCGCGGCAGCACGCCCACGCCGAAGCGGTCACGCAGCTGCGCCCAGACCGTTTCATAGTCGCCGGCGATGGTGCCGGCATGCACCACGATCAGGTGATGGTCGGGCAGGAAGTTCAGCGTCGTCGGATTGTGCGGTCCCGAGGTCAGGATCGCCGTGCCCGTCTCGGCCACGCCCGCATCGGCATAGGAGACGCAGACGAGGTCGTCGCCGGCACTCGGTCCGACCGCCACGATCAGCTGTCGCTGCGTGTTCCAGGGCAGGGCGGAGAGGCGTCCGTCGGCACCCATGCGCACCGCTTGCGGCAGGTTGTTCGAGCGCAGATAGCTCACCACGGCTTCCGGCACCTCGGTGGCGCTCTGGACCCGCTTCACCGAGGCGAACACGGCTTCGGCCTTGGCGCAGAACAGGGCCGTGCGTTCGTCCGGCGGCAGCTGTCCGCGTGCCGGGATCACCGATTTCGGCCGCCGCGTCAGCCGGTCGATCACCGTTGCGCGGCGGGTAAGGTCGGCGCCCGACGAGCCGATCGAGCGGCGCACGCGGGCGAGGATGGCATCACGGCTGGACATTACTTGCGACCCCGCTTCTTCCATTCGGTTCGGAAGGTCGAGCCCTCCGGCGCCGGCATGTCGCGCCAGGTCGTCCAGCCGCCGGCCAGCGGCAGCGACGTGAAGCGCCCCTTCTTGCGGCCGAGGAAGGACAGCGCCCGCGTGGCGATGCGTGTTCCAAGGCCATAGAGTTTCGGATGGGTGGCAGCAAACGCCCAGGCGCGCAAGGCCCAGCGCGTCGTGCGCGCGGTGAGATGTCGCTCGAACTCGCGCTCACGCCAGTGCCGCATCATCTTCGGCAGCGGAATGCGCATCGGGCAGACGCTCTCGCAGCGGCCGCAGAAGGTCGAGGCGTTCGGCAGGTGACCGCCCTGGTCGACGCCGATCAGCGACGGCGTCAGCACCGCGCCCATCGGCCCGGGATAGACCCAGCCATAGGCATGGCCGCCGATGGCGTGATAGACCGGGCAGTGGTTCATGCAGGCGCCGCAGCGGATGCAGCGCAGCATGTCCTCGAACTCGGTGCCGAGCATGGCCGAGCGGCCATTGTCCAGCAGCACCACATGATAATTCTCCGGCCCGTCCAGATCACCCGCCCGCTTCGGCCCGGTGGACAGCGTGGTGTAGACGCTCATCTCCTGTCCCGTGGCCGAGCGGCCGAGCACGCGCAGGATCTGCGCCACGTCGTTGAGTGTCGGCGTGATCTTCTCGATCGAAGCCACCACCACATGCGTCTTCGGCAGGATCTGCGTCAGGTCGCCGTTGCCCTCGTTGGTGACGATGATCGACGTGCCCGTCTCCGCCACCAGGAAGTTGGCGCCGGTGATGCCCACATCGGCGGCCAGAAAGCGTGCCCGCAGCTCGCCGCGCGCTTCGGCCAGCAGCGAGGTCGGTGCGGTCAGATCGCGTTTCGCGTCGAGATGGGTGTGGACCCGGCGGAAGTCGGCCTCCACCTCTTCCTTGTTCACGTGGATGGCCGGCGCGATGATGTGGCTCGGCGCTTCCCCGCGCAGCTGGATGATGTATTCGCCGAGATCGGTCTCGATCGGCTTGATGCCGTTGGCCTCCAGATGGGCGTTGAGGCCGATCTCCTCGGAGATCATCGACTTGCCCTTGGTCACCGTCCTGGCGCCGGCCTTCTGACAGATGTCGAGGATGATGGCATTGGCCTCGGCCGCATCGGCCGCCCAATGCACATGCCCACCGGCTTCCAGCACCCTCTTCTCGAAGGCCTCGAGATAGAGGTCGAGATGGGCGAGCGTGTGGTTCTTGATGTCGCGCGCACTGTCGCGCAGCGCCTCGAACTCGGGCAGGGCCTCGGCGGCAATGCGCCGTTTCTCGATGAAGCCCTTTTCCACATTGCCCATGGCCTTCTGCAGCGACGGGCTGTGCAGCGCCCCATGGGCATTGGACTTGAACTCGGGAGAGGTCGGATGAACGGACATGTCTGGCTTTCTTCCTGGAGCATCCGCCGATCAGGTTGAAACAACCTGATCGACAAGCGGCTGCTCCAACTTTTGAGGCAAGAGCGATTTCTGATCGATCAGGTGACCATACCTGATCGGAAATCGCTCTCGTCCGGCAGATAGTCGGGATCGCGCAATTGGGCGAACGAATAGGGGCATTCAGCTGGAAATGCCGCGCGCGGCAGTCCGGTCTCGATCATTGCTTCCTTGAGCCCGCGGCCGAAGGCAATCGTCACGATCTCCTGGATCTGCGCCTTGAGCGACGGGTTCGCCTTCAGGCGATCTTCGATGTTGTCGCGCTCACGGCTGATGGTGACCTGCCAGGACGCACTGCGCTTCTCCGGCTGGTACTGCCACTTCAGCAGATGGGCGATCAGCAGCCGATAGGACGATGTCAGGGCGTGCAACTGCTCCTTGCCCATGCTCTCCAGCTCCTCGATCACATTGGGCAAGTCCATTTCGGCAAAGCGCTTCTGGCGCAGGAGTTCGGCCTGTTCGAACGCCCAAGCATAGGTATCGTCCTCATAGTCCGTCGGGACGGCAAAATACGGCTTCTCCTTCGCCTTGCCCATGTCCGTCTCCATTTGTGAACCGCGACACGAACGTCAGCGGCCTTTACCCCTCTCTCCAACTCTCCCCCGCAAGGGGGGAGAGGGCCGGACAGGCGTTTCCGGCCAGAACCTTCCGCGCTTGATTGGTTCGCTTAGGAACCAAGCGGCGCTCTCTCCCCCCTTGCGGGGGAGAGTTGGAGAGAGGGGTGGCTGGCTGAAGCCAGTCAAAAAGCTAATCCCTCGCCCCACTATCGCACAAATCCTGCCTTACCGCTTCTCGCCAATCGCCGGGCCCGTCGCCAGGCCCGCCAGGATCTCCGCCACGTGGCGAACCTCGATGTCCGAGCCCTCGCGCTTCAGCTTGCCGGCCATGTTGAGCAGGCAGCCCATGTCGCCGGCCACCAGCGTCCCGGCACCGCTGGCCCGGATGTTGGCGGTCTTCTTGGAAACGATCTTGTTGGAGATCTCGTCATATTTCACGCAGAAGGTGCCGCCGAAGCCGCAGCAGACGTCGCTGTCCTTCATCTCGGAGATCGTCAGCCCGTCGACACTCTCCAGCAGCTTGCGCGGCTGGCTCTTGATGCCGAGTTCGCGCAATCCCGAACAGCTGTCGTGATAGGTGATGGCGCCTTCGAAGGCGGCGATCACCGCCTTCACGCCCAGCACGTCGACGAGGAAGCTCACAAGTTCGAAGGTCTTTGCCGACAGCTTCTCCGCCCGGATCGACCAGCCGGCGTCGCCCTCGAACAGGTCGGCATAATGGGTCTTCACCATGCCGCCGCAGGAACCCGACGGGATCACCACGAAGTCGAACTCTTCGAAAGTGGCAATCACCTGCTCGGCAATGCGCCGGGCATCGGCCTTGTCGCCATTGTTGTAGGCCGGCTGGCCGCAGCAGGTCTGATTGTCGGGCACGAACACGTCGCAGCCCGCATCTTCCAGCAGTTTCACCGCCGAAAAGCCGACCGTCGGACGAAACATGTCGACGAGGCAGGTCACGAACAATCCCACACGCGGCTTCTTCGTCATGTCGCAAACATCCGGAAAACGCTTTGGCTTCAACTGGTCTACGCGCAACGGCGACGGCAGACAATGGCCCCTAAATAAAACACCCATACTCGGATGTCGAGTATGGGTGTTTTTTATTTATAATAATCAGGAGGCATCTGCCGAACGTCGGTGCACCCGTCGCCCGGCCTTTCGCTGCCAGATATCGCGCCGCGCCAGACGCCACTGAGGCAGGCGAATGAGCCTCACTTGGTGGTGATGCGGCCTTCCACCTTCTCGTCGATGGTCTTCTTGGCGGCCACATAGTCGATCACGTCGGTCGCCAGCAGATGGCCACCGTGCGCGTCGACCAGCACCTTGCCCTTGGTCAGCGCGGTGAAGCCGTCGCCACCCGACAGCATGTAGTCGTTGGTCGCCACCTTGTAGGTCTTGGCCGGATCGATCGCTTCGCCGTTCAGCGTCAGCGACACGATGCGCTTGCCCGCTTCCGCCGCCGGGTCATAGACCAGCTTCACGCCCGCCGATACCTGCGGGAATCGGCCGGCGCCCTTCTCCACCTGGCTGACGCCGTTTTCCAGCGCGGCGAGCACGTCGGCGCCGGTAAGCTCGGTCAGCACGGTGATGTTGCCGAAGGGCAGCTCGGTCAGGATGTCCTTGCGCGTCAGCGTCGCGCCGGCATCATACTGCTTGTCGGCGCGGATGCCGCCGCCGTTCATGATGGCGAGGTCGGCGCCGGTCTCTTGCTTGATCGCGTCGGCGATCAGATTGCCCATGGCCGACTCTTCCTTGCGCACCACGTTGCGGCGCGAATCGAGCGGACCGGTCGTGGTGCCGATGGCAACGCCGAGATCGGCCTCCAGCTTGGCCGAGAACTGGTCGACCATCTTCTGACTTTCCGGATCGGCCGTCACGGTGGCCGTGTCGATCACGCGGAAATAGGGATACCACTTGACCGTACGCTTGCCGTCCTTCTCCTCTACGTTGATGTCGAGATCGATCAGGGTGAGGATCGCGCCGTCGATGGAGGTTTCCGCATAGGCGGTCACACCGTCATAGGCCAAGGCGAAGTCATGGTCGTCGCCCGAGACGAACACGTCGAAGGCATGGCTCTTCAGGATCGCCTGGTCGTCGGTATGCGGGGCCTGCACCACACCGATGACGAGGTCGGCGCCGTCCTTGCGCGCCTGCTTGGCGGCGGCGATCGCCGAGTCCGCCGTCGGGCCGAACTTCCAGTCGCCCGGCGAGGAAACTTCCGGCGTCGTGTCCTGCGCCACCGGGATCAGCGCCACCTTGAGGCCGGCGATCTCCTTGACCATCACGCCGCCGACGCCGTCGATCGGCGAGCCGTCGGCCTTGGTCAGGTTGATGGCGGCCCAGGGATACTTGGCTTCGGCGATGCGCTGCTTGAACACATCCTGGCCGAAGTCGAACTCATGGTTGCCTGGCACGGCAATGTCGAAGGGCACCAGATTGGTCAGCGCCACCGTGTTGGCGCCGAAGTCGAGACCGGACAGCAGCGAGGGCGAGAACATGTCGCCGTCGAACAGGTAGAGGAAGTTGCCGTGCTTGTCGCGCTCGGCGCGGGCCACAGCGTTCACCTTGGCAAAACCGCCCCGTTCCTTGCCGCCCTGGAAGTTGTAAATGTCGCCGACGCCCAGGATTGTCAGCTTGATGTTCTCCGCCTGCGCCGGAGCCAGCGCTGCCATCAGCGCCACGCCGCTCACGGCCAGCGTCTTCTTGAGAGAAACGAACTTGAGCATGACCTTGGCCTCCAAATCGGGATTTTTGGTTTCAAGGCGGCCACAGTGGCCAATAAAGATGACAAAGCCAAGACGCTTGTTTAGCCGGCTCTGCTGATCCTTTGGTCGGATAGTGAAAACTGCCAAGCTCCCCCTGTGCGGGCCTGCGCCATAAGACGCCATTTGCAGCCGCGCGGAATCGGATAAGCTCACCCTGCAATTGCCGCCGTTTCCAGCCGGAAGTCCTTTCATGACGAGCCCCGCCGCCCCCAACAGCGCTTCCCATGGTCCCTGGGCCGTGCATCCCTTGCGCGCCCGCATTCTCGGCGAGGTGCACGCGCGGCCGTTCCGCGTCATGGAAAGCCCGCGCGTTGTCCTGCATTATGCCTTCCAGACGCCACCGGCCTCCGCCTCGGCCGACCGGGCCTTCCTCAACTCCTATTGCCTGCAGCGCGGTCTCGAAGGGCCGGGCCTCGAGCGCAAGTTCCACGTGGTCGACGTGGCTGGCGGTACGCTGCGCTGGGAGCAGTTCACCGAGTTCACCACCTATACCTTCGACCGCGCTCCCTCGGGCGATCCCGATCCCTTCCGCGCGCCGGTCGAGGATCCCTTCGGCGCCGGCTTCCAGCCGCCGGGCGAACTGGTGGTCGCCACCCGGCTCGATCTCGTGCCCGAGGCCGAGCTTGCCGGCGGCATCGAGGGGGCCTTCGCCTCCTTCGAGGATATCTGGGTGTCCGCCTCGCATGTGGTGGACCGCACGGCGCTGATCGTCACCGATTTCCGCGTCGATCGCGACGGCCGCACCCGCATCCTCGTGGTCGATCGCGGCCTGCATGCCCGCCATGTCGGCGCGCTGATCCAGCGCCTTCTGGAAATCGAGACCTATCGCACCTTCGCCATGCTCGGCCTGCCCGAGGCGCAGGCCATCGCCCCCACCATCAACTCCATCGAGAAGCGTCTCGTAGAGATCGCATCGGAAATCCGCTCATCGGCCGGCCTCGAGCAGAACCGGCTGATGCTCGAGCATCTGTCCGAACTCACCGCCGACCTCGAGGCCGCCGCCGCTGCCAGCGCCTATCGCTTCGGCGCCTCGCGCGCCTATGACGAGATCGTCGGCTCGCGCCTCGGCGCCATCCGCGAGGAGGGCTATGAGGGCTATTCCACCTGGGCCGCCTTCCTCGCCCGCCGCACCGCGCCGGCCATGCGCACGCTGGAAACCCTGCAGGCCCGCCAGCACGACCTGTCGCAGCGCCTTGGCCGCGCCGCCAACCTGTTGCGCACCCGCGTCGACGTCGAGCTCGAACACCAGAACGGCGACCTGCTCGACTCCATGAACCGTCGCGCTCGCATGCAGCTGCGCCTGCAGCAGACCGTCGAAGGCCTCTCCGTCGCCGCCGTCAGCTATTATGTCGTCGGGCTGGTCGGCTATCTCGCCAAGGGCACCCACTTCCTCGGCCTCGAACAGCCCCCCGAACTCATCACCGCCCTTGCCGTCCTGCCGGTCCTGCTGCTGGTCTGGCTGGTGGTCCGCTCCATCCGCAAGAGCCACGGCGGCGAGGAGGGGCATTGAGGGGGAAGGGCTTCGCCCCCTCAAAACCTCGGGATTTCCGGAAACGGTAGCGCACCGCCGGAGATGTGCATCCGGCCGAGTTCGGCGCAGCGGTGCAGCTCGGGGAACACCTTGCCGGGGTTGAGCAGCAGATGCTCGTCGAAGGCCAGCTTCACGCCGATCTGGTGCGCCATGTCCATGTCGGAGAACATGGTGGGCATCAGGTCGCGCTTTTCGATGCCGACGCCGTGTTCGCCGGTCAGCACGCCGCCCACCTCGACGCAGAGGCGCAGGATATCTGCGCCGAAATTCTCCGCCGCCTCCAGCTCGCCGGGCTTGTTGGCATCGTAGAGGATCAGCGGGTGCAGGTTGCCGTCGCCGGCGTGGAACACATTGGCGACGCGCAGGCCGTGCAGCTGTGAAAGCTCGCGCATGCGCCTCAGCACCGTCGGCAGCGCCTTGCGCGGGATGGTGCCGTCCATGCAGTAATAATCGGGCGAGATGCGGCCGACGGCGGGGAAGGCAGCCTTGCGCCCCGCCCAGAAGGTCAGTCGCTCCGCGTCACTGGTGGAGAGGCGGATGTCGAAGGCGCCGCAGGCTCTGGCGATGGCCTCGACGCGGGCGATCAGGTCGTCCACCTCGACGCCCGGGCCGTCGAGTTCGACGATCAGCAGCGCCTCCGCCTCGCGCGGATAGCCGGCATGGACGAAATCCTCTGCGGCGTGGATCGCCGGCTTGTCCATCATCTCCATGCCGCCGGGAATGATGCCCGCCGCAATGATGCGGGCGACGCAGTCGCCGGAGGCTTCCGAATTGTCGAAGGCGATCAGCAGCGCCCGCGCGGTCGCCGGCGCCTGCAGGATGCGCACGGTCACCTCGGTGACGACGCCCAGCATGCCCTCCGAACCGATGACGAGGCCGAGCAGGTCATAAGCCGGCGCATCGAGATGCTTGCCGCCGAGCCTGATGATCTCGCCGGTCATCAGCACCAGCTCCACCCCGAGCACGTTGTTGGTGGTGAGCCCATATTTCAGCGAATGCACCCCGCCCGAGTTCTCCGCCACATTGCCGCCGATGGAGCAGGCGATCTGCGACGAGGGGTCCGGCGCATAATAAAAGCCGCGATGGGCGACGGCCCGGGTGATGGCAAGATTGGTCACCGCCGGCTCGACCACGGCGACGCGATTGTCGAAGTCTATCTCCTTGACGCGGGTGAAGCGCATCATCGACATCAACACCGCGTCTTCCAGCGGCAGCGCCCCGCCCGACAGCGACGTGCCTGCCCCGCGCGGCACCACCTTCACCTTCTCCGCATGACAATAGGCGAGCACCGCCTGCACCTCGGCCACCGTCGACGGCAACACCACCACCATGGGCGGCTGACGATAGGCCGTGAGGCCATCGGACTCATAGGGCTTGAGACCCGTCGGCGTATCGATGACCCCACCAGGCACAAGGCGTTTGAGGGCCGCGACGATGGAGGATCGGCGGGCGAGCGTGGCAGGGTCCGGGGATGGGAGGACGGGATGCGACATGGGCGACAACCAAGTTTGACAAATGTAAACTGCAACTTTAAAATGTATAATATCAAAAATTGCATTCGCGTTCTATATAAAAGAGTAAAAGCCATGGAAGATGTCGACAAGGAGCGCCTAAAATATCTAAATGAAGCATACAAGACATATATAACACATATTAATTCTATGTTTAACTATTCAATTCTAGTTTTAAGTATACTTTGCAATGGACTAATAAATTCCTTGTCAGATGACCGTTTAAATTCGACGATTGCGCCGGCAGTGATTGCTACTGTATCTTTTATGGTGTCTGTTATTTTTTGGCTGATTCATTTAAAGGGCCGGCAACTACTTGATACTATTGAGGCTCTTCTAAAAGGAAGATGAAAATATTCTATTTTCTGGCAAGCCAGGCTTCCTCACATATGAAAACAACTCTACATCCCCGCTCTTGAGGCATAAATATCAGTTTCAACTATTATATTTTATATCTTCATTTTCATTTTTTGTTACATCATTTTATCTTTGGGTTCTATTTGCATCTTCAAAGATGTGTATTGTAAATTGGATTTAGTAATACATATCAGTATCCACCAAATCTCTTGTGCGTGATTAAGGTAAAAATTGATCCACCTAGCCCTCCTCACCCCGCAGCCTTCCTCGGCCTCCCGCCCTTGGCGCCGTTGGCGCGAGAGGCCGCTGTCTTCGCGGGCGAGCGGGATTGGCCGGCACGGCGGGCAAGCTCGCGCGTCATCCAGTCGCGCGTACCGAAAATACCGGCGATGAGGGTCGGTACGTAAAGGTCAACGTCAAGTAATGGCCAATGCAGGTTGAAGCCGAGGCCGTCGATTTCGATGCCCTCAAGATCTTCGGGCGCGGCGCCCTGCAGATCCTGCACGAGGCTGACGGGAAAGACATAGGTACAGCCGTTGACGAGGTCGACGGCAACCCGCCCTAAAGAGGGTTCGTAACGGGCGGCAACGGCACGCGGCTCGGTCTCGATCAAAGTACGACCAAGCGCCTCTGCGCGTTCGAAATCGGCATCAGTCAAGTTGGCCATGAATGCGCTCCCATTGCTCCAGCAGGCGTAATTGGTGTTCGATCACCTCATCGACAAGGCGGAGCAGATCAGACCGCTTGATACCGATGGTGCTGACCACTTCCGGCCTGCCGTCAGGACCAAGCAGATTGATCTTCGCCTGTCCCGGGCCGGTGATGTGGACATGCGCCGGCTCGTGATCGGCGGTATAGATGACGAAGCGAAATCCGTGGGCGCGATGAACGACAACCATGCCTGAAGATAACCCATCTGATAGGTTTTTCAAGGACCGAGATGTCCTCCGAGTAGCAAGGTACATCGCCCCCTCTCATCCCACCCTCGACATCTCCTTCCCCCTCGTGCATCTTGGCGCATCTGCCCCTTGTGAGTGCACCGCCTTGATAACACGTCCCGATTCCGCTTCGCCCTATCGCCGCACGCTCGTGGACGCCTTGAACGTCGCCTCGGCGCAAGGGCTGGTGGCCCCCGACAAGGTGGAGGGACTGGCCGCGTTTCTGATCGCGCGCCCGGCGCTGCTGGCGCCCTTTCAGCCCGTCGAGCTCGACAATCCCGACGAGGCGAGCGAGGCGCCGCGGTTTCTGCGCGGCTTCCACGATATCCTCATCACCATCGGCCTCGTGGCGGCGCTGGTGGGCATTGCCGGCCTGCTGACCATCTATGCGGTGTTCCCCGCCATCATCCTGCTGGCCGAAATCCTGGTGCGGCGGCAGCGGCTGGCCCTGCCGGCGGTGGCGCTGGCGGCGGCGACCTTTATCGCCACAGGCGGGCTGACGGGCGGGCTGATGGGGAGCGACTTCAACTGGACGGCCGACAGCTGGCAGACCCCGGCCTGGGCCGGTTGGATTGCGGCGGCCATGCTGGCCTTCTTTGCCGTCTACAAGGTGCCTGTTGCTCTCGCCGCCGGCCTGACCACCGCCTATGCCGCCGTCGCCTTGTCGGTGGTGGTTGCCTGGGTGCGCGGGCATGGCGGCCTCGGCGCCGACGGCTCCGAGCGTGTGTTCACGCTGATGCTGGCCGCCTTCGCGGTCGCCGTGTTCCTGACGGCCCTTCGCTTTGACCTCCGCGATCCCCGCCGCGTCACCCGTCATTCCGATACCGCCTTCTGGATGCACCTCGCCTCGGCGCCGGCGCTGCTCTACGGCGCGCTGGCGCTGGCCTTCGGCACCGATATGGACGCCTGGTTCGCCTCCGATGTGGCCGTGGCCCGCGCCCTGATGACGGTCGGCCTGATCGCCACGCTGATGGTCATCGGCATCCTGATCGACCGCCGCGCCTTCGTCACCTCCGGCCTCATCTCGCTCGGCTGGTCCATCGGCGTGCTGATCGAGAAGGGCGGCTGGAACAACCTGAGCGGCCAGACCTCCTTCTTCCTGGTGCTGGTCGCCATCGGCATCATCGTGCTGACGCTCGGCATCGGCTGGCGCTGGATCCGTCGGCAGGCCGTCGGTCTTCTGCCGGCCGATATCGCCCTGCGCCTGCCGCCGCTGCACTGACGCACCTTGCAAGGACCTGTCCCATGAAAGCCATGTATTTCGAAGCCTTCGGCCAGCGTCCGGAGATCGTCGACGTGCCCGAGCCCACACCGAGCGACGACGGTGTGGTGATCGGCGTCAGCGCCACCGGTCTGTGCCGCTCCGACTGGCATGGCTGGAAGGGCCATGATCCCGACATCCGCCTGCCGCATGTGCCGGGCCATGAGTTCGCCGGGCGCATCCTGGCGGTGGGGCGCAACGTGCGGCGCTATCGCGTCGGCGAGCGGGTGACGGTGCCCTTCGTCGCCGGCTGCGGCCATTGCGACGAATGCCGCTCGGGCAACCACCAGGTCTGCCCTGATCAGACCCAGCCCGGCTTCACCCACTGGGGCAGCTTCGCCGAATGCGTGGCGGTGGATTTCGCCGACACCAATCTCGTCCGCCTGCCCGACGAGGTGGACGACGCCACGGCGGCCAGCCTCGGCTGCCGCTTCGCCACTTCCTTCCGCGCCGTGGTCGATCAGGCCCGGACGCGCGGCGGCGAATGGGTGGCCGTGCACGGCGCCGGCGGCGTCGGCCTCTCGGCCATCATGATCGCGGCGGCGCTCGGGGCGCAGCCCATCGCCATCGACATATCCGATGAGAAGCTGGCGTTCGCCAGGGCCTGCGGCGCGGTGGCCACCGTCAACGCCCGCTCGGTCGCCGACGTGGTGGAAGCAGTGCGCGAGATCACCGGCGGTGGCGCCCATGTCTCCATAGATGCGCTCGGCAGCCCTACCACCTGCTTCAACTCGATCCGCAACCTGCGCCGCCGCGGCCGGCATGTACAGGTGGGGCTGATGCTGGGCGACCACGCCACCCCCGCCATCCCCATGTCGCAGGTGATCGGCCACGAGCTGGAGATCTACGGCAGCCACGGCATGCAGGCCTGGCGCTATGACGCCATGCTGGCGATGATCGCGAGCGGCAAGGTGCGCCCACAAATGCTGATCCGCAACCGCATCAAGCTCGAAGACGCGGTGGAGCCGCTGGTCACCATGGACACCGCGGACGGGCTGGGCATGACGGTGGTGGAGTTCTGAGCACGGGATAAGCGCGCCGCCTGAGCACCCGCCGCTCATGTTGAACCAACGTGAGCGACAAGCGGCTGCTCGCGCCTTTGAATCTGGAGCGCTTGTCGGCCTGACGACTTCGTCAGGTCGGAAAGCGCTCCTGAGCACCCGCCGCTCATGTTGAACCAACGTGAACGACAAGCGGTTGCTCGCGCCTTTGAATCTGGAGCGCTTTCTTGTCGGCCTGACGACTTCGTCAGGTCGGAAAGCGCTCCAGAGCTTCAAGCAGCCCCACGGGAAACAGCTTCGTTCCGCTGGCGCGGAGATCATCGAGCGAGACCCAGCGGGCCCGGCACGGCGTTCCGTCAGCCTCGTGGAACAGGAAGGCGTCCCGCGCATGGATCTGCCGGTCGGCAAGCCTGATCTCGGCCGCAAACACGATCTCATGGCCCAGCGCGCCCTCGTATTCGAACAGGTTCTCAAGTGCCATCCAGGGCCCGACGATCTCGATGGCCGTGCCGAGTTCCTCGCCAAACTCGCGCACGAGCGCCGTCTCGCGCGTTTCGCCGAACTCGACGCTGCCGCCAAGCGGACGCACGCCCGCAAGCTGTCCCGTGGAGAGCGTCACCTCCGCCACCAACAGCTGGCGCTCTCGCCACACCAGGCCGATGACCTTGACCTTGATCTGCTGTTCCGGCCGCCATGTCGAACCGACCGCCAATCCGGAATCAGGGACGTACTGGACAGTGGACGCGACCGTGGCTGGCAGGGCGAGCTTAGCATCGTTCATGCGCGATCCTCGTTTCCCTAGGGTTGCCTGTCATGAAAAGCCCGTTTTGGAGGGCATACTCGCTGTCGTCCGATGGTCCAGAGCGAATTTTACGCGAGGTGTTATGGCACAGGGCAAGGCCCAAGGCAGCCCCAGACCTTCACTGCGGTGCCATCTGAACTTCTGCATGTTTCTCTTGTTGGTGAGTCCATTGCAAAGTCAAATCGGACGGAAGGTGCATAGTTAATGATGTATTTATGTATTTAATAAAATTTTGAATCAAACTTGAATCTATCAAGTGGCAATATATAGATTGTGATATTTCGTTTTGCTCCAAAAATAAGGTAATTGATGCGATGAGAAGAAACGTATTTTGGAAATTTACTGTGCTTTAAAAGGGTAGGTGCAACTTGCAGGCATCTTGATCAACTGGAGTTCGCCAGCTTGTCCGCAACTGCTCGCAAGATCCCGCACTCTGCCGCCCTTCCGTCGCTGGTCATGGGGGCTGCCACTGTTGCCCTGTTCGCGTCGTTGAACGTGTCTTACGCGTCGACCTATTACGTGGATGCGACAAGCCGGTGTTCTCGGAACTGCGGGACGTCGGCGTCGCCGTTCCAGGAAATCTGGCAGGCCCAAAAGGTCGTCAAGGCGGGTGACACCATTTCTGTGGGGCCGGGCACCTATTACGACACCTACGTCTACCGCATGAAGGGGACGGCGACTGCGCCGATCCGTTTCGTCGGCACTCCCGGTTCGGTGAAGACCAATCTGCGCGGCAAGATCGGTGCGGCCATCATGGTCAACCAGTCTTCCTATATCTCGATCGAGAACTTTGACATCAGTTCGCCCGGTGACCGCAAGGACGCGGCGTCTGGCCGCCATGGCGTTGCCATCCAGTCCAGCTCTCACGTTACCGTAAACGGCAACGACATTCATGACTCCGGCTTGAACGGAGTGAGTGCCGTTTCGTCTGACTACGTTACTGTGACCGACAACTACATTTATGGAAATGCCTATAACACTGGCTATATGTTCGCCAGCGGCATCAGCATCTATGGCTCGGTCGATGTTGATAACAACACCAAAGACTACAAGAACATCATTTCCGGCAATGTCGTCTACGGTAACTCAAACGTCGCGCAGTGCGCGACGGTCGGTGGATGCGCGAAACTGAGAACTGACACCGATGGTCATGGGATCATCATTGATGACAACCGTCATCAGCAAAACACCAAGGTGCCCTACAAGGGGCGGACCTTGATCACCAACAACTATGTCATCGGCAACGGTGGTCGCGGCATCTACACCTACAGCAGCCTCAACACGACCATTGTCAACAATACGGCGCTGTTCAACAATCAGGATCCCAACTCCGCCAACTGGAACCCTGGTGAAATCGCCGCCGGCGACTCGGGCAACATCATCATTTCCAACAATGTGGTCTATTCGACCGGTGCCACGATGCCGAACGGCATGGGTGTCCGTCGCAGCTACGACTTCGACTCGAATATCGCGCCGGTCCTTGCCAGCGGCAACATCGGGTACAATGCGCTCAGGTCTGCTGACTTGATGACCTATCGGCGTGATCCGCGCTCTGTCGTCACCTTCGATGCCACCAACAGCTTTGTGAACCCGTCATTCACCTCGCTGCCCTCAATTCCGACCTGGAACAAGTGGCTGAACACCTTGACCATCAATGTCAGCGTGAGCAGCACGTCCCGCGCGGTTCGCTTCGCAAAGACGAAGTTCATCGACAGCGACGAGGCCCGGTTCGACATGTTTGGCACCAATCGTCTGCCAAGCCCGAATGCAGGCGCGATGCAGGCGACGAGCGACTTCAAGAACCTGCTTCGCTTGAAGCCCCCCGCCGCCTGGAAGTGAGATGGATGAGGGCCTGTGTGGCCCTCATTTTGCGAGAGCCGAGCGATCGGGCCGACGGCTTCGCGGTTGTCCGATCGCCTGCAAAGGCCGCGTGGCTCAGCTCGCACTGCGGTCGGTCTGCGCAACTGCCGACTGGTTGGTACCGGGGCCTGGCTTCGATCGACTGCCGACTGTGCTGGCCCGACAGCTGCTTCGCCTCCAAAAAGCAAAAATGCCGAGCGCTCTTCCATGAGGCGCTCGGCATTTCTCATTCAGCTTCCATTGCGTTTGCAGCAAATGAGGCGGTCAGGGGCGGAGGATGAAGCCAATGGGCCGCCGGACACCCGCGTCGGCGGGTGCCATCTTGCCCCTTTCCGCCTCTCCGGATCTGTCGGTCTCTTCCGGGTGGGAGATTGCCTTACTCCGGGAGGACACTGGACTGAACTCACCTTGCATACCCTATGGCGACGGCATCATTTCTTGCCGCGAAAGATGGCCCATTGCTCGGCGATGACGGCGATCGTGAAGCGAGGCACAAGAACGATATATCGCCGCCACAGTCGCCGCGGCTCCTTCAGCAGGCGATACAGCCATTCAAAGCCATAGTCGCGCATCCAACCAGGAGCCCGCTTGATTGTACCGGCGTGGAAGTTGAATGCAGCGCCGATTCCGGAGAAGACACCCCGGCCGATCAACGGCCCCAGAGCCTCCATCAGGAACTCCTGCTTCGGGCTGGAGATTCCGATCCAGATGAAATCGGGGTCGGCCTGCCGAATGGTCTCGATGTCCGTGCCGATCAGCGCTTCGATGTCTGTGAGCGGCCCGGACGGAATCATGGGGGGCGTGAGGGCGCCCGCGATCTTCAGACCAGGGTGCTGAGCGTTGAGGTTCTGCACCAGCTCCTCAACGATGCCCGGTCCGCCGCCATAGAAGAAATGCGACTGGCCGGTCTTCACCGATGCCGCGCAAACGGCTTCGAGCAGGTCCGCGCCTGCCACACGTCCGATGGTGGACTTGAAGCCGCGCAGACGTCCGATCCACACCAGCGGCATGCCGTCGGGCACAATCAGGGTCGCCGTCTCATGCAGGCTGGCATATTCGGGCTCGTCGATGGCGAGCATCAGGCTAGCCGCCTCGCGAACGAAAATCCGGCTCGGCTGCGGCAAGCGCGCCAAGCTGGTGAGTTGCTTGACGGCGGTTGGAAGGTCGATCGCATTGACCGGCACGCCGAGAATGCGAAAGCGTGGGATACTCGCTCCGTCCGCAACCGGCGGATCATCGGTCGTGTCAAAGGGGGTAGCAATTCGGCGCATGTAATACTCTTTCAGATCATCAGGTCATCATCTTGCGCTGCCGGCGCTGTTTCAGCCGTCCGGCGTGTCAGTCTTGGTATGAAATGATTGGGTTGCTTTCGCCGCAGCATCACGGCCGCGCGGCGTCGTCCATCATCTCCGCGTAAATGCCGAGCAACTTGGCTGCGATGGCTTCGGTGTCGAAATGCTCCCGCGCGAAATCGGCGGCCTTCTGCTTCATTGTGTTGAGGTGGTCGAGATCGCCGGCAAGTTTGACAATGGCGCGTTCGATCGACAGAGGGCTCCCCGGTTCCACGAACAGGCCTGTTTCGTCGTCGGCCACGATCTCCTTGAGTGACGCGATGCTGGTGACTATGGGCACGACCCCGTGTGACATGGCCTCGACGACAGCCATCGGCATGCCCTCGCCGCGCAGCGAGGGCAGCACAAGCACGTCGAACGACCCGAGGCGCTCCAGCAAAGCCGCACGTTCGATGATGCCCGTGAAGCGAATGTTCGGCTTGCTCTCGATCAGCGGCGCAAAGGGGCCGGCACCGAAGACGGTCAGTTCGGCGACGTCAGCCGGAATGTTGTCGAAGGCCGCAACCAGGGGCACGATGCCCTTTTCCTCGGCCAGCCTGCCACAGAACAGCACCTTGAGCGGCCTTCCATCCGCCGGGCGGATGACAAGGCTGCGAGGCTGCTCGATCCCATTGTAGAGATAGTCGAGCCCCGCGCTCGGGACCCCGTAGAGACGTGTGAAATTCTCGCGCTCGGTCGCGCTCAGCAGCACCGTGCGATCCGAGAGTCTGGACAGCAGCCGAATGAGTTGAGCCAGGCCGGTGGGGGCGCTTTCTTCGAGATAGCGTCCGCCATGAAGATGCAGCAGAACCCGCCGGCGCGTTATCCACGCCAGCACGATGCCCACGGAGTCGCGGAGCAAAGACTTGACGTTCAGCGCCGTGTTGTAGTGGACGATCTTCTCGCGGCAGGCGACCAGGCGACCGAAGCTGCGGAAGATGTCTCCGAGCCTCGCCAACGCGCCTCTCGTGTCGCCATCGATTCGGCCCATCCGGACATGGGAGAAGGCCACCCTCCCGCGTAGCGCCGTCTCAAGCGCTTTGATGACGGAGGCAATTCCGCTCACATTCTGCGCGACCTCAAGGGATGGCCCCACGATCACGACTGGCAAAGGCTGACCGGAATTACCCCACTTTGACATAAGTTCAACTTTCCTTCGATAAATTCACATCATGCAAGCGATCGCCGCGGATTGGGCAAACCAAAGGCCACCTTGAACCGTTGGCTCAAGATCTTGACAACGGAATATATTCACGCTCAACGAAACTCAGGTATTCCTACAACCGGTCAATGGCGGTCTAGTGACAGTGCCAAATTGACGTGTTGGACCAATCCAGGGCGGGGGTCTGCGGTTAATCACTCGATCTCCCCATAAATTACCAACCAAAGCCTAGCAGCGCCAAACAGATATTACAACCATGAAGGGATTATAATCATGAAAATTATTCTCGTTAATTGCAGTTGTCACGCCACTTTCGTAGGCATTCAGCCCTGATGCAGAGGCACGGTTGAGGATAGTAACAAGTCAGTTTGCCTGCTTCTTGTGCATATCTGGTCTCAACCAGATGTCGAGCGTCCGCCAGTTCGATCCTGCTGAAACAGCTGGATCGAGTTGCCGCTGGCAAGGCTGTCGAGGGGGGCATCTCTCGTTCGATCAGGCAAGGCCATCTGATCGAAGATTGCGCTAGAGCTGAAGGTATGGCTTCCAGCTGTCGTCCAGCGCATCCTTCACGCGTTTCTCATAATCATCGGCGGAAAGCATCTCGCTTTCGCTCTTCCAATGTGAAACTCTACTCATAAATTCGTCATATGATGTAATATACTTAGCAGGGTTCCCTGCAACTACGCAATTGTCTGGTATTGACTTCGTCACAACGGAACCGGCGCCAACGACAACGTTGTTTCCGATCCTCACTCCCGGCATGAGGATGGTCTGCGTTCCGACAAATACGTTATTTCCGATGGAAATTCTCTTGTAAAGGTAGCGACGCCCCTTTGTATCCTTTATCAACCAGCCAGAACCATCGTGATTTACAAACACGACTTCGCTGGAGATGGTAACATTGTTCCCGATGTCAATCAGAAACGGTTCACTTCCGAAGTTCTTCGTAAGGATGCGGCATCCACTGCCTATCTTTACACCGGATTTCCTGGCAATTGTTTCGCCTGACAAGAAGATCCTTTGAAGCTTGTTGAAAATTTGGCGCAAGCGAAGCATTTTTTCCCCTTGTTTAGGTGTTTCAGGCGGTCACTGTCGGTTCTAGACGATTTGTGTTGTTCAGCAGGGCGTCGACGGAGTTGAAGTGCTGAGCACGGGGCCAGCCCTCATGGCAGGATGCGCCAGACAAACCCCATGTATGCCACCGACGCCAGAAGGGAGGCGCCCGCGTAAAGGGAGAGTGCCATGGTGGCGTCATGCATCATGCCGCCGGCGATCAAGGCGCCAATCCTGGCCGCTGCGCTGACGATCTCCATGATGAGCTGTTCCTTTTGCCGTCCGACCACCACCGTTACCGCAGCGGAAGGGACCGCAGCATTCTGAAAAGCCCAGCCCACAGCGAGGATGGCTATGTAGGTTCCGGCCGTTCCCCATTGCGGTCCGAACACCCAAACGAACAGCGTCTCGCCAAAGGCAAACAGAAAGGCCGTGATCAACAGGCAGGCGACAAGCAAGGCCAGGGATGCCTTGAACGTGATCGGACGCAGGGACTGACCGTTGTTCTTCAGTGTTGCCATACGCTGGAAGAGGACGCTGCGGATATTCTCGATCAGAACGACATTCGGCAGAACAAGCAGGCGATAAGACATCCAGAACCAGCCTGCCTCGGTCGGACCAAACAAGTAGGTCAGGAGATAGGTAGGAATATTGGTAGCCACTCCGCTCACAAACGTTTGGGGCGCTCCGTAGCGGGGTAGGGTAGGGTGCCGGGCCGCAGCACTCCACAACAGGCCCACGTGCGGCAGCTGCCGCACCGCTGCCATCAAGTCATGTCGGAGCGGGATCATCACGATCAGCAGCGCTAGCGCTGTCGCCAACCACTGGCCGGCCACCAGCCCCCAAGCTGCGAACCCGGCCAACGCAAGCGAGATTTGGAACACGGCCATGCCGGCTGACTTTGCCACCTGAAATGCCGCCAATGAAAGGTAGATCCGCCGCCGCAACCCAAGAAACTGGAGCGGGTTGAACAAGGCAGCGACCAGGATCGAGGGAGCGCCGAAGGCCAGCAGCAATGAGCCAAAGCCTTCCGGCATCCGCGACGATTCGCTGATGGCGGCAACGAAGAAACCGACCGCCGCAAGGACAGACGTCACAATGGCCAGCGCGAAGCAGACACCGACGATCGAGATCGCTCCGGACTCCTCTTTCTCAAGGGAGACCGCCTGTTCGTATTTCAGGGTCGCGACCATGCTGATGATCGTCACAATCGCCGAAAAACTGCCGAACAAGCCGTAGTCAGCCGGCGTATACAGCCGCGTCAGAATCGGTGAGATCAAGACGGCGAGGGCCTGCGCAATTGCAGATCCCAATGACAGTGTGAAAATGTCTTCGAACAACGCGACCGAGCGGAGTCTCTTTAGCAAATGGTGTCTCCATGGAGTTGGGCGGCTTGGCTCAACTGATGCCACTAACCTGCTGTCGGGCCTGGCGCGGCACCGCCGCTCTCTGCAATGACTTAGCGATTTTGTCTAGTATTGAGAGGTCAACGCTGCGCGCGCTTTATGTCAGTCGGTAGGCGTTTTGCGTTTTGCGGGTGCATTGATCTCAAGCCGCGATACACTGATCTTGCGGACCAATGCTTTCACTCTCGCAACCGTGTTGGGCCCACAGAGCCCCAGCAAAAAGATCCCCAGAAAGGCCGGCGCCGGTCTTTGTATCCTTGCATATTCATAGACAAACTTGCTGGCTCGACGTCTCTCGCCGAGAGAGAGCAGGATATACAAAAGCCGAAAGGCATATTCCCTTAGGATCAGAGGGGCATGAATCGCCATTTGGGCTCCATGCTGAGCCACGACTTGGGCCAGCTCGCTGGCACGGTCATTCTGCGTGACAACATTTCGACGCGCGGAGTCGGTGTTGATCATCTTGACAAGCTGGTCGCCAGCGTCCTGATGATAGAGCCTGATGACATCATCGAAAACCCAGCTCGAGAAGAGCTTGTTGAACTCGACCCAATAGAACTCTTCCCAGCCGAAGCTGTCCGGGTACCGCAGGCGATCAAAGGTTTCTCGGCGGCATACAGTGCTCGAGTCCCGCATCTTGCCAAAGTTGGCATTGAGATGGCCCAGGTAGGCCGCGTAGTCCCTTTGCCCGAGCGGCGTGTTGACGGTGGGGCTGACCACGCCCGCATCCGTCACACAGCGGAAGAACAGTGCGTCAATCTCCGCAGGAACTTGGGCCAGGCGCGTTCGAATGGTCGCAATGGCATCTGGGGTGAGTTCGTCGTCACTGTCGAGCGGCAGAACCCAGGGCGCCCTGGCTGCGGCCACTCCGGTGTTGCGGGCCGGGCCAACGCCCCTGTTCTTGTCATGGCGCAGGACGACAACCCGTTCGTCGTCAAAGCTTTCCGCCACTTCCACGGTTTTGTCGCGTGAGCCGTCATCGACCACGATGACTTCGAAGTCACCATCCGACTGGCTGAGGCAGCTGCCAATTGCTCTGCCGATGACCCGTTCCCTGTTGTAGGCCGGTATGACAATGGTGATGAATGGCCGCATGCCACAAACTCCTGCACCGATACGCAGCTTGACAATGATCTATCCGGTCTTCCTTGCCGGGTTACTGGTCCGCTTTATGTCCCTCTACCGACCGAACGACATTGTCCCCCCAATGTCTTTTGCCGTGCGACACGTCTTTCTGCTTTCGAGCGTCTCGTGCCTGTCGGCATTCGGGGCAAAGCTGCGTTCAAACTGCAGTGGCCGGTGAACCAGCCACCGGGACGGTCTGCTGTCCGCCCCGTTGCCCTGGCCTGCGCCTCCTCGCCAGCCTCACAATCTCTGGAATACAGAGCGTGAAGACGACCGTTGTAATGAAGCCTGGATTCTTGGTGCCGAGATTGTTGTTTGTCGATGCCAGCAACACCCAGCTTGCCACCGTGACATAGATGGTAAGGTTTGTTCCCCAGCTGAGGAATACGAAGAACCCGATCAGTCCAAGCAGGTACACGAACGAATAGATGATGCCGAAATAGATGATGAACAGGACAACAGGCGATTCAATGATTCTGATCTTCAGGATCGATTTCGATACCTCCACGACGTCCATGTAGTTCGATCCGTAGAGGAACTCGCTGTCTGTCATGTACCGGAAAATGCCATAGACGTTGATTCTCGCGAGCGTGCTGTCATCGTTGAACCCGCTCAGCAGACGGTCGAAGGCGCCCAGCGAGAACAGAACGATGATCATCGCCGACAAGGCAGCCACCGGCATGATCGTGAAGAAAACCGCGCTGCTGCCGTTGAGGGTCGCATTGGCACGGCCCCTGAAAACGGCGAGGTAGTAGAAGATCCCTGCAACCGGTAGCGACACGAGCGTTGCCATGCGGGCCTGTGAAAAGACGATGCCGACAAGACACGTGCCGAGCATGAGGGTACGCACCCAAAATGAACGCTTGATCGACATCAGGCCGGGAAGCGCCGCCACGGTCAACTGACCGGTGAGAAGGGGGTGACCGAATAGCCCCTCCGGTCGGAACATTGCTTCATCCGGCGGATAGGGAAACAATCTGGTCTTTGTCAGAAACTCGTAGGTCACGACCAGCGCATTCAGCACGACCAGATAGTGCAAGGCCATGGCCGCAGAGTCGCGCTGGCTTTGGTTCATGCGCTGAATGACAAAGACGCCTGCCGGTGCGATCAACACGGTGTCGAGGAGATAGCTGTAGAGCCCGCTCGATTTTGCCGCGCTCGCCACCAGGCACAGTGCGACGGACCCGATCATGAGCAGGGAACCAAGCGTTGCTGACCGACGATAGAGATCCTGGACCACGGGGACAAAAAAGATGCCGATGGCGCAAGACAGATAGATGATCCAGCTGCCGGGGTGAATCTTTTCGAGCTGAGAACCGCCGTCGGCATTATAGTGAATGAACAGGTCGAGCGTAAAACTCGAGATGCCGTCACGTGTGAGGCACCCAAGAACAAACAGAAAGAACATCAAATTGCGCATCGATTGTTCAACTTCATTGGGCCGGTCTGTCTGAAACGACACGCCTGCCTTTATCTGTTCTCACCCGTCGCGTACCGCGGGAGTGGCTTTCATGGGGACCTGCCCGAAAGGCTCGGCCCCGCGGTATGCTGTGGCCACACTGGTCAGCCATGAAAGCCGTGACGCCGACGCTGTCCCAAGCACCTGTTATGCGGTTTGTCGCCCGCATCGCACGCCGCCGCCACGCTTGCGGCATTTGCACGGCTCAATCGAACACGAACAGCGTCTTGCCCTGTCTGTGTTGGCGAAACGCTGCAAAGGCGATCCCGAGCAGGAGGAAGGCAAATACGGAAGCCGACAGCGTGAGCTTCCCCTTTGGCCAGGACTTGTCGGTCGGCGGGATTGCCGGCGAGATCACCCAGGCCCGCTGGGCAACGTAGATCGACTGGGGCGACAGGGTGAGGTAGGCTTCCAGAAAGTTTGCGTACATCGTCTTCGCCGTGTCCGCGTTCACCGTCAGGTCCCTGAGGCGACCGCTGTCCATGCTGATGGAATTCGACTTCTGCAGGTAGGTGTTCAGCATCTCCTGCTGCGCGCTGACCTTCAGGTTGGCGACCTCAAGATCCCCCTTGAGATTGCGCAGCAGTCTCTGCAGTTCGACCTTGATGCCTTCGTCGACGTCCGCCAGGTGCTGGCGCAAGTCTTTCACCGCCTGGTGATCCGAGCCGAGGCGCCGTTCCAGATCAGCAAGGCGGCTGGTGCTATCGGCATAGTCCTTGCGCATGGCATTGACGACGTCGTCCTGAACGTCATAGGCGTTGATCGTTGCCGCAATGCCCTTGTCCAGCATTCCGTTGATCGCCTGAATCTTGGCGGCAATGCCATCGCGATCCTGCGAGAGGACGTTGAGTTGAGTGTTGGCGTCGATCACATTCTGATCGTTGATCCGTCCGCGGTCCGTCTCGACGATCGAGTTCGCCTGCTTGTACTGTTCGAGGGCGGTTTCCCGCTCGATGACGCTCTGTCTCAGAGCCGCGACGCGTGATTCCGCCCAGCTTGCGGACTGTTCAGCGTCCTTCTTCTTCTGGGCGACCGACCAGCTGATATAGGAATCGGCAATCGAGTTGGCCCAAAGGGCGGCTGTGTCGGGCGTCTTTGCCGTGACCTCGATGTTGATCACATAGCTGAGACCAATCCGGCCGACGCTGATCTGCCTGCGCAGGTCATCAAGCAGGGCGTCTGCGGGCTGCGTGTCGGGCGTGCCCCCGGAGCCAAGGCCCAGTTGAGCCTTGAGGTTGGATATCTGGGCGCCGATGTAGCCGAAGAAGGGCAGCGGCGCCGATTTGAACTCGGGCGAGTTCACGAGATCATATTTCTCGATGATCGGCTTCAGGACCGAGCTTGAGGTAATGATCTCGACCTGACTGTCGATATAGGACGCCTCGCTCAAGGGATCGATCTTGTTCGAGTTACCCGATGGCAGGCCGTTATTGCCGCCGGACACGTCGATCATCAACGCTGTCGAGGCGGTGTATTTTCGCGGCAGGGTCATTTGCAGGGCAACGCCGACGACTACACCCAGGACAGCCGCTCCGAACAGCACTTTGCGCTGGGCCTTCAGACCGTTCAGGACGGCCACCCAATCTGCCAGCAAGAGCGATTCAGTGCGGTTCGGCCGAACAACGGCATCGGGATCATCAAGCATCGAGACGCACCTTAATCAGGAATGGAGTGTTCAAGGAGTGTTGCATGTGCACGGGTGTGCGCGGTGTTTGGTGTCCGCCGCATGAGCGGAGGGAGGCTTTGTCAGCCCCGATGCCGTGACGGTCCGGCAATCGGGCGGGTCAACTGTGGTCTGGTTGTGCCGGTCTCTCAAACCCGAGGATGCCGGCATACTGATCAACGCAGCGACTTGCGAAGTAGTCGCCAAGGTCAATGTCCCGCATCTGCGGTGCCTTTATCGCCGCTAGGATCGCTTGCGCCATGGCCTGTGCATCGCCGGGTGGCACCAGCGCTCCATACTTGCCATCCGCGAGAATTTCGCGTGGCCCATAGAGGCAGTCCGTGGACACAATCTTGCAGCCGAAGAACAGGGCTTCGGCCAGCACGTTGCCGAAGCCTTCGAATTGCGACGACAGAACGAAGATGTCTGCGTCGAGGTAATGCTGCGACAGGTCTTTCACAAATCCGGGCATGGACACGGCATCAGCAATGCCGAGGTCCCTGGCTCTTGCCTCCAGCGCCTGGCGTTCGCTTCCTTCGCCAAGCAGGTCCAGCCTCACAGTCGGCTCCTGCTTGAGGACAATACTGAACGCGTCAAGCAGGGTCGCAAAGCCCTTTTCCGGGCTGAGGCGGCCGCAGCCCATGATGCGAATTCCGGGTGCCCTGGGCCTGTTCTCGGCAATGGCTCTTGCCTTTGCCGCCGCCATCTCGTCGGTGATCACAGGATTGTAGACGAGATGCACCGGTCTCTTGGTGATCTGGCTCAGATCCTGGCAAATCCCCTTGGAGACGCCGACGATCTCGCTGGCGGCGCCGTAAGTCAGCTTGATCAAAGCCGTAAACAGCAGGCGGCTGAGTAGCCCGCGCGCGCGCAGCAGCTCGTGCACCGGGGCGTGCTCGGTGATGACAAGCTTTGCCGCCGGTGCAAAGCGGCTCGAAAATCCGGCCAGGATGCTTGCAAAGGTGATCACCGACACCAGGGCAACCGGTTGCCGCTGGCGCAAGTACTTGACGAGGGCAAAGACGGCGTATCGAGTCCTGGGGGCGTCCAGGGAATAGACCTTGATCGATGGCGGAACATCGCCGGCCAGGACGCCGGCCGGGCTCTGTACGACGATCTCGATCGGGACGCCCGACTTGGCAAGTAGCTTGGCGACTCGCAACATGCTGATTTCTGCGCCGCCAGCGTTGAAGTTTGGAAAGAACACGCAGACGGGCCTCGGCGCGCCGAAGGCAACTGGGGCCAGTTCCCGGGCGAGCTGGAGGTATTGGTCGACAATCTTCGACGACGTGAACTCGCTTCCGCGGGCGATCAAGACCTCTCTGCTGGGGCGATCACCATCGAGCACCTTGATGATTGCGTCCGACATGGCAACCGCATCGCCGACCGGAACGAGTTTGCCATAACGGCCGTTGTCGAGGATTTCCGCCGGTCCCCAGGGGCAATCGGTGCTGACGATCGGGGTGCCGCACCCCAGTCCTTCCACCAGAACATTTCCGAAGCCTTCGTGCTTGGAAGACATCACCATCACGTCCGCCGCAACGATCAACGGCAGCGGGTTGGAGATGAAGCCTCCGAGCTTCACGCTGTCGCCGATGCCCAGCGATGCCGCCTGCTCCCGGAGTTCGGCTTCGAGCGGTCCAACCCCCAGGATCAGCAGCCGCGCATCGGGGCGGTTCTGCACCACCGTGGCGAAGGCCGTGATCAGTGTCGCAAAGTCCTTCTGCGGAACAAGCCGTCCTACGGAGATGACGAGGGGGCCGGTGCGGTCCTTGACCCATGTGTCGTCGAATGACGCGCCAACAAGGCGTTCGAAGTCATCGGTGATCACCGGGTTGTAGATGACGCGCAACTGCGACGCCTTGATGTTGCAGAACTCCGCCAGGTCATCGGCGACGCCCTTGGACACGCCAAGCACGATATCGCTGAGCGGCAGCAGCAAGCGCGACGCGAGGGGCTGGACCCGATACTGCCATCCGTGCACATGCTTGGCTTCCGCCGACATCGAGTTGTGCTGGCAGACCACCAGCCGGGTTTTGCTCCCGGTGGCCAGGCGTGCCAGGACTGCGATGAGATTGTTGGGCCCAAGGCTGGAGATGACGAGATCGTATTCGTTGCTCTTGAAGATCTTCCTGAGTTTCGGCAGGGCCAGCAAGGTGCGCTTGGCGCCGAGATCGCGAACGGTGATGTTGCTCGGAATGAGTGACGCCAGATCACCGGTCGCCGAACTGACCAGCAGCGTCACGTCGATATCGCGCTTGGCCATCTCCTTCGCCAGGTTGATGCGCATGCGCTCAACGCCGCCGCCACTGAAATTCGGGAAATAGAAGGCAATCTTTGGCTTTGTCACCGCTATCGCTCCGGTGTCTAGTTGCTCAAGTGATCAAACTACAACCAAATTTTCGTTAAAAATTCAACGTAACGCTGTTCAATCGAGAACTTTCGCGTCATTGCAGAAGGCTCGATTGGGGGCGAAAGCGAAGCATCCGACAGGTCTCCCTGCCGGATCTGTCACCCGAACTTGCTCATCGCCGGTCTGTGTCACTGATGGGCTCCTGCCGGTCGCATTGTGGCGTTGCCAGCGAGGAAGGCGGCGTAGGCGCCGGCGATGCCGGTCCGCAGGTCGATCCTCGGCTTCCATCCGAGGCCGCGGATCTTGTCGGCGCTCATCAGCTTGCGCGGAGTGCCGTCGGGCTTGGTGAGGTCGTGGACGATCTCGCCCTTGAAGCCGACCACGTCGCAGACCAGCTTCGTGAGGTCCAGGATGGAGAGATCCTCGCCCGAGCCGACGTTGACATGCTCAAAGTCGGAATAGACCTTCATCAGGTGCACGCAGGCGTCGGCGCAATCGTCCACATTGAGGAACTCGCGCAAGGGCGTGCCGGTGCCCCAGACCACGATCTCCTTGTCGCCGCTGAGCTTGGCTTCGTGTGCCTTGCGGATCAGCGCCGGCATCACATGGCTGGAGTTGAGGTCGAAGTTGTCGCCCGGCCCGTAGAGGTTGGTGGGCATGGCGGAGATGAAGTCGGCGCCATGCTGCTTGCGATAGGCCTGGCACAGCTTGATGCCGGCGATCTTGGCGATCGCGTACCACTCGTTGGTCGGCTCGAGTTCGCCGGTCAGCAAGGCGCTTTCCACGATCGGCTGCGCGGCGAACTTGGGGTAGATGCAGGACGAGCCCAGGAAGCACAGCTTCTCGACGCCTTCGCGGAACGACGCCTCGATGATGTTGGCCTCGATCATCAGGTTGTCATAGAGGAAGTCGGCCGGATAGCTGTTGTTGGCAAGGATGCCGCCCACCTTGGCCGCCGCCACGAAGACCGCGTCGGGCTTGGCCTTGGCCACCCAGGCGCGCACGCCGGCCTGATCCTTGAGATCGACCACGTCGCGGCCGGCGACGAGAACTTCACAGTTCTCCGACGCCAGACGTCGCACAAGGGCCGCGCCGACCATGCCGCGATGGCCGGCAACCCAGACCTTCTTGCCGTTGAGATCGTAGCTCATCGCCCCCCCTCCACGCTGACCGGGAGGTCGAGGCCGTGCTTCTTGAGCAGCGCATAGCGCCGGGCCGACTTGTGGTCTTCGCAGATCATCTCGCGGCACATGTCGCGCGCGGAGATCTCGGGAACCCAGCCCAGCTTGTCCTTGGCCTTCTTGGGATCGCCCAGCAGCGTCTCCACTTCCGACGGGCGGAAGTAGCGCGGATCGATGCGGACGATGACGTCCCCGACCTTGAGTGCCGGCGCCAAGTCGCCGGTGATCGCGGTCACGACACCGATCTCGTCGACGCCGGTGCCCTTGAACTCGATGGTGATGCCGAGGTCTTCACCGGCCCAGGTGATGAACTCGCGGACCGACTGCTGCACGCCGGTGGCGATGACGAAGTCTTCGGGCTTGTCCTGCTGCAGCATCAGCCACTGCATGCGGACATAGTCCTTGGCGTGGCCCCAGTCGCGAAGCGAGTCGATGTTGCCCATGTAGAGGCAGGGCTCGAGGCCCATGGCGATGTTGGCAAGGCCGCGGGTGATCTTGCGGGTGACGAAGGTCTCGCCGCGGCGCGGGGACTCGT
>NZ_JAKJIC010000020.1 GCF_021864535.1 Oryzibacter oryziterrae
CGGAACTGCTCGAGCTGGTGGAGATGGAAGTTCGTGAGCTTCTGTCGTCCTACAACTTCCCCGGCGATGACATTCCGATCATCAAGGGTTCGGCTCTGTGCGCCCTGGAAGGCACCAATCCGGCCCTGGGCCATGATGCCATCCTCGAGCTGATGAAGGCGGTCGACGCCTACATCCCGCAGCCGGAGCGTCCGGTTGACCAGCCGTTCCTGATGCCGATCGAAGACGTGTTCTCGATCTCGGGCCGTGGCACCGTGGTGACCGGTCGCGTCGAGCGCGGCATCGTCAAGGTCGGCGAGGAAGTCGAGATCGTTGGCATCCGTCCGACGACCAAGACCACCGTGACCGGCGTCGAGATGTTCCGCAAGCTGCTCGATCAGGGCCAGGCCGGCGACAACATCGGTGCTCTTCTGCGCGGTACCAAGCGTGAAGACGTCGAGCGCGGCCAGATCCTGTGCAAGCCGGCTTCGGTTACCCCGCACACCGTCTTCAAGGCTGAGGCTTACATCCTCACCAAGGAAGAAGGCGGCCGTCATACGCCGTTCTTCACCAACTACCGCCCGCAGTTCTACTTCCGTACAACGGACGTGACCGGCATCTGCACGCTCCCCGAAGGCACCGAAATGGTGATGCCGGGCGATAACGTGTCGATGGAAGTCAACCTGATCGTTCCGATCGCCATGGAAGAAAAGCTGCGCTTCGCCATCCGCGAAGGCGGTCGCACCGTCGGTGCCGGCGTCGTTGCCGCCATCATCAAGTGATTGATCGTTTTGGGACGAAACGGGGCGGGGCTTTCGCTCTGCCCTTGTCGTCTTAAGAGGAATAAAAATGAACGGTCAGAATATCCGTATCCGTCTCAAGGCGTTTGACCATCGTATCCTCGATGCGTCGACCCGTGAGATCGTCAACACGGCCAAGCGCACCGGCGCCCAGGTTCGTGGACCCGTTCCGCTCCCGACGCGGATCGAGAAGTTCACGGTTAACCGGTCGCCTCACATCGACAAGAAGAGCCGCGAACAGTTCGAGATGCGCACGCACAAGCGCCTCCTGGACATCATCGATCCGACCCCCCAGACCGTGGACGCGCTGATGAAGCTCGACCTCGCCGCTGGTGTGGATGTCGAGATCAAGCTCTGAGAACTAGAGCCGGGTTGAGAGAAACGCTATGCGCTCAGGTGTCATCGCACAGAAGGTCGGCATGACCCGCGTCTATAACGACGCTGGCGAGCATGTTCCCGTGACAGTCCTCAAGGTTGAGAACTGCCAGGTGGTCGCTCACCGTACCGAAGAAAAGAACGGCTATACCGCGCTCCAGCTTGGTGCGGGTACGGTCAAGGTCAAGAATGTCTCGAAGGCTATGCGCGGTCATTTCGCCGTTGCCGAAGTCGAGCCGAAGCGTGAGGTCGCTGAATTCCGCGTCTCGCCGGAGAACATGATCGAGGTCGGCGCTGAGCTGACGGCCGATCATTTCGTCCCCGGTCAGTTCGTGGACGTCACCGGCACCTCCATCGGTAAGGGCTTCGCCGGTGCCATGAAGCGCTGGAACTTCGGTGGTGGTCGCGCCACCCACGGTAACTCGGTCTCGCACCGCGTCCTGGGTTCGACCGGTCAGCGCCAGGATCCGGGCAAGGTCTTCAAGAACAAGAAGATGCCTGGTCACATGGGTGACGAGCGCATCACGACGCAGAACCTCAAGATCGTCCGCACGGACGCCGATCGTGGCCTGATCCTCGTCGAGGGTGCAGTTCCCGGCGCCAAGGGTGGCTGGATCCTGGTTCGCGACGCGGTCAAGAAGAAGCTTCCGGAAGGTGTTCCCACCCCGGGCAAGTTCCGCAAGGCGGTGGAAGCCGTGGCTGCGGAGGCAGGTGAGTGATGGAACTCGAAGTCAAGACCCTTGACGGCGCCGTCGCTGGTACGGTCGCGCTTTCCGACGAGATCTTCGGTCTCGAGCCGCGCGCCGACATCCTTCAGCGCGTCGTCCGCTGGCAGCTGGCCAAGCGCCAGGCCGGGACCCACAAGACCCTTACCCGTACGGAAATCTCCCGCACGGGCAAGAAGATGTACCGCCAGAAGGGCACCGGTGGCGCCCGTCACGGCAACAAGGCGGCTCCGCAGTTCCGCGGCGGCGGCAAGGCCTTCGGTCCGGTTGTGCACAGCCATGCGCATGACCTGCCCAAGAAGATCCGCGCCCTCGGCCTGAAGCTCGCGCTGTCGGCCAAGGCTCAGGGTTCGAACATCGTCGTCCTCGATGAGGCCGTCGCTGGGGATCACAAGACCAAGGCTCTGAGCGTCAAGCTCGCGGCTCTCGGCCTGACCAATGCGCTGATCGTCGATGGGGCCAATCCGCAGGATGCGTTCCGTCTGGCTGCTCGTGCCATTCCGCAGATCGACGTCCTGCCCATCCAGGGCATCAACGTCTACGACATTCTGCGTCGTGACACGCTGGTGCTGACGAAGGCGGCCGTTTCGGCGCTCGAGGAGCGGTTCAAATGACCAATCTGAAGCACTACGACATCATCCGTACGCCGGCTGTCACCGAAAAGGCGACCATCCAGGCGGAAAACAACAAGGTGGTCTTCAACGTTGCCAAGACCGCAACCAAGCCCGAGATCAAGGCGGCCGTCGAGGCCCTCTTCTCGGTGAAGGTCAAGAGCGTCAACACGCTCGTGCGTAAGGGCAAGGTGAAGCGCTTCCGTGGCACCATCGGTACCCAGTCCGACGTGAAGAAAGCGATTGTGACCCTCGAAGAGGGCCACTCGATCGACATCACGACGGGTCTCTGAGCGGAGCGGCAGTAACATGGCACTCAAATATTACAAGCCGACGACGCCGGGCCAGCGCCAGCTGGTCCTTGTCGATCGCTCCGAGCTCCACAAGGGCGCGCCGGTCAAGAGCCTCACCGTCGGTCTCAACAAGTCCGGCGGCCGCAACAATCTCGGTCGCATCACCTCCTTCCAGCGTGGTGGCGGTCACAAGCGTTCGTACCGTATGGTCGACTTCAAGCGTAACAAGCTTGATGTCATCGCCACGGTCGAGCGTCTCGAGTATGACCCGAACCGCACGGCCTTCATCGCTCTGATCAAGTATGCAGACGGTGAGCTGAGCTACATCCTGGCTCCGCAGCGCCTTGCCGCTGGCGACGTCGTCGTCGCCTCGGCCCAGGCCGACGTGAAGCCCGGTAATGCGATGCCGCTGTCGGCCATCCCGGTCGGTACGCTGGTCCACAACGTCGAACTGAAGCCCGGCAAGGGCGGTCAGATCGCTCGTTCGGCCGGTTCCTACGCTCAGATCGTGGGTCGTGACCAGGGCTACACCATCGTTCGCCTGAATTCGGGCGAGCAGCGCAAGGTGCTCGGCACTTGCTTCGCCACCATCGGCGCCGTGTCCAATCCGGACCACGCCAACGTGTCGATCGGCAAGGCTGGCCGCAATCGCTGGCTGGGCAAGCGCCCGGTCGTCCGCGGTGTTGCCATGAACCCGATCGACCATCCGCACGGCGGTGGTGAAGGCCGCACCTCGGGTGGCCGTCATCCGGTTACCCCGTGGGGCAAGCCGACCAAGGGCAAGAAGACGCGTTCGAACAAGTCTACGGACAAGTTCATCGTTCGCAGCCGTCACGCCCGCAAGAAGACGCAGTAAGAGAGAGGAACGACCGTGACTCGTTCGGTATGGAAAGGTCCGTTCGTTGACGGCTACCTCCTCAAGAAGGCGGAAGCTGCTCGTTCTGGCGGACGTAATGAAGTCATCAAGATCTGGAGCCGTCGCTCCACGATCCTGCCCAATTTCGTCGGACTGACGTTCGGCGTCTACAATGGGCAGAAGCACATTCCCGTGTCCGTGAACGAGGACATGGTGGGTCACAAGTTCGGCGAGTTTGCGCCGACCCGGACCTACTATGGCCACGGCGCTGACAAGAAGGCGAAGAGGAAGTAACATGGGCAAGCCGAAGCGCGAACGCTCGCTCGCCGACAACGAGGCGAAGGCTGTGACCCGTAACATCCGGGTCTCGCCGCAGAAGCTCAATCTTGTCGCGGCCATGATCCGCGGCAAGAAGGTCAATGCCGCTCTTGCTGACCTCACCTTCTCCCGCAAGCGCATTGCGCTCGATGTGAAGAAGACGCTGGAGTCGGCGATTGCCAACGCAGAGAACAACCACGACCTCGACGTCGACGCCCTCGTCGTCAAGGAAGCCTACGTGGGCAAGGCGCTTGTTATGAAGCGCTTCTCCCCCCGGGCTCGTGGTCGCGTCGGCCAAATCCAGAAGCCGTTTGCGAACCTGACGATCGTCGTTCGCGAAGTCGAGGAGACCGCCTGATGGGTCACAAAGTCAATCCGATCGGTCTGCGCCTCGGCATCAACCGCACCTGGGACAGCCGTTGGTTCGCTGGCAAGAACGAGTACGGCTCGCTCCTGCACGAAGACCTGGCGATCCGCAAGTTCCTCCTCGAGGAGCTGAAGGCTGCCGCTGTTTCGAAGGTCATCATCGAGCGTCCGCACAAGAAGTGCCGCGTGACCATCCACTCGGCTCGTCCGGGCGTGGTGATCGGCAAGAAGGGTGCTGACATCGAGAAGCTTCGCAAGCAGATCGGTCGCTTCACCAAGTCGGAAGTGCATCTCAACATCGTTGAAGTGCGCAAGCCCGAAACGGATGCGAACCTCATCGCTGCGTCGATCGCTCAGCAGCTCGAGCGTCGTGTTGCCTTCCGCCGCGCCATGAAGCGTTCGGTGCAGTCTGCCATGCGTCTCGGCGCTGAAGGCATCCGCATCAACGCCGGTGGCCGTCTGGGCGGCGCTGAAATCGCTCGTCTGGAGTGGTACCGCGAGGGCCGCGTGCCCCTGCACACCCTCCGTGCCGACATCGACTACGGCATTGCCACCGCTCACACCGCCTATGGCACCAACGGCCTCAAGGTCTGGGTGTTCAAGGGCGAGATCCTCGAACACGATCCGATGGCGTCTGAACGTCGCGCTCTCGAAGGTGGCCATGACGGCGACCGTCCGCAGGGCAACGAGCGTCGCCGGGATCGCGATCGTGAGAATCCGCGTGGCGATCGCGAAGGCCGCGGCCGTGGCCGTCGTGACCGCGACGCCGACGGTGCGCGTTAATTAAAGGTTTGGGAGAGGTACAATGCTTCAACCGAAGCGCACCAAATTCCGCAAGCAGTTCAAGGGCCGTATTCACGGCGTGTCTAAGGGCGGCACTGAGCTGAACTTCGGCGCCTTTGGACTGAAGGCGATGGAACCCGAGCGCGTGACGGCGCGTCAGATCGAGGCGGCTCGCCGCGCGATCACGCGTCAGATGAAGCGCCAGGGCCGTGTCTGGATCCGCGTGTTCCCCGATGTTCCGGTGACCGCAAAGCCGACCGAAGTTCGTATGGGTAAGGGCAAGGGTTCTCCGGAATACTGGGCCTGCCGCATCAAGCCCGGCCGCATCATGTTCGAGCTGGACGGCGTCCCTGAGGATGTCGCCCGCGAGGCTCTGCGCCTGGGCGCTGCCAAGCTTCCGATCAAGACGCGCTTCATCCAGCGCATCGCCGAGTGATCGATTTCGGTCCAAGGCGACAGACTATTAGGACGAAAAGAAAATGAAGGCGAACGATGTTCGGGCCCTCACGCCCGACCAGCTCGAAGACGAGCTGGCGAAGCTGAAGAAAGAGCAGTTCAACCTGCGCTTCCAGAAGGCCACGGGCCAGCTTGAGAACACGTCCCGCGTGCAGGTCGTGCGTCGCGACATCGCCCGCATTCAGACGGTCCTGCGCCAGAAGCGCACGGCCGAAACCGCTTAAAGGAGAGGCGAGATGCCGAAGCGCATACTGCAGGGCGTCGTCGTCAGCGACAAGACCGACAAGACGGTCGTGGTGAAGGTGGAGCGTCGCTTCACTCATCCGGTGCTCAAGAAGACCGTTCGTCGGTCCAAGAACTACCAGGCCCACGACGAAGCCAACCAGTTCAAGATCGGCGACGTGGTCTCCATCGAGGAGTCCAAGCCGATCTCCAAGACCAAGCGCTGGGTGGTCCTGTCTTCCGTAAGCGCGAGCTGAACGGACGATTAAACGATAATTCCCCTCCGGGCGATTGACTTATGGCTCGGGGAGGATTATGCGGCTAACGCGAAATTTTGGGACGGAGTGGTGGGAACCCACCGCTCCGTGCCGGAATGTCTTTTTCCAAGACCTTAACGGTTTGGAAACAGGCACCAGGAACTCAAGGCGCTCCCGGTCCACTCCGGGCAGGAGGTGCCTTAAGTCAGATCAAGGCACCGGGCTGCGGATACGGTCCGGGGCAGCTAAAAAAGATAAGGCGGCCAAGTCATGATTCAGATGCAAACCAACCTCGACGTGGCGGATAATTCCGGCGCACGTCGTGTTATGTGCATCAAAGTGCTCGGCGGCGCGAAGCGGAAGTATGCCTCGGTGGGCGACATCATCGTCGTTTCCATCAAGGAAGCCATCCCTCGTGGTCGCGTGAAGAAGGGCGACGTGATGAAGGCGGTCGTGGTCCGCACGGCCAAGGACATCCGTCGCACGGACGGTTCGGTGATTCGGTTTGACCGGAATGCCGCCGTTCTCATCAACAACCAGAAAGAACCGATCGGGACCCGTATCTTCGGACCGGTTCCGCGCGAACTTCGCGCGAAGAACCACATGAAGATCATCTCGCTCGCCCCGGAGGTGCTGTAACCATGGCCGCCAAGATTAAGAAGGGCGACAAGGTCGTAGTTCTCACGGGCAAGGACAAGGCCAAGACCGGTGAGGTCCTGGAAGTCCGTCCTAGCGAGAACCGGGCCGTTGTTCGTGGCGTGAATATCGTCCGCCACCATCAGCGTCAGAGCGCTCAGTCCGAAGGCGGTATCATCGCCAAGGAAGCTGCGCTGGACCTGTCCAACATCGCGATCGCCGATCCCAAGGATGGCAAGCCGACGCGTGTCGGTTTCAAGGTTCTTGAAGATGGCCGCAAGGTGCGTGTCGCCAAGCGTTCCGGAGAAGTGATCGATGGCTGATGCGACCTATATCCCGCGCTTGAAGCGCGTTTATGACGAACAGATCCGCCAGAAGATGGTGGAGCAGTTCGGCTACAAGAATCCGCTCGAGATTCCGGCGATCGAAAAGATCGTCCTGAACATGGGCGTTGGCGAAACTGTTGCTGACGGCAAGAAGATCAATTCGGCCGTGGGTGACCTGACGCTCATCGCCGGTCAGAAGCCGGTGATCACCAAGGCCCGCAAGTCGGTCGCCACCTTCAAGGTGCGCGAAGGCATGAACATCGGTGCCAAGGTGACCCTGCGTCGCCAGCGCATGTACGAGTTCCTCGATCGCCTGGTCACCATTGCGCTCCCGCGCGTTCGTGACTTCCGTGGTCTGAACCCGAAGTCCTTCGACGGCCGCGGCAACTATGCCATGGGCGTTAAGGAACACATCGTTTTCCCCGAAATCGAGTACGACAAGGTCGACCAGGTTTGGGGAATGGACATCATCGTCTGCACGACGGCGAAGACCGACGACGAGGCGCGCGCGCTTCTCAAGGCCTTCAATTTCCCGTTCCGGCAGTGACGAGAAGGGTTCGGACAAATGGCTAAAAAGAGTGCCATCGAGAAGAACAAGCGACGCCAGAAGCTGGTCAAGCAGTTCGCCGCCAAGCGTGACGCCCTCAAGGCTGTCGCCAACGATCAGAACCTTTCGATCGAGGAGCAGTTCGCTGCCCGCCTGAAGCTCGCTGAGCTTCCGCGCAATTCCTCGCCCGTGCGTGTTCGTAATCGTTGCGAAGTCACCGGCCGTCCGCGGTCTTATTATCGCAAGCTCAAGATGAGCCGTATTGCCCTGCGCGAGCTGGGCTCTCTCGGTCTCATCCCGGGCCTTGTGAAGTCGAGCTGGTAAGGAGAACGGTCCCATGGCGATGACCGATCCTTTGGGTGATATGCTCACCCGCATCCGTAACGCCCAGATGCGCAAGATGTCGAAGGTGTCGACGCCGGCTTCCAAGCTGCGTAAGCACGTTCTCGACGTTCTGGCCGCTGAGGGCTATATCCGCGGTTATGCCGAGGTTGTTACTGCAACCCACGGCCAGTCCGAGTTCGAGATCGAGCTGAAGTACTTCGATGGCCTCCCGGTCATCCGTACCATCGAGCGCGTCTCCAAGCCGGGCCGCCGCGTTTACGCTTCGGTAAAGAACCTCCCGCGCGTTGCCAACGGCCTCGGCGTGTCGATCCTCTCCACCCCCCGCGGTGTGATGGCTGACCACGATGCCCGCGAGCAGAACGTCGGCGGCGAAGTTCTCTGCCGCGTCTTCTAACCTTCGACTGGAAACGGGTTAATACCATGTCGCGCATTGGCAAGAAGGCTGTTCCGGTCCCCAAGGGGGTCACAGCCGACATCGCTGGGCAGACCGTTTCGGTCAAGGGGCCGAAGGGTACGCTCTCTTTCGTTCTGAACGATCTCGTCCTGGCCTCCAAGGCTGAAGACGGTTCGGTCAAGATCGAACCCAAGGACGATTCCAAGCCGGCTCGCGCCAGCTGGGGCATGTCCCGCACTCAGGTCGCGAACCTCATCAAGGGCGTGACCGTGGGCTTCGAGAAGAAGCTCGAGATCACCGGCGTCGGCTACAAGGCCGCTCTGCAGGGCAAGAACCTGCAGTTGTCGCTGGGTTACAGCCACGATATCAGCTTTCCGGTTCCGGAAGGTATCGTGATTGCGTGCCCGAAGCCGACCGAAATCACCGTCACCGGTATCGACGCCCAGAAGGTCGGTCAGGTGGCTGCCGAAATCCGTAAGTACCGTCCGCCGGAGCCCTACAAGGGCAAGGGTGTAAGGTACGCGGGCGAGTATATCGTCCGTAAGGAAGGCAAGAAGAAGTAAGGGGACGATCATGGCTCACCTCACCGGAAATGATCGCCGTCGCGCTCGCGTGCGCCGTGCGATCAAGGCGGCGGCCAACGGTCGTCCGCGCCTTTCCGTGCATCGTTCCTCGATGCACATCTATGCCCAGATTATCGACGACGTTGCGGGTCGTACCCTGGCGTCCGCGTCGACCATCGACAAGGACCTCCGGGACGCCCTCAAGACGGGGGCCGACAAGGCCGCCGCGGCCGTGGTTGGCAAGGCTATTGCCGAGCGCGCCAAGGCTGCTGGCGTCACCCAGGTCATCTTTGATCGTGGCCAGTTCCTGTATCATGGCCGTATCAAGGCGCTCGCTGACGCTGCCCGTGAGGGCGGCCTCGACTTCTAAGCCGGTCCCGATCGAGAGAGATAAAGACAATGGCTGAACGTGAACGCAACAACCGGGAGCGGGATCGCAACGAAGAGCGCGACAGCGAGTTCGTCGATCGCCTGGTTCACATCAACCGCGTCGCCAAGGTGGTGAAGGGTGGCCGTCGCTTCGGCTTCGCAGCCCTCGTCGTCGTTGGTGACCAGAAGGGCCGCGTGGGCTATGGCCACGGCAAGGCCCGCGAGGTTCCCGAGGCGATCCGCAAGGCGACGGAAGCCGCCAAGCGCGCCCTGGTCCGCGTGCCGCTGAAGGAAGGTCGTACCCTGCACCACGACGTCGCTGGACGTTGGGGCGCTGGCCGCGTCTTCCTGCGCATGGCTCCTGCCGGTACCGGCATCATCGCTGGTGGTCCGATGCGCGCCGTGTTCGAGACGCTCGGCGTCCAGGACGTGGTTGCCAAGTCGCTCGGCTCCTCCAACCCCTACAACATGATCCGCGCTACCTTCTCCGCCCTGGCGAACGAAGATAGCCCGCGGTCGGTTGCCGCCCGTCGTGGTCTCAAGGTTTCGGCCCTGCAGTCCCGTCGTCGCGACATCGACCCGGAAGCGGCTTCGGCTGAAGGCTGAGAATGGGGAAGGGGAGATCACTCTCCCCTTGACCGTTCCAAGCGAGCTTTCGGAAGGTAAGAACCATGTCGAACACCAAGTCTGGCAAGACCGTCACGGTCGAGCAGATCTACAGCCCCGCCCGCCGTCCGGCTGACCAGCGTGCTACGCTGGTGGGCCTTGGCCTCAACAAGATGCATCGCACCGCGACGCTCGAGGATACTCCCTCGGTGCGCGGGATGATCGCGAAGGTCCAGCATCTCGTCCGCATCGTGGACGAGGCCTGAGAAACCGCCGGTCGAAAGGATCGATGAAATGAAGCTCAACGAGCTCAAGGACAACGAAGGCGCGACCAAGAAGCGCATGCGCGTCGGTCGCGGTATCGGCTCCGGCAAGGGCAAGACCGCCGGTCGCGGCGTCAAGGGTCAGAAGTCCCGTACCGGCGTCGCCATCAAGGGCTTCGAAGGCGGCCAGATGCCCCTGCATCGCCGTCTGCCGAAGCGCGGCTTCACCAACATCTTCGCTCTCGATCTCAATGAGATCGGTCTCTCCAAGATCCAGGCCGCCGTTGAGGCTGGCCAGCTGGATGCCAAGGCGACCGTGACCGTTGAGGCCCTGGTCTCTGCCGGCCTGCTGCGTCGTCCGCTTGACGGCGTGCGCGTGCTGGGTGGCGAGATCAAGACGGCTCTGACCTTCGAGATCGCTGGCGCGTCTGCTCCGGCCCTGGCTGCCATCGAGGCTGCCGGCGGCAAGGTTGTCGTGCTGGGTGCCGCTGAAGCGGCCTGAGTTGCAAGCCCTCGGGGCGCCTGAAATTGTCTCCCTTGAAGGAAGGCGCATTTCAGGTGCATCCGGGGGCTTATTTTGTCTGGACCTGTGGCTATATAAGCTCAGAAATCGGTTGCCACTTGCGGCCCTCGGCCCGAACCGGTAGCTCATTGTCCGGACTGATCTTCCCTTGCGGGTATCCGGTGCCGTCTGGCGCCGTATGTTGAGGGAAGGCTGGATACATTTTGGGAGCGATGCGCCGGGTCTGGCGAGGCGCGAAGCGACCCGTTCCCCTCATCGGGTGGAGTGAGACATGGCCTCGGCGGCAGAACAACTCGCTGCGAATATCAACCTTGGGTCCCTCTGGAAGGCTGAAGAGCTGAAGAAGAGGATCTTGTTCACCCTTGGTGCGCTTCTTGTGTATCGTCTGGGAACCTACATTCCGCTTCCCGGCATCAATCTTCAGGCACTCGAAGAAGCGTTCAAGCAGCAGAGCACAGGCTTCCTCGGCCTGTTCAACATGTTCTCCGGCGGTGCCGTCGGTCGCATGGCCATCTTTGCGCTGGGCATCATGCCCTACATTTCCGCCTCTATCATCGTGCAGCTGCTGACATCGGTCGTGCCGGCGCTCGAGACGATGAAGAAGGAAGGCGAATCGGGCCGCAAGAAGATGAACCAGTACACCCGCTATCTGACGGTGTTGCTGGCGGCGGTTCAGTCCTACGGCATTGCGGTTGGTCTTGAGTCTCAGAGCACCCTTGTGCTCGATCCAGGCCCGTTCTTCATTCTGTCCACCGTTCTGTCGCTGATGGGCGGCACCATGTTCCTGCTGTGGCTGGGTGAGCAGATCACCTCGCGCGGCATCGGGCAGGGCACCTCGCTGATCATTTTCTCGGGTATCGTCGCCGGTTTGCCCCGTGCCTTCGTCGGCATGCTGGAGCTGGGCCGTCAGGGCGCGCTCGCAACGCCGATCATCATTGGGATCATCGTCCTGGCCGCTGCGGTCATCGGTGCCATCGTGTTCATGGAACGCGCTCAGCGCCGCCTGATCATCCAGTATCCGAAGCGCCAGGTCGGCAACAAGATGTTCCAGGGCGAGTCGAGCCATCTGCCGCTCAAGCTGAACACCTCGGGCGTCATCCCGCCGATCTTTGCATCATCGATCCTGCTGATTCCCGGCACGCTCAGCGGCTTTGCCGGCACCAATGCCGCCGGTGGCTGGCTGCAGACCATCGGCACCCTGATGGCGCATGGTCAGCCGCTCTACATGGTGTCCTACGCCGCCATGATCGTGTTCTTCTCCTTCTTCTACACGGCCATCGTGTTCAATCCGACCGATACGGCCGAGAATCTGAAGAAGCAGGGCGGCTTTGTCCCGGGCATCCGTCCCGGCGAGCGCACCGCGCAGTTCATCGACTACGTGCTCACGCGCATCAATGTGCTCGGCGCTATCTATCTTGTGGTGATCTGTCTATTACCCGAATTTCTCATTTCGGCCACCGGCGTTCCGTTCTATTTCGGTGGTACCTCCCTTCTGATCGTGGTCTCGGTGACCATGGATACGGTTGCCCAGATCCAGGGACATCTGCTGGCGCACCAATATGAAGGGCTGATCAAGAAGTCGAAACTTCGGGGGAAGCGCAGATGAGGCTTATTCTTCTCGGACCGCCGGGCGCCGGTAAGGGGACACAGGCGCAGCGGCTGGTCGAGCGTTATGGGATCGTGCAGCTGTCGACCGGCGACATGCTTCGGGCGGCCGTGGCTGCCGGTACCGAGATCGGGAAGAAGGCCAAGGCGGTCATGGATGCCGGTCAGCTGGTGTCCGACGATATTGTCATCGGCATCGTCTCCGACCGAATCGAAGAGCCCGATGCCAAGAATGGTTTCGTCCTCGACGGTTTCCCGCGCACGATCGCTCAGGCGGAGGCGCTGGAAAAGCTCCTGGCCTCGAAGTCCATGAAGCTCGATGCCGTCATCGAGTTCCAGGTGGATGAGACCAAGCTGGTCGACCGAATCGTTCGTCGCGCTGAAGAAGCCAAGGCCGCCGGTCAGCCGGTGCGCAAGGACGACAATCCGGAAGTTTTCGTCAAGCGTCTGGAAGAGTTCCGTGCTCTGACGGCCGCGTTGACGCCCTTCTACCGCGAACGCGGTCAGCTGACATCGATCGACGGCATGGCGCCGATTGATGTGGTATCTGAGGAAATCCGTAAGGCTCTTTCTTGAGAGCCGGCAAATAGCGCCACGGTTCGGCCCTTCTCTCGCGGGAAGGGCACACTGCGGCGCGATAGTGCGGAAAAACAAGCGGGAACTTGCTTGGGTGAGGTTGACGGGAAGGCCGGTGTCGGCTATGAACCCGCACCTATTCCCGGGTTCTCGTGTGAATGGGCGGTCTTGCTTTGTCTTTTGAGTCGCGACTCAGTGAGGACAGGGCGCCCAGCCGAAACCAAGCGGTGAACCCGAGCGGTGTGGCCGGACATCCGGTCGCCGTCAATCATCAGACCTCCACGACGTGCATTCGGGGGAGGGAGCATCCGGTTAAACCGGCTGCGACGACAGGAGTGAAGTGAAGTGGCCCGTATTGCTGGCGTCAATATTCCCACGGCCAAGCGCGTTCTGATCGCGCTTCAGTACATTCATGGCATCGGCCCGAAGTTCGCCGCCGAGATCCTTGAGAAGACCGGCATTGCCGACACCAAGCGCGTGAATGAGCTGAGCGACGCGGAAGTTCTGCAGATCCGTGAAATCATCGACCGCGACTACATGGTGGAAGGCGACCTGCGTCGCGACACCGCCATGAACATCAAGCGTCTGATGGACCTCGGCTGCTACCGCGGCCTGCGTCACCGCAAGGGCCTGCCGGTCCGTGGTCAGCGCACGCACACCAACGCCCGCACCCGCAAGGGTCCGGCCAAGGCGATTGCTGGCAAGAAGAAGTAATTTCTTTGGAAGCCGGGTGGTGGGTCAAGGCTCACCGCTCTGGTTTCCGGGGTTGGACATGGCGCCGGCTCCGCGAGGCATCGCGGTCGGCGCTTTGTCCATGGTGGAAGGTGCTCTTGGGTGCTTCCGCCGGGTGATTGCCCCGTTGGGGTGGTCATTTGTATGTCCGGTGCGCGGGTTCGACTACAGGCGTGCGCTCCGGTGTAGCCGCTGGAACTACGGCGGTGACGAGATCGACAATGACGTTCGTCGTCAGGCTGAGGCCTGGGGCGAACTGGAACAGAGTGAGAGAGCATGGCCAAGGAAGCCGCTGGTCGCGTTCGCCGTCGCGAACGCAAGAACATCACCTCGGGCATCGCCCACGTGAATTCCACGTTCAACAACACCATGATCACCATTACCGACGCGCAGGGCAACACCATCTCCTGGTCGTCCGCCGGTACCATGGGCTTCAAGGGCTCGCGCAAGTCGACCCCCTATGCCGCCCAGATGGCTGCTGAAGACGCTGCCCGCAAGGCCGCTGAACATGGTGTGAAGACCCTTGAGGTCGAGGTTTGCGGTCCGGGCTCCGGTCGCGAATCGGCGCTCCGCGCGCTTCAGGCTGCCGGTTTCCTGGTCAGCTCGATCCGCGACGTGACCCCGATCCCGCACAACGGCTGCCGTCCGCGCAAGCGTCGTCGCGTCTGACCTCGGCACACGCGTTTCCTCCAGAGCCCCGTCCGGCTCTGGATACGGCCGTCATCAAGGCGGTGCGCCAAACAGGACTGCCGCCTGTGGCGGACCGCTTCATGAGGAAAGGGTTATAACCGTGAGCATCCAGAAGAACTGGCAAGAGCTCAAGAAGCCGAACAAGCTCGAGGTCATCCCGAGCCGCGACCCCAAGCGCGTTGCGACCGTTGTCGCCTCGCCGCTGGAGCGTGGCTTCGGTCTGACCCTCGGCAACGCGCTGCGTCGCGTTCTGCTGTCCTCGCTGCAGGGCGCGGCGGTGACGGCGGTGCAGATCGACGGAGTTCTGCATGAGTTCTCGTCGATCGCCGGCGTTCGCGAAGATGTCACCGACATCATCCTGAATATCAAGGAAATCGCCGTGCGCATGCAGGGGCAGGGCCCCAAGCGCATGGTCGTGCGCAAGCAGGGCCCCGGCATCGTTACCGCTGGCGACATCCAGACGGTTGGCGATATCGAGATCCTCAATCCCGAACTCGCCATCTGCACGCTGGACGAAGGCGCTGAAATCCGCATGGAATTCACCGTCGACACCGGCAAGGGCTACGTTCCGTCCGACCGCAACCGTCCTGAAGATGCTCCGATCGGTCTGATTCCGGTCGACAGCCTCTACTCGCCGGTGCGCAAGGTGTCCTACAAGGTCGAGAACACCCGCGAGGGCCAGGATCTCGATCTGGACAAGCTGACGCTGACCGTCGAGACTGATGGTTCGATCAAGCCGGAAGACGCTGTGGCCTATGCCGCTCGCATCCTGCAGGACCAGCTGGCGATCTTCGTGAACTTCGAAGAGCCGCAGAAGGATACCAAGGTCGAGACCGTTCCGGAACTCGCCTTCAATCCGGCGCTGCTCAAGAAGGTCGACGAACTCGAGCTTTCGGTGCGTTCGGCCAACTGCCTCAAGAACGACAACATCGTCTACATTGGCGATCTGATCCAGAAGAGCGAAGCAGAGATGCTGCGTACGCCGAACTTCGGCCGCAAGTCGCTCAACGAGATCAAGGAAGTTCTGGCGCAGATGGGCCTGCATCTCGGCATGGAAGTGCCGAACTGGCCGCCCGAGAACATCGAAGATCTGGCCAAGCGCTACGAAGACCACAATTACTGAGCCGCAAGGCTCGCCGGGGAGGGGACTTCCCGGCTTCCCAAGTAACCCAATCAAGCCCGGCGTGAGCCGCGCGAAAGAACCAGGAGTCAGCTATGCGCCACGGAAATAGGGGCCGCAAGCTCAACCGTACCCAGAGCCACCGCAAGGCCATGTTCGCCAACATGGTTGCTTCGCTTGTCGAGCACGAGCAGATCGTCACCACCCTGCCGAAGGCGAAGGACCTGCGTCCGATCGTCGAGAAGCTGGTGACGCTCGCCAAGAAGGGCGACCTTGCCGCCCGTCGTCAGGCCGTTGCCGAACTGCAGAACAACGAAGTTGCTGCCAAGAAGCTCTTCGACGTTCTCGGCCCCCGCTACAAGGCCCGCGCCGGCGGCTACACCCGCGTCCTCAAGGCGGGCTTCCGCCATGGCGACTCGGCTGCCGTTGCCGTGATCGAGTTCGTCGATCGCGACGTCAATGCCAAGGGTGCTGCCGACAAGGCCCGCACCGCCGCTGCCGCTGAAGCGGCTCCGGCCGAAGCCGCTGCCTGATTTCAGGCCGAGCTTTGATCGATAAGAGGGGGTGGCCATGCGCCGCCCCCTTTTTTATTGGCTGAACTCTCTTTCCTTGCCACAATTGGGCGCATAGATAGGCGCGGTTCAGTTTTCAGGAGATCTGAGATGCTCGGCAGACGATTTTTCGCCTGTGCCTTCACCCTGTTGGCCCTGATCGTAACGCCTCTCTCAATGGCAGGCGCCCAGGATCGGGTGGTGCCGGAATCTTCTGGCCAGGTGAAGCTCTCCTTCGCCCCCATCGCCCATTCCGCCGGGCCTGCCGTGGTCAACGTCTACTCGACCAAGACCATCAAGGTCTCCGCGTCGCCGCTGATGGACGACCCCTTCTTCCAGCAGTTCTTCGGCAACAACTTCCCCGGCATGGGACAGCAGCGAGAGCGCCACCAGCAGTCGCTCGGCTCCGGCGTCATCGTCGACCCGTCCGGACTCATTGTCACCAACAACCACGTCATCGCCGACGGCGACGAGGTGAAGGTGGCCCTTGCCGACAAGCGCGAGTTCGAATGCGACGTGGTCCTGAAGGACGACCAGCTCGACCTCGCCGTCCTCAAGATCCGCGTGCCCAAGGGCGAGCTTCCCACGCTGGAACTCGCCAACTCCGACGAACTGCAGGTCGGCGATCTCGTGCTCGCCATCGGCAATCCCTTCGGCGTCGGCCAGACCGTGACGCAGGGCATTGTCTCGGCGCTTGCCCGCAGCCAGGTCGGCATCTCCGACTATCAGTTCTTCATCCAGACCGACGCCGCCATCAATCCCGGCAACTCCGGTGGCGCGCTGGTGGATATGAACGGCAAGCTGGTTGGTATCAACACCGCCATCTTCACCCGTGGCGGCGGCTCCAACGGCATCGGCTTTGCCATCCCCTCGAACATGGTCAAGGTCTTCGTCGATTCGGCCAAGCGGGGCGGCAGCACCGTTGAGCTACCCTGGATCGGAGCCGAATTGCAGCCGGTGACGGCCGAGATCGCCGAGAGCCTCGGCCTTGATCGCCCCTCCGGCGTGCTGGTGACCTCCGTGGTGGCCGACAGCCCCGCCGCCGCTGCCGGTCTCGATGTGGGGGACCTCGTCACGGCCGTCGATGGCATCGAGGTCTCCGATCCCCGAGTCTTCAACTACCGCCTCGCCACCAAGGGCGTCGGCAATACGGCCAAGCTCACCGTCAACCGCTCCGGCAGCACCATCGACCTCGATGTTCTCCTGAAGCCGGCGCCCGAGACCACGCCGCGCGATCAGGTGACCATTTCCGCGCGCTCCCCGTTCCAGGGCGCCACCGTGGCCAATCTGTCGCCGGCCGTCGCCTCGGAGGCTGGCATCTCCTACCGGGGGCAGACCGGTGTCGTCATCCTCTCCGTCGATCCCCGGTCGGCCGCGGCGCGCATCGGCCTCTCCCGGGGTGACATTATCCTGACCGTCAATGGTTCGGAGGTGACCGGCACCGCCATGCTCAACGATCTTCTCAACGCCGATCCCCTGTTCTGGCGCGTGTCCATCGACCGCGATGGCCGGATCCTGCGCATGGCCTTCAGATGAGTGACCTGTTTTCCGCCAGTGAACCCGATCTGCGCTCGCGGCCGCTTGCCGACCGCCTGCGCCCCGATCGCCTTGCCGACGTTGTCGGTCAGGATCATCTGGTCGGACCTGGCGGAACCATCACCCGCATGCTGGAGTCCGGCAGCCTTGGCTCCCTGATCCTCTGGGGGCCGCCGGGTTCGGGCAAGACAACCGTCGCTCGCCTGCTCGCCCGTGAAACCAGCCTCGTGTTCGAACAGGCATCGGCCATCTTCACCGGTGTCGCCGATTTGAAGAAGCTGTTCGAAACGGCCCGCATGCGCCGGCAGACCGGCAAGGGCACCTTGCTGTTCATCGACGAGATCCACCGCTTCAATCGCGCCCAGCAGGACAGCTTCCTGCCGGTGATGGAAGACGGCACCATCACCCTGATCGGCGCCACCACCGAGAACCCCTCCTTCGAGCTCAATGCGGCGCTTCTGTCGCGCTCGCATGTCCTTGTCTTCAAGTCGCATGACGAGGCGTCCATCGGACAACTGCTCGCCCGCGCCGAGGAAGTCACCGGCAAGCCGCTGCCGCTCGATGAGGAAGCCCGTGGCGTCCTGATCCGCATGGCTGACGGCGATGGCCGTTCGGCGCTGACGCTGGCCGAGGACGTCTGGCGAGCCGCCCGTCCCGATGAGCTGTTCGACGCCAAGACGCTGCAGGAAGTGGTGCAGCGCCGCGCCCCGGTCTACGACAAGGCGCAGGACGGCCACTACAATCTGATCTCAGCGCTGCACAAGTCGGTGCGCGGCTCCGATCCGGACGCCGCTCTCTATTATTTCTGCCGCATGATCGACGCCGGTGAGGATCCGCTCTACGTCATCCGACGGGTCATCCGCATGTCGGTCGAGGATGTCGGGCTGGCCGATCCGCAGGCGCTCTCGGTCTGCGTCGCCGCCCAGGCGGCCTACGAAATGCTGGGCAGTCCGGAGGGGGAACTGGCCATCGCCGAGGCTGTTGTCTATGTAGCCACGGCGCCCAAGTCCAACGCCATCGAGGTTGCCTATATCAAGGCGATGCGGGCGGCCAAGCAGAATGGCTCGCTCCTGCCGCCCAAGCATATCCTCAACGCCCCCACCAAGCTGATGAAGGGGGAGGGCTATGGCACCGGCTATCGCTACGATCACGACGAGCCCGATGCCTTTTCCGGCCAGGATTACTTTCCCGAAAAGCTGGGGCGCCAGACCTTCTACGATCCGGTCGAGCGCGGCTTTGAACGTGAGTTGCGCAAGCGGCTCGACTACTGGAGCCGCCTGCGACGCGAACGCAATCCGAGGTGACGGCGCGTGCCGTCACGGTTTTCGTTCGGTTGGGTGGAGGGATCGGCTCAGGCTGGGCTGGCGCAGAGGCGGCCGACGATGCGCCGGACGAGAGGCGCAACCACCAGCACCACCGGGAAGGCAACGAGCCACGAGCTCAGCCAGGACGCCATCCAGTGTCCGACAAAGTCCGAGGCGGCGCTGCGATAGGTGGCAATCCCCGAAACCATCAGGGACATGAAGCCCGAGAGCAGGAAGCCAAACAGGATCGGCGCTGCGCGAGCAGGAAAAATAGGCATGAGAATCTCCGTAAACGTCCATCCGCTGAAAAAGGCGGACTTGGCTTTGCACGTTGATTGACGTTAACGCTTACGGCCCACATTCGCGGGGACAGGGGATAAATACTTAAGTCCTGGCCGTTTTGCAAGCCGCTGGGGTTTCCAAAAGAAAGCACCCGCCGGTTTGCCGACGGGTGCCCCGTATTCACACCTCAGCACGGAAGCGATCAGCTCGGCTTGCGGTAGGCTTCGTGGCAGCTCTTGCAGTTGCCGGCCATCTTCATGAAGGCGGGCTTGAAGGTGTCGAGGCTGGCGGTCGCGGCAAGCGCGGCCTTGGCATCGGTCTCGAGGCTGGTGGCGTGCGCCTTGAAGTCGTCCATCTTTTCCCAGATGGCCGGCATGGCGTCGGTCTTGCCCTGGTCGGAGCCGGCCGGGAAGTGGTTGGGGAAGTCGGCGATGTTGGTCGCAACCGCGTTGAGGGCGTCCGTCGCCTTGGCAGCGTCATAGGCGGTCTTGCCCTGGGCCATCGGCACCAGAACCTTCATCGCCTTGCCGATGCCGCCCATCAGGTCCTGACGGGTCTTGATCGGATCGTCGGCAGCAACGACCGAAACGGAGGCGCAGCCGAGAATAACCATCGCCAAAGCGGCGGACTTGGCCAGAAAATGCATTCGCTTTCCCCTTGTCAGTTCTTTTGGCCACCCTGCAGGCCAAAACACACAAATCACCTGCCCACTTTGCTAGGGGACAAATCCCGGAAGCAAGTCTGGGGCAAACGCGCGGCACTCACATCTACGTGATAATGCGCAAATCGCATCTTTCCCGTCAACATGGACGAACAGCGCCTCACACGCTTTGCCTGATCCTAGCACAATATTCCCTGTCCAAGCCCTGTCCGGAGGGCGTTTTCGCCAAGTCCATGACAATAAGGATCTTTTAACCTCTTCTCTTAAGCGGAAAGTCGCGTTTGCGTATTACATTTGCTCACAATGAATAACCGCGGCGTCGGCATGGAGCGGGGCAGGGAATCCTGAAACCCGCAACAGTACGGCGGCGTGAACACGGGGGCTCGTAGCCAGTCATGACCATCAAGGTCGGAGTGCAGCTGTGCGCAGCTGATTTTTCCGGTCGCGATCTCAGCGCGGCCGATGTGCTCGACCTGCGACGCCAGGTCTATGGCGACGGCGTCGTGCAGGTTCGCGATGCCGAACTCCTCTGCGACATCGACGCGGTGGCTGGACATACGTGCCAGGAATGGTCCGAGTTCTTCGTCGAGGCCATCACCGACTTCATCGTCCACCAGCAGATCCCCACGGGCTATGTGTCGGAAGACAATGCCTCCTGGCTGATGGCTCGCATCCAGCGCGACGGCATCGTCAAGACCACCACGGAACTTGAACTGCTGGTCAAGGTCATCGAGGCGGCCAACCGGGTTCCGGTGGCGCTGTCGGCTTTCGCCCTGCAGCAGGTGGCCAAGGCGGTGATCGAGGCCAAGGGGCCACTCGCTGCGCGTGGTCATACCGAGCCCGGCGTCATCGGCAAGGACGACGTCGCCCTCATCCGCCGCATTCTCTATGCCTTCGGTCACGAAGGATCTGTCGGCATCTCGCGCGAGGAAGCTGAGGTCCTGTTCGACCTCAACGACAGCACCCGCGAAGCCGACAACGACCCCGCCTGGTCCGACCTCTTCGTCAAGGCCATCGCCAATTTCCTGATGGCCTCGCGCGGTTATTCGGTGCTGTCGCGCCAGGATGCCCTGCGCCGCGAAGCCTGGCTGGATGCGCCTTCCGGCGGCGTCACGGCGCTCTTCGGCGACATGCTCTCCACCATGCTGTCCAACGGCCTGCGTGGCATCTGGTCGGCCTGGCGACAGGAAGAGGGCGCCTGGGCACGCCGCAACCGCGCCGTTGAGGAGGCCGCCCGCGAATCCGAGATCGTCACCTCCGAAGAGGTGAAGTGGCTGGCCAGCCGTATCGGTCGCGACGGCGTCATCCATGCCAACGAACGCGCCCTGCTGAAGTTTCTGTCCGAGGAAAGCCCGGACATCCATCCCTCGCTGCGTACTTTGCTCGACACCGCCGCCTGACCCGGTCGCCGAGCCTTCCCCATACGCAGCGTCTCACGAGCGGCGCCCGGGAACCACCCCCGGGCGCCGCAGACTTTTGAGCCTGATCCAGCCGGTGCGAGGCGCGCGTCGCCAGCCCTCAAAACACTTGGAGCGCCGCTCCACCTGAACCAGCCAGGCCGAACGGCGCTCCATGAGCGTCGACAGAAGTCGCAAGCGCCGAGCTTACTTCTTCAGATTGGTCCAGATCTTGTTGTACATCTCGACCACTTCCTTCGGGCAGGGCGGAGTGAACTCCGACGCAAAGCCGGCCGGCATGTTCATCTCCGGCGAGTCGCCCATGCCATTGGGCATGTACTTGTGGCTGTCCATGATGCCGTTGTCATAGCCGGCGAAGGCCGAGATCAGGCCGGCATTCTCCGGGGCCATGATGAAGTTCTGGAACAGCTTGGCATTCTCGATGTTGGCAGCACCCTTCAGCACCACCACGTTGTCCATCCAGCCTTCCATCACTTCCTTGGTATAGGCGAACTTGATGGCCGGGTTGGCCTGGCGCATACGATAGGCGGCACCGTTCCAGGTCTGGCTCGCGTCCACGTCGCCGGAGGTCATCTTGGGGATCGTGTCATAGGAGAATGTCCGCCAGTTTTCCTTGGCCTTCAGCAGCAGCTCGCTGACCTTCTTGAGGTTTTCCTTCTCGCCGCCGCAGCGCGGCAGGTTGAGATAGCGTTCGGCGGCATGAATCACCGAGTTCATGTCGTCCAGCATGTTGATGCGGCCCTTGAGCTCGGCCGGCGGGTCGAACAGGATGCCGAGCGAGTCGATGGGCCCCTTGTACTTGTCGGTGTTCACCGCGAAGACGGTCAGGCCGAACTGCCAGGGCACCGAGTAGTTGCGACCCGAATCCCAATAGACGTCGACGAACTTCGGGATCATGTACTTGAAGTTTTCCATCGTGTTGGGCTTGGTCTCTTCGAGCATGCCCTCGTCGACCATCACCTTCACGGTATAATCAGAGGGAACGACGATGTCGTAGCCCGACGCACCGGCGCGCACCTTCGCCAGCATGGTCTCGTTGGAGTCATAGGTGTCGAGGCTGACCTTGACGTCATACTGCTTCTCGAACTTGGCGATCAGGTCCGGATTGGTATAGTCGCCCCAGTTGTAGATGTGCAGCTCCCCGGCCGCCAACGCCGGACCGGCAAACGCCACTGCAGCGACGCCGGCAATCAGTATGGACTTGAGTGTCTTCATTTTTACCTCCGGAAGGTCCTTTCCGTTCAGCGGCGCTTCTGGCCGATCAGCACGGAAAGGGAAATGAACAGGATCGAGATCGACAGCAGGATGGTGCACATCGCGTTCAGTTCCGGCGTGATCGGCCGCCGAACCTGGGTCCAGATGTAGATGGGCAGCGTCGTCTGGCCCGGACCTGCCACGAGCTGGGTTATGGTGAAGTCGTCGAAGGAGACGATGAAGGCCAGCGCAATACCCGAGGCAATGCCCGGCATCAGCAGTGGCAGCGTCACCCGGCGGAAGGTCATCCACGGCGTCGCATACAGATCCGCCGCCGCCTGATCGAGGGTGAAGTCCATGTCCTCGAGCCGCGCCCGGATCGGCATGTAGGCGAAGGGGATGCAGAACACCGAATGCGCCAGGATCAGGTTGCCGATCCCGAGATTGATGTTGAACACCTGACCCAGCAGGGCGAAGAAGGACAGCGCCGAAACCGCGGTGATGATTTCCGGCACCATCAGCGGCAGGTTGATGGTCATGAAGGCTGCGGTCTGGCCGCGCCAGGCCTTCACGCGTGTCGTCCCCAGGGCCGCCGCCGTCGCCGCCATCGTCGCAATGATCGTTGCGGAGACGGAGATCAGCATCGTGTTCAGCGCAGCGGCATGGAAGGACTCGTTGAACAGAGCCGTGGCGAACCACTTGGTCGAAAAGCCCGTCCACTGCGCCACGCTGGCGTTGGCATTGAAGGCGAAGGCCACCAGCACCAGGATCGGTGCGTAGAGCACAGCAAGGCAGATCATGGCCAGCGGGCCGAAGCCCGGCTGATAGCGCATGTCGGTCGAACGATCCTTAGCCATGGAGTTTCGCCTCCGACGTGGTCCGCACATAGAAGAACAGGGCAACCAGCACGCCCGCCATCAGGATGATGGCCTGGGCGGCACCCAGAGGCCAGTTGCGCGAGGATCCGAACTGCTGGGCAATCAGGTCACCCACCATCAGATGCGTGCCGCCACCGAGGATCAGCGGCGTCACATAGGCGCCGATCGTCGGGATGAACACCAGTAGACAGCCCGCCACGATGCCCGGCTTGGCCATGGGGACGATGATCCGCCACAGCACCCGCGAGCGCGTCGCATAGAGGTCATAGCCCGCTTCCACCAGGCGGAAGTCCAGCTTTTCGAGCGAGGAGTAGAGCGGCAGCACCATGAAGGGCAGGAAGGAATAGAACAGCCCCAGCACGATGGAGAAGTTGGTGTAGAGCATCACGATCGGCTGGTTGATCAGCCCCATCCCGATCAGCGTGTTGTTGATCAGCCCCTCGTCGCGGATGATGAACATGATCGCATAGGTGCGGATGAGCAGGTTCGACCAGAAGGGAATGGTCACCAGCAACAGCCACCACTTCCGGCTCTCCACCGGCCGCGTCACCATGAAATAGGCCGTCGGAAAGCCGAGCAGCAGGCAGACGAAGGTGGTTCCCAGGGCAAAGGTCAGCGACCGCAGATAGATCAGCACATAGTCGGGCGTGAAGGTCAGCGTGTCGTCGAAGATATCGCGGGAGAAAAGGAAGGAGACATAGGCTTCCAGCGTGAAGGGCGGCTCCACACCTCCATAAGCCCCGGGACTCATGAAGGAGAAGGCCACGATCACCAGAAGCGGCAGGATGCCGAAGATGGTGATGACCAGCACCGCCGGCAGCGTCAGAAGGCGCGACCGCCTTCGTTCGGCTTTTTCGCGCAGGGCCAGGGAGACGGAGGCAGTGTCGCTCATGGGCTCAGTCCTCCACCAGCTGCGCAACGCCTTCGCCGATCAGAACGCCAACCTCGTCGCCGATCGCCGGGCCGAAGCTCAGACCGTGCCGGTTCTGGCGGCGCACGATGAAGCTGCTCTCGTCCTTGAGGCGCAGGTGGTAATGCGTGTCGGTGCCGAAGTAGACGATGTTGGTCACCGTTCCCGCCAGATTGCCGGCGCCGGCGCCGACGAGCTCGGCATGCTCAGGGCGCACCACGATGGTGGCCTTGCCGGGGCTGAACTTGACGCCATCGGGCACACCGGCGTGGATCACCGTGCCGCCCGGCAGTTCCAGCTCGCCCGAGGTGGCGCTGACCGTCAGGAGCTTCACCGTCACGAAGTTGGTCTCGCCGATGAAGCTCGCCGCAAAGCGGTTGGCCGGCCGGTCATAGATGTCGCGCGGGCTGCCGATCTGCTGCACGCGACCCGCGCTCATCACCGCGATGCGGTCCGACATGGTCAGCGCTTCTTCCTGATCATGCGTCACGAAGATGAAGGTGATGCCCGTCTCGTGCTGCAGCCGCTTCAGTTCGATCTGCATCTCCTTGCGCAGCTTGAGATCAAGCGCCGACAGGGGCTCGTCGAGCAGCAGGAGCTTGGGATGCGGCGCCAGCGCACGGGCCAGCGCCACGCGTTGCTGCTGGCCGCCGGAGATCTGCTGGATCTTGCGATTGCGCATCTCCGTCATCCGCACCAGCGCCAGCATGCGCGTCACGGTCTCGTCGATGCTCGCCTTGGGGCGCCGCAGCATTTCCAGACCGAAGGAGATGTTGTCCTCGACGGTCAGATGCGGGAACAGCGCGTAACTCTGGAAAACGGTGTTGACGGGCCGCTCATAGGGGGCCTTCACCGAGATGTCCGCACCGTCCAGCCGGATCTCACCTTCGGAAGGATGCTCGAAACCGGCGATCATGCGCAGGAGGGTGGTCTTGCCGCACCCCGACGGCCCGAGCAGCGTGAAGAACTCGTTCGGCCGGATGCGAATGGAAACGTCGTCCAGTGCGCGGAAGTCCGGGCGCCCCGGTTGGCTGAACACCTTGCCAACGTGATGAATTTCGAGGCCTTGTCGACTCTCCAGTACTGTCAATCTCGAACCCCCAAGCTGTTGACCTCCCGACGGACGCGGGACTGGCACACTCCGAACCGGCGACATGAGCACATGTCATCGGCGCCCCGCCTGAGCGGCAGGGCAGGCGTTACGTCAAGCAAAGGGACGGATGTCGTTCAGATACAGGCACGCATTCGCCGTGCGCATCGAGGCGCACGCGTCTGGCCGGCGGGTCAACCGCCGTCTCCCGTTGCCGCTGCTCGCAAGAGCCGCGACTATCCCTGATGTCACCTGTCTTGGCCGCAGCCGCCGATGTTTCCCGGCTGACCGTGGCTCCCCTCTGCTGCGAGCCGAACTTCACACCATTTCCGTCGTTGTGACGGCCCTGTTGATGTGATTTCCGGCTCGCTCTTATTTTGAGCACGGCTTTGCGCATTTGCAAAGTGAAAATGTGATCACAAAACCGATTATTTTGGCGCACCCGGCCAATGGCATCGCTGACGAGGCTGTCAGGCCTCGTAGACCACCTTGCCGTCGAAGATGGTCGCCGCCACGGTCATCTCGCGGATGCCCTCCGGATCGATCGTCTCGATATTGTCGCTGAGCAGCACCAGATCGGCGAGGAAACCCTCGGTGATCTTGCCCTTCTCGTTCTCGGCGAACTCGGCATAGGCGCCACCGGCGGTGAAGCCGGCGATGGCCTGGTCGAGCGTCTGGCGATGATCGCGCAGCCCGGCTTTCCACAGCTTGCGCGTCACGGCCGCCTGGATGCCCGGCAGCGGATCCACCGGACACACCGGCCAGTCCGACGAGAAGGCGATCGCCGCGCCGGTGTCGCGAATGTCGTTCCACGGGAAGGCATCCTTCCAGCGGGCTTCGCCGATGTTGTCGAGGAAGGGCTGCAGCGGGAAGCACAGGTTGCCCGGCGGATGCAGCGGCTGCATGGAGGCGAGAATGTCGAGCTCGCCGATGCGCGGCACGTCCGTCGGATCGATCAGCTCGATATGCTCGATGCGATGGCGGCTGTCGCGCGCGCCATTGGCCTTGCGGGCCGCCTCATAGCCGTCGATGGTGGCCCGCACCGCCGCGTCGCCGATGGCATGCACGGCGATCTGCAGCCCGCGCCGGTCGATGTCGACGCAGATGTCCTTGAAGCGCTCAACGTCGAACAGCGGATCGCTGCGCCAATCGGGCCGCGAGGCGTATCCCTGCAGCATGAAGGCGGTCTCGCTGTCGATCACGCCGTCCATGAACATCTTCACATGGCCCGAGGACAGGCGGTTCGAGGTGTAGCGCCGCGCCATCTCCTCGGCCTTGTCCAGCTCGGAAATATCCATGAAGGGCAGGAAATGCATGGGAACGCGCCCGCGCGCCGTCAGTCCGCCTTCCTGGTCGATCTCGTCCAGCAGCTCGAGCTGGTAGAGATTGCCGTCCATGTTGTGGAAGCTGGTGATGCCGTGTCGCGCCAGATGCTTGAGGCCGTCGCGCATGATCTGGCGATCGACGGCCCGGTCGGCGGCACTGAGGTTCTCGGGCTCGCCGCCGGTGGTCAGCCCAAGCCGTGTCCGCTCGGCGGCCGGATTGAGCGCCATCACCGGCGAAATCGCCTCCGCTTCGCGCAACTCGCCCGAGGCCAGCCCGTCGGCCGCCATCACCACTTCATTGCCGGGATTGACCACCTTGCCCTTGAGGAGGCCCCCCATTTCCAGCGCCATCGTGTTGGCCCAGGCGGTGTGGTGATCCGGCGCGAACATGATGAAAGGCCGGTCGGACACCACCGCATCCAGGTCGTGTCTTGTGATCACAGCTTCGGCGTTGAGGATCGTATAATCGGCGCCATTGGCAATCAGCAGTCCCTTGCCGGGGCGCTTGCCCAGCTGGCTGCGCACGGCATTTTCAAACGCCGCCCGGCCGGAAAGACCGGCGAGATCGATCCCGCTCAGCTCGAATCCGCCGCCAAAGATGTGGATGTGGCTGTCGTTGAACCCCGGCAGAAGCGCCGCCCCCTGCGCGTCAATCACGCGGGTTCCTGCGCCGCGCAGGGCAGCAAGCTCGGCCGCATCCCCCACGGCAAGGATCCGGTTCCCGGCAACCGCGACGGCACGCGCCCGCGGCCGAGCCGTGTCCACGGTCATGACATTGGCATTGATGATGAGAAGGTCCGCAAAGGCCAAGGCTGTTCTCCACTGTGTTATTTTACGGATAGCAAACAGGACCCAACTCGAATTGTCAATGTGATCACATTTGTGCACAGGCGCGCTGATGGCAACCGGCATCAACGCCCTCACCCCCGACCATTTCCGTCTCCAGGGAAATGCGGGCCAAGGCATCGGTCAAAAGGTGAAAGAGGAGGGGGCTCGCAGCGGCCAGGAACAACGCTGCCCGCACAAGCCGCAAAGGCCATCCAGAGACGGCCTCAGCCTATCCGACGATAGACAACCACCCGCAAGAACGGGCTTGGACTACAACATGAGGAAGGAATGGTGGGCGCGACAGGGATCGAACCTGTGACCCCCTCGGTGTGAACGAGGTGCTCTCCCGCTGAGCTACGCGCCCGCCGTCTGCGGTGTGGCGGATATAAGGGTGGTCGGGGGGGCAAGTCAAGCCGGCAATGGAAAAAGTCTTGGGTTGCCCGGGATAATCCGGTTAATTTCGGGCAACCATCTGAAAGCGCACGATTATCCGGCGTCAACTTTGGCCCAGGGTGCCAGTCAGCACGCGCGCGCCACCTTGTCGAGCCAGAAATGCGACAGCGAATCCACCATTTGCAGGTAGCCGCCCATGGAGGTCGGCTTCATCACATAGGCGTTGGCGGCGTTTTCATAGGAGTTGCGCACGTCGAAGCGGCTCTGCGAGGAGGAGAGGATGATCACCGGCGTGCGCTTCAGCTGATCGTCCACCTTGATGCTCGCCAGCACCTCCATGCCGGACGTGCCGGGCATCTTGAGGTCCAGCAGCACGAGGTCGGTTCCCCCGCTGCGAAGATACTCAAGACCTTCCGCACCCGACCAGGCATGGTGGATTTCGATATCGGTGCCAACAGCCTCGAAGGCCTTGACGAGAAACATCACGTCCGTTTCGTCGTCATCGATGACCAGAATGCGCCGCCCCATGACCATGCCTCATGCGTAAGTGTCGCAGTCAAGCTGCTGGAAACGTGAAGCAAAAACGCGCCCCGTCACTATTGCTGGCGTCGAGCCAGATTTCCCCTTTGTGACTCTCCACAATTTGCTTGCAGAGAGCAAGACCAATTCCCATGCCGGGGTAGGTCTTTTCGTCCCGGTGCAGCCGGGTGAACACGTCGAAAATGCGTTTTGAAAAGCGTGGATCTATGCCGATGCCGTTATCCTTGACCGATACCTGCCAGACGCCGCGGCTGAGGCGACTGTCGATGCGGACGATGGGCGGCGCTTTGCTTCGATATTTCAAGGCATTGGAAATCAGGTTCTGGAACAGCCGCACCAGGAGTTCGCGATCGCCGACGACGGTGGGCAGCACTCCCACGTCGATCATCGCGCCGGTCGTTGCGATATCTGTTTCCAAAAGTCGCCGCACCTCCTCGACAACGGATTCGAGATCCACGTCGTCGCGGCGAATCTGCGCGTATGCCACCGAGGTATAGTCGAGCAGGCTGGTCACCATCCGCTGCATGCGCGAGATATTCTCGCGGATGCGCCCGGCGATGAACACGGCCTCCTTGTCCTTGCCGTCGAGTCGGCCTTCCAGCATCTCGGCGAACAGGCTGATATGCCTCAGCGGTGCCTGCAGGTCGTGGCTGACGATGCCGGAGAACTGCCGCAACGCATCGTTGGATTTCTTGAGGCTGATCTCGCGCTGCTTGGAATCGGTGATGTTGATGAAGGTGATGGTAATCCCGCTCGCCGCGGTCCGCATGGCCCGCACGAGATACCATTCGAGACCGATCTCGCTCGGCCCGATTTCAACGGCAAACCCGGCACCTCGCTCACCGACGTCCTTGAGGCGCGTGAACAGTACCGAATGCTGGAACTCCGGCATGATCTCGGTGAGGCGCGTCCCGATCAGCGGCCCACCGAAGCGGTGGAACTGGCGGCGCAGCGCGTGATTGGCGGCAACGATCTGGTAGTCCACCACCTGATCGTCTTCCAGAACCGGCTGCAATCCTGCGATGCCGTCCGACACCGAGTTGAGGATGACGTCATTGAGTTCCTTGGTCGCTTCCAGTTCCCGTTCGCGCGCCCGCTTCTCCGAGATGTCGGTGATGAAGGCGATGAAGACGGAACCGGAAGTCGATGCGCTGAACTCGTAGTGAACGGCAATGGGATACGTGTCGCCATTCTTGCAGATATGGAAGGTCTCGAAGGAGACCGATTGCACTTCGCCGCGGCGCAGGGGCGCGATGATCAGCTCGAAGTCCGACCGCTTGCGGATCGGCTTGATGTCGAGCGGCGTCATGGCCTTGAGTTCGGCCATCGTATAGCCCAGGCGCTGGCGCGCGCCGCTGTTGACCTGCAGAAAGTTCAGCGTCTCCGCGTCGAAGACGTAGATCTCGGTGATGCAGTTCTCGATGATCGTGCCGAAACGGTCGACCTGCTCCATTTCCATGAGCCGTGTCGCATCCACGTGGCAGCCAAGCAGACGGATCGGCTTGCCCTCGGCGTTGCGGATCAGGTGGCCTCTGCAATGCACCCAGATCGTTCGCCCGTCCTTGTGCCGGAACCGAACCACATGGGCATAGCGATAGTTCGGGTCGGCCACCGCGCGGCGGAAGTTCTCGTCGGCGATCTCCACGTCCTCGGGAAACATCGCCGTACGCCACCACCCGATCGGGTTGTCTATTTCATCATCCGCGTAGCCGAACAGTTCCTTGTAGCGCGGGCTGAGCCATTCGTGCTCCGGGTTCTCGAGGTCTGCATACCAGACGCCGTCGAGCACTCCGTTCATCAGGAAGTCGATCGCCTTCTCGTCCGTCTGCATCAGGCGATAGAGTTCGTCGCGCAGGCGAAGACTGGATTCGGGTGCATTGCCCATGGGCATCATCCAAGTGCGGTTCGGAAGGCGGGGCTGACCTGCTGCAAGGCGTCATAGAGATCGTCGAAATGGTCGATCACCGCGTCCGGCTCGAAGGTGGACACCGGCACCGGCGAATAGCCGAAATTGACCCCGATCACCGGAATGCCCGCCGCCTTGGCCGCCTTGATGTCGGCGTCGCTGTCGCCCACCATCACCGCCTGCGTCACCTCTGCCGCCGCCGCTTCGATGGTGCTGAGGATATGCTGCGGATCCGGCTTGCGCACCGGCAGGGTGTCGCCGCCGATCACCGCGTCGAACCGGTCGAGCAGGTCGAGTTGGCGCAAGAGCGGACGCGCCAGATACTCCCGCTTGTTGGTGCAGACGGCAAAGCCGACGCCGCGGTCGGCCAGCCGGTCCATCGCCGCGACCGCGCCGGGGAAGGCCTCGGTATCCACCGCAACGCCGGCGGCATAAAGGTCCAGGAACCGCCGCACATAGGGCTCGACCTCGTCGTCGGACAAGGCGTGCCCCGCGCGGCGGAAGCCTTCCACGATCAGCGATTTCGCCCCGTGCCCGAAGTTGTATTCCACCGACGAACGATCCACGGCCGGCATCCCGGCTTCGGCCAGAACCGTGTTCAGGGCGCGCAGCAGGTCGGGCGCGGTATCGAGAAGCGTACCGTCAAGGTCGAAGATGACGAGCGGGCGGGCCATTGGAACTCCGAAGCAGGCGAGGGCGCGGCATAATACACGAGCCGATTGCCTTTGCGATCGCCTTATCGGAACCTTGACCGCCTTCCTGCCTGTGGTATGACCCTGCCACCACCTAACAAGGGACCCCGATTGCAATGACTGCCGATGAGATGAAACGGGCCGCTGCAGCCGCCGCTCTTGAGTTCGTCCAGCCTGGCATGCGTTTGGGTCTCGGCACCGGTTCGACAGCGTCCTGGTTCGTGCGTCTTCTCGGTGAAAAGGTCGCCGCCGGTCTCGACGTGGTCGGCGTTCCCACCTCCGAGGCGACCCGCGATCTCGCCTTGAGCCTCGGCATCCGCATCATCAGCCTCGACGATGTGGCCGATCTCGACATCACCGTTGATGGCGCCGACGAGTTTGATCCCGCCTTCAACATGATCAAGGGCGGCGGTGGCGCGCTCCTGCGCGAAAAGATCGTGGCGTCATCCTCGCGCCGCATGATCGTCATCACCGACGAGAGCAAGCGCGTTCAGCATCTCGGCGCCTTCCCGCTGCCGATCGAGGTCGTCACATTTGCCGCCGGCACCACCTTGCGCGCCATCGCTGACGTTGCCCGCGCCAACGGCCTGTCCGGCACGCTTGCCTTCCGCCAGACCAAATCTGGCGACCGTTTCGTCACCGATCAGGGAAACTGGATCGTCGACGCATCATTTCGCCAGATTCTGGACCCAAAAGCTCTGGCGGCATCGCTTCTGTGGATTCCCGGCGTCGTCGAAACCGGCCTGTTCGTGGGGCTGGCCTCGGTCATCGTCGTCGGAAGCCCTGACGGCATCACGGTCATCGACAAACCTGTTAAATGATTTCTTGCGGAGAAAACTTCATGCGTCGGACACTGTCCAGCCTTATCCGTCGTTCCCTGGTGGCCGCTTGCCTGGCGACGGCGTTGACCGTTCCGGCCATGGCCGATGATCTGACCGAGGCTCATCTGGCTGCCGCGCGCGACACCATCGCCGCCGCCCATGCCTCCGAGCAGTTCAACCAGATCCTGGTCGTGCTGTCCGACCAGACCAAGGCCCTGTTCCTGCGCTCCAATCCGGGTGCCGTGAAGGACGTGGAAGAGGTCGTCAACAACGTCGCCCTCGAGCTGGCCAAGCGCCGTCCCGAGCTCGATCGCGAGCTGGAGCGCGTCTGGGCTTCCCGCTTCACCGAGGAAGAGCTCAAGCAGATCGCCGACTTCTATCGCTCGCCCGTCGGCGAGAAGTTCGGCCAGACCATGCCGCTGATCATCCAGGACTCCATCCGCTCGGCCAACATCTGGCGCGACGCCATGTCGACGGAAATCGTCACCAAGGCGCGCGAAGAATTGAACAAGCGCGGCTATCAGTTCTGATCGGCCGGGTTGCCATCTGTCGGGCCGATGGTAAGAGAGGATATCTCTTCTCCTGAGGCGGTGGCATGGCTTCCTACGACTATGATCTCTTTGTCATCGGCGCGGGCTCCGGCGGAGTTCGCGCCGCTCGCATTTCAGCGGGCTATGGCGCGCGCGTCGCGGTCGCCGAGGAGTTCCGCGTCGGCGGCACCTGCGTGATCCGCGGCTGCGTGCCCAAGAAGCTGCTGGTCTACGCCTCCCGCTTTGCCGGTGAGTTCGCCGACGCCGCCGGCTTCGGCTGGACTGTGGGTGAGAGCACCTTCAACTGGTCCGCCCTGCGCGACGCCAAGGAGAAGGAAATCACCCGCCTCGAAGGCGCCTATGGCGGCAATCTCGATCGTTCCGGCGTCGAGATCCTCCGCACCCGCGCCGAGGTGACCGGACCCAATTCCGTCCGCCTCTCCGATGGTCGCGTCGTCACCGCCGAACGCATCCTGATCGCCACCGGCGCGCGCCCCTTCCTGCCGGTCCTTCCCGGCATCGAGCTTGCTATCACTTCCAACGAGATCTTCGATCTCCCCGATCTGCCCGAGCGCGTGATCGTGGTCGGTGGCGGTTATATCGCGGTAGAATTCGCCTCCTTGCTCGCCGGTCTCGGCGCCCGCACCACGCTCCTCTATCGCGGCGAGCAGATCCTGCGCGGCTTCGATTCAGATCTGCGCGACAAGCTCGCCGTGGCGCTGTCCCGCCGTGGCGTCGAGATCTGCACCCACGCCGACGTCACCGCCATCGCCCGCGATGCCGATGGTCTCTCCGTCACCCTTGGTGACGGCGCCATCCTTCAGGCCGACGCCGTGCTCTACGCCACTGGCCGCATCCCCAACACCGCCGGTCTCGGTCTCGACACCGCCGGTGTCGCCCTCGATGCCACCGGTGCCGTCAAGGTCAATGCGGCCTCTCAGACCAACGTGCCCTCCATCTACGCCGTCGGCGACGTCACCAACCGCGCCCAGCTCACCCCCGTCGCCATCCGCGAAGGGCACGCCTTCGCCGACACCGTCTTCGGCAAGCGCGACAGCCTCGCCGATCACAGCATGATCCCCACCGCCGTCTTCACCACGCCCGAGCTCGGCACCGTCGGCCTTACCGAGGCCGAAGCGCTGGCCGCCTTCAAGGCGGTCGACGTCTACAAGACCGAGTTCCGCCCCATGCGCAACATCCTCGCCGGTCGCGACGAGCGCACCTTCATGAAGGTTCTTGTCGACGCCGCTTCCGATCGCGTCCTTGGCGTGCATATCCTGGGGGAGGGCGCCGGCGAGATGATTCAGCTTGTCGGCATTCCGCTCACCATGGGTGCCACAAAACGCGATTTCGACCGCACCATGGCCGTCCATCCCACGGCCGCCGAGGAACTCGTCACCCTGCGCACGCCTTCCGAGAGACACCGTTCATGACGCTCGCCATTGCCAGCATATCCCGCCTCACCATCTGCGGCATCGAGGAACTGCCCGCCCAGAAGGACGCCGGCGTCACCCACGTCCTGTCCATGCTCGACCCCGACCGCGCCGATGTCGCCGTGCTCTCCCAGTTCGATCTGCGCCATCGTCACCTGATGCGCTTCCACGACATCATCGACCCCGAGGACGGCAAGCTCATGCCCTCCGCCGAGACGGTCGAGGCCATCGTGCAATATGGCGAACACCTCGCCGCCTCCGTCGAACCTGATACCGACAATCACCTGCTGGTGCATTGCCACATGGGCCTGTCCCGCTCCACCGCCGGCCTCTTGATCCTCCTCGCCGCCGCCAATCCAGACGTCGACGAGGAAACCCTCTTCACTTATCTGCGCACCATCCGCCCGCCGGCCTGGCCCAACTCGGTGATGATCGAACTCGCCGACCACCGCCTCAACCGCCACGGCCGCCTCCTCGCCGCCCTGCGCCGCCACTACGCCCACCAGATCGCCACCGACCCCCGCTACATCGCCTGGATGACCGGCATCAAACGCGACCGCGAACTGAGGCTGGGGGGATGGGAAGGGTAGGGGAGTGGGGAGACGCTGGCGGAGCACGACGAAGGCCGGTGACTGGGGCAACGTGAGCGGGAACTGTCACCTTTTCGCCGACGGCTTTGCGACGGCGAGCGCGCTTGGCCGAGGTCAGGTGGCGGATCAAGCGGATTGAGAGTTGCGCACCGAATGGGAGGCCGCTCTGGTTTTTGTTGGGGGCGATGGTCGAGTTCAAATGAAACGTTTGCAACGTAGCTGCTTTGGGGTCGATTGCGGACCGGCAGGTTATGGGACGCAAGCATACTGAAGTGGACATTGTCCCTCTTTGGGCGCACTGACGCTTGCGTTCCAAAGCCGCCGCTGGTGCGCGATGCAGCACACGGCCAAAGATTGAAGCTAAATGGCCGAATGTAGAACCTAAGCGAACTCTCGATCAGTGTGCAACTCTCGCCGCTCACAGTGATTGAAACAAATAGACAAATTTTCTGCTTCAAGACGTGCTCTGCCTTCGCCACGAGCGTACAGCATTCTGAGTATCAGACTTGGGATTTTCTTCATTCCAGCGATCCCAGAAGGCTACTGTTTGGCTGTCTGGCTTCATCTTTGGCTCAGCTATTCGGACGCGTGTCGGTAGCAGGCTGGCGTCACCAACAACCAACGCCTCGCCAATGTCCAGGACGGGTAACAGGTCGCCGAAACTACCTAGGCTATCCGGCAGAAGTCGCTTGATGACGCCTTGATCGTCGCCGTTGGTCAGACGCATGGCCACCACGTTGTTGCACTGACTGAGTACGGTCCGGTTTACTTCTGACGGCCGCTGGCTGATAACCACAAGGCCTATCCCGTATTTTCGGCCTTCTTTGGCGATCCGTTCAAATATCTCGACAGCAACTGCGTCAGAACTGTCGGCCTGCATGCGTTCTGGGATGTACAGGTGGGCCTCGTCACACATGATCGCAATTGGATGGCGTTTGTCAGATTTCGTCCAAAGGCTCGTTGAGAAAATGATCTGGGCCAGTAGACTCACCATCAGCGGCAATACGTCTGAAGGCACCTCCGAAAAGTCGATTATTTTGATGCCACCTTCGTTGGTGTCTTGTGCGCCACGACCGGCGGAGATGGCGTGGACCATGCGTTCGAGCCAAACCATGTTCATACATTCACGTGGAGGTTGGAACAGGAAAGCCAACCGGCGGTCATGTCTCTTAGCTTCTAGACGACCAATCAACCTGCTGAGTTTGCCGTGATACGGCCCCTGCTTCTCAGTCCCGGGCTTTGCACCTGCGACCATTTCCTCGTCCAGATCCTTCAGGCCCTTGAGGACGGTGTTGATGTCGAATGGCACCGGGCTGTCAATAGTAAAATTCTCTAAAATATCTTTGTGCTCAACGTGATCAAGGGAGCTCTTTTTCGCGTCCACGATGGTTCTTGTCATAACCATCGACTGATTGGGCGCATTCTGGTCACTGCGATCGACAAACATTGACACCAAGGCTTCGTAGCCCAGCAACCAGTAAGGCAGGTGAAGAACCCCGTCAGCCAAACCTCGATTGTGTTCAATGTCAGATGGTCCGGCGATCCGAAGATGCTTGAAAGCTTCGCTCTTCAGCGGTCGGTATTCGCCATGAATATCGAACAATACGACGTTGGCTTGGGGCAACTCGGCAATCTGGTCGAGCAATCGTGCTGTTGTCCAGGATTTGCCTGAGCCGGTGCCGCCAACTATGACGGCATGGCGCTGAAAGAGCTTGTTGCCATTGAGAAACGCAATTGCTTCTTCATCCAGCGTGAAACAGCCCAATGACAGCTTTGGGCCGTCAGTTTTTACGTCAGCGATTACTTGCATGAACTTGGTAAGCCGCTCACCCTCCAGAGAGAAGCAGTTCGCGTCGATCTCTGGAACGGTCTCAAGGGTGCGGCGAAATACATTTTGATCACTGCCAATGCGGTCCAGCAGTGTGCCTATTAGGGTAACCTTCACGAGGTTGTTTTCGTTCGGAACAAAACCTTCATCGCCTAGCTCCTCTTCGTCCAACTCGCGTGTATCCGGCTTGCGGGTGATCTTCACGACAACACCGATCAGGTGTTGACCTGGCTTGCTACTTTGGAGAACCGCCAGTCGGTTAACCTGGATACGCTTCAGCCGGTCAAGATCATCGACTCGGATAGTGACCGCCGCAGTGTCAACAGAAATGACGCTACCAAGCGCTTCTGCGTCTACAAAATCAAAAATGGACATGTGCATTACCTACAAGACTAAATTGTTGAAGCCATCGAGAGACCAAAGTTCAAGCGTGGTTACCTCAGCCCCGTCAGGGGAGGTTGGCGAGAAAACTCGGCTTCCGGTCGCAGATCGTTCGATACCCAAGTAGTTCGTACCCGCCTTGTTTCTGAGGAAGTCTTTCGCCTCATTTGTCAGCGTGCGTGCCAGCACCACAGTTGGGACATTCTTCTCTCGGCATCGCTCGATGATTTTGGGATGAATGTGCTGGTCTCGAAACCCGAAGCCAACACAAAGGAAAGCGGAGGCATTTTTCAGTGCGGCATCCGCCCCGTTGATGGTTGTTCGAAACGGATCCTCATAGGTTTTCTCGTATTTATTCAGGCCGGGGGTCACGATAAGCGGCGTGTAGTGCTCAGCGGATGGCAGTTCGAAAACGGGTAACCCGATTGTCCTCTCATCTGCAGTGCGGAACCAGTCGAGGGATCCGTGAACTTTCCAGATTTTTACGACGCGGGATGGCTTGGCAGCATGCCTAAACTTCACACCACCCGTGCTTTCCCATTTTTGAATGTAACCTGGTGCAAAGCCGGTCTGAAACAGCACATTCTTGGAATTACAGGCGAATTCGGCAACGCGGTCATAGTTGGTCGTGACCACCTGAACCTCGTTGTTGGTGCTGCTCAACATACTCACAAGCAACCTCCCCAACGCGAAATTGCCATCGTTGGCAGCTGCGACGTGCAAGAGCAGTTTGTCTTTGTCGTTCACGCAGCGCCAGGTTAACCCTACGATCTTTGACAGAAGTGACGCGGGCAGAGTCTTACCTTCCAAAGCTGCTTCGAGGTGATCGCCGTTGGCTAGCGCTGTCTTGACCAACAACCAGGCGTCTCTTTCGGCACCGTCTTCTACTTCGATGTTTTTGCGAAGGTAAGTGCTCAGGTCTCCCATGCTGGGAAGCCCATGAGGCATCGACGCCCCGCTGCCGAGGACTATTGTTGGGCAGCCTTGAAAACATGCCTGGGCGATCTTGGAGGCCTCGTCAGCTGTCACGGGAATTTTATCCAACTTCAAACATTTTCGCGCAATTCAGCGACTCAGAATTGTACCCTAAGCTGGAAAGATTGGAAAGGTGCTCTCGACACGCACTTCATCTAGTAATTGTTGGCACTTGCCAGTTCGGCAAAGAAGTATTTTCATGCGCTAACCTGTCGCTCGTACCTATAGTTGCGAAAGTCCACATTGCCACCTTCCTGAGCTTTCGGCGAACGGCCGCTCCCAAGAGGCGGAGCCGCAAAGGCAAATGATCGAAATGAAGCCGCGAAGCAGTTACGCTCCGGCAAGTCCGTACTTTTAACTCGCAAAACACATCCCCTCGAAAAATCTTATCCCCCTCCCACATTCCCACCTCATAATCCCACCCCATCCGCGGCCGGCGGGGAGGTGTCAGGATCCAGCACCGAGCATCTGGCCGGGGACCGGTCCCGCGCCTGCCGACTGGCGGCAGTCCCGGGCGAGCCTGACCTCGGTACCACTGCCTGGCACTAGGACTAGGTGCCCTGAAGCAGGAGGGCGATAGGGGTGTCGGGTGGGTCCAGAGCGACGGAGGCGGCACTGATGGCGATGAGTCACGCAGCCCGTCCTTGCGTAACCGGGACCGCCCGGCTCCGGCCGATGGGCCACCGTCTTTCCCCGCGCGCCCCCATGGCGTTGCGGCAGACGGAGGCTCGGGAGGTGTCTCTTGAGGCATCGCCCAAAGCCGGGACAGCCTCGAAGACGTACCGTTTAAAATCGGGGGTGGTCCGCCACCTTCGGACAGGCTTCGTACACACCGGACGGGAGCGCGGGCGACCGCTATCCTACTACAATCCTTACCGCGGCCCCGCCGCGCTCCCGTCCCCGCATTGCGTGGGGAGATGACGAAAGCAAAGCTCCGGTGGCCTCTGCCTCGCGGAGGTGAAGGTGTTTGTGGGGGAATGGCTGCAGTGAGCGGCAGCCGGGGAATACCCCCCTCTCCAACTCTCCCCCTCAAGGGGGGAGAGAGTATGACGAGCTAACCAGTTCAAATCTTTGACGGTTCTGACGAGACTCCACACCAAACTCTCTCCCCCCTTGAGGGGGAGAGTTGGAGAGGGGGGTACTTCCACCCACAAATCAGGCTCAGCCTAACCGGTCTCCCCCTCACTCATGCCCCTCCAGCAAGGCCATATCCGCCGGGCCCATGCGGTCCTTGGCGGTCCAGAGCTGGTGCCAGTAGGGATACATCAGCGGCGGGCGGCTGACGGCGTCGAGCTTGGCGCGCTCCTCGTCCGAGAGCTTGAAGTCGGCGGCCTTCAGGTTGTCGGCGATCTGGGCCTCGTTGCGGCCGCCGATCACCAGCGAGGTGACGCCCGGTCGGCCAAGCGTCCAGGCCAGCGCCACCTGCGCGCCGGAGACGCCGCGCGCATCGGCGATCTCGACGAGAACGTCGATGATGCGCCACAGCCGGTCCTCGTCGTGGATCGGCGGTTCGCGCCAGCCGGCGAACTGGCGCGTGCCCTCGGGTGTCGCCGCGTTGCGCCGGTGCTTGCCCGACAGCAGGCCGCCGGCCAGCGGGCTCCACACCAGGATGCCCAGGCCCTGGTCGAGCGAGATCGGCACCAGCTCGAACTCCGCCTCCCGCGCTTCCAGCGTATAATGGATCTGCTGCGACACGAAGCGCTCGCTCTGGCGGACGCCGGCGGCGGCCAGCGCCTTCATGATGTGCCAGCCCGAATAGTTGGAGCAGCCGATGTAGCGCACCTTGCCCTGGTGCACGAGCTGGTCGAGCGCCGCCATGGTCTCCTCGATCGGCGTCAGTCCATCCCACTGGTGCACCTGATAGAGATCGATGACATCGGTCTTGAGGCGGGTCAGGCTGGCCTCGCAGGCGGCGACGATATGATGCCGGCTGAGCCCCTCGTCATTGGGGCCGTCGCCCATGGGAAAGCGCACCTTGGTGGCGATCAGCACGCCGCCCTTGCGCTTGCCGCCAAGGATCTCGCCGATCATTTCCTCGGACGTGCCCTGCGAATAGGCGTTGGCCGTATCGATCAGGTTGACCCCGTGATCGAGGCAGAGATCGATCAGGCGTTCGGCTTCTCTCAGATCGGTGTTGCCCACCTTTTCGAACACCCCCTTGCCGCCAAAGGTCATGGTGCCCAACGTGATGGTGGAAACCTTGAGGCCGGAGCGGCCGAGCAGACGATATTCCATGAAAACCTCCCAAGGCCGCATGTCCTGGCGGGTCTTCCCACACTGCAATGCGGATCTTCGGACTGATCCTAAGCGCTGGCATCGCCGCTGTGAATGGCAATGTCGTCCTCGTGGCCCTTCAAGGCAAACATTTACCAAGAGCGGCAGTTTGATTTGCTATCCTCTCCCATAAGTTGCTTTGATACTATTTCCATGATTGCCAAGGATCAGCGATGCAGGATTTCGTCCGTGCGGTCTGGCGTTGCCTGACCTTCCGCCGCTTCGACCCCTATGACCTCCCGCAGTCCTTGCCGCTGGTGCTGGGTGGGGTGTTTGTCTGGTGGGGCACCAACCTCTTGGGGCAATGGGCTTGCACCTTCGATGGCTGGCGCTTCAATGAGTATGGCGTGAATTACAGTGTCGCAACCGCGGCCGTCTTTGTCGGCTTGATGCTGGTGGTCTATGCCGGCAATCGGCTCCTTGCCAAGATGGCGGTCAGTCTCTGGTCCTTGTCCGTGGTCAATCTCATTGCCACCGTCTATGGAGCCGTACTCGGGCAGACTTGGCGTCCGCTTCTCCAATCGGGGCACTGGCTGGGACTGGCCATCGGAGCCGGTACTGGTGTCATCCTGTTCGGCCTCTGGTGGCTGTCGAATTTTGCCATCGTTCTGCGCTCCTTCGATCCGTTCCAGTGGCGCCGCCCGATCATTGTCTGCCTGGCACAAGTCGCTGTCACAGTCTCCTTGCCCTATCTCCTCCCTTTCGATCCCATCTTCTACAGCGACGCCGTGGCCGATGCCGCGCCCCGTCCCGTCTGGATGGCGACCGTCGACTACATGGCCCCTGCCGAGGAACCCGACGAAAAGCCGGCCGAGGTCGTTCAGGCGGAACAGGAAGCCTGGTATCGCGACGAATGGGACCAGACCCGCGCCATCGATCAGACCCTGGCGCGCCTGCCCGAGACGAACCCGGACAAGCCGACGCTCTACATGCTCACCCTCGGCGGCATGACCCAGGGCGTGTTCGACCGCGAGAGCCGCCGCGCCGGCGAGATCATGACCAAGACCTTCGACATCGGCACACGGTCGGTCCGTCTCAACAACGGCGAGACGGGCGGTGGCGAACCGGTGGCAACCGTCGATACGCTTCAGCGCAGCATCGCCGCCATCGGCAAGCGCATGCACGGCGATCGCGACGCGCTGATCCTGTTCCTCACCTCGCACGGCAGCGAAACCGGCGTTGCGCTGTCCGGCCCGCATGCGGTGGAGAGCCACATCCGTCCGCTCGATCTGCGCTTTGCCCTCGATCAGGCCGGAATCAGGAACCGCATCCTGATCGTCTCGGCCTGCCATTCCGGCGTCTTCGTGCCGGTCTTCTCCGATGACCACTCGGCGGTCTTCACCGCCGCCGCCACAGACCGCACCTCCTTCGGCTGCAACGACACCAACACCTGGACCTTCTTCGGCGATGCCTTCTTCGCCCACGGTCTCAAGGAGCAACACACGCTCGTCGGTGCCTTCGTCGCCGCCCGCAAGCTGATCTGGACCTGGGAGGCCAAGCTTGAGCAGCATTCCCTGCCGCAGGTACATGTGGGCAAGGCCATTGCCGCCGATTTTGCCACCGTGATTGGCAATCCGGCCGAGCTTGTCGGCACCGATCCGGCCAGCGAGGTTGCGCCCTCTCCACAGAAGACAGCGCAGAATTGAGGGACAAAGCCGCGTCCGGATTCAACGTCATCTTGGCTCGGGCCCGGGATCGTGCCACAAGGCGGCTCAAGATGAGCGAGGAGCCTGGAATCGATGTCACTCAACTCCATGACGGGATTTGCCCGCTTCGACGGAACGGCCGGCGACAGCCGCTTCGCCTGGGAGATCCGGTCGGTCAACGGGCGCGGCCTCGATCTGCGCCTGCGCCTGCCGTCGGGCTATGATGCCGTCGAGGCGGCCGTGCGCAAGCGCGGTGCCGAAGTGCTCTCCCGTGGCAACGTGTCGATCAACCTCACGGTCACCCGCGAGGGGGCGACCGAGGTGTTCCGCATCAACGAAGCGCTGCTCGCCTCCCTCATCGAGACGGCGTGCCGCTTCTCGGGCAAGCCCGGCCTGCGCGACGCGTCCATCGACGGCCTGATGGCCGTGCGCGGCGTGGTCGACGTGGTCGAACATGTCCCCGACGAAGACGAGCGCAAGTCCTTCGAGGCCACCTTGCTCAAGGGCTTCGAGACGGCCCTTGTCTCCTTCGTCGAGGCGCGCCGTTCCGAGGGCGAGGCGCTGGCCCGCATTCTCGGCGGTCAGATCGACGAGATCGAACGGCTGGTGTCCGAGGCCGAGGCTTTGCCGGCCCGCACGCCGGAGGCCATCAAGAACCGCCTGCTCGAGCAGCTGGAAGTGCTGCTGAAGCGCGATGACATCGACCAGCAGCGCCTTGCCCAGGAAGCGGCGATGCTCGCCACCAAGGCCGATGTGCGCGAGGAACTCGATCGCCTCAAGGCACACATCGCCCAGGCGCGCGAGTTGCTGGCCGGCAGCGCCGCCGTCGGCCGCCGCCTCGACTTCCTGGCTCAGGAATTCAATCGCGAAGCCAATACGCTTTGTTCAAAGTCCAATGATACGGTGCTCACCAGGCTGGGGCTGTCGCTGAAGGCGACCGTCGACCAGTTCAAGGAGCAGGTTCAGAACGTCGAGTGAGACCCATGACAAGCAGCGATCCCAAGCGCGTCACCTTTGCCCGCCGCGGGCTGATGCTGGTGATCTCCTCGCCGTCGGGGGCCGGCAAGGGCACCCTGTCGCGCCTCCTGCTCGACAGCGATCGGGAGCTGACCCTCTCCGTTTCCGTGACGACGCGCGATCGCCGCCCGTCCGAGGTCGACCGGGTTCACTACCATTTCATCTCCAAGCAGCGCTTCATGTCCATGCGCGATGGCGGTGAGTTGCTCGAATGGGCCGAAGTGCATTCCAACCTCTATGCCACGCCGCGTGGCCCGGTGGAGGAGGCGCTCGCCGCCGGCCGCGACGTCCTCTTCGACATCGACTGGCAGGGTGCCGCGCAGCTGCGCGAGAAGATGACCGACGATGTCGTCTCCGTCTTCATCCTGCCGCCCACCATGGCCGAGCTGAAGGCGCGCCTTACCCGCCGCGCGGAAGACGCACCGGACGTCATCGAAAAGCGTCTGCACAACGCCAAGGCCGAGATCGAGCAGTGGCCGAACTTCGATTATGTCGTCGTCAACGACGACCTGCAGGGCGCTTTCGAAGACCTGAAGTCCATCCTGCGCGCCGAGCGCCGCAAGCGCTCACGCATTGCCGGTGGTCTGAAGGGGTTTGTCGAGACGCTGGTGGGGTGAGGTTCCCAGTCGCATTTCTGGCTAAACTGCGAAGCGGCTTTGCGTCCGGAAACTAGGCCAACCGGCACGGAAGCTCCCAGGCACCGCAAGCGCGCAGCGAGCTTTGCCGGGCTACGCCGTTCTCAGTCGCCCCGCATGGCTTTCCAGGTATTGGCCAGATCGACAAAGCCCTTCACCGGCACCACCTCTGCCCGGTCGGTGGGCTCGATGCCGACGGCTTCGCAGAGCGCAATCGGATCGACGTTGAGCGCCTTGAGGCTCTGCCGCAGCATCTTGCGGCGCTGCCCGAAGGCGGCGGCCGTAACCGCTTCAAGGTCGGCCTGCTCGCACGGGTAGAGCATCGGGCGCGGAGCGAAATGCACCACGGTCGAGGTCACCTTCGGAGGTGGGACGAAAGCCTTGGGCGATATATCGAACATCTGCGTGGCATAGGACCGCCAGCCGCAGAGCACGCCAAGCCGCCCATAGGCGTCGTCGCCGGGCTGGGCGGTGATGCGGTCGGCCACTTCCTTCTGGAACATCAGCACCATCGACGTCCAGCGCGGCGGCCAGCTTGTCGGCGACAGCCAGCGGGTCAGCAGCGGCGTCGCGATGTTGTAGGGCAGATTGGCGATGATGATCGGCGCATCGTCTCCAAGACTGGCCGTATCCACTTCCAGCGCATCGCCTTCGATGATGGTCAGCCGTCCGGCGTAGTGCGCCCCGATCTCTTCCAGTGCCGCAATGGCCCGTCGGTCGCGCTCGACGACGAACACCTTCTCCGCTCCGTTGGCCAGAATGGCGCGCGTCAGCCCCCCCGGTCCCGGCCCGATCTCCACCACCGTCTTGCCGGCGAGCGGACCGGCCGTCCGGGCGATCTTGGACGTGAGATTGAGGTCGAGCAGAAAGTTCTGGCCAAGGCTCTTCAGCGCCTGCAGACCGTGCCGCTCGATCACGTCGCGCAGCGGCGGCAGTTCGTCGATCTGGCTCATGCCCCTGCCTCCGCCGCCATGCGGCCGGCCAGTCGAATGGCCGCGATCATGCTGTCGGGATTGGCGATGCCCTTGCCGGCAATGTCCAGCGCCGTGCCGTGATCGGGCGAGGTGCGGATGAAGGGCAGGCCGAGCGTCACGTTCACCGTCTCGTCAAAGGCAATTGTCTTCACCGGGATCAGCGCCTGATCGTGATACATGGCCAGCACCACGTCATAGCGGCGCCGTGCCCGCCCGTGAAACAGCGTGTCCGACGGCCAGGGGCCGCTGGCGTCGATGCCCCGTGCCTGCAAGTCCGCGACGGCAGGCGCAACGATGTCCTGATCCTCGCGCCCCATCGTGCCGCTCTCACCGGCATGCGGGTTCAGTCCGGCCACCGACAGGCGCGGGGTTGCTAGGCCGAACCGCTGCCGGAGGTCGCGATCCACGATCTGACCGATCGATACGATCATCTCCCGCGTCAGCGTCTTCGACACGTCAGCGAGCGGAATATGCACCGTGACAGGCACCGTCGACAGATCGGGTCCCGCGAGCATCATCACCGGCTGATTGGGCACTCCCGGCCAGAGCTTGCCGGCCAGTTCACCCAGAAACTCGGTATGTCCCGGAAAGGTGAACCCGGCCGCATAGAGTTGCGATTTCTGGATCGGCGCCGTCACTAAAGCCCCGGCCAATCCATCGCGGACATGCAAAACGGCCGTCTCGATCCACGCAATGGTCGATGCCGCGGTCTCCGGCGCCAGCACGCCGGGGCGATCGGTGAGAGACGGGCCAACCTGGACAAGGGGCAGGGCGGTCGAAAACGCGTTTGCCGCGGCGCCTGGTGTCACCACCGCCACCGGCAGGTCCAGACCCAGATGGCTCAGCCTGGCGCGGGCCTGCTGCTCATCACCCACGAGATAGAAGGGCGGCAGGGCAGCATCGCCCCGGGCACTCCAGGCACGTGCAACAATCTCCACGCCGATTCCCGCCGGTTCGCCGGCGGAGATCGCAAGGGGAAGACGGCATGTGGTGCCGCTGGCTTGAGCGAGAGCCATCAGCGATAGGCGATGTTGGCCTTCTGGCGCAGTTCCTGCGTCAGGGTCTTGGAGATCTGTTCGCCCTGAGCACTCATGGCTTCCGCGTCCATGCCGGCGCCCACGGCGGCCTCGCCGGTCACCTGCACCTTTTCGCAAACCGCATACATCTCGAAGCCAAGGTCGGTCCGCTGCGGCTTGGTGAGGTGGCCCTGATCGGTCGCCTTCAGCTCGTCCTGGAAGCCGGGCGGAACCTCGCTGGCCAGCTTGCGGCCGACATTCTGCACGGCCACTTCCTTCATGCCCTTGACCATGGGAATGCCCGTGGAGCAGCTCGTGAACTTGCCGCGCAGGGCTTGCGCCTCGCGCAGACGGGTTGCGGCAACGGCGTCGCTGGCACTGCGCTGGACGGTGAACACGATACGCTGCAGCACATAGTCCTGCGCCGTCACGGTCGAGGCCGACGTTTCCTTGTCACGCATCTGGGCAATCAGATCGGAGTTCTGGTTGCGCACCTGCAGCTGCAGCTTGGCACGAATGATCTTGCCCCAGGCCATCTGGGTGCGGATACGATCCTTCAGCGTCCGGATGGGAACACCTGCGTGGCCGAGTGCGGCCGCAAACTGGCTGGCCGACATCTTCGAACGGGACGCGATGGAGGCAATCGCAGCGTCAACCTGCGCATCGTCGATCACGACACCGCGCGCCGTGGCGTCCTGCATGCGAAGCGCTTCGTCGATCAGTTCGTCCTGAGCAGCCTTCGTCGCCGCACCGGCCCCGACGTGGTTGGCGATCTGCAGAAGCTTGGCGCGCCCCTGAATGTCCATCGCCGTGATCGCCTGGTCGTTGACCACGATCTTGATCGAACCGGCGGAGGCGCCGTGCATGTCCAGTCCCGTCAGCGGGAGGGCGAGAAGGGCCGAAACACCCGCAAGAAAAACGCTGCGCGCAATCTTGTTCGCAATCTTGGAACCATCAATCATCATATCTCAATCCGCCCGATTCCGAGCCGCCCCGTGATCATTCCGGCCATGGTGCTGCAAGAATTTGTCAAGTCAATGGTATTTTGCTTGTTTCGCCTTGCAGTCAATCAATCACTTGCCAATCCCGGCAGAGGTGCTGAGGTTACCCAGCGTCCGGAAACCGGCGCGTAGGTAAATCGTCTGATCGGCGGGCGAAGAAGTCAGGTCATCCGAATAGGAAAGCGACAGCGAGAACTCTTCGCTGTCATAGGCGATGCCGACCGCGTGGCGCACGAAATCCTTGTTCACGAGGTCATACCGGCTCGCCCCGAACAGGCGCCAGTTCTCCGCAAGGCGCAGACTGACCGCCCCCTGAACTTCAGAACGATCCGACGTGATGCCGAGATCCGGCTGAGCCCCGATGAAGGCATAGGTAACCGCCGCAGTCATCGAACCGCCAATGCCGAGGAGCTGGGCATCAAACCGGTTCACCTGGAAATTGTCCGGGTCGACGCGAACCCCCGTGCTCGCCATGAGGCCCATGTTGGTGTTGACGCTGAGGCCTGCCACATAGTCCGAAACGTTGTTTTCCAGTCCGGAATAAGCGCCCGTGTCATAGGCGGTCGCCATTGCAAATGAGTTGTCGCCGGCGAGCTGGAAGGACTGCCCGGCGGTGGCATTCACACTGATGCCATGCTCGAACGTGCCCGAATAGCGGAAGCCCACATTTGCGCGGGTACCGCCCTCGATCCGATCGAAACCGGAGAACTTGTCGTAGTCGAACAGCGACGTTGCATCGAACACGAGGCTCTGCGCGTCCTCGTTCGGTATGTAGGCAGCTTCGGTTTCATTCGGGCGAGCAATGACTTGCGCCACCGGCTCGATGACCTGATGGCCAAACGAAGAGGAGATGCCGATGGGGAAGCTGTATTCCAGACCGGCCGCCGGCATGGCACGGGCATAGAGGTCCGTACTGTTGCCCTGTGTCAGGCCCGAACTGTCCGATGGGTCGGAATAGATGGCATCGCCCTTGAAATAGAGGAAAGGCGTGAAGGTTTCGCCGATACCGTCAACAAAGCGGCGGCGCCACAGGGCGTCGATACTGGCCCGGTCGAAGGTGCCAGCGGCGCCGCGCAGGCGAGTTTGCGCACCGGGCGTATGCAGGCCGTCGCCGTCGACATCGAACTCGTATTTGTCCGACTTCAGCCGCGTGATCGACGCAAAATTGGTGGTGATGGACGCCTCACCGCCAAAGACCGGCTCCGGCGCAAACACCTGATAGTCGAGCACGGGATGGACGACCGGCTGCTTTTCCTGCAGGTCCTTGTTCTGCGGCAAGGCGCCGGCGACCGTCGAGTCGTCCTGCTGGACAAAGAACCCATAGCCGTGCAGGTCGAGACGATTCCGCCCGTCCACGCCCGTCAGATAAATCTGATTGACGGCCACATCGCTGTTGCCGGCCTTCCGGTCATACTTGTCCATGAAGGTGGCGTCAGAGGCGACCGCGACATCCCAGCCCCAGTTCCAGCGGTCATTGATCTTGAACCGGCCGCCGGTCTCGATCGAGCCGCGCCACTCTCGGTCTCCCGAAGTCCCGGAAAACGCGTGCGGATCATTCTGGTGAATGCCGGCGACAGCGACGTTATACTCGCCGTTGACGAGCTTCTGCCGCCATTCGGCGTCAAACAGCAGCCCTTGTTTGGTGTAATAGCTCGGCGACAACGTCAGCGAATAATCCGGCGCCAGCGCAATATGATAGGGTGCCCTGACCGAGAAGCCTTGTTGAGTGTTGTACTGAAAACTCGGCAACAGGAAACCGGTCTTGTTCTTCACGCTCGGGTCGGGCTGCGACAGCACCGGTACCCAGGCAATGGGCACGCCCAGAAAGTCGAACGTCGCGTTTTCCATCACGATCGTCTTGTCTTTCTGGCGATGAATGATTCGGTTCGCCCGGATCTTCCAGATCGGTTCGCGCCCCTTCTGGCCATTGCAATCGACGCAAGGCAGATAGGTCGCATCCTCGAACGTGGTCTCGTCACCGTCCTTGCGCGTGGCTTGCCGTGCTCGGAACGCGATGCGATCGGCGGTTACCAGTTCCAGCGCCTGAGCGACACCTTCCTTGAGGTCGTCGGTCAACTCGATATGGTCGCTGCGAGTCACGTTGCCGGACGGATCGGTGATCTCCACATTGCCCTGCGCCGAAACGTGCTTGGTCTTGCGGTTGACCGCAACCTGGTCGGCCAGGAGCACATAGGCGCCATAGTAGATGACGACCTTGCCGTCCGCCGTCACCACGTCCTGGTTCATGTCATAGGTGACCGAGTCGGCCTCGACCAGCATCTTGGCGTTCGGATCCTCGGGCGCCTTCAGCAACCCCAGCAGCGAGGTGTCGGCCGACGCTTGCTGCGCGGATGCGGGAGCAATCAGGCAAAGCACAGCCGTTGCCGCAACAGCGCCAAGCAGGCGCATCCGCAGCTTCGGATACTGGTCCGGGACGACGAAATTACGCAACGTCACCCATCCTCGCGAAACAAGAGTGCTGTACAGCCCAACAGAAATGCAACGATTGCTGGTGCCCAGGCAGCCAGAACCGGTGACACCAGCCCCTCATTACCCAATCCCCTCGCAATCTCGGTAACCACATAAAGCACGAAGCCAGCAACGATGCCACTCAGAATCATGCGCCCGGTACCCCCGGCGCGTGTCAATCCAAGGGATACTGTTGCGGCAATGACGACCATGGCCGCCAACAGCAGCGGACGAGCCAAAAGCGATTGATACTGAAGACGGAAACGCTCCGAGGGCAGGGCGAGTGACTTGGCTTCGCTGATGGTTTGCGGCAACCGCCAGAAAGACACGGTTTCCGGAGAACCGAGGCCGCTGGCCACCTGTTCGGCCGTCAATGCCGTGGGAAGTTCATAGCTGTCGTAGGTTTCGGGCTCGCCTGTGCCCCCCACGACTGTGGCAAGCGACAAACGCCACTGTCCATCGACGAGGTCTGCCGACTCCGCTTCGATTCGCTTGATCAGGATACCGTCGCTGCCAAACACCCAGAAAGTTGGTGTCGAGACCGTTGCGCCGGCGTTGCTCACCGTGCCCACGTGCATGACCACGTCATTGGTGCCGGATTTCTGACGCATCCATTTCGAACTGCCGCGCTCGGACAGCAGCGAGGCGACCGTGTCTGATTGCGATCCGGCAAGCAGCCGCTCGGATGTGGCCTTGGCGACAACCGCCAACGGATCGTAGGCCGTGGTCATGATCGCGCCAAGCAGGAAGGCGAAGGTGGCTCCCGGCAGAATGAACTGCCAGGCCGATACGCCCGCTGCGCGCGCCACCACAAGCTCGGAGCTGCGTGAAAGGCTCAGGAAGGCCGCCAGCGAACCGAGCAGCACCGTGAAGGGAACGATGCGCCCCATCAGCACTGGAACGCGCAGCGCGCTGGCAGCCATCAGCAAGGGCACCGACATGCCCTTGTCGGTCGCGTGCTGGCGGATCAGTTCGATCGCATCAATCAGGAACACGAGCAGCAGCAACCCACCGAAGATCCCGAGGATCCACTTGGCAAAATGCCGTGCCAGGTAGAGGGAGAGCATGCGGGTCATTGGGCAGCCCCTCCCTTGCCAAAGCGCTTGGCGACCACCGACGCCAAGCCGGCCTTCAAGACGGCGGCGGCCTCGCTCCAGCGCGTTGGCAACTTCGGCTCCAGTCCGAACCAGAGCATGGCACCGACGAGGATGATTCCGAGGAGCGGCAACGGCACCAGCAATTGGGTCACCACTGGATTGTTCTTGCTGATGCCGGCCAGGATGAGGCCGAAGATCCGGGTCAGGGTCGGCACGAAGAGGGCGCTGAGCACAGCCAGCGACCGCCCGGTCCGCGTGGTCTTGGGATAGCCCAGGAACAGCAAGGCGATCAGGGTCATCAGCGGCGGATAGAGCATGGTCGAAACGCGGTTCGCGATCTCGTGGGCGACCGTGGCGTCGCTGAACCCGGCCGTCTGTGCGTCTCGGCTCAGAAGGTCCACGATGGTGCTCTCGTCGATATCCGCGCTTTTCGCCGTGTTCTGCGGCGTGAGCTGGCTGAGATCGAAGGCATAGGACCCGAACTTCACCAGCGTTCCGGCATTGTCGCTGCGGCGGACCCGCTCCACCGTACCCCGTTCCATCACCACCATGGTGCGAGCGCCGAACTGGGCGATCCGGCCGACATTGGCAGTATAGGTGTAGCTGTAGGCTGGGTCCCTGTTGTCGAAGATGAAGAGCCCCTGCAGCGAGCCGTCGCCGAGACGATCGCGAATATGGAAGGTGAAGGAGTCCTCGATGTCCGAGAACTGTCCGGGCTGGATCACGTTGGAGACCACATCGGCCCGGATGTGATTGCCGATGTCGCGCACGCTGCGCAGAGCCATCGGGTCGCCGAACATCACAGCCCATGCCGTCACCAGGGACACCACAAGCGATACCGCGATGAACGGCTTGGCCAACTGCCGTTGCGATACGCCGGCCGCCGTCATGGCCACCAGTTCGCTTTCGCTGTGCAGCTGATTGAGAACGATGACGAGAGCCAGCACCATGGCAAAGGGCGCCACCACCGCGACGATCTGCGGCACCAGCAGTAGAGTGATGCCGAGATAGAGGGCGATCGCCTGTCCCTTGGCCGTCACCAGGTCGAACTTGCGCAGCGCCTGTGTGATCCAGGCGATTCCGACCAGCGTGAACAGCGTGCCCGTGAAGGCCGCCAGCACCCGCGTGAACAGAAAAACTCCCAATCGCCGCATCATCTGTCCACGCTCAACCATCCCGGAGACGATCCGTCGTCCGGGTACCAGGATACCAGTCGCCTGCCGGGGCCGCGATCCGTCGCATTCGACGAATTTCGCTAACCCTCGAGGAACCTACCAGATACCTTCTGAAGCATTCGTATCCAAGGTCTTCAAACGAGGAATCTGCCTTGGACACGTCGAATTTACGGCGCGAAGCTTTGAGAAGAGGTGGCCGATCAAATCGATGAGATAACCTGCCGCGCCGCGCTTCTATTGACTTGCCGTTGCATTTGTCTCACGCCAAGCTGTTGCCGAACCACGGCGAGCGCCTGCGCATGAAGCGCGGGCCTGTGAATTCAGGATGGGACCATGGCTCCGCTTCCCAGCATTTCGTTCTCCAAGTCGGTCAGTTCCGACGCCAGCACCCTCGTGCTTTTCCTTGACTCCGCCAATGCCTGCGGGCCGGCGGCTACCGGCGTGCTGGCCGGCGTTTCCGGGGGTATCGGCCGGGCTCTGGCCACCAGCTCCTTCACCGGCAAGGCCGGCTCCTTGCTGGAGATCCTCGCGCCGTCGGGCCTCACCGCCAGCCGTTTGCTGCTGGTCGGTATTGGCGAAGCCGGCGAGCTCGACGCCAAGGCCGCGCTGAAGCTCGGCGGCCAGGTCTACGGCAAGCTCAAGGACTTCAAGGTCGCCAGCGCATCCATCCTCTTCGAAGCCGCCACGGGCGAGCTGGCGCCTGAACTTGCTGCCGAGTTTGCCCTCGGCCTGCGCCTGCGCGCCTACGATTGGGACAAGTACAAGACCAAGAAGAAGGACGAGACCATCACCCTTGCCGACGTCGAGATCGTCGCGACCAATGCTGGCAAGGCCAAGAAGGTCTGGGCTGAGGCGCTGGCGGTTGCCGAAGGCGTTGAACTTGCCCGCAACCTTGTCAATGAGTCGCCCAATCACCTCGGCCCGCAGGACTTTGCCTCCGAGGCCGGCAAGCTTGAAAAGCTCGGGGTCGACGTCGAGGTTCTCTCCGAGAAGGACATGAAGAAGCTCGGCATGGGCTCGCTGCTGGCCGTGGGCCAGGGCTCGGCCCGCCCGCCGCGTCTGGTGATCATGCGCTGGAATGGCGCCAAGGACAGCGTCCAGCCCGTCGCCTTCATCGGCAAGGGCGTCGTCTTCGATTCGGGCGGCATCTCCATCAAGCCCGCCGCCAACATGGAAGACATGAAGGGCGACATGGCAGGCGCCGCCGCCGTGGTCGGCCTGATGAAGGCTCTCGCCGGGCGCAAGGCCAAGGTCAACGCCATCGGCGTCATCGGCCTGGTCGAGAACCTGCCCGACGGCAACTCCTATCGCCCCGGCGACATCCTCACCTCCATGTCGGGGCAGACCATCGAGATCGTCAACACCGACGCCGAAGGCCGTCTGGTGCTGGCCGATGCCCTTTGGTACACGCAGGACCGCTTCAAGCCGCAGTTCATGGTCAATCTCGCCACGCTCACCGGTGCCATCACCGTTGCGCTCGGCAACCAGATCGCCGGCCTGTTCTCCAACGACGACGCCCTTGCCGGCAAGTTGGCCGAGACGGGCGACGTCACCGGCGAGCGTCTCTGGCGCATGCCGCTCAGCGCCGAGTTCGACAAGGCGATCGACAGCCGCTTCGCCGACATGAAGAACTCCGGCGGTCGTCTCGGCGGCGCCAGCACGGCGGCGCAGTTCCTCAAGCGCTTCGTCAACGATACGCCCTGGGCGCATCTCGACATCGCCGGCACCGCCATGGGCAGCGTCGATACCGACATCAACCGCTCCTGGGGCTCGGGCTTCGGCGTGCGTCTCCTCGATCGTCTTGTCCGCGATCACTATGAAAGCTGAGGCTCTGTGCCTCCGTATGCATGAATGACCGAGGTTCTGTTCTATCATCTCGATAGTCAGTCTCCCGAGCGGGTCCTGCCGGTCCTGCTCGGGCGGTCCCTTGAGCGCGGCTGGAAAGTCGTGGTGCAGGCCGGTTCGCGTGAGCGGCTCGAGGTCATCGATTCCCATCTCTGGACCTTCGATGACGCCGCCTTCCTGCCCCACGGCACCGTCGACGACGGTCACGCGGCGCTGCAGCCCATCTTTCTGACCACCGAAGGGCAGGCGCCCAACAGCGCCAATGTCCGTATTCTCGTCGATCGCGCCCCGCTGCCCGACGACATCAGCCGCTACGACCGCGTCGTCATCCTGTTCGATGGCACCGACACCGAGGCCCTTGCCGAAGCGCGCCAGAACTGGAAGACGCTGAAGGACGGCGGGCTCGACATTTCCTATTGGCAGCAGGCCGACGGCGGCAAATGGGTCCGCAAGGCCTGACCCTCTCCTTGCCCAAGCCTCGTATCCCGGACCAGCCACAGACACCGCCCGATTGATGGCGGTCGTGTTGCGTTGCGGTACTTCTGCCGCCACATCTCCGGCGCACCCGTCAATCCCACCATGAGCATGGCCTGCGGCGCTTGATCGGGCAAATCCATGAAGCCCGGGATTCTCGCTGGGTTTAAAAATTTCAAACAAACGCATTTTCAAAAATAGCGTCTTCAATCGGGAGTCTTGGCGCAAAAATCAATTCAAGATACGTTATGATAATTGGCATTTTTAACAATAACGTATGGTCTTTGGTCTATGTAACAGGCGTCAGCTCCGTCTTTGCATCGATATTCATCGGCATGGGCTATCATGTGAGAGGAAGTTTCGATTAGTGTTTATCCCGGTCGGGACTAGAATGACCCGCATAAACGCGTAGCAAGAACTACCTAGGCCTCCGATTTTTCAATCGATTGAAGGCTTTGGCATCAACCCGCGGGAATGAGGGCCGGCGGTGAGATGATCTTGGATACCGCGTCCGCTGTGAGGACAGCGCAATCTGGGTCTGGGAGGACACGGACATGAGTGCAGTTCAGGGTTTTGGGCGCAGAGCCGGGCCGTCTCGCCTGCTGTCCGCTCTTGCTGAGTTCATCGCCGCGCCTCGCGTCGATGCTGCGGCTCCTGCGGCCCGCAAGGTCGTCGTGGGCGCTCCGGATCGCGTGCAGTCGCTGATCGAGCGGCAGCTTCGGAGCCTTCCTCCCGGTGCCACCGTCATCGAGCTCGTCTACGCTGGTGCCGGCCACGCGGCCTGGGTCCAGGGTCCGCTCCGCTATCGCGCCATCGACATCGCCGAAGATGGCAACCGCGACGCCACGCTCGCAGCCTTGCGCAAGCTTGAGGACGACAGCGTGCACATGGTCTTCTCGATCAACGCCATCGAGCGCATTCGCACGCCTTGGCGCGTCGCTGACGAGATCGAGCGCGTTCTCCGCCCCAAGGGCGTCACGCTGCATTCCTCGCGTTTCTCCACGCGCTATGATTCGGTACCCGAGGATTACTGCCGCTTCACCCCGGATGGCCTCAAGGCGCTGTTTGCCGACTTCGACTGCGTTTTCGCCGAGTTCGAAGCAACCGATGAAGCCCGCGCGCTGCGCCGCCGGGGCGAGGTCGATCTGTTCGGCGGCTCCCGCGAGGGCTGGCTCACGCATTTCTGTGGGCGCAAGCGCGGCTAATCGCGTGCATGAGGGTTCCGTTTGCAGCCGATTGGTCTTAAAACGGCATCATCATGACCGTCACCGTTCGCTTCGCTCCGTCGCCGACGGGCCGTATCCACATCGGAAACGCCCGTACGGCCCTGTTCAACTGGCTCTTTGCGCTGAAATCAGGCGGTCGCTTCATTCTGCGCCTTGATGACACCGATCAGGCGCGCTCCACCGAAGAGTTCGCCAGCGGCATCGTCACCGATCTCGCCTGGCTCGGCGTTGAACCGCACGAGTCCTTCCGCCAGTCCGATCGCTTCGCCCGCTATGACGAGGTCAAGGCGGATCTGGTGGCCCGTGGGCTGCTCTATCCCTGCTATGAGACCGCCGAAGAGCTGGACTACGGCCGCCGCCGCCGTCTCGCCCGCCATCTGCCGCCGGTCTACGATCGCGCCGCGCTGAAGCTCTCCGAGGAAGACCGGGCAAAGCTTGAAGCTGAGGGGCGTCGTCCGCATTGGCGTTTCCTGCTGCCCAACTTCGAGGACGACCCGTTCACCCCGTCCCGCCGCGAGATTCACTGGAACGACCTCTGCCGAGGCGCGGAAACCGTCGATCTCTCGTCCCTGTCGGATCCGGTGCTCATTCGCGAAGATGGCACCTATCTCTACACCCTGCCGTCCGTCATCGATGACATGGACAGTGCCGTCACCCACATTATCCGTGGCGGCGACCACATCACCAACACGGGCGTGCAGATTGCCATCTTCGAAGCGCTTGGTGCCAATGTCCCGGCCTTCGGTCACCACAATCTTCTGACCGACGCCAGCGGCGAGGGGCTGTCCAAGCGTACCGGTGCCATGTCTTTGAAGTCGCTGCGCGAGCAGGGCTACGAACCGCAGGCCGTCGCCTCGCTTGCCGTGCACATCGGCACCTCGCATGCCGTCGAGCGCGTGGCCTCGCTTGAAGAGCTGGCCGCCGACTTCGATCTCTCGGACACCTCGCGGTCGGCCGCGAAGTTCGATGATGCCGACCTGGTCTCGCTCAATGCCAAGACCGTGCATGCGCTCGATTTTGGCCATGTCGCCCGCCGCCTGACCGACCTCGGCATTCCCGCCGACCCCGGATTCTGGCAAGCGGTCAAGGGCAACTGTGCCGTGCTTGCCGACGCCGCCAACTGGTGGAAGGTCGTCACCGGCCCCATCACGCCTGTGGCCGATGCCGACGATCGCGACTTCCTGGCCGACGCCCTCCGGCTGTTGCCGCCCGCCCCCTGGGATGGCGAGACCTTCCGCACCTGGACGCTCGCCCTCAAGGAAGCCACCGGCCGAAAGGGCAGGGCGCTGTTCATGCCGCTGCGCCTTGCCGTCACCGGCCTCGAGCACGGCCCTGAGCTGGCTCCACTTCTGCCACTGATCGGCGCCGCTACCGTCAAGGATCGCCTCGACGCGGCGCTGAACAGCTCTGCCTGATCGGAGGGCGACCATGCGGAGCGGCGTGTGCTGGCTCACTGTGCTGGCTTGCTTCTTCCTCGCCGGAGGAAGCGGTCTCACTCGCGCCGCCGAGCCGAACGCCTGCGATCCGCTCGCCCTCGATCTCACGCTCACATCCGCCCGCACGCCCCTTTACGCCAGCCTGCGGGAAACGGTGAAGGTGCAGGCCGCTGTTCCCTCGGACGCTGACGTTGTCTTCGTCGGCGACTCTCTGCTCGCCGGCTGGCGAACCGACTTGCCCTCAGCCTTCCCGAACACGCGCAGCTACGACTTTGCCGTCGGCGGCGACCGGGTTCCCAACGTGCTCTGGCGCCTTGAGAATACCGACCTCACTCATCTGTCTCCGGCATCGGCAGTCTTGTTGATCGGCACCAACGATCTCGCCGCCGGCACGCCCGCCTGTGCCGTGGCTCGCGGGATCGAACAGCTCGTGCAGCGTTTGCAGGATCTGTGGCCCAGGACTCGCGTCTTCGTGCTGACCATCCCGCCGCGTGGCCCCGACTTCCGCGACCTCGACGTCGTGCGGCACGAGGTCAACACGGCCATCGGCGCGCTGCCGCAAGGCCACCCGAACGTCTTCCCCGTCGTCATCGACGATACCGCTTTCACCTGCGGTGCCTATGCCAAGCCCCCACTGGATGCCGGGCAGCGCTCGACGCCCTACCGCTGCGACCTCTATACCGACGACAACCTCCATTTCACACCCAAGGGCTACCTCGAGCTCGGCGCCATCCTTCAACGCGCCAGCCAGTCCGCAACCGGTCAGAACGCCTTTCAGTGACGCGCCCCTCGCGCATCCCCCGTCTTGTTTTTCGCGCGGCCTTTCCTACCTGAAGGCCTGCATCGGCCCCGGCATTAGCGAGAACCTCGCGCTGCGGCCGCGCCGGTTACAGGAGGCTTCGTTGGGCAGGTCACTCAAATCACTCGTCGGTCTCGTCGCGCTCGGTGCCACCTTGCTGGCGGCCCCCGCGGCTTCAGCCTCCGATGATCCCGATTTCATCTTCGATCGCTCCACCGTCTGGCACATGCTGACGCCGGACGCCAAGCTGGCCGTCTATGCCATCGATGATCCCGTCGTCGACGGCGTTGCCTGTCACTTCACGCTGCCCGAGCAGGGCGGTGTCGCCGGCATGTTCGGCGTGGCCGAAGAGGTGTCCGACATCTCGCTGGCCTGCCGGCAGATCGGCCCTATCAGCTTCAAGGAAAAGTTCGAGCAGGGCTCCGACATGTATCGTCAGCGCCGCTCGCTCTTCTTCAAGAAAATGCAGATCGTCAGAGGTTGCGACGTGAAGCGCAACGTATTGGTTTACCTCGTCTATTCCGACAAGCTGATCGAGGGTAGCCCCAAGAACTCCACCTCCACCGTTCCCATCATGCCCTGGGGGACGGCACCCGCACCCAAATGCGCGGACTGGCTGGACTGAGCCCATCGATCTCTTTTGCCCCAAATCTCCCACCTCTTCGCGTGACATCTGAAGGCTGTCTGTGCAATGTGCACGCGTCGTTCAGGCATTGGGCGGAGGGCATAATACCAAGTGGCATTGAAAATGACTCTTGGTATTCCGTATTCGAATTTCTCATGCCTTTGACGCAAATGAGAAATTCGAATTGTTCTCAATGAGCCAATGCGTCAGCATTCTGGCGAATTGGTATAAGGTCCTCGACCGCCAAAATGATTTGGGAGATTGAAGATGGGGTTTGCACGGTTTCTGGCAGCAGGTATTTTTCTTGGTTCGGCCGTGGCGGCGCACGCCGATCCGGCGGAGGATCTCAACGCCTTCGTTCAGGCGCTGGCCATTCCGGTCTATGCCAAGCATTGCAATATCATGATGGACAAGGCTGTGATGGATACCATCAACGCCGATGTCGTCCAAAAGATGCAGGCAGCCGGCATTTCGGAAGACAAGGGTATCGAGATCCAGAACCAGATGGTCGAGCAGTTCGGCGCCAACGCCGATTGCACCGAAGGGTCCAGTGATCGGACCAACTACGAAGAAGCCGTGCGCGCCTACGGCGGCAACTGATTTATCCAGAATCCATTTGCAAGGGATGCGTCGCGGTCCATAAGGGTGCGCGGCGCATCGTCGTCAGACCTCCACCGCTCACGAAGCCTTCTTCTTGTGCTCGTGATGGGGCAGGGGATCGCCGGGTTTGTGGAAGGCTTCCGTAACGGGGCTGGCGGCCACGACCTGATGCTTGCCCTTGTTCTTGTCGGCCTTCGGCTTCCGGGTTTCCTTGGTGGAGCGAACTTGTCCCTTTGCCATGCTGACTTCTCCTTCAATCGCTTTCTGGCGCGCCTTGCGGCCTTAGAGCGCTTTCCGACCTGACGGAATCGTCAGGTCGACAAGAAATCGCTCCAGATTCAAGAGTTTGAGCAGCCGCTTTTCGATCATGTTGGTTCAACATGATCGGCGGGTGCTCTAACCACGCCACGAGGGCGCGTCAGCGTTGGAGACAGGAACCTTTTGGTTCCGCTTTGATTATCGACCTGTTAACCGACTGGATCAACCCAACGGAACGGTGCATCGTGCTATTGCGGATGAGCCGCTTCATCGCCCTTCCAGCTTGGGACCTGTCCGAGCCATGACCGATCTTGCCGGTGGCTGCCTCTGTGGCAATGTGCGTTTCCTGACCCGAGGTGAACCCTATCGAGTCGGCGTCTGTCATTGCCTCGATTGCCGCAAGCACCACGGCGCGCTGTTCCACGCCTCGGCCATCTTTCCCGAGTCCGCCGTCACCGTCGCCGGCGAGACGGGCGACTATGCCGGCCGGCATTTCTGCCCCCGCTGCGGCTCGTCGGTCTTCAGTCGTTCGGGCGACGAGATCGAGGTCCACCTTGGCAGCTTCGACGAACCCGACCGCTTCCAGCCGACCTACGAACTGTGGACCATCCGCCGCGAGTCCTGGTTGCCGCCATTCCCGTTGGCCCGACATTACGAGCGCGACCGCGACTCCGCCGGCCGCTCGGAAAGCTAGCCCCGGCGCAAGCGCACGCCCATTTCATTGCGCAGAAACACAACCCAAGAAACGTATTTGCCCCAAGCTTCCGGCTTGACGGAACAGCCTGTTCCCGCCATACATGCGGCCATGATCAGGAACGGCAGCATCCTCATTTCGATCTGCATTATTTGTGGCTAGGCTTTGAAGCTGGCCGCGGCCGTCCCCGTCTGATCTTTTCCAAGACCAAAACGGATGTACAGGTCCACCGGCCAGCCGGGTGGCAGTCGTTTGCGCTTGGGAGACAAGACGGTGGGTTTGAAGCTTTACAACACGCTGACACGGCAGAAGGACGACTTCGTCCCGATCGATGCGAACAACGTCCGCATGTATGTCTGCGGCCCGACCGTCTATGACTTCGCGCACATCGGCAACGCCCGGCCCGTGATCGTCTTCGACGTGCTGTTCCGCCTGTTACGCCATGTTTATGGCGAGGCCCATGTCACCTATGTGCGCAACATCACCGACGTCGACGACAAGATCAACGCCCGCGCCATGCGCGACTATCCCAATGACAAGCCGGTCGAGGCGATCCGCCACCTGACCGAGACCACCTATGCACAGTTCGAAAAGGACGTGACCGAGCTCGGCTGCCTCAAGCCGACGGTGACGCCGCGCGCCACCGAGCATATCGCCGAGATGATCGCCATCATCGAGCGCCTGATCGCCGGCGGCCACGCCTATGTGGCCGAGGGGCACGCGCTGTTCCACGTGCCGGCCATGGCCGACTATGGCGCGCTCGCCCGCCGCTCGCTCGACGACATGATGGCCGGCGCCCGCGTCGAGGTCGCGCCCTACAAGCGCGATCCCATGGACTTCGTGCTCTGGAAGCCGTCGAAGGACGACGAACCCGGCTGGGACAGCCCGTGGGGCAGGGGGCGTCCCGGTTGGCACATCGAATGCTCGGCCATGAGCTGGAAGCACCTCGGCGAAACCTTCGACATTCACGGCGGTGGCGTCGACCTCGTCTTCCCGCACCATGAAAACGAGATCGCCCAGTCCCGTTGCGCCTTCCACAGGGATGTGATGGCCAACATCTTCATGCACAACGGCTTCCTGCAGGTCGAAGGCGAGAAGATGTCCAAGTCGCTCGGCAACTTCTTCACCATCCGTGAGCTGCTGAACGATTGGCCGGGTGAGGTGCTGCGCTTCAACATGCTGAAGACGCATTATCGCGCCCCGATCGACTTCACGGTTCGAGGATTGGAAGAATCGGCCGCCATCCTTACCAAATTTAAGAAGACGGTAGCAAAATTCAGCAGGATATCGGGCATGGAGTCCGTCGGTGTCATTTCTGCTTTGTCTGATGATCTAAATACACCAGCTGCAATTACTGAGATGAATCATCTCAATTCGATTGCAAGCGGAGTAACTTATGATGGAGGGGCTGCAAAACTTTCAGAGGTATTGGAGCGCGAAGAAGAGGCGGCGAACAAACTGGCTTGGGCGCTAAAGTTGCTTGGTTTCTCTACACAAGAGAACAAGGTTACACTTTCGGCTGAGTTTCGAAACCAGGTCACCGCCCTGATCGCCGCCCGCCTCGAAGCGCGCAAGGCCAGGAACTTCGCCGAGTCCGACCGCCTCCGCGACGAACTCGCCGCCATGGGCGTGGTGCTGAAAGACGCCAAGAACAAGGACACCGGCGAAATCGAGACGACGTGGGAGGTGAAGCGGTGAAGACCGTTTTCAACGAGCCGAAGACCAATCAGGCCGGTCCCGACGAAGCCGACGTGCAGGCTGCTGCACGGGGTTTTGCCACTGCCGTGCGGTCGCGGTTCGGCGAAAAGGTCGACCGTCTTTACCTTGTGGGCAGCCGCGCGTGGGGCGATTTTCGCGCCGATAGCGATACCGACGTTGTCGTCGTCTTCCGCGACCACGGATGGACCGCACCGCGCCGGGTTTATGAGCTTGGCGAAATCGCCTTCGATTTCCTGATCGACCGTGGCGTGAAGATCCAGGCCCACCCCGTCGCTTCCGATCGCTGGCTGATGGACGCCGACGATCCGATGCTGCGATCATTCCGGCGCGATGCTTGGGAGGTGATCGAGTGAGTGCCATCACACCTTGTCCGGTTTCATCGGGCGCTTTCGATAGGCGCGCCGTTGAGCCTTCTCCTCCTGTGGGAAAGGGACTTGCTCAGGAGTCCCGCCCATGACGCTCCTCACCGGTGGCTGCCAGTGCGGTGCGATCCGCTTTGCCTTCCCGCTTTCTGCCGCAACCCATTCGTCCATCTGCCATTGCCGCATGTGCCAGAAGGCCTTTGGCGCCTTCTATGCGCCGCTCGTCAACGTCAGGGCCGATCAGCTCACCTGGACGCGTGGGCAGCGCAAGCTCTACCGGTCCTCGAACCACGTCTCGCGTGGCTTCTGCGCCGATTGCGGCACGCCGCTCACTTACGAGCCCGATGGCGAAAACCCTGCCGTCGCCATCGGTGCGCTCGACACGCCCTCTGCGGTGCCTCCGACCATGCAATATGGCGTCGAGAACAAGATCGGCTATGTCGACGGCGTCTCCGCCCTGCCGGCTGAAACCACCGCGAGCACCGTCACGCCCGGCTCCTATCTCGGCGACATCACCTCCTATCAGCATCCCGATCACGACACGGCGGCCTGGCCGCCCGCGAAAGGTTGACCTCATGAGCGAACTGCGCAGCTTCTATCCGCCGATCGAGCCCTTTGAGAGCGGCATGCTGGACGTCGGCGATGGCCACCAGGTCTATTGGGAACGCGTCGGCACTCGCGGCGCCAAGCCGGCCGTCTTCCTGCACGGCGGTCCGGGCGGCGGGTGCAACGCCACCCAACGCCGCGTCTTCGATCCCGCCAAATATGACGTGATCCTGTTCGACCAGCGCGGTTGCGGCCGCTCCACCCCGCATGCCGAACTCGAGGCCAACACCACCTGGCATCTGGTCGCCGACATCGAGCGTCTGCGTGAGATGATGGGCGTCGACAAGTGGCTGGTCTTCGGTGGCTCCTGGGGCTCGACCCTGGCGCTCGCCTATGCCGAGACGCATCCCGAGCACGTGTCCGAACTGGTGCTGCGCGGCATCTTCGCCCTGCGCCGCTGGGAGCTGCAGTGGTACTACCAGCACGGCGCCTCGCTCATGCATCCTGACAAGTTCGAGCCCTTCCGCGAGCATATCCCCGCCGCCGAACGGGCCGATCTCATCTCCGCCTATCGCAAGCGTCTCGTCTCGCCCGATCGCGCCACCCGCGTGGCCGCCGCCAAGATCTGGTCGCTATGGGAAGGGTCCACCATCACGCTGATGCCCGATCAGGGCATGGTCGATGCCTTCTCCGATGAGGACTTCGCCATCGCCTTCGCCCGCATCGAGAACCACTATTTCGTGCACGAAGGCTGGATGGAAGACGGCCAGCTGATCGACAACGCCGGCAAGCTCAAGGGGATTCCGGGTGTCATCATCCATGGCCGCTATGATATGGCCACCCCAATGCAGAACGCCTGGGACCTGCACAAGGCTTGGCGCGAAGCCGACTTCCGCATCGTCGAAGGCGCCGGCCATGCCCTGTCCGAACCCGGCATCCTGCACGAGCTGATCTCGGCAACCGATCGGTTCGCGGACTAACCAAAACCCTTCTCCCCTTGTGGGAGAAGGTGCCCGTCAGGGCGGATGAGGGGTGTTGGCGCCAGCAGCTGCCGGCGGTCAGCTCCCCCCATTCAAATACGCGATACCGGCGCCCTGCGCCCTACAGACACACCGGGAAGAACGGCCTGAGATCATGACCGAGAAGTCACGCATCTATCTCTACGACACCACCCTGCGCGACGGTGCCCAGACGCCGGGCATCGACTTTTCGGTCGAGGACAAGATCGTCGTGGCTCGCCTGATCGAGAGTCTCGGCTTCGCCTATATCGAGGGCGGCTATCCCGGCGCCAATCCCACCGACGATGCCTTCTTCGCCGAAAAGCGGACGCAGACGGCCAGCTTCGTCGCCTTCGGCATGACCAAGCGCCCCGGCGTCTCCATCTCCAACGACCCGGGCATCGCCGGCCTGCTGGCCGCCAAGGCCGACGCCATCACCTTCGTCGCCAAGACCTGGGACTATCATGTTGACGTGGCGTTGAAGACCACGCTGCTCGACAATCTCGACTGCATCCGCCTCTCCGTCGAGGCGGCCGTTGCCGCCGGTCGCGAAGTCATGGTCGATTGCGAGCATTTCTTCGATGGCTACAAGGCCAACCCAGACTATGCCATCGCCTGCGCCATGACGGCCCGTCAGGCCGGCGCGCGCTGGATCGTGCTGTGCGACACCAATGGCGGCACCCAGCCCAACGAAGTCGAGGCCATCGTCACCCGCATCGCCACTGTCGTCCCCGGCGAGTTCCTCGGCATCCACGCCCATGACGACACCGGTCAGGCGGTAGCCAATTCGCTCGCTGCCGTCCGCGCCGGCGTCCGCCAGATCCAGGGCACGCTCAACGGCATCGGCGAGCGCTGCGGCAATGCCAATCTCACCACCATCCTGCCGACGCTGGCCCTCAAGAGCGAGTATGCCGACCGCTTCGACACCGGCGTCAGCGACGAGCAACTGCGCTCGCTGACCCAGGTGTCGCGCGCCTTCGACGAGTTGCTGAACCGCGCACCCGCGCGCACTTCGCCCTTCGTCGGCACGTCGGCCTTCGCCACCAAGGCCGGCATCCACGCGTCGGCCATCATGAAGGACCCGCGGACCTACGAACACGTCAGCCCCGACAGCGTCGGCAACCGCCGCCGCGTACTGGTGTCCGATCAGGCTGGCAAGTCCAACCTCATCGCCGAACTGGACCGCTTGGGCATCGTCTACGACAAGAAGGATCGCCGCCTCGACGGTCTGCTCGGCGAGGTCAAGGAGCGTGAGGCGCGCGGTTACGCCTATGAGGCGGCCGATGCGTCCTTCGAGCTGCTCGCCCTGCGCCACCTCGGCGCCGTGCCGCATTTCTTCGACGTCATCTCCTATCGCACCATGGTCGAAAGCCGCATCAACGCCCGTGGCGAGCGCGTGCTGGTCACCGAAGCGGTGGTCAAGGTGAAGGTGGAGGACGAGATCCTGATGAGCGTCGCCGAAGGCAACGGCCCGGTCAACGCGCTCGACCAGGCCCTGCGCAAGGACATCGGCAAGTATCAGAACGAGATCGATACCCTCGAACTCGTGGACTACAAGGTCCGTATCCTCAACGGCGGCACGGGCGCCATCACCCGCGTTCTCATCGAGAGCATGGACCGCAAGACGCAGAAGCGCTGGGCCACCATCGGCGTCAGCGAAAACATCGTCGAGGCCTCGTTCCAGGCGCTGACCGACTCGATCACCTACAAGCTGATCAAGAACGGCCATGCCGGCAGCTGACGCGACTTCAGTCGCGCCAGCCCGGCCTGATCACTTGGGATTGTTGATGAAGGCCGCCAGCGCCTCGGCTTCCTTCGAGAGCGCGTCGAATTCCTTCTGCTTGTCGAGATTGTCGGCATAGCAGTCGTAATAAGCGTCGGTCAGCTCGCCGAGCTTGGTGCTGTCGGCGCCGTCGGTGGTCACCACCTTCTTCCATTCCGCCTCGCGGGCGGCCTTGGCCTTGGCGCAGGCCTTGATCGGCTTGAGCTGGGTCTTGATCAGCGTCGTGGCAATGGCGACCTTGCCGCCGTCCGACTTCACCGCCAGCAGGATGTTGGGTTCGGGCAACCCATCGTCATCCTGCGACAGCGTGCCCACGGAGATGCGGGGAAAGACGTTGCTGTCGATGCTCCCCAGACTGAGGTCGGCATAACCGGTGAAGGAGGCGTCGCCACCCACCGTGTAGAAGACCAGATCGTCATACTGCAGCACCTTGTCGGCGCCATCGACGAACATCGAATCCGGCTTGGACTTGGCTTCCGCCGCCACCCAATGGTCATAGATCCTGCGCGTCGTCACCAGCAGTGTCCGCGTCATCTCATCGTCGGCGTAGAGCAGGCCGTCGAGATTGTCGTAGCCGATATCGGTGGTATAGGCCGGTCCGGCGGAGACCATCGGCTCGTCGGCCATGCCCTTGATCTTGAGCTTGCCGAGCAGGTCCTCAAGCAACGAACGTTGCTTGGCGCCCACTTCATCGAAGGCCTTGCCCATCTCCTCGATGGATTTGCCGGCCGCTTCCTCCTGCGCCAGCTTGGCCCGTGCGCCATCAATATAGGCAAGATAGTCCTCCGAACTCGTCGCCGCCTGTGCGGCCATCGGCAGGAGGACGGAAACAACTGATGCCAAAAGAATTTTCTTCATAATCCTGAGCCTTGCTGTCGAGGGGCGCGCCCTGAAGCGGGCTGCCGGTCCCGTAATCACTCACGGTCTGCCGCCGATGCAAACGCCAAAAGCAATCGCGGCGCAATGGAAGAAATTGTCCCATCGCGCCGCCAGCTTGCCGAACTTCGGTGTCAGGGCGTCTCGGCCAGCTTGGCCAACTCCCGGGCTTGTTCGATCAGCGCCTTGTAATAGGGCTTCGACGGCATTTCGCCCTTGAGGCAATCGTTGAACTTCTCGAGCAGAGCTGTGGCTTCTTCACCGCCGTAGTCGGCGTCCGAAGCCTTCTTCCACTTGGCCTGAACCTTCGTGCAGGCAGCCGACGGCTCGATGGTTGTCTTGATCGTCTCGGTGGCGATGACGACGCGGTCGCCCACCTGCCGATACATCACCAGCGAGCCCGGCACATAGGCACCCAGATCGTCCTGGGCGAACGAACCGACGCCGAAGCGGGTCGCTTCCTCGCCGTCGAACGTGACGGGCAGGGCATCGAACAGAGTGAAAGCGGCGTCCATGCCGACGGAATAGGTGAAGATGTCGTCCGACCCGATGACGTCGGCCAAGGTTCGGTTGGCGTCTTCCGAGTCCGGATAGGTTTCCTGATTATACTTGAACCAGTTGGCGAGAATGGCCTTGGTGGTGATCAGCACCGCCGCGTTGCCTTCCTCGGCGTAATAGGCGAGGCCATCCACGTTGCCCGACCCCATGTCCCCGCCGGTCAGGGACTCCGGACTGAAATGCGGGCCGTTAAGTCCGTCCAGCTTGATATCGCCGAGGATGGTCTTGAGCCGGTCGCTCAGATCGGCAGTGGCCTTGTCGTGTTGGGTCGCAAAGGCTTCCGGCGACGCCCCGGACGCGTCGGCCTGTTGCAGCTCCGCGCGAAAATCGGCTTCGGCCTTGATATAGGCCTCTTCGTCCGCGCTTGCGGCAAGGGCGCAGGCCGGCAGGCAGACGAACGCTGCGGCAACAAAGGATTTCATGAACATCTAGAGGCCTCCCAGGCGGGTAACGCCCCCACTCTGTCCACCTCGGATGAAATGTCCAAGTCAAAAAGCGGATGTACCTGAAATGGTCATTACAGCTTGGCTATGGCTCCGGCGTCGCCCACCAGCGCCGCATGCGAGATCGTCTCGGCGGTTCCCAGCACCGTCGGCACGATCTCCTCGGCCGTCTTGGCCACCTGGAACTTCACTTCATAGCCCTGGCGGATGAAGGCTTCCTCGGACATGTGCGACAGCAGATCCATGAGCGGCGCCCAGAAACCGTCGATGTCGGCGAGCACGATGGGCTTGTGGTGGCGCCCGAGCTGCGCCCAGGTCATCTGTTCCACCACTTCCTCCAGCGTGCCGATGCCGCCCGGCAGGGCCACGAAGGCGTCGGCCCGCTCGAACATCATGCGCTTGCGCGTATGCATGTCCGGAACGACATGGAAATCCGTGACGCCGTCGAGCATGATCTCGCGCCGCACCAGAAATTCCGGGATGATGCCGGTCACGTCCCCGCCGTTGGCGAGAACCGAACGTGCAACCGCGCCCATCAGGCCGATTGATCCGCCGCCATAGACAAGGCGGATACCGGCTTGCGCCATATCCGCGCCGAGTCGCTCGGCGGCCGCTACATAGGTGGGGTTGCGGCCATTCGAAGAGCCGCAGAAGACGCAAATGCTGCTGATATTGACCATGCCCAAGTAGTGACATCCACCGACGGCGCACGTCAAGGGGCGAGCCGGATGCTAAGCGGAACATGGAGTGAGACTTTATTGCATCGGTCAGGTGGAAATCGTCCAGAGCATCCGCTTCGATCGTCTCGCGGGGGGACGCGTGCTTGCTGGTCTCTGGCCTTGAGTATAAAACTTTTACTCAAGTGGTGTTAAGTGTTTGTCCCGGCGTTGCAAATCAGGTGGAAATCAATGCTTTTCACCAGATGATTTCTCGGGTTGCTCCGGATTTGATTGGCTGCGGCCGATAAGCCGGGCAGAATAGGGTCGATGACAGGGGCTTGGTCGTCGGTCGAGTGCGGTATTGGGGTGGATGGACAGGGCATTTGGCGCGTGAGCTTGGCTCTCGCCGAAAGCAGTTCGCCGACAGGGGCTTGAATTCGAATGAATACGAAACTGAGGAATGCGCTGGTCTCCGTGATCGGCATCATCGTGATCCTGCTGGGCGGCCTGTTCGGCGGCGCTCTGGATGGCGTCTTGCGCAAGTTCAATCTCACCTTGCTCGGCCATCCGACGCCCGTTGTCGAAGCCCAGTCCGGCTCCACGACGGTCGTTGCCACACCGGCTCCCGCCGCCACGGCTACGGCCACCAACCAGACCGCGACCGATGCCTCCGTCAAGGACCGCGTCGTCCCGATCTTCGATCTGGTCCGTGTCGAGCCGTCGGGTGATGCCGTGATCGCCGGTCAGGCCGAACCCGGCTCCACCATCGATATCCTCTCCGGCAATGAAGTCGTTGCGTCGGGCAAGGCCAACCAGGCTGGCGAATGGGCCATCGTGCTGGCCACGCCGCTCAAGGCTGGTGCCCATGACCTGTCGATCCGCACCACCTCGCCCAAGGGCGATGTCGTGGTGTCGAGCCAGTCGGTCGCCGTGTCGGTTCCCGATGGCGGCAAGGGTGAAGTCCTCGTCGTGCTGAACCAGCCCGACAAGCCGTCCACCGTGCTGCAGGTTCCCGGCCTCGAAGAAGCCCAGAAGAAGCTCGCCGCCGCTGGTGGTGACCCGTCTGTGCTGAAGCCGGCGCCCACTCAGGTTGCTGCCACGACCGAAACCCCGGCCGCTCCCGCAGCTCCGGCTGCTGCAACTCCGACGGCGGATGCCGCCGCGCCGGCTCCGCTCGCAACTGCGCAGGCGACCGCTGGCACCGAGACGGCTGTGACGCCGGCCGCTACGGCCGCTGCTCCGGCGGCTGCCACCACGCCGACGACACACGCTGCGACACCGGCGACACCGGCTCCGGCCGCTGAAACACAGGCAGCGCCTGCGGCTGCTACGCCTGCCGCAACGCCGGCGGCTCCGGCTGATCCCGCTGCTCCGGCAACGCCTGCTGCCACGCCGGCTGCCGCCGAGACGACCGCTCCGGCTGCCGCCGCGCCTGCTGCTGACGCCGCGGCTCCGGCCCAGCCTGC
>NZ_JAKJIC010000021.1 GCF_021864535.1 Oryzibacter oryziterrae
GCTGCCGGCTCTGCGCTCGGCGGCGTCTTTGGCACGACGGCGGCGATCATCGGTCAGGCGGCCGGTGCGGTGGTCGGCGGCCTGGTCGACAACGCGCTGTTCGGCGACCATTCAGCGCGCGAGATCGGCCGGTTGGCGAGTCTGGAGGTGCAGTCGTCGGACGAGGGCTCGCCGATCCCGCGCGTCTACGGCCGCATGCGGCTTGCCGGCGAGGTGATCTGGGCGACGCGCTTCGAGGAGACCGCGACCACCGAGAGCGCCGGCGGCAAGGGGCAGGGGCCGAAGGTCACCACCTATTCCTATTTCGCCAACTTCGCCGTCGGCATCTGCGAGGGACCGATTGCGCGCATCGGCAGAGTCTGGGCCAATGGCGAGCTGGTCGATCTCACCAAGGTGACCATGCGGGTGCATCTGGGCACCGAAGGCCAGGCGCCGGATTCGCTGATCCTCGCCAAGCAGGGCGATGTGCCCGCCTATCGCGGGCTCGCCTATGTGGTGTTCGAGCAGTTTCCGCTTGAGGATTTCGGCAATGCGCTGCCGCAGTTGTCCTTCGAGGTGATCCGCCCCGTCGGGCGGCTCGAAAGCAGGATCAAGGCGGTGACGCTGATCCCGGCGGCGACAGAATTCGGCTACGCCACCACCAAGGTGACGCAGCAGGTGTCCAAGGGCATCACCGCCGCCGAGAACCGCCACGCGGCGATCGCCGGAACCGACCTTGAAGCCTCGCTCGACGAGTTGCAGGCCGTCTGCCCCAATCTTGAAAGCGTGGCGGTGGTGGTGACCTGGTTCGGCGATGATCTGCGGGCGGGCAGTTGCACCATCCGCCCGAAGGTGGAGATCGCCACCAAGACCACCACCGGCTTGAGCTGGAGCGTCTCGGGTCTGACGCGGGCGACCGCCGAGCTGGTGAGCCGGGTTGATGGCAAGGCGGCTTTCGGCGGCACGCCGTCCGATCAGAGCGTGGTGGAGGTGATCCGCGAACTGAAGGCGCGCGGGCTCAAGGTGACTTTCTATCCCTTCATCATGATGGACGTGCCCTCGGGCAACACGCTGCCCGATCCCTATGGCGGCACCGGTCAGCCGGTCTATCCCTGGCGCGGGCGCATCACCTGCCATCCTGCCAAGGGGCAGGGCGGCAGCGTCTGGGGCACGGCGACGGCAGCGAGCCAGATCGACGGCTTTCTCGGCGCGGCGATGCCGGGCGACTTTTCGGTGTCGGGTACGACGGTGAGCTATGGCGGTGCGCCCGACTGGGGCTATCGTCGCATGATCCTGCATTACGCCAAGCTCTGTGCGGCGGCCGGCGGCGTCGACACCTTCCTGATCGCCTCGGAATTGCGGGGGCTGACCACGGTGCGGGCGACCGGGCGGAGCTATCCCTTCGTCTCCGCGCTGGTGACGCTGGCCGGCGAGATCAAGGCTCTTCTCGGAGCGTCGACCAAGGTGTCCTATGCCGCCGACTGGTCGGAGTGGAACGGCCATCAGGTCGACGCGGGCGACTATGCCTTCCATCTCGATCCGCTCTGGGCCTGTGATGACGTCGACTTCGTCGGCATCGACGCCTATTTCCCGCTGTCGGACTGGCGCGATGGCGAGCATCAGGACGCTGCGCTCTATGACGGGCCGCTCGATCTCGCCTATCTCGCCGGCAATGTGGCGGGCGGGGAGGGCTATGACTGGTACTATGCCTCCAAGGCCGATCGTCTCGCCGGCAATCGCAGCCCGATCACCGATGGGCTCGGCAAGCCCTGGCTCTATCGCACCAAGGATATCGAGGGCTGGTGGAACAACCGCCATTACGACCGCATCGGCGGTGTGGAACAGGCAAGCCCGAGTGGCTGGCTGGCCGGGCTGAAACCGATCCGCTTCACCGAGATCGGCTGTCCGGCGGCGGATTATGGCGGCAACGAGCCCAATGTCTTCCCCGACAAGCTATCGTCGGAAGGCAAGGCGCCCTGGTTCAGCCATGGCCGCCGTGACGACGCGGCGCAGCGGCTCTATCTCGAAGCGTTGATCGGCCATTTCGATCCGGACGCCGACGGCTTTGTGTCCGGCAACAATCCGACCTCGTCGCGCGATGGGCGGCGCATGGTGGACATCGACCGCGCCCACATCTGGACCTGGGACGCGCGACCCTTTCCCTGGTTTCCGCTCGCCACCGAAGTCTGGGCCGACGGCGGCAACTGGCAGACCGGCCATTGGCTGAACGGCCGCCTGGGCGCGGCGCCGCTGCGGGAAGTGGCGGAAAGCCTGGCAGCCAGCGCCGGTCTTGCGGGACTGGACGCGTCCGGGGTGACGGCCGTGGTTGACGGGCTGGTGATCGCCGACCGGTCGAGCGTGCGCGCCACGCTGGAACCGCTGGCCGAGGTCTTCGGCTTCGACCTCGTTGAGACCGCGACGGGTGCGAGGCTCGCCAATCGTGGCGGGCGGGTGCGCGCGGAGCTGACGCTGGACGATCTGGTCAGTGCCGACCGCAGCCCCGACCTGGAAACACGCCGGGCGCAGGACGCCGATATCCCCGGCGAAATCGCCGTCGCCTTTCTCGACGCCGAATGTGACGGACAACGCTCGTCGGTGGCCGCACGCGTCGGAGGACGGTCGCGGACGGAGGATATCGCCGTTCCGGTCATTGCGGCAGCCGCGGTGATGCAGGGAGCCGCCGAGCGGTTGATGCGCGAGCGCGAGGCGGGGCGCGAGAGCTTCGTCTTTCGCCTGTCCGCCCGGCAGACGGCGCTGGAACCGGGGGACGTGGTGCGTCTCGACACCGGCGGACGTATCGCGACACTGGCGATCACCGCCATCGAGGATGGCGACAGCCGCAAGATCGAAGCCCGCGGCATCGATCTGCGCCTCGACCGGCGCGCTGCCAACCTGCCGCCGTCCTCGCGCATGCCGGGACTGGTGCAGGCGGTGGCGGCGCCAGTGGCGCTGGTGCTGGACCTGCCGGGTCGCTACACCGACAGCGACCCTTACCGCCCCTGGGTGGCGGCGGCCTCGACGCCCTGGCCGGGACGCATGACGGTGCATCAGGAGAGCGGCGGCAGCTATGTGCCGGTGGTGACGCTGACGCGGCCGGCGGTGATCGGCTCGCTGAACGCGTCACTTGGTGCCGGCCGGGTCTGGCATTTCGATGAGGCCAATGATCTGGACGTGACGCTGGTGCGCGGCACGCTGGCGAGCCGCAGTGAATCCGCGCTGCTCGCTGGCGCCAATCTGGCGGCGGTCGGCAGCATGGCCGGCGGCTGGGAGGTGATCCAGTTCCGCGATGCCAGCCTGATCGCCGAGCGGCGCTATCGCCTGAGCGGTCTGTTGCGTGGGCAAGGCGGGACCGAGCGCTTTGCCGCGAGCGGCCACGCATCCGGCAGCGACTTCGTGCTGCTCGACAAGGCGGTGCAATCGCTGCCCATCGTACGCACGCAAGTGGGTCGGGAACTGACCCTGCGCATCGGAGACGCCAAGGCGGGCATCGGCGACCCGGAACTGGTGCAGATCGCCATGACGCCGGCTGGCGTCGGGCTCACGCCCTACGCGCCGGTGCGTCTGTCGGCAGTGCGCGACCCGACCAGCGGCGACGTGACGATCCGCTGGATCCGCCGCACGCGCACCGGCGGTGACGACTTCGACGGTTATGAGGTGGCGCTTGGCGAGGCCAGCGAGGCCTATGAGATCAAGGTCTACGACGGCGCGACCGTCAAACGGACCCTCAATGCCTCGTCTCCATCGCTCGTCTACAGCGCCGCCGCGCAAACCAGCGACTTCGGCAGCCCGCCGGCGACGCTGGACCTCTCCGTTGCCCAGATATCCGAAACCATGGGGCCGGGCTGGCCCCTGAGGAGTACGCTGCATGTCTGACACGCCCAATCTCGCGTTGCCATTGCTGGCCGCCTCGCAAGCCCAGAAGCACGTCACACACAACGAGGCGCTGGACCAACTCGACAGCCTGGTGCTGCTGAGCGTGGCGAGCCGCAGCCTGACAAGCCCTCCGTCGTCGCCTGGCGACGGCGATCGCTATATTCCGGCTTCCGGCGCCACAGGTGCCTGGTCCGGCAAGGATGGCAAGCTGGCAGTCTATTCGGGAGGCTGGAGCTTCCTGACCCCGAACAAGGGCTGGATCGCCTATGTGGAGGACGAGACGACGCTGGCGGTCTACAAGGGTTCGTCCTGGGGATCGCTTGGCCGGCTCGGCATCGGCACCACGCCGGACAACACCAACCGGCTGGCCGCGGCCCTGAGCGCGGCGCTGTTCACCGATCTCGGCAGCGGCCTGCAGTTCAAGCTCAACAAGTCCAATGCCGGCGATACCGCCTCCTATCTGTTCCAGACCGGCTGGTCGGGGAGGGCCGAGTTCGGCCTGGTGGGCGGCGATGATTTCTTGCTGAAGGTCTCGCCGGACGGTTCGGTCTGGAAGGGCGTGTTCAGTGTCGACCGCGCGACGGGCAAGGCCACGTTCGATCGCGGCAGTCTGCGAACCCAGGTGGATATCGTCACCAGCTCGGGGTCCTGGACCAAGCCGGACTGGGCGCGCATGGTGACGATCGTCTGCATCGGTGGCGGCGGTGGCGGTGCGTCCGGACGGCGCGGCGCGGCGGCGAGCGCCCGCTACGGCGGCGGCGGGGGCGGTGGAGGCGGTGTGGCCTCGGTGCAGTTTCCCGCCGACGAGCTGGCGGCCAGTCTGAGCTGCACCATCGGCGCCGGCGGCTCCGGCGCGAGCGCCGTGGCCGTGGACAATACCAACGGCAACTCCGGTGGTGCCGCCGGCAGCACGTCGGTGTCTTCGTCCGGCATCGAGATCGTCAAGGCGGGCGGCGGCTGGGGCGCGATCGGCGGCACAACCTCGGCCGGATCGGGCGGGGCCGGTGGCTATGGCGATAGCGGCGGCGGCAACTCCGGTGGTGCGGGCTCGTCCAACCCGGGGCTCGGCAACACGACGTCCAATTCCGGTGCCAACAATGCGGCCGGCAGCGGCGGAGGCGGCGGATTTCTGAGCGCTGCCGATGCGACTGCGTCCGGCGGCATCGGCGGCATGGGCTCGCGTGTTCTCGGAGCCTCGGGAACGGCCGCGGGCGGGGCTGCCGGTGCCGTGTCGGCTGCCGGTGGGGCTGGCGCCGCCAAACTGGTGCCGCGCGGCATGGGCGGTGGTGGCGGTGGCGGCGGATCTGGCAATGCCGCAGCCACAACGGCCGGCGGCAATGGCGGCGCGGGCGGCATACCCGGTGGTGGCGGCGGCGGCGGCGGTGCCTCGACCAATGGCATGGCAAGCGGCGCCGGCGGGGTTGGCGGGCGCGGTGAAGTCTGGTTCATATCGGTGGGGTGAGACGATGAACGACGTCAGAACCTATGCCCTGGTGGATGCCAGCGGCCTTGTCGACAACATCATTCTCTGGGACGGCAACGACGGGTGGATCGCGCCTGCAGGCCTCAGTGCGGTGCTTTGTCCCGAACAGGTGGGGCCGGGCTGGACCCGGCGCGGCGACGACTGGCTGCCGCCGCTGTCGCCCCCCGATGAATGACGGCAAACCCTACCGTTCATGGACGGTTCAGAAGCCTTGGGTTAGGTTGTGTCCATGAAGCCGAGCATCCTCTCCCTCTCCACCTTTGTCGTGACGGTTGCCTTGATGGCAGCAACGCCGGCGTCTGCCCGTTGCCTGTCGTCCGGGCAAGCGCAGAAGGTGGTCGCCTCGGGCGCCATCTTGCGCCTGGCCGCCGTTGCCGGTGCGGTCGGCGGCGAGGTGGTGGATGCCCAGCTGTGTGAGGCGGGCAATCTGCTTGTCTACAAGCTCGCGGTGATGCGCGATGGCGGCCGTATCGAGAATGTGGTGGTCGATGCCACCTCCGGACAGCGTCTGAAGTGAGGACCGGACAGCCATGCGCATCCTGATCGTAGAGGACGACAAAGACCTCAATCGTCAGCTGGTCACCGCCTGCAAGGATGCCGGCTATGTGGTCGACAGTGCCTTCGATGGCGAGGAAGGTCACTTTCTCGGCGATACCGAACCCTATGACGCGGTGATCCTCGACATCGGCCTGCCCAAGATCGATGGGCTGAGCGTGCTCGAAGCCTGGCGGCGCGACGGACGGCTGGTGCCGGTGCTGCTGCTGACGGCCCGCGACCGCTGGTCGGACAAGGTGGCCGGCATCGATGCCGGTGCCGACGACTATGTGGCCAAGCCCTTCCACATGGAGGAAGTGCTGGCGCGCTTGAGGGCCCTGACGCGCCGGGCCGCCGGCCGCGCGTCCAACGAAATTCAGGTGGGGCCGGCCCGGCTCGACGTGAAGGCCGGTCGGCTGACGGTGGAGGGCAACCCCATCAAGCTGACCTCCCACGAGTTCCGCCTGATCCAGTATCTGATGCTGCACACCGACAAGGTGGTGTCGCGCACCGAACTGGTCGAGCATCTCTATGATCAGGATTTCGATCGCGATTCCAATACGATCGAGGTGTTCGTCGGCCGCCTGCGCAAGAAGATGGGTGTCGATCTGATCGAGACTGTGCGCGGCCTCGGCTATCGTATGGTGCAGCCGGACAAGGCGCGATGAAGATGCGGCTTTCGGCCCTGTGGACGTGGCTGACCGGCTCGCTGGCGCTGCGTCTGGTTATGGCTTCGGCAATCTGGAGCGCGCTGGCGCTGGCCGCGGCCGGCTGGCTGCTCACCGAACTGCACACCGACAGCCTGATCCGCAGCTTCGACGAGCGCATCATCGTCTATGAAAAGACGCTTGCCGGTATTGTCGCGGCCGGCGAGGACGGCGCCGCCGATCCCGGGACCATGGGCGATCCGCGCTTTGGCCGGGTGCAATCGGGCTGGTACTGGATGATCGTCGACGGCAAGACGCGCGAGACGGTGGGGGCCAGCCAGTCGCTGCTGGGCGAGACCCTCAAGCTGACGCCGCCAACCAACAACGGCGCAGTGCAGACGGGCTTCGTGACCGATCCCTCCGGCAAGCGCCTGCGGCAGGTGACGCAACGCGTCTTCCTCTCGGGCGGCCGCATCTATGATCTCTACGTCACCGGCAACATCGACGACCTCGGCGCCGAAATCTCCATTTTCCGCTATCAGGTGCTGGGGACGCTGTCGCTGTTCGCGCTCGGCCTGCTGGTGGCGACCTATGTGCAGGTGAAGTTCGGCCTGAGGCCGCTGGCGACCCTCGGCAAGGGCCTCGCCGACATCCGCCAGGGGCGGGCGCAAAGGCTGGAAGGCAAGCTGCCGCGGGAAATCGCCCCGCTCGGCAAGGAGCTGAACGCGCTGATCGACACCAACAGCGCCATCGTCGAGCGGTCGCGCACCCAGGTGGGCAATCTGGCCCATGCGCTGAAGACGCCGCTGGCTGTGGTGCTCAACGAGGCGCGTGCCGACGGCGGTCCTCTGGCCGGCAAGGTGATCGAACAGGCGGAAGTGATGCGCTCGGAAATCGATCGCTATCTCGACCGTGCCCGCCTTGCGGCAGACCGTAAGGTGATGGGAACGACGGCGGAAGTTGCACGCTCCCTGGAGAGCCTCGCCAAGGTGTTGCGTCGCGCCTATCCCAACCGCGCCATTTCGGTGACGGCGGCGGAAGGCGTGAAGGCCCGCATCGAACGGCGCGACCTCGAGGAAGTGGTCGGCAATCTGATGGACAACGCCTGCAAATACGGCCGGGAGCAGGTGTCGGTGCATCTGGAAGCCGGGCCGAGCGACCGCGATCGGCCCATGGTGCGGATCGTGGTTGAGGATGACGGCCCCGGCCTCGAGCCGGAGCAATATGCGGCGGTGCTGGGACGGGGAAAGCGCCTCGACGAAAGCCTGCCCGGCTCCGGCATGGGATTGGCGATCGTGGCCGAGATTGTCGAGACCTATGGCGGGTCCATAGACCTCGGTGCATCGGTGTCCGGCGGCCTGTCGGTCGCGGTGCGGTTGCCACGGAGTTGAAGGCGGTATTCGCTTCCTGCTTTCGCAACGAGGCTGGATGCGTCAAACAGGGACGGAACGGTAGCGTAACGGTGGTTGAGTTCTCAATTCAGCCATGGTTTCAGTTTACTAGAACTCTCAATGACTAGACTGAGCGATTCGCTTCGGCCGAATTGCGATGATTTTGTGGAGACGGGATCTTATCATGCTGAAGAAACTTGTTGTTGCGACGCTGGTTGCCTCGACCCTTGCTGGTTGCGCGTCCGATCCGACCATGGGTCAGAAGTCGTCGCTCGGCACGCTGGTCGGCGCCGTTGGTGGTGCTGCTCTGGGTTCGCGCTTCGGCCAGGGTTCGGGCAAGGTTGCCGCCATGGCTGCCGGCGCTCTGGTTGGCGGTTTCATCGGCAATCAGATCGGTGCGCGCATGGACGCGCAGGACCAGCAGTATAACTATGCCGCCAGCGTCAACGCCCTGAACAGCGGCAACGTGCAGCAGTGGCAGAACCCGCAGACCGGTGTCTATGGCACCGTGCAGCCGGGTCCGGCACAGATGGTCAACAACCAACAGTGCCGCCAGTATACCAACACGATCTACATCGACGGCCAGCCGCAGGTTGCCCGTGGCACGGCTTGTCGCAACTACGACGGCAGCTGGCAGGTTGTGAACTGAGCGCCAGTTCACAAGTCTAGCCCGTGAATGCAAGGAAAAGCCGGTCCTATGAGGGCCGGCTTTTTCATTATGTCATCCTGACGGGCTGTCCTTACGATTCGTAAACCATTGAGAAGGCAAGATATACTTGAGTTATCGGATAACCTTCTCACAAGGATGTTGAGGCATGGCTGGCGAGGTGGTGCTTCGGGAAAAGGTGGTTTCTTTCCTGAGCGAGTTGTCTCCGGCTGCGCGAAACATGCTCATCCGCAAGCTGGAAGGCTCCGGCAGCGGCGACGCTGTTGGCGAGCAGATGCGCGTCATCCTGGAGGCTGCCCGCAGCTTCTCCGGAGGGCGCGACAGCCGTCCCGCCGAGACCCAGCCGGCCGCCATCGACATGAAGGCGCGGATCTTTGCGCCCTTTGCCGTCTTCATGGTCGACGAGAAGCTCGTCAACAAGCAGCGCGGCTGGATCCTGCGGGAAAGCATCGACACGCTCTGGACGTTCCTGTGCCAGGAAGTGCTGCCGGAAGAGTTCCTTGAATGGCGCGAACCGCGTGTCAGCGACGATTTCACGGCACCTGGTGCGCTCGACAAGGAAGTGGCGCGGCTGCAGGCGCTGGCCTTTGAGAAGCTTGTCCAGCGCGATCGCGCAACGCAGGATGAACCCAAGGCACACCAGCGCTTCCTGTCGCGCATGGGCGGCGAGACGGCCTATGCCGACTTCCAGGACATGGTGGACATGCGCGGCCGCCTTCTGGCGCTCGAGCGGCTCTTCACCAAGCTCCCGACGCTGTCGAGCGGTGGCGATGCCTCCGACCGCCTGATGATCGAGCCGATCCAGGCCTATCTTTCGGAAATGCCCGGCGACCGCACGTGGGTTGCGGCCGGTCTGTGCTCGCGCATTTCGACCACCGCGACGCTGGCGCGGATCGCGACCACCCTCGCAGGGTCGCAGGATGCGGTCGACCTGCGCAAGTCCTCGGGTGTTCCCTTCATCGACATCGGTCTGTCCATGGCCGAACGCCACATCATCCGCTTCCAGAACCAGGTTCGCTCTGATCGCGCCAATGCGCAGGTGACCGGCGAGATGCGCCGCTTCCACGAGGCGCTGCGCGGGCTGACCACCAACCTCGAACTGGAAAACGACAGCGCCTGGCGTGCCCGTCTGTCGCAGTTGCGGCGCCGCTTTTCCGAAATCATCGCCGGTGAAATCGAACGCATCCTGCCGGTGTTGCGGCAGGCGCTGCGGGTGGACGAAAAGTCGCAGCCGACCGACAGCGACGGCGCCGAGGCGCTGTTCCAGATCTCCGTCTTCGCCACGGCGCGTCTGTGCCGCGACAGCCTGGCGGTCAACGAGCTCCTGACGCGCGTGACCCCTTCCATCGACCAGATGGTCGAGCTCTATGCTCGCGAACTGCCTGAAAGGCTCCGTCGGGCGAGCGGCGAGTACCGGTCGGCGGCCCTCAAGGCCTTCGACAATCTGATCGCGATCGCCGAACACACCAACGGCGAAGAGTATGCAGCCTATCTGCGGCGCACCCGCCATAACCTGTTGCAGCCGCGTTCGGCGTGACACGCGCCGCCGCGCCGGCTGATCACGTGCCGGTGCATGGCCTGCAAAGACAAGCTTCATCCGCAAGAGTGATTGAGTAAGTCCGTCAATTGCCCTATGTGCAATGACTGTCGGCGGCGCAACATCGATTTGCGCCGGATCAAGGTCGAAACCTCCGAGATGATGCGAGGGTTCGGCTTCGATTGAACGTTGGACCAGCGGGCAGGGCGGTTCGGCGTTTCGGGAGATGGGAACGGTTCGGCACGCGCCTGGCGCCTGCGGGATCGTCTTTCGCGGACCAAGGGCCTCACGGCCCTGAGCAGAGACCTCTCGGATATGCTTTTGTGGACTATCTTCGCGCTTTTGACCGCTGCCGCAGCCCTGATCATCCTGTTGCCCCTGATGCGCTCACGCGCCTCGGCCAACATGGATCGCGCCCAGGAAGTGGCCATCTACAAGGATCAGCTGCAGGAACTCGACAGGGACCGTTCGCGCGGCCTCATCGGCGAGACCGAGGCTGAAGCTGCCCGCACGGAAATCGCCCGGCGCCTGCTGGCGGCGGGAACTGCAACCGACGACACGGTTCCTGCGCGCCGGTCGCTTCGCCTGCCGGCGGCCGTGGCCACCGTCATGCTGGTGCCCTTCGCGGCAATCGGTCTCTACCTGACTTTCGGGAGTCCGGATCTACCGGACCTGCCATTGTCGGCACGTCTGCAGGGCCAGCCGACGGATACCAATGTCAACGACATGGTCGCCCGCGTCGAGAAGCATCTGGAGACCAATCCGGACGACGCGGAAGGCTGGAAGGTGCTGGTGCCCTTCTACATGCGCGCCGGTCGCTTCGACGACGCCGCTTCGGCGCTGAGCAAGATCATTGCGCTCGGCAAGGCAACGGATGACGATCGCGAGGCTTACGGCGAAGCGTTGGTCGCCAACAACGACGGAATCGTCACCAAGGACGCGCAAGCGGTTCTGGAACAGGTGGTGAAGGCCGATCCCGATCGGCCGAAGGCTCGCTACTACTATGCCGAAGGCCTGCGCCAGTCCGGCGACAATGCGGGGGCGCTCGCGCAGTTCGACGAGCTGATCAAGCGCTCGCCCGCCGATGCGCCCTGGCTGGAAGTGGTTCGCGGCAAGCGCAAGGACGTTCTCGCTGCGCTGAAGATGCCGGCCGACACCAAGGAGCCGGACACGCTGCCGCCGCTCGATCCGCCGGAAGCCACCATGGCGCCGGACGGAAAGGGCCCGACCGCCGCCGACATGCAGGCTGCCGCCGGCATGAGCGCTCAGGACCGCGGTTCGATGATTGCGGGGATGGTGCAGCAGCTTGCTGATCGTCTTGCCGCCAATCCGAAGGATCCGGACGGCTGGGTGAAGCTGATGCGGTCCTACATGGTGCTGAACCGCATTGATGACGCAAAGGCTGCCTATCAGAAGGCGCGCGACGCCTTGAAGGACGACGCCGCCACGCTGCAGACCCTGGACGCAGCGGCCAAGGAACTCGGTGTCAACTGACCTGAAAACGGGACGAATTGCCATGACGCGCAAACAACGCAGGTTGGTGCTGATCGGTGTGGTGGGTGTGGTGCTCGCCGCCGCTGTCGGCCTGGTGCTCTTCGCCATGAGCAGCCAGATCACCCTGTTCCGCACGCCGACCGAACTGGTGCAGCAGACGATCGATCCCAGCCAGCGCATCCGCGTCGGTGGCCTCGTGGAAGTGGGCTCGGTGGTCAAGGGGCAGGACGCCGCGGTCACCTTTGAAGTGACCGATACCGCCAACAGGGTGCCCGTGACCTACAAGGGCATCCTGCCGGACCTGTTCCGCGAGGGGCAGGGCGTTGTCGCCGAAGGCGTTCTGCAGAACGGCGTGTTCATGGCCGATACGGTGCTCGCCAAGCATGACGAGCGCTACATGCCCAAGGAAGTGGTGGAATCGCTCAAGAAGCAGGGCGTCTGGCGCGAGGGTGAGCCGGGCGGACCAGCACCGGGCGCTGCAAAGCCATAAACGAACAATGTGGACAGATCCGGCAGACGGATCGGTGATCGGGGACGGACGATGATCATTGAAATCGGACATTTCTCGCTGATCCTGGCGCTGATCCTGGCGCTGGTTCAGTCCGTGGTGCCGGTGATCGGTGCGGCACGGCGCGACAACGCCATGATGGCGGTGGCCCCCGCGGCGGCGCTGGGCCAGATGCTGTTCATCACGATCTCCTTCGGCGCCCTGTCGCACGCCTATCTGACGTCCGATTTCTCGGTGCTCAACGTCTTCGAGAACTCCCATTCGCTGAAGCCGCTGCTCTACAAGTTCTCCGGCCTTTGGGGCAACCACGAGGGCTCCATGCTCCTGTGGGTGCTGATTCTGGCCATCTTCGGCGGTGCGGTAGCGGCCTTTGGCGGCAACCTGCCGAAGACGCTGAAGGCCAATGTGCTGGGCGTGCAGGGCTGGGTCAGCGTCGCCTTCCTGCTGTTCATCCTGCTGACGTCCAATCCCTTCCTGCGCATCGCCGACAATCCGCCGCTCGAAGGGCGCGACCTCAATCCGGTTCTGCAGGACCCCGGCCTCGCCATCCATCCGCCGCTGCTCTATCTGGGCTATGTCGGCTTCTCCATTTCCTTCGCCTTTGCCATTGCAGCGCTGCTCGAAGGCCGTATCGACGCGGCCTGGGCGCGCTGGGTGCGACCCTGGGCGCTCGCCGCCTGGATCTTCCTGACCGCCGGCATCGCCATGGGCAGCTACTGGGCCTATTACGAACTGGGCTGGGGCGGCTTCTGGTTCTGGGACCCGGTGGAAAATGCCTCGCTGATGCCCTGGCTCGCCGGCACGGCGCTGTTGCATTCGGCGCTGGTGATGGAAAAGCGCAACGCGCTGAAGATCTGGACCATCCTGCTGGCGATCCTCGCCTTCTCGCTGTCGCTGCTCGGCACCTTCCTGGTGCGCTCGGGCGTGCTGACCTCGGTGCACGCCTTTGCGTCCGACCCCACGCGCGGCGTGTTCATCCTCGGGATTCTCTGCGTCTTCATCGGTGGCGGCCTGTCGCTGTTCGCCTGGCGTGCGTCCACCCTGCAGCAGGGCGGACTGTTCGCGCCGGTGTCGCGCGAGAGCGCCCTGGTGATGAACAACATCTTCCTCACCGTGTCGGCCGCCGTGATCCTGTTCGGCACCATGGCGCCCTTGCTGGCCTCCGCCATGGGCGGCGCCATTTCCGTCGGCGCACCCTACTTCAACACGGTGTTCGGCCCACTGTTCGGCGCCATGCTGGTGATCATGCCCTTCGGCCCGCTGCTGGCCTGGAAGCGCGGCGATCTGCGAGCCGCCGCCCAGCGTCTTTGGGCCGTTCTGGGGCTCGCCATCCTGGCCTCTCTCGTGTCCTGGTGGTTGACCCACGGCGGCCCGGTCATGGCCATGGTCGGCATCGGCGTTGCCTTCTGGGTGCTGATCGGCTCTTTTGCGGAACTGTGGACCCGCGCTCGATTCCTGGAAGTGGGCGTGGCGACCGGTTTCAGGCGTCTGTCAGGACTGCCGCGTTCGGTGTTCGGCACGGCCGTCGGTCATGCCGGCCTCGGCCTGTCGCTGCTCGGCATCGTCGCCACCACGAGCTTCCAGAGCGAGACGATCACCGAGATGAAGCCCGGCGACACCGCCAAGGTCGGCGGCTATGAGGTGACCTTCAACGGCATGACCAATCAGGCCGGCCCCAACTACACGGAAATGGCTGCCAACATGACCGTGCGCGAGAATGGCGTCGAGGTCTTCGATCTCAAGCCCTCCAAGCGCATGTTCACCGCCCGCCAGATGCCGACCACCGAAGCCGGCATCAAGACGCACGGCTTCTCGCAGCTCTACATCACGCTCGGCGACCCCGGACAGGGCGCCGACAGCGTGGTGGTGCGCATGTGGGACAAGCCGCTGGTGACGCTGATCTGGCTGGGTGCCCTGGTGATGATGGCCGGCGGCATGCTGTCGCTGAGCGATCGTCGTCTGCGTGTCGGGGCGCCCAAGCCCGCCCGCCTGACGACGGCCGCGGGCTCGTCCAGCTGACAGAAGGAAGGCAGACCAATGCGCAAGTGGATCGCCATCGCCAGTCTAGTGTTGTCGCTGACGCCGGCCTTCGCCGTCGACCCTTCCGAGCGTCTCGCCGATCCCGCTCTCGAGGACCGGGCGCGGCATCTGTCTGAACAGCTGCGCTGCCTGGTCTGCCAGAACCAGAACATCGACAGCTCCGACGCGCAGTTGGCCAAGGATCTCAGGCTTCTGGTGCGCGAGCGTATCGGTCACGGCGACAGCGACCAGCAGGTGCTGGACTTCCTCGTTGCCCGCTATGGCGACTTCGTCCTCCTGAAGCCGCGCTTCGAGGGAACCGGCGCCGTGCTGTGGGTGTTGCCGCCTGTGCTGCTCCTGCTCGGCGCAGCTGGCGCCTTGTGGGCGATGCGGCGTCGCCGGCAAGTAGCCGGGGCTGGGGACGTGGCGCTGTCGGAGACGGAAAAGACGGCGCTGGAGCGGTTGCTCAAAGATGGCGAGAATGTGTCAAGGGATTGATTTCATGGCGTGAATTGGGCGTTGTTCTTAAATTAGTTTAATGCGCCCGCAATGTTGGCGTCAGGAAGACTTCTGCATGATGGGACCATCGAAGCCGGACAGATGCCGGCTTCATCGTGAGCCCAGTGTTTGGAGAAGCCAACATGACCAAGTCTTCCAAGTCGCCCGTATCGTCGCGCGTCAAGTCGCTTCTGCTTGGATCCGTCTTCGCCCTCGCGCTTGGCGGTATCGTCGTCGGCGAGAGCTCCTATTTCCTCAACAGCCCTGCCCATGCCGAGAACCTGTCGACCCAGGTGCCGCAGGCGCAGCAGCCGGTGTTCTCCTTTGCCAATGTTGTCGAGCGCGTGCAGCCGGCCGTCGTGTCGATCCGCGTCAAGACCGACGAGACCGACGCGCAGGCCTCGGCCGATGACGGGCAGAACATGCCGCCCGAACTGTCGCCCGACAGCCCCTTCTATGACTTCTTCAAGCGCTTCGGCATGCCCGGCCAGCCGCACGGCAAGGGTGGCGACCGCCATCACTATGGCATGGCGCAGGGCTCCGGCTTCTTCATCTCCGATGACGGCTATGTGGTGACCAACAACCACGTGGTGGAAAATGCCACCGACGTCGTGGTGGTGACCAATGACGGCAAGGACCACAAGGCCAAGGTGATCGGCACCGATCCCAAGACCGATCTGGCCCTGGTCAAGGTCGACGACGGCAAGGACTTCCCGCATGTCACCTTCGCCGGCAGCGAGTCGCGGGTCGGCGATTGGGTGGTGGCCGTGGGCAACCCCTTCGGCCTCGGCGGCACGGTGACGGCGGGTATCGTCTCGGCCCGCGGCCGCGACATTGGCGCCGGCCCCTATGACGACTTCCTGCAGATCGACGCGCCCATCAACAAGGGCAACTCCGGCGGCCCGGCCTTCAACCTCAATGGCGAAGTGATCGGTGTGAACACCGCCATCTACTCGCCGTCGGGCGGTTCTGTGGGTATCGGCTTTGCCATTCCCGCCCACACCGCGACGCAGGTGGTCAAGTCGCTGATGGACAACGGCAAGGTGGTGCGCGGCTGGCTCGGCGTGCAGATCCAGCCGGTGACGGAAGATCTCGCCGCCTCCATCGGTCTCGACAAGCCGCATGGCGCCATGGTGACCGAGCCGCAGGACCATTCGCCGGCCGAGAAGGCAGGCATCAAGGCCGGTGACGCCATTCTCGCGGTCAATGGCCAGGACATCGAGGATGCCAAGGATCTCGCCCGCAAGATTGCAGCCTATCCGCCCAAGACCGTGGTTGATGTGACCGTCTGGCGCGACGGCAAGGAACAGACCATCAAGGTCGATCTCGGCGAACTGCCCAACGACAAGCAGATGGCCAGCAACGACACCGAGAAGTCGCCGAGCCACACCTCGCTCGATGACTATGGCCTGTCGCTCGCCCCCGCCTCGGAAACCGGCGCCGGCGACCAGGGCGTGGTGATCACCGATGTCGATCCCGACGGCAAGGCGGCCGAGCGCGGCCTGCAGCAGGGCGACATCATCCTCGAAGTGGCCGGCAAGCAGGTGGATACGCCCAAGCAGGTGGCCAAGGACATCGAGGCCGCCGCGCAGGACGGCAAGAAGGCGGTGCTGCTGCGCGTCAAGACCCAGGACGGCGTGCACTTCCTCGCCCTGCCGCTTGGCAAGGCCTGATCGCTCAAGTGCAGCAACTGCGGGGCAAGCGGGGCGATCTCCGCTTGCCCTCACATCGTTCCGGTTCCCCGACGCCAAGGTGCGGCAAGATAGGCAGGAGACACGCGATGTCCGGTGCACAATCCCCCTTGCAAGACAGGGGCTTCCCGGTTCAATTGGATCAGGAAGCCATTTCGGGACGGCGTGAATCCATGCGCGTATTGGTCATCGAGGACGACAGGGAAGCTGCGTCCTATCTGGTGAAAGCTCTGGCCGAGACCGGCCATGTCGCCGACCATGCGGCCGACGGCGAGAGCGGTGCGCATATGGCCGAGACTGGCGCCTATGACCTGCTGGTGGTCGACCGCATGCTGCCCAAGCGCGATGGTCTGTCCATCGTCGAGGACATGCGTCGACGCGGCGACCAGACGCCGGTGATCATCCTGTCGGCGCTCGGTCAAGTGGATGACCGTGTGCGCGGTCTGCGCGCCGGCGGCGACGACTATCTGACCAAGCCCTACGCCTTCACCGAGTTGCTGGCGCGCGCCGAGGCGCTTCTGCGCCGTAATCGCCCGGCCGAAGTGGAGACCACCTACAAGGTGGCAGATCTGGTGCTCGATCGCCTGTCGCATACGGTGACGCGCGGTGGCGAAGAGATCGTGCTGCAGCCGCGCGAGTTCCGGCTGCTGGAATACATGATGCGAAACGCCGGTCAGGTGGTGACGCGCACCATGCTCCTGGAAAACGTCTGGGACTATCACTTCGATCCGCAGACCAACGTGATCGACGTGCACGTGTCGCGCCTGCGCTCGAAGATCGACAAGGGCTTCGCCAAGCCGCTGCTGCACACCATCCGCGGGGCAGGCTACATGCTGCGCGAGCAAGGCTAGGGCGATCATGGGGGCAATCGGCAGACTGGTCCGGACGACGGCGTTCAAACTGTCCTTCGTCTATCTGGTGGTCTTCTCCGGGCTGACCCTGTTCCTGATCGCCTATATCTCCACCAACACCGCCTCGCTGCTCGACCGCCAGCTCGACGCCACCATCGCCACGGAAATCAGTTCGCTGAGCGAACAATATAGGCGCGGCGGCATTCGCCAGCTGGTCAGCACGGTGGAACTGCGCAGCCGCCGGCCGGGCGCGAGCCTGTACCTGGTATCCGATTTCTCCGGCCGTACCATTGTCGGCAATGTCGCCGACCTGCCGCTGGCCGTGCTGGGACTGCCTGACGGCAATCTCACCCAGGTGACCTATCAGCGGCTCGATGGCGATCTCGACCGCCGCTATGACGCCATGGTCCGCGTCTTTGCCCTGCCGGGCGGCTTCAAGCTGCTGGTCGGGCGCGACATGGGCGAACTCTCCCAGCTCCGTCAGGTGATCTACGACGCCTCGCAATATGCCATCGTGGTGATGGTGGTGATGGGGTTCCTGTCGTGGTTCTTCGTCAGCCGCTCCGTGCTGAAGCGCGTCGAGAACATGGCGGAGACCGGCCACCAGATCATGGTGGGCGACTTGTCGCGCCGGTTGCATGTGACCGGGTCGGGCGATGAGTTCGACGATCTCGCCGAGAGTCTCAACGAGATGCTGGAGCGCATCGAGCGCCTGATGACCGGGCTCAAGGAGGTTTCCGACAACATCGCCCATGATCTCAAGACCCCCTTGAACCGGCTGCACGGCCGCCTCGAGTCCATGCTGCGCCAGAGCAGCGGCGATCCGGCCGAGCGCGAGGCGCTGGAGGATTGCCTTGAGGAAGCCGACAACCTGATCCAGGTGTTCGACGCGCTCTTGAAGATCGCGCGCATGGAAGCGGGCTCGTCGGGCGACAGCTTCGCCGATCTCGACGCCGCCGACATTCTCGAGGAGATCGGCGAACTCTATGAGCCGGTGGTGGAAGATGCGGGCGGCAGTCTGACCGTGTCGGTTGCCCGCCCTCTGCCCATCCGTGGCAACCGCACCCTGATCAGCCAAGCCTTGTCCAATCTCCTCGACAATGCGATCAAGTATGGACGCAGCGGCGACGCCGAGGACGCGCCGCTGTCGGTGGTCCTGGCGGGCCGGCAGGACGGCGCTCTTGTGTCGCTGTCGATCGCTGACGCGGGCAAGGGGATCGCACCGGAGGACCGGGAGCGGGCCATGCTTCGGTTCGTCCGGCTGGACAAGAGCCGTACGCGCAGCGGCTCGGGACTGGGCCTGTCGATGGTGGCGGCGATGGCGAAGATGCATGGAGGGCAGCTTCGCCTGGAGGACGCTGGCCCGGGCCTGAGGGCGGTGCTGAGCCTGCCGCAGGCAACACAGCGTCAGATCGGACGCGGGGGAGAAAATGGGCATAAAAGCGACCACGCCGGTGACGGCACCCCGTCCCTTGCAGGACCGTCTGAACCCTGAGATCCCCGCCGGAGACGACGCGGAGATCGCCCGCCGGGTGCTGGAAGATTGTCTCGCAAAGCCGGGCGGAGCCGAACTGGCAGAGCTCCTTGCGACAAGGCCTGAGCTCAAGACCTTCCTGCTTGCCGTTGCCTCAAACAGCTCGCATTTGCGTCAGGCTGCCTTTGCCGATCCCGAGCGGCTGCGCACGGTCTTGATGGCACCGCCGGAACGGCAGCTGGATGACCTGCTCCTGCGTCTGACCAGACCGCAGAAGAGCGAGGCGGCGCTGATGACGCACCTGCGTCACGTCAAGGCCGAAGCCGCCTTGCTGATCGCGCTCGCCGACATCGGCAATGTCTGGGACGTGATGACGGTGACGCGGGCCCTGACGGCCATCGCCGACGCCAGTCTGTCCGCCGCGCTGGCCTTCCTGCTCCTGGAGGCGCACGGGCAGGGCAAGCTGTCCCTGCCCGATCCGGAACGCCCGGAAGAACGCTCGGGGCTCATCGTGCTGGCCATGGGCAAGCAGGGGGCAGGGGAACTCAACTATTCTTCCGACATCGACCTGATCATCCTGTTCGATCCCGACGCGGTGCCGGCTGTCGACAAGGATGATCTGACGACGCTCTTCGTGCGCATGACCCGGCGCCTCATCCGCATCCTGCAGGACCGGACGGCAGACGGCTATGTGTTCCGCACGGATCTGCGCTTGCGGCCCGACCCTGGTGCCACGCCGGTGGCCCTGTCGGTGCCGGCGGCGCTACTCTATTATGAGAGTGCCGGCCAGAACTGGGAACGCGCCGCCATGATCAAGGCGCGGCCGGTGGCTGGCGACATCGCAGCAGGCGAGCGTTTCCTCGCGGCGCTGCGCCCCTACATCTGGCGCAAATATCTCGACTATGCCGCCATCCGCGACATCCATTCGATCAAGCGGCAGATCCACGCCCACAAGGGACACGGCACCATTGCGGTCCTGGGCCATAACGTGAAGCTTGGACGTGGCGGCATTCGCGAGATCGAGTTTTTCGTCCAGACCCAGCAGCTGATTGCCGGCGGCCGCAACACCGACCTGCGTGGCCGGGAGACGCTGGCCATGCTGGACGCGCTGGTCGGCTATGGCTGGCTCGATGCCGCGACCTGCGCGGAGATGAAGGCCGCATATGCCTTCCTGCGCCGCACCGAGCATCGCATTCAGATGCTGGCGGACGAGCAGACCCACGTGTTGCCGGAAAGCGAAGCCGGTCTCGCGCAGGTGGCGCGCCTGATGGGTTATGCCGACACGGCCAGTTTCAGCGCCGACCTCCGGGCGCATCTCGAAAGGGTCAGCGAGACCTATTCGGAACTCTTCGAGACCGAGGAGGATCTGTCCTCCCAGCATGGCAACATGGTGTTCACTGGCGATGACATCGACCCGGGCACCTTCGAGACCTTCGAACGGCTGGGCTACAAGCGGGCAGAAGATGCGATCCGCACGGTGCAGTCCTGGCACTTCGGTCGCTATGCCGCCATGCGATCGGCGCGGGCGAGGGAACTGCTCACGGAGATCACGCCGCGGCTCGTTGTTGCCTTTGCCGAAACGGATGCCGCCGATCATGCGCTGATGGCCTTCGACGCCTTCCTGGGCCGGCTGCCGGCGGGCGTTCAGCTGTTCTCGCTGCTCTCCTCGAACCAGTCCCTGATCGAACTGCTGGCCACCATCATGGGCAATGCGCCCCGCCTCGCCGACGTGGTCGCCAAGCGTCCGCATGTGCTCGACGCGGTGATCGAGCCGCAATTCTTCACCGGACTGCCGAGCCGAACCGATCTCGAGCGGCGGCTCGACGCCAATCTCGAGCAAGCCAATGGCTATGAAGACCTGCTCGACCGTGCCCGCATCTTTGCACAGGAGCAGAAGTTCCTGACCGGCGTGCGCGTCATCAGCGGCACAGCCAGCGCGCGCCAGACCGGGCCTGCCTTTGCGCGGCTGGCGGACGTGTTGTTGTCGGCGGTGCTCGGTGCTGTCCAGCGGGAAGTCGAGCGGCAGCATGGCCGGGTACCCGGCGGGCGGGTGGCGCTCTTGGCCATGGGCAAGCTCGGCAGCGAGGAGATGACGGCGGCATCCGATCTCGATCTGATCCTGCTCTACGACCACGACCGGGAGGCAACCCTGTCCGATGGGCCGCGGCCATTGGCTCCTTCGCAGTATTTCGCCCGGCTGACCCAACGCTTCGTCACGGCGGTGACGGCGCCGACGGCCGAAGGCACGCTCTATGAGGTGGATTTCCGCTTGCGGCCCTCAGGCAACGCCGGACCGCTGGCCACACGGGTGGATGCCTTTGCGCTCTACCAGCGCAGCGAGGCCTGGACCTGGGAGCATATGGCGCTGACGCGCGCCCGCGTGGTCACGGCTACCGGAGACCTGGGAACCGAGGTCGAGGCGGTCATCAACGAGGTTCTGTCTGCTTCCCGCGACCCAGCCAGGGTGAAGCGCGATGTGGCGGACATGCGGGCCCGGCTGGAGCAGGAGAAGGGCAGCAACGACGTGTGGAACCTCAAGCACACACCGGGTGGTCTCATCGATCTGGAGTTCATCGCGCAAACCTTGCGGCTGTTGCACGGCGCGTCCTGTCCGGCCATTCGCCGACGCGACACGGAGGGCATTCTAGGCGCGGCTGCGGACGCAGGCCTGCTGACCGCGGACCAGAAGGAGCAACTGCTGCCGGCCATCCGGCTGATTGGCGACCTGACGCAGATCCTGCGCGTGACCGTAGCCGCCCCCTTCGTTCCATCAACCACGCCCAGGGGCGTGCATGAACTGATGTGCCGCGTCGCCTCAGCCCCCTCGATCACGCACCTGGAAGCGCAATTGCGAGATCTGCAAAGTGCCGTGCGGCAATGCCTGATCGATGTTGTGGGGCCGCTGGAGCGACGCACCGAGGGGTAGGGCGATCAAGACAAAACCGGGGTGGTCTTGCGACGCACCCCGGCACATTCCGTCAGGTCGGATTGGAGATCAATCGCCCGCAGTCCTGTTCTGATTCTTCAGGAGACTGCCGTTCGGCAGGGTGATGTTCGAACTGAGGTAGGTGGCGTCGAGATCGTCGTTGTTGCTGGCAGTCACCAGATAGTTGTGGGCCGTATCCAGCGTTACGGTGTAGACGCCGCCAGGCGACTTGAAGAACTGATAATCGCTGCCGGACCGCCCCATGTAGACGGCGTTGAAGCCCTGATTGCCGCTGGTAACGTCACCAGGCTTCTCGAAGAAGTAAATCCCGCCGATGACCAGCTTGTCGCCCTTGGAGGGATTGAACGGCATGTTCTCGCCGATCAGGTTTCGCCAGATCTTTCCCTGCTTGTCGGTCACCGAGATCTGGTTGAACCATGTAAAGCGCCGAGACGTGTTGACGGTGCTGAATCGGGTGTAGCGAGCCGGATCGGTCCAGCCGTAGACGCGGAACGTGTTGTTCGGATAGAGCCGGTTGAAGTCGGTCGCGCCAAGCGTCTTGAGCCGGCCGTATTGCATCATGACCACTGCCGCCGACGAGCAATCGAGACCGTAACGACCGGGATTGCGGATGAGGTCGGTCACGGCAGTGGACGGCGCCACCCCGCGCTTGATCGTCAATCCGCCGCCAACGGCCCAGAAATAGGGATTGGAACTCACGCCCTTCCGGTACCCGGCGAGGCCCCATGTCGGCCAGTCCCAACCATGGAACGAACCGCCATTCTCATTATAGAGCGTGGTCTTGCCTTCCTCGATGACGGCGGCCTTGGTGGCGTTGCCCATGGCGGTGGCCATCTGCGCGGCCGAACTGTTGGTATTCGCCGAGGCGAGTGCCGTACCGTTGGTCAGGCCAAGGACGCCCAAGACTGCGATGAAGGAGCAAACAGGATTGCGCACGGAAGTCCCCAGATACGTAATATCAAGGGTAGTATCCTCGCATCAGGAAGCGAATACAAACAAGTTTACGCAATATCGTTAAGAAAGGCATAAATTATAGTTAACGGGCGTCGCGATGTTTGTAAATGACTGGCGCTTCGCATGTATTTTAGTTTTGAACAGATATGTGATGGAAATATTTCGATTTGCAGATCTGGGTACTATTGGCGCCGAGGCCAGGGGTTTGCACGCCAGGATTGGCTTGGCGCGTTGGAATCTGCCGGACGGCGCAAATACCGACGAGACCGAAGCAAGCCTGTCGCTCAGATCGTCTCGCAAGTCGGTCAATGAATGGCGCGACTGGGGCCTGCCACATTTTCGGCGGACAGGCTGCGGGAATAGGAACTCTGAACGCTCGATCCCGACGCCTCCGTGGCGGCGGCTGTTCCGTCGCTCGCCGTGGGCGCGGCGATCCGCGGCATGATCATGGTGACGACGGTGCCCTGGCCCTCCACGGAGTCCAGCGTCATGCGGCCGCCATGCAGTTCGACAAGGGATTGGGCGATCGCCAGCCCCAGGCCCGAACCGGGATACTTGCGCGTCAACTGGTTCTCGACCTGCACGAAGGGCTTGCCGATCTGATTGAGCGAGGACGAGGGGATGCCGATGCCGGTATCGCGCACCGAGAAGATCATGTCCTGATCGAGCATACTCGTCCGGACAGTCACCGTGCCACCGGCCGGGGTGAACTTCAGCGCATTCGACAGAAGGTTCAGCGCGATCTGCTTGACGGCTCGGCGGTCGGCAACCATGGGAACCGCGGCGTGGAAGTCGGTGACGAGATTGATCTGACGATGCTCGGCCTGCGACGACATGATGCGCGCGCTTTCCCCCAGCACCTCGTCGAGGATGATTGAATCCAGCGTGAGGTTGACCCTGCCGGCCTCGATCTTCGACATGTCCAGAATGTCCGAGATCACGTTGAGAAGGTAGATCCCGCTGTCATGGATGTCGCGGCAGTATTCGAGATACTTGTCCGACCCGAGGGCGCCGAACATGCCCGAGCGCATGATGTCGGAGAAGCCGATGATGGCGTTGAGCGGGGTACGCAACTCGTGGCTCATGGACGCGAGGAACTCGCTCTTCGCCCGGTTCGCCGCCTCGGCGCGGGCCTTTTCCTCGGCGTATTTCTCTGCGAGTTCAACGAGTTGCTGCGTCTGGAGCTGCATCTTGTGGCGATGCTGGCGAAGATCGGCCACCGTCGCCATCAGCTGCCGTTCGGAATCGAGCAGGTTTTCCTCGTGGCGCTTCAGCTGGGTGATGTCGGTACCCACCGAGACGAAGCCGCCGTCCTTGGTCCGCCGCTCGTTGATCTGCAGCCAGCGACCGTCGTCGAGCCTGGCTTCGTAGGAACGCTCACCGTCCGACAGCGAGTAACGCAAGCCTTCGCTGGAAACGTTCGGCTGACGGGCGGCCGCCATGACGACGTTATAGGGGGTTCCCGATCTGGCAACAGCGTCCGGTATCTGGTGCAGCGACTGGTATTTCGAGTTGCACATCACCAGGCGATTGTCGGCATCCCACAGTACGAAGGCTTCGGAGATCGTGTCGATGCCGTCGCGCAGGCGCAGGGCAGCGGTGGCATTCTCCGCCGCCATGACTTTCTGCTCGGTCACATCGACCGCGATGCCGATGAGATGCGGCGCACCATCCCGATCGCGCACAACTTCCGCACGGGCGCGCAGCCAGACCCAGTCACCATCGGCATGGCGGATGCGAAACTCGAAATCGACCGTGTTCTGTCCGGTGTCGAGCAGTTCCTTGGCGAGGTTGTAGAAGTCGATATCATCGGGATGAATCATCGCCTGCAGGTCGGCAAAGCCCATCAGGTCCGAGTTCGGCTCCATTCCCAGGATGACATACATGGACGGCGACCAGAACAGCCGTCCACGCGCCAGATCCCAATCCCACAGGCCGCATCGGCCACGGCGGAGCGCGGTGTCGACGCGGGTCTGCGTGGCGCTGTAGATGCGATCGGCCTCGCTGGCGCGCGTGGTCTGCGCGAAGAAGGCGTAGACCATCACGATCAGGATGCAGCTGGTGCCGACGAAGAGGGCGGCATTGACGCCAACGTCGCGCCGCCAGTCCAGGAACACGTCGTTGAGGGGCTGGTAGACGGCGATCATTCCGCGGTCGCCATCGAGCGCATGGACAGCGGCCAGTACGGACTCGCCTCCGGCGATGTCGACGTTCATCACCCCGGCTCGATCGCCGAAGATCAGCAGCGGTTCATTGCCACCGAACAGGCTGTTCAGCGTGCCATCCCCGCTGAGCGGCATTTCCGGTGCGACGGCCTGAATGCGCCCTGTACGGTCGGCCAGCAGGATGACGCGGCCGTTGCTCGTGGCGGACGGCGGCAGGGCGTCGCGCAGCGTGCCCCGCATCACCGAGGCATAGGGCTGCGGTTTGCGGGCGAGTTCGTCGGAATGGGACAGCGTCGCGTCAAGTGTTTCCGCGAGAAGCGAGATCATGTCGCGCGCGCTGGCTTCGGTGTTGGCGCGCTGGTCGAGCAGGCTGGACGCGCGCGACAGGCCGACGACGACGATGAAGATGGTGATCAGAACGGGGATCGAACGGCGGAAGAGTGGCTCGGCCTGCAACAGGCGCTGATAGGCCGGGCGGGCCAGAAGGCTCGCATGGCCCTTGAGGGTGTGATCGACCGGTTGCCCGCCAAAGAAGCGGGCCCGCCATCCCCCAGACCTGCCAAGGTCTTCTTGCGCCATGTCTATCCCCGTGTGGCCAGAATGGCGCGAAGCGACGGTTCAACGTCGCCCACGCCCAGGCCCCCCTGCGTGACTCTTTTACAGCGGGGAAAACAAGACACGCCCCGAATCACCTGCAGTGTGAATCAAGGTGAATCGCTCTGTCCATAGATTAATTTCAGATGAATCCTCAAATTGAATCAGAGCTGTGCATGTGAGGCATCCGTGCATCAGGCAAGGGTGCGTTCGAGGATGTCCGAGACGTCCCGCGAGAGCTTTTCCTTGGCCTGAAGAGCGCGCAGAGCCTTCTCCGCCTTGCTCCGCCGACCCTGTTCATACGAGCGCCAGGAGCGGAAGCTGACCAGCAGACGCGACGCCAGTTGCGGGTTGCTGTCGTCGATTCGCCCGATCGTCTGGGCCACATAGTCGAAGCCCTTGCCGTCGGCGCGAGCGAACTGGGTGGGATTGAGCGAGGCGAAGGAGCCGATCAACGATCGCACGCGGTTGGGGTTGCCGAAGGAGAAGGCCGGATCGGCAGTCAGCGCGATGACCTTGTCCAAGGTCTGAGCCTTGGCAACGGTGGCCTGCGTCGCCAGCCACTTGTCCACGACCAGCGGCACGGACGAGAAGCGCGCGTAGAAGGCCGCGAGTGCCTCGTCCGCCTGCGGTGCGCCACGATGCACCAGGATCGACAGCGCAGCGAGCCGGTCGGTCATGTTGGTTGCTGCCTGGAAACGGGCGTAGGTCAGGTCGAAGGCCGAGCTTTCGCCCGTCAGGGCGAGATAGTCCAGTGCGGCATTGGCAAGCGCCCGCTTGCCGGCGCTTGCTGCATCCGGGGAGAAACCGCTGCCGATGTCTCCGGTGCCATCCTGGACCAGACGGGCAAAACGCGGCGCCAGACGGCTGGCCACGAAGCGCCGGAACGCCATGAGCGCCGTGTGAATGGCGTCGGGATCGATATTCTCGCTGATCTCGCGCGCAATGTCGTTCTCGCCCGGGGGCGACATCAGCAGCGCCTTGAAGGCGGGATCGAGGGCGTCGCTGTCGAGCGCCGCACCGAGCGCCTCGGCGAAGGCGGTATCGAAGCTGAACGGTTGTCCCGAACGCGCCTGATGCGTCGCCTTGACGATGGCGGCCATGGACAGCGAGGTGGCAGCCTGCCAGCGGTTGAAGGGGTCGGCGTCATTTCCGATCAGGAACACCTGGTCGTCGGACGACAGCGCGTGCCGCACCTTGACCGGCGCCGAGAAGGCCCGGAACAGCGACGGCACCGGCCGCTCACTCAGGCCTTCAAAGACGATGGTCTGCTGAGCCTTGTCGAGAATGAACACGTCTGCGCTGGTCTCCGCGCCACTGATGCGGCTGGGGCGGAGATCGTTGCCGGTCGATCCCACAAGACCGAAACGCACCGGGATCACCTGCGGCAGCTTCGAAGGCTGGCCGGGCGTCGGCGGCGTCTCCTGGCTCAGCACCAGCTCATAGGTCTGGCTGGCTTCGTCATGGCGCTCGGCCACCGTCACCACCGGCGTGCCGGCCTGGAAATACCAGTTCATGAACTGGCTGAGATCCCGGGCCGACGTCTCGGCAAAGCAGGCAACGAACTCTTCGATCGTTGCAGCCTGGCCGTCATGGCGGTCGAAATAGAGCGTCATGCCGCGCGCAAAGGCGTCATCGCCGATCAGCGTCTTCAGCATGCGGATGACTTCCGCGCCTTTTTCGTAGACCGTCGCCGTGTAGAAGTTGTTGATTTCCTTGTATTGGTTTGGCCGCACCGGATGGGCGAGCGGGCCGCCGTCCTCGGGAAACTGATGGCTGCGCAGCACCTTGACGTCGGCGATGCGCTTGACCGGGCGCGAACGCTCGTCGGCAGAGAACTCCTGATCGCGGAAAACGGTCAGCCCTTCCTTGAGGCAGAGCTGGAACCAGTCGCGGCAGGTGATGCGGTTGCCCGTCCAGTTATGGAAATACTCGTGCGCAATGACCGATTCGACACCGGCATAATCGCCGTCGGTGGCGATATCCGCGTCGGCGAGCACATACTTGTCGTTGAAGATGTTGAGGCCCTTGTTCTCCATGGCGCCCATGTTGAAATCGGACACGGCGACCACATTGAACACGTCGAGATCATATTCGCGGCCGAAGACATCCTCGTCCCACTTCATCGAGCGCTTCAGCGAGTCCATGGCATAGAGCGCCTTGGAGCCATTGCCGTGCTCCACATAGACGGCGAGGTCCACATGGCGCCCGGACTTGGTGGTGAAGCTGTCCTTGACCGCCTCGAGGTCCCCGGCAACCAGCGCGAAGAGATAGCTCGGCTTCGGCCACGGATCATCCCAGACGGCGAAATGGCGACCGTTGCCACAGTCGCCGCTCTCGACCAGATTGCCGTTGGACAGCAGCACCGGCGCCTCCTTGGCGTCGGCTTCCATGCGAACACGATAAACCGACAGCACATCCGGGCGATCGAGGAAATAGGTGATGCGGCGGAAGCCTTCAGCTTCGCATTGCGTGCACCAGGCGCCGCTCGACCGGTAGAGGCCCATGAGTTTGGTGTTCGCGGCCGGATCCAGGCGGGTGACGATCGTCAGCGTGAAGGCGCCCTGCGGCGGCGACGAGATCGTGAGGCTGGTATCCTGAACCTGATAGCTGTTGGCCCCAAGGACTTCACCGTCAAGCGCCACCGAGACCAGCGTCAGTTCGTCGCCATCGAGGACCAGGGGCTTGCCGCCGATACCGTCACGCGGAGATACAGCGAGTTCCGCGCGCACCAGCGTTTCATCAGCCCGTAAATCGAAGTCGAGCGCGATCCTGTCGATCGCGTAGTCGGACGGGCGATAGTCGGAGAGACGGATGGGCGCGACGGTATCGTTGAGCACTTTTTCACCTGAACAGTAACTGGAAACACGAATTCGCCCCAAACCGATGAGACAGTTCTTCGCATCCACGAAAGTGGTTTTAGGGAGAAATCCATGAAAAGCAAAACATTCTTTGCTGGCATTTCCGTGATGGCCGGCCTCTGTGCGATTGTAACGCCGGCTGGCGCGGCGGCACCTGATGCCGCCGTTTCAAGACTTTCTGGGGCCAGTGGTACGACGCTGACCGACAAGGATATTCAGAACGCCAAGCCGATGTTCCGCGCCATTCCTGCGGACAAGAAGGCGGCGATGGTGAAGGCTGCCGGTTCGGCCGCCAGCATTCAGAGCGTGCCTCAGCAGAGCGGCGTGGTCGCTGGCAATGCCGGTTCGCCCGTTGTCGCTCCGGCAGTCACCGGCTCTGCGGCCACCGAGAAGGCTGCGGCCGGTACCGACGGTGGTACCATCCAGGCCTACGGCACGACCAAGCACCCTTTCACCACGATGGGCGCCTATTCCGGGACGAAGACCGCCAGTACTTCGTCTCCGACCAATCTCTATCCCTGGCGTGCCGCTGGCAAGCTCTACATGAAGTTCTCCGACGGAAACTCCTATGTTTGCTCGGCTGCCATGATCAAGCGCGGCCTGCTGGTGACGGCCGCTCACTGTGTCTGGAACTTCGGCACCAATGTCCAGGCAACCGCAGTCACTTTCGTTCCGGCCATGTTTGAGTCCTCAAAGCCGTATGGTCAATACACACTCGCCTACTCTGGTGGTCGTTCGGGTATATTTGTGCCAAAAGTTTACACAAGCGGGACCGACACTTGTGCCGACGACCAAGGTGTCTCCTGCGCCAACGACGTAGCCGTCATCGCCTTGAAGGCCGGATCTGACGGCAAGCACGCCGGCGACAAGACCGGTTGGTTCGGTTACGGCTACGGCAGCTACGGCTACTCGTCCTTCTTCGGCAAGCAGGTGGCTCAGCTTACCCAGCTCGGGTATCCGGTGACCTTCAGCAGTGGAAAGCGGATGATCCGTACCGATTCCACCGGTTACCAAGTGTCGCCAACCAGCGTGATCATAGGTTCGCGTCAGACGGGGGGCTCTTCGGGCGGTCCGTGGATTCTCAACTTCGGCGTGGATCCCAGCACGTCTGCGCCCACGCCTTCGGCCGGGACCGCAAACGTGGTGGTCGGCGTTACCAGTTGGGAGTATGTCGACAACAATGGCAACGTCACATCCGATCTTGAGCAGGGCGCCTCGCGCTTCAGCACCAACGCCGCCTTCCAGAGCACGCCGAACATCAAGGCGCTTGTGAATGCGGCTTGCAGCGCGTTCCCCAGCAACTGCTGATAAACCGCGTGATCGGTTCTGGACAACACCCGTTACATCGCCTAACGTGCGCGACATGAAACAGTTTGTCGTTCTGTCCGCATCGTGGTGGTGGCGCTCTCTCTGAGTGAGCGGCCGGCGAAGTGTGTCCAGACGAGGACAATTTGAACGAGGGCCGCTCCGGGAAACCGGAACGGCCCTTCGTGCATCTGCATCAGTGCTTTCCGGGTGGCCGAGCGGCAGGTGGAGAGCACAAGATGACGAGAGTTAAGAAGGTCGGACTGATGGCCCTTGAGGATTTTTCCTTCGTGACTGCCGGCGGTGTTGCCGTGACCCGATCGGCCCGCGCCGATTCCTACCGCGCGGCCCTGTCGGGCTATATCGACAAGCTGGACGAACGCCGCGGGGCCGTTCTTTCATCGAACTACGAGTATCCGGGCCGCTATTCGCGCTGGGACATGGCGTTCATCGATCCGCCGGTGGCGCTGACGGCACGTCGCAACCAAGTGACGATCGAGGCGCTCAACGAGCGGGGCAGGGTACTGCTGCCGGCCTTCTCGATCGCGGTGCAGGGGCCGGATCTCCTGTCCTTCGACCAGGCGGGTGACAGGATCGTGCTGACCGTCAAGCGCCCCGAAGAGCGCTTCGCCGAGGAAGAGCGCTCACGCCAGCCGTCGGTCTTCTCGGTCATCCGCCGCATCCTTGCCAAGTTCTCGACGCTGGACGACGACAAGATCGGCCTCTGGGGCGCCTTCGGCTATGATCTCGCCTTCCAGTTCGACAGCATCGACTTCAAGCTGCCGCGCCCGGACGACCAGCGCGATCTGGTGCTCTACTTCCCCGACGAAATCCTGATCGTCGATCACCATCGTGGTGCCGCCACCGTCTATGCCTATGACTTCGAGGTCGAGGGGCGCAGCACGGCCGGATTGCCGCGTGACGGATCGCGCACGCCCTTCCGCTATTCCGACAAGATTCCCGGTCGCGGCGATCACGAGCCCGGTGAGTATGCGGCCTCGGTTGCCAAGGCGGTCGAGTATTTCAAGCGCGGCGATCTGTTTGAAGTCGTGCCGGGCCAGACGTTCTACGAGCGTCCGACCTCGCCGCCGTCGGCCATCTCCCGCCGCTTGCAGCAGATCAACCCCTCGCCCTATGGCTTCTTCTTTAACCTCGGCGACAACGAGTATCTGGTGGGCGCCAGCCCCGAGATGTATGTGCGCGTTACCAACGGCAAGCGCGTCGAGACCTGCCCGATCTCCGGCACCATCCGCCGCGGCAAGAATGCCATCGAGGACGAGGCGCAGATCCGCATCCTGCTCAACTCCAAGAAGGACGAGGCCGAGCTGACCATGTGCTCGGACGTTGACCGCAACGACAAGAGCCGCATTTGCGAGCCTGGCTCGGTGAAGGTCATCGGCCGCCGCCAGATCGAGATGTATTCGCGCCTCATCCACACGGTCGACCATATCGAAGGCCGTCTGCGCGACGGCATGGACGGGCTCGATGCCTTCCTCAGCCATGCCTGGGCGGTGACCGTGACAGGCGCTCCGAAGCTCTGGGCCATGCAGTTCATCGAGGATCACGAAAAGAGCTGTCGCGCCTGGTATGGCGGCGCTGTCGGTGCCCTGTTCGCCAATGGCGACGTCAACACCGGCCTCACCCTGCGCACCGTCCGCCTCAAGGATGGCATCGCGCAGGTGCGCGCCGGAGCCACGCTGCTCTATGATTCCATCCCCATGGAGGAAGAGCGCGAGACCGAGCTGAAGGCCTCCGCCATGCTGGCCGCCATCCGCGAGGCCGGCAACGGCCCGGCCATCCAGGAAGCAGCTGTGAAGGAAACGGTGGGCGAGGGCGTCCGCGTGGTGCTCATCGACCACGAGGACAGCTTTGTTCACACACTCGCCAACTACTTCCGCCAGACCGGCGCGGATGTGCTGACGCTTCGCTCCTCCAAGGGCAAGGGTATCGATCCCGCCCTGATCGCGGCGGCAAAGCCCGACCTCGTGGTGATGTCCCCCGGCCCGGGCAACCCGTCGGACTTCCATTGCTCGCGTACCATCCGCGCTGTGCGCGACATGGGCTTGCCGGTCTTCGGCGTCTGCCTCGGCCTGCAGGCCATGGTGGAGACTTATGGCGGCGAGCTTGGTCAGCTCACGATCCCCGTGCATGGCAAGCCTTCGGAAGTGGCGGTGGCCCGCAATTCCATCCTGTTCAACGGGCTGCCGGACAGGGTGATCGTCGGGCGTTATCACTCCCTGCACGCACTGAAGGGCAAGTTGCCTGACGATTTTGCCATCACCGCCGAGACCGACGATGGTGTGATCATGGCCGTGGAGCACAAGACCGAGCCGCTGGCCGCGGTGCAGTTCCACCCCGAATCCATCATGTCGCTCAGCGACGATGCCGGACACAAGATCGTCGAGAATGCGATTCGCGGCCTTGTGGCCTCGCGCAAGACGGAAGGTCGAGTGGCCTGACGTCAGCGCTTCAGGACTTGGTGAGAGGAAATGACCCGCAAATGGCCCGGCCGTGTGCGGGTTTTTCTCTGCCGATTCCGGTTCAGGCTGGTCGCCGCCCGTCATGGGCCAAGGCGCGCCCCCGCCGCTCGGAACCACGCCGCTTGCCCTTGGGGCGGGGCAGTAACCATCGGCCGCTTAGTATTTTTGTCCTATTGATAAAAAATGTTGCGCCTCATTCCCGCATTTGCCCACTTTTTGCTCCTTGACCGTTTGAATTTTTTACCGAAAGATCAAGGAAACAAAGCGAGCGGTCGAAGCACCGCCGAGGGGACTTGAGAGGACTGCGGTAACAATCCCGATCCGATACCTGGCTTCGGCCATGTCGGATCCAGTCTCGACCTGGTGCGGCTTGTCCGATCCGGGCGAGGGTGTTCCGCATCTTCTCAGCAAGCAGAGACGGGAACCAAAGCCATGCCGGACATTTCTGCGGGCCGCCTGGAGACGGCGGAACTTACCAAGAATTTCGCGGACATCCATCCGCCGCTTGATCGGCACGAAGCCGTGGTCGAAAGCGATCGTTGCTATTTCTGCTACGATGCGCCGTGCACCATCGCCTGCCCGACCTCGATCGACATTCCGATGTTCATCCGCAAGATCGGTACCGGCAATGTGGACGGTGCAGCGGAGACCATCTTCTCGTCCAACATCCTCGGCGGCATGTGCGCCCGCGTCTGCCCCACCGAAGAGCTGTGCGAAGAGGCCTGCGTGCGCAACACGGCCGAGGAAAAGCCGGTTCGCATCGGGCTGTTGCAGCGCTTTGCCACGGACCACTATCTCGGTGGTCATGACCATTTCGGCACGCGCGCCGCTTCGACCGGCAAGACGGTCGCCGTAGTCGGGGCTGGTCCGGCCGGTCTCGCCTGTGCTCACGAACTGTCGCTCAAGGGCCATGATGTCGTGGTCTACGAGGCGCGCGCCAAGTCTGGCGGCCTCAACGAGCACGGTATTGCCACCTACAAGGCGACCGACAACTTCGCCCAGAAGGAAGTCGACTTCGTCCTTGGCGTTGGCGGCATCCGCATCGAGCATGGCAAGGCACTCGGCAAGGACGTCTCGCTGGCCGATCTCAAGGCCAGGCATGGCGCCGTCTTCCTCGGCCTCGGCCTGCAGGCGGTCAATGCCCTGGGCCTCGAAGGCGAGGACCTTGCGGGGGTGACCGACGCGGTCCGCTGGATCGAGGATCTGCGCCAGGCTGCAGACAAGGCATCCGTGCCGGTCGGCCGCCGCGTGGTCGTCATCGGCGGCGGCATGACCGCTGTCGACGCCGCGGTTCAGGCTCGCAAGCTTGGCGCCGAAGAGGTGACGATGCTCTATCGCCGCGGCCCGGAGCAGATGAATGCCTCCGAGTTCGAACGCGAACTGGCGCAGATCAACGGTGTGAAGCTCGTCTACTGGGCGGCTCCCACCCGCCTGATCGCCGAGGGCAACGGCATTGCCGGTATCGAATATGAGACGACCCGCCTCGACGACAGCGGCAAGCTGGTCGGCACCGGCCGCAAGGCGACGCTCGCCTGCGACCAGGTGATGAAGGCCATCGGCCAGGTCTTCGTCGCCGAACCGCTCGCCGACACCGTCGCGCTCGAAAAGGGACGCATCAAGGTTGACGGCGAGCAGCGCACCTCGGCTGCTGGCGTCTGGGCCGGTGGCGACTGCGTGCTCGGCGGCGAGGATCTCACCGTTCAAGCCGTCGACCACGGCAAGCGCGCCGCCCAATCCATTCACGCCTCCCTGATGGCCTGATCGACGAGGAGTTTCATCATGGCTGACCTTCGCAGCAATTTCCTCGGCATCAAGTCGCCGAACCCCTTCTGGCTGGCCTCCGCGCCGCCCACTGACAAGCAGTATAACGTCGAGCGCGCCTTCAAGGCGGGCTGGGGCGGCGTGGTCTGGAAGACCCTTGGCGAAGACCCGGAAGTGGTCAACGTCTCCGGTCCGCGCTATGGCGCCACCCATGGCGGCGACCGCCGTCTGGCCGGCCTCAACAACATCGAACTGATTACCGATCGCCCGCTGGAAGTGAACCTGCGCGAGATCGCCGAGGTGAAGAAGAACTTCCCCGATCGCGCTCTGGTCGTCTCCCTGATGGTACCGTGCGAGGAGAAAAACTGGACCTCCATCGTCAAGCGCGTCGAAGCAACCGGCGCCGACGGCATCGAGCTCAACTTTGGCTGCCCGCATGGCATGAGCGAGCGCGGCATGGGCTCGGCGGTCGGTCAGGTGCCGGAATACATCGAGATGGTGACGCGCTGGTGCAAGGCGGCGAGCCGCATGCCGGTCATCGTCAAGCTGACGCCCAACATCACCGACATCCGCTATCCCGCCCGTGCCGCCCACAAGGGTGGGGCAGATGCCGTGTCGCTGATCAACACCGTCAGCTCCATCGTCTCGGTCGATCTTGACAATTTCGCCCCCGTGCCGACCATCGATGGCAAGGGCAGTCATGGCGGCTATTGCGGCCCGGCGGTGAAGCCCATCGCGCTCAACATGGTGGCCGAGATCGCCCGTGATCTGGAGACCGCTGGCCTGCCCATCTCCGGCATCGGCGGCATCGGCACCTGGCGCGACGCGGCCGAGTTCATCGCGCTCGGTTGCGGTACCGTTCAGGTCTGCACCGCCGTGATGACCTACGGCTTCAAGATCGTCGAAGAGATGATCGACGGCCTCAGCCACTACATGGACACCAAGGGCTTCCGCACCATCGACGACTTCCGTGGCATGGCCGTGCCGAATGTCACCGATTGGCGCTACCTGAACCTCAACTATGTGGCCAAGGCCAAGATCGACCAGGACCTGTGCATCAAGTGCGGTCGCTGCCACATCGCCTGCGAGGACACCTCGCATCAGGCGATCACCCACCTGGTCAATGGCGTGCGCCACTTCGAGGTGAAGGACGAGGAGTGCGTCGGCTGCAATCTCTGCGTCAACGTCTGCCCGGTGGACGGCTGCATCACCATGGAGCCGATGAAGCCCGGCACGATAGATCCGCGCACCGGCCGCGCGGTGTCCGACAAGTATGCCAACTGGACAACGCACCCCAACAACCCCACCGCCGTTGGCGTCGCGGCCGAATGAGGCGATGCTGGGGGCTCTGAAATTTGGTCGGCCGGGGTGCTCTCGCCCCGGCCGCTTTCCTTTGAAGGGATGCGCTTCAATGCCGCGCGTTTCGGGCGCCAGCGGATTCGTTGAGGACTAGAACGAAACCCTTCCAAGGGCGGTGCCTGTGCTGGGTTCCAGATTTGCCGACAGACCGAGGCGATCAAGGGCCGGGCGTCCATCCTTGAGGATCAGCCGGTGATGCTGCCGTGACGCCACCCGGCCGATGTCGGTCACTGGATCGCCGGCCACCACCAGAAGATCGGCCGCATGGCTGTCGCGCAGCCGGCCACGCCCTTCCAGCCGCAAGAGATCGGCCGCTGTCGCCGTTCCGGCTTTCAGCGCATCGATCGGTCGCATGCCGGCGTCCACCATATGCTGCAGCTCCATGGCGGAGTTGCCGTGCGGATTGAACGGCGTGCCGGTGTCGGCTCCCATCGCGATCCGCCCTCCGGCGTCATAATAGGCCTTGAACGACTTGCGGTGCCGCTCGTTCGCCCAATGGGCCTTGTCCATTGCCCATTGCGGCACGCCACCCTCATTGGCGCCGATCAGACAGTGCAGCGGCATCAGTGTCGGTACCAGCACCACATTGCGCGCCAGCATCTCGCCGATGCATTCGTCGTCCAGCACCACGCCGTGTTCGATCGAGTTGATTCCCGCGCGGACCGCGTTGAGGACACCCTGCGGCGTCATCGCATGCGACGCGGTCGGCTTGTCGAAGCGTTGGGCCTCCGCCACACCTGCCGTCATCTCCTCGCAGGTGAACTGGGCATGTTCGAGCCGGACGCCGGGGGTCAGCACCCCGCCCGTAGCCATCAGCTTGATGCAATCGCAGCCGGCGTGGATCTGCTCGCGTACGGCCTTGACCACGTCCTGAGGCCCATCCGCCTGGCGACCGATGAAGAAGTTGGTGCCGCCGGTCATGCAGATGAACTTGCCGGCGGCGCGAATGGTTGGTCCGAAGATGCGGCCGGAGTTGCAGGCATCGCGCACCGTGAACTCCACGTGATCGACGCCACCGAGGTCGCGCAGCGAGGTTATGCCGGCGCTGAGACTGGTCACCGCATTTTCGATGCAGCGCAAGGTGAGTTCCGCGTGGCTCAGCCGCTGCAACTGTTCCGACGGATTGAGCTCACCTCCAAGCGTCAGATGCGCATGGCAATCGATGAGGCCAGGCAGAATGGTGTGCCCCGTCAGGTCCGCACGCGGACCGGAATAGCCCTCGAAAGCGGCAAGGGGCGCGATTTTTGCGATCTTCCGGCCATCCAGTAGCAGGGCGTGGCCCGGCGGCAGCAGTCCCTCTCCGTCAAAGATTGATCCGTGCATCAACAGCATTTGGCGCTCCTGTCCTGTCAGGGATGGTCGAAGGCGCGCCGACCTCATCGGCCTGGCAGAATGCCGCGCATCAGCACATTGACCACCGTATCGCTGGCAGCCCGGAAGGTGGCGGGATTGTTCATGCCCTTGCCGAGCACGGCACGCACCTGGGTATCAAAATCGGCGTAATGCTGGGTGGTGGCCCAGATCATGAAAATGAGGTGCACGGGATCGACGGGGATCAATTTGCCATCCGCAATCCAGCGCCGGATGACTGCTGCCTTCTCGGTCACGATGTCCTTGAGCTCGGTCTTCAGCACCTTGTCGAGATGCGGCGCCCCTTGCAGGATCTCGCCGATGAACAGCCGGCTTTCCTGCGGCTTGTCGCGCGACTGTTCGAGCTTCTGGCGGATGTAGCCGACCAGCTCGGTTTCCGGATCGCCATCCTCGGACATGTCACCGAGCGGGGCGAGCCACATGTCGAGCGTTCGCGTCAGCACTGCCGTATAAATGTCCTGCTTGCGGCGGAAGTAATAGAGCAGGTTGGGCTTTGACATCCCCACCTTCTCGGCGATCTGGTCCACGGTTGCGCCGCGGAAGCCGAAGCGCGAAAACACCTCCAGCGCCGCGTCGAGAATCTTTTCCTCGTTCTCGGCCTGAATGCGCGTCCGCTTCCGTGACCCCCGCGCCCGCGCAACCTCGATCGCGTCCATGACCGCTCCGGACTGATAGCTCTGTTCGTCCTTGAATTTCGGCGTCCTTGACCAAAAGGGCAAGAAAAATCATTCCGCGAGGGCTGATTTGCACACAGGATCCGAAAAAAAGATGCAATTCTCGCAAGGGCCTAAGTTGGGGGCGTTTTAGTCAGCCCGTCACGACGAGAGCCCTTGCAAGCGCTGACCACCAGCAGCACCATCCTCGCTTCGAGGACGGACCGTAAACTGGTGACGGTCTCTTCGAGACATCCGACTGGGAGGCGGACCTTGAGATACTGCCGCATCGCTACTGCTGTCGTCGCTGTCCTGGCCAGCTTTCAGATCGGGGCATCCCATGCCGCCGAAGAGCCGCTCTCGCTGGAATATAGCGTCGGTGGCTTCACGATGCGCGAACATGCCTTCTACTATGGCAAAGCCTCGCGCGCTCCGGGGCTTTTGCTTGAGGTCGATTTTGAGGCGACTGACGGGGCGTCGGGCAAGCCGCCCAACGCCCGACATTTCACCGTGAGCCAAACCAGCTGGCACAGCTTCCGCAAGCTTCTTGATGACATGAAGGCCTGGACGTGGAACGCCAACTGCACAAGTGCCAATGAAGACGATGTGGCGTGGAAATTCACGGTCATCTATCCGGACCGGTCGATTGACATCAGAGGCTATGGAGCCTTCCCCCGCGCCGGCGGCGGATGCAATCTAGACTGGGTAAAGTCCGGCGAGAGGCGCCGCTTGGAGGCCATGCTGCGCAAGATCGCCGACCAATGACGCTCCTGGCCCCAAGGCAAATAGCATCTTCGGTCGCCCGTTGACTGACGCGGCGCCTCTGAAGAGCACCATCGCTTCGGAACCCAAACTCGCGACGCGAGCGCTTCACCACACTCAAGGGCGATTGGGTCTTGCCTCCTCAAGCAGGTGAGGTTGGAGCGCCACGCCACTTGCATCTGCGCTCGGCAGCGCTCCGTCACTCGATCGTCTGGGCCGGCTCAAACTTCAGAATGCCGGCGACACGAGGCGCAAAGCCGTCGGACGGATGGCCCACCCCGTCCATGACGATGACCTCCGAGAAATCGAACGGGCTGACACCCTCGAGGCATGCGGCATTGATGCCGAACTCATTCGGTCTGGAGCGGCGTTGATGATGGGTGTAGATGCCGCAGGTCTTGCAGAAATAGTGCTTCGCCGTGCCGGTGTTGAACTGATAAAGCGCGAGATTGTCTTCCCCGGTAACAAACTCGACGCCGCCCATTTCTGCGGTTACCGCGACAGCGCCTCGCATTCTGCAGAAGGAGCAGGTGCAGCGACGGGCGGTGTTAAGTCCGTCGCTGAGCCGTACCCTGAACCGCACGGTGCCGCAATGGCAAGCGGCACTGTGGGACTGTTGCTCTCCACTCATTGAAATGGCTCCCGGTGTCCTGCTGGCTAGACGTCACACCGACACTGATCGACAGCCGGAAGGCCGTCAACCTCGCAGAAGCCACTTGAATGGCTCTGCTATCCGAGACAGATACCGCGTTCCGATATGAAACCGGTCACATCGGCTCGGGTTGCAGGAAGCCTATCACCGAGTCCGCCGCATCCTTGACGATGGCAACGTCTCCGGTTCCCGGCACCTTGAAGGGCGCGCGCAGCACCAAGCCGCCTGCAGCCGTTGTTCTCTCAAGGGCCTGTGCAATATCATCGACGGCGATGTAGGCGAACCAGTCACGCGTGCCTGGCGCATCCGCTGGCCAAGGGAACAGGCCGGCCACGGGGGCTTCCTTGCCGGGTGCAAAGGCCAGCGTATAGGCGCCATCCGGCATCGGCACGCTCTTGTAGCTCCACCCTAGCGTTGCCGCGTAGAAGGCCTTCGCCTTCTCGATCTCGGGCGTCATCAACTCGTTCCAAACAAAAGTCCCGTGGCTGGTCATGACCTGTCCTCCACTCAACCTCATTCTGGAACAAAGATAGAACGATTTTGAGGGGGCAGCAACTGGAATCTCTCGTCAGGCCTGAGTTTTGCCGGCTCCACACCATTGGGCAGGGCTGTCAGAAACTTGGTGGCGTACAGACCGAGATGACCTCGCAGACCCCATTGCCAACATTGCGGAAGCGGTGCGGCTCCATGCTCTTGAAGTAATAGGCTTCACCGGGGCCGAGCACGGACTTGCGGTCGCCGACGGTCACTTCAAGCAGGCCGCGCAGAATGATGCCGCCTTCCTCGCCTTCATGGCGGATGCGGATGCGGCCGGAGTCGGAGCCTTCGTCATATCGTTCGGCCAGGATCTGCAGGGCCTTGCCGGTCAGATCCTTGCCGACCTGCCGATAGGAGACGCCGCCACGCCCGATCTCCACCATGTCGGATACCTTGAAGAAGACCTGCTCCGGCTCGGGAGAATCCGACGCGAAGAAATCCGACAGCGGCAAGGGCAGGGCGTCGAGAATGCGTTTGAGCGCGCCGACGGATGGGCTGATGGTATTGCTTTCGATCTGGCTGATCGTGGCATTGGAGATGCCGGCGCGGCGGGCCAGTTCGCGTTGGGAAAAGCCTTTGGCTTCGCGAAAGCGGCGGAGTTTGCCGCCAAGATCGAGGGACATGGGAACTCCGTAGAAGACTCTATGCGGGCCGGCTGTTGATACGGATGGCGCGACCCGGCGCAGCGCTGGGCCGTGACCTGTTTAATTGTTCAGGATCTCAAACAGAAAGTCACCAAAATCCCTGAATTGCAAGGAATGTCGCGGGTCAAAGATAACTTCTTGTTCAACAAAGTCTCATGCCCTAATCCTAGCCTACGATCCGCAAATCACCGTATCTGCGCCACCGCTTCGTGACGCCGCGGAATCCCTGGAGAGAGCCGATGAACAGCCCGACGCGCGTGCCCGTTCCCAACAATCTTGAAGCCTTCTGGATGCCGTTCACGTCCAACCGTCAGTTCAAGAAGGAGCCGCGCCTGTTCGCTTCGGCCTCCGGCATGTATTACACCACGACGGACGGTCGCAAGGTGCTCGACGGCACCGCTGGCTTGTGGTGCTGCAATGCCGGCCACGCGCGCCCGCGCATCGTCGAGGCCGTGCAGAAGCAGATCGCCGAACTCGATTACGCGCCTGCCTTCCAGATGGGCCACCCCAAGGCTTTCGAGCTGGCCAATCGCCTCGTCGAGCTGATGCCCAAGCCGCTCGACCATGTGTTCTTCACCAACTCCGGTTCGGAGTCGGTGGAAACCGCCCTCAAGATCGCCATCGCTTATCAGCGCGCTCGCGGCAAGGGCACCAAGACACGCCTGATCGGCCGCGAGCGCGGCTATCACGGCGTGAACTTCGGCGGCATCTCGGTCGGCGGCATCGGCAACAATCGCAAGTTCTTCGGTTCCCTGCTGACCGGCGTCGATCACATCCGCCACACCCATGACATCGAGCGCAACGCCTTCACCCGCGGCGAGCCCGAGTTCGGCGTGGAGTTTGCCGAAGACCTCGAGAAGGTCATCGCCCTGCACGACGCTTCCAACATTGCCGCCCTGATCATCGAGCCGGTGGCAGGCTCCACCGGCGTTCTGATCCCGCCGAAGGGCTATCTGAAGCGCATCCGCGAGATCTGCACCAAGCACGACATCCTGCTGATCTTCGACGAAGTCATCACCGGTTTCGGCCGCCTCGGCACCAACTTCGCCGTCGATTATTTCGACGTGATCCCGGACATCGTCACCACCGCCAAGGGCATCTCCAACGGTGTGATCCCCATGGGCGGCGTGTTCTGCTCCTCCGACATCTACGAAGCCTTCATGACCGGCCCCGAGCATGCCATCGAGCTGTTCCACGGCTACACCTACTCGGCCCATCCGGTGGCTTGCGCCGCTGCGCTCGGCACTCTGGACACCTATGCCGAAGAAGGTCTGCTCACCCGCGGCGCTGAACTGGCGTCCTATTGGGAGACGGCACTGCACACGCTCAAGGGCATGCCCAATGTCATCGACGTGCGCAACATCGGCCTCGTCGGTGCCATCGAACTGGCGCCGATCCCGGGCGAGCCCACCAAGCGTGCCTTCCAGGCCTTCCTCGATTGCTACGAGAAGGGCGTGCTGATCCGCACCACCGGCGACATCATCGCGCTGTCGCCGCCGCTGATCGTCACCAAGGAGCAGATCGACGAGATCGTCTCCACGATCGCTCTGGTGCTTGCCAAGTCCAAGTAACTTTCATCGATCATAGCGTCCCATTTTCTGGCAGAGGGCTGGGAAATGGGACGCTTGTTTCCAGTGTCATTGTCTGCAGGGCGCAGGCACCTCGCAGACACATGCTGGCCCATTGTCTTGCAGTGGGCATCAAGACATCAAACGGACGGACCCCTTTTCATGCGCCAGATCCTCAACGCCATCGGCGGCCAGTTGGTCGCCTCCACCTCGGGCCGGTCGCAACCGGTCTTCAACCCCGCCACTGGCGAAGCTGTTGCCAACGTGCCGCTGTCGTCGGTCGACGAGATCAATGCGGCGGTGGCCGCTGCCAAGGCGGCGCAAGTCGGCTGGGCCAAGATCACGCCGCTGAAGCGCGCCCGCTACATGTTCCGCTTCAAGGACCTTCTCGAGCAGAATGCCGATGCCCTGGCGTCGGCCATTTCGCTCGAGCACGGCAAGACCCACGCGGACGCGCTTGGTGAAGTGCAGCGCGGCATCGAAGTTGTCGAGTTCGCCTGCGGCATTCCGCATCTTCTGAAGGGCGAGTTCTCCAAGGACGTGGGCCCGTCGATCGACAGCTGGTCGGAGCGCGCCCCTCTCGGCGTTTGCGTCGGCATCACGCCGTTCAACTTCCCGGCCATGGTGCCGATGTGGATGTATCCGGTGGCGATTGCCTGCGGCAACACCTTCGTGCTGAAGCCGTCCGAGCGCGACCCCGGCGCGGTGATGCTGGCCTACGACCTGTTCGAGAAGGCTGGCTTCCCCAAGGGCGTGCTGAACGTCATCCATGGCGACAAGCTTGCCGTCGACACGCTGCTCAATCATCCCGATGTCAAGGCCGTGAGCTTCGTCGGTTCGACGCCGATCGCACAGTATGTCTATGCCACCGGCACGGCGGCCGGCAAGCGCGTGCAGGCGCTGGGCGGTGCCAAGAACCACATGATCATCATGCCCGACGCCGACATGGACAAGGCCGTCGACGCCCTGATGGGCGCGGGCTACGGCTCGGCCGGGGAACGCTGCATGGCCATCTCGCTCGCCGTTCCGGTTGGCGAGGATACCGCCAATCGTCTTGTGGCCGCGCTCAAGCCCAAGGTGGAAGCTCTCAAGATCGGCCCGGCCACCGACAAGGACGCCGAGATGGGGCCGGTGGTCACCAAGCAGCACTATGAGAAGGTCAAGGGCTACATCGATCAGGGCGTCAAGGAGGGCGCGACGCTGGTGGTCGATGGGCGCGATTTCAAGCTCCAGGGCTATGAGAACGGCTATTTCCTCGGCGGCACGCTGTTCGACAACGTCACCACCGACATGGTCATCTACAAGGAAGAGATCTTCGGGCCAGTGCTCGGCGTCGTCCGCGCCCCGACCTACCAGTATGCCGTCGACATCATCAATGCCCACGAGTTCGGCAACGGCACCGCCATCTTCACCCGCGACGGTGACGCGGCGCGCGACTTTGCCGATCGCATCGAGGTCGGCATGGTCGGCATCAACGTGCCGCTGCCGGTGCCGGTGGCCTATCACAGCTTCGGCGGCTGGAAGCGCTCGCTGTTCGGCGATCACTCCATCTACGGACCTGAAGGCATCCGCTTCTATACGCGCCTCAAGACGGTGACCCAGCGTTGGCCGGATGGCATCAAGTCCGGCGCGCAGTTCACCTTCCCGACGCTTTGATCGATCAGGGCAGGCCCGGACGCCACAGGCGTCCGGGCCTGACTTTTTTGGCCTTGAAGGCCACCGGTCACGCCATATGAACTTGCCGTGGTCGAAGCATTTTTATGCCCATTTGTGACACGCTACCGAAAAATGCGTCTCGCCTTGTCCTGGCCGGCAGCATTTCATGTTGACCGATCCGCGATGCTTGAGCTCTCGGCTGCGAATCAGCCGGACGAATGGCTGTCGTTTGCTTGGAAAGTGACAATTTTCTTTCCTGTTGGTGAAGTTGATACCGCTTTTTGGGCTCACTGCCCCTCTGGTACAGGGGGGGGCGGCTTGTAAGTGTTCATTCTTATGCACCTAATTTAGTCAGCTTGGCCTCGGCGGATTCAAAATTCCAGGCCGTGCGCTTCCAGGCATTGCGCGCAAGGAGGCCTTGAGCCGGCGGCGCGAGAAGGTGCAGTGATTTGATAAATAAGGGGAAATAGAATTTCTCTTTACGAAGTGCAAATTATTGCATTTCACTCCTGCCCGAAATTTCGCCGTGTTTGGCTAGGCCTAACGTTTATGCGCCGGTCTATTGACCCCCACTCTAGGAATAGTACCTAATCACCGGAAAACAAGAAACTGCCGCTCAGGGTTAATGCCGACTTGTTTCCTTTTTCGGGAAGGTTTGCATTGCTGGTGTGGATTGGTTCTGCAAAGCCCTTGTGAGGCCAAGGGCGGTCATGCCTGGTGGGAGATGTGGCATGTTATGGTTCATGAGCATTGCGGCAGCCCTGGGGCTTTGCTCCGGAATGTCCACCCAAGCCGCACTGAGGGCGGCAGCGGCTCTTATTTGCCTCGCGCTTGCACTTGCGGCCATGTTGCAGGATAGCTCGCCGGAGCTTTTCGGCTCGCTGTTCTTCCTGATGCGGGGGCTGCTGGTGTTCAACGTGACCTTCGCGATCGCAGCCTTGCTGCACGCCATGGGGATCAACCCGAGCCGCCCGGCCTTCTGGCAGGCCCTCATTCATCCTTCGCGGCACACTCCCATTTGATTTCCATAGGGGCCGTGCGCATCGATAGGCATGGCCTTGTGATGCGCATGGCAACGATCAGTACGGCTTATCCGCTCTGATTGATGCCGATGCCGCGCAAGATGATCCCGATCAGCGTGTCCTGGGCGTCGCAAAACTGTGCGTCATCCAGCGGCTCGCCGCCATTCAGTGTGGCAATCTGGTGTCCGAAGTCCGCATAATGCTGCGTGGCTGCCCAGATGAGATACAACAGATAACGCCCGTTGATCGCCCGGACACGCCCTTCGGCGATCCACCTGTCGATGATGTCGATGCGGCTCTGCGTCCATTCCCGGAGCGTTGTCTCAAGATAGTCCTGCATCACGGGACCACCCATCATGATTTCGCTGGCCCAGATCTTGGAGCCATTGGGATAGTCCCGCGAAATCTCCATCTTCTTGGCGACATAGCGCGAAATGGCTTGGGCGGGGTCATCGCAGTCGTCAAAGCTGCGTGCCGCTTCCAGCCAGATCCGGAAGATGCGGTCCACCACTCGCCGATAGAGGCTTTCCTTGGTCGGGAAGTAATAGTGCAGGTTCGCCTTGGGCAGCCCCGCCCGCTCTGCAATCAGCGCCGTGGTCGCCCCTTTGAAGCCAAACTCGGCGAATACGCTTTCCGCCGCTGTCAGGATGGCTCGCTCGCTTTCCAGGCGAGCGTCACTCTTGCGACTATTGTTTTCAGCTGCGGCATTTTGATGCAAAGTCTGGTCTCTTTCGCACAAAAATTACACTTGACCAGATGGTCAATGTCACACACTATCCCTCTGACCAAATGGTCAAGTTTTTGAAAACAGCATCTCGCGAAAACAATAATAGCAGATACTGTCAGGGGCGGAACAATAAAATCACATATGATCGCAATTTTTCCTTGCGATCTTCCGTTGGATGTAGATAGTTATCTCTTCCGATGGCGTTTTGTTGCTTTCGATGTCCGTGGGTATCTACTGTCTTAACCTGGTGGATATGGTCATGGTGCTTGCCAGCAATTCCCGTATCAACAGTCAGCGTCTCTGGGACTCGCTTGAGGAGATGGCGCTGATCGGCCCTGGCGTGCGTGGCGGCTGCAACCGGCAGACCCTGACGGATGCCGACGGTGACGGCCGGCACCTGTTCAAGCGCTGGTGCGAGGCGGCCGGCATGACGGTTGGTGTCGACAAGATGGGCACCATGTTCGCCACCCGTCCGGGCACCGATCCCGACGCGCTTCCGGTCTATGTGGGCAGCCACCTCGACACGCAGCCGACCGGCGGCAAGTATGATGGCGTGCTCGGCGTGCTCGGCGCGCTGGAAGTGGTACGGTCCATGAATGACATGGGCATCAAGACCAAGCATCCGATCGTCGTGACCAACTGGGCCAACGAAGAGGGCGCCCGCTTCGCCCCGGCCATGCTGGCCTCCGGCGTCTTCGCCGGCATTCACACGCTGGACTATGCCTATTCGCGCAAGGATCTCGAAGGCAAGACCTATGGCGATGAGCTCAAGCGCATCGGCTGGGTCGGCGATGAAGAGGTGGGGGCGCGCAAGATGCACGCCTATTATGAGCTTCACATCGAGCAGGGCCCGATCCTCGAAGCTGAGGACAAGACCATTGGCGTCGTCACCCATTGCCAGGGGCTGTGGTGGCTCGAGTTCACGCTGACCGGCAAGGAAGCCCACACCGGTTCGACGCCGATGAACATGCGCGTCAACGCGGGCCTCGCCATGAGCCGCATTTTCGAACTGGTGCAGACGGTGGCCATGGACAACCAGCCCGGCTGCGTCGGTGGCGTGGGGCAGGTCAAGTTCTCGCCCAACTCGCGCAATGTGCTGCCGGGGACTGTGGTCTTCACCGTCGACATCCGTTCGCCCGATCTCACCAAGCTCAACGCCATGCGCGCCCGTATCGAGGCGGAAGCCCCGAAGATCTGCGACGGCCTCGGCGTCAAGTGCGCTGTGGAGGCGGTCGGCCATTTCGACCCGGTCACCTTCACGCCGGAACTGGTGACGACCGTGCGCAACGCCGCCGAAAAGCTCGGCTACAGCCACATGAATGTCATCTCCGGCGCCGGCCACGACGCCTGCTGGGCCGCCAAGGTGGCGCCGACCACCATGATCATGTGCCCCTGCGTCGACGGCCTCAGCCATAACGAGGACGAAAAGATCACCATCGACTGGGCCGCCGCCGGTGCCGACGTGCTGCTGCATGCCGTGCTGGAGACGGCGGAGATTGTGGAGTGACGCTTGAGATCGCGTGCGAGAGCCCCGATCAGCCGGATGTGATTGCGCTGATCGAGGCCTCGGACGTGTATGCTGCTGCGCTTTATCCCCCCGAAGGGAACTTCGGAACCGATGTCGCCGGACTCTGCCAGCCGGATATCACCTTTCTGGTGGCACGTTGGACGGGCGTTGTCGCGGGGTGCGGCGCCATCAAGTGGTTTGAAGACGGCACGGGCGAACTGAAGCGGATTTTTGTTCCGGAAGCTGGACGCGGAAAGGGAATAGGGCGATCGCTCATGGAGCGGCTGGTCTCGATGGCGATGGAGCAGGGACTTCATCGGCTCTTTCTTGAGACCGGACCACTCAATAGGGAGGCGGTCGCCATGTACAGGCGGTTCGGGTTCGTCGAGTGCGGTCCTTTCGCGGACTATCCCGACAATCCTTACAGCCTGTTCATGACCAAGGTTTTGTAAGAACAACATAAATCGATCAGAGGGTGTGCATCATGTCGAAGGTCATCAAGGGCGGTACGGTCGTCACCGCCGATCTTACCTACAAGGCCGATGTGAAGATCGAAGGTGGCGTGATCGTCGAGATCGGACCGAACCTTTCGGGCGACGAAACTCTGGACGCCACCGGATGCTACATCATGCCCGGCGGCATCGATCCGCACACCCATCTGGAAATGCCCTTCATGGGCACCTATTCCTCGGATGACTTCGAAAGCGGCACGCGCGCCGCGCTCGCCGGCGGCACCACCATGGTCGTGGACTTTGCCTTGCCGAACCCCGGCCAGTCGCTCATCGAGGCGTTGTCGCGCTGGGACAACAAGACCAGCCGCGCCAATTGCGACTATTCCTTCCACATGTCGATCACCTGGTGGGGCGAAGAGGTGTTCAACGAGATGCCGCTGATCGTCAAGCGCGGCATCACCTCGTTCAAGCACTTCATGGCCTACAAGGGCTCGCTGATGGTGAATGACGACGAGATGTTCGCCTCGTTCCAGCGCTGCGCCGAGATCGGCGCCCTGCCGCTTGTCCATGCGGAGAACGGCGACGTGGTCGCCTCCCTGCAGCAGAAGCTTCTCGCCGAAGGCAACAACGGTCCGGAAGCGCACGCCTACTCCCGCCCGCCGGAAGTGGAGGGCGAGGCCACCAACCGCGCCATCATGATCGCCGACATGGCCCGCGTGCCGCTCTATGTGGTGCACACGTCCTGCGAACAGGCGCACGAAGCCATCCGCCGCGCCCGGCAGAAGGGCATGCGCGTCTATGGCGAACCGCTCATCCAGCATCTGACCCTCGACGACAGCGAGTACAAGAATCCCGACTGGGATCACGCCGCCCGCCGCGTCATGAGCCCGCCCTTCCGCGACAAGACCCATCAGGACAGCCTCTGGGCCGGTCTGCAGTCCGGCTCGCTGTCGACCGTCGCCACCGACCATTGCGCCTTCACCACGACGCAGAAGCGCTTCGGCGTCGGCGATTTCACCAAGATCCCCAACGGCACCGGCGGCCTTGAAGATCGCCTGCCCATGCTGTGGACCTATGGCGTCGGCACAGGCCGCCTCACCATGAATGAGTTCGTGGCCGTCACCTCGACCAACATCGCCAAGATCCTCGGCATGTATCCGAGGAAAGGCGCGGTGCTCGTGGGTGCCGACGCGGATCTGGTGGTGTGGGATCCCAAGCGCTCCAAGACCATTTCCGCCAAGACCCAGCAGTCTGCCATCGACTACAACGTCTTCGAGGGCAAGGAGGTCACCGGCCTGCCGCGCTACACACTGACCCGCGGCGAAGTGGCCATCGTCGAAAACGAGATCAAGACGCGCGAGGGCCATGGCAAGTTCGTGGCACGCGAGCCCAATGGTCCGGTCTCCAAGGCGCTGTCCACCTGGAAGGAGCTCACCGCGCCGCGCAAGGTGGAACGCTCGGGCATTCCGGCAAGTGGCGTTTGAGGCTCCGGTGACGGCGGCGATCCAGATTGCCGCTGCGGTGCTGCTGGATGGCGCGGGCAAGGTCTTGCTGGTTCGCAAGGCGGGGACCGTCGCCTTCATGCAGCCAGGCGGAAAGATCGAGCCGGGGGAGTACCCCATGGAGGCGTTGCGCCGGGAACTCAAGGAGGAAATCGACCTTGAGCTTGGTGCGGATGCCTTCACTTACCTCGGCGCCTTCTCGGCGCCGGCCGCCAATGAACCAGGGCATCAGGTCTGTGCCGAGGTCTATGTGGCGAGGATCACCGAGCCGGTCACAAACCGGGCGGAAATCGCCGAGATGATCTGGATCGATCCGGCAACTCCGCCGGCCATTCAGCTGGCCCAGTTGACCGAATACCATATCCTGCCGGCCTTGTTGGCGGCCGGTACATTCAGGGGGACGACGTGCCTTCAGTGATTTCCGTCAAGGATCTGTCGCTCACCTTCCAGACCAATGATGGTCCGGTGCACGCACTTTCGGGCATCAATCTCGAAGTCGGCAAGGGCGATTTCGTCTCCTTCATCGGCCCGTCCGGCTGCGGCAAGACCACGCTGTTGCGCGTCATCGCCGATCTGGAACAGGCCACCTCCGGCAAGATCCTGGTCAACAACACCACGCCGGAAAAGGCGCGCCTCGATCGCGCCTATGGCTATGTGTTCCAGGCGCCCGCGCTCTATCCCTGGCGCAGCATCGCCAAGAATGTGGCTTTGCCCCTCGAGATCATGGGGCTGTCCAAGTCGGAGCAGGACCAGCGCATCGCCCGCAATCTCGCCCTCGTCAACCTCACCGGCTTCGAGAAGAAGTTCCCCTGGCAGCTGTCGGGCGGCATGCAGCAACGCGCTTCCATCGCTCGCGCTCTGGCCGTCGAGCCGGACCTGCTGCTGATGGACGAGCCCTTCGGTGCGCTCGACGAGATCGTCCGCGACCACCTCAACGAACAGCTTCTGCAGCTCTGGGCCAAGACCGCCAAGACTTGCGTCTTCGTCACCCATTCGATCCCCGAGGCCGTCTATCTCTCTACCAAGATCGTGGTGATGAGCCCGCGCCCCGGCCGCATCTACGACATCGTCGAGAGCGACCTGCCGCGCGGTCCCCGGCCGCTGGATATCCGCGAGAGCCCCGAGTTCCTCAAGATCGCCGCGCGCGTCCGCGACGGCCTGCGCGCGGGGCACAGCTATGATGAGTGAACCCCGCGAACCCTTCTTGGCGTTACACCGGTACCAGCGCGTCCAGCTCGGGCATCAGCACGACGCTTTCCTGCTCGTTGGGATCGGTGCGGGCGATGACGGCGACGCAGGGCTTGTCGGACCGGTTGGCAGGCACATGCGGCACGCCGGCGGGGATGTAGAACATATCACCGGCCTTGCAGACGACATGATGCTCGAGCCGCTCGCCATACCAGGTGTCGGCCTCGCCGGCGAGAATGTAGATCGCCGTCTCATGCCCGTCGTGACGGTGGGCCTTGGCGCGTCCGCCCGGCGGAATGGTCAGCAGCATCATGCAGATGCCTTCCGAGCCGACCACCTCGGCGGTGATGCCTTCCACATAGTCGAAGCCTTGCTTGCCGGCATAGGTGTTGGCGCCGGGGCGGATCAATCGGCACTCGCCCTTGGTTGCAGTCATCTCGGTTCCTCCCAGAAATCCGGATTGGAAATCTCGGGTATCAGTTCAGAGGTGTCAATGCTGTGCGAGGTGACCGCATGAGTGCCGTTGCGGCCAAATCATCCGGCCTTGTCGCCCGTATCGCCGGCGGCAAGGTCCTGCCGGTGGCGACCGTTGTCGCCGCCATCATGGCGCTCTGGTATGTCGGCGTGGTCTTCCTGAACGCCCCGTTTCAGGAGATGATGTACAAGAACGCCGGCCAGACCAGCTACACCACCAGCCAGTTGATTGCCGATACGATGGAGCAGGAGCGCCCCGTCCTGCCGTCACCGCAGCAGGTGGCACGTGAGTTCTGGAAGACCACGGTCGGCACGCCGATCACCTCCAAGCGCAGCCTGATCTACCACGGCTGGGTCACGCTTTCCTCGACCCTGCTGGGCTTTCTGATCGGGACCGTGCTCGGCGTTGGCCTTGCGGTGATGATCGTCCACAGCCGCACGCTCGACAAGAGCCTGATGCCCTGGATCATCACCTCCCAGACCATTCCGATCCTTGCCATTGCACCGATGATCATCGTGGTGTTCAACGCCATCAACATCACCGGCATCGTGCCCAAGGCTTTCATTTCTACTTATCTGTCCTTCTTCCCCGTCACCGTCGGCGTGGTGAAGGGCCTGCGTTCGCCCGAGCGCCTGCATCTTGACCTCATGCGCACCTACACGGCCACCGCTGGGCAGACCTTCTGGAAGCTGCGCTGGCCGGCCTCGGTGCCCTACCTCTTCGCCTCCATGAAGGTGGCGATTGCCGCCTCGCTCGTCGGCGCCATCGTTGGCGAGATGCCCACCGGCGCCGTCGCCGGCATCGGTGCGCGCCTGCTGTCCGGTTCCTATTACGGCCAGACCGTGCAGATCTGGTCGGCGCTGCTGACGGCAGCCCTCATGGCGGCCATGCTGGTGATGCTGGTTGATGTGATTGATAGGGTTGTTCGTGTGAAGATGGGGGTGCGCCCATGAGCCTCGAAGACACCTCGGCGACGGCACCCGCCCCAGCCTCCGCCCATGAGCTCGAGTTTGGCCGCCCGTCCATGGGCCTCGCCCTGGCCATGCAGGGCGTTGCTCTGGTTGGCGTATTTGGCGTCATCAAGGCCTTCGCCGGCGCGCCGGAAGGTGGTCCTGCCTGGGCCTGGCCGGTTCTCCTCTTTTCCTGGCTGCTCGCCTGGTGGTCCGTCACCTCGATCACGTCCTGCGAGAAGCATGAGCCATCTCAGGCGGTCTCCCTGCTGATCCCGGTGCTGTTCGGCATCTGGCTGCTGATGTTGTGGGAAGCGCTTGTCACCGGCCTCAAGATCCCGCCCGTGCTGTTGCCGGCTCCCTCGGCCATCGGCGTCAAGATCATCGGCAACATCCCGACCCTCTGGGCCGATTTCCAGCAGACCTTCATGAAGTCGGTGCTCGCCGGCTATTTTCTCGGCTGCAGCATAGGCTTTGCCGTCGCACTCCTTGCCGATCGCGTTCCCTTCCTGAAGCGCGGCCTGCTGCCGGTGGGCAACTTTGTGTCGGCGCTGCCGATCGTCGGTGTCGCCCCGATCATGGTCATGTGGTTCGGCTTCGACTGGCCTTCCAAGGCGGCAGTGGTGGTCATCATGACCTTCTTCCCCATGCTGGTGAACACCGTCGCCGGCCTGGAAGCTGCGGGTCGCATGGAGCGCGATCTCATGCGCACCTATGCCGCGACGCATTCCCAATCCTTGCTGAAGCTGCGCCTGCCCGCTGCCATGCCCTTCATCTTCAATGCGCTCAAGATCAACTCCACGCTGGCACTGATCGGCGCCATCGTTGCCGAGTTCTTCGGGACGCCGATTGTCGGCATGGGCTTCCGCATCTCCACCGAGGTGGGGCGCATGTCCATCGACATGGTCTGGGCCGAGATCGCGGTTGCCGCGCTGGCCGGTTCACTGTTCTATGGTTTGGTTGGCGCGGCCGAACGCGCCGTGACATTCTGGCATCCGTCGCAACGACGGACTTGATGACAAAAGGCGGAAAACCGCCATCAGGGATCGGCAGGCGTCGTCGCGTCCTGCCGGATGAGACCCGCAAGGCAGCTCACACTGCGGCGCGGTGCAAACAGAGGGGAACAAACATGAAAAAGACGATTGCCGCGGCTCTGGGGCTTTTCACTGCCCTTGGATCCGCTCAAGCCTTTGCCGCCGACGCCGTCACCATCCAGCTCAAGTGGGTCACCCAGGCCCAGTTCGCCGGCTACTATGTCGCCAAGGCCAAGGGCTTCTATGACGAAGCCGGGCTCGACGTCACCATCAAGCCGGGCGGTCCGGACATTGCCCCCGAGCAGGTGATCGCCGGCGGTGGCGCCGACGTCATCGTCGACTGGATGCCGGCCGCTCTCGCTTCGCGCGAAAAGGGCGTGGGCCTCGTGAACATCGCCCAGCCGTTCAAGAAGTCCGGCATGGAACTCACCTGCCTCAAGGAAACCGGCATTGCCAAGCCGGCCGACTTCAAGGGCAAGACCCTCGGCGTCTGGTTCTTCGGCAACGAGTATCCCTTCATGTCCTGGATGTCGACGCTCGGCATTCCCACCACCGGCGGCGCCGATGGCGTGACGGTGCTGAAGCAGGGCTTCAACGTCGACCCGCTGATCCAGAAGCAGGCCGCCTGCATCTCGACCATGACCTACAATGAATATTGGCAGGTCATCGACGCCGGCATTCCCGCCGACCAGCTGGTGGTCTTCAAGTATGAGGACCAGGGCGTCGCCACCCTTGAGGACGGCCTCTATGCCATGGAAGACAAGCTGAAGGATCCGACCTTCGTCACCAAGATGGCCAAGTTCGTCAAGGCGTCCATGAAGGGTTGGGAATACGCGCGCGCCAATCCCGACGAAGCAGCCCAGATCGTTCTCGACAATGACGAGACTGGTGCCCAGACCGAGAAGCACCAGAAGCGCATGATGGGCGAGATCAACAAGCTGACCGAAGGTTCCGACGGTACGCTCGATCCGGCCGATTATGATCGTACGGTGAAGACCTTGCTCGCTGCTGGCGGCGATGCTCCTGTCATCACCAAGGCTCCTGAGGGTGCCTGGACCCATGCGGTGACCGACGCCGCCAAGGGCCTCTGAAGGTAGCTTCAAGGAGAGGCGCCTCACGGAATTGGTGGGGCGCATCCAAAGACCCATGCCGGGAAACTGCTGAAGTTGAAGGGGAGCTGGATATCGTCCGGCTCCCCTTTTTCATCGCGGTAGTGCACGGGCCGGGACTAGCCTTGGCCGGCTGGCCTGCGTGGTGATTTGGGGGAGGGGACTGATTGATGGGTTGGTGCACTGTGCGCCGGCTCGGGCCCTGGAGCCGGGATGGTCGCTCAACCTGCAAATCCGTCAGAGACGGCGCAAGCAACCGTCATCGCCACGTGCACCCGGTCGGTGCCCAGCCTAGGCGGGCGGCGAGCCGTCGGGACGGTAGCTCACCGACAAATGAACCTGTAGGCGCTTGCCCTGGCCGGAGACGTCAGTCGTCTGGCTGGCTCGACCGCACCCGGATCTATCCTCTGGAGGGGGCATTCTCCCATCCGGCACAATTCGAGTGTCGCGGCCGACACCGATGTCATCATTTGAGCTAGGCTGTTCAGGCGATTTGAGCGATCGGCTCGCTTATGTTTTGATCACCGTAGCTCATGTCATTTTTGCCTACTATCCTGTCAATAACATCAATGAACAAATCAATCTTGCCGCGATTCACGTGGTAGTAAATTGTCCGGCCCTGACGACGTGCGGAGACAAGTCCGTCGTTCCGAAGTCTAGCCAACTGCTGCGACACTGCAGGTTGTGTCAGAGATAGTAATTTTTCCAGTTCCCCGACACAAAGTTCCTGTTTGCAGAGGAGTCCGAGGATGGCAAAACGGTGCTCATGCCCGAGAGTTCTCAGTATATCACTGGCACTCTGCGACAATTCTATGATCTCATTTGCTTGCATGCTGACAGGCTCTATAGTCTTCGTGGACGTGTCGTCGGTACTGACAACCGCTTCGGAGAAGTAGATTTTAATATATTCGCGCACGCCGGTTAAAAAAGCCAATGGCTTTGTCCGGAAACAGTCTCGGCACATACGCAATTGTTGCATTTTTGTCGGGGCTGGATGGCATCTATGGGCGCTGAACCAGTGGCTGCCTGTACTGCCTTTCCTCGGAAATGATTGTTTTCTTTGGTGAATTTAATCGTGTGGGATGACCTTTTCCGCTGCCGCTGTCACTTCTCATCCCGGAGGGCTCGAACATGCGTTCAAAAGTTATCCACAGGCAGGGGACGATCTGCGACTCGAAATTTGGTTCTGAGTAGAGCGAATCACCACCTGGAATCGGAGTTCGTAACGTTAAAAGCGAGGATTTTGCGTGGAAAGTGATCGAAAAGGGATAGTCCGCCTCACAGGGCTAGAAAGTGGTGAGGCAGACGCGTTGACATCGAAATGCAGAAAAATTTTCATCAGGCTAGCTGAAAATACTTAGAGTTTGCCGCATCTCCAGGGGTTGCAGGTAGCCTGCAGCCCTTGAGGTCGTCATTTCTTTATCTATGGTTGAGTGGTTAGCTACTTGTGTATGTATGATGGATATAGCCTCATATGCTCGCTTCTTATCGAAGAGGCTTTCCAACTTGCGGCTCTGGTGCTCAAGCAAGGGCTTCCATTCAGCTTGCAGCGATATAGCTGAGGTGGGGCGAAGGCTGCGTGCGGCGATCGACTTGGTTGGCGATATCCGTCTGCGAGCCCGGCGACGGGACGGTCACCAAGAGGCGTCCGTATCTGCCGTGACGGCAACCTTCCGGGATCGAGCCGGGATCGCCCGATGCAGAGGTCCAGGCAACCGCCAAAAGAAAAGCGCCCAGAGCGCGGCCATGGAGCCTGCAGTCTGGGCGCTTCGATGTTGGAGGCGTTGACCTACCCTGGCAGGGTTGAGGTCACTGCGCCGTCTGTGTCTTCAGATAGGCGATGACGTCGGCGATTTCTTCCGGCTTGGTCAGTCCGGCAAAGGCCATCTTGGTGCCCTTTGCGAACGCTGCCGGCTTGGTCAGCCAGGCGGTCAGGTTGGCATCGTCCCAAACCTTGCCCGCGCCGGCGTCGACGAGAGCCTTGGAATAGGCAAAGCCCGTCGGACGCTGGGTGATGCCTGCCCCGGCAACACCATTCAGCTCCGGACCCACCTTATTCTTGGCGCCCGCGCCGACCGCATGGCAGATGGCGCACTTCTTGAACACGACCTCGCCCTTGGTCGGATCGCCATCCGCCAGCGCCGCAGTCGACATCATGGCGAAAGCGGCCACAGCCACCGACATAACTTTCTTCATCGTTTCTCTTCCCTTGCCTCTTATTCGGAACCCTTTCGGCCCAGTGTGATCGAACATCAGGACTGCGACCATCTCAAGTCAAATATCCTGCGTCACAATGCCAATTTCTCATGCCTACTGCCGGATTGCCCGAAATACCTTGTTTTGGCGCAATGTTCTCCGGAGTTTTCCGGATACGAGGAGGCCGGACAAAAGATCGCAACGAGCCGGAATTGCCAGCTTGGGGCGCTTTCTCGTCCGAGGAAAAGCCCATGCTTGCTGCCTTGTCCAAGACAGCCTGCTTGCATTCTGGTGATTGGTGTGAATGGTGCCGGCAGAGAGGATTGAACTCCCGACCTTCGGTTTACAAAACCGCTGCACTACCGCTGTGCTATGCCGGCCCGGGCTCTGAAATCGAGAGCCAAATCAATGTCTCGAACAGCTCTGACGCGGGGGCGTCATCATTCGAGGCAAACCTGTCGCACCCGCTGCATTCCACACGGAATGTCATTGGATCGACTGCGGATGCAAATACCTCAGAGCTTCGCGAGGTGCAACCCCACCTGCATGGTGCTGGTCAGTCGATGGCCTTGCGGACGACGTAAAGCGACAGCACGGCCGCGTTGGAAACATTCAGGCTCTTGATCTCGCCGGGCATGTCGAGCCGCGCAAGAACGTCGCAGATGTCACGCGTACGCTGGCGCAGTCCCTTGCCTTCAGCCCCAAGCACGAGACAGACCGGACCGCGTAGCGGCGACTCGTCGAGTGGGGCAGGAGCTTCCGAATCAAGGCCGACAATCTGAAAGCCGGCCGCCTGCATTTCCTCAAGCGTATCACCGAGATTGCGCACAGCCGACATCGGCACGATGTCCAGCGCCCCCGAGGCCGACTTTGCCAGCACGCCGGATTCGGCGGCACTATGGCGCGTTGTCGTCAGAACCGCGTCGACGGCAAAAGCGCAGGCCGATCGCAAGATCGCGCCGACATTATGCGGGTCCGTCACCTGGTCGAGGGCGAGGACCAGCTTGGCGCCAGCCAGGTCGACCGTCGTCAGCGGCTCAAGTGGCGCCACTTCCAGCGCGCAGCCCTGATGCACTGCTTCCGAACCCAGGAGCTTGTCCAGTTGCATCGGCGAGGCATCTTCGGCCGCCAGCGGCACCTGCCCATCGTCGAATCTCTCAGCCAACCGCTGCAGCGCATTGCGGGTGGCAAGCAAGCGAATGGCTTTTCGGCGCGGATTCTTCAGCGCCGCTTCCACCGTGTGCAGGCCATAGAGCCACAAAACTTCCCCGGCCTCCCGCTCCCGCTTGGGGCGAGGGCGAAAGTTCGGGCGGCCTTGGCCACCATGCGAAGAATAGGGCGGTTTCTTGCCGCGCGAAAAGGGTTTGTCCGTTGCCATGCCGCCTTATAGCGTTGGGGGCAGGCCGGCGCCAGCCCCGCCGAGGCGGCGTCCACGGACGAAATCCACTTGCTGCAACAAATCGATGACGATGGGGTTGACAGTCGGGTGCATGGTCGCCATAAGAGCGCCCGTTCGGTCGACGGCAGCGGCGCTGTCCGAGCGGCGAACGTGAGTTGGGGGAATGTCCCGAGTGGCAAAGGGGGCGGACTGTAAATCCGCTGGCTAGGCCTTCGTAGGTTCGAGTCCTACTTCCCCCACCATCTCACTTCTCAACATCTTTCCTGCAGACCTTGCGCACGCTGTGACGGCTGACGTTTCGCGCCTCGTTCGTCGGGGTGGCAATGCCCCGAGACGAAGGGGCGGCAGTATCTTTTTGAGCGCATAGAATCGGTGTTCCGTCGCGGACCTGCCGTTCTTGAGTCTCCCAGATTTCTCTCCTCAGCAGTCCCTCGTCCCTGGAGCCGCCAAACAACGAGCGCTGCTGCGATCGGCTCCTGTCTTCGCCCTCCCAGATATACGGCGCGACACACCGCACGCGCGGACTCCCTCGGTATGATTGCTGAACCACCTCTTTTGCGTTGGTGTTCCGAAACCCGCCGATTGACAATATTTGGAACGTGTGAGAAAACGTATTCTCAACTGAGAAAACCTTTTCCCAAAGGGTCAATTTGAGGCAAGTGATGAGTTCCAGTGTCGAAACACCAGAGGAAGACGTCTCCGTGCCAGGCCGGATTACAATCCGCGACGTGGCCAAGGCGGCTGGTGTTTCCATCGCGACAGCCTCCAAGGCGCTCAATGATCGCGGTCGCATGACGCCTGAGACCAGGGCGCGCATTCAAACCGCAGCGCGCGACCTGGGGTTCACGCCGAATGCCGTGGCGCGGGCGTTGGTCAGCCAGCGGTCCTTCACTATCGGCTTGCTCACCAACGACACCTACGGTCGATTCACCTTGCCCGTTGCTGCCGGCCTGTCCGCTGCTCTGATCGATCGTGGCGTCTCTGTATTTCTCTGCGCCTTCCAGGATGATCCTGAGGCCGCGCGCGTCAATCTGCGTGCCATGCAGGATAAATGCGTCGACGGTCTGATCATCGCCGGCAAGCGTATCGATCGCGGTCTGCCGATCGAGTTGCCGCGTCTGTCGATGCCGGTGGTGCATGTCTATTCGCTGTGCGGCGACGACGACATCGGCTTCATGCCCGATGACAGGGCAGGGGCTGCACTGGCGGTACAACATCTCATTGGCCTCGGTCGCCGCCGGATCGCCCATGTCACCGGTCCGCTCGCCTTTGCAGCTGTTGCTCAGCGTACGGAAGGCTGGGCAGACGCGCTCAAGGCTCACGGTCTGGCCCCCTTTGGGGCGCCTTTGAACGGCACGTGGTCGGAGGGCTTTGGTTATTCCGTCGGTCAGGCTTGGGCGGCGCTGCCGCCCTCCGAGCGTCCCGACGGTGTGTTTTGCGGAAACGATCAGATCGCGCGCGGCGTTATCGATGCGCTGACTTTGGCCGGCCTGAACGTGCCGCGCGATATATCCGTCGTGGGCTTCGACAACTGGAGCGTCTTCGCCGAGGCTACACGGCCTCCGCTGACGACGATCGACATGAATCTGCAGGAAATGGGGCGGCAGGCCGGACTGGTGCTGCTCGATATGGTCGAGGGCTTGCCGGTTGAGCGTGGTCTACGCCGACTGCCCTGCCGCCTGGTGACGCGCCAATCCTGCGGTGTGCCACCGCCCGCTTAAGGGCTTGGTTCCGCTCCCGCAGAAAACACAACGGGAGCCGGATGGTTGGGAAGACGCCCGGGAGGATGGGCGAAACAGGAGGAGACATCATGAATAATCGCAACTTGCTTGCGGGAATGACCGTTGCTGTCTTGATTGCACCGTCTGCCGCCTATGCCGACAGCTTCACAATGTGGGCGCGCGCCGACGATTCGACTTTCATGACCAAGATCGTCGACGCCTTCAACGCCGGCCATGCCGACAAGGTCGAGCTTCAGATCGTGCCGACCGGCGAACTCGTGCAGAAATACGCCGTCGCGGCCGCCGGTGGCAGTGCCCCCGACGCACTCTCCCTCGATCTCATCTACACCCCGTCCTTCGCCGCCGCCGGCCAGCTTGAGGACATCACCGACCTGGCAAAGTCGTTGCCCTATTTCGATGCCCTGTCCAAGGCGCATCTGTCGGTCGGTACCTACAAGGACAAGATCTATGGCGTGCCGTTTTCGGCTGACGCCTCGGTGCTGATCTGGAACAAGGACCTGTTTGCCAAGGCGGGGCTCGATCCTGACAAGGGGCCGACCAACTGGGCTGAGATCCGCGCCGATGCCGAGAAGGTCAAGACGCTCGGCTCCGACATCTACGGCTTCTATTTCTCCGGCAACTGCGGCGGCTGCAACATCTTCACCTTCACGCCGCTGATCTGGGCTTCCGGTGGCGACATCTTCGCCGACAACGGCGCCAAGTCCACCCTGAACAGCCCCGCCGTCAAGGATGCCGTGGCCTTCTATCAGGGCATGGTCAAGGACGGTCTCGTGCCTGAGGGTGCCAAGACCGATCCCGGTGCCAACTTCTTCGCCGCCTTCGCCACCGGCAAGATCGGTATCTCGCCGTCCGGTTCCTTCGCCATCGGCGCGCTCAACAGCCAGTATCCCAACCTGCACTATGGCGTGACGTTCCTGCCGGGCAAGGACGGCAACAAGTCCTCCTTCGCAGGCGGCGACAACTTCGTCGTCACCAAGGGCACCAAGAAGATCGAACTGATCAAGCAGTTCCTCGACTTCGCCTACTCCCTGCCGGGGCAGACCCTGCTCGCCAAGAACGGCTCCCTGCCGGTGCGGGCCGACATTGCCAAGGAGGCACTGGCCGGCCTTGATGAGCGCTATCTTATCCCCGCCGAAGCCATGAACGTCGGCCGTACGCCTTATTCGGTGGTGTTCAACGACCTGATCAACTCGCCGAACGGCCCCTGGAACACGACGCTCAACAACGTGTTCTTCAGCACGCCTGATGCCATCGATCAGGGCCTGGCTGACGGTCAGGACGCCATGCAGACCATCATCGACCAGGCAGCGCAGTGACCCTGCCGCGACGATGATCCTCACCGTCCGGATCTGGCCCGCCAGACCCGGACGGCAACAGGAACTGGGGCGCGAACCGGTGTCTCTCCCTGCCGTTTGGCGTTCGCGCCCCCTCTTTTGATCTTGACTTCGAGACGGTGACAGCAATGCCTGCTGGCAGATCGCGCGGCTTGCCCGCAAACTCGCCCCCCGCCCCAGGTGCCCGCGTCTATCGCCGCAAGCGCCGCAGTTGGGCCGGATTGATCTACGTGTTGCCGGCGGTACTGCTGGTGCTGGTCTTCTTCGTCCTGCCCTTGTGCATGACCGGCTGGATGTCGCTGCACAATTGGCCGCTGCTTGGCGAGAGCCGCTGGATCGGCCTCGGCAACTATATCGCGCTCTGGAAAGACCGCGGTTTCTGGAGGGCCTTGTCCTTCACCGCCTACTACACCGTCGCCGCTACGGTCGGCCTGCTCGGTGTCGGCATGGCACTGGCACTGTTCGTCGAGCGGCCGCGGCCTGGCGTCGGGTTCTATCGTACTGCCTTCTTTCTGCCTGTCGTGGTGGGCTTTGCTTCGGCCAGCTTGCTCTGGGCATGGCTCGCCAACGTGGACTCCGGGCTGTTCTCACCGCTGATGCGCATGCTCGGGATCACGGAGAGCCCCTACAATCTTCTCGCCACCTTCACGCCCGCCTTCTGGCTGGTCACCGGCATGGTGATCTGGAAGATGTCGGGCTTCTACATGGTGATCCTGATGAGCGGCCTGCAATCGGTGCCAACCGATTTCCATGAAGCCGCCCGCATCGACGGTGCCACCCGCACCCAGCGCTTCCTGCACATCACCCTGCCGTTGATCCGCAAGCCGATTGCGCTCGCGCTCATTCTCTCGGTCACCGGATCGATGCTGGCCTTCGACCAGTTCTACATCATCCTGGCCGGCGGGCCGCAGAACCAGACGATGACCGCCGTCTACTGGATCTTCAACCAGTCCTTCGTGTCCTTCCGCCTCGGCTATGGCGCTGCATTGTCGGTGGTGCTGCTGGCTATCCTGCTTGTCCTGAGCGTCATCCAACTGCGCCTGCTACGCGATCGGGAGGACGGACGATGACCGCACCCCTAACAAGGCAACGTCCCCCACGCACGCGCGCCATCATGCTGATGCAGCATGCCGCCGGGATGTTGGTTGCCCTGCTGTTCCTGGCGCCCCTGGCCTGGACGGTGCTCGCCACCTTCAAGACAAAGGCGGAATCCGGCGAACCGCCGCTGCCGCCCTGGCCGGTGCATGGGGTCAGCGTCGAGAATTATTTCTCCATCGGTCAGTTCGGCTCCGGCCTGTCGCATTATGTCGGCAACAGCCTGTTCGTCGCCATCTCCACGGCAATCCTGACGATCCTGGTCTCGGTGCTCGCCGGCTATGGCTTCTCCCGCTTCCGCTTTCCCATGAAGGCCATGCTGTTTGTCCTGATCCTGGCGACGCTGATGGTGCCCTTCCAGTCGATCCTGACGCCGCTGTTCCTGATCCTCGCCGCCCTCAACCTGCAAAACACTTTGACCGGGCTGGTGCTGATCTACGTGACGCTGCAGTTGCCCTTCTCGGTCTTCATGATGCGCAACGCCTTCGACGCGGTTCCCAACGAAATCGCTGAGGCGGCCCGCATCGACGGCGTCAAGGGCCTGCGCATGCTGGTCTTCGTGCTGGGACCGCTGGTGCTGCCAGGCGTGGTCTCGGTCGGCCTGATCGCCTTCCTCAACGCCTGGAACGAGTTCCTCGCCGCTCTGGTCTTCCTGACCGACCAGGACAAATACACCCTGCCGGTGCTGATGACCGCCGTGCGATCGGGACGCTTCGGCGCCATCGACTGGGGCGCGCTGCAAGCCGGTGTCACCGTCATGATGATCCCTTGCATCGTCCTGTTCGTCGCCCTGCAACGCTACTACATCCGCGGCCTTACCGCCGGCGCCGTGAAATAATCCCTCCACTCCAGAGTTGAGCATCGCAATGACAACATCCGCTCCCTCCGCCGCCCGCGCCACGGACGCCAAGGCGCAATATCGCCCGCCTTCGCTCAATCAGGTTTCGGTTGGCGGCTTCTTCGGCCCGCGCATCGATACCATCGCATCGGTCACCGCCCACACGCTGCTCGATCGCTGCATCGAGGCCGGCATGCTGGATCAGATCGATCCCGACAGACCCAATCCCGGCTTGCGCATCCCCTACCAGAACGGCAACAGCACGGTGACCACCCAGATGTTCTGGGACTCCGATTTCGGCAAGAGCATCGAAACGGCCGCTTATGCCCTCTACCGCAAGCGCGATCCGGAACTGGAAGCCCGCGTCGATGCCATCATCGACGCCTATGGTCGCCTTCAGGCGGACGACGGCTACCTGAACTCCTGGTATCTCCGCATCGAGCCCGGCAAGCGCTGGACCAATCTGCGCGACTGCCACGAACTCTATGACGCCGGCCACCTGATGGAAGCGGCGGTCGCCTATTATCAGGCCACCGGCAAGCGCAAGCTCCTCGACATCATGGCCCGCTATGCCGACCATATCGCCGACGTCTTCGGTCCCGGCGAGGGACAGAAGCGCGGCTATTGCGGCCATCCCGAGGTCGAACTGGCGCTGGTGCGCCTGGCCCGTGCCACCGGTCGCCAGCGCTTCCTCGATCTTGCGCGCTATTTCGTCGACGAGCGCGGTCGCCAGCCGCACTACTATGATCAGGAAGCCTATGCCCGCAGCGGCACGCCCGCCGATTTCCACTTCGCGACCTATGAGTACAATCAGTCGCACGTGCCGGTGCGCGAGCAGCGCACCGTAGTCGGACACGCGGTGCGCGCCGCCTACCTCTATTCCGGCATGGCGGATGTGGCGACCGAGTTCGGCGACCGTTCGCTGGTCCCGGCCCTCGAGGCCATCTGGTCGCATCTCACCGATCGGAACCTCTACATCACCGGTGGCTTCGGCCCCTCCGCCCACAACGAAGGCCTCACCTTCGACTATGATCTGCCCAACGCGACCGCCTATCAGGAAACCTGCGCCTCGGTGGCGCTGGTGTTCTGGGCAGCGCGCATGCTGGGCCTCGGTCCGGACGCCCGCTATGCCGACGTGATGGAGCAGGCTCTCTACAACAGCGCACTCACTGGCCTGTCGCTGGATGGAACCCGCTTCTTCTATGACAATCCGCTCGAGAGCCGCGGCCAGCACAATCGATGGACCTGGCATCGCTGCCCCTGCTGCCCGCCCAACATATCCCGTCTGGTGGCGTCCATCGGCACCTACATGTATGCCGTCGCCGAGACCGGTATAGCCGTGCATCTTTATTGCGACAGCGTCGCCGACCTGCAGATGAAGGACGGTACCGTAAGGCTGCGGCAGCAGACCCGCTATCCCGACGACGGCCATATTGCTTTGACGGTGGAAGGGGAGGTTGCCCGCAGCTTCGATCTCGCCTTGCGCATCCCCGGCTGGTGCGGCTCGGCCAGTCTGAAGATCAATGGTGCGGCAGTCGACTTGCCCTCTGTCACGGTTGACGGTTATGCCCGCCTTTCCCGCACCTGGACGCCTGGCGACGTGATCGAGCTCGACCTGGCCATGCCGGTGGAGACGGTCTTCACTCATCCGTCTGTCGGCGCCAACCAGGGGCGCGTTGCGCTCATGCGCGGACCGTTGGTCTATTGCCTCGAACAGGTCGACAACGGCGCCGAGCTCAACTCCCTTGTCCTGACCACGACCAGTCAGTTCCGCTGCGACCGCACCGACGACCTCGGCGGCACGGTCGTCATCACAGCTGATGGTCTTCGCGAACAGGGCAAGCTAACCTCGCTCTACAGCAGCCAGGCGCCCGCTCGTGAGCCGGCGACAATTCGCGCCATTCCCTATCATGTCTGGGACAATCGCCAGAGCGGCGAAATGCTGGTCTGGCTCCGCCGGGAGGGACAGTGATGCCAAGCCAGCAAATGCCCGGCGAAGTCGCCAGTCTCGTCCTCGACAGGGTCGTCAAGGCCTATGGCGCCGTCGAGGTGCTCGCCGACGTGGACCTCACCGTCAAATCCGGGGAGTTCATCGTCTTCGTCGGTCCCTCCGGCTGTGGCAAGTCCACGCTGCTCCGGATGATCGCCGGTCTGGAAGAGGTCAGTGCCGGCTCGATCCTGATCGACGGCAAGGACGTCACCGAAGCTGATCCGTCGGAACGCGGCATCGCCATGGTGTTCCAGTCCTATGCCCTCTACCCGCACCTCACCGTGCGGGAGAACATGGGCTTCTCGTTGAAGATGGCGCACCGCCCCAAGACGGAAATCGAGGCGAAAGTGTCGGCGGCAGCCGAGGTCCTGCACCTCGATCCGCTCCTCGACCGGCGACCGTCGCAGCTCTCCGGCGGCCAGCGCCAGCGCGTTGCCATCGGCCGCGCCATCGTCCGCAATCCGAAGATCTTCCTCTTCGACGAACCGCTCAGCAATCTCGACGCCGAACTGCGTGTCGAGATGCGCATCGAGATCGCCAAGCTGCATCGCAAGCTTGGCAACACCATGATCTATGTGACGCACGATCAGACCGAGGCCATGACCCTTGCCGATCGTATCGTCGTGCTGCGCGGCGGCAAGATCGAACAGGTGGGGTCTCCGGCGGAGATCTACGGCGACCCCGACAATCTCTTCGTTGCCGGCTTCATCGGATCGCCCAAGATCAACGTGCTGCCGGCACAAGCGGATGGCGGGCGCGTCCACGTCGGCGGCTGGAGCTTTGTCCCACCCGTAGTGGCGTCTTTCGGCACGGACAAGCGTGCGCTGTCGATCGGCGTTCGTCCCGATAGCTTCCACATCGCTCCGGCGGGGACCGAGGGCATCCCGATCACCATCGATTTCAGCGAGTTTCTCGGCAACACCACCTATCTCTACGGCCAAACAGGCGACGGCCATCGCGTCGTCGCCAAGGCCGAGAGCGTCGGCGAACTTGAGCCCGGCACCGCCGTGAAGCTGACGGTGGATCCCGGTGACGTGCTGTTGTTCGACGCGGCAGGGCAACGCTTGCGGTAAGCGATGCCCTAGTCAGGGATCTTGAGCAACCGCAGCGCGTTCATTGTCACCAGCACCGTCGCGCCGGTGTCTGCCAGAATGGCGGGCCAGAGGCCGCTGATGCCGAGCAGGGTGGTCACGAGAAACACCCCCTTGAGCCCCAGCGCCAGGGTGATGTTCTGCCGGATGTTGGCCATGGTCCGGCGCGACAGCTTGATCATGCTGGCGACATCGCCAACGCGACCGTGCAGGATTGCGGCATCCGCCGTATCCAGCGCGACATCGGCGCCGCCGCCCATGGCGATGCCGATGTCTGCAGCTGCCAGCGCCGGTGCGTCATTGATGCCGTCGCCGACCTTGGCGACCTTCAGTCCCGTCGCCTGCAGTTCCTTGACGATGCGCTGCTTGTCCTGAGGCAGCAGTTCAGCCCGGACCTCGATGCCAAGTGTCGAGCCGATGGCCTGGGCTGTGTGCCGGTTGTCGCCTGTCAGCATGATCGAGCGGACACCGAGCTTCGCCAAAGCCTGAAGCCCTCTCGCCGCATCCGGCCGGACTTCGTCACGCATGGCGACAAGGCCGGCAATGGCATCGTTGCGCGTCAGCACCGACACCGTCTTGCCGGCTTCATGCAGCTCGGCGATCTGGCGTGCCACATCTGCGCCAACGGCGACCCGCTCCGCCACTGCCGATGCAGAGCCCAGAAACACCTCGGCGCCGCCGATACGGCCGCTAATGCCCTTGCCTCCGATCGCCCGGACTTCCTCAGCCTGCGGCATGGCCGCCCCTTCGGTGGTCGCGCGGTCGGTGATCGCCTTGGCCAGAGGGTGATTTGAGCCGGCCTCCAGCGACGCAGCGAGGCCAAGCACATCGCCTTCCGTTTCGCCATTGCCGATGATGTCGGTGACCACGGGCCGACCGGTCGTCAGCGTTCCGGTCTTGTCGAAGGCCACGGCGGTGATGCCACCAAGGCTCTCAAGGATGGCGCCGCCCTTGAGCAGCAGCCCCCGCCGGGCGCCGGCAGCAAGCGAGGCCGCAATCGCCGCCGGCGTCGAGATCACCAGGGCACACGGGCAACCGATCAGGAGCACGGCCAGGCCCTTGTAGATCCAGTCCCGCCATTCAAGCCCCATCACCAGCGGCGGCAATACCGCCACGGCGACGGCGATGAAGAAGACGGCGGGGGTGTAGAAGCGCGAAAAGCGGTCGATGAACCTTTCGGTCGGCGCCTTCGTCTCCTGGGCGTCCTCCACCAGACGGATCACGCGGGCGATGGTGTTGTCCGCCGCTGCGGCGGTGACCCGCACGCGCAGGACCCCATCGCCATTGATCGTGCCGGCAAAGACCGATGCGTCCACCGTCTTGTGCACCGGCAGGCTTTCGCCCGTGATCGATGCCTCGTCGACGGCGCTCTCGCCGGCAAGGATGACGCCGTCTGCCGCGATGCGGTCTCCCGGGCGTATGACAATCGTCGCGCCAGCCGCAAGACTGTCCGCTCGCACTTCGCGGGTTGAGCCCCCGTCTTCCAGCAGGGCGGTCTCGGGAACAAGGCTGGTCAGTCCCTCAATGCTGCTGCGCGCCTTGCTGGCCGCGACACCTTCGAGCAGCTCACCGATCAGGAACAGGAACACCACGACGGCAGCCTCCTCGGCCGCCCCGATCAGCACCGCGCCTGCGGCCGCGATCGTCATCAGCATCTCGATCGAAAACGGCGTGCCCGACACGGCAGCCATCACGGCACGGCGAGCGATCGGGACAAGGCCGATGAGCATGGCGGCCGCAAACAGCCAGACCTCAACGTCGGGGACTAGCCTTCCGAGTGACCAGGCTGCCACCAGACCAACACCGCTGGCAATCGTCAACCGACCCTTTCCTGTCGCCCAGATCGGCAGACCGGCAGCGCGCCGCTCGTCGCCATGCTGATGCGCGTGGTCATGCCCGTGATGGACGTGACGCGCTGGCGATGCACCATGCGCATGGGATTCGGCGTGCGAATGCCTGGGCTCATCCGGGCCATCAGCATGGCAATGGTCGTGCCCGCAGCCACAGACGTGCTGATCCTCGGAGGCTGTCGCAGGTTCAGTGCTGACCTTGGCGATTCCATATCCGAGGCCGGTGACCCGCTTGGCGATCGGTTCCACGAGATCCGCGCCGTGCTCATGGTGCACGATCATGGTGCCGCGGGTGACGGAGACAGTGACGTCCGACACGCCGGGAAGTCGGCGCACGGCGGTGTCGATCTTGGCTGCGCAGGACGCGCAATCCATCCCCTCGATTCGAAAGCGTGTCTCTTTGGCTATGGTGCTCATCATTGGCCCCTTGATTTGCTTGAACGACACGCTACTTCCTCTAGCGACTAGAGGAGCAAGAGGGAAAATGAGCGTTGGACTGTCCATCGGCGAGGCTGCCCGGCAAAGCGGCGTCAAGGTCCCGACCATCCGCTTCTATGAGCAGATCGGCTTGTTGCCCACGCCGCCGCGCACAGACGGCAATCGCCGCCTCTACCAGGATGACGATGTCCGCCGTCTGGCCTTCATTCGCCACAGCCGTGAACTGGGCTTTGACATCGAGGCGATTCGCACCTTGCTGACCTTGCAGGACAATCCGAACCAGTCCTGCGAACGTGCCGACCTCATTGCCAGGGAGCGGCTTCGCGAGGTGGAGGAGCGGATCGAGCGCCTGATGGCACTCAAGCAGGAACTGCAAGCCATGATCGACAACTGCAGCCATGGCGCTCTGTCCGAATGCCGGGTGATCTGCAATCTGGCAGATCACGGCAACTGCATTCACCATCACCATTGAATGCGGGCGAGTCAGCTCGCGGCCTGAGCCAAGCCGCCTTGGCAAAATGCAGGGCAGGGGGCTTGCGCTCAACCGCCACTGCCGCTATTTCGAAAGCCGTGCGGGTGTAGCTCAATGGTAGAGCAGCAGCCTTCCAAGCTGAATACGAGGGTTCGATTCCCTTCACCCGCTCCAAACTCCCCTTATCCCTTTGGTTTTTAAGGCCCAAGCGCGGTATCAGCCTGTGCCGCTCGCAGGCTGTGCGATCGTCGCTTGTGCCGGCGGTTCTCCACGGCCAAAGGCGCTGCAGCAAGCCGGCAAAACCGCGGCCTTCAGCCTGCTAGGCCGGCTCTGGCGCAGCCTGTTCGGCCAATGCGGCCTTCACAGCAGCGTCACAAAGCGGATTTCCGTTCGAAGGGGCTTGAACCTTGAGGAAAAACGCACTATTCGACCCGCCGACTGAACGGTGGCCCGAGCAAATGCCCCGTTCACGCCCACAGGCTCGATCAAACATTTCGAGAGAGACGAAGCGATGGCCAAGGAAAAGTTTTCGCGGACGAAGCCGCACTGCAACATCGGCACGATCGGTCACGTTGACCATGGCAAGACGTCTCTGACGGCTGCGATCACCAAGGTTCTCGCCGAGACCGGTGGCGC